>JBBRYX010000050.1:0-2342 GCA_038237225.1 Tepidisphaerales bacterium | reverse complement strand
GTGTCGCAATGGCTGCCCGCCCTGGCGGAGGCGCTGGGTGCCAAACCGCCGCGCAGGATTCCTGCGTGGATCGCGCGTTTCATCATTGGCGATGCCGTCATCTTCCTGACCAATGCGCGGGGCGCATCCTGCCAAGGCCAAGGGCGCCTTCGGCTTGAATTTGATATGGCCGAGCTGGCGAGACGCTTTCAGAGGTCTCGGCGATCCGTTGTGAGTATAGTTGCGCAGATACGCGGGGCCGCGCCTGCGGGGTCGTCGGTTTTAAGTGAGTTCACAGCTCGAAGCTGTCTTTTTTGGGCAGTTCGCTCAACTCGATCACATCTTTAATACCGGCTAGAGATGTGCGGATGTGATCGTCTACCAGTTTGGCGTTCAAGGGGCTGAATGCGCGAATGACAACGGGGGCGGCGAGGAAGTCTTTGATGCAGAGAGTATCTTCTTCACCCTCTTTCCACTTGCGTTCGAGGTATATACCGTAGAGGAGGAAGCCGATACCGACGAAGAAGAAGATTGCGAGCCAGCCATACTGTTTAGAGAAAAAGGGAGCGAAAAAGCCGACGATCATACCGATCATGCCGATGAGCTTTAGGGGATACGGATTGGCGTCAACGACAGTCGAAGCGAGAGCCCCGGGCGAAATGTCGATAGGTTGTTTTTGAAGCCCTCGCGCTTTGATGATCGCGCGCTCTGCCTCGGAAAACTGGACGGAGACGTTGACGAAATAGGCATGGGTCTTTTTGATAAGGCCTTTTATCTCTTCTTTGTGCTCAATGCTCACGTGCATGACACCCTCCCTGACGGGACTCTGGGCGTCCAGAAATCGTTGGAGATCGTTCTCATCGGTTCCGGACACCGTCGAACCCTCGCTTAGATATAATTAGATATAATACGAGCGGGAAGATCTACGATATCGTTGGGCATGATCAATGATGAATCCGCATCGGGAAGGGCGACGATGCGTTCCGCCTGGTGCTCGCGGACCGCATCATAGACATTGCGCATTTCGCGGGCGTTGCCGAAATCCGGGCGACGCCGGTGATACATGTCCGCAACCAGCTCCCGCAGGCGTTCCTCCCGCTTCAGCCGTTCAGGACGGCGATACGGTCATCCTGATGCTGTTCCACGATGCCGTTCTCATGGCCGTGGATGGAGCCGGAGCCAAGCTCGTGCCGGTCGGCCCGCCGAACCGATACGAGGAGGTGGCCTCCCATCCGAACGTAATCCTCTGGGCCTGCCGCCCTTGCGTCGATGCTCGCGGCCTTGCCCCTTCTTCGCTCGATCATCGGGTCAAGCTCGGCGGGATGAATGAATTTCACGCAGCCGCAAAGCAGCCCGACTCAAAGGTGGTCGCCTTTTAGAGCAAATACCTGTTCGCCGGATGGGGCGCGCTGGCGCGATAACCGAACAGCGGCGTGAAGACGTGGGCGACCGAAACTTGCTCTAGAACTGGCGCGCCCCAGCTACGCACGGCGGCCTCCGAACCGGCTCGGCGGAACCGTAAGATTCGACCGTGTCCGACAGAAGAAGTGCAGCAGCGCGCACCACGCCTCCGCTGCTGTCACAGCCGCGACCTTTCCGAATCGCGTATTCTTGGCCAATGTGACAATGTCCCCTCAGCTGTTAAATTCGGGCGCTGGTGATCGCCCCAACGAGGCATCGGTGACGGCCGGGGCGCTCACCGCCTATGAGGAGAGCCTCTGATTAGCTGAAGCCCGCACTTGCCGTTGCAGAGGCCGACCCTCCGGGGTTTGCGCCCTCGCCGATCACGCGAACGTGCTGGCCGTGACTTGCCTATCTTGAAGGCGTGGATGAAATAATGATAGGAAACGGCGCAGACGAGCCAAGCGAAACGGGTCCGTCAAGATTTCCGCTGCTCTTAACAGATAACGATCGCGGGGAGGGAATGACAATGGCGCGGCCGACCCCACCAGGAAAGCGCACGAGGATATCGGTTCTCGATGCAGTTGTCGTGATCGTTGTCGTGATCGGCGGCGTCCTCGCCATCATCCGCTACAACTGGTTGGCCATCTCAAGGTTGCACACTCGCTCCCCAATGTGAACAGCCAGATCGTGGGGGAATGGAAGTCCACGCGCGGACCGGAGCACCTCGTCTTTCGTACCGACAAGACCGTCAGCATGACCGTCGCCGCCAATCGGGCGCAAGACAGCGCGGCGCCGGCTGCTCCGGAAACTGGTTCCCCGCACCGGCTGCTCCGGAAACAAATGGTCAGGCGCCGGTAACAGGCAAGTACCAGCTGGCGCAAGGGGGCAAGGTGGTCATCCAACTGATGGGCGGAAAAAAATACACGACGACAATCAGTCCAGGGAACCAGAACCGCTTC
>JBBRYX010000049.1:0-4255 GCA_038237225.1 Tepidisphaerales bacterium | reverse complement strand
CCTCCTGGCGGTGAAGGGTGTCGTCGAACAACACCATTCTCGCAGGAGGCCGCGTCTTGCGCGCCTGGGCGCAACGCGCGCCGTGAAATGGAGTTAGGAACTAAGTTGATGGCATTAAATCCTGTCCCCTTAGAATTCCCCGAACAACCCCCCGTAGGTGAACGCCTTCAAACGACGCGGCGACCGCACTACAATCCATTGATGCCTGAATCATGGTTTGATCTGGCGAGCGATGCGCGGAAGGCGGCAAACCGGTTGGCGGAAGAACACTTCCGCTCGTGCCTGGCGCGGGCGTATTACGCCGCTTTCTCAAAGGTGACCCACGATCTGGCCGCCATTGCGGGCGTGACGTTTCCGCCGAATCGCGAAGGCCCGAACCATCCCGGCGAATCGGGAACGGGCGGGATTCATCGATTGATTCGATCCCACTTGACGGGCATGAACGCTGACAAACGGGCAAAGCTCGCGGAATTGATTGGACGCCTCTACACGTTGAGGTGTTTCGCGGATTACCGTCCTTCGGTTCAGGTTGACGGCCGCGACGCCAGGGAAGCCGTCTCGATCATGAACACCGTGTTCGACGCGTTTTAAGCAGAAAGGTGCGGCAGATGCCAACGACTCAACAAATCACCGATATCGTCGAGCAGGTTCGGCAACGGCTCGCCACAGCGGAGCGGGATCATATCTTTTTGAAGATCACCGGCTACAAGCAGGATGATGACTGGCTTTACATCACGGTGGAACCGTCCAGGCCGGGCATCCGCGCCAGCGAGCACGCGAACTTCATGTCAAAGGTCGAGCGCGAGCTGCGCCAGCAAGGCAACGATCAGGTTCTGTTGGTGCCGGCGCTTGCGGACTGAGCATCCCGGCAGAGCGAGAATCCCGAACGGGTAAGGTCTCAATCCAAAACCGTGGGGCTCTGCCCCACACCCCGCCCATACCTTCCGGCCCGATGTCGCGCGAGGCGCGGGAGATCGATGTCGTTCGAGCGGTGGTGCCGTCTTCTCCCCGGTCGTCCGTCTGTCTCACAATCTCTGAGATCTGCGCCCTCTGCAGATCCAATCTCCGGCTCCACGCGATCGCCCACCCGTCGCATGACCTGTCCCCGGACCCGTCCCCGGAGCCGTCCGGCGCGATCCCGCGGCGGCAGCGCTTTCTGTTCCGTTAAGCGGCCTGGGCGCTGGGCGCTTCGGGGATGTCGCCGGCGATCCGCTCGTGCTGCTGTGCTTCCAGCTGCGCCTCCACGCCACTCGGGAAGTTCAGGAAGGCGTGCTCGCCAAAGAGTTCCCGGGCCGCTTCGTCGTAAGCCTCGGCGGCGGCCATCTCGTCGCCGTATCCGCCCAGATATCGGTGGAGACCTTCCTTGCGGATCTGTGCCACCCATTTCGCCCGCGGCTCGCACCAGTGAACGCCCTTGAAGCGGGAGGTGCAGGGGCGGCCGGCCCGGCGGGCCATTTTTCGGTTCCCCTGGACCTGCTGCTGGAGCGTCCTGACGAGCAGATTCGCCCGGCGGCAGTCGAGGGGGTCGCCGTTGGCGTGGTGCGCCCGCACCTCAAAACCCGAAATGCCCGCAACGATTCGAGTGAGAGTCGCCCCGTGGCCGGTTGCGGATACGAGCACCACCTCACCGCCGCAGACATTGCGAAGCGGCACCCAGACCCACTTGCGACCTTGCACCAGCGGCAGCGATTCGGCGTCGATGATCGCCTCGCGATAGCTGACGTAACTCGACACCGGCACGCGATAGCAACCCGGTGACTCCGGGTCGGGATACGGATCGCCCAGCCGGGCGAACTCCTCGCGTAATCGCTCCAGCTCCGCCAGCGGATAGAGCTTGCAACGCCCTCCCCGACTGGCCGCGCTCCCTGGCCGCGCGAACCACCCCGCGCAGCGGATCCGCCCGCGACCCTCCCAGATGACCCAGGCCTTGGGCGGAATGCCGAACATCTGGCAGGCATCGTCCATATCCACGAAGCCGGGCGGCGGGAACGGCTCGGCTTCTGTCGGAGCCTCAGCGCGTCGAAGCCGCTCGGCCGCGGCGGCGTCTTCGATGTTCAGCAGCGCGTGTTCTCCGTACACCTCCCGCGCTGCCGAGTCGTAGGCCAGCGCCGCATCGACTTCGCTGCGGAACCGGCCGAGCGTGCGCCGCCTTCCCCCGATCGTGATGTCAGCCACCCACTTGCGGCCTTCATCCGTCCACCGGACTCCTTTGAACCGCGAGCTGGGCGCCTGGCCCATGAATGATGCGGGCTTGCGCATCGCCATCCGCAGTTCGGCGGGGGTGCGCACGATAAGGTTCTCCCGGCGGCAGTCCAGCGGGTCGCCGTTGAGGTTCGTCACCCGATGCGCGCGGCCCTCGACGCCCATGATGATCTGGCGCAGCGGCGTCTTTTTAGGGCTGCCCTTGATGAGCAGGACGACCGTCCCGTTGTGCCCATTGCCCCGCCCGGGCGACCAGTTCCACCGCCTGCCCTCAACCAGCGGAAGCGACCCCGCGTCGATAACCGCCTCCATCTTGTGCACCCGGCTCGCTACCGGCACCCGCCAGCACCCGGGACGATCCGGGTCCGGATACGGTTTCAAACTGTGCTTCGGGCCGGCGTCGTCCATAGAGAAGACCTCCATCCGACCCTATCGGCAACATTCAAAAAATCCGTGAACGTAACGGTTGCCCGCTGCTGTCGCGCGTCCCGGGCTTCACATTTGCGAAATTTGCGCAATCTGCGGACAAAATCCCTTCGGCCTCACCGTGCGGTTCCTTTCATGCGCGGGCTTTTCTCCGTGCCCCTCCGTGTCATTCCAGCCGCCCCTCTATAAATGGCTTACCCGCCCCGCGCTTCGCGCAGGCGATACCGAATGCCGAGCCGCGCGCACAACATCGGGGCGGATGCTATGGGCGGGGTATGGGGCAGAGCCCCACGGTTTTGGATTGGGACCTGGCCCCATCGGCATTCTCCACCCCAGCGCGAAACGTCCGCGGATTTGGACCAGCGCAACATCGGATCCTTCCCCTCTGGCTTGTGATACGTCGCCAGCCGCCACACGGTCATTGATCACCTGTGGTGGGCACCACCTTCTCGATGAACTGCGTCAGCGTGAACCAGTTCCGGTTCGGGAACGTCGCCGCAGTGCGATTCGCTTCGTAGCGCTGCGCTTTCCATCGCCCGGTGGCCACATCTTCGTTGAAGTTTGGACCTGTCAACCCGCCGCCGCGGCAGTCGCCGCGAATCAAAGCCGGGGCGAGACCAAGGGGACGGGAGTCATTTCAGCAACTCTGCAGCCCGAGATCACCACAAATGACTCCCGTCCCCTTCGCATGCCCCAGTCATCGGAAAACAGCCCGCCCTCGCTTGGCTTGGTGCCGACGGGGAAGATGCGGCCTAAGTTGGGCGGGATTCCCAACAAGGTGCAGGTGGGCGATATGGGCGTCGATAAGTCAAGTGGGGCGATGACCGCCCAGTTCTCAAACTCGAACGGCGGAATTTTCCGGAGTTTCTCGACCGCCCACCATTTTTGCTCTGAGGACTACACGCGCTCCATCGTTGGCATCTTTTGCTTGACACGAGAAACGTTGGCTGATAACAATTGTCATTCATGTTTGTTCTGCAAAGGGCAGGCGCGATTGGATTCACTCACAACTGAAAGGGATAACGCAATGGCACTCAGACTCAGTTCCGATTCGGGCAAGAAAACTGGAGCGAAAGTCTTCAGTTTCAACAAGCTCAAAGAGTGCGTTCAGGTCGTCGTTCAGAATGGCGAGCTTTGCCTCAAGCTTCCAGTGGTGGGCGACGTGTGCGTCGACATTCCGGATGAAATTCCGGACGGCACTGCCGCTGAAGCGTGCGCAGAACTCGGCTTCCCAGCATGCGTCCACCTGACCGTAAAAGTTGCCGGTAAGACGGTGGTCGATAAGAAGTTTGGGGCGTGCTAGGTCAGCATGCTCCGAGCGAGTCGGTGTGTTAAATGGCCGCCGAGCGCGAATTGGCCGATTCCCGGCCTGCGCCACATGCCAGGAACCCATTGGCGGGACCGTCCCGTTTCTCGGGAGAGCACCGCGTGGGAACCTCGCTCAGCGTGTCGTGAATACAGCGCTCAAAGGCCGCATAATCCGGTACTTTGTGAAACAACCTGCGTCGTGCCACCCCGCGATTGAGAACGTGATAGACCAAGTCCCCCGGCGCATTGCGTGGCCCGCGCGGCATGAGGATAATCTACTGCGGTGCGATCACCGACGCAAAACGAATCCTGTCCCCTT
>JBBRYX010000048.1:0-4855 GCA_038237225.1 Tepidisphaerales bacterium | reverse complement strand
ACAAACACTCGAAAGGGAGCCAGTCCCCGGTCATGCGAGGATCGGCTTCACCACGTTGCCCGAGACATCGGTCAGGCGGAAGTCCCTGCCCTGGAATTTGTAGGTGAGCTTTTTATCGTCGACGCCCATGAGGTGGAGCATCGTGGCGTGCAGGTCGTGGACCTGACGGATCGTAGCAGATGTTCAAGCCGTTGCCGGTGATTGCGCTGAGGGATGATGGACGCCGGAAATAGCAGATGGCGAAGATGGCGGATTTCTCAAGTTCCACCTGAAGCGAGGGACCGACAAGATTCTCGGCGCAACGCTTGTCGCGCACCGGCGGCTTGCCGCCACCAGCGAATGACTCATCCTGACCGTTAGCTGTGCCTCGCGAACCGACAGCAGTTGCCGCAATTTCAGATTCCGTGCAATAGTTTTGTTCGCTTGTGTCACCTACGAGGCGACTGATCGTGCAGATCGTCCGTCCGCGGTGTGGCAGGGTCGGTGGAGGCTCGCGACCGGTATATAATCTGCGGCCCGAAATCGAGAATCGGTCTTCGGTCTACTGCCCATTGTGGTGCGGCGAGCATAAGGAAGGAGCATGTTCATCCTGAACCTTCTACGACAACGAGTTTTCTTTCGCCGGGGTTTTACCCTCGTCGAGCTGCTCGTGGTGATCGGCATCATAGCCCTGCTCGTTGGAATTCTGCTGCCCACGCTCAATCGGGCGCGCCGGGCGGGGCAAGTGGTCGTCTGCCTCAGCAACATCCGTCAACTTTCCGTCGCGGTGCAGAGCTACATGACTGAAAACAAGGGCTCGCTTCCTGAGGCAATCTACAACAATAAGACGTCGCTTCTGTCACCGAAGGGAACCGGGCAGGATGCGTGGCGGCCATTCAATCACCCGCGGCTTGGTCAGACGTACACGTTGCCGTCGATTGGCGAGGCGCTGCGCCCCTATCTCGGCCGCTCGGAAAAGATCTGGCAGTGCCCGACCGGCGACGCCGACAACAACGCGGTCGATCCCTATGCGAGCGCTGGCGCCAATCCGATGGCGGGATTCGCATCCGGCGACGTGTGGCTGCCGAACTATTACTACATGGTATCAAAGGTCTATGCAGGGCTGGCATCAGCCAACCCGAGCGTTGCCGCAACGCGGGTGAAGCCTGGATTTAACGCAGCCGACTGGATCGTTCGCAACATTGCGGGCCTGCGCGCTGGAAAGGCGCGCTCGGTCTCGGGACAGACATCGACCCAGATCGTCGTCTTCGCCGAATACAAGAGCACGTTCCATACCCAATCCTCGAAGGACATCTACAACCTGGCGGCTGGAGAACGCACCAAGTACCTCGGCAACTTTGCCTTCCTCGACGGGCATGCCGAAACGCGTCAGTACCGTGACCGCGACGAGTATATGGCTCAGCTCCACGATCCCATCGAACAGACCTGGTTCGGCAGGGACTATGGCGTGACGTACCCGGAGCAATTTAATCCCGCAAACTTCTACCGTGCCGGCGGCCCATGAAAGTGATGCCATGAGCAAAGCGGCTGCAATGGCCGAACATCCTGATTTTCCGTGGCTCTCTCCCGAAGATAACTGCGGGGTCACTCGTCTGCTGCGACACGCCAAAGCGATATCCAGCGATGAGCGCGTCATCGCCAGCGCCAAGGCGGGCGAAGGCAACATGAACCTGACGTTGCGCGTCCGCATCGCCGGCGCAGGCGGCGCGCGCTGCGTTATCGTTAAACAGTCTCGCCCATGGGTGGAGAAGTATGACACCATCGCCGCGCCCTGGGATCGAGCGCTTTCAGAATACCGATTCTATCAGCGCGTTGCCGGCATCGCCGGCGTGGCGGACCGTATGCCGCAACTGCTGGCGGCGGATGACACCTCCCGCCTTCTCGTGCTTGAAGACCTTGGAGAGTCGCGAGATTTTACCGGCGTCTATAGGAACAAGGATTTCCCCCCCCAAGCACTCGCGCAGCTTGCTCAGTACCTGCGAGCACTTCACGAGGCCACGCGTGGCGGAGCGGATCCGTTACTTGCGAACCGCGCCATGCGTGAACTGAACCACCAGCACATGTACGTCATACCGCTTCAAGCCAACAACGGGCTGGTGCTGAAAGAGTTTGAGCCATCGCTGCCTGGCGCCGCACGCGAACTGCTGGAGGATGACTCCTACTTGCGTCTCGTCGCCGAAACCGGCGAGCGTTACCTCTCCGATGGCGAATGTCTATTGCACGGCGACTATTTCCCAGGGAGCTGGCTTACCACCGACGACGGCCTGCGCATCATCGACCCGGAATTCTGCTTCTTTGGCGATCGGGAGTTCGACGTTGGCGTATGTGTCGCGCACCTCAGGCTGGCGCAGCGCCCTTGGTCGGACGCGTTCGCGATTCTGGATTCGTATGGAATTCCATTCATCGATCTTCGATTGCTATCGCAGTTCGCCGGCTGCGAAGTCATGCGCCGTCTCATCGGCTATGCCCAACTTCCCCTTCCTCCGGGTGGATGGCGAGCGGATCTGCTGCGAGCGTCGGGTCGCTGCATGCGAACGCACAACGTCGAGGAGCTCTGGACATGAAAATTGCTTCGATCCTTTGCCTTCTCGCGTTCCTGGGAGTTCCAGTGCATGCCGGACCAGCGACGCAGCCGGTGGATGTGTGGCTTGATGTTGACACGACGAACGGTTTGGTCGATTCGCGTCCCCGTGATGTCGATGACGGCCTTGCAATCCTCTTCGCGCTGCACTCGCCGGAGGTGACGGTACGCGGCGTGTCGGTCTGCTTCGGAAACGGTCGGCTGGATCAAACGCTTCCCATCACACAGGATCTCCTGGCTCGCTTCGCACCCGACGTATTGAAGGTTCCGTATTCCGGCGCGAAGTCTTCATCCGATTTGGGAACGGAGACCGACGCGACCCGCGCCCTCGCGGCCGAGCTTCAGCGTCGACCGTTGGTCGTGCTCGCGCTCGGTCCAGTGACCAACATCGCAAGCGTTGTGACGAATCATCCGGATTTCAAGCAGCGCATACGCCAGATCGTTGTCGTTGCCGGACGTCGACCGGACTTTGGATTTCATCCGCCAGGTCGACGGGATCTCGTCTTTCCCGATGCGAATTTTGAAAAAGACCCCCAGGGAATGCAGCTCCTCCTCGACAGCGGCATCCCGATCGTCTTGGCAGGCTATGAAGTCAGCAGCGACGTGTGGATCACGCGGGCTGACATGCAAACGCTTGCCGGGGAAAACGCGTGCGGGTCCTGGATCGCTGAAACGAGTGAGGCATGGCTGACGCGATGGGAGAAGCAGTACAAGCTCAAAGGGTTCAACCCATTCGACACGTTGGCGGTCGGGTGCGCGATCGATCCGAATCTGACGGACTCGATCTCGGTCACCGCGCGCATCGAAACGCGGCCGGATGATCGAGCCACGCCCGATGAGCGGGCTGCCGGGAAGACCAAGCCGTACCTGATCTGCGAGCCAACGAGCCAGCATTCGAGCCTGATTTACTGTACAGAGGCGAAGCCGGCCTTCGCGACGTTGTTGTTGAATCGTCTCGCCGGAACGTCCCACCGACGCTGACATCAGCCGTGGATCAAGCCGCGGTGACGCGCTCACCTGATGGAGACTGCCATGTCGGAGCGTTGTCGATTTCGTTACGCGCGAGATACTTAACGTGGCGCGCTCACCTGATGGAGACTGCCATGTCGGAGGCCGATGCGGTGAAGCTATCGCGGTATCTTCCCTTGCTTGTCATGGGCATTTTCGCGGCGCTCTTTGTCGCCGAACGATACCTCCCACTTCGCGACGCCAAGGCCGCGCTGTTCGCGAGGCTGGTGATCAATCTGGCGATCTCCGGATTGGCATTCCTGACCGCGCTGATCGCCGTCAGGCCTGCCGCGTTGCACGTCCTGAGCTGGGCAACCGAAAAACCCTTCGGCCTGATGCACCTCCTTGTCGCGCCCCGGTGGGCGCGGTCCATCGCCGGATTTCTGCTCCTGGATTTGAGCTTTTACTACTGGCACATCATCAATCATCAGATTCCCGTGCTTTGGCGCTTCCACAATGTTCATCACATTGATCCTGACCTCGACGTCTCGACCGGCTTCCGGTTTCACTTCGGCGAGGTTCTGCTTTCCACGTTGTTCCGTGTCGTGCAGGTCAGTCTGATCGGCATGTCATTCGCGACGTTCGCGGCCTACGAACTCGTCTTCCAGGCCAACACGCTCTTTCACCACAGCAACGTGCGCCTGCCGATTCGTTTCGAGCGGATGCTGAACATGGTTCTCGTCACGCCGCGCATGCACGGCATCCATCATTCGCAGGTCCGGCGCGAAACGAATTCCAATTTCGGCGTGGTGTTCTGCTGGTGGGACCGGCTGCATCGCTCCCTGGGACTCAACATTCCCCAATCGCAAATCCAAATCGGCGTGGCGGGATATTCCGGCCCGGACGACAACCGGCTTTGGCACACGCTCACCCTGCCGTTCCGCAAGCAACGCGATTACTGGCGCCGCCCGGATGGTACCACGCCGTCAAGGGATGCCGGCTCGTCTGAACAGAAGCGCAGTCGCCTTGCGGAATAGGATCGAGGTTAGGAATGAAACCCAACGACGAGAATGGAAAACTACCGCCGGACGAGCGACCGTTCCGCGCGCTCATCATCGCCGGGTCAGACCGGCGACAATACAACTGCCCCGGCGTTGACTCCAAGGCCCGCGCCCTGATGCTGCGCGCAGGGCAACCGCATTTGATGTTCGGCGCTCGTTAGGTGTTGCGCCCGAGGCCGGAATCGGTTAACACATCTTCCTCGTCGCAAAGCTTTGCGTTTTTGAACATTCAAGTCTGTCGTGCCGGAGCTTGCCATGGATGGTT
>JBBRYX010000047.1:0-5004 GCA_038237225.1 Tepidisphaerales bacterium | reverse complement strand
GTGCGTGGCGTGGAGGCCAGAACCGCTCCCGCTCTGGGCCAAGCCGCCAGCGACGGCTTTGCCGCGGTGACTCCCGACGACGCACGGGGCTGGTTTATCAAATGCGGTTACGGTGTACACTGATGTGAAATTCGCTCTAGCGATCTTCTTGGTATCGGCATGAGAATTCAGACACCAGACGCCGCGAGTGACATTTGTAAAAAGGCTCGGGTTGCCTTCGCGGTATTGTGGAGAATCAGCCGCGTATGCTTGCAGTGTAGCGCGAATGGCGCTTCGCCAATTCGGCGCGAACGATCCTGGACGGTTAGTCTCAATCCAATGGTAGATTTGAGCATTGGTAGCTTCGCCACCGCACGCCCGAAGGGATAGAACAACATCCATCACCAATCTCATGGAGCTTTCCTGATAATGAAAACTGTCCGACCCGCATTATAGCAGACTGGCGGGCGGCGCTGCGCGCGGATGTCACTTCTTCTCTTCGAGAAGCAGGCGGTTCTGCTGGGGAATCAATCGGGACGGGGGAATCAATCGGGACCGGGACGATTATTATTCTCCTACTTCTTCAGCTTCAATCCCAACACGGCCTGCGGCTCATCGATCACGATCCACTCGAATGGGCCGACGGTCATGTTCTTGATGTCGGGCAGCAGGCCTTCCTGGGAGACGAAGGCGCTGGCGGAGAAGTAGTTCATACCGAGGACGCCGTCGAGGGTGATGGTTTCTTTGGTCTGGGGATCCTGGGCGCTGATGTCGTTGACGAGGACGGGGGCGGGTTTGTAGACGAGGGGGTCGCCTTCGCGGGTAGGGATGACCAAAGCATCGAGGAAGAAACCGGCGGCCTTCTTGGTTCCGCCAACGCCGCCGACGGAGATGGAGAATTGCTTGTCCTTCGGGATTCCTTCGAAGCGGGCGTTGTCGGTTCCCATTGTTCCGGCGGCATAGGTGACGCCGAGCTTTGCGGCTTGCTTCGTGGAGATCATCGACGCGGCGGCGCCGGTGTCGAGGAGCCAGGTTCCGGAAACTTCCTGGCCCTTGTATTTCGCGACGACGGATGGGGTTTGGGGCGCTGGCGCGTTGCGTGCGGCTGTGACGGGGCTTGGGCCGATCATGGGGTTTGCCGCCAAGCTGGGTCCCTCGGCATTCGCGGGCTCGAGGCGGGTGAAGGGCTTGAAGTCGACGTAGGTGAGCTTCACATGCCGGTCGGTTGGTGGCACTTTTACTTTGCCGCGCTCGTACAGGCCGCAGCGCATCATGTCGTCGAACTTATCGACGGGCTTGGGATCGATGATGACGATCTTTCCCTTCATGGCAGGAACCCCGAGGACATCAAGGCCGCCGGTGAGCATTTCGATCAAGCCGGCGCCGCTGGAGATCTGGGTGCGCATCGGGCCGACGCTGAGGGGGTATTCATTCTCCTCGTCCGGCTCGCTTTTGGTGCTGTATGGGGCGATGAAGATGAAGAGCTTCTCGGAGACGTCGAAGGCATCGGTGCCACCGACGCCGACGTCGTGGAAACGAACCGCGACGTCGGACTTTGCACCCTTGGCATTCCGGTGTTTGACGCCGAGCGCGCTGGCTGTTTTTCCGCTGAGGAGGATGCCGCTGGCGCCGGTGTCGAGGAAGGCCTGGATGTTGATGGTGGATTCTTCGGTTTTAGCGGCGCCTCCGGCGCTAAGCGGTTTCCCTTTGATCTCGCGGCGGAGGTGCATGTTGATTCGGGGCTGATCGAGGGCGGCGGGTTGGACGCCTTCGATGTCATGCGCCCAAACGGATGCAGACAGCGCCAACAGCACCCCGAGCAGGATTTGTTTGATCATGCGGACCCTTTTGGGAGCATTGTATACAATGCAAATGATGCTGGGCTTTTCCGAAATCCTTGGGCAACAAGGCGCGATCGACACGCTGGTGCGCGCGTATCGGACGGATCGGCTTGCGCATGGGCTGATCTTCGGGGGACCGGTTGGGGTTGGGAAGGCTACGACCGCGAAGACGTTGGCGGGGCTGTTTTTGTGTCAGAAGCCGAAGGTGACGGATCAGGAGGGTGCGACTCCGTGCGGTTCATGCGATTCTTGCGCCGCGATGGAGGGCGGGGCGCACCCGGATTATCACGTCATCACCCGGCAGCTCATTCGCTATCATGACAAAACCGGCAAGTCGAAGGGGATCGACATGTCGATCGAGGTGATTCGGAATGAGCTGGTCCGTGCGGCGGGGCTGAAGCCGGCCCTGGGGAATGGGAAGGTTTTCGTCGTTGAAGAAGCGGATTCGATGACCGCACAGGCTCAGAATGCCATGCTCAAGACCTTGGAGGAACCTGCGGGGCGGGCGCTGATCATCCTTCTGAGCGACCAGCCGGGGGCGCTGTTGGCGACGATCCGAAGCCGGTGCCAGTTGATTCGGTTCGCGCCGTTGGAGGATTCGCTGGTGCGAAAGGAGTTGGAGAAACGCGGCATATCGAAGCAGGATGCCGCGGATGCGACGGTGCTTGCAGAGGGTTCGCTGGGGTTGGCTTTGCAATGGCTCGACGAGGGCGTGGTGAAGCATGCGCGGGAGCTTACCCGCGAGCTTGACGCCTTGGTGGCCGGACAGACGCCGGAAAGGCTGGAAGGCTTATTCAAGCAAGCTGCCGAGGGATATGCGGGAAAGCAGATCGCGAAGGACGAGCTTGCCAGCAAAGATCAGGCAACTCGTGACGGGATAACGGTTTACCTGCGTTTGTCGGCATTGCACTTCCGGCGCTTGATGCAATCGACAATGGAGTCGTCGAAGATTGAGGAGATATGCGAGGGAATCGATGCCATTGCGAAAGCGGAGAAGTATTTGTGGGCAAACGTCAATATCCCTTTGGTCTTCCAGCAACTTGCGCTTAGTTGGGAGCGCGATCTGGCGGCGCGAGCGAGCTGACCCATTTGGCATCGCCGGCGTTACTTGAAGAAGTTGTGCAATCGATATACTTTTCATTTGACGGGGGGCGGAACGTCAGGATAATTGATTTTCTGGCAGGGCACACTTCGCGTTCTCTAATCAGTCTCGGGAGAGTCTTATGGTTAAGAAGCTATTGGGTATGGCCACGATCGGCCTGTTTGCATCGCAGGCGTCGGCATCACTACTTTTGTACGAGCCGTTTAACTATGCGGCGGGCGACCTTCATCTGAATGTAGCGCCGAACGGGAACACGTGGTACAGCAGCGCAACCAGCGGGACGACTGACTTCGTCCAGGTGACCAATACCGGCAGCCTGACGGCACCGGTGGTTTCTTCGCCGTTTCCATCCCCCACCGGCGCGACTGCGGGAAATCACGTCGCCTTCGGCAATACCGGTCGAACCGACCGCGTGGGCTTTGCGGCTCAGACGACGGGAACGGTGTGGTATTCGCTTCTGCTGAAGATCAACGATCTGCGCAATACCGGTGCCAGTGGTGGGGCCATCGTTGGGTTCAACAATACGCAACAGACCGCCGTCAATGATTTGACGGCCGCCCAACCGAGCAACATTGAAGACCGCGTTTTAATCAAAACCATTGCCGCGGATTTGCTCGGTGTTGGGACGTTCCAGATTGGTCTGGACAAAGGAACGGGCACCGCGGCGAACTTCGTCTTTGACTCGGGCACCTATAACACCGGCGACACCGTTCTCATTGTCGGCAATTATCAGTTTAATTCGGGGACGACCACGGACGACACGACACGACTTTGGATCAATCCCGCTGCCGCCACACTGGGCGACGACGGGTTGACGCCGGGTGCGAACCTGACCAATTCAACCGGAACGGATAACGGGCAGCTTGCGGCGTTTATCCTTCGACAGACGAGCGCGGTCGTTCCCGCCGGGATTGAGCTGGACGAACTTCGCATCGGCACCACTTGGACTGATGTGACTGCTGTTCCTGAGCCGACCACCGCTGGATTGCTTGGCGTCGGGGCAATGGGTTTGCTTAGCCGTCGCAAACGTCGTTGAAAACGTGGGGCGTTATTCAGACTTTTCGAACCGGTCCCAGGGGGCCGGTTTCTTTTTGGGATATGAGTGACTAAGCCGTCCTCACTTGCGTGTGCGCGGGTGGATCGCTGGCGGGGAAGGATTCCATCGCGGCCTCGTCGACCTCGTCAATAGGAACCTGCGATGCGCCTTTCCAATCGTGGTGATAGGAAGGTGTTTGCTTGGGATCACCGCTCTGTCCGCGGCGTTGATCGGAGAGGATTGCCTTGAGCGGGCTGTATCCCATGACGCCGCGATAGACCATTCCGCCGCCGAGAGCCATCGCGCCGAGTCCGAGAAGACCGCCGCGGTGCTTGCCCATGAGGGCAAGCAAGGCGCCGCCGGCTCCCCACGCGACCCGGCACATTTCCTGATCCTTTCCTTGCGGCACGAGGACGTACTGATCACCGACTTTTTTCGCTACGAATCGTTTGTTGGCCATGACATACCTCGTCCGGTTAGAGCTTCTGCTTGAGCGACACAAACGGCATACCAGAGTCCGCCGGTGGGATCAAATCGGCTTTACGAGGGTCTGTGGGGCGGACGCCGTTTTGGCCCGCGACGGGATGGCGATTTTGCAAACTTGTGTCGTTCGCACCAATTCACCCGCGCATAAAAACGGCCAGGGTTTGATGTGCCTGACCGACTCTCCCTCAAAAGTAGCGCTCTGAAATGTACAACTGATGGGTGCGAGGTTTTGTTCCAAGCAATGACGAACGGTGAGATGGCGTTACGGCTTGGCCATGCGGCGGGTTAGAATTCGAAACGCCCCCAGCGCAATCAGCACGATTGTTGAGGGCTCCGGCACCGACGCTAAGCCGTTAACCGCTAGAGGGTTGCCTTGTCCGAGGCCGAGTGCGGCGTCGATGCCGGTGTAGTCGGTGGCGTCGATGTTGCCATCGAAGTTGGTGTCGCCGTAGAACCAGGAGATTCCGGGATCGACGCTGGTTCCGATGTTGGCGTCGATGGCGGTGTAGTCTTGCGCGCTCACTTGGCCGTCGTAGTTGGTGTCGCCGATGTAGGTGTAT
>JBBRYX010000046.1:0-5638 GCA_038237225.1 Tepidisphaerales bacterium | reverse complement strand
GATGGCACGGTGCCGCCGGCTGGCCAAGGACTACGAGAGATTGCCCGCGACCGTCGCGGGCCTGCACTTCATCGCCTTCGCCTGTTTGATGCTGAAGAATCTGATGGCGGGAATTAGTTTAAGTTCATAACACGCTCTAGGAAAAGCCCGTCTGCAATCTGCGAAATCTGCGTAATCTGTGGATCTCACTCTTGGGTTGCGGGCGAAGCCAGCGCTGCGTCGATCTGGGTCTTGGAACGCCGAACTATTCAAGTCCGGCAAATCAGGCCGATCGTCGCCTTCTCGCGCGCACCATCTTGGTACGAGTCTTACCAGGCCTCCGTGCCGCCTTGCCCTGCGATTGAGCCCCCGACAGGCCAGCCGTACGGCAGAGACGGTTCCAATCTGCTTCGGAGATAACTACATACGCCTTTCCCGCGATCGTAAATTGTGCGATTTCCATACGTCGAACTTTCGTCAGTTTACGCGCCACGACGCGGAGCCTTCCGCTCAAGCAGTTGCTTCAACACCTGCCCCGGCTTCTCAAACCGCGTCATCAGCATCATTGCCGCGATCACGAACGGCTTGTGTCCCGCTTCCCGATACGTCGCCAGCCGATAACGCTCAAACACGCTTCCCGCCACTTCCCCTTCCTTGCAGCTCACACCCGTAATATCCGCCGGCAGGCAGTGCATGTATAAAGCCTTCCCACTCTTCGTCTCCTGCATCAGCTTCTCGGTCGCCTCCCAATTCTTAAACTTCGCATTGTTCGCCAGCGCATCCTTCTCCAATGCCTTGAGCTTGTCGTTCTCTCCCGCGCGCAGCAGCCGTGTCCGGTCCTGCATCACCTTGAACGGCGCCCAACTCTTCGGATAAACGATGTCCGCATTCCTGAACGCTTCCTCCATCGAATACGTCTTCTTAAACGACCCGCCCGTCTCCTTCGCATGCCGCTCCGCGATCTGCAGCGTTTCCGGCACCAGCTCATACCCCTCTGGATGCGCGAGCGTCACATCCATCCCAAACCGCGTCATCAACGTGATGATCCCCTGCGGCACCGATAGCGGCTTCCCATAGCTCGGCGAATACGCCCACGTCATCGCAAGCTTCTTCCCCTTCAAGTTCTCCAGCGATCCAAACGCCTGCTGCAAGTGCATCAGATCCGCCATCGACTGTGTCGGATGATCGTGATCCGATTGCAGATTAATCACCGCCGGCCGCTGCGGCAGAACCCCCTCTCGAAACCCTTCATCCACCGCCGCCGACACCTCCGACATATACTTGTCCCCCTCCCCAAGAAAAATATCATCTCGAATCCCAATCGCCTCAGCCAGAAAGGAGATCATGTTCGCCGTCTCACGAACCGTTTCCCCATGCGCAATCTGCGACTTCCCCTCATCCAGTTCCTGCAACTGAAGCCCCAGCAGCGCCGCCGCGCTCGCAAAGCTGAATCGCGTCCGCGTCGACTGATCCCGAAAGTTGGAAACCGCAATCCCGCCGCTGAAAACGCGCGAGCTGATGTTGTTTCTATAAAGCTCTTCCAGCGCCTCGGCCGCCTGCAGAACCGCCTTCAGCTCATCCACTGAATGGTTCCAGGTAAGCAGGAAATCCTTCTGATAAAGCCCAGTGCGAATGCCCTCCAGTTGCTCGCCAAGTTCGCCAACGCGCGTCAAACCCATTGCAGTCTCCTTCGAAGGAACGGTGGTGGCAGTCGTTTTGATCGATGGTTTCAGTGCGGTCAATTCCGACCATGCAAGCACATCAGAGGCAAGCCGAAGCGCCTCTTCAAACTCATCGGACGTGACTGGCGGCGCCAGGATATCGCGCACGAGTGGCGTAACGCGTTAGTTTCACCGCAGCGTAAACCTGCGATGGGATCGCGACCCCGGACTGGCTTAGCTCCGTCATTAATGATTCAAGATTATGCGTGAAACGGAAAACCAGATCGTGGTGCTGGTACACCGCCTTGATCGCAAGTTCGGCGGCCTGCTGGGTATGAAATGCAAGATCCTCCCAATACGCTCCGGCCGGCTTCGGACTTTGTGCCAACGCCAGATGTCCACTCGCGCGCGCCAGCCAATGTAGAACGCTGCCGGGGATCGGCTCATCCTGCGGCACGATACAACTCCCGGCCTTCCTGCGTGGCGCTATGGATCACCAGGTACGGGTTCTCTCCGTATTTGATAACATCGTCCTCGGTCACAACCACAAGATCATTTGGAATCCCGAACCCGATCATATTGGAATACATTGCGTCTTCCGATGTTCGCACATCAGCGCCAGACGCCAGAACAACCAGCACGTCAAGGTCGCTCTGCTCAGTCATCTCGCCGCGCGCCGCAGAGCCAAAGAGGATAATCCGGCGGGGCTGACAAGCGCGCACGATCCGCTTCACGAGGTCGTCCAGCGTTTCGGGATTCGGCTGTGGCGATGAGCAGCGCATGCGCGATCATTATACTATACTGAAGCCATGTCGCGGCGACTTGGATCGAATTACTGAGGTAATGAAAGAACTTGGTTTCGAACAAGATTCGAGACGCCGGGTACTCTTTGTTGATCCGGAGGAGCCAAGTCGTCGATCCGGCGTGCACGTGGTACCCCCGGACCTGCGCGGTCGTCTGGCCGAAATCGAGCATTCGTTGGATAATGACGACTCGTGATCTCAACACGTGATTCCCGCCCCTCCATCCCCTATCATTTCCACCCATGAAGTTCACCAAGATGCACGGCATCGGGAACGACTACGTATACGTCAACGGCTTTGCCCAGCAAGTCGCCGATCCGGCCGAGCTCGCGCGCAAAGTTTCCGATCGCCATTTCGGCATCGGCTCCGACGGACTCATTCTCATCCTCCCCAGCGACAAAGCCGATGTGCGCATGCGCATGTTCAACGCCGACGGCTCCGAAGGCGAAATGTGCGGCAACGGCATCCGTTGCGTCGCAAAATATTCCTTCGATCACGGGCTGACCAGGAACAATCCCATGCGCGTCGAAACCGCCCGCGGCGTCCTCACGCTCGCGCTGGAAACGCAAAACGGCAAGGTCGAGCAGGTCACCGTGAACATGGGCGAGCCCTGGTTTGAGCCCGAAAGAATTCCCTTCGATCCCGAAAAGGCCGTCAAGGGCGCCAAGCCCCGCGAATATCGTTTGTCGGTAGCGCAGGCGAACGAGCTGGTGGACATCATCCCCGTCTCCACAGGCAATCCCCACGGCGTCGTCTTCGTCACCGATGTCGCAATCGTCGAACTCGAACGCATCGGCCCACTGATCGAGCGCCACCCCGCCTTCCCCAAGCGCGCCAACATCCACTGGGCCCAGGTGATCGAGCGCGATGAAATAAAAATGCGCACCTGGGAGCGCGGCAGCGGTATCACCTGGGCCTGCGGAACCGGCGCCTGCGCCGTCGTCGTCGCCGGCGTCGCAACCGGTCGCCTCGACCGCAAGTGCCTCGTCCACCTCCCCGGTGGCGACCTCCTTATCGAATGGCAGGACACCGACAACGCCGTCTACATGACCGGACCCGCCACCGAAGTATTCACCGGCGACTGGCCCGAATAGTCCTCACCCCCAAGCGGCGTGCCCCGCTTCAGCGGGGGCATGTCCCACCATCCAAAACTCCTCTCAATCCGTGCGAAACGTCGCGATCAGCTCCCCCTTCCCCAGCACATGCCCATTCATTTCGGTAACGACCTCGGATTTGTTCTTCCCAGACTCCGGATCGATCAAGTCATCAAGCGCAAAAATCTCAATGTGGTAGTGATGAGCGCGCTTGTCGATCGGTGAAGGATGCTGATAACCCAAACGCTTTCGAGAATTCTTCCCCTGCACAGCCCCCGGCACCCGCTTCGGCTTCTTCTCATGAGGCAGCGCTTCCGGTAGCGACGTCACCTCCGCCGGAATATTGTAAACCACCCAATGCAGAAACGGATTCGGCGGCGGCACATCCGCATCCTCCATCAAAATCACAAACGACTTCGTCCCCGCCGGAACATTCCTCCATTCCAGCGGCGGCGAGAGATCCAACGTCGTCGTATATTTCCTCGGCAGCGCCTCCCCGTTCTGAAATGCCGGCGACGTCAGCTCAATATTCGCCGGAACATCCGGCGTCCGATTAACGATCAGCCGCTGAGCGGTCTGATTACAACCCGTAACAAGAAACAGGACGAGGAAAATGCGATCCACAGATTTCACGGATGGCGCAGATTACCGAAATCCCGCCTCACAGCAACCGCCAGCGCCCTGATCCTCGTTGATGGGGTGCCGGACAGTTTTGGCGGGGACGTTTGTGGCGGACAAATCCGAAATCCGAAACTCGAAATCCGAGACAAGCACCAATGACTGAAGCGGAAATGCTTCAAACAACCCATCTTGGCGATTTCTTCTTCGAACTTGAGATTTGTTTCGGATTTCGTGCTTCGGATTTCGTGCTTCGGCGCGACGCTTTTTGGTGGGAACCAAGGGGACGTGGGAACCAAGGGGACGGGGAACCAAGGGGACGGGAGTCATTTTAGTTAGTTTGCCTCATACTGTTATCTTCGAAAACTCCCTGCTGCCGCCACGCTTCGATCTTAATGACTCCCGTCCCCTTGGCCGCTCCCTGAAGATCGGACCGCTGCGAAGTCGACTTAACCGGATGATGCGGATTGTAAAAATAGCGCTGATGCACGTCCCGATAACCGCGTGACAAAACCGTTTTGCGCCGGCGCAACACGCTTGTGCGCCGGCGCAAAACCGTTGTGCGCCGGCGCAAAACCGTTGTGCGCTGGCGCAAAACCGTTGTGCGCTGGCGCAAAACCGTTGTGCGCTGGCGCAAAACCGTTGTGCGCTGGCGCAAAACCGTTGTGCGCTGGCGCAAAACCGTTGTGCGCTGGCGCAACACTGGTGTGCGCCGGCGCAAAACCGTTGTGTAACGGCGTAAAATCTCTGTGCAAGGGTACGGGGGGGAGAGCGCGAAGCTCGCGAAGGCGCGAAGGAAGACGCGAAGGGAAAGGTCGAGGGGGTCGCACATCGAATTTTAGTTGATCCCGGTCCTTCATCGCGTTTCGATGTGCGACCCCTTAGAATTCTCCAAGGGAGCTGCAATGGTTGCTTATTGCCGGATTTTCGTATTGTCGGTCCTCGCCTGCCTCAGTGGATGTGTTCCGGTGCCGTATATCGCGCTGAGCAATCGAGCGAACGACACATTACTTGTTGTTTCAGATGAACAAGCGAAAAAGATTCCCCCGGAACAGACAGTCACGTTTCGCCTTCCTACGAGGACCCGCAAACTAAGGATCACTCACAATTCGCGAGCCTGGTGCTATGATCTCCCCAAGTCGCATATTCCGCTCGATTATTGGAGATTCCAGTGGTTCCGCTCAACGGCATACCTAGAGATTGATGCGCTTGGCAATGTTGTCGTGCTCGATCCACGTCATGGGCAACAGCTCAATCCACAACCGGATGGGTACCCCTTGACGCCCGGGAAATTAGCCGGAAACCCGCGCTGATTCAAAACAGGGGGAATTCTAAGGGGACAGGGGAATTCTAAGGGGACAGGATTTAATGCCATCAACTTAGTTCCTAACTCCATTTCACGGCGCGCGTTGCGCCCAGGCGCGCAAGACGCGGCCTCCTGCGAGAATGGTGTTGTTCGACGACACCCTTCACCGCCAGGAGG
>JBBRYX010000045.1:0-9290 GCA_038237225.1 Tepidisphaerales bacterium | reverse complement strand
CGACCTGTTTGAGCAATGCCTGTTCCGCATCCGTGAGACGAACGACATACTTTTTCAGCATGACACAACCCTCCATGGTTGACGCCATTGTTCCGTTGATCGTGACTAAACGCTACCCTAAGGTGAAACGGTGACAGAGCAGTAGGGTATCGTTCATTCCACCAAAATGGAAACCCGCGGAGCAAGCTCCGTGGGCTTTTTCTCAGGATTCAGCGCGTTCTTGAATTGTCGTTTAATCCAGCGCTTCCGGATCGATCCGGATGTTCTTCTCCCCCGCCGCTTTTTTCTCCTGGTACTTTTTCAGCCAGGTTTCGAAGCTTTTTCCCGCAGCCGTGTCGCGACCTGAGAATCCCAGATTCGCGATATCGGAGTATCGGATTGACACCTTCTCATGCCGATCTTTGGGGAAGATTCGAACGATGCACTCCTCCAGCGTCCGGCCATCGGATCTTCGATCGAACGCATATCCCTCAATCTTCGACCCATTTTTGAGCGTCAGCGTGATGTCGCCGCGATAATCGAAAGCCTTCTCGAGCGCGGCGCAAAGATCGTGATCGTTATCGATTGCCGGAATCCACCCTTCGAGGTTCTCGTGGGTTACACCCGGCGAGTGTTCCTGCAACTCGGGATCAACCGGCATGGATTTGGTCTCTTGCGGCATATCCTCACGCTCTCGTGGTTTCGCGAGCACCTTCGCGCCTGGCGTGCACCGTCACCTGCACCATCGAAGCCGGCGCGCTCTTCTCCTCCAGCGCCTCGAGCGCATCGCCATCTCGATAGCCCGTGAACAAGGTGGATCGAATCGTCGCGAGAAATCCCCTGAACGATCCGAAGGTGTCATTCACGGCTGTGGCTTCATAACCCGAGTGCACCATGCAGTTGGCACATTTCGGATTCCCGGATTCGGTCCCGTACTTGTCCCACGCGGTTTCCTGCATCAGCTCAGCGAACGTATCGGCGTAGCCATCGGAAAGCAGGTAGCACGGCTTCTGCCAGCCGAAGATGTTGTAGGTGGGCATTCCCCAAGGGGTGCATGCGTAGTGCCGCTTGCCCATCAGGTATTCCAGGAACAATGAGCTTTGATTAAACCGCCAACCCTTTTTGCGATTGCTTAAAATCTTGTTGAAGAGGCGCTTCGTCTTGGCCTTCCCCAGGAAGTGCTGCTGATCCGGCGCTTTGTCATAACTGTACCCCGGCGACAGCATCATCCCCTCGACACCCAGCGCCATCATCTCATCAAAGAATCCGCGAACGGATTTTGCATCCGCGCCATCAAACAGCGTTGTGTTCGTCGTCACCCGGAAGCCGCGCTTCACCGCCTCGCGAATCCCTTCGACCGCGATGTCATACGTCCCGTCCCGGCACACAGCGAAATCGTGGTGCTCCTTCTGCCCGTCCATATGGACGGAAAAGGTCAGGTACTTACTCGGCTGAAACTCATCCAGCTTTTCTTTCAGCAGCAGCGCGTTGGTGCACAGGTAAATGTATTTGTTCCGCGCCACCAGCCCCCTGACGATCTCGCCAATTTCCGGATGCATCAGAGGTTCCCCGCCGGGGATCGAAACCATCGGCGCCCCGCACTCATCCACCGCCTTGAAGCATTCTTCAGCGGTCAATTGCTTCTTCAGGATATGGGCCGGGTATTGGATCTTCCCGCACCCCGCGCACGCAAGATTGCACCGGAATAGCGGTTCGAGCATCAGGACCAGTGGATACTGCTTCCGCCCGCTCGAACGCTGTTTCAGCACGTACGAAGCAACCGTCCACATTTGAGAAACAGGAACACCCATCAAGCTTCCTTGGTTGACTGCAGTCCCGATAGAATAACGGATGCCATCGAAAAGCGGAAACCCATCATCTTTTGCGCGGTCGATTTTGAGACCCGTGCCATACGACAAGCGCTTAAGAACCTCTCCGAATGCGGATTCCACACCGTAGGCATCAAAGCCGGCCATCTGCCTGTCAAGCTCCCCGACCACGCGATCATTATCATGGCCGGCCTCGCCGGTGGCCTCGACCCCTCCCTCAACGTCGGGGACATCCTCATCGACTCATTATCGGACATTTTGCCTCCGGAACTTTCCTATCCACATGGCCCGATCCACACCGCGGATTGTGTGGTTTCCACACCCGCTGAACGAGCCGCCCTCTTCGCACAGACCGGCGCCCGCGCGGTCGAGATGGAAAATACCCGCGTTCGCGCGTTCGCCAAAGCCTGGCAAATTCCTTACATCGGCATCCGCGCCATCAGCGATTCCGCCTCCGACACGCTCAATCCCGCCATCGCGCGGTTGGTGGACGATCGGGGACACGTCAAACCCGCCGCGCTCGCGCGTGAACTTCTGCGTCACCCTGCCCTTGCGATCGAACTCAATCAACTGCGGAAGGTATCGACGGTCGCGGTCACCCAGCTCGGCGTTGCTGTCCGCGCCCTCGTCGACTGCCTTGTGCGATGAGTCTCGAACTCCTCGCTTTCAATATTTTCGAAACTTCTGAGCGCAATCGCGTGCCGCCCGCTGATCTCTATAATCCGCTGAGCATCCGCGGATGATCCGCGGCTGAAAACACAATGGAGTCATCCCTCAGCAGCCTGACCGAGTGCATTGGCAGAGAGCTTACCGCCGTTGACGAGATGTTTAAGAACGAGCTGGTGAGCGATATTGCCTGCGTCAACACTCTCGTGAAGCACGTCAGCCGATTTCGCGGCAAGATGCTTCGCCCGATTCTCCTTCTCCTCGCGGGGAAATCCGTCGGGGAACTTAACGACGCCCACATCACACTCGCCACCGTGGTTGAGATGGTTCACATGGCCACTCTGGTCCATGATGACGTTCTTGACGAAGCAGAGCTGCGCCGCAAAGGCGCGACGATCAACCACCTCCGCGGCAATGAGGCGGCCGTGCTCCTCGGTGATTACCTCATCAGTCACAGCTACCACCTCTGCTCCAGCTTGCAGTCGCAGCTCGCCAGCCGGGCGATTGCTCGGACTACCAATCAAGTCTGCGAGGGGGAACTGCTTCAGATCGACAACCGCAACAACCTCGACTTATCCGAGGCAACGTACCTGCGCATCATCACCCTCAAGACCGCCACGCTTGTCGCAACATGTTGTTCGCTGGGTGCCCGCTTCGCCGGCGCGAGCGATCATCACGTCAAGCTCCTGGAAACGTTCGGGCTTTCCCTCGGCATCGCGTTCCAGATTCAGGACGACATTCTGGATCTCGTCGGCGAGGAAAACGTTGTTGGCAAAACCCTTGGCATCGACATCGAGAAGCAGAAGCTGACCCTGCCGATGATTCATTTTCTGCACGCAGCGCCTGCCGAGCATCAAGCCCTGCTTCGTTCGCTGCTCAAGAGCCGCGACGCCGACAAGATCGAGCGGATCCGCAATCTGATTCTTCCCACGCACTCCATCGACTATGCGCGCGATCGCGCCCAGGCTCTCGTCGATCGCGCCCGCTCCGCCCTGGCAGAGCTTCCGGAATCCGAAGCCTCCCGCGTTCTCGACACCATGGCCGAGTACGTCATCGCCCGGCCCCTGTAGATCCGACGCCTGTGTCGCGTCGGCTCGAAGCGTCGAGGTGGCCCCGCGCCGCGCGCCCCGCGCCCCGCGCCCCGCGCCCCGCGCCGCGCGCCACGCACCAGAACCGCGACGCAGGCGTCGGATCTACAAAACCACATCGTCACAACGCCCCCGCTTCACGTTTCCGTATCTTCCCCCTATCATGATTCCATGAAGCTTGGCCGCGGAATTGTCGGCGCTGCCGTCGCCGTCTACCTGATCGTTCTGGGGTGCGTTGTCCTTCCCGGCGCTGCGCCGAGCAACAAGACCTCGACAGCCAGCGAGACCAGTGACGAAGCGCCGCATCCCGCGGTTCGTCTTGAAGGCCTTCCCTATCGCGGCGCCGCCATCCAGATCCAGCGCGTGGATTGGCTCGACAAGTACAAGCAATCCATCGACGAGATTGCCGAACGCGGCTTCGACACCGTGAGCTTCGTCGTCGATGCCCGCCAGGAGAATGGCACGTCCATGCGCATTTACCTCGACATGCGCATGACCCCCACGCCCGAAAAACTTTCCGAATTGATCCAGCACGCCAAGAGCAAAAAGCTTCGCGTCATCCTCATGCCCATCGTGCTGCTCGATGCGCCGGTCGGGAACGAATGGCGCGGCACACTGAAACCCGAGAAGTGGAGCGACTGGTTCGAGAGCTATCGCGCCATGGTCATTCATTTCGCGTGGATCGCCGAGCAGAACAAGGTCGATGTGCTCTCTGTCGGGTCAGAGCTCGTTAGCGCCGAAAGCAAACTCTCCGAGTGGAAGAAAACCATCAAGATCCTCCGCGGCGTCTTCCACGGCCAGCTCACGTACTCCGCCAACTGGGACCACTACACCAGCGTCCCCTTCTGGGATCAGCTCGACCTGATCGGGATGAACAGCTACTACAATTTAGGCGAGCTTGAAACCCAAACCATCGACCGCAAGGATCTCACCGTTGAAGACGTCAAGAAGCGCTGGGCTGAGATCCAAACCGACCTGTTGAAATTCCAGCAGGAGCAAGGCAAACCGATTCTGTTCCTGGAGATCGGCTGGTGCAGTCTTTCCAACGCAGCGCACGAGCCTTGGGATTACACGCGCACGGAACTCGAGCGCGATGATGAGCTCCAGAAGATGCTCTACGAAGGCTTCTTCCAAAGCTGGTACAACAAGCCTGGTCTTGGCGGCTTCATGGTCTGGGAATGGTCCCCCGGCGACGGCGGCAACGCGAAAGGTGATGAGAAGACCATGACCTACGATGAGAAGGAGATCTACTACCATCAAGTGAAGGGCTACACGCCCGAAAACAAACCCGCGGAAAAAGTCATCAAAGAGTGGCTGGCGAAACCTTGGAACAACCCGAGCGGCCCCCCGTCCGCCGCGACGGAGTGAGTTGGTAGTTGTCCGTTGTCCGTTGTCCGTTGTCCGTTGTCCGTTGTCCGTTGTCCGTTGTCCGTTGTTAGTTGTCCGTTGTTAGTTGTCCGTTGTCCGTTGCCGCTCGTTACTCGTCACTCACCGCTCTCTTCCGCCTTCCGCCCCACCACCCGCGCCCCGCGCCCGCGCCGCCCTTGAAGCCTTCAACGCCTGCCCCGGCGCGAGCAGCGCCTCAGTTGACGCGCGCAGCGCCTCAGTTGGTGGCGCCAGCGCCCCAGTTGCCGCCGTCAGCGCCTGAGTTCTCCGCGCCAGCGCCTGAGTTCTCCGCGCCAGCGCCTGTCTGGACGCCGCCAACGCCTGTGTTCCCGCCATTAGCGCCCCAGTTCCCACCGTCAGCGCCTGTGTTGGCGCGAGCAAACCCTCAAATGCCGTCACCGCCGCGCGTTCCGCCAGCTTTCGAGATGGGTTTCTATGGGGCGGGGGGTTGTTGTCCGTTTTCACCGGGGTTTTATCGGCCTTAGCAGAGGCGCAGCCGGAGCGTTCGCGACGCCCTTGAGGGCTTGCGGCGATGAGGGGGGGCGTAGCCGCAAATATGATTTCCGCCACAGAGATCACCCTTAGCGCAGCGTTCCTACGCCGTCTTGCGCCGCGGGGCGCGTAGCCGCAAAATTCTCGGGGGCTCGTCGCCCCGACCGCCACCCCCCTCACCCGGGCTCACCGTACCGCTCCCCCAGCAGAAGGAAGGATGTCACGTCCTCGCCTCCAGCCAGTGAACGACAAAAGCGACTGAGCAGTTACTTGCTGATACACTGTCGCCAAAGGACGGGCCATTGAGCAGCGATGAAAAACAACTGCCGATGTTCGATGATGTGCGGCCATGGATGGGAGCCGGCGGTCAGACAGAAGACGACAAGATCAAAGCACGCCACGCGCTGCAGCTGGCGGTCGCCAACTCTTTACTTAACAACGTTGAGCAAAAGGTAGCCCAGATCTTGCACCGCTACCCGCTGACACGAGACGATGACATCGGCCTCGTGATTGAATACTGGCGACAGTTTCACCGTAAGACAATCGCCGACTGCAAGCCACTGGAGTTGGAGGTGATGTATGACCTTGAGTTGTATGAAAACATCACCCGTATGCGGCGGTTCATTCAACATGACCTCAAGATGTATATTGCCTCGCCGCACATTCGTCGCAACCGCGGTGAGCGGCAGATGGAGTTCTACAACTTGCTGGCCGCTGCACGCAGCACGACCGCCGAGGTGCGAGTCTACTTAGACGACACCGGGAACGAAGGAAAGGGATACACCGGGTACGCCGGCATTTGTGCGATCAACTGGAAGCAATGGGCACCGCAGCATGCGGCATTGTGCGAATACAGGGAGAAACTACCGCTGGATACAGTTCGTTTCGCGGACTTGGACGCGAAGACTAGACCGCATGCAATTGGACTATTGGAAGAGCTACGCGGCCGATGCAGTGGGCTGCTTTTCTTGGGCCACGCTGTGCACGTACGCGGCGACACGCACCGCACCCGCATGAGCTTATTAGTGCAATTGGTGATCAAGACACTGGAGAAGCTGGATGAGCTGAAATGTCTGACACACCCGATGGGGGTTTTAGTGGTGAAGGAGGCGGAAGACGGCTTCGACAAGATGCTGCTGGAGCAACTAAAGGGTGACCTTGCCTATCAGATTGCCTACACGTTCCCAGACCGTGTGAAACTGAACGACCTGCAAGCACTCCCCAAGGGCCGCGAGTTAATGCTGGAACTCGCGGACTTGATCGCAGGAGCGATGCAAAGGCGAACGTTCCCCGGAGGATACAACCCAAAGGACCGCGTGAGCGAGATCGTTTACAACCTGACCGGCTTTGAAGACCCAAGAGATGCGGGTACCGTTTTTAAGACTTATTTTTGAAGTTGGAATTGACCCTCTTAGCTTTCCACCATTGGACACCCATCCTCACCCCGTCAAACTCCACCCAGTGGACGACCTGCTCGCGCTCCGGGAAAGGAGCGGCGAGACAACCGTCCGTACCCCAATTTTTTCTCGCCGCTCCTCTCCCGGACCCTCTCCACACCACTCTTTCCTTCCCCCCTTCAAGCCCTTCGATGTGGTGCCATTGCGCGCATCAGGGGGCGGGGAGGTGAGCCGGGGTGGCCGAAGGCCGGGGGCGGCGGCGAGCCCCCATCTCCGTCCGCTTACCCGCAGTCCTTTGAGTGACGCCTCAAGCCTTTGTGGTGCGCCTTATGCTGCCCGCCGCCGCCGCATGGCCACAAGCACACTCGTGGCGGCCAGCGCGAGGCCTGAGGGTTCCGGCACAGGCTGGCCGTAATAGCCAACCGAGACATTCTCGATACTGACGCTGGATGTCACACTGCCGTAACTGTCGAGCCGGAACGCAAGCGTGAACTCGCTGCCATCGAACGTTCCCGGCAGCGGATAGCTGTAGCTCTGCACGCCGCTCAAGGCATACCTCTCGTCGATCGTGGCGATCAAGTCGCCGTCCCAGTACACGGACAGAAGCCCTTCAGCCCCGGCAGCGCTGGTGAATTCCGCCTCAAATGAGATGACATTGGAAAGATCGTTCACCGGAACGAGGATCGCCATCCACGCGGGGCCGAGGTCCAGTTCACCCTGCGCAGCGGGCGGCGCTAGCAGGGGAGCCGCGAGCTTTTGCGCAATCAGCGGATGGATGGTTGCCGGAGTCGAAGAGAGGTTGATACCACCGCCGATAAAACCTACGCGCCCCGTGGAACTGGTCTGCATGTGATTGGCATCCTTGAGAAGGCTGCCAATATCAACGGGACGATTGATGGTCATCGGCGTCGTTATGTTCGGAAGCGGGGGCGGACTTCCAAGCTGAATGGGAACGTTGTTCTCCTGGTGAGTGGCCTTCAGTTGCGATGCCGTCCAACTGCCCCCCTCCATGTTCAGCGTATATCCGTAACCGTCCGCCTGACCCGCGACACTGTCGGTGTAGAAGGTCACGGGGAACCCGTGGGTTGAAAACCCCTTCTGCGCGGCCTGTGGATCAAGCCACGTAACGTCCACATTGTGAGCATTGGCATGCTGATTTGCCGTGAAGGCGTTTGTAAGCAGATCCCGTGCGAAATAGTTGTCTGCCCAATCGGAATAGGCGCCGTACTGGCCGGAACCGCTGAAGGTGGCGCCGATGTAGGGGTCTAGGAAGGTCGTCTGGATTGTCGGGCTTGTGCCGGCGCTTCTTCCGGCCAGCAGCGTGTGTGCCGCTTCATTGATCAATGCGGCACCCGCGCTGTGGGCGATGAAGTGAATGTGCTCGATATTCTCATACCCCATGGAAATCAGCCGTCTACCCATTGCGCGACCGACCTCCTCTGCCTTGCCCTTGACGTTCTCGGGGGTGGTCTCCGGGGCTTGCGCGATGTTACCCCAGTCATATGCTGTGACGATCGTATCGCCAACCTCGTAATGTCCGGTGCTGGGTCCAGGAACGTAAGTTACTGTTTCTCCGGGCTTGGCTAGCTTGTTCGCAATGTCTCTTGCAAGGGTCTGCCAGTTTGGGTCGCTGGTCGCGTCATCCCAGATGCCATGGGTGACAATCACCAGGTTCTTGATAGACGCTTGATGCTGCGGCGCGCTTGGGGCGTTGTACACGGGCCGAGGGACAGTCGCGGCATTTAAGGGCTTCACCTGCGCAATCGGCGTAGCAACCGCAATGCCCGCAACTCCACTGGCCAACGTGTAGTTGAATACCGCCTTCACTGTCGTTTAGCACCTTCGGGCTGCCCCAAGGATCATAATTTACTCCAGTCACAGTGGACCCAAACAGGCTGTCTCCAACCTGCACAATCTTATCTCTTGTAGGATCCATGCCGGAGAAGATCCCTGCGCCACCTGAAGTCGTTGTTGCCGCGAACGCAATTTGGGAACGACTGTTGAGAGACACGTGACCCAAAGCGCTGAATACGCCCGATGAATCAACCAAGGTGGTCAGCGAACCGTGACTCCAGAGAAAAACCGCCGAAGCGCCGGTATTCAAGTTGCCGACAAACGCGATGTCGCCGCCATCATTAATTGATGGAGTATTCGAGGCAACGCTACTGATTGCCCCCCCTGTTATAGCGACTTGGGAAATACTGTTGCCGTCGCCGACGAAGATTCCCGTCCCCCCACCTACGAGCGACGCGCGAAAAGCGACACTCCCGTTGTTGTTCATTGCGAGGAGGGTTCGGACGGGAAGACCAAATTGGACTTCCCCACGAACGGTGGGCGCGACGCGATGATTAATTGAGGCTTGCCTCGAACGCTTCGGGGCTTTGATAGCCTATCGAACTGTGCAGCCGTTTGCGATTGTAAAACACCTCGATGTATTCAAAGATGGATTGCCT
>JBBRYX010000044.1:0-9434 GCA_038237225.1 Tepidisphaerales bacterium | reverse complement strand
TCCGGGCTAACGAAGCCCGGCCCCATTGAAGCCCATTATTTATGAAGCCTTCGCTGCTCGGACGTGGCGCATTCCGGGCTAACGAAGCCCGGCCCCATTGAAGCTAGAAGGACAGTCCGATGATTCGATGCAGCGCAACGCATTCCGGGCTAACGAAGCCCGGCCCCATTGAAGCCTAGACGTACTCTTCGTCCCGCCCCTTGCCACGCAGCATTCCGGGCTAACGAAGCCCGGCCCCCATTGAAGCCTGCAATGTCTCCCCCATATCGCTCGTGAGCCGAGCATTCCGGGCTAACGAAGCCCGGCCCCATTGAAGCTCACGTTCCACGTTGTGTACCTCTTTTGAAAAATGCATTCCGGGCTAACGAAGCCCGGCCCCATTGAAGCCATATTCCTCGGGCGTCACTCGAAAGCTGATTTTTGCATTCCGGGCTAACGAAGCCCGGCCCCATTGAAGCCTGTCGTCCTCATCATCAAAAAGAAGAAGTAACAACGCATTCCGGGCTAACGAAGCCCGGCCCCATTGAAGCATGAGCGGACCCAGTATTTATCAGGAGTTCAAGGACGCATTCCGGGCTAACGAAGCCCGGCCCCCCCAACGCCGGTTCGGTCAAAGAGATCGTAGTAGTGCTGTTCCTGCTGCTGGCCGAGCCGATCCCATTCCTCTTGGGTGGGCACCCGATACGATTCGCCGTCGTCGGTCAAGCCAGGACCGCCCGAAACGTCCGATCGTGGATTCTGCGTCTTTTTCGGGATTGATGCCGATGGCATCATCCATTTCCTTCGTTGACAGTATGCCTACGTGTGGCTGATGTCCCCCGCCGAGGTTGATCGTGGATCCCCGTCGGCTGGCGTCGAGCTTGACGGTCGCGCGGGCTGAGATTCGCTGGACGTGACCTGAAAGCTGTCGATCAATCTCCTGAGCGGTTGCCCCTCCCTGTAGCCGGATGGCGGGATGAGCTGTGGACCTGTCAAATCGCCCAGACTTGCTCCGGGACGGAGCGCTCGGGTCACTTGGATTCTTGGATCTCGCTTCTTGGCGGCAAACTCGTTCAGGTCCTCGCGCGTCAGCTTGTTGGAATCCGATGACGCGCCGAGCTTCTGAATCACGTCACGCAATTCAGCCTCGGCCTTTTCGAAATCGCCTTCCTGCTCGAAGCGGCGGGTCAGCGCCTTGTCCAGTTCCTTGATCTCCTTGGTGTTCTGACCGATGTACGCCTCGCGAGCGGGAACGATGTCGCAGTAGTCGTCACGCAGACGCTTCAATTGGAATCGGCCGATCGTTCGCGCGACGAGACCGCTGATGTCGCCCTGCGGGCTTTTGAACTCTCCCAGCACCTTGCGGATCAATGGGTTACGGCGGACTACCCGTAAAAACGCGCGCTGCTGGAGTTCGTGTTTTTTGAACTTTAAGCTTGACGACGTAAGTCCTGTTCCAGAAATGAGAAAGCCCTTCGACGTGCTGTTCGAAGGGCTTAAAGTCTCATCAAGTCAGGGCGACAAGATTTGAACTTGCGACCTTCTGGTCCCAAACCAGACGCTCTACCAAACTGAGCTACGCCCTGATGACCTTAGTGTAGCCCATAAATAGAAGCCGTGCCACGGCGGGCGATTTTAACGTCAGAAACCGCCCCAATGAACATACGGCTTCGCCGCCCGCCGATCTCATTTGACATGTCTCGGGCGTATGGTATTTTTCTCCCGGTGAACGCTTATTCGACGACGTTTGGATTTTGGTTTAAGGGATTCAATCCCGCCGCCCAAACTGCGTCCTGAGCTCGTCACCTATAAGTTGCAATCAAGAGCCTCAGGACGCGGTCCTGGGGCTTTTTTTATCGACCCTTTTTCTGCCGCTTTGCGGCTTAGCGAATTCGAGGAGCTTCCCATGTATTGGCGCACCATTCTGTTTACCGGAGGTCTTCAATGATCGTCGTCATGAAACCGGGCTCCACCCCTGGACAGGTCGAGCATGTCGTCAACCTGGTGCGCGAAATGGGACTTAAAGATCACGTCATCGTCGGAACCGAACGAACCGTCATCGCGGCCATCGGGGATGATCGCTTCAAGGAAAAATCGCGCTTCGAGACCGTCGAAGGCGTCGATCGCGTGATGCCGATTCTCGCGCCCTACAAGATGGCTTCCTCCGAGGTGAAGAAGGAGCGCACTGAAGTCGCGATCGGACCCCGCGCTTCCATCGGGGGCAAGAAGATCGGCGTCATCGCCGGCCCGTGCAGCGTGGAAGACAAAACACATCTGCTCGAAATCGCCCACGCCTGCAAAGAAGCCGGCGCGATCGGTCTGCGGGGCGGCGCCTTCAAGCCGCGCACCAGCCCGTATGCGTTCCAGGGTCTCGCTGAAGAAGGTCTCAAGTACCTCGCGCTCGCGCGCGACCAGACCGGCCTGGCAATCGTCACGGAAGTCATGAGCATCGATCAGATCGACGTCTGCGTCGAATACGCCGATGTCCTCCAGATCGGCGCGCGCAATATGCAGAATTTCAACCTGCTCGCGAAGATCGGCGAGACCCGCAAGCCGGTGCTCCTGAAGCGCGGCATGTCCGCAACGCTGGAGGAATTCCTGTTGGCCGCCGAATACATCCTCGCAAGAGGAAATCTCCAGGTCATGCTCTGCGAGCGCGGCATCCGCACGTTCGAGGACTACGTCCGAAACACTTTGCCGCTGGCCATCGTCCCCGAGCTTCAGCTCCGCAGCCATTTGCCCGTTGTCGTCGATCCCTCGCACGGCACCGGCAAGAGCTACCTCGTCGAAAGCATGTCCAAAGCCAGCATCGCCGCCGGCTGCGATGGATTGATCATCGAAGTGCACAACGATCCCGCGCATGCAATGACCGATGGCGCGCAGTCCCTGAACCCGAAACAGTTCGATGTCATGATGAAATCGATCCGGCGAATCGCATTAGCCGTCGACCGAGAAGTGTAACGCTACCCGTATCACGGGCATCTTGCCCGTGTGAGCGGCTCAAACACGGGCAAGATGCCCGTGATACATCGAGACTCATGTCTATTGCTGCGCCCATCACCATCAACGACACCTACCCCTGGGGCCGAAGTCTCAAGGAATACCGCTCGATGTTTTCCCTCTCGCGCGAGGACATGAACGGAAACATTCTCTCCTGCGCCGACGGTCCCGCGAGTTTTAACGCGGAGGTGACGCGTCTGGGTCATCGCGTCACATCCGTGGATCCGCTTTACCAATTCTCGCCCGAAGAAATCCGCTCGCGTATCGACGCCACTTGCTCGCTCTTGATCGAATTCGCGCGCACCAGCGCCCACCGCTTCTGCTGGAACGAAGTCGCCTCGCCCGATGATCTGGGTCAGCGGAGAATGAGCGCTATGGCGTTGTTCCTTGCTGATTACCAAACCGCCGGAGACCGCGGCCGCTATCGGGCGGAATCGCTGCCTCACCTCTCCTTCCCGAGCGGCTCATTCGATCTGGCACTGTGCTCGCACTTTCTGTTTCTGTATAGCCACCGATTCGATCTCGCTTTCCATCTGCAATCAATCCACGAAATGCTCCGCGTCGCGCGCGAAGTCCGCATCTTCCCGCTTCTCGACATGGACGGTTGGAAGTCGTCTCACCTCGAGCCGCTCATCAATCAGCTCGAACACCTCAATGTTCATGCGACCGTCGAACGCGTTGACTATGAATTCCAACTCGGCGGCAACGAGATGCTCCGGATCCACCGATGAATCCTCTGCTTCTGCACATCCCCGAATCACTCGAGACCGAACGCCTTCTCATCCGCGCCCCGCGCATCGGCGATGGCGCGGAAATCAACCCCGCCATTCTCGAGTCCATCAATGAACTCCGCCCGTGGATGCCATGGGCCGAGAACGCGCCCACCGTGAGCGACACCGAAGAGAACTCCCGCCGCGCCGTCGCGCGATTCATCTTGCGTGAAGATCTGCGGCTCCAGTATTACCTCAAATCCGATGGCTCATTCATCGGTTCCTCCGGGCTGCATCGAATCGACTGGTCGGTTCCGAAGTTCGAGATCGGCTACTGGACCCGCACCTCCCGCTGCGGCCAGGGGTATGCCTGCGAAGCGGTCCGGGCCATCGCCGATTTCGCGTTCACCACGCTCGGCGCCTGCCGGGTCGAAATTCGCATGGACGAGCGCAACCTGCCCAGCCAGCGGGTAGCCGAGCGCGCCGGTTTCCCCTGCGAAGGCATCCTCCGTGCGTATGAGCGGGACTTGTCCGGGTCCCTCCGTGATACCCGCATTCATGCCCGCATGCGTCCCGGCTGACGTTGTTCAGGCTCGGCGAGTCGTCCGGCATCGTTTGACCTTCCCTTTCAACGCCTGCCCATTTACCGTGTTCCCGCTTGTCAGGGAAGATTCGCCAGTTTAACTCCACCCTCGGCGACACGAGCCCGCTCGTGCTTCTCGCCGTCCTTCTCCTCATTGCCGGGGCTTGGGCGTTCATCATGCTTGCCGACGAAGTCACCGAGGGCGGCACCCAGCGCTTCGATGAACGCGTTCTCCGGGCGCTGCGCAAGCCGAATGATCCGGGAGTGCTTCGCGGCCCGCACTGGCTCTTCGAAGTCGCGCGCGACATCACCGCCCTTGGTTCGGTCGCCGTGCTCTCCCTCGCGACGCTTGCCGTCCTCGGCTATCTGCTTATGACCCGAAAGGGCCACGCGATGTGGCTCGTCGTCATCGCGACCGCAGGGGGGCTCGGTCTCGGCTCCGTCCTCAAATACAGCTTCTCCCGTCCGCGGCCAAACGTCGTGCCTCATCTTCAGGACATCGGCACCAGCAGCTTCCCCAGCGGCCACTCGATGTATTCAGCGATCGTCTACCTCACGCTCGCAACGCTGCTGGCGCGCCTCGTCCCCGAGCGCGCTGCCAAGGCTTATTTTGTCATCATCGCGATGATCCTGACCTTCCTCATCGGCATCAGCCGGATCGCGCTCGGCGTGCACTATCCCACCGACGTCCTCGGCGGCTGGTGCGCCGGACTCACCTGGGCACTGATCTGTTGGCTCATCGCCCGCCACCTCCAAAAGAGAGGCGCCGTGGAAAGAGACAATCAACTGACAACGGACAACTGACAACTGACAACTGAGAACTAACAACAACTAACAACCACAAAATGAAAATCGGAACCTATTACTACCCGGAACAGTGGCCCCGCGCCGACTGGGAGCGCGACTTCAACCGCATCGCGGAGATGGGCCACCAGCTCGTCCACATGGGCGAATTCGCGTGGTTTACGATGGAGCCGTCGCCGGGAAATATCCAGCTTGACTGGCTGAGCGAAGCCGTCGACATGGCGGCGAAGCGAAATCTCTCCGTCATCCTCTGCACACCCACGGCAGCGCCACCCATCTGGCTCTCGGAGCAGCACCCCGAAATTCTTCCTGTTGATGAAGCCGGAAAGCGCGCCCGCCACGGCGGGCGCCGACATTACAACCCGCTCGCTCCAGCACTGCATGAAGCGACATCGCGCATTGTCACCGCGCTCGGGGATCGCTTCGGCAATCATCCGTCGGTGATGGGTTGGCAGATCGACAACGAATTCAGCGGCGCCTTCGATCAGTCGCAAATCACCCACGAAGCGTTCCGCGGCTGGCTCCGCCGAAAGTACGGCTCGATCGATGCGCTCAATGCCGCGTGGGGCAACCAGTTCTGGACGCAGTACTACACCGAGTTTTCCCAGATCCTTCTCTGGCCCGAGCGCGATGCCCGCTATGGCAATCCGCATCACGCGCTCGACTCGTCGAGATTCTGGTCGTGGGCTCTTGCGAACTTCGCGAAGCTTCAGGCGGACATCCTCCGCCCGCGCATCGGCGCTCGCTGGCTGACGACCAACTTCATGCCGTTTCATCACGACGCCAATCCCGCGGATATGGCTGGTTTTCTCGACCTCATGAGCTGGGATAGCTACCCGATTTCCGGCTGGGTGAAGAATCCGCACGATGAAAGCTACCGCCTGGGTGACCCTGCCGCGATCTCGTTCATGCACGATCAGATGGCCAGCTATCACAATCGCTGGGGCCTGCTGGAGCTTCAGCCGGGTCATGTGAACTGGTCCGGCGTCCCCGTTCTTCCGTATCCGGGCACGGTGCGGCTGTGGATCTGGACCGCGTTCGCCCACGGCGCCGAGTTCGTGACCACGTACCGGTTTCGCCAACCGCGCTTTGGCGTGGAGATGTTTCACGATGGACTCGTGGGCACCGATGGCATCACCCCATCCCCGGGCGGACGGCAGTTCATGCAGGTGATCGACGAGCTCAAACTCCTCGACCCCGCCAAGCTCGCCGCCCCCTCCGCGCGAGAGTCCGGCGGCTCCGCCGCGGGTCCCCCCTCACCCGACGACTTCGATCCCACCACCACCATCGGAATCGTCTTCGACTTCGAACAGTTCTACTACTACGCCACCCTCCCGCAGGCGAAGCGCTGGCACCAGCCCCACTGGCTCGGGCTGTGGTACGCGGCCGCGGCGCGGCTCGGCCTTCGCGTCAAAATCCTTCACCCCAAAAAACCTTGGCCGCAGAACCTCGCGATGATCGTCGCGCCGGGTTTGCAAATGGTGGATGAGGAAGACATCAAGCAACTGGATACTTACGCCGCTGCGGGCGGCCACCTCGTTCTGACGTGCCGCACCGCGCTGATGGATCGCAACGGGCAGCTCTTCGAGGGTCACACCGCCGCGCCGATCCTCCCGCTGATTTGCAGCGAGATCGAAGCCTACGACTCGCTCCCGCCGAACACCTGGGGCCAAGTCGATCTGGACGGCAAAAAATACGCCTGGGGCGTGTGGGGCGATCTGCTCTACGCCAACCCGGACACGCGCGTGCTTGCCAAGTATGCGGATCAGTTTTACTCCGGCGCCGCGGCCGTGACGCAGTGCAAATACCAGAACGGCGCCGTCACGTACTGCGGCGTTCATGGCGAGCAGCCTTTCATCGACGCGCTCATGGAAAAGCTGGCTGCTTCGGCGAACCTCCGCCCGGTGCTGCTGCCGCCGCGCGTGCATCTCATTCGTCGCGGACCCTATCGGATCCTTCTGAACTACCAGGACGTCGCAACGACCGCGCCCGCGCCGGCGAGCGCGAGGTTCCTTGTGGGCAGCCGAAGCGTCGAACCCGCCGGCGTCGCGATCTGGGAACAAGCGACGGCGGAAGAGTTGGCCCCCGCCCCGGTGGAGACGCCCAAGCGCCGCCGCCGGGGATGACAAACGTTAGGCCACCATGATTGCCTCGCGCTCCACAACCTTCCTCGATGTCATCAGTGAAACGGCGATGAGCACCACGAATCCCAGCGGAATGGTCACCAGCCCGGGCTGAGAGAAGGGCACAATCGCGGCTGCGGGATCCCAGTGGTAAATGTCTTTGTAGGCTTGTCCGCTCATCAGAATCCAGGCGAGGGATGAGACGATGCCGGTGGTGATGGCGGCGGCGATACCGGCGCTGGTGGTTTTTTTCCAGAAGAGAAGCATGACCAGGGAGGGGAGGTTGGCGCTGGCGGCGACGTTGAACGCCCAGCCGACGAGGAAGCTGACGTTGAAGTCGCGGAAGACGATTCCGAGGGCCATGGCGACGATGCCGACGACGACGGCGGCGATTTTTCCCCACATGACCTGGCCGTGTTCGTGATCGGTGACCTTAAACAGGTTCGTCATCAAATCGTGAGCGACCGCGCCGGCGGCGGCCATGATCAAGCCGCTGACGGTGCCGAGCACGGTGGTGAATGCGATGGCGGAGATGATGGCGAAGAGGGTTTGGCTGAAGGTGCGGGCGAGCAGCGGGGCGGCCATGTTGTTGTTGGTGACGTCCATCGCGCCGCTGGTCATGGCTCCGAGACCGAGGAACAGCGTGAGCACGTAGAAGAAGCCGATGGCGCCGATGCCGACGACGGTGCTTTTGCGCGCGGCGGCCTGGTCTTTGACGGTGTAGTAGCGGATCAGGATGTGGGGGAGGGAGGCTGTGCCGCAGAAGAGGGCGAGCATGAGGGAGATGAAATCGAGTTTAGCCCAGAGGTTGTCTTTGCGGATGCCGGCGAAGGTTGGGCTGGCGCCGGGGGTCATGACTTCTTCGCCTTTCACGACTTTGGGGGTGAAGCGCGTGACGCTGACACCGTTCTCCAGGGTCTTCTTGCTCGACCACAAAAGCACATCGCTCTTCTGCAGCGTCGATAGAAACTTGAAGGGTCCGAGCGGACCGGTCTCCTTGACGTCCCCTGGCAGGCGCACCACATGGCCGACCGGACTCAGATCTCCCTGTCCGGGTCCGCGTCCCTGCGGATGATCGTTGGTAACCTTGCCGCCTTGGGCTTCGACGAGGGTTTGGATGCCCATCGTGGCGGCTTCGGGATGGGCGATGATGCCGCGGTTTAAGATGAGGCCGACCAAAATCGTGCAGAAGATGACGAGGAGGGATCCCTTGATGAACTGGACCCAGGTTGTGGAGACCATGCCGGCGGTGACGACGATGATGATGACGACGACGCCGACGAGGATGACGCCCGTGGTGTAGCTGAAGCCGAGGAGGGGTTGGATAAGGGTCCCCGCGCCGACCATCTGGGGGATGAGATAAAACGTGCTGACGACGAGGGTGGAGATGGCGGCGGTGAGTTTGATGGCGCGGGAGTTGAACTTGCTGTCGAGGGCATCGGCGAAGGTGAATCGGCCGAGGCGTTTGATGGGTTCGGCGATAACGAAGAGCGCGACGATCCAGCCGGCGAGGTAACCGATGGAGTAGAGGAAACCGTCGTAGCCGTACCAGGCGATCATGCCGCAGATTCCGAGGAAGCTGGCGGCGGAGAGGTAGTCTCCGGCGAAGGCGATTCCGTTGACGAACCAGTGGACCTGGCCGTGGGCGGCGAAGAAGCCTTTGGCGCTTCGGGCTTTTCGGCCGAGGTAGAAGCTGAGGCCGAGCACGACGGCGACGAAGAAGGCGAAGATGAGGAAGGCGTTCCAGGAGAACTGGTAGATCATTTCTCACCCCCGGATTTGGATTCGGTCTTGCAGAGGATTGCGTAGAGGAGGGCGAGGATGCCGGCGGAGATGATGAGTCCGAGACCGTAGAGGATGGCGAGGTTGACGCCGCCGAAGGGGGTTTTCGCCATGATCTGGGGAGCGAATGCGGCGAGAGCCATGAAGCCGGCGTAGAGGATGATGTAGAGGAGGAAAAGCCGGAGGCCGAGGCGGGCGTTGCCGGGTTCGGCGATCTCGGTGGTAGGGGGGGCAGGGTGGGCAGGGATGGGCAGGGGGGGCAGGGGGGGCATGGCGGGAGAATACCAAAATGCTACCGCCGAGGCGCGGAGCCTGGACTTCCCCACGAATGGTGGGCGCGACGAAGGGCAGCATAATGGCTGTCAACGGAGCGAACCATGGCACGACGGAAGTTCACGCGGGAGTTCAAGGTCTCAGCGGTCAAGCTGGTCAACGAGCAGGGGTACTCGATCC
>JBBRYX010000043.1:0-10295 GCA_038237225.1 Tepidisphaerales bacterium | reverse complement strand
GCGATCGCCTCATAGCCGGTTCTTGTTCATCGGGCCGTGACTCTCGCCAAAACGCTTCCTTCAGACCCCGCCTCGCGGCGACGCCCTTGCATCTGGCTCGACCTTCGCTCCATCAAGCTGGTCAGAGGACTCTCACCTCCTGGACATCGAACATGCGCGGCGCACAAAAGAAGGGCGACTTAAGTGTCGCCCCTACGAGGACTGGAGATCAGGTTCGCCTTATTCGGCGGTGACTTGCTGGAGTTCTTTTTTGCGGTCGGCCATTTGCGCTTTCAGGCGGGCGAGGATGCTGGAGTGCATCTGGCTGACTCGGGATTCGGAGAGATCCAGGGTGGCGCCGATTTCTTTCATGGTCATCTCTTCGAAGTAGTAGAGGACGATGATGAGGCGCTCGGCGCGGGAGAGGCCTTTGGTGATCAGCTCTTTGAGATCCTTGCGCTGGATCTCGCGGACCGGATCGGTGCCGCGCTTGTCTTCGAGGACGTCGATCTCGCGAACGTCTTTGTTGCTGTCGGTTTCGAACCACTTGCGGCTGAGGGAGACGAGGCCGACGGCGCTGGCGTCCTTGGCCATCTTCTCGAACTCGTTCATCGGGATCTTGAGGCGCTTGGCGACTTCTTCGCCGGTGGGGGCGCGGCCCAGCTCGACCTCGAGCTGCTTCGTCGCGCCGTCCATCTTGTGGGCGCGCGAACGAACGAGGCGCGGAACCCAGTCCATGGAGCGAAGCTCGTCAAGGATCGCGCCGCGGATTCGGGGGGCGCAGTAGGTCTCGAACTTGACGCCGCGATCGAGATCGAAGGCCTCGATCGCGTCCATCAGACCGAAGATGCCGGCGCTGATGAGGTCATCAAGCTCGACTTCATCGGGGAGCTTGACGTGAATGCGCTCGGCGTTGTAGCGGACGAGATGGAGATAGTGCTCCATCAGGATGTTTCGAAGGGGTTCGGTGGTTTCCTTCTTGTAGTCGATCCAGACTTCTTTGATATCCCGCTTGGCTTTCGCCATAGATCCTCCCGATCCGGGTACTGCGAATGTTGTCTTGATCGCGCGGCGGCGTTGCGAAATGGTTGCAGGCATTTTTTCTTCTCCTTCTACAGACCCCGATTATTTATCGGTCGTCGTGAGGAGAGTTTCTTAGAAGATTCTTAAAGCTTTCCAATTCTTTTTTCGCCGGGGCAAGGTCCGATAACGCCGAAGCGGCGCGTTTTGTCCTCAACGTTTGAACCAACGACTCATGCGATTGAAGAAACCGGCGGAATCTATCTGTGCTCCGGCGCCTTTTTCCAGACGCATCGCAAGCTGCGCGATGCAATGGGCGGCGGGGGAACGCGGGCTGTACAGGACAAACGGCACGCGCCGCCTGACCGCGGACTGCACGGCTTCATCCGCGACGACGTAGCCGGCATCCAGCACCGAGACGTTCAGGAATTGTTTGGCGACCTTGGAGATTCGGCCATGGACGACGCGGGCCTCGGCAGGGGAGCGAACCTGGTTGACGAGCAGGCTCACGCGCCGATCGATCGCGTCGCGGCTGAGAACCTTGATGACGGCATAAGCATCGGTGATGGCTGTGGGCTCGGGCGTAGTGACGACCAGGACGTGATCGGCGGCTTTGGTGAAAGCGAGGACATTGGGGCTGATGCCGGCGCCGGTGTCGATGAGGATGATGTCGGCTTGTTGTTCAAGTTCGCCCATGGAGGCGATGATCCGCTGGCGGTCGAAGTCGGAGAGGTCGGCCATGCGGGCGAGACCTGAGGCGCCGCCGATGAGGCGGAAACCGCCTGGGGCGTTGATCATGACTTCATGAAGTTCTTTTTTGCGGGCAATGACGTGGGAGAGGTTGAAGGGGAGATTGACGCTGCAAAGGACATCCGCGTTGGCGAGGCCGAGGTCGGCGTCAAGGAGGACGACTTTTTTGCGCGCAGCAGCGAACTGGATGGCAAGATTGACCGCGATGTTGCTCTTCCCAACGCCTCCTTTGCCGGAGGTGACGGCGATCACGGTGGCGCGGCGATGCGCGGTCGCACCGACGAGGGTGCGAAGTTGAGCGGCCTGATCGAAGGCTAACGTCATAAAGAACTTCCCAGGATCAGTTGTGCGAGACGGCGGCCCTGGGCGACCTCGATGTCATCGGGGACGTCCTGCCCGGTGGTGATGTACGACAGCGGCTTGTTGACTTTGCTGAGGATGTTGAGGACGGCGCCGACCTTCGCGGCTTCATCGAGCTTGGTGAAAATCAGCTTGGTTACATTAAGCTCGCCGAACTTTGTAAGGGCAAGCTCGATGGTGGCCTGGTTGCTGGTGGTGCTGGTGACGAGATGGACTTCATCGGGCTCGGCGGCGGCGAGAAAAGTTTTCAGTTCCGATAACTTCATCGTGTCCTTAGGACTTCGGCCAGCGGTGTCGATGAGGATGAATTCACAATCGCTCATTGATGCGACGGCATTGCGCATGTCTTCGGGGCTTGAGACGACACGGAGGGGCGAGCCGAGGATGTCGGCGTATTTTTTGAGCTGATCGATGGCGGCGATTCGGTAGGTGTCGATGGTGATGAGACCGACTTTGTTCTTCTCGCGCAGTTTTAAGTTTGCCGCGAGCTTGGCGATGGTGGTGGTTTTTCCGACGCCGGTGGGGCCGATCAGAGCGACGACGTGAGGGCCCGTCGTTTTCGTGCGGACGATCGGGCCGGCGGTGGGGAGAAGATGCTCGAGGTGCTCGGCGAGTTTGTCGAGAACGAACTGCGTCTGATTGAGATGCTCGGGGCGGAGCTGACGGTGAACTGTCTTGATGATATCAGCGGCAAGATCTTCGGCGACATCGCTCTGGACGAGGGCGAGGTAGTGTTCGAAGAGCTCTTCGGGGATCTGAGGCGCCTTTTGCTGGCGAACCTGGACGACAAGCTCGCGGACAAGGCCCTTGAGACTTTCCATTTCGGTGGCGAGGCCGGTCATGAGGGTGCCGCTGGCGGCGGGGGATTCGACGAGGGTGCGGCCATGGTGCGCCGGTTCGCGGACGGTGACGGAGGTTGTCTGGACGACGGGTGCGCGATTCGGAGAGGAATCAACGGTGCGCATGATGGGCTGCGGCCGGCGGGCTCGCGAACCGATGTTCAGACCACGGCCGGCGGTGATCTCGACGACCTCGCGTTTGCGCAGGCCGAGCCAGCGGCGCAGGTAGTAGGTGCGCGTGTGAAGGATAATGGCGTCATTGCCGAGAGCGGATTTGACCTGTCCGAGTGCCTCGGCCATGGTCGGTGCTTTGAAAGTTTGCAGATCCATAACTTAACCCATCCTGGAATCACTCACCCTGGTTGAACCGCGGGCTCCAGCCCACGGGTTTGATGTGCTCCGATAGAGCCGAGAGCTTCGATGGAAACGTCAGGCGAAATTTCTGTGAAGGAAAGAACGGCGACGCGGGGAAGCGTCGCTTCGATAAGCCTGCGAACGGCAGCGCGAACGGGCGCGCTGCAGAGGACGACCGGCGCGGGGTGCGCCTGCGCGAGCTGGTCGGAAGCGGCCTGAAGTTGATTGAGCAGGCGCTGCGCGTCTTCGGGAGCGAGGGACCACTGCTGTGCCAACTCGCTTTCGAATTCCGGATCGAGCGTGAGGCACGGGAGGCGATTGCGGTCGTCGACGTATTGGTGGCAGATCGTGCGGCTCAGCGCGTGGCGGACATGCTCGGTAAGCGCGCCGAGATTTTTGGTGGTCGTCGCGTGATCGGCGAGAGTTTCGATGATGGTCTCGAGATCTCGGATGGAGACACGTTCGCGGAGGAGATTCTGGAGGACGCGATGAAGCTCGCCGGGCTTGAGCTGTGAAGGGACAACTTCATCGACGAGCGCGGGAGCGCGCTGCTTGAGGTTGTCGAGGAGGTTCTTTACCTCCTGGCGGGTGAGCAGCTCGTGGGCGTGCGACCGGATGGTCTCGGCGAGGTGCGTCGTCAGCACTTCAGGCGCTTCGATGATGTCGTAATGCAGGGAGGCGGCGTGAGAGAGCTGGGATTCGGTGATCCAGTAGGCGGGGGCTTGGGTGATTGGGTCTGCGGTGGACTCGGCGTCGGGCATGCGGGACGCATCGGCGGGGGCGATGGCGAGGTATTGTTCGGGGTAGGTGACCCCGCGCGCCAGGACGTGGCCGCGAATCTTAATGAGGTAGTCGTTGGCGGAAAGCTCGGCGTTGTCGTGGACGCGGACGGCGGGGACGATGAGGCCCAGTTCCTGGGCGATCTGTTTGCGAACATCGCGGATTCTTTCGAGAAGGTCGCCGCCGTGGGCGGTGTCGGCGAGCTTGAGGAGACCGGGGCCGATCTCGAGCTCGAGGGTGTCGAGGTCGAGGAATTTCTCGACCTGTTCGGGGTTGGGGGTGGGTGTGGATTTATTGGTGGTTTCTGATTCGATCTTTCCGCGAAGGCGCAAGCGGCGGTCGATCGTGTAGGCGAGGATCGCGCAGGTGGCAGACATCGCGAAGAGGGGGATGACGGGGAGACCGGCGAAGGAGAGGGAAATGAGGAAGGCGGCTGCGACGTAGAGCGCCTTTGGCTTGGAGAGCATCTGGCCGATGACCTGCTCGCCGAGTTCTGTGCGGTCGCTGGACCGGGTGACGATGAGACCCGCGGCGAGGGACACGATGAAGGCGGGGATCTGGCTGACCAGACCATCGCCGATCGTGAGGCGGGTGAAAAGCTCCATTGCTTCGCCGGGGCTCTTGTCCATCTTGATGATGCCGACATAGAGACCCCCGAGGATGTTGATGACGGTGATGAGGATGCCGGCGATGGCGTCGCCGCGGACGAATTTGCTGGCGCCGTCCATCGAGCCATAGAAGTCGGCTTGCTGCGAGATTTCTTCGCGGCGTGTTCGTGCTTCGGTTTCAGTGAGAGTGCCGGCGGTGACGTCGGCGTCGATGGCCATTTGCTTGCCAGGCATGGCGTCGAGGATGAAGCGGGCGGCGACTTCTGAGATGCGGGCGCAGCCTTTGGTGATCACCACGAACTGGATCACGAAGATGATCAGAAAGATGACGGCGCCGACGACAAGCTCGTTGCTGGAGACGAAGTTGCTGAACGCGAGCACCACGTCGCCGCCGGCGTGGATCGGATCGACTCCGGCGCGGTTGGCGGTGAGAATAAGGCGGGTGGTCGCGACGTTGAGAACGAGACGGAAGAGGGTGATGGCGAGAAGGAGCGAGGGGAAGACGGCAAATTCCAGCGGCGTTTTCACGTACATCGTGGTAACGAGAACGATGACGCTGAGGGTGATGTTGAGGATGAGCAGGAAGTCGAGGACCTGAGTTGGGAGCGGGACGAGCAGCACGAGGAGCAGGCCGATGCACGAGATCGGGAAGAGGATCCCGCGGTTCTCGTGGAGCCGTTGCATGAGGAGGTTGGGTGCTATGGGCTCGGGCATGGACTAAGCCGGTTGACCTTTTCTTGAGGCAATGGTGGCGAATTGCTTCCTGGCCAATTGGCGGCGACGGGAGCGGAGCTTTGGATCACCTTCGGTCGAGCGCTGTTCTTCGTGAACCTCACGGCGGGTCATTCGAAGCTTTTGCGAAAGTTGGAAGCGTTGAATCGCGTAGTCAATGAGTCCAAATGCAAGGAGCACAAGCGCCAACCGCATGGCGGCGGACATGAGCAGTTGGACGCAGAGCGATGCGAAGCGGGGGAAATCGGAGTGGCCGGCGGCGAGGAGGGTCTGGAGTCGGGATGAGATCAGTCGATAGGCGACGATGCCGAGCACGGCGATCTTGAGAAATCCGGTAAAAAAGCGGCGGCTTGAGGAAGTGGGGTTCAAGCTACCGCGATTCTTCTTGGGCATTCGGAGGGTGAGGGGGAAGCCGATCTGGGCGAGATTGACGGTGACCGCGGCGGCGAGAACCGCAAGCAGCAGCGGGACGAGTGCGAGCATGACGCTTGAGGCGCTGGCGGAGAAGAGCTTTGCGGGATCCGTGGACTCGACGGGTGCGGCGAGCGCCTGTTTGAGCAGCGATTGAAGGGTTTGGAGGAGATGGGGACCGATCATCGACAGGAGGAGCAGGGCAGTAATCAGGACGGCGGCGGCGCTGAGATCGGTGCTGCGCGCGACTTGTCCGTCGCGGCGGAATTGTTCTCGCCGGCGCGGCGTGGGGGCTTCGGTTCTGTCGGCAAAATCGTCCATTGTGATCAGAAGCTCGGGCTATGGGTCCACAGGGTTGGGACAGTTTTCATCCAGTTCAGTAACGATGAGCCAAGGGTGGTTGCGGTGAGGGAAGTAATCAGGAGGAGCACAATCAACCCGGCGGCGGAGCGGACGGAGAGGCTCATGGCGAGGACGTTGATCTGCGGGACCACGCGCGCCATGAGGCCGAGGGAAACGTCGACGATCAACATGGTGATGAGGAGGGGGGCGGCGAGTTGGAGAGAGAGGATCGTTGCGGATTGGAGGAGGCCGACGAAGAGGTCGAGGATATTTCGGTTGAAGGAGATGGAGAGAAGGGGGAGCGAAGCGAAGCTTGCGGCGATCCCGCGGATGAGGGCGTGGTGGCCGTTGATGAGCAGGAACACGATCAGTGAGAACATGAGGTAGAAGTCGCCGAGGACAGAACCCTGGGCGCCGGCTTCGGGGTCCATCAGACCGGAGAGGGTGAACCCCATCTGCTGGCCGGCCATTTCGCCCGCCCATTGGGCGGCGACGAAGACCAGGTTGGCGCAGAGACCGATGGCGATTCCGAAGAAGAGTTCTGACGCGATACCGGCTCCGAGGATGCCGAGGTTGTTGGGGACGGACTGCGCTTGCGGGATGGAAGGGAGAAGGCCCAGCGCGAGGGCCATCGGGATGGCGATCTTGATTTTGAGCGGAATGGAGCGGCTTCCGATCACAGGGGCGAACATCACCACGCCGGCGATGCGGACGAGGGCAAGGAGGTACGTCGGTAGGAGGTTGTTCAACTGCTCGAGCGACATGGTTAGTGGATGCCTCCGGCGAAGAGCTGTTTTGCGTAATCGAGGAGGTGCTGCGTAAGCCAGGGAACAAGCAGCATGGTGGCGAGAACCATGGCAACGATTTTTGGGATGAAGGAGAGGGTTTGTTCCTGAACCTGGGTCACCGCCTGTAAGAGCGAGACGATGAGGGTGACGGTCAATCCCACGATGAGGATGGGCGCGGAAAGGATGAGAACCACGACGAAGGCGTGGCGAATCATTTCAGTTGACTGGTCCACGGTCATGGCCAGCACCCATCCTTGAGTGTCGCCGCCTCTGGTTCGGAGGGAGCGGCGGGGGAAAAAATCGCGTCGAGCGATTCGTTTGATGCAACTCATCCGTGAGCGCATCGCAAACCTAATCTAACCGGAAACAAAACTACCGATCAGATTGCCCGTAATCAAGCGCCAACCGTCGACAAGCACGAACATTGCCAATTTAAATGGAAGTGAGATGAGCACCGGGGGCAGCATCATCATGCCCATGCTGATCAAAACGGTGGAGACGACGAGGTCGATGATGAGGAAGGGCAGGTAAATCTGGAAGCCGAGGAGGAACGCGGTCTTTAGCTCGCTGAGAATGAACGCGGGGATGAGTGAGGCGAAAGAAACCTCATCCCACTTCCGCGGGCGCGGCTGTTTGGCGGCATCGGTGAAGACAAAGATGTCTTCATCGTTCCCGGCCTTTTGAATCTGCTGTGTCATGAAGTCGCGAACGGGCGCTTGCGCGCGGTCGAGCGCGGTCTTCTGGTCAATCTGGTTGTTGAGATAAGGCTGGAGGGCGTCATTGTTGATGCGTCCCCAAGTGGGACCCATGATCAGGAAGGTCATGAAGAGAGCGAGGCCGGTGAGGACCTGGTTGGGCGGCAATTGCTGCGTGCCGAGCGCCTGGCGAAGGAGCGAGAGCACGATGATGATGCGGGTGAAGCTGGTCATCATCAGCAGAATCGCGGGCGCGAGGGAGAGGATGGCGACCATCACGACCAGTTGAAGCGTCGATGAAAAGTTCTCTCGTTTTGTGAGGTCTGGGATCTGGGTGGGGAAAAGGGAGGGGAGTGCAGCGGCGGGGGCGGTGGTGGGCGCCGATTGTGCCGGTGAAGTGGCGGCGCGAGCGATTGTGGGTCTGGCGGCGCAGACAAGCAGCGCGGCCATGATCGTAAAGATCAATCGGCGGGCGAGAGCATCCATTCTCATCGCTGCACCTTTTCTGCTTATCTCACGGCAACCGCTGCGCTCACCGAAACGGCTTCGAGAATCCTATATCACTGTGCAAGATCACGCGCTGTTCGTTGTCATCCTGAGAGTCTGTGAAGATTTGACTGTAGCACGGGCATCTTGCCCGTGTCTGTATCGCCAACACGGGCAAGATGCCCGTGCTACGGGAAAAGTTCACAACCTCTGAGGTACTCCGAAGGATCTGCCTGGTGAGCAATTGAGGCCAGATCCTTCGGAGTACGTCAGGATGACAATCAGCGCCGAATAACGCACGGCCATCTAGGGGAGACGGGCGAGACGCCCGTGCTACGAAAGAGAGCTCATGCTCCCCGGAACTGCTGCGACAATCCACGCACCTTCTCCAGAAGGGTGTGGACTTCGCGTCGCGTTGACGACAAACCGGCATCTTTGACAGGAGCAGACTGCGGCAAATCGTTCACAGACGGCTCCGTGTCGTCATCGCTCTCCTGGCGAGACATTTCCTCGCGAAGGACGGACTCGAAGGCGGGCTTGGATTGGCCTGACGATCCGCCTTTGAAGGCGCGAATCTCGTCAGGATCGGTGATCTGGCAGAGCGTGGATAACTGCTGGCCGCTGTCGGCGACGATGAGAACGCGCTGGCCGACCTGGATGGTGAGAATTGAGCGCTTGGGGGAGATCATGGTGCGCGAGAGCACTTTGATCAGTTCATTGGATGCTGAGCCTTGCAGGCGCATCAGTCGTCGCATGAGCCATCTGCACGCCCAGATTGCGGCGAGCACGAGCAGTAGAGCCCCCAGGACGCGCACGGTATCGAGGCTGCCGGAACCGGTTCCCCCGGAGGGCTGGCGGGACGTTCGGATTAGATTAGTTGCCTGCGTAGCGGGGGCGTCCGCCCGGGCGCTGGTCGATGCGATCAGCGTGATCGCGAATGAGAAAAGTGGGATGAGGCCGGGACGTCTCAAGTTAATTGCCTTGTTGCGAGAGAGGAGTCATCCACGAGTTCGGTTAATTGAACGCAGTAGTGCTCGCGAATGAGAACGACTTGTCCGCGTGCGATGAGTCGATTGCCTATGAACAGTTCCACGGGCGCGTCCGCCGCCTGATCGAGGGGGATCACGTGGCCATCCTGGATCTGCGCGAGCTGTGCGAGCGACAGAGACACGCTGCCGACCTCGACGCGAACGGTGACGTCACCCGTGGCTGCGCGCGGGAACGCGCCGTCTTGTTGGGTTGCCGATTCTGAAACCGATGTTTGATTGCCGGACATGTCACCATCCTTGGCGAAGGGCCCGAGTGCGACCGCAATCTTTGCTAACCGAGATCATGCGGTGTACGCGGCCGACAATCAAGAGTCTCGGAGCCGATTTTGCAACAGCAGGTGCGCCTTGCGGTAAAGGCAGATAGATTAAGGAGACTTCATGTCGAAAATCTTGTTTGCAGTAGTCGTGATGGGATTGGCGCTGACGACGTTTGGGGAAGATGCAAAGCCGACCAAGGTGCTGATCATCACGGGGGACCATGGTTATCACGATTGGAAGGTGACGACGCCATTCGTGAAGCAACTGCTTACGGGGGCGGGGATGGCGGTCGATGTGACGGAGACACCGGGGAAGGACCTGACGGCGGAGAACCTGGCGAAATATGATGCGCTGCTGCTGAATTACCGGGATATGAAAGGTCCTCCAGAGACGCGATGGAGCGATGAAAATAAGAAAGCGTTCAAGGATTCGGTGGCGGGCGGGAAGGGATTATTTGTTTATCACTTCGCGTCATCAGCGTTCGTCGGCGGTGATGACTGGAGCAAGGAATACGAGAAGATCATCGCCGGTGGGTGGCGCAAGCAGGGGTATCACGGGAAGCGGCACGAGTTTGAGGTGTCGATGACGAAGGAGGAGCATCCGATCACGAAGGATATGCCGGCGAAGTTCGCGCACTCGAATGATGAGTTGTACCAGAATTCGCTGATCCCGGGGGGAAGCACCGTGCTGGCAACGGCGTGGTCGCAGGGCAACCGCATTTGATGTTCGGCGCTCGTTAGGTGTTGCGCCCGAGGCCGGAATCGGTTAACACATCTTCCTCGTCGCAAAGCTTTGCGTTTTTGAACATTCAAGTCTGTCGTGCCGGAGCTTGCCATGGATGGTT
>JBBRYX010000042.1:0-10797 GCA_038237225.1 Tepidisphaerales bacterium | reverse complement strand
TTCATCGGGCCGTGACTCTCGCCAAAACGCTTCCTTCAGACCCCGCCTCGCGGCGACGCCCTTGCATCTGGCTCGACCTTCGCTCCATCAAGCTGGTCAGAGGACTCTCACCTCCTCGACATCGAACATGCGCGGCGCACAAAACAAAGAGGGACGGTTTTCACCGTCCCTCAGCAAAAGATCTAATTCACAACAGTCTTACGCCGCCGGCATCTCCGGCTGCGCGACCGCCTGTTCTTCCTCAACAATCGACTTCGTCCGAAGCACGCCTTCCTCCATGACCGCGCGAATCTTTAGAAGCGCCTTGTTCTGGATCTGGCGGACGCGTTCCTTGGTCACGCCGATGATCCGGCCAACTTCTTCCAGCGTCAGGGGCGTCTCTTCCGCCTGCTCCCAGTTAAACCGGCGGCGGATCACCGTCTGCTCGACCGTCGACAAATCCGCCAGGTTGCGGTTGACGATCTGCTTCAACTCGTCGATGCAGTCTTCTTCGACCGCATCGCGCTTCTTGTCGCTCCAATCGCTGCGTTCCATTTCCGGCTCAAACTCCACCGGAAAACGCATCTTGTAGCGACTCGACTTCATCGACGTCCGGCTGAACGCCTTCAGGATCGCCCGGCACGCGTACGTGCTGAACTTGAAGCCTCGATCGATGCTGAACTTGTCCACCGCACGCATCAGGGCCATGTTTCCTTCCGAGACAACCTCGGAAAAGTCCACATCACCAAGCCGCGTCCGCTTCGCCATCGCAAGCACCAGGGCCAGGTTCGTCCGGACCAGGTATTCGCGGAAGTGCTCGAATCGGCGATGCCATTCCAGGAACAGTTCAGCAAGCGTACGATCGAGCCCTTCGCGCTTAGCCTTTTTCTGGAGCGCGATCAGTTTGCGTTTGCAGAAGTTGAAGCGGAGGAACATCAGACGCTCTTCCGGACCCTTCATCAATTGAGGAGTACCCTTCAACTGGTCGGCAATTTCTTCGCGCGTGGGCTGATACCACCCGACCATGGGAAGTTCCGGCTCTTTGTCGAACTCAAACAGTTCCTTCTCGATGCCCCGCTGTTTGAAAACAGGGCTGTCCATGAACGAATAGTCCTCCTCAAGCAGAGCCTCGACACGAGAACGCATCTCGCGCGGGATCGGCCTGCGGGACGGACTGATTCGCTTTGTCGCATTTGCGACGGCCATTGCGGCCTCCTTTACCAACATGATAATCTCAAACAACGCTCTCGAACAACCTTTACAAGCTCTCATTCACCTTACTAGTACGTCTGAAACCGAGGTCGGTTTATCGGCTTAACTACTGACATTTACAAAAGTTAAGGATTCGTCCGGCAACATACACCACGTAGATCCTCGCGGCGCCCATCAAGCCGCCGGACAAGGTTCGCTAAGCCTTTGTAAGCAAATTTGCGGCCGTGTCACGCAAGCGGTCTCAACGCACTCGACTTTTGAACCGCCAAGTGCTGTAAACTATTCGTCCTCATGTCCACGCTTTGCTTCGGCGGCTCGTTTAATCCCATTCACTACGGGCACCTGCGCACCAGCGAAGCCGTCGCGCATCAGCTCGACTTCGACCGAATCCTTCTGATCCCGTCCGCAAAACCTCCGCACAAGCCGGCCTCTGCCGATCTGGCAGCACCGCGCGATCGCTACGCAATGTGCCGGCTTGCGGTTAAAGACTTAGAACCGCTTTTCGAAGTCACTGACATCGAGATTCAAAGGCCCGGCCTTAGTTACACGCTCGACACCGCCCGGCAGTTGCAGTCCCTCGGCGTAAAAACCATCCATTGGCTCATCGGCGCCGACATGCTGCGTATCCTGCCGTCGTGGCATCAGGCGCAAACTCTACTCCGGGAAGTCAATTTCATCATCATCGCCCGCCCGGGCTGGAGCTTCGATTGGCAAACCCTGCCCCCCGAATTCCATTTCCTTCAGGGGCATGTCGTTGAAGCGCCATTCCTGGACATCAGCGCCACCGAGATCCGCCAAAGAGTTGGGACGGGAAAACCGCTTGAACACCTGACACCGCCCGCCGTCATCGATTACATCCACGACCACCACCTCTACCAAATGACAACCCCTTAAGTAGTGGTGGTATCGCCAACCGCTACCCGTATTCCTGAATTCTCTATCCCACCTGCATCCCCGCACCTCAGCGAATCCGTGTCAGCGCGCCTATAATTTCTGGTCCACCCTTTGCTGAATGATCCGATAGGTAACGTAGGCCGTATTAGAGGTGGAGTTGTCACGGTCTTACAGCGAGGCAGATCATGAGTGATGCCGGAAAATGGGTTATCCTGCTCGTGGCCTTTGATGATGACGAGGTCGAGCCCCAGGTTCTCAAGGAGCGTATTCCCGCCGATGAGGACGAGCATCTTGCCGCTCTTTTGCGCGGCGCGGAGCTCATCACCGTTCTTGACGATGATGAAGAAGAAGTAGCCGAAGCGGTTCGATTTGAGATGGAAAAACAGTGTCTGCGTTGATGTGACGGGTCTAACTCACATTCTTGGTATAACCTTCAGCGACTTCAACCCAGTGGCCGGATACCATCGCGCCCTTAATGCGCAACCCCGTCCGATGTGACTGGCGACCGGCAATTCTCTCCGCGATCCTGGCGCTGGCGCTTTACGCGATCACACTGGGCGGAACGTATGTGTATGACGACCGGTACATCGTGCACGGCGACCCTCGGATCAGTCATCCAGACCAATGGGGGCAGTATTGGACCAAGGATTACTTTAACGGCGGTCCGGACAATCTTTACCGGCCGCTCGTTTCGATGAGCTATGCCGTCCAAGCTTATGTACATGGCACAACCGAAAACCGAGCGTGGCTCTTTCACCTCGTCAATTGGCTCCTGCATGCTTGCGTGTGTGCCGCCGTGGCGGAGTTCACGCGACGACTGTTCGATGCGCGCACGGCAATCCTCGCGGGCGTTCTCTTCGCGGCGCATCCGATTCATATTGAACCGGTTGCGAACATCATCGGGCGCGCCGAGCTTGCGTGCGCTCTGGGAATCGCCCTTTCGCTTGTGCTAATTCTATCTCGACCTCTCACCCTTCGACGCGCCGTCGCGATCTGGGCTTGTGTCGTGTTCTCGCTGCTGAGCAAAGAGCAGGGAATGCTTCTGCCGCTGGCGCTTCTGTTCGCGTGGCTTTTACAACGTCGCTCCGTTCAGGAGATTGAGATCACGCGGGAAAAAGCGCGCGGTTCTGAGGGAGAAGCGGTCGTACTTGGCTATCGCGACCCCAGCACGCCGGCTGTGACCCATCCGGAGAGAAATCCGGCACTCATCCTCATCCTCCTGATCGCATGGACTGTCGCGGGCTACATCGTTTTTCGCGAGCAGCATCTGAAATTCTGGTGGGATCGCAGCTTCCTCGATTGGACCATCAACCCGGTCGTGCGCAGCACCGGTGTTGACCGGATCCTCCTTCCAGTCGCACTGTTCGGGCGTTACATCGCGCTCCTGCTGATGCCCTTGCGATTGACGCTGGACTACGGCGTCCGCGTGATCATGCCGAATGTCTCGGCCACCGATCCCTATCTCTACATTGGATTGGCATCGCTCACTATTTTCGGCATCGCGATCATCGTCGCGCTGCGCCGCCGAGCGGATTCCGTCGTGTTTTGCCTCTTCGCGTTGGCGTTGTTCTATGGCGTCGTCGCCAACGTGTTCACGCTTATCGGCATTCACTTCGCCGAGCGGCTGATGTACATCCCTTCGATTTTCTTGCTGATTGTCGTGGCCCGCCTGTTTGCGAAGCTGCGCCGTCCTATCCTTGTTCCACTGGTCGCGGTGATCGTGGTTTTGCTCTCCGTTCGCACCGTAACGTACGCCTGGCAGTGGAACGATCGCCTCCGTCTGTATGAATACACGCTTGCCCGGCAGCCGGAATCGCTCCGGCTGCGCCTGCTTCTGGCGGAGGAACTAAAAGAGCGCGGCCAGTACGAGCGCGCTGAACAAACGCTCGCGCGGGCGCGAGATTTGCAGCCGGACTACTTCAAGCTCTGGATCGATTCCGCGCTGAACCAAGTCGCAAAGGGCGATCGGCGGCAGGCGTTTGAGTTCCTGATTGAAGCACAGAAGCTTCGCCCGGCCGTGCAGAGCACGGCGATCTTCCAGGAGTTGGTCAGGGAGTTTTCGAATCAGCCGCCGGTGATGGGCGATTCTGGTCCCGGGGCTCAGCCTGCGACGCATCCGTGATTTCAGTGAAGATGCGCGCGCTGCGCCGTCGAACGAGGACGCCGCCCGCGAAATGCCGGCGCGCCGGGGAAGCCGCATCGGTAGCCATCTCCACCAGCCGGCGCGCCGCATCGGAGGTGATATCCTCGAGCTTCCCGCTGCGTTCCACCAGCCAACGCCGCGCTGCGTACTCCGCCACCGGTGCCTGGAGATTCTGTAGCCGCTTCACATCGAATGAACTTTCGAGCGTTGGCGCCGTTCGCGCCAGCCACCGCACCCAGCGGTCGCAGGCTCTTCCGAGGCGGAGGAGTTGGTCCGTCCGCTCGGGATTTTGGGCGAGCATTCGTCGCACGCGATTGCGCCGCTGGTCCATGGAAGCATTACTCGCGTCCTCCCGCCAGGCAATTCCTCGTTCGCTTAAGACCTCCCGTAAATCCGCCCGCCGCGCGGTCAGCAGCGGTCGCAGAACGGTGAGCCCGCGGATGGTCGTGCGTGTGGACATTCCCCGCAATCCCATCGGACCTGATCCTCTGAGCAACCGCAGAAGCACGGTTTCCGCCTGATCATCGGCATGATGGGCCAGGATCACGCCATCAAGCTGATTTTCCTCGACCACTTGTCGGAACAACTCAATGCGGACATCGCGATATCGCGCCGACCGATTTGAAGGCAACTGTCCCATTCCTTTTTCAACATCACCGCGCTTACTGATCGTTGATTGGATGGCCCACTTCCGCGCCAGATCACGCACAAACTGTGCGTCCAAGGCGCTCTCTGTCTGCCGCGTTTCGTGATCCAGATGAACGACATGAAGCCGCAGGTCCAATCGCTCCCGCAAGAGGGCCAGCAGCGCCACACTGTCCGCACCGCCGCTCACGCCGACTGCCCAAGCGCCCGGGGGAACATCTTTGATCGCGTTCTGTAACGCTGCATCACTGGATAAGCGCACGCAAGTTCCCCAAATGAGAAAGGGCGACACAAGTGTCGCCCCTACAGCACGATCGACCGACGCCTTCATTACTTCGGCGTTTGTTTCTTCGCCTGCGCCAGCCTTACCTCGAGCCCGGCCGGTTGAACATCGGCGGGAAGCTTCTTGATCTTTTCGTAGCACTTCACGGCCTCGACGAAATCCTGGTTGCCCTCGGCATCGATCGCTTTGCGCCAAAGCGTTCGCGCCTGCTCGACCGGATCAACGCTGGAAACCGGTTCCACCGGCGCGACCTTTTCCGGCGCGGGCGCGGGAGTTGGAGCCGGCGATGCAACCGGCGCCGGCGGAGCCGATATCGCGACCGTGGGACCCACGGGCTTCTCAACCGGTGCGGTCACCTTCGCGCCCACCGCGGGAGCCGGCGCGGAAATCTGCGACACCACCGGAATCACCGGCGGATTGATCTCCACGAGTTTCGGCTGCGGCTTCGGTGGCTCCGTCGATGCCGCCGGCTGAGGCATCGGACCGGTCACCAGGACCGGTGGCTGCTTCTTGTCTGATGCCCGCATGGCGGTCGCTCCGTTCGCCGGCATTGCCTTCTTCGAAACTTCCTGCTTCTTCACGGGAAGCGTCTGCGACGGCAGCGTCGTCGGTTCAATCCCGCTGCGAAGTGCCGCGGACTTCTGCTGCACCCAGCGCATCGCCTGCTCGCGATAGTCAGGCTTCACCCACAGCAGCGCCCCCACCGACACCAGCAGCAACACGATCACCGCCAGCAGCTTCCCACCGAGACGCGGGCTGGTCGAGGACTTTTTGCCCTTCGGTTTGAAATCCAATTTAAATGCTGTCGCCAGCTCTTGTGCCGTCAGCAATCCATCCCCATCACTTGATTGCGAGGAACGCTTCAGTAGATCCATGCTCGGCGCAGGCGAGCTTCGCATCACCGGTAGTTCCGACTTCGGAGCCGACCGTTGAGGCGGCGGCGATGAGCGATCAGACCCGCCGACGGCGAGGCCGTTCCCGTTCCCCGCGTCGCCATGGGTCGGCTTGCTCTCGCGCTCACGCCTGATTGGTGCGGCCGGCGCGGGCGAGGAAGATGACGCAGACGATCCGGTTTCCCGGGATTCCAGAAGCACGTCCGGATTTGCCGGCGGCTCTTGCAGCCGATTGCAGTGCGAGCACAGATTCGCATCTTTCTCGATCGATTCCCCGCAACTGTAGCAAAGGCCAAACTCGCGGCTGAGCCCCTTCACCCGCGTCGCCCGCTTCCAAAGTTGGTGCGTGGTCGGCCCGCGAACGATTGTCGTGGCGGTCACCTGTCCCCGCCGAACGAGCGAGATCAGAGTCTCCCACCGCATCCCCGGCGCCCACGGGTTCTTCGATTGCCGGACGTGCCAGGGGCCAATGCGCTGCTTCGTCGCCTTGCGGGTCGCGGCCGAATCCATAATGCCACAGCGGACGCAGGGCATCAGCTCATCGTGTTCAGAACCCTCCCCTTCGAGTCCGCAGAACGGGCACACGTAGCCGTTGGTCTTGTCGGATACTTCGGGGGGATGGGTGGCGGGATCGGTGGTACGGCTCATAGCAGAACCGGCAACATCTACAAACGCGTCGTCCATAACCGCTCGCCGCGACACACCGGGGTCAATTCTCCGGCGACGGCGACTGCGACACCAATGCCGGGGCACGCCCAGCACCGGAGGCCATCAGGTTATCCAACTTCTTTTTGCCTCAGCGTCTACTTCCCTTAGCGTCTACTTCCTTGTCAGACCCTGAAAAAGGTGTGGCGTTAACACCGGAATATTTCATCTGAGCCAACTCGGCCTGCTGCAAGCAAGCCTTGTGGCCGGTCTTAATCCAGACTTCATTCTACCGTCTGATCGAAGTATTCGCGAATCACCGGACTGTACGAATCCGGGACCCTACCGGATCGCACGGAATCTAACGCTTGCTCTCGAAGCCGCGACCAATCGTCATGCTGCCAGCGGGGCGTGCCGGGGGTTTCCGTAGCTGCGGCCGTTCCGGGACCGCCGGAAGTTGTGTTTTGCTGGGCGTCTTTTGCAGCGCCCGATCCACTCGCTACCGTTTGCCCATCTTCCAACCGGGGCCGACCGGCTGTCTTGAGCGGCGGCACGGTCGAATCCGCTGCCTTTCCTGCCGCCGCGCCAACCCCTGCTGAGGCCGAGGTATTGCCAGGGTGGCCGTCTCTTCCATCATCGGGCGAAGCCGCAGTCTTGCTGGAATCGGATCGACGCGAACCTTCCTTGCCCTCCTGGGCGCCCTGTTTTTGCTGCTCGACCGACGCGTCACCGCCGCTGTGCTTCGCGACATCTGCTCGAGTACGCAGCGATCGCATTTCGGCAGGACGTCGATCATTTCCCGCCTCCAGTTTCTCCGGTAATGTCGCCATCACCGACAGCGTCGCGACGAGCGCCACGGACAATCCAATTCCTCCCCAAGCGCGCGCTCCCAGGCGATTCAACACCAACGTCGATGGAGACAATGCCTGACATTGCGCATCAGCCGTCTTTACGACACTATCGCCCCAGTCACCTTCAGCCTTCCCGCGCATCACAAACAGCGCACTCGCAAGCAGATCATTCAAACCAAGCTGGCGATCCGCTTCCGCCGCCGCTTCAAGTTTGGTGGGTCGTTTCACAACACCCCACGCCAACCCGACGGTCGCGCCGATTCCAAGCATCGCGCTCGCAACCTCCCACGTGCTTCGACCTTCAAACATCAACGCGCCAACCAGCACCGCGCCAAGCGCCGCCGCCAGCGCCGCGCCGATGCCCGCTGCTTCCAGAGCGCGCAGCACTACCAACCGAATGTAAACTCCGCGCACGAACCGCTCGCTGCAATCACCAAGCTTCATCAATTGCTGATTGTACCTTGGAAATCCCCGCCCCCGCGCTAATCTTTCTCTTCCTCTTCCCCATCTTCCCCCGCCCGCACGCGGCGCTTCAGCTCACAGATCGCCTGCTGGATGCAGCTCAGATGCGGATTTACCGCCAGCGCCTTCTCGTAGCACTTGATCGCCCGCCTCAGCTTGCCGACGTGCGCATGACAGTGCCCCATTCCCGCCAGCGCCCCAAAATGGAACGGCATGCGCTCGATCGTCCTCTGACAATCCGCGACCGATTCATCCCAGTGCTCTTGCAGGTAATGCGCGATCGCGCGCTGATTATACGCTTCGGCAAAATCCGGGCACATTTCCGTCGCACGCGTGAAATGTTCAATTGCCTGATCGAATTCCCGCCGGCCCAGCGCCTGCGCTCCGCGACCCAGCTCATGATTCGCAGGCGGCGTTCCCATTCGAAACCAGATCGACCACAGCGCGTGCTCGGCCATCTCGTTGACCATTGGGTCCGCATCCTGCAACTGCTGCGCGAGCTCTTTTGTGCAGCACCCCGTCCCCACCAGCCCGAGCGCCAAGAGGGCTACCTTCTTCGCATCACTGTGATTCCCCTTGAGCAATTCCCGCAACTGATCCCCCGACCACCGCGTCTTCAATAACGACATCAGCCCCGGCAGATCCTGGCGCTCCAGAAGCGGCTGAACGACGTCGATAAACTCGCAAGGCTCTATACGCGGCAATTCTTCACCTCCGAACCTTAGCGCCGCAATTACAAGCTTTCTACGACATTCTCAAAACAATCAACCCCTGTCGATATGATGGCGACCACCCGGTACGGTTGTTCTCGAAAGCTGTTTGTTCCCAACCAAGACCTTTTGGTTCTGGATTAATAACTTCGCGGCCGATTCTTCTCGAAATCATCCCGGTCCCGATCCGGCACGCGCGACCCCGGCGAGAACGGAGCGGCATAATAGCTTCGCCTCAGCGCATCCGTCGCCCCCAACTTGCGTGGCTTATACCCGGTGTCCAGCTTCTCCGTCCCGCACCCCATCATGCCTGCCGCCATTACCAGCATCGCCATCCAACGCATATCATCTCCTCGATCCGGGCTGACACTAGTCTTTACCGAACGACCGCACAACATCAACGCTGCTGGAACGACAGGATAAACCAGTCCCCTCGCCGCAGCGTTAAAAAAAAGAAGAGCGCGATTTCTCGCGCTCATTCTTTTTGCTTTTTAACTGTTCCACTAATCGATCAAGGCTTCTTGCCCGGGAACATGAACGCGACGTACGCTTCTCTCGGCGTCACCGTGGCGGCGTGACCATCAGCAAACAGCACATTTGTTCCCGCCACGTTCGCCAATTTGTATTGCGTCTGCCCCGACTTCGCGTGCCGTCCACCGTCGATATAGAAGTGCTTAAACCCGGGAGATACAAACTTGGTGGACCAATACATATCCCCCTCGCCGCTGCCGACGTCATAGGTGGGAGCGCCGGCATACCCATTGAACGTGCAACCGAACTGCCCCGTGGGCGTCTCCGGCACCTTGTCGTTGGGCGAGGGTGGGAACGCGCCTACGAAGTAATACTGACTGTCTGCCAAAAGCAGCTTATCGGATGATCTCTTGCCCCAGATGCTCGTCTTCGCATAAGCGCCCCGGACGGCCGTAGGCGTCCCCCGGACGCTGAGCCACGCCATCGACTCGTAGACGGTGGCGGTACCAGGACCGACAGGTGGTGCAATCTGCAACTTAAGATACATCTCAGGATTCGCGTTAAAGCTCATCCCGAATCCCGGCGAATACGCCACTTCCCCCTTGCCCGTCCAAATCAGATTATTTTCCCATTCCGGGCATCCCCAGATGACGGACTTGCGATTTTTGAGCTGACCCAGGTCCTTGTAATAGGTCATCACAACTTTCTGATGACCCGCGTACTTGGCAATGAGATCGGCCCAATGACGCTCGCCACCCTTGGGCTCAGGTGATGCGGTGTACGCCGGAAGCACTTTGTCACCTGAGGGTGATCCCTTGGAATCGGACGCGACATGCTGCACCACCGGCCATGCCTGCTGAAACTCGACGGCGTACATGTTGAAAGCGTTGTGAAGATCGCGCAGGGCCGCCAGGCATTTCACCTTGTTGGCGCCTCGACGCGCTTCGGAGAGCGCCGGAAGCAAAAACGCAATCAACACCGAGATGATCGCTACAACAACCAGCAATTCCATCAGCGTAAAGCCGCGACGAACGGCAGCGTTTTTGGGCTGCGACATATGTATTCTCCGATCAGATCTAAACGGACTGCGGATCACTTCCGCGACCCCAACTCCCGCAGTATAACAACTTCTACGATATTAAAACACAAAAATCTCGATCTTTCCACAATTCCTACCGAAAGCCGCCGTCACCCGACCGCATTCAGTTCGAATCTGCTTGCTCAGCAAAGACTTATATCGCTTGAAGAAAATCGGGTTGTGGACTCGGCGATATACGAGCAATCCCATCCCGCGGTTCATCGCGGCTGTGGAGTTGATCCAAGGCGTCCTCGCCGCCACCGCCGACCCGCAATCCAGAAGCTTCCACACCATCCCACAAACAGGCTCAAACCCGGCTCCGGCACCGCCGACAGAGGATTGCCCTGACCTAAGCCCAAGGCGGCATCGATGCCGGTGTAGTCCGTCGCATCGATGTTGCCATCGAAGTTGGTGTCGCCGTAGAACCAGGAGATTCCGGGATCGACGCTGGTTCCGATGTTGGCGTCGATGGCGGTGTAGTCTTGCGCGCTCACTTGGCCGTCGTAGTTGGTGTCGCCGATGTAGGTGTAT
>JBBRYX010000041.1:0-15774 GCA_038237225.1 Tepidisphaerales bacterium | reverse complement strand
CTCGCGGGCGCGGCGACGCCGGTTGTGCACTGTGTGGTTGGCACTTTTAAAACTGTCCCTGGGGGGCCTCGCCATTTTTTTACACACCATCGGGGGCGCCACGCCCATGCTACTAAAAATTCACACCCTCTCAGGATGACAACGAACAGCGCGTGATCTTGCACAGTGATATAGCGTGCGTCTGGAGCGGGTGGCCATTAACATTCTCGCGTGAGAATTAATTGCCTTCCGAATCGACTGGTCCTCCTGCTGGGAATCTCCCTGGGGATGGTCTTCTTGTGGTCCGGCGCTTGGCCGCGCGATCGGTTCACGTGGTTCCTCGAAGTGTTCCCCCTGTTCATTGCCTTGCCGGTGCTGGCGCTTACTTATCGCCGGTTCCCGCTCACGCCGCTCCTTTACACCTGCATTACGCTGCACGGCATGATTCTGCTCGTCGGCGGGCATTACACCTACGCGGAGGTGCCGCTGTTCAACTGGATTCGCGATACCTTCCATTTGTCGCGGAATCATTTTGACCGCGTGGGCCACTTTGCGCAGGGGTTCGTGCCGGCACTTATCGCGCGAGAATTAATGGTGCGGACATCAACCTTGCGCCAAGGCAAATGGCTGTTCGTCGTGTCGCTCGCTTGCGCCCTGTCGATCAGCTTGATTTACGAGTTGTTCGAATGGCTCGTCGCCGCCTTCACCGGAACCGCCGCCGATGCTTTCCTTGGAACGCAAGGAGATCCCTGGGACACGCAAAAGGATATGGCGATGGCGCTCGCGGGCGCCCTTGTCGCGCTTTCACTCTTCTCGCGCCTGCACGATCGACAGTTGAAAAAAACTACACCCGCACTTTCATCACAACCTTTTTCACCGGCTCCGGCCGATCCAGCATAAGCGACGGCATGTGCACGTCGTGCGGTAGAAACAGGGTGAACTGATCTGCGGCAACCGTAATGAGCTGCCCAGCCCCGGTGAAGAACGCAACGTCTCGGTCCGCATCATACGCTTCGGACACGCTCATCAGGTGAAGCGCAGCGATCCCCATCCGCTCCCGGCCACTGAACACACACTGGATGTCCGCGTATTTTCGGTGAGCCTCCCACTTCCCCTGACTCTCCGGCTTGGTCTGATAAGACTGAACCATCGCAATCAGCTCATCGCCGGCGACTTCGTGCCGCCCATCAGCAACGCCGGAGAAATCCGTATCACGAAGATACTCAAACGCGCGAACAAAACGTGCGCCGAGGCAGAAGTAGCTCGAGGCGTTTTGCAGGTCATCCAGGATCATTCTCTTGCCTCGCTCGAATTCAGTTTCCCGACATGAGCGCGAAGCTCGCGCTCGAGTTGTTCGAAGACACTTGCCCAATCGTGAGGCTTGGGCTGACGGAACAGCCGCATCGTCGGATACCACGGCGAATCCTCCCGCTCCATCATCCACCGCCAATCGGGCCCGTGCGCCAGCAACGTCCACACCGGACGCCCGAGCGCCCCCGCAAGATGAACGACGCTGGTGTCGACTGCAATCAAGAGATCCAGAGCCCCAAGCACCGCCGCCGTATCCGAAAAATCATTGAGCTCATCCCCCAGGGAAGTGAGGTTCAGATTCGCCGGCGCGCCCGCGACAGCTTGCGCCGCCGGTCCCTTCTGCAACGGGAACAAACGCACGCCGTCGATCCGCGCGAGGGGAAAGAATTGCTCGAGATGGCACGAGCGCGAACGATCGTTCTGATGAAGCGGGCTGCCGGCCCACACAATGCCGACGTTAAAAATATCTTCCCCCGCAAGCCGATTCCGCCAGCTTTCCACGCGCACCGGCTCAACATGCACGTAGGGCACATCCGCCGGAACATTCTCCAGCGTCGTCTTGAAGTGAAACGGCAAACTCGCCATCGGCACCCAGTAATCGAACTGCGGATCGGCGTCGCCCCGCGTTCGCACCTCCGCAACACCTTTCACCGTCAGAAGCAGATCGCGAATCTCCGGCGGACAGGCGATGACAACTCGCGCCCCCGTCTCCGCAATCCTCGGCACATACCGCGCGAAATGAATGGTGTCGCCGAGCCCCTGCTCGCTGCTCAGCAGAATTGTTTTGCCGCGTACATCTTCCCCTCTCCATCGCGGCTGCGTCGGTTGCGGCGTGGATCTGAAAGCGAGGCTGTCAAATCGAGATTCATATTCTGAGAACCCGCGAGCCAGATCACCAAGAGTCAGGATTCCCAACGAGCGGTTGGCGCGAAGGTTGGCATTGTCAGGATACGTCCGGACCGCCTCATCCCACGTCTTTAGCGCTTCGTGTGGCCGGCCCATCTTCAGCAGGGTCAGCCCAAGGTTGTTGATGGCATCGAAGTGCCCTGGCTCGATTGCCAGCGCTTTACGATAATGATCCACCGCTTCGTCAAACCGCGCGAGAACCTGTAGAACATTCCCATAGGCAATCTGCGCCCACGCCACCTCCGGCTGAAGCTCCGCTCCACGCCGCGCCGGATCGAGCGCTTCATCCACGCGATTGAGCTGCCGCAGCGCATCGGACAGACCCGTCAGCGCATGACCCGTTGGCTCAATCGCAATCGATCGTTGAAGCGCCTCAACCGATGGCGGAAGCTGGTTCAGGCGCGTCAGCACGATCCCGAAGTCCGCCCAGGCCGCCGCATTATTCGGTTGCAGTTGGGTCAGTCTCTGCAAACATTCCGCCGCCTGTGCATCACGACCCAACTGGGCCGCCGATCGCGCCGCCGCATACAGCGAAAGAACATCGTTCGGATCCCGTTGGATCGCGTTCACGTAAACCTCAAGCGCCTCCGCGTGCCGATTCGAAAGTGCAAAAACGTCCGCAAGATGACGATGGAATTCTCCAATCATCGGCGCCAACTCCACCGCCTGCTGCAACATGGGAAGCGCTTGCTGATGTTCGCCGCGCTGAGCAACCAGCACGCCAAGAAGATGAAGCGCGTCCGGATGAGAAGGCTCAATGGACAAGACCTGACGATACAATCGCTCCGCCGGCTCGATCTGGTTTGCCAGATGATGCGCGAGGCCCGTCTGCACCATCTGGGTAGCTTCTGCGGATGGCATGGAGGTGCAGTTTAGTCACCGGCGCGACAAGTGCGAGCGACCCCACATCCCTTACTTGCCGATGCAAAAGCTGCCGAAGATCTGCCCCAGAAGATCATCTGGAGAAACTGCGCCGAGAACCTGTCCAAGCGCGTCCAGTGCTTCGCGCAATTCCATTGCCACGATCTCAGCACCGTGTGTGGGGACAGCTTCGAGCGCCTTACTCAATGCCTCCTGGGCAAGCGCAAGGGATTGGAGATGTCGCGCATTAAGCGCCAATGAGTTCGTGGCAGCGGCTGACCCAAAAATCAGCTCATCCAACCGCACTCGCAGCTCAGCCATCCCAAGACCGGTACGAGCGCTGACGAACACACCCTCGGAAATGACCTGCACTGAAAGATCCCGCTTCGTAAAGACAAGCAAATCCGGCTCGCGCTCGAGATGCAGAAGCGCCCGGGAATCTGTTACATCCGCCAGCAGAACGACGTGGTCGGCATTTTCCATTGCCCGCAGCGCCTGCTCCTGCATCCGGGTTTCGATCTGAGCATGAACATTTCCAACGGAAGGATTCTGCTCCTCCAATCCAGCCACATCCGTGATGCGAGCCATGCCGCGCTGCAGCCGAACTTCCGCGGACAGGCAGTCGCGCGTCGTGCCCGCGATCGCGGAAACCACCGCCCGCTTCTGCCCCGCCAGGGCATTCAGCAGCGTGCTCTTTCCCGCATTCGGCCGTCCCACCAGCACCACGTGCGGTTCATGCGAAAGACAATGAAAGCGCGCGCTCTGGGCCACCAAGGTTTCGAGAATTCGTAGCGATTCATCAAGCCGCTGAGTCATCTGGTCGCGATTCAGGAAGCTGATGTCCTGATCCGAGAAATCAATTCCTGCCTCGACCAGGGCGAGCGTCTCGGCAATCAGGTCCATCGCCGGACGCAGTCGCCGCGAAAGCTCCCCGGAAAGAAGCTGCCGTGCTGCCCGAAGTTCCTGCTCGTTGCTCGCCGAAATCGTCGCCGCGACCCCTTCAGCTTCCGTGAGGTTGATGCGTCGCGAGAAATAGGCTCGCGCCGTAAACTCGCCCGGCTCCGCCTGTCGCGCCCCTTCTGCGAACAATCGTTCCAACACCAACCTTCCCAGCAAGGGATTGCCTGGGAGGTGCAGCTCGACCAGATCTTCACCCGTGTACGACCGCGGCGCTGCGAACAGATACACCCACACCGGAAAACTACCGCCGTTTAGATGCAGTCGATTAAGCTGCGCGCTGTTTGGCGGGCCCGGAAGGTCTTCAAGAATCCCACTCGCTATTCGTTGCGCGCGATCACCCCCGACGCGAACGATCATCCGTGCGCCCCTCCCGCCGGCGCTGCTGATCGCGGCGATGGTGTCGGAAGCAATCACGCCCCGATGTTAGCACTAAAATCCGGGTTGTGCCGAGGGTTGACTTGAAGCCGGGAGTTGATTCAGCCGGATCAGATTCATCCGCGCCCAATCCGTCCATTCCTCCCGAGAATCCTTTAACACCACTTCCTCAAGCAGTTTCCGCGTCTCGTCATCATCAGCCCCGCCGCGGACCTTGGCCCGGGCAAGATTCGCCAGATACTCCGGATTATCAGGCTCAAGCTGCCGCGCCTTCGAATACGCATCCGATGCATCCGCCATCTTCCCGGCCTTCTCAAAAACCAGTCCCAGATTATTCTTCGGCTCCGGCTGATGGGGCATCAACTTGCCCGCGTGCTGAAACTCCCACGCCGCCTCATACAACTTGTTCTGATGATAATAGACCAAGCCAAGATTGTTATGCGCCGGCCCGAACATGACATCCGCATCAATCGCAACCCGCAGCATCTTCTGCGCATCATCGTACTTCCCCTTCTCGATCAGCTTGAACGCCTCATCGTTCTGCTTAATCGCGAGCTCCGTATTCTGCTTTCGCTCAACGTGCGTCGTCTTCCCGCTTGATCGGCATCCCGCCGGCACAACCGCCGCCAGCGCCAGCAGGACCACCCAGATTTGTCCACGACAAGTTCTCATTCGATCCTCTCGCTTCATGAGCCGCTCTGTCCCGGTGAATAGAGCAGGTATCCCAACGTAACATCGGCCGACCACTGCTCCGGACTTGGGTTGCCCGGCGCCGGGTCCAGATTCACCAGCTTTGGCCGACACCCCGCATCACTCCCGCCAAGCTGCTGGAGAAACGCCACCAGTTGCCCAAGACTGACCGATTCCAGCCGCAAAAACACCGGCAGTTCCCGATAATCCGAGTTCTCAATCCGCTGCGGCTGCGCCGGTTCCACGCTGACCAGCTTGTCTGAAATGTGAGCCGCATCCGCCGCCTCGCGTAACCGGCGATTGAGCTCCGATGCATCCACCGCGCCCGTCAGCGTTGCAGCGTTTCCCGTCGATGCCAGATCGCGCAAATAGCCTCGGCAGACATCCAGATCCCGCTGCGCCGTCTGCGCGGATTCACGCAGCCGCTCGAGTCGCGAGCAACTGATCCACGCGCACACTCCCGCGATCAGCAGGAGCAACACCAGCAGCTTGGTCTGTCTCTCACTCATGTTCATTCCTTGGCCCCCACTGAACGTTGAGCGGCCGCCCTTCCGCCGTTCAATGTGAATCCCCAGGATCCATCCGCTTCCTTCCGCGTCAGCGGTGGCGGCACTTCCAAGCCACCCTGCCGCGCCGCCTTCGCCAGCGCATCGGCATCCTCCATCGACCGCGCCTTCCCCTGCAACATAAAAGTCTGATCCGAAAACGTCATCCGGTCGATTGAGATTCGCAAATCCGCAGGCACCTTCGCCAGCGCCCCACGCATCGTCTCCAGCGCCGAGGTCCGCGCCGCGGCCGGCAAGTCTCCGTTCGTTTGCGCCATTCGCTTCCGTCGCTCGCTCTCCAGCACCGTCCGCACATTGGCGGGCGCCTGCCAATCCGGAAATTGCGCCGCAAACGCCTGAACCAATTCGTGATCTCGTTGCTTCGCAAGCCGCTCATATCGCTGGGCGCGATAAAGCATGATCGCGCTGCCAACGATCAGAAGAACACATGCGGCCCCGAGTAGCGCATTCATCGCCTTGCGCTGTTGACGCATCCGATCACGAAGCGCCAGCGGCCCGCGGCGGAACTCAACCCATGCACGCATCCGGCCCCAGAAAATGCAATCCGCCGTGTGCGCCGCCGCCTCGTCCAGCGATCGTGCTTCAATCGAGTCAGTGCCTCCTCCCTGGATTGAATGAGCAACTTCCGCGGTCACATCGGCGCGAAGAACGGCGTCAACCTTGACCCCATCCAGCATCAACCCCACCTGCACCGGCACATCCTCTCCCCGACACAGCGCCCATCCTGCCGGATGTCCCATCCGCATCACCAGCACATTGCAATGCTCGCCCTCCGCTGCAAGCACAACCCATGTTTCCTCTATGCATTCCCTCGCCCACTGCTGCGCCGCAAGCATCGTCCCCGGACTTGCCGACTGTACCGCTACCCCAACCGACTCAAGCAAAGCAATCACCTCGCGAACCTGATCCAGCCGCGCCCCCACCGCCAGCGCCGTGGAATCTCCCATCACAAAATCCGACACCAACTCCTCCGCCGACAGCGGAAGCTGCTCCTCAAATCGAAATCCCATCGCCACCCGATCCTGCGGCGGCAAACCCTCGAGTGAGATAGACGCCGAGAAGCACCATGCCGTTGGAAGCGCGAGCACAACCGCCTGGCCCTGCCATCCAATCCGTTCTAGTGCACGACGAGCCGCGGTTGCATCACGCCCGTCCACATCTTCAAGCCGTGCCTTGCCCTCGACGACGCACCCCATGCGCCATCGCTCTGCGCCGACGTAGAGAATGAAAGACCTGGCACTCATCGCGTTCCCCCCAATTCCTTCGGACGCTGCAACGTCATCTTCCGCCCGTTGTATTCGACATCCACCTGAGAAGGTCGAACCGCCAGCACCTTCATCCCGCCCGCCGATTCACCGACCGCCTTGACTTCGACATTCCCATCCGCACCCTGCAACATCGCCAGCGTATTCCCCACCGTTCCCACCAACGTTATCGGCAACTGCTCCGACGATCGCTGCGCGGGCGCCGTCGCAGCCACGGACACCGCCGCAGGCTCATCCGTCAACGCTCGACGCCAGGGCGACGACACCACCGCCTCCAACTCATCCGCGCCGGCACCGTTGGTGGATGAAGCCCGCGTGGTTGCGGCACGACTTCCCCCCATCGCTTCATTCGAATTCACCGCAACAGGAACCATCACCCCAGCGATCACCAGCGCGACTGCACCCGCGATCAGCGCCGCCGTCGCGGTCCACAACAGAACGTTGATCCGCCGTCCACTCATGCTCACCACACAAACGCCACGTCAATCCCCTGCGCTGCATCACCCGATTCCCGCACCACCAGATAATAGAACTCCCGCTGCTTCGTCCGTGTGACCACCCACAACGAATGGCACGACGATTCCGTCGTCCACACGAACTGCTGTTTCGCGCCATCCCCCACCGGCTTAGCCAGCTTCTTCACCGCATCCCCCATCGCACCGCCCGCACGCGGCTGCCGATAAACCTCATCTCTCCCCCGCAGGATCCCGTCCACCTCGACCTCCGACAACGCATCCCCCGACGACAGTTTAAGCGATTTCGCCGACGCCCGGGCCACATTGATCGCCCCATTCCCCCAGCACGTCAACAGCTCCATCGGCGGCGCCTCCCGCGAGCGCTTCTCCAAGAGCAGTTTCGGATTGCTCGAGTCCAACACCTGCCCATAGCTCTCAACGCGCCGCGTTAGCGGCACCGTCGTCGGCTGCGTCCCCGGTGCCGTCGTTGCGTTCGGCTGCGACTGTCGCCGCACCTCCCCCAAAGGTCGCAATCTCACCGCCTCGCCCAACCCGCTTCCGCTCAACGCACGACTCAATTCACTTTCCACTGCCGATCGATCCGATCGCTCCAGCAGCAAGTTCACATTTGCCTTCGCCTGTTCATCCGACACCACCAAATCAAACTCCTGCCCGCCCAACCGCACGCTCGTTCGATAGACGGGCATCGCCCGCTTGAGTTCCCGCTCCTCTCGCGCCAGGATTGCCTCTGCCTGCGGCAAGATCACCTTCCGGCAACTGGTCACGCCCCAACGCTGCTGCAACGCCTCGAGCGACTCGCGCGCCTCCGACGCCCGCCGCATCGTCGCCCGTCCCAGTGATACCAGCATCGTCGCCGCCAGGACCAGCAATCCCAGCGTCACGATCAACACATACCCGCGATGTCTGCGACTCTGAATCATGATCGCGTCCGAATCACCTGATCCACCACTCGATCCTCGAACGCCACCCGAACCCGAACCTTCTCCGGCAACCCCGCGCCCGGCGCGGCAACAACATCAAGTCGCCGCACCCCCACCGCAACAATCTCGCTCCATCTCTCCGGCCGAACCGTATCGTCCCGATAATTCTGCTCCCGCAACAGCACCCCCGCGCGCTCCCCGCGCCGCGCAACACGATAAACCACCCAACTAGGCCGCACCGTCGCCGTCATCTTCCCCCGATCAATTCCGCCATGTCCAATCAACGTCACCCCATCCCGCCCCACGCTCATGCTCTTCGCATTCAGCAAATCCCATCGCAGCAAATCCAGCACCCGCTCGTCCCGTGCCACGTTCTGCCGCTTCGCGATTGCCCGCTCATCCCGCGCCAGCCCCCCCACCGCCAACGACACCGCCCCCATCAACATCGCAACCAGCATCGTCGCCACCAGCATCTCGATCAGTGTAAATGCGCGCTTCACTTTACCCTCCCCGCGGGCCGCGTCGTCGCCTGCGCATTCGCATTCGACAGCAACTCCATCGCCAGCACCGGCCCCGCCCCCACCCCCCGCCGATAAAGTTCCAACCTCACGACAACCGCATTCAGCTTCCGCGCATTCTCATCCCCCACCGGCATCGTCCGCCACAAATAACGCTCTTCGATCAAGCCCTCCCCGCGCATCGGCACCGCCCACCCTCCACCGCTTGACCAATTCTCAATTAACCCATCCGCCGCGCGCACCGCATCCAGCCGCTGCTCCGCAACAGCCCACTGGCGCACGAATCGACCGCGCGCAATCACCACCGCCGACAGCACTGTCCCGAGCACCACCAGCCCGGCCAGTACCTCAATCAGCGTCGCCCCGCGCGGGCGCGGGCGCGAGTGATTCGAAAATAGCATCCACCATCGCATCATCGTTCGCTTCCGTTACCTCTCCACTCAACCCCGCAACCACAACCCACTTGTCCAACCCCGGCCCCTTCAAATGCACCGCGTAGGAGCGGCTCAATGCCATCTCCGAACACTCGATCTCCACCACATCCGTCGCCCGCCGATCGCCCACGCGCACCTCATCAATCCGATAAGGCGCCTCAATTCTCCCACGATACCGAATCTCCGAGACTTGCCGGCGTGACACCGTTCCTTCAACCGGATCAATCACGATCGTCACGCTCCGCCCAAACCGCTTCGACGCATCGCGCGCCGATGCATCCACATACCGAATCTGCTCCACCACCGCCTTCGCTTTTGCGCGCTGAATCGACTTCCCGAAACTCAGTACCGCCACCGCGCTCAATAGCGCCACCACCAGCACCGCCAGCATCACCTCCATCAACGTAAACCCAGGTCCGTTCAAAACGGCTCCGCGCCTCCCACAACCGATCCCCGACGACACCCGCGCCTCCGTGCCTCCGTGTCTCCGTGGTGAGTCTTGCATTTGAACTTTCATCTCTTCTTCCCCGTCGCCACATCCACATCCGCGCTGGAAACATCCCCATCCGCACCGCTCCCCCCTTCGCGACCATCCGACCCGTAACTCAAAATGTCATAAGGCCCGTTTTTCCCCGGCGAAACATACTGATACGCGTGCCCCCACGGATCATTCGGCAACACCTTCACAAACTCCGGCGCCAGCGGTTTCAGCCCCTCCTGATTCGTCGGGAACCGATTGTTCTGCAAATAAAAACTATCCACCGCTCCCGACAACGTCGCCAGATCCGCCTTCGCCTTCTGCTTCTTCGCCTTCTCGAGATACCCCATCGTCGCATACGTCACGACCGTCGCCATCAGACCAATGATGACAACAACGATCATCACTTCGACAAGTGAAAAGCCAGGGGGAGAGCGACGAAGCGACTGAGCGACGAATCGACGAAGGGAAGAACGCGGAAGGTTCTTCCCCTTTGTCGCTTCGTCGCTTCGTCGCTTCGTCGCTTTTTTACCTTCGTCACTGAATCGCATTCCCAGCCTCCAGAATCGGCAGCACCGTCGCCATCACCAGAAACAAAACCACCAGCGCCAACATTACGATCAACACGGGTTCTAAAACCGCCGTCAACCGCTGCGCCGCGCTGTTCACCTGCTGGTCATACGCTGCCGCCAGCCGATCCAGCATCTCTTCCATCCGTCCCGATTGTTGCCCGATCGAGAACACCTGAATGACCGTCGCCGGAAACGCACCCGTATCCCGCAGCGCATCGCCAATATCACCCCCCGCGCCCACGGCGCGCTCACATCGCACAAGTGCTTCCTTCAGCACCACGTTCTTCGTCGTCGCCTGCGTAATTTGCAGTGCCCGCACAAAGACAATTCCGCTCTTCAGCAGCGTTCCCAGCACCACCGCGATCCGCACGATCGCCTGCTTCCGCACCAGATCCCCGAGCATCGGCAGCCGCAGAATCACGCCGTCCCACCAACGCCTCCCTCCTTCACTCCGAAACATCGCAACCAGCGCCCCCACGCACGCGAGCACCGCAATCCCCAACCCCCACCACCAGGCCAGCACAAAATCACTCGCCCCCTTCACTACCCGCGTCGGCCAAGGTAGCGCCTGCCCCTGCTCGATCAGCGGCTCCAGAATCCTCGGCACCACAAACGTCATCAAAAACAAGCTCGCCACCACCGCCATCGTCATCACGATCGCGGGATAAATCAGCGCATTGGCGATCCGTCCCCGAAACTGCTGCGATCTCTCCCGAAACTCAGCCAACCGCTCGAGCGAAGTCTCCAGCGTCCCCGCATCCTCGCCCACCGCCGTGATGCTCACCGCCAGATCATCAAAAACATCCGCCTGCTCCCGCATCGCCCCGGCCAGCGACGACCCCCCCGCCACGCGGTCCCGCAGGAGCATAATGGTTCCCGCCATCCGCCCTCGATACTGCTCCCCCAATGTGCCCAGCGCCTCAAGCAGCGGCACCCCCACCCCAAGCAACGTCGCCAACTCTCGCACGAACAGAGTCGTCTGATACCGCGACGCTCTCCTCCTCCGCACCCGCGCCTTCCCTCCCGCGCGATAATCCGAAAGATCCGTCACCACCAGCCCGCGCTCGCGCAGCAGATCCCGCGCCTGCCGAGGCGTATCTGCCGCGATCGTCCCGCTCGAAGGACTCCCGCTCGCCATCGCTCGATAAACAAACACCGCCATCTTCCAGATGCCACGAGCATCTTGCCCGTGCCTTCTCCTATGAGTTCGATTCCACACCCGCACGCGCTTCTGCATCCTCTTCCGCCTCCACAATATCCGGCCGCAACGTCACCCGCTCCACCTCCGCAATCGTCGTCACTCCTGCCAGAATTTTCCCAATCCCATCCTCCCGAAGCGTCCGCGTCCCCCCCGCCACCGCCGCATCGCGAATCTCCGAAGCCGTCGCCCGCGCCCCAATCAACCTCCGGATTTCATCCGATAGAAGGATCAATTCAAACGTCCCGAGCCTCCCCCGATATCCCGTGTGCCGGCACGCGCTGCACCCAATCCCCACCCGCATGTTCCGAGCCGCACCTCGCTCCACCCCCAACCACTCCAACTCCGACACATGCGGGCTGTAAGGCTTCGCGCACGCCGAGCAAACCTTCCGCACCAGCCGCTGCGCCAAAACCCCGATCATCGAGCTCGCCACCAGATAAGGCTCAATCCCCAGATCCAACAGTCGAGTCACCGCGCTCGCCGCATCATTCGTATGCAACGTGCTGAACACCACATGCCCCGTCAGCGACGACTGAATCGCCATCGTCGCCGTCTCCAGGTCCCGAATCTCCCCCACCATGATCACATCCGGATCCTGCCGCAGCACGCTTCGCAATCCCGATGCGAACGTCATCCCCTTCTTCTCGCTCACCTGCGTCTGGCTGATCCCATCCAGCTGATATTCGATCGGATCCTCCAGCGTCAGCACGTTCTTCTCTTTCGCGTTGATCTGCTTGAGCGCTGAATACAGCGTCGTCGTCTTCCCCGATCCCGTCGGCCCCGTCACCAGAATCAGCCCGTGCTCTGAGCTGATCAGCTGCGCAAACTTCCCAAGCGTCTTCGCATCCATCCCCAGCTCCGTCAGCTCGAACAACCGCGCGCTCTTATCCAGCAGTCGAATCACCACCCGCTCCCCGAAACTCGTCGGCAAGCTCGCGATCCGCAGATCGATCACCCGATCCCCAATCTGCACCGTCGCCCGACCATCCTGGCTCAGCCGCTTCTCCGCAATGTTCATCCGCCCCATCACCTTCACCCGGCTCACCACCTCATCCTGCAACCTTCTAGGCAGCTCAAATGCGTCATACAACAACCCATCAATCCGCGTCCGCACCAGCAGCCGATTCTCATAAGGCTGAATGTGCACATCCGAAGCATTCGCCTTCACCGCCTCAAACAGCACCAAATTCACCAGCTTGATCACCGGCGCCCGCGACCCCACATCCAGCAGATCCTCCCGCCCCTCTCCCTTTGCCATCGCCCGCAGTTCGTCCAGCACCTGCCCGCGATCCAGTTTCTCAATAAACTCCTGCGCCACCCCCACCCGCTGCTGATATGCCTCATTCACCGCCCCCACGATCACATCCAACGGCGCAATCACCGCCTCCGCATCCCGCCCCAGCAGCCGAGAAACCGCCTGCACCTGCTCCCACTTCCCCGCCTCACAGATCGCCACCAACAACCTCCCCCCCTCTCCCTCAAACCCCATCACCCCATGCCGACGAGCAAACCCAATCGGCACCGCGCGCACAAACTCCCCCGACGCCCGATACCGGCTCAACAATTCAACCCTCTCCACATCCATTATTAACCCTTCGCGTCTTCCTTCGCGTCTTCGCGCCTTCGCGACTCCCCCCAACTCCCTCTCACCGAATCGGAATCGGCTCACTCACCGGATAATTCCCATGAACCCCCGCCTTCCCCACCGCACGATCCGAAATATATTTCAAATCCCGAAACCGATCATCCCGCAGAATCGTCGGCTTGATAAACACAAACAACGTCGTGTTCGCATTCGTCCGACTATGATTCCCCAAAATCTCTTTCAAAATCGGAATCTGATCCAAAATCGGAATCGACTGCACCGTCGCATCCGCACTTCTAACCTTCAATCCACCCACCACGATCGTGTATCCATCCGGAATCGTCACCGTGCTCTCCACCGTATTGCTCTGACTCGGTGGCGGCAGCCCGTTCGAACTGCTCCCCGTGAAATTGCTGAGCACGATGCTATACGAAAGCTGCAGGTAATCATCCTCGCTAATATGCGGCTCAACCCGAATCGTCGTCCCCGCCTTCGCCAGCCCGCCTAACCCCTGCTGAGCCACCGTTGCATTCGTCACCACCTCCGAAAACGGCGCCTGGTTCACGCTCTCCAGCGTCCCCTTCCCATTGTCGTTCACCAGCACCTGCGGACTCGAGACCAACCGAGCCTTGCGACTGTTCGACAACGCCCGCAACACCACATCCGCCGTCGAAGGATTCAACAGCGCAAACGTTCCCCCCGATGCAGCCACCGGCGTCAATCCTCCCGTCGCCGGATCGACATTGCTGACTCCAAATGATCCAAAGCTGATGATCGTCCCCTTCCCCGCCCCTCCCTGCGTGCCCACATCGACTCCATACGAATAGTCATTCCGCGTATCCATCGTCACGATCGTGCACTCCACCTGCACCTGCGGCCTGCGCTCGTCCAGCTTCTTAATCAGCTCCGCATACATCTGCTGCACCGCCGGCGGCGCGATCACGATAATGCTGTTCGTGTTAATATCCGCCGTCACCGTCGCATTTCCCGTCCGCACCCCCACGATCGCCGACACCGATCCCGCCCCCTGCAACGCTTGATCCCCATACGCCTGCGAAGGCGCAACCAGCGATCCTCCTCCAACAAATCCGCTCCCGCTCTCAACCGTGTTGATCCCCCCTGCATCCGTCGAGTTCGTCGTGTTCACCCGCGCCGGCCCCGTCGTCGGCGCATTAATCCGATTCCCCTGCAACGTCCCCAGAACCCCCACCAAACCCCCACCCGTCCCATTCATCCCCGTCTGCTCCGAAAATCCCCCCATCGGCCCCGTCGACCCGGATCTCGAACGATCCCCTTCACCCACCAACCCACTGATCGTCGCCAGCACTTCCGCCGACTTCGTGTTCTTCAACTTGTAAAACCGAATCGGGCTGCTCTCCGCGGTCGCCGGCACATCCAGATCCTTAATCAATCCCGCGATCCTTCCATGAATCTCACCCGTCGCCGAAACCACCAGCGACCGCGTCTCGCGGTCCACGCTCCCCTGGTACATCCGCCGCCCGACATTCCCCAGCTGATCCTTCATCAACCGATCGATCTGCTCCGGCGACGCCACCTTCAACCGATATACCTTCGTCGCCAATTCCAGCGGCTGATCCGCGTTCTTCACCAGATCCAACACCGCCGCCATTTTCTCCGGCGGCGCAATCACCGCGACCTGATTCGACCGCTCATCCGCAGCCACAAAAACTCCGCCCGCCGGATTGCCCCATTGATACATCTCGCGGTTCGCCACGATCTGCGTCACCAGCGCCGCCACCGCCTGCGCCTCGCTCGACTTCAGCGTAATAAACCGCACCTCCACCGGCGGCGCATCCGAATCCAGCATCTTCGTGATCCGCTCCAGCTTCTCCACCACCGCCGGATAATCGCTCACGATGATCATCTTCTGCCCCGCCACCGGCTGCACACTTCCGCCCGGCTGCGTCAGGAATGCACGCAACGCCTCCGCCACCTTCCCCGAATCCACGTTCTTCAGCGAGATCACCACCGTCAGCGCTCCCCCATCCGCCCCCGGCTCCGCGCCACCCTTTCCCGCCCTGCCCGAGGCCCGTGCCAACGCCGCCAGATTCTGCGCCGGCACAATCTGCTTCCACCCCGCCTGCTCCGCATCCACCAGCACCAACTGCTTCATCCGCAGCGCGCTCTGAAGGATCCCGAGTAAGGCACTCTCCGGAACCGCCACCGGCACCCGAATGACCACCCGCTTATTGTTGATCGTCTCATCATAAACAATCGGAATCCCCAGCCGCTTCGTGACAATATCCGCCAGCGTCTTCAGCTCGATCCCATCCGCCGGAAAATCAATCGCCACCCGCGCACCCGCCCCTTCACTCACCGACCTCGTCGCCTGCCCCCAGGCCGCCGGCGCGCACATCAACCCCACCACAAAAACCAAAACCCGCACGACCCGCCAACACCAAACCATTTCGCGGTGCATGCTCAACCCGATTCAATTAAATTCACAGGGCGAGAGCACGCCATTCTCCCCCGCAACCCCTCTAAAATCAAGTCAATATCAATTCCCCCCTTTCCTGCTCTGAAAATGTTCGCGAATCACGCGAAATTGTAATGCTGAGAGGTTGTAACTCTTTAGTAGCATGGGCGTGGGGGCCCGGTTATTGGTTAGAAAAAAGGGGTGAAGCCCCAACAACAAAAAAATAAAAAACAACCACGG
>JBBRYX010000040.1:0-17627 GCA_038237225.1 Tepidisphaerales bacterium | reverse complement strand
GGCGGGTGCGTGGGTGGCGGGTGCGTGGGTGGCGGGTGCGTGGGTGGCGGGTGCGTGGGTGGCGGGTGCGTGGGTGGCGGGTGCGTGGGTGGCGGGTGCGTGGGTGGCGGGTGCGCGGGTGCGCGGGTGGCGGGTCATGCGGGAATGTGATGACCCACGGACGAATGACGAAACCGCAACGACCAAAGAATGACGAAGTCCGAAGCGATCGAACTGAACGGCGTCGCCTTGGAATGGTCCTTCCCCTTGAATGTTCCCAGACGCAAAACGGGGACGCAGAACGGGGTTAAGAGTCGATTCGGATCGCTTCATCCATCCTCTCCTTCATCACCGAACAACACGGAGAACCTCGGTCCAGTCAATGCTTCTCCTCCGTGTAATCTCGGTGATCGCCGTAACGAATAATGTGTCCAGTCCCTAAGCGACGTGGATCCGCCGGTCGCCATCGCGTCTCGCCCGCGGGCCCCGCATCTCTACAATGCCCGCGTGCCGTTTCGCGCTCAGCTTACATTCGACACTTCCGATCCCGGCTTGCGCTCGTGGCCCGCACCGCTCGCTTCCCCGACGCTCATGCTTCGCTGCGACGGTCTCGATCAACCCACCCACCTCGAATCTCCCGCCGCCCGCATCCGGTCCTGGAATAATCCGCTCGACGCCCTGCAGTGGATCTCCGATCATCTGATTTCCTCCGAACCGGGAAGGTGGACCGGGTTTCTCAGCTACGATCTCGTGCGACTCTTCGAGCAACTCCCATCCAACGCGGTTGACGATCTGAACCTTCCCCTTTTCGTCTTCACCTTCCACCCGCACGCTCAAGCGCCCGCGCCGCGCTCCCCACTCGTTACTCATCACTCATCACTCATCACTCAACCCCTCACCAGCACCTTCACCCGCGACCGCTACATCCAAGCCGTCGAGAAAACCATCAACTACATCCGCTCCGGCGACATCTTTCAGGCCAATCTCTCGCAACGTTTCACCCTCCCCACGCCGGAAGATCCGCGAGCGATCTACTCAACGCTCCAGCAGCAATCCCCCGCTAAATACGCCGCCTTCCTCGACTACGGCGACTTCGCGCTGGCTTCGAATTCCCCCGAGCTTTTCTTTCGCATCGCCCCAGCCGCCGACGGCGCCCGCACCATCACCACACGCCCCATCAAAGGCACGCGCCCCAGCAACCCCGGCGCGGACATCGAGCTTGCAAATTCAGTGAAAGACCAGGCAGAGCTCAACATGATCGTCGATGTCGAGCGCAACGATCTCGGCCGCATCTGCACGATCGGCTCGATCCGCGTCACCGATCCGCGCTCCATCGAGCCTCATCCCACCGTCTACCACGGCGTCGCCACCATTGAGGGAACCCTCCAACCCCAGGTTTCTTTCTGCCAAATCCTCAGCGCGCTCTTCCCCACCGGCTCCGTCACCGGCGCGCCCAAAATCCGCGCCATGCAAATCATCGACGAGCTCGAGCCCACCCGCCGCGGACCCTACTGCGGCGCCATCGGTTACCTCGACTCATCCGGCATGATCGAGTTCAACGTCGCCATCCGCACCATGATCTTCAAGAACAACCAGGTCCACATCCCCGTCGGCGGCGGCATCGTCGCCGACTCCAACCCCCAGGCGGAATATGCGGAAACCCTTACCAAAGCCCAAGCCATGTTCAGAGCCCTGAACGTTTCTTCTCCCCTCTAAGTTTAGCGGCCCCGCTTGCGGGGCGCTTTTCCCCCTCAACCCCCACGCCCACGAACGGTCGCGATAAAAGTCGTACGCATCCGTTCAAAATCCCCATTCACCGTCAAACCGCTGACCACTTACAACCCAACATCCTAACAATAATCAGATACCCAAACCCGAGAAGCGTGATAGTATTATGGGACCCGCTCGACCACCCCGTTCGCGGCGGAAAGCAAGGCATAAACAGCATGCGCATCGCAATCGTTGCAGACAACGTTTCCACCCGATTTGGCGGGGAATCGCTCAACGCCCTCCACTATTTCCAGATCCTGTTGTCGCGCGGCGTCGATGCGCAACTCATCGTCCACGGACGCAATGCGGAAGAACTCAAGCAGATCTTCCCCAACGATCTCAATCGCATTCATTTCGTCCCCGACACCCGCGTCCATCGACTGCTCTTCGCCATCGAAAAGCGCCTTCCCACTCGCGCCGGTTCCGTGACGCTTGGCCTTCTCGCCCAGTTGTACACCCAACTTCTCCAACGCCGAATCATCCGCAAGCTCGTCGACTCCGGAAAAGTCGACGTGGTTCACCAGCCCGTCCCGGTCGCGCCCCGATACCCTTCGATGATTTACGGACTCGGCGCTCCCGTGATCCTCGGACCGCTGAACGGTGACATGGCTTTCCCCCCCGCTTTCCGATCTCGCCAAGGCCGGTTCGAAGACATGACCGTCTCCCTGAGCCGCCGGGTCTCTAACATCTGCAACCGAATTCTTCCAGGAAAACTCCACGCGCAGACCATCCTGGTCGCCAACGAGCGAACTCGAAAAGCACTTCCCGCCGGCGTCAGTGGGAACGTGATCGAGGTTCTCGACAACGCGGTCGATTTCTCGGTCTGGCAGCGCCCCGCTGCGGTCGAGGAGAAGACGTCCGACCAGCCGGTTCGATTTGTTTATCTCGGCAGGCTTGTGAATTGGAAGGCCGTCGACCTTCTGCTTCAGGCGTTCCAACCCGTCGCCGCCCAGAGCACTGCCGTGCTGCAGCTCATCGGCGATGGTTGCCTGCGCGGTCAACTCACGGAACTCGCCCAGAAGCTGGGGATCGCGGATCGAGTCATCTTCGCCGGCTGGATGTCTCAGCAGCAGTGTGCCGCCGAACTGGCAAAAGCCGATGTTCTGGTCCTTCCCAGCCTGCTCGAATGCGGCGGCGCGGTCGTGCTTGAAGCCATGGCGTGCGGCCTGCCCGTCATCGCCACCCGCTGGGGAGGCCCCGCCGACTACCTCGACGAAACCTGCGGCATCCTCGTCGATCCCGACTCCCACGAATCCTTCGCCAAGGGGCTTAGCGACGCGATGCTGAAGCTCGAACGCGCTCCCGAGCTGCGCCATTCCATGGGCCGCGCCGGCATCGAGCGCGTTCACCAGCATTTCGACTGGGAGCGCAAGCTCGACCAGATTGTCCAGATCTATCACCAAACCCGCGACAGCAACTCAACCGGCGAAAAATCCCTTCGCGGGAATTCGTCAGCCACCGTCGCAACCTGAGGCCCGACCATTGCGGGTCGTTGCACAAGATTTCCCCACCCGAGACGGCTTCCAATCTCCGCCCGTCAGCGGCCGCTGCCATCTTGCAAATTTGCATCCATACGAAACTTCTCCCGTACACTTCTCGAATCAACCGCTTTACACTCGCGCTTTGATGTAGACGGCAGTGATTTTGCGGACAAGGGATCCGCCCGCTTACGGAGAAATATTTGCGGGTTGAAAGCTCTGGCAACGCGCCTGATGACTATGGCCTCATGGCATCGGTCGCCGCGCGCGATCCCAAATCCCTTCAAGTCTTTTACGATCGCTATTCCCCGCTTGTCTTCACGGTCTGCCTGCGAATCGTGAAGGACCGCTCCGAAGCCGAAGATCTTCTGGTCGACATCTTCTGGGAGCTGTGGGACAAATCCGATCGATTTGACGCGAAGCGGGGAAGTCCGATTACCTATTTGCTGACGCTCGCGCGGAGCCGCGCAATCGATCGGCTGCGCGCCCGCCGCAAAGACGTTACCTCCGATGTCTCGGAGCTGAGCCCGACCGCGCCGACGCCTTCGCCATCGGTGGCATCGGTGTCCGCGGAAACCGCCCGGGCCGTGAAGTCCGCGCTCGCGGAACTCGAGCCAAACCAGCGCGAAGCCATCGAGTGTGCTTTCTACGAGGGGCTCAGTCACAGCGAAATCGCCGATAAACTCAACAAGCCCCTGGGGACCGTCAAAACGAACATTCGCCAGGGGCTCATCCAGTTGAGAGCGTTCCTTCGTAAGGAATACAGGAGCGAAACTTAGATCGTGACCTGCGAAGACCGACGAGACCTCATGCTGCTTTATGTGACGGATGCACTGGATGCCTCTGAAGCAGCCGACATTCGCGCGCATCTCGCGACCGGATGCCCCGAGTGTGCGGGATCGCTCGCGGAAGCGCAGGCCCTGGTCGCGCATCTGCCGCACGCGCTGGATCTCATCGCTCCACCGTCATCGGCGCGCGAGCGTCTGATCGAGCGTGTGACGAGTCATGATCAGACGAATGCTTCCAATGCCTCAATGCCTATTCCGCAAGCCGCAGGCCGCGGAACCGCTAAACGGTTATTCCTGACCGGTGCAATCGCGGCCGCAATTGGCGCTTTGATCTCCGCCGCGGTTCTCTACCTTCCCATTCGCGAGCAGGCAAAGCTCGTCGACAACCGCAATGTGCAGTTGGTCTCGCTGGCCGGCGCCGGAAAACTCCAGCCCGAGGCGCGGGGGCGAATTTTCTGGGATCGGCAGAGCAATGACTGGCATGTGTTCGTGTATGACCTCAAGCCGCCACCGGCCGGTAAGGAATATGAGCTCTGGTTTATCACCGCCGATCAAAAGAAAATCCCCGCCGGAATCCTCACGGTTGATGCGACCGGCAAAGCATCCCTCAAGGTCAAAGTGCCCCAAAACGTTGGACCCCTCGCGCTCGCTGCCGTGACCGATGAACCCACCGGCGGGGTCCAACAACCCACCGGCTCAATCCAACTCGTCGGCGAGTTGAAATAACTCCCTCACCTCAGGCCGGTTCCATATTTTATCCAGTTTCACATTTCAGAAAAATCGAGGTTTTCGGAGCATCCAGATTTCGAAGCCGCTCGTAACCTCGTCCATCGGCACTGGGTTTTGGCACGCAGCGCGCGAAAGGAGGAGCGGAAAATTTTCGTCTGACGGCGGCATCGCTTCCTGCCCGCCGACGCTGAACCAGTCGTCCCAGAGTTGACGCGCGTTCGGATGTGTTAAGCAGGAAGTGTCATCACTTCTTTTTTTAATATTCTTCGAAGCGAGGTCTATTTATGAGCACCGATTCAACCCCTAACGTTTCCAACCTGGCCCAAACCGGCCAATCGTCCCGGCGTTCGTTCCTCCATCGATCCGCCGTCCTCACCGTCGCCGGCGCATCCGCCGCCGCCCTGCTCGGCGCGGCAAGCCCCGCGTTCGGCAAACGCAGGAAGCATGACCGCCCCGATCGATGTGATGAAAAGGCCTGCGAGAATTTCCGGTCCATTCGCAGGCACGAGAACGATCACGTCGCTTTCCTCGTCAGCGCGCTCGGCAGCGACGCACGTCCCAAGCCAACGTTCCAAGGCTTGGAACAGCAAAGTTGCGAGGACTTCGTGAAGGTTTCGCAGACGCTCGAAAATACCGGCGTCGCCGCCTACCTCGGAGCTGCCCCGGTCATCAGCAACCCCGACATCCTCGCCGCCGCCGGTTCCATCGCCACCATCGAGGCACGCCACGCCGGATACCTCAACGTGCTGCGGTGCGATCCGATCACCGGCAACGCCGATGATGATGACTCCGACAACAGCTTCGAGGTCCCCTACACCGACGAACAGGTCGTTGCCGCCGCCGGCGCGTTCATCGCCAGCCTCAATGGCGGCCCCCCCGTCGCCTATTCCGACACCCCGAGTGCAACCAACGACAAGGCGATCCTTAACTTCGCCCTCGCGCTGGAATACCTCGAGGCCGAATTCTATAACATCAACGTTCCCAAATTCTGCGGAAAGTAACCCCGCAAGCATGACGAGCAAGGGCGCTGGACAGGGTCTCCCATACCTGTCCGCGCCCTTGTGTTTTTCACTTCGCCGAACTCCTCACATCGTCCCCCTCTGCTATTCTCGATTGCCAATTCTCCGCGAGCGCGTCCCTGTGCGCCGCAAAGGCGCGTCCCCCTCGCTCATCTGTTAAACTCGTTCGCGGAGAAAAACCTTGACCATCGAATCCACGCTCACTTCCCCCCCCGCCGATCACGCCCGGCCTTCCCTCCACCAGATCATCCAGTCCACCCCGCCGGTGTCGATGACCCCGCAGCGGCTCATCTCACTCGACATCTTTCGCGGCATCACCATCGCCGCAATGCTGCTGGTCAACAATCCCGGAAACGATCATGCGTTCGCGCCGCTCGAACATGCCGATTGGAACGGGTGGACGCCCACGGACCTCATCTTTCCGTTCTTCCTTTTCATCGTCGGCGTGGCGATTCCATTCTCCCTTTCCAGGCGCACGGCGAACAAGTCGAAGCCGGATCTGTTGGGCACAATCTGGTATCGGGCCCTTTCGATTTTTCTCCTCGGCGCCCTTCTCACCGCCATTCCCTTCCGGATGGATCAGTTGCCCCAGGGCTTTCAGCTCCTGCGAATCCTTCGCGTTGTTTCCTGGATTTACACCGTCGGTGCAATCGCATTGATCCTGTTTCCATGGAAACGCAGCCTGCACTGGCGGTGGATCATCCCCGCCCTCGCCGTAGGGCTGTTTCTCCTTCTGACTGCGATTCATCAAGCAAACCAGCAAGCGCTCGCCGCGGGTCTGCCGGCGAGCTTTCACTTTGGCAACGGCGCGCTCACCCCCTTCACCTTCCGCATCCCCGGCGTGCTCCAGCGAATCGGCATCTGCTACGGCATTGCCGCGTCCATCGCCCTCCTCGCAAGCTGGCGCACCTGTCTCGTCGCCGCCGTTTTGCTCTGCACCGTTTACTCCGCGCTGATGCTCAAGATGCCCTGCGCGGACCACAAGACCGGCTCCCTCACGCACCAGGACAACCTCGCCCGCCGCATCGACGAGCAAGTTTTCAAAACACACAACTATGCCTCATACCCAGACCCCGAAGGACTGCTGTCAACATTGCCCGCGATCGCGTCCGTCCTGATCGGCATCTGCACGGGCGCCCAATTGCGCAGCAACACGCCCCCCGCAAATCGCGCCGCGGCAGTTCTCGCAACCGGTGTCGTGGTGACCCTGCTCGGCGTGTGTCTGGACAGCTTGCTCATGCCGATCAACAAGCAGATTTGGACGCCAAGCTTCACCGTCTTCACCGCCGGCATGGGGATGCTCGGGCTCGGCGCCATCTTCTACTTCGCGGACGTGCGCCCGTATCACCTGGCCGCGGGGCTCGGGCGCCGCTCGCCACTCACCGTGCCCTGGCGCATCTTCGGGATGAACGCAATCGCCGCGTTTGTGGCGGCCGGAATTGTCACGCGTCTCGGATATCTCATTCCCATCAATCGCGATCCCAACACAGGGCAAATCAAGCTTAGCCTGATGACCCACTGCAAGACGGCCATCGCCGATGCTTTGCACCACGCCGATGCGCTTCTCCACACCAATTCCTGGCTACTCCAACATTGGCCCGGACTGCCGCGGATTGATTCACTACCCCTCATCTCCCTCGCCTACGCGCTGGCCTACGTGCTCGTGATTCTGCTGATTCTGAGCCCGCTGTACTTTCTCAAAGTGCTTGTAAAGGTTTGATCGGTGAGTCCTTCCGAAATTGCAACAAGACCGCGAGGTGGGGTTGAGAATTTGATTCCGAAAACCAACCGAAGCGCGAAACTCGTCCGCCGAACGTCCATCGCCTTGATTCTCACCGTCGCGGCAGCGCTTCGCTTCTACCACATCGGATCCCAGAGCCTCTGGGCAGACGAAGGCCTGACCGCCCGCATTCTGCGCCTGCCGATCGCCGAGATGTTGCAGCGAATCCGCGACTGGGAACAAACTCCCCCGCTCTACTACTTCCTCATGAAGCCGTACGTGGCCGTCTTTGGCGCCACGGAAGCCACGCTCCGCTACCCCTCCGCGCTCATGGGCGCCCTTTCGGTTTTCGCGCTGTACGCATGCCTTTGCCGAACATTCAACACGTCCGCTGGATTGATCGCCGCGATGCTCCTTGCGCTCTCGCCTTATCACATCGCCTATTCACAGGAAGCTCGCGCTTACGCCCTGTTCATCCTGCTAACAATCCTCTCCTGCGATTTGTTCCTGCGCGTTCTTGCCGAGCGTTCGCAGAAACTCGATGTCCTCTACATCCTGGCAACCACCCTCCTCCTCTACACGCACCTCTACGGAATCTTCATTGTCGGCGCCCAAAACCTGGCGCTTCTGGTCGCATGGGTTTTGGATCGACGTCGTTCTGCGGATGTAAGAAACGCCGACGACCAGCTCAGGGCACGACCGCCTGATCTCAAGCACTGGCTCACGCTCAACCTCGTCGTCCTCATCCTCTACAGCGCGTTCCTCAAAACCATCTGGATCTGGGTCCGCAGCGTGCAGACAGGTTTTTGGGTGAAGAAGGTGACGCTGGATGACTTCTCCCGGGCATACGAGATCTATGCCGGATCCGTGCCCCTGCTGATCGCGCTGCTGTCCCTCGCCGTGATCGGCATCTGGCGCACCCGCAACCGCGCTGCATCGACCCTGTGGCTTGGAGTTGCGATTCTCCCCATCGTCATCCCCGTCATTGTCTCCGTTCTCACCAATCCCACCTTCTCCGCCCGATACGGAATGCCCGCGTCGCTTGGACTCTTCACCCTGGCCGCCGTCGGCATGGCCTCACTCTCAAAACCCGCTTTACAAATCCCCACAGCGCTCATCCTCGGCGCAATCACCTTGTTACCCACCAACGTGCCGGATCCAAAACCCCAGTGGCGCGAAGCCGCCGGGTATCTCCAGAAGAATATGCGCAACGGCGACTATGCCGCCATCAACCGCAAAGGCGCCGCCCAGACCATGTACGATTATTACGTTTATCGCCCCGACGTCCGCCGGATTGGTTTCGATGGCGAATCCCTCCCCGTCACCCAACCTCTGCCCGATGACAAGCACGTCTGGCTGATTCTCTACACCTCCGACTTCCGCCCAGGCGTCATGATCAGCCGAGGCCACTGGCAAGTGGCGCGTCAAAAACAATTTCGCGAGATCCTCATCCTCGAGCTGTATGATTTTCCGCAAGCCTCTACCAAGACCCCGCCCACATATTAAATACGGACTCCACCTATTGCGTTCGTCCTGGACGCTAACGTTCCTCCCCAGCTCCAAAACTATCGCAACGGATTGCTCGTATCCTGAACCTGCGCCGCCTTCTGAATCAGGATGTAATTCCGATTCTCAAACTCCGTCACCTCACCGCTCACCTGAAATCGCAGATCCGCACTGCTGCCCACCATCGCGTTGGTCATCCTCATCAGATTCTGATTCGGCAGCACCCGCATTGGCGGATCCTGCAGAACCCGCCCATCAGACACGAACGTCAAATCCCAGCCCCTGCCGTCATCCGTGCGCGTCAGCCGAGCGATCTTGTCCGTGATCAGCGTCCCCTCCGGAAGCGTGTTCAACGTCGGCGCGCCCGGAACAACCACAAACGGCCCCGTGTTGTGATTCACGATCCCCCCGCCCCCATCCGCAACCGGCTTCAGCGGCGCCGCGCCTTGCGTCGTCGGCCGCAGCATCTGGCTCAGCATCTCCTCCGCCGACTGCCTCCCCGGCCGCGTCGATGCCTGCGTCGCCGGCACCGCCGCACTAGTCGTCGGCAAAACAGCAGGCGCAGTCTGCGCGATTAACCACCCCGACAAACAAACCACCCCAAGGATCATCATCACACGCGCGACCATCTGAGCTCCTGTCGTGTAGGAACGACGTCTGACTTCGACGAGCTCAGAGCATGTGAACTTTTCCTGTAGCACGGGCATCCTGCCCCTGTTGGCAATACAGACGCGGGCAAGATGCCCGTGCTACAGTCAAATCTTCACGAACTCTCAGTCGAGTCGCGCCGGCCATCCGGAACCATCTTACCCTGCGCATGAAAAAGGGCACAGAGACGTCCCTCCGGATCGCCTCCATGCCCAGTGCACGAACGAGTGAGCAATTAGCTCGCCGACGCCACTTGCTTGCCTCGCGGCGCAAAGTCCTTCAGCGGCCGGTCGAGCAGGTTTTTTGGAATGATGATGATCTCGCCCCTGCGAGTCGCCGGAACCGCACGCGTCGTCGAGCGAATATCCGTCGGCCGCGTATCGCGAACCACCGGCCTCGCGCTCGCCGCCAGCAGCCACGATCCATCGTCCTGAGCAACCGCCGCTCGAAGCAGATCCACCTTGCGGTAATACCGCGGCTGGTTCCAGTTCGCCTCATTCGCCGCATCCGCCGACGTAAACCCGTAAACCGTCAGGTCCCGATACGGAAACACATCGCTGTACACCGCCGAATGCCTCGCGAAGCGATGATTAAACTCGTTCTGGTTCGACCGAATCGTCTCGATGACAGCTTCGCGCACCCCATACTGGTGGAGATACGGATTCATTCCACCGTAGTAAAACGTCTCGCTGCCGGCAATGTGCTGGTATTGCACGGGCAGATAATAGATCTGAGCGAACGCCGGGGCGCTGAAAAGGGCGCAGAGGACAAATGCGAGGGCACGCATACGACATCTCCGTTAAATTTTTCGAGCCGCCGTCACTCTAGCAGCCGGAAAAGTCCGAATGGAGAAGAAAATGAACGACTCAGGCAACTCGCGCAAACAATCGTGACAAGCCGGGAAAGGTTTGCGGATCAAGCAAGGCTTTCCAGCTTCGCATCCAGTTCGTCCGGCCGCAGACCCTGGATCTGAACCGTCTTTCGACTGTGATAGTGCCCCTTGGTGATCGTGCACTGATACGGCTTCAGGTCCAGCGCCCCCGCAACAAGCTCGATCAACGCTTTATTCGTTCGACCATCCCCCGCTTCACCCGTGACGTTGATCTTCATGCCCCCGTCTTCCACCCCCACCACTTCATCGGCAGCAGCATTTGCAATCACCAGCAGCTCCAGATTGGCCGTAACAATCCTTCCATCCCGGTCCTTCTTCACCCGCCCATAAACCGCGTCATCCGTGCGATTGGTGAACGCCGCCGACGCCTCGGTTTCCGCCGGTGCCGACGACCGCCGCTTCGTCGAAAAGCGAAAACTGTCGATCTCCATCACCTCCGGCGGGTACAGAAAATTGCGCCAGAAAGTGCTGCACCAGACAAAGATCGGATCCGATTGATCCCCGCCCACAATAAGCCTCGACACCCCGGCAAACAGCGCCGCGGCACCCAGCAAAATCAACTCGATAATCAGCAGCCACTCAAGCATTCGCGCGCCCTGCTTCTCGAAAAGCGCTCAAGCAAGCCTGAACCAGCCGCCGCCCCAGTGAGAACACGAGAATCGCGATGATCACATAGTAAGAGATGTCGCGAATCAGCGAGACAATCAGCCAGGTCATGAACGTGCTTTTCTCAGGCCCGCTCATCGTCTTGACCGTATCCATCAACATCCGAGTTTCTTCAGACCCCAGCGCCATTGGTTTTACCTTCTGAAAGAAATGCCACCCTTTTCATCCTCACGTCAAGGATAACCCGGAAGCAACCCTTTACGCAACAATCCGTCTGACCCTCAAATGGGCCCGCTGTATCTCGGGGTCGCTGCCCAGTGAAGCTTCTCCGCAAGGCTACGCCACTGTCTGACGTCCGGGTTCTCAATAAGTTTCACATCATGCGGAGCGCGACGCACGACGATCTTATCCCCGGTCTGCACCCGATCCGCTTGCTGACCATCGCAGAAAAGCGTCGTCCCGGGGTTCACCTTGACTGCAAGTATGATCAGATTTGTGCTCGCGGAGATCACCACCGGCCGAAAGCTTAAGCTGTGCGGACAGATCGGAGTCACGCAAAACGCCGGAACATCCGGTGAAACAATCGGCCCCCCCGCCGAAACGTTGTACGCCGTCGAACCGCTCGGCGTCGACACAATCATCCCGTCGCCGAAGTACTTGATCCCGGTATCCGAATCCGCCCGAATCTCCAACTCAATCATATGAAAAGGCGGCCCCGCCGTGACCACCGCATCGTTCAACGCGCTCGCAACAAGCCGGCGCTTCTGCGCCACCTCGAAAGGATCCGAAAGATTGCACGTCACCCACGCATCCACAATCGACGCTTCCAGCATCAGCCGGGAACTGATCGGCAGCTTGTTTTGAAGAAGCTGCTGAAAGTGCTGCCGAAAATTGTCCGGCGTAAACGATGCCAGAAACCCCAGCCGTCCGAAATTAACCCCCATCAGCGGAATCTGCTTCCCCTGAAGCCTCCGGGCAGCGGAAAGTAGCGTCCCATCGCCCCCCAGAGCGAGAATCGTATCCGCATCAACGCTCCGAAGATCAACCTCCTGATCCGTGTCGATCCCCACAATTTCCGCGCGCTCCCCAAGCCACGGAAGCAGCGCGTCCAACGCCGGCCGAACATGAGCCTTGTCCGTATTGGCAACAATAAAAAGACGCACGATCCCGAAATACTACGGTCAAGGGGTGAAGCGAGCAAAACCAACGGATGAACCCTCCTCCCGATGAGCCGCGACCGCAGGGAGCGCTTCCGACTGCGGCAACCCACTAATCCGACACCAGCATCCCCATGAATTCCTCAACCCCCATCGCATCCAACCCCGCCGAATCCCTGAACCTCTTCCCAATCTCCCCCCCCCGCTTCCCATCAAACCGCTTCCCCACAGCCGTCTCAAACTTCTTCCACAATAGCGGCACCGCATCCTGACGCCTTCGCCGATGCCCGATCGGATACTCCACCTCCACCCGCTCTGTCGCCGATCCATCCTCGAAAAACACCTGCATCGCGTTGGCGATCGACCGCTTCTCCGGATCAAGATAATCCGCGCTATACCGTGCATTCTCGATCACCTGCATCTTCAGCCGAAGCGCATCAATCCGCGGATCTCGCGCCGCCTCATCTTCATAATCCTCCGCCCGCAAATCCCCATGAATCAGCGGCACCGCCGCCATATATTGAATGCAATGATCCCGATCCGCCGGATTATTCAGCGGCCCCGTCTTATCAATAATCCGCACCGCCGACTCCTGCGTCTCAATCACGATCCGTTGAACCTCGGGAAGCCGATCCTTCACTTTCGCGTGCAATGCCACCGCGCATTCCACCGCCGTCTGCGCATGAAACTCCGCCGGAAACGACACCTTAAACAGCACGTGCTCCATCACATAACTTCCAAACGGCCTCGCCATCGCAAATCGCTGCCCCTTAAACAGCACATCATAAAACCCCCACGTCTTCGCACTCAGAGCCGATGGATACCCCGTCTCCCCCGTCAGCGCAATCAGCGCCAATCGCACGGCCCGGCTCGTCGCATCCCCCGCCGCCCAACTCTTGCGCGATCCCGTATTCGGAGCATGCCGATAAGTCCGCAGCGCGCCCCCATCGATCCACGCATTGGACACCGCATGAATTACCTGCTCGCGCGATCCCCCCAGCATCGCCGTCGCCACCGCCGTGCTCGCAACCCGAACCAGCAGCACATGATCCAGCCCCACGCGGTTAAATGAATTCTCCATCGCCAGAACCCCCTGAATCTCATGCGCCTTGATCATCCAAGTCAGCACATCCCGCACTGTTAAAGCACTCTTCGGCTCCGAAATTTCGGATTTCGGATTTTGAGTTCCCTTCGGATTTCGGGTTTCGGATTTCGAATTTCGCCCCAGGTAATCCGCGCACGAAAGAATCGCCCCCAGATTATCCGAAGGATGCCCCCACTCCGCCGCCAGCCACGTATCATTAAAATCCAGCCACCGAACCAGAGCCCCAATATTAAATGCCCCCATCACCGGATCCAATTCATACCCCGTCCCCGGCACCCTAACCCCCCCCGCCATCCCCGCCCCCGGCACCACAGGCCCCAACAATTTCGTGCATGCCGGAAACTCCAGCGCCATCAACATGCAAGCGACCGAATCCATCAGACACAGCCGCGCCGTGTCATACGCCTCCACGCTCTCAATCCCCCTCGACAAAACATAATCCGCAATCTCCACCAGCAACCCATCCGCCTCCGGACGCTCGGCGTTCGTTTCATGAACCATTGACAATTCCTTTTCCGCCGCCAAGCCGGGACATGCGCTGAGATTCAACTTCACCGTTAAGTCGAAAGATGCTATCATCTCCCCAGGACATCCAACATGCCCCCTGCCGCACTCAATCTCGCCGGACGCAAATTCGTGGTTTTACCCGAACGTGAATATTTGCAACTCAAAGCAAAGGCCGCGCAAAAAGGAAACACAACTTCCGCCAGGCATCGCAACAGCGACCAAGAACGCGGAGACATCGCTGAATCCCTGCGTCGTCTCTCCAATCCGCGACGTGCTCCGGCAGATCAAGTCTTCAAGAAAATGGGAATCTGAGAATGGCGTACTCCGTTCTCTCACGCCAACAGCGAAGAAACTGTACACCCGCCTCGACCGAGGAACCGCCCGGCGCATAAAGCCCAAAATTCTCGCCCTTGCTGACAACCCTCGTCCATCAGGTTCGACTAAATTGACCGGCCGCCCCGACCTCTTTCGCATTCGCGTCGGGGATTACAGGGTCGTCTACCGGGTTGACGATTCGCGCCAACTCGTCGAGATAGCCATCGTCGCCCATCGCCGCGAAGTCTACCGACGTTTGTAGACCCAAACGGGTATCGCTACCTCTTCTCCATCCCCACAAACCCCCTCGGCTCCGGTCCCACATACTCCGCCCCTGGCCGAATAATCTTGTTCTCGCTCCGCTGCTCAATGATGTGCGCGCTCCAACCGCTCGTCCGCGCAATCACAAACATCGGCGTGAACATCGGCGTCGGAATCCCCATGAAGTGGTACGCGCTCGCCGCATAAAAATCCAAGTTCGGAAACAGCTTCTTCTCCCGCATCATCACCGCTTCAATCCGCTCCGAAACCGGGTAATACCGCTTGTCCCCAACCGCTCCCGACAGCTTCTTCGCCTGCCCCTTCACAATATCCGATCGCGGATCGATCACCGTATAAACCGGATGCCCAAACCCCAGCAGTTTTTCCTTCCGACCCAGCGCCTCCAGGATCCCCTTCTCCGCTTCATCCGCCCCCTGAAACCGCTCGATCAATTCCATTGCCCCTTCATTCGCTCCGCCATGCAGCGCCCCGCGCAACGCACCGATCGCCCCGGTAACCGCGGAGTAAAAATCACTCATCGTCGACGTAATCAGACGAGCCGTGAACGTCGACGCATTAAACTCATGCTCCGCATAAAGAATGAACGTCACATCCAGCGCCCGCCGCTGCACCTCGCTCGGCGGCTTATCGTGCAGCAAATGCAGCACATGCCCCGCAATGGACGGCTCATCCGTCTTCACATTGATCGCCCGCCCCGTCCGGTGATACTGATACCAGTACATCAAGATCGACGGAAACACCGCCAGCAACCGCTCCGCGATCGCCATCTGCTGATCGTGCGATTTCTCCTGCTCCAGACACCCAAGCATCGAGCATCCCGTCCGCATCACATCCATCGGATGACTATCCGCCGGCATCTTCTGCAGCGTATAAGCCAAATCCAGCGGCAACCCCCGATTCGCAATCAACCGCTTCTGAAACGCATCCAGCTCCCCCTGGGTCGGCAATTTCCCATGCAGCAACAAAAACGCCACCTCTTCAAAAGAAGCCCCCGTCGCCAGATCCTCAATCGAATACCCCCGATAATGCAGCCCCTTCCCTTCCCTTCCCACCGTACAAATCGCCGTCCGCCCCGCCGACTGCCCAGACAACATCACCGATTTCTTACCCTCTGCCATTGCGTAGCTCCTCTATCAACTTGCCTCTTGCCTCTTGCCTCTTGCCTTCGTGCCTCTTGCCTATTCCTCCCCAACCATCTCATCCAACTTCTTCTCATAAGCATGATAGTCCAACACCCGATACAGCTCCTCCCGAGTCTGCATCCGCCCCATCAGCGACTTCTGCGTCCCATCCTGCCGAACCGTCTCATAAGTCCGCACCGCCGCCGCGCTCATCGCCCGGAATGCCGTCAGCGGATACAGCACCAACCGCACGCCCGCCCCCCGCATCTCATGCAGCGTAAACAGCGGCGTCTTCCCGAACTCCGTCAAATTCGCCAGCACCGGCGCCTTCACCGCCTGCGTAAACTTCTTGTATTCCTCCAGCGACGTCAACGCCTCGGCGAAAATCATATCCGCCCCCGCCGCCACATATTGATTCGCCCGATCGATCGCCGCGGTCAAACCCTCCACCGCATGCGCATCCGTCCGCGCCATAATCACAAACCCCCCCTGGCCCCCCTGGCCCGGCTCGCCCCGCGCATCCACCGCCGCCTTCAACCGATCCACCATCTCCCCCGCCGTCACCAGCGCCTTCCCCGGCCGATGCCCGCACCGCTTCGCCGCCACCTGGTCCTCCAGATGAACCCCCCCTGCCCCCGCCTTGATCAACTCCTTCACCGTCCGCGCAATATTGAACGCCCCCCCAAACCCCGTATCCCCATCCACCAGCAGCGGCACATCCGTCGCCCCGGTGATCCGCCGCACATCCTCCAGCACATCATTGAGCGTCGTGATCCCCAGATCCGGCAACCCAAACGAAGCATTCGCCACCCCCGCCCCGGATAGATAAATCGCCCGAAACCCCGCCTGCTTCGCCAGCATCGCGCAGTAAGCATTGATCGTCCCCACCACCTGCAACGGCCGCTCCGCCTCCACCGCCGCCCTGAACCGATTGCCCGCGCTTCCCGCGCTTCCCGCGCTTCCCGCGCTTCCCGCGCTTCCCGCGCTTCCCGCTGTCTCCGTCATCCCCGTATCGTACAACGGGGATGGGGGAGTTGTCAGTTGTGACCCGTTTAGCGCCCCCTCGCTATTCTTCCCCGGGGCTTGATGAATGTGCACGAATTATAGGAGAGGTCATCGAAGCCCAGCGTTAGAATTAGCGGCTGATGCATTCCGACCCGTTTTATGAGCTCAATCAGCAGGCCAAGCGTGCTGCATGGCGGAGGCTCATTCAACTTCGAAGGCGCATGCTCTGGATCATTTCGGCCATGATCGCGTGGTTTGGGATATGGTTTCCGATCCTATTAGTCTTGGATCACGGATTCGCGGATCTCTTCGCTCCGTTCGTGGGCATCGGATGGTTCTTCGCTGCTGCGATGTACTTCCTAACCTGGTTCCAGGTGATGGCCTTTCGCTGCCCGAGCTGTGGTGGAAGGTTTGTCTTAACCTGGTTAGGTTCGAACCCGTGGCGAAGGCGGTGTCGGCATTGCGGCGTCGAGATGCCTTCACCGTTGGCACTGCAAGAGTAGGCGGCGGCGGTTCGGCGACACGACTCTGGAAAGAAGGCGGAGATATCCAAGGGGACAGGATTCGTTTCGAGATATCCAAGGGGAGATATCCAAGGGGACAGGATTCGTTTCGTTTTCCGCAGAGATATCCAAGGGGACAGGATTCGGAGAGAGATATCCAAGGGGACAGGATTCGGAGAGAGATATCCAAGGGGACAGGATTCGTTTCGTTTTCCGCAGCATGGGGATAATCCAGTCGGTGCGGCCCAGCCAGGCAAAACGAATCCTGTCCCCTTAGAATTCCCCAGTTGCTGACGATCATCTCATCCATGAGCGAGGGATTGGTGGCGGTGGATCGGCAGCAGCGGATCCTCCTGGCCAATCGGTCGGCGAAGACGCTGCTTGGGATTTCGATGGCGGATGCGAAGGGGAAGCCGCTTTGGGAGCAGATTGCGGTGGAGGGTGTTTCGGGGGCGGCGCTCGAGGTGATGTTGACGGGGCAGTCCAAGACGATCAGC
>JBBRYX010000039.1:0-17915 GCA_038237225.1 Tepidisphaerales bacterium | reverse complement strand
CTTTTTGTTGGTGACCTTTACAACTGTAGCATGGGCGTCTCGCCCTTGTTATTCATAAGACCTGGGGCGAGACGCCCATGCTACTAAAAATTCAGATCCTCTGAGGTACTCCGAAGGATCTGCCTGGTGAGCAATTCAGGCCAGATCCTTTACCTCAGGATGACAATCAGCGCCGAATCACGCACGGTTATTTAGTATCCGATGTGACGCAGCTCGATGCGCTGCTGATCCAGGGCGACGGGCGCGACGGCACATTCCACCTTCAGCTTTCTGTGCGGCATGCGATTGGGGCCGAAAAGAGCGATGTTGTCCCCGTCATCTCGGATGGCGGGATTGTCGCGCGCGGTCTGTACGAGAATGCCGTCGTATGCTGGGGAAGTCGCTGCCGCCAGTCCCAGGGCAACTCCGCGCGAGCAGCTGTAGTCCTCGCCCTGACGGCAGGCGATGCTGGTGCTTGTGAGGTTCGCCTTCTTCAGTTCCTGAGCGACATTGGGGTCGCGGTCCAGCCGATCAAAGAAAGCTTGTTGATGGGTATTGTATTTTGAGAAATCGACAACCAGAAGTCCCTGCACGGGGCGAAGTCGAAACAGCGCCTTTTGATGCACGGTCGCGCGCGGCGAAAACGCCTTGGGTAGTTCGCGGGCGCCGGACCCATTTTTGGGAAGCCATTGGTTATAGTGGGCCATCTCGGCGCAGAGCGCGCCGCTGCTGAGGGAGCAATAAAGGGCGCCTTGGTCTTTGGCGAGCGCGAGGCCGTGACCCGTGCCGGACCAGCGTTTGTCGTCGTGGGTTTCGTTGAAGATCGTCTTGGCACCGTCCGCATCCTGGATCGTGAGTCTTGCTGTCTTCATCGTCTTTAAGCCGGGGCAGTATTGCATATCCACGACCCGGAGCAGCGGCTGATCGGACATCATCAACTGGGTGGGAATCAAGGTGGATTGTGAGCGTGTGATTTCGCAGGTTGCGTGATATACGGCTGCGAAGAGATCGCGATTGATTAGGCTTGCCATAGAACAGATCTCCGGATGGATTGGCTGACGACTCAGACGTGATCAGAGTGAATATATATCATGTGCCCGCTGGAGTTGCTGCAAGATTTTTGAAGTGCAACGGACAGGATCTTGGAGTTTGAGCGATGTCTCGCAACGCCACCGGTAGCACGGTAGGATGGACGTTGAAATCTCGCCACGCGCACATGTCCCCTGTTGATCGCGATCAACTCTCGATTCGGTTTGATGGCCTGCTCGCCCGGCTGCGCTTGGGCGGGGGTGCGGAGGCCTTCAATCGCCTTTTTGAGAGCTATACCGCATCCGATCGCCACTACCATGACATTCGCCATATCACGGCAAGCCTTGCGGAGCTGGACGGCGTCCGCAGCCACTGCGAGCACTGCGATGCTGTTGAGCTGGCGATCTGGTTTCATGATTGCGTCTATGATGCGGATCGGCTGGACAATGAAGAAAAGTCGGCAGACATTGCTCGTGAGGCGTTGTCGAAACTTGGCGCGAGCGGGGAACTGATTGATAGAGTTTGCGGGCTGATCCTTGCGACGCGGCATGTTGGGCCGCCGGCGACGCAGGATGAGCGGGTGATTGTAGATATCGATCTTTCGCCGCTGGGCGCGGCGCCGAGCGTGTTTGATGCCAATGGTGAATCGATTCGGCGAGAGTACCGGCATCTGGATGATGCGGCTTACGGGGTGGGACGCGGGGAGATTCTTCAACGGTTTCTCGACCGATCAAGAATCTATGCAACCGACACGTTCGCCAGCCGTTATGAACGGCAAGCTCGGGCTAACCTCGCGCGGTCCATCGGGGGCAATGGCAAAAGCCGCGCCTAAGGAAATTCTGAATCAATCGTGAAAAACAACACCAGCTTGGGCTTGGGGCATGGTAGATTTCGGTCCGATGCAGGACACCGGCTGGCTCACATTCACGCTCGCCTTCGCGCTGGTTGCCGCGATTGGATGGATTGTCGTGTTGCTGCGCCGGGATGGATCGGATCCGGATCAGCCGAAACGCGACGCTGGGAACGGCAACGCGAGCCGGCGGCGCTGCGTGTACTGCGCATTTGATGTTCAGACGGGGCGCAATCGGTGCGCGGAGTGTGGGAAGGTTCAGCCGATCCGGTGCGCGCATTGCGGGCAGATCATCATGAATGGGCTGGCGGATCATGGCCCGCATTGTCCGATGGTTGTTGGCGCGGTTGAGCTTGAAGATGCGGTGGAGCAGCTTTGAGGCGCTGCGGAAGTGCAACGCAAATAGCGGGGATTTCGTCGCGACGACCTGATGCTGATGGGGTATCCTGTCTGGATCTGTAATCGAGAGTGAGGGCTTATGTTCGTTCGCCTGGCGGGGATTGTTGTTGGTTTGTCGGCTGCTTCGGCTCTGGCGCAGCTTCCGTTGCCGGATCGCGTGGTGATTGTGATCGAGGAAAACACGGCGGAGCAGAATATCATCGGCAACACGGCGGCGCCGTACATCAATTCGCTGGCGAATGCGGGGGCGAATCTTTCGAACTTTTATGCGATCACGCATCCGAGTGAGCCGAATTATCTGCACTTGTTTTCAGGCAGCGCGCAGGGCGTAATCGATGACTCGACGCCGACGAATGTACCGTTCACGACGCCGAATTGGGGGGCTTCGCTGATCAATCAAGGGTATTCGTTTGGCGGGTATTCGGAGACGCAGCCGTCCGTGGGATACACGGGCGACAGCTATACGAACGATGTGAATCAGAATCAGTACGTGCGGAAGCATAATCCGTGGGTGAACTGGCAGGCGACGGGACCGACGCCGGGGGCGAACCAGTTGGCGGCGGCGGTGAACGTGCCGTTCAGCAGCTTTCCGAGCGATTATTCGCTCCTGCCGCGGGTGTCGGTGGTTGTGCCCAACGAGCAGAACGACATGCACGATGGGACGATCGGGCAGGCGGATACGTGGCTGTCGAGCAACCTCTCGGGATATGCAAACTGGGCGATGACGCACAACAGTTTGCTGATCGTGACCTGGGATGAGGACGATCACTCGCAGAACAATAAGATCCCAACGCTGTTTTATGGGCCGATGGTGCGGAACGTGGTGTCGAACACGAACTGGAACCTGCACAACCTGGCGCGAACGATCGAGGATATGTATGGGCTGTCGCACGCGGGGGTGTCGGCGAATGTGGCGCCGATCCAGGATATCTGGACGGCGGAGGCCGGGGCTCCGGCGGCGGTGACGAAAGCATTTCGGCAGGGCAATGGATATTCGGACGGGCATGACACTTGGATCGAGAGCGCGAATCCGACAACGACTCATGGGACGGCGGCCACGCTGGTGGCGGATGGTTCACCCGCGTCACAGGGGCTGGTGCGGTTTGAGAATCTTGTTGGATCCGAGGCGAATCAGATCCCGCTGGGGGCGGTGATTAAGTTTGCAAAGTTGACGTTGGTAACGGGAGGGAACGCAAACGATGAGTCGGCGGTGGCGATGCAGTTGCATCGGATGCTCGTGCCTTGGAATGAGAGTTCGACGTGGAGTTTGCTGAATGGGGGCGTCTCGACGAACGGCGTGGAGGCGGCGCTGGTTGCGGATGGGATTCTGACGCCGACGGTAACGAGCGAGGGGATCACGTTTGATGTGACGACGACGCTTCAGGCATACGTGAATGGGGCGGCGAATGATGGGTGGGTGGTGATACCGACGGGGACGAATGGGTGGCGGTTTAACTCGAATGAGTTCGGGATTGGGGCGGGCCGGCCGGTTCTGGAGGTGACTTATGTGCCGGAGCCTGTGGGGGTGATGCTGGTTTTGGGATTGGGGTTGGGGATACGTCGGCGGAAGTGAGCACGCGATGCTTACCCCGAAGCTCTTGCGGGATACCGGGAGGGGAAAGAACGCTCCCCGCAAGCGGGGCGGCTGACGGGTGGAGAGTCTCTTGACGCCTATTCGGGTTGAAGATTTACCCACGCCGGCTTTTCCGTATGCTGCGGAGCATGAATGATCGGTCTCACTTATTGACGGAGCAGCGGCTGGCGGAGTCGATGAACCTGGATGCGATGAGCATCGAGGACGCGGTGGGGTTGATGAATCAGCAGGATGCGCGTGCGGTGGCGGCGGTGGCGGAACAGAAGGCGAATATCGTGGCGGCGATCAAGCTGGTGGTGCCGGCGCTCAAGAGCGGAGGAAGGTTGATGTATGCCGGGGCGGGGACAAGCGGGAGGCTCGGGGTTCTGGATGCTTCGGAGTGTCCGCCGACGTTTCGGACCGATCCGGAGACGGTGCAGGGGCTGATGGCGGGAGGATTGGAAGCGGTTTTCAAAGCGAAAGAAGGGGCGGAGGATTCGGCGGAGCAAGGGGCGGCGATTGTTGATGAGAAGCTGGTCGGGCCGCAGGATGTGGTGATGGGGATTGCGACGGGGGGGACGACGCCGTTTGTGCACGGGGCCTTAAGGCGTGCGCGGGAGCTGGGGGCGAAGACGATCTTTTTTTCCTGCGTGCAGCCGGTGCCGAACGAGGCGAAGGTGGATGTGGTGATTCGGCCGCTGACCGGGCCCGAGGTGGTGACGGGATCGACGCGGCTGAAGGCGGGGACGGCGACGAAGCTGGTGCTGAACATGATCTCCACGCTCAGCATGGTGCAGATGAACAAGGTTTACGAAAATCTGATGGTGGATCTGCGGGCAACGAATACGAAGCTGTGGGATCGCGGGGCGAGGATTGTGGCGACGATCACACACATCGATCGCGATGAGGCGATGGAGTTGCTGAAGAATGCCGATGGGCATGTGAAGGTGGCGATCGTGATGCAAAAGCGGGGGATTCCGGCGGATGAGGCGCGGGCGATTCTGGCGAAGCATGATGGGAATATGCGCGATGCGGTTGGAGAGAAGCGGTAACTTTTCTTCTTGTAGCAGGGGCGTCTCGCCCATGCAGTTCGAAGAACAGGGGCGAGCGCCCATGCCACGCAAAGACCCGAAGCGCCTCTACGAGGCGTCGTCTGATTTTTTGTGGATCGTTTTGATGACGGGGTAGAACTCGCCGCCGTATTCTTTGTTAACGTCTTCCGTTGGGATCGCGGCAACTTCGAGGGGGCCGCCGTCCAGGACGCGCATGGGTTCTTCGGACATTTCGGTGGCGGAGTTGGAGTTGGTGGATGCGGTGGCGCCAGACGCCAGGCGTTTCTCCAGTTCTTCGTCCAGGCGGCGCAGCTCATCCATGTCCTGTTGTCGAGCGTCGGATTGGGAGGATGCGGGTTGCTCTTTCTTTTCGCCTTTGCCGAAGCGATCGAGATCGTATTCGGGATCTTTTTCGGCGCGTTGGAGGCCCAGGCCGCCACCGGTCATGAGGCTGACGACGCTGGGCCAGATGCCGCCGATCAGGAGGACCGCCGCTCCGGTCCAGAGTGCGTAAACGGCCCAGGTTTCGCGATACCAGGCGTACTTGGCGCTAAGCGCTGTGTTGTTCGATCTGACGTTGTCGAGATATTTTGAAACGGTTGGGTAGCTCTCGCCGGAGCGGTCGCTCTTGTACGGAACATCCGCCATGAAGGCGACCGGGCGGAACTCCATCACGCGCGGATCTTTGGTCCGGCGAAGCTGCTCGCAGACGACTTTGCTTTTGCCTTCCTGCGGGGGGAGCACGATCGCGCGGGAGATGTGACCGGGTTGCGGATATTGGATGATGAGGCCGCGCTCGAAATCCGGTTGGCCGATGGTCGCCAGTTGATCGCCCCATTCGACATTCGCCCAGACGTATGAGAGGGCGAGGCCAATGACGATTGCGATCGATAGCCAGTGCCAGCGCTTGATATCCTGCACATGCATAGGACCCTCTCATCCCGGCGGCAAAACGTGCCCGCACAACCTTCGATGTCCTTATGTATGCGCAAACGGACGAGAAGTTGATGGATTCCGGGGAGGGGAACGATCGTCGCTGAATGCAGTTTCACTATTTGAACCGGGGACACTCGATGAGGAATGTCATCCGTCGTGGGTGTGGCGCAGCGACGTGAGGGGCCCAGGGCTATCGCATGGGGATGGGTTCGGCTCTTCTGTAGCGGCGACGCCTGCGTCGAGGGTCGCGGTCCATCCGCGACCTGACCCGCAAATTCGACGCTCCGCGTCGACCGCGACGCAGGCGTCGCCCCTACGAAACACAGATGCGATTGGGCTGAGGTTCTACCGGCGGCTTCTGGTACGGGATTCGCATGGAGGTAATCCGTATTAAAGGAGTTGCCCCATGTTGTTGAAAAAGTGGCTTTTGGGGGTGTCAACGGCAGTTTTGGCGGGTGCGGCAGCAGGTTGTCAGAACTACCCGGAAGTGCCCGCGGGAGACCGGACCGTCCTGGGCGGGAGCGCGATGGCCGCTGGCGCGGTGATTCCGCGGGATGGCGGGTTATTGACAACCTTGACCAGCGGATCCGAAGGTGGCGGTTTGCTGGTGGGAGCGGATTGGCAGAAAATCCGCGAGCACGCGAGCCGTGAAGCGGTTGCAGCCGCGAACAAAGCCAAATCGAGTCCGGCCAGCGCAGCGGATGTGTCGAAAAGCTCAACAGCCGATCTGAATCGAGACGGATTCATCACGCTGGACGAAATTGTGGCGCTGCGACAGGCGGGACTGTCGTCTCATGACATCGTGAATCGCATGGAACTGACGCACGCTTATTTTGAATTGACGAAGGATCAGGAGCGGTATCTCGAGGATCATTCGATCAACCCGCCAATCGTGAGAGCGATGACAGGTGGCGTCGATCTTCAGGATGAGGCGCGGACTGCGTCTGCGGAGATGGGGGAGATGGGCGCTGAAGTTTCAACCAAATGAACTTCTTGCGTCCGGCCATCCTGCTCAACCTGCTGATGCTGGTGACGGGGTGCGCGCGGTATGAATACAGCATCGCATCGCCGGACAATCTGCGCGGCCATATCGGGACTAAAACAGATCATGTCGTGACAGTGGAGCCGTTGACGTATCGGTTTCGCGCTGTCGACAATCGATTGGTGGTTCGCATTTATAATGAGACTGAGGATGCGATCGCGCTGGAGGGCGAGCGGAGCACGGTGGTTTCGCCGGGTGGGCAATCGCATCCGCTACGATCGCAGTCGATCGCGCCGGGGTCGTTCATCAAGTTAATCTTTCCGCCCATCCGTCCGCGGTTACCGCCGTCGGGGCCGACGATTGGGTTTGGGATTGGGGCGCGCGTGGACGCGCGGGATGCAGACTGCCTCGAGGATCAGTCGGTCTCCGCGAAGCCGCGATATCTTACGATGTATTCGCCGGATGAGGCGCTGTACTGGGACTGGGATGGCGAGAGCGAGGTCAGTGCGACGTTTAATTATCGGCGCGGGGACAAGGCGTTGCAGCATCGGTTCGTGTTTCATCGGCAGAGGATGAAGTAGCCGCGGCATCTCCTATAATCGGGACATGACGCCGCAGACCACGCCATTGCGCCTCGATCTGAAGCGGGATGAGAAGCTGACAATTGCATGGCAGGATGGTTTGAACTGCGACTACTCGCTGTCGCTGCTGCGATCGATGTGCCCGTGTGCGCAGTGCAAGGTGGTTCGGGAGGGGGAGAAAAAGAAGAAGTCGTTGCTCACGATCCTGCCGGGAAATTATTCCGGGGCGATTTCGGTCGTGAGCGCACAGCTTGTGGGGAATTACGCGCTCAAGATCGAGTGGTCCGACAAGCACGACTCGGGAATTTACTCGTTTGACTACCTTCGGGAAATTTGTCCGGCTGCGAAAAAGGGCTAGGCAACCTCTCGCACTCGCGAACGAGAGACGTTCGCTCCCCAACATTCCGCGGTTCCCCGGGTATGATCCACCGATGCCGCTCGTCGCATCCGTAAACAACCTCCACAAGATCTACCGCAAGCCGGGGACGAACGTGGAGGTTCGCGCGCTGAACAACATCAACCTGGACTTTGTGGAAGGCGAGTTCACCGCCATCATGGGGGCATCCGGCTCGGGCAAGTCCACGCTGATGAACATCCTGGGTTGTCTCGATCAGCCCACCAGTGGGTCCTACATCCTGGGCGACCGGGATGTCTCGCAGCTTCCGGATGATGAGCTGTCGGAAATTCGCTCGCAACGCATCGGTTTCATTTTCCAGAACTTCAACTTGATTCAACAACTCACCGTGCTTGAGAATCTGGAGGTCCCGATGTTCTACATGGGCATCCCGCCGATCGAGCGCCGGCGGCGGGCGACGGAGCTTGCGGAACGCGTCGGGCTGACGGAACGCCTCGACCATCGCCCGATGCAACTGTCGGGCGGTCAGCAGCAGCGCGTTTGTATTGCGCGAGCCATGGTGAATGAGCCTCTGATTCTTCTCGCGGACGAACCGACTGGCGCGCTCGATTCGAAAACGGGGCAGCAGATTCTGGAACTCTTCGACAACCTCGTGGCAACGGGAAGAACCATCATGCTGGTGACCCACGACCCCTCCGTCGCCCACCGGTGCCAGCGCGTGATCCATCTCCACGACGGGCAAGTCGCCAGGGACGAGCACAATGCGCGGCGGGAAGTGCACACGGAAGCCTCGCAGCTATCTCCCGACTTTGTCCTTTGATCACGTTGAACGGCCGACCTGTTTTTCACATTAAGTTGCGTTCGCTTCGGTCAACCTGATTGCCCTCCGAACTCATCTTGCAATCCGGCAAAACAAGCTGAGAATGCACCATGTCAGTGCCCGGCTCAGGGCTCCGAATCAGCTAGGAGTATCGAATGAAAAAACTGGCGCTCCTCCCGTTGCTCGCCTTGATTGCGCTCGCCTGCGACGACAAGAACACGCTGTCGCCGAGCGCCAGGCAGGCGGCCGCCAACGCGCAGGCTCAACCTGATAAAGCGCCGTCGCGCCCCACCACGCAGGAGCTTCTCAGCGGCCCGCGGAAACGTCTCACGCTTATTCCCGTGCCGTTTTCCGCAAGCGTCCCCGTCCCTTGGAAGATTGAAAACCTGGCCGGTGGATCAGTGGTCGTTCTGGCTGGGCCCACGCCGTCGGGCGATGTGCAGATCCAGCTCTCTACCCGCACGGCGGTAAAGCAGGAGGATCTCGACATTATTCAGCGGGCCGCGAAGAAGGAACTCGCGACCACCCAGCCGGGCACGAAGCGCGTTCTCAAGGCGGAACTCAAGAAGCTCCCGAACAACAACGTGCAGATCTTTGCGCGTCAGGCCGTGGGGCAACCAGCACCATTGATCATCACGGACGCCAACAATCACGAGCACACGGAAACCGCCACCCCGTTCGATTGGACCATCACGCTGTTCGTACCTAACGGCCCCGACTTCGCCCGCTATGAACTCAATTTCATCGGTGGGCTGACGGCCGAGCAACACAAGCTGGACCAAGCGCTTTTGGAAGGCATCATGGCGAGCCTCATGTATGAACCATCTGCCGCCACGCAACCCATTCATTGATGAAATCCGAAACTCGAATTTTGAAATCCGGAACAAATTCAAAATTCGAATGACCGAATCACCGTTTGAAAGATTGCTTCTTCGTCATTCGAATTTGTTTCGGATTTCGGATTTCGGATTTCCTCGTGAACATCACTCGCCTTGCCCCCAGCCCCACCGGCGCCCTGCACCTCGGCAACGCCCGCACGTTTCTGGTGAACTGGCTTCTTGCCCGGCAGAACAACTGGAAGATCATTCTCAGGATTGAAGACCTCGACGGGCCGCGGATTAAGAAGGGTGCGGATCAGCAGGCAATCGAAGATCTCCGCTGGCTTGGCATGGATTGGGATGAAGGGCCGATCCACCAATCTTCGCGTCTGCCGCGCTACCGCGCGGTTGTTCAGGCGCTTCTCGATGAGAGGCTTGCTTATCCCTGCATCTGTACGAGAAAAGAAGTTGATCTCGCGGCCTCCGCCCCGCACGCGGAAGACGGCGCTACGATCTATCCCGGAACTTGTCGCGAGCGCTTCGCATCTGCTGAGGAAGCGACGGCTTTCTCCGGACGCGCTCCCGCGATCCGCTTTCGCGTCCCTGAGGGAAAATTGAATTTCAACGACGGCTTTCGTGGTGAACAGAACTTCAACACGAAAGACTTAGGGGACTTCGTCATCGCCAAAGCGGATGGTACGCCGGCCTATCAACTCGCGGTCGTCGTCGATGATGCGGACATGAACATCACCCACATCGTCCGAGGCGATGACCTTCTCGACTCTGCTCCCCGTCAGATTCTCCTTTACCAGGCACTCAAGATCACCGAGAGAATCCCCCGCTATTATCACCTTCCCCTGATCATCGGCCCCGACGGGAGAAGACTCGCGAAACGACATGGTGACTCACGGCTTTCACACTATCGCAGTCAAGGCATTGGCGCTTCGCGAGTCCTCTCGCTCCTCGCCCGATGCTCGCAAATCCTCGCGCCAACCCCACCGCAATCTGCCGCGGATCTGCTCTCCCACTTCAATCTTGACAACCTCCCAAAAACGCCGATCACCTTCAACCTCTCACAACTTCTCCCCTGACACGGGACAGGTTGCCCGTGTCACGAGAGCGGTTTCGACTACAATCGCAGCCGCTTGACGAATTCAGCAAAACCGTTTCACGAGCGGATCCTCAGCGGCTCCGACCGTTCCCTCTCAGCCGCCCTCCTCCGCGTCGCGCTCGCGACGGTGGAACCCGCGTACGCGACAGTCATGCGGGTCCGCAACTTCGCCTACGAGCACCGCCTCAAAAAAATCCAGCGCCTCCCGCTTCCCACAATCTCCGTGGGAAACTTAACAACGGGCGGGACCGGAAAAACCCCCATCATCCGCTGGCTCGCCGAATATTTCATCCAACACAACCTAACCCCCGCCATCCTCATGCGAGGATACCGCTCCGAATCCACCGGAGGCTCCGACGAACAAAAAATGCTCCAATCCTACCTCGGACAAAAGGCCCACATCATCGCCAACCCCGACCGAAAGGCCGCTTGCGCCTTCGCGGAAAACCAATCCCCAAAACCCAACCTCGTCCTTCTCGACGACGCTTACCAGCACCGCAAAATCCACCGCGACTTCAACCTCCTTCTCATCAGCGCGATCAATCCCCTCGGCTATAACCACGTCCTTCCCCGGGGTTATTTGCGGGAACCGCTCTCGGGGATCAAACGTGCGGACGCCATCGTGATCACCCGCGCGAATCAGGTTTCTACAAACGAGCTATCGAGTTTGAAATTACAAATCTCGGAAATCGCCTCCGACATCCCGATCTACGAATCTTCCCACACGCTTACCCACTTCCTCCGCAACACCAACCTCATTCCCATTGAGGATCTCCCCGCACGCCATATCGTCTTCTCCGGCATCGCCAGCCCTCAATCGTTCTACGCTCAGTTTCCCGCCGCCCTTGCCACCCACGGCTTTCCCGATCATCACGCCTACACGGAAAGAGATCTCGACAGGCTCCGCGCCTCAGCCGATCAACATCGAGCCGACATCCTCATCACGACCGAAAAGGACTGGACGAAACTTGCGGCGCTTCACAATCTGAAGAATCTGCCGCCCATCTACCGCGCCCAGCTTCAGATCGCCTTTGCGCGCGATGACGAATCGCGGCTTCTTGCCCAGATCAACGCTTCTGTGAAACCGCGGTCACCGGCTGCGTGGCGGGGACCTTCGGCTCAAGCTGCCTCCACTTAAGGCCGGCGAGCGCAGCCATTAATCCGGCCAACACCACACCCACCGCCACCCATGTTCCCTTCGTTGATGCTTGACCATCCATAGACGTCCGATAATAAGCCCCCTCCGTCGAGGCGACACCCGCCAATTCTGCTTTTTCGGGACCCGCCATTCTGTTACAATATCGCTGCGCGGATCGCTGTCGTTTTCGATCCCGCCTGACCTTGTTGCTGACCCCGAACGCTATACTCAAAGTACCCGTGATCACTCGACTCAGCCCCCTCCTCGGGCTCACTCTTTGTTCGCTGCTTTGCCTGAGCGGTTGCTCCCCGGGCGACAAGTCCTCCTCCGCGCAGTCCACGGATATTCGCTCCACCGCGAAACTCCAGGCGGTCAATCTGAACGATCCCGTTCGGCCCGTTCCGAATGACCAGCCGATCGTGTTTGGCGCGGCCAAAAATGAGTGGGCGAGCTTCGCCCTGCAGATCTCCGATCTTCCCACCCCGGCCGCCGGCCCCAGGACAACCTACTCGCTTCGGATCAACGCGCCGCAACTGGACGGCAACAAATCCAGTATCTCGCCGAAGAGTTTCTCAGCCGCGCAGATCCTCCCGATGCCGGTGGATGTCAACCGGGCCGGCTATGTCCGGCAGACGGGTCTCTCGGTCTCGGATCATCCCCTCCCGCGCGCGCTCCTCCCCACCGAGTTCGAAGACGGCAAACTCGATCTCGCCAGCCTTCGCGATCCGAACGATCCCCTCTCCGCGATAACCCGCGGTCAACGACCGCGCGGATCGTCCCCCCTCCTTCTCTGGATTGACCTCCACGTTCCGCCACAAACGACGCCGGGACAATACATCGCCACCGTGGACTTGATCTCGTCAACCCGTTCCCGCCCGCTCGCATCGGTCGCGCTCAAGATCACGATTCATGACTTTGAATTTCCCGATGAGCGTCACCTCCAGATGATCGCGAAGCTCGATTGGGAGGACCTCAAGCGACTTTACCCGGAGCAGTTCGAAACCGTCGCGCCGCGATTGCTTAGCCGGAAGGATGAGCGCTGCGCCCCCACCGTTAAGGTTCTGGATTCGATCCAGAAGCTCGCCCAATCTCACCGCACGCAGATGATCATCCCCCGCCTCCAGCCGGTTGTGAAATGGCAACTGGGGAAGACGCGAATCGACTGGGATGATCTCGACACCGTCATTGAGCCCTGGCTCACGGGGCAAAGCTTTGCGGACAAGATTCCGCTTGCCTTCTGGCCCCTGCCCGCCGTCGATTACCTCGATCAGGTCGAGCGCGCGTCGCAGTTGGATTACTGGTCGCAGGCCGCCGCCCATTTCGATCAGAAGAACTGGCTGAACAAATCGCCGGTTTGGATGGAGTCCGTCGCCAACACTCGTCCCTCCAGCACCGAAGCGTTGGAACTCTCCGCCAAAGCCGCTGAGATTTTAGACAGACATCCCAAGCTGCGCGTGACGCTTCCGCTGGAAGATGACCAGGTTCAGCTTTCGTCTTCCCGCAATGAGAACTTCATCCAGCCGAAGACGGCCGATCGACTTCTCACGGCCTCCCCGAGCATCGTCTTCGCCGCGCCAATTAAAAGCTGGCCGGAAAACACCGCTAAACCCCAGCACTGGCTCCGCACGGATCTCGCCGGCTTGGTCCCCTACGTCGGTGCCGGCGGCGACGAGCGGGATGTTCGCGTCTGGTCGTATTACGCCTTCTGGCGCGATGCTTCAATCGTGCTTTGGGGTTCGCCCCTGCCCCGCGTGGATAACCCGCGGCAGCCCGCCGATCCCAATGACCTGATCTGGTTCTACCCCGGCCAATGGTTTGGGGTGGATGAACCCGTCCCTTCCATTCAGCTCAAATGGCTCCGCCGCGCGCAGCAGGATTACGAGTACCTCCTTCTTACGAAACAGCGTGGCGACGCACCCAACGCCGCGCTCATCGCGCGCCTGATTTGCAAGCCCGTCGAAATTGCCGCGGGCCAGAATCCCGATCCGACTTACCCGCTCATGTGCGGCACCAGTGATCACGAAGCGTGGAACGAAGCCCTGCGCCTTCTCGCTTCGCGCATTCTCCTCCGCCGTCCCGGCCTGCCGCTCGACAACGCGAAGCGCGACGCCCTGGATTTCCAAATCCTCCGCTGGTGCGCTCCCCAGGAGCAGCCCGTCGTTATGAACCGCACGGTCCAATGGCAGATCGATCGCCCCACCCGCGCCCCCGCTCCCCCCGGCGCAATCTCCCCCTCCAAATGGCTCACCCTCCGCGTCGGCGTGGACATCTACAACGCTTCGGATCTTCGCTACGATCAGAATCTTCTCCAGTGGACCGCGATGCCCAAGGGCTGGGAAGTGAAACCGCAGCCCGCCGTTATTCCGGCGCTTCCGACTTATCGCGTGCAGCGCTGCGCGATGGATTCGCGCTTCAACCTCACCGCCGTCGATGCGGACGATCACCGACCCGCGGAACTGACTTTCACCAACGGCTACAATCGCTCCGAGACCAAGATGAAGCTCGTCGTCCCCGTGGCGGCCTCCGATCGTCTGCCGCCCGGCGTGCTTAAGATCGACGGCCATCTCGATGACTGGAACGAAGCCGACGCCATCCAGGCCGGTCCGATGGTCAAAATGTTCAACCGTCCCGCGCTTCACAAACAGGAGCTTCAGTACGCATCCAACAACGCGCAGGTGTTCACCGGCTGGGCGGATGAAAACTTCTACGTCTCCTTCAAGTTCGATGGCATGTCCACCGGCGCCATCAATCAGTCCCGGAACTTCGTCGACTACCAGTTCCGCCGAGCCTGGGGTGAAGACCTTGCCGAAATCCTCATCCAGCCTCTCTTCGCCGACAACACCCTCGGCCCCGTCCTCCACGTCGTCTGCAAACCCACCGGCCACTGGGTCGAACGAAAACAAGATCCCAGGCAGTACCAGGATCCCTGGCAACCGTACGAAGGCGCCGGCATCCGCTACTTCGCCAAGATGGACGCCGGAACGTGGAAAGGCGAAGTCGCCATTCCGTGGAAAGCGATCATGGAACAGAACAAGGGCATCCCGCCGTTCTTAAGATTCAACTTCGTCCAACACACGCACGCCACCGGCGAGAGTTCATCATGGACCGGCCCGATCGACTTCGGAAGGGACGACAACATGATGGGACTGCTTTACCTGAGGGAACCCAACGATCCCGGTATGGCGGGACCGACAAAATCGAACCGCCCGGCGATTCCATAACCTCGCACACTCCACGCGCACCCATTGCCAACCCCGCCAGCGGTCGCTTGCGCCTTCGCGGAAACTCCTCCGCCCCCTTCCCAAACCCACCCAGCGCCCCTATCATGCGGGGCTTAAAAAAACAGACTACCTTTGTGACAGAGGACGATCATGGCCGAACAAGACACCGCAGAAACCACCGCCACCGCAACCGAAGAGCCGGCGTTCACTTACCCGATCAAGATCGAGGAAGCCGGACCCGCCACCAAGCGCGTGTCGGTTGAAATCCCGCAGGAGCGGATCGCGACCAAGCTTGAGGAGCAGTTCAAAGAGCTTCGCCAGCAGGCGGCGATCCCGGGATTCCGTCCGGGGCACGCGCCGAAGAAGCTGATCGAGAAGCGGTTTAGCTCTGATGTCAAGGAACAAGTCCGCCGCTCGCTCATCTCCGAGAGCTATGAGCAGGCCGTTGAGAAGAACAACCTTCAAGTCATCGGCGAGCCGACGTTCGACAACCCCGATCTCATCCAGCTTCCGGAGTCCGGGCCGCTCACCTACTCCTTTGAAGTTGAAGTTCAACCCGACATCACCCTGCCCGAGCTTAAGGGAATCAAAATCAAGCGCCCGTCGATCACCGTCAGCGACGAGCACATCGACCAGGCGATGCAGAACCTCCGCGAGCAGCAAGGCACGCTGGTCCCGGTTGAAGACCGCGGCGTCGAAGCGGGCGACCAGCTCCTCGGCGATGTTCACGTCAAAGTCGACGGCAACGTCGTCGGGCACCAGCACGATGCAACCATCATGGCCCGCCCCGGTCAGATCGGTGGGATCCAGATCGACGATCTCGACGAGCAGCTCAAAGGCCTCAAGTCCGGCGAAAAGCGCGACATCAAGACTCACGTCGATGATGAAAACGCCAACGAAGTCATCAAAGGCAAAGACGTCGAGATCGAGGTCACGCTCAAGGACCTCAAGAAGCTCGAGCTCGCGGAGATCGACCAGGAATTCCTCGAATCCCTCGGCTTCGAAAACGAAAAAGAACTGCGCGAAGCGCTTCGCGAGCAAATGGAGGAGCGCATTAAGTTCGACGTCCAGCAGTCCATGCGCGACCAGATCTACAAGCACCTGCTCGATACCGTGAACTTCGACGTCCCGACGCGCCTTTCGGATCGGCAGACCGAGCGAACCGTCCAGCGCCGGATGGTCGACATGCTGATGAAGGGTGTGCCGCAGGAACAGATCCAGGCGAACATCGCGCGCTTCCAGGCCGGCGCCGCCGACGAAGCCCAGCGCGAGCTGAAGCTCTTCTTCATCCTCCAGAAGATCGCCACCGATCAGAATGTCGATGTCGAGGAATCGGAGCTGAACGGTCGTATCGCCATGATCGCCGCGCAGCAAGGCAAGCGCCCGGAAAAGCTCAAGCAGGACATGTCCAAGGACGGCACGCTTCAGAACATGTTCGTCCAGATGCGCGAGCAGAAAGCGGTCGATAAGATCCTCGAAGAAGCCACGTTTGAGGAAGTCGACGTCGCCGAAGCCAGGAAATCCAAGTCCAAGAAGAAGGACCAGATCAGGGAAGACGCCACCGCCGCCCCCGCCGATGCCGAGGACGAAGAAAAGAAGGATTAGATGCGCTGGCAGCGCACTCGCATCGTCTTCCCAGCCAATAACCCCGACATCAAAAAAACCAACCGGATCGCCCTTCGTACGCCGCGCGCTTCATGTCCTTGAGCTGCCGCGCCGCCTGCGCCTCGTTCTGCTTAGCGACGTTGTCGGTGTACGCCGTGCCCCATGCCGTCTGAGCGGTGGTGATCGGCGTCATGTCCCCCGCGCCCAGACCGAGGGGTACGAGGTTGGCGTTGGCGTTGGCGTTGGCGTAGGTGACGAAGTTGGATTGCCAGGTATTGAACTCCGGATCAGGACGCGGAATGTAATCGTCGGCCATGGGTAGCTCCTTTGTTGGGTCGATTGAATCAGACGTTTCGGGTTTGTCCCCTCGCCCCCCGCATTCGCGCTGCCAACAATGAAAATGACTCCGGACCCTCTGGCGTTGTCTTGGGCGGGGGGAGCCGCGGGACTGTCCCGTTTTCCGAGGTGAATGCACCGCCGAGTCGACGCCACAGAGAAGAAGAGAAGAACTCAAAATGTAAAAGACAAAAAAACGCGCCCACATCCAAATCACGCTTGACCGGCAAACGGCTTCATAGTCGTTTGGTTATTCGACGGCCGTTCCGCCGTCAGCGCCGCCGCTTCACCTTAAAGCGGAATGTGATGCCTTGACCGGGATCGGGGTATTTAAAGCCCAATCGCCGCATGAAGTCCACGACCTGCCAATCGATGAATTCGAACTCGTCGTCGGAATGTGCTTTGCCGGGTAAGCCTTCCTCCGGCCACTCGACAAGGTACGTTGCAAGTTCTTCGGCGCGAACGCCAGGAACGTACTGCGCGAGGTCTTGCGCGGTCGGCAACCACTTTGCCCGCTCTGCCGATTCCAATTCCCCCCAATAGAAGGGAATTGGGTTAAACTTCACGGCCTCCGCACCGTTAACGAACAGAACGAACATCCATAAGTCGCCGTCGTGTATGTGAAATGAAAACGTCGGCTTTTTGAGATCGGCTGACAGCTTGGCCGAAACATCATCCCATTCTGTGAACGCATCGGGATAGACAAACGTCACGCCACCTACCGATTCAAACAGACGAGCTCCTTGGGCTTCCGGCAGATCGCCAGAGACACGCTCAAGCGAACCTTGTCGGTCAGCAACGTAGTCGCGGACGCAAGCCTCCACTTCGGCGGTCTGCGCGCCGACGACTGACGACATTGCGAGAAAGAGTCCCATCTGCCTCCGTCAAATAACGAAGAGGACTTTATGCGGAGTGCGCCACGAGGCCAGCATTTCGCCAGAGGCGCCGGTCGCACTCCGCATCAAGTCTATTGAACTGAACCGGCCGCCGCTAGAGCGTGTTATGAACTTTGAGTAGCTTGGGCGGGTATAGGCTGAATGGCAAGGAAGCCTTACCCAAGCGATGTCACGGATGACGAGTGGGGGTTCGTCGCCCCGTATTTGACGCTGATGCGTGAAGACGCACCGCAG
>JBBRYX010000038.1:0-24255 GCA_038237225.1 Tepidisphaerales bacterium | reverse complement strand
TTGATCCCACGCTGCCCAGCCCCATCTCGGCGGCGACGTACCAGATCATGGCCGTCCGCTCAACGGCGATGGGCACGCCCGCGCAGTTCCTCGTGAATTTCGGCGGCGGCGGGAGTTTGACGACGATGGCGGTGATGGAGACGGTGCCGAAGCTGGCGGCTTGAAATCGTTAGCCACGGATGGGGCACGGATGGACACCGATGAAGAGGAATTGCTCTTTCATCTGTGAAAATCTGTGCCCCATCGGTGGCAAAACTTTTTTGACGAGAAGCCAGGCGGAGGGGTCGGAAGCGATGGACCTGTGTTGAAGCGGCGTTCCTCAAGCGCGATCATATTCTTTTAAGAAGTCGCTTCGGCTGATCCCGCTTTGCGTGCAGATGGCGCGGAGGGTTGAGCTCTTGAGGGTGGAATGGTTGGGCAGCGTGAGGGGTGTTGACGTTCCGTCGGCGTTCTGCCGGCTCATCGCGATATGTTCTCGCTCGCGGACGAGGGTGAAGCCCAGCCGCTCCAAGACCCGGATCACGCGGTTTTTGGGCGCATCAACCGGAAACTTCGGCATCAGGAGACCTGCTCTTCGACCAGATACGCATCGAGAACGTCGGCATCGCCTTCCAGCACATCAGGCCCGAACGTTTCGATGTGGAATCGGATCGCCGATTTCACATCCGCCAGCGCCTGCTCGTAGCTGTCGCCTTGGCCGATGACCACGCCCTTGAGCCCCAGGGGGTAGGCGACAAATCCGTCAGAGTGCTTCTCGATGACGATCTTCATGGTGCAATTGTACGCCGTCGCCGCGGCGTGACGCTACTCAATTCGCGCCGAGGCGGGGGTGGCGGCGGGGGGGGCAGGGGGGGATTGTTTGAGGGCTTCTCGGTAGATGCCGCGCATGGGTTCGGAGTTGAGATTCAATCCGCCGGAGGATTCGAGGGTGAGCGTGTACAGCTTGTTGGGTTCGAGCGGGCCCCAGACGCCTTGGCCGTTGGCGATGCGAACGCCGAAGCCGGCGCGAAAAGATTCATCGCTCGCCAGACGCCAGAAGTCTTTCCAGAGGGCGGTTTCAAACTGCGTGACCTGCGCCGCGGCGCCGCGGTAGACTTCGGGGGCCGAGTTCGGATCATCGATCGGCGTGGCGGCTTCGGGGGCCTGATGATCGCCGTAAACTTTGGTGAAGAGCGCGATGGAGTGGCCGCGGAGGGGATCGTTGCGCTGTACGAAGTCGCGGTCGAACTTAATGACCAGGGCGTCGAAGTGAATCATCGCGCCCTGCACGACCAGCGTCTTGGCGGGCAGCGGCTGGCCCTTCTTGTCGTATTCGACGAAGAGCAGCGTGGTGTGCAGGACGTGATCGATCGTTTCGGTCCTGGAGACGATCACATCGGCAACCCGCTTCTCGGTTGAGAGGCGCTGGACGAATTGCGTCAGCTCCTGCTTCTGCTCTTCGAGCCGGGCGATTTGCCGGGCGGCGGAGTTGTGCTGCAAATAGAGGTACAGACCCACGCCGCCGCCGAGCGTCAGCACGAGAACCACGAGGGTTTTGGCCAGGGTGCGCAGCATCTCCTGTTTGGGTTATCGGTCGACGCGAACGTTTTTCTTCAGCGGTGGCGGGAATTGGAGAAAAGCTCCGGCGCGAGAAGCAAACGGACGAGCGGGAATGAGTTGAGCGCGAGCAGCGTCGCAATCGTGGCGACATACAGCGACGGCACACCGGGCGCCGAAATGGCAAAGCTCGCGATGAAAGCCAGTAGCGTGGTGAAAAGGGTCGCGACGATCCAGATGACGAAGTACGTGCCGATGTGTTCGTGGGAGATGATCCCGCGGTGGGTCAGGCGGTTGGCGAGGGTGTACGCGAGCGAGATCTTGAGAACGAAGACGACATCGAGCAGCAGCATGATGGCGGGCAGATACGGGACAAGGCGCCGGCCGAGCTTGAGAAAAAGCCGCGGCTCGTTGGTCAGGATGATGATCACCGTCAGAACTGCCAACATTGTGAACGCGGTTGCCGCGCCGAGGACGATGGGCCGGTTCCAAAGCGCGAGCGGGGCGGGCTTGAGCAGCGCCTTCCATGTGATGAGCATGCAATAGGCGAGCGCCGCGCCGATGAGGGACCAGGCCGGGATGTAGGGGATTTGATCGAGCTTCTGGTATGTGCTCGCGATCGTCGAGGCGTCGCAGGTGGTATAGAGCCAGGCGGGAGTGAGGATCAGGAGCACGAGCCACGCGAGCGCGCCGGCGAGGGCGGCGGCTTTGCCTTTTGTGAAGATCAGGTCACCGTCGCTGATCGGACGGATGAGCGTGAGCGTGGGCAGATCCTTGTCGGGCGACCAGATGCCCTTGCCGATGATTCCGCCGAGCACGATCGGGACCAGGCAAAAGATCCCGAGCGTGTAAAGGGTCAAACCGGCGGAGAGGGGGCCGAAGAAAAAGCTGGTGAGCCAGACAACGAGCACGATCAACAGCGTTGCGATGGGAAGAAACATTGCGAAACGCATCTCGTACCAAAGCTGCGCGCCATCGGCGGAGGCGAAGGGTGCGTTGCGTGCGGGGATGAGTTCGCGGGCGCGGTCGATCAATCGGCGGAGGCCGGCGCCGTGGCCGCCGGCATGGCGCTGGCGATCGACGGCGAGGAGCGCGGTGAGGTACGCGCCGATGCTGATGGCGATCATCACCAGCGAGCCGTTGCGAAGGCTGCCCATGTGCGAGAACTCCGGCACCAGCGGCGGAATGATCGCGATCATGGCGAGCGTCGTCCCTCCGAGGGCGAGAGCGATCAGGCGCGCGGTGCGAAGTGCGGCCAGCGACCAGAGGGTGGTCTGATAGCACATCATCGTGACGGAGAGGACGAGCACGGGCCAGCCGATCATGAACTTCACCCCGAGCGGGTGGAGGACGACGAGGGACCAGAGCGTGTAGAAGCCGGCGACGGCGGCGACCCCGGCGAGCATGGGAAGCGTGATGAGCGTGCGGGTGGAGACCGGGAGCGTGAAGAGTCGGATTGGGAAGCCGGCCTGGCCGGTCTTCTTGTCGAGATGGGTGAAGTTGAACAGAGCGTAGATGAGTGGGATCAGGAGAACGCCGGTGACGGTGAGGAATCCACCGACCATTGGGTGTGGACCCGGTGAAAAGCAGCTGCAGGTGCTGATCGCAAGGCCGGCGGCAAAAACTGCGGATAATCCAACGAACGCGGCGCGGCGCTGTGCGAAGATCTCCCAGAGGAGCATGGCGATGGGCGCGGCGGTGGTTCGCGATCGGGCGTTCATCGGTGTCGGTTCCAGTGGAGGGCGAGCGGGGTGGCGATGAGTCGCGTGAAGGGCAGCATCAGGATGATGATCGGGATGAGCTTGGAAGACGATGGCGCGAACGGGTGGAAGGTGACGGCGGCAATTATGGCAAAGACAGACCAGAGGAGGATGGCGGTGACGACTGCGTTTCGGGAGATCAACTGAAGGTGGGTGAGGGCGCGGCATGCGGTGGTCGCAACCGCGAGCTTGATGGTGATCGCAATGACGATGAGCGCGGGGAAGGCGGACTCGAGAGCTGCGCGATGCGAGGGGTGCTTGAAGAGCCAGTAGCCGGCCTGGAAGGCAAGCGAGATCATCGCGATGTTGGCAAAGGTGAATGTGGTGATGAGCCTGGGCCGGCCGGTCAGGAAGACGATCAAGCTGACGGCGGCGTTGCGCCAGTTGATGAGGGCGGCGGCAAGGGGAAGAAGGGAGAGGACGAGAGTCCTGGTGACCGGGCTCATTTTGGCCAGGGGCGCCAGGGCGAGGGCACGGTCGCTGGGAATCATGCCGAGCCAGGAAATCGTGACGACGATCGACATGACAGCGGCGGTGATCAGGGAGGCGAAGGCGAGCGCTTTGAGCTTGGCGCGGACGAAGTCGCCGGAGCTCATGGGGTGGATCGTGGCGAAGGAAGGCCAGCGCGTTTCTTTAGCGAAGAAGTCGAACTTGCCGATGCCGGCGGCCATGCTCAGGAAGACGAGGATCGGGCCGGCGGTGGCGAAGGCAAGGATCAGGATGGGGGCGGTGATGGCAATGGACGCATCCGGGGTGAGAAGATTGACGGATCCGGTCTTGCGCGCGTGTGCGGAGCCGAGCATGGATAAGGGAAGGGCGAGCAACGCCATGGAGCAGGCGAAGACGGTGGGGGCGAAGATGTTGCGGCGGCACTCGAACCAGAGTTGCGCGGCGGCGGGGGAGCGGAAGGGGCGGCGATTCCTTTGCAGGGGGAGAAGGCGCGTGATGAAGGTGAGAGGTAACGGTGTCTGCCCGACTCCGCGGCGGGCGCCGCGCACGCCGACGACCGCGCACGCGAATGCGGCGGCAACAAGCGCGACGTTCGCGAGCGCGATGATGGATTGAGGTGCGCCGGCTTTGTACAGGCCGACGTTGCCGGCGAAGACGAGCAGGTTGGTCAGGGTGAATGCAACAAGGCGACCGAAGGGGACGGGGATGGGGAACCAACTGACGACCTGAAGCCAGGAGATGAAGGCGGCGGCGATGAAAGGGAGGCTGACGTTGATCGGACGTTGCTCGATGGTAGCGCTGGGAAGGTGGAGTTGGTTGAGCAGCAGGCGATCGATCATCGCGACTGTACCGGCTGCGATGATCACGGCGTACAGCATGGGCCAGGCGACGAGCGAGCGCGTTGTGGCGGGGCGGATGAGCAGGTGTGTGGGATAGACGGAAGCGGCGGCGTCGAAGTTGACCTGTTCGAGGGTGAGCGTGCCGAGGATTGCGATGACGCCGGCGGCGAGAGGCGCGAGAAGCGGCACGCAGACAAGCGGCGATGCGATTGCGGGGATGAGCTGGACCGCGGCGGCGAGAATGATGAGGTAGAGCGCAGCGGAAATGAGCGGCAGGCGCGTGCGGCGCCAGATGTAGTAGCTCAGTCCCAGGGCGGGCGAGGGCATGACTATTCCTGTGCGTGCGAGGCGAGGGCTGCGGAACCGTTGCCGCCGGTGCGGGCGAAGAAGATCTCGTCGAGGGTTGGCGAGCCGCGATCGACGATTTCGGCGCCGTAGCGGGTGGCTTCAGTTTCGACGTGCTCGAACTGGAGATCGAAGAGGGCGGTCCATTCGTGTCCCGCGCCGGTCCAGCCGAAGGCGCCGGGGAGGGGTGGGGGCGAGTTGATGGCTTTGTCGAAGCGAAGCGTGACTCGGCGATGCGATTGCTTGATGTCGGCGAGGTCGCCGTGGAAGACGAGCCGGCCCGCCTTGAGCATGGCGACGCGATCGGAGACGCGCTCGACTTCGCTGAGCAAGTGTGAGGAGAAGAGGACGGTGCGGCCTTCATCGGCGATGGTGCGGATGATCGCGCCGAGGATGTCGCGGCGAACGATGGGGTCGAGGCCTGATGACGGTTCATCAAGAACGAGAAGCCTGGGTCGGTAGGCAAGGGCGACGAGTAGGCCGGCGCGGGCGCGCTGGCCCTTGGAGAGGGTTTTGATTCGAGCTTTCGGATCGAGCGCGAACTGCTCGCGGAGCTCGTTGGCGTACTTCGCATCCCAGGTTTTGTAGAATGCCTGCACGTAACGGATGAGCTCATGGACGCGCATCCAGCCGGGCAGGTCGGGTTCTTCGGACAGGTATCCGATCTGGGAGAGGACCTTCACCGGTTCGATAACGGGATCGAGCCCGAAGACGCGGACGGTGCCCGCCTGGGCTTTGAGCAGGCCGAGGACGTGCTTGATGAGGGTGGTTTTTCCGGCGCCGTTTTCCCCGACGAGACCGAGGACGGTGCCGGGGGGAATGGCGATGGAGACGTCGTCGAGTGCGAGCTTGTCGCCGAAGCGTCGGGAGACTTCGGTGATCTCCAGCACGGGCGATTCTTCAGGCTCGTGATGCGCGGTGGTGACCATAATCAGTCTCCTGAGTGAGCGGGGGCCATGACGCGATCGCGCTGGCGGAGCAGGTCGATCAGTTCATCGAGGGGGACGTTCATCTGGCGGGATTCGGCGAGAAGCGCGTCGATCCGGCGGGCGAGGATCTTGAGCCGCTCCTTGCGGGCCAGGCGCGAGCCGCCTTCGGCGACATAGGTGCCGGCGGTGCGGCGCTTCTCGACGGCGCCGGCGAGTTCAAGCTCTCGATACGCGCGGGCGACGGTGTTGGGGTTGACGAGGAGCTGCTCGGCGAGAACGCGGATGGGGGGAAGCTCTTCGCCGGCGGCGATCCGGCCGGAGGAGATGAGGTATTGGATCTGGTTGACGATCTGGAGATAGATCGGGATGCCGTCGGTGGGAGAGACGTGAATCTGCATGGGGATCCTATTGTATTAGTAATATGATACAATTCCGGAGGCTTGTCAAGGTTTTAGTTGGCGGATTTTCGTGGCACGGGCGTCTCGCCAATGCATCTGAAACGCGCATGGGCGAGACGCCCATGCCACGCTTGGAAAGAACGGAATTTGTTGCTGGGAACTATTTCGCGGGTTGATCGGGGACGGCGGGGCGGGTGAGATTGATGTTGTTGGCCCAGATTTTCTGGAGCGCGTCGCCGTCTGAGGGGAGGATGGTGAGTTGGGTGTCGGCGTTGAGCGAGCCGAGGTATTTTCCCTGGGGGCTCATGTAGTGAATGATCGCGGAGCCTTCAAGGCCGATGCGATCGGTGATGGGTATCGCATTTAACTTTTGTCCGGCAAGAGTGACGGACTGCTCGCGACCGACGTCGACGTATCTGGCCATAACTCTCCCCTGCTCGCTGACGTAGGTGTAGAACATGTAGGTCTTGGGCGCGTTCAGCGGGACGAGGCGCGGGAGCAGATGTCCCAGGGCCTGGGGCAGGTAGTAGGGCGGGAGGCGCATCTTCAGCGGCGCCGAATTGGTTTGCTTGCCGGCTTTGGTCACGGTCAGGTCGTAAAGATCAATCGCCTCGACAGCGGGTTGCCTGGGATCGTTGGCGACACCGATCTGGAGGTTGTTGTTCAGGACGTTCTTGGTGATGGCGTCGCTGGCGCCGATCTCGCTCATGTTGCTCTTGTTGGCAGTCTTCCTGTCCTCTGCGGCGGCGAGGTTGGACCACGTTTCGTGGCGGCGATCGAAGCTGACGAAGTACCAGGTTTCGCCGTCCACCTGGGTATTGGCATCGGGCATGGTGCGCGAGCGGACGCCGACTTTGACGCCTTGCGAAGCGCCTTGCGCATCGGCTTCTTCGATGATGTAGGTGTAGCCGACGTCCTTGCCGTCCCGCACGAGGCGGAGCCATTGCTCGGGGACGAGCGCCTGCTTGATCCGCGCGGGCGTAAGGCTGACGTAAAACGCCCGCGTGCGGAATAGCCGCTCGTCCTGATCGGCGCGGACGGCGGCGAGATCCATCAGCTTGATGCTGTCGACGAGCTCGGAAAAGGTGTCGACGGCGAGTTTCTCGCCGGGGTCGGCTTCAGATTCATCGGTTGGTTTTTTCCCGGCGGGGGATGTAAGCGCGATGGTGTAATAGAGGCGATCGCTGGATTGAATAATGACTTGCTGGAGGAGCTTGCGCTGGGTGCCGACGGTGAGCCGGGCGGCGATGAGGGCGGCTTTGGACTGGTTCACGTTGGTGACGTCTTCGCGCAGGATCTCGGCGCCGGGGTTGCTGTTCCTGATCTGGCTGACCACGATCTCGAGCAGGCCGGAACTTTTGAACTTTTCGGCGGCGGTGAGGGGAAGAGGTTCTTTAGTGACCGTTTTCGCGGCGACAAGCTCCCAGCTTTTTTTCTCGTCAATGAAACGGGCGATTTCTTCACCGTTGCCTCTGACTTGACGGCAATCGATCGGGGTGTGGAAAGAGATTCCGGCGGCGGCGCTTTCGAAGTGGCCGCCGAGAAGGGCAGATTGCGCGGGGCGGTCGGGGCGGTCCTTGAGGATGTCGATGGTGCTGGGAGTTGCCGCGGCCTGGGCGCTGGTGGGAGGGGCGATTTGAGCGAAGCCGAATGATGTCATCGCGATCGAGCACGCCATTGAGGCGGCGAGAGAACACTGAATCGAGCGGTGAGACATCATCGAGCAAATCTTAGGCATGCGTGCTCCGGGTGGGGATACAACGAATCTGCCATTGTCTGAGAAGGTATTGATGGAGTCCAATTTTTTTCATCCAACTGATGAGCAGAATTACAGCATCGCTGCTTATTGGACGTCGCAGAGTCGAATGCGCGAGGCGCGATCAGGAGGCGTTATTTGAGGTTGCTGCTGAACGAATAGCGTCCCGCGGCGCGTTCGTGGCGTTGGGGACCGTCTCGCGAGGGGACGATGATGGTGGCAGTGGTGCCGGGGGGGATGATGACGTTGAGGATGAAGCGGGCACCGTCACGTTTCCAGTTGCTTTCGATTCGGCCGCGGAGGGTGTTGTGGGCAGCTTTGGCCCAGGTGAGGTCTCCGACGGGCTGGGGGGCGATGGTTATTTTTTCGAATGCGATGGCGCCGGGGTCGGGGGTGATGCCGGCGACTGCTTGATAGAACCATGCGTCCACGACGGCGAGGGCGGGGTGGTTGCGGGATGCGACGCCGTCCCAGGATTCCCAGGCGGTGGTGGCGCCGTTGTTCATCATGTGAATCCAGCCGGGGAAATCGGGCTGCGTGACCATGGCGTAGGCGACGTCATCGTGGCCGCCTTGGTGGAGGGCTTCGAACAGGAAGCGGGTGCCGACGATCCCGGTGCTGACGTGGCCTTTGCGATTCTCGCGGATGTTGCGAACGAGTTCGGTCAGGACTTGCTGGCGTTGATCGTCCGGGGCGATGCCGAGTACGAGGGCCATCGCCGATGCGGACTGGCTGTCGGGGGCGTAACGATGATGCTCCGGGTCCAGATACTTTTTATTGATGGCGCCGCGAATGTTCTGCGCGAGCGATGCGTAGGTCCTGGCATCGGCCGTGTTATCCAGGAGATTTGCGGTTTCACTGACGATCTTTGCGCAGCGGAAATAGGCCATGCTGCTGGTGAGTTCGACGGGCGTTCGATTGGCGGGGCCGCCGGCGCCGACTTCGAGCCAGTCGCCAAGGGCGTAGGCGACGAGATTGTCTTTGGCGCGCTTGCCGAGGTACTCGAGGTATTTCTTCATCACCGGATACTGCTCGCGGAGGATTCGGTCGTCGCCGTAGCGCTCGAACAAATCCCACGGCAGCATTACCGATGCGCCGCCCCACCAGGGATCGAGCAGTTCCCACCAGCCGGGATTGGGCACGATGGATGGGACTGATCCATCCGGGGCCTGGGCGTCAGCCATGTCGCGCGCCCATTTGGGGTAGAAGGTGTCGGCGCGGAAGTTCCACATGCCGATGCACGAGGCGATGTAGCCGTCGAGCATCCAGCCGGCTTTTTCGCGCTGGGGGCAGTCGGTGGGGATACCGTGAAGGTTGGCGAGATAGGTGCGGACACACATCTCGTGGATCTTGTTGATCTGGGGATTGGAGCATTCGAACGATCCCGCGGGCTCGAGCACGGTGTGGACGCGGACGCCGACGAGGTCGGAAAGGCTTGGTTTTGTCGTCAGTCCCTGGACGCGCACATATTGGAAGCCGTGATAGGTGAAATGGGGCTCGAGCGTGTGCTCTTGACCGTCGGGCAGGATGTATTCTTCCGTTTGATAGCGGCCGAAGGTGTGCTGGGTGAGACCGCGTGCGACGTTGCCTTTGGCATCGAAATCTTCGGCGGAGCGAAGGGTGATTTTCTGACCCTTGGTTCCTTTCACATGGAGCTTCGGCCAGCCGGAGGTGTTTTCAGCGAGCTTGAACTGGTAGATGCCTGCCTGGGGCACGGTCAGCTCAAGTGCGGGAATTTCGCCATCGCGCCGGATGGGGGGGTGACTCTGCGCCTGAAGTTTTCCCTCGGGCGCTTTCACGATGAGCGCATGGGTCCATTTTACCTCGCGCGTTAGATCGATCGATTCGCCTCCGCGAATGCATTGGAACTGGATCGGGCCTGTCGCGGTTTTCCAGGATTCATCGGACACAACAATCTGTTCTGTGCCGTCCTCGAGTTCCAGCTTCAGACGTACGAGCGCGCGCGGCGGGGCGCTCCAGGGCGCGTGATCAAATCCGAAGAGTTCGGGCGTGGCGACCTCGAACCATCCACCGCCGAGGGTCAGTTGAAGTTCGTTGGCGCCTTGTTTCAGTTGCCGCGTGACATCGTAGGTGACGTAGAGGTCGCGCTTGTTGAAGGCGGTGAATCCGGGATCGAGCTCGGCGTCGCCGATGCGCTTGCCGTTCATCTCGGCGATGCAGTAGCCGAGGCCGCAGACGGAGAGCGTGGCGCGGGCGATTGGCGTTTCGACGGCGAAGTTCTTCCGCAGCAGAACGGCGGCGAATTCGTCTGATTTCGCGGGGATTCCGGGCGCGTGGCCATCGGTTAATCCTCGCATGGCCCAGCCGCTGCTGTTCTCAATGGAATCTTTCGCGGTGACGGCCGCGCCGAGTGCGCGGTTCTTGCCGGATGATGTCGCCATCACTTCGGCAAGCGCGAAGCAGAGTGATCCATCCTGCCGGCTCCACAGATGCTCGGAGGTTACGCGAACGTAGCGACCTGTGGTTCGCCTGGCGTTGAACTTCACGGCATCGTCGCCATGGATGAGCGTCTTGCCGTCTTCCCAGCGCGCGATCAGCCTTGGGTTTTGAAACGTTGCATCGTCCGCGACTTCGATCTTGCCGGCCGGGGGAAATCCGAATCCGCTCGTCGATGGCTTCCAGTTATCCGGCTTAGCGGGATAGAGCACGATCTCGTCGATGGAGAGGGGCTCGCCGAGATCGACCTGCACCCATTTGGGTTCATCGACTTTGGTCTCGGTTGCGTGGTAGCCGTTGGTTACGGCGCGAATTCGCGGCTCACGATTGCCGATCCACTTGGCGCCCCAATCCTTCTGGTCGAGCAATCCCATGACGAACGGCGCTTCATCGCTCCAGGGTGAAGGATGACCCCCCGCGTTCCACATGCGGATTTTCCAGACGGCGTGCAGCGCTGAGGTCAGGGTCTTTCCGCCATATTCGATGCCGAAGGTGCGGGAAGAGTTGACCTTGCCGCTGTTCCAGAGATCGGCGCGGTCTTCAGACAGAAGCTCGGGCTTGGATGCGACCAGCACCTGATACGCCATCTGCTGATCGGGCTTCTGGCCAAGATCAACGAGCCAGCTGAATCTCGGTTGTTTCGCGTCGACGCCCAGTGGATTCGTGCGGCCTTCGCAGCGCAGATCACGAACGGCGCCGGCACCGCACCCGATCAGAGAGGACGCGAACAGCAGCAGAAGGAATCGAATCATGATTGAGCGTGTCCTATTTGATCAGGAGAAACTGAACGTTGCCGGTCGTGGTGTCAACGGTTGCGACCGATTTCTGTGGCGTGCGGTGCAGGGCGCCGGGATTGATCACATGCGTTTTCCCGGCGCGTTCGTCTTTTCGCACGTGGGTATGGCCTTGGAAAAGGTAATCGAATTGCTGTTCCGCCAGCAGCCGCTGCTTGAGGTTGAAGTCGTCGCCATGAATGACCGCGATGCGCTTGCCGTCCAGCGTGAGGTCGGCGAAGTTTCCGCGGCAGGTGACGCCAATGTCCTCGGCGTAACGCGCCATCGAGGTGCGATCCCAGTCGTTGTTCCCGAAGACAAAGGCGGCTTTGAGCCCGGCGAGATAATCCAGAATTTCTTCCGCGCCGACGTCGCCGGTGTGGATATAAAACTCTGCCTTTGCGCCGGCGAGCGTCTTCATCGCGCTTGCCATCGCCTCCACGCGCCCATGCGTATCGCCCAGCACACCGATGATCATGTGGATCAGAAGCTATCCGCGCCGGCGCGAACGGACAACCGTTGGACGCGCCATTCGCCACGGCTATAGTCCGGCAGGTGGCCGCTCCTTCACCCGCGTTTGCTCAGCACCCTGAACGCCGCAAGTCTTTGCGCGCGCTGATTGCCGGGAATCAACTCTTCACGCAGGTCTACCACCGCCTGGAAATTTTCGGCCAGTGGCAGATCCCGGATACCGGCCCGGCAATTCTCGTTTCGAATCACATCAGCGGGCTGGATCCGCTGATTATTCAATCGGTGTCCCCGCGGGTAATCGTGTGGATGATGGCGCGCGAGTACTACAACGTGAAAATGACGAACTGGGTGTTTCGTCTTGCGGAGTCGATTCCGGTCGAGCGTACGGGTCGTGATCTGGCATCAACGCGTGCGGCGATGCGCGCTCTGGATTGCGGGCGCATTCTCGGGATTTTTCCGGAAGGAAAAATCGAGACTGGGGCCGATCTGATTCCCTTCCAGACGGGGGTGGCGATGATGGCGATTAAGACGGGGGTGCCGGTGTACCCGGCGTATCTCGATGGTACGGCGCGGGGGAAAAACATGTTCCGCGCCTTCCTGTTCTCAAACCGGACGCGGCTGAGTCTGGGGACGAGAATCAAGCTGGACACCAAATCGACGGACAAAGAATCGCTGGAACGGGCGACGCAGAAGATTTTCGACGGCATCGCGGCACTGAAGCGCGAGAGTGATCGGCAGCCGCGGTAGAGTCGCAGAAGCAGAGTGGGGTATGGCTGTAGTTCTTATAATGACAAGTGTTTATGCGCTTCCGCAGGTGTTCCGACTTCGCCCTCAGCGATGCTTAATTTGTGTGACCGGCAATAAACTTGGGAAAAATGATTACAGTCGAGCGGTGTCGGTTTCCGATTCCTCTGATGTCATGAAAACGAATTGTAGTGTCAAAAAGAGAGAAGGGTTGTTAAGCTAGGTAAATTGGAAAGCTTGCGCAACGGCGCATTTTCTCCCCTCCGGAAGACACCGTGCAGAAATGCCGGTGTCTTCTTTTTTGGATTCGCGGGGAAGCGCGGGGCAAGCCCCGCTGCTAACGAATTGAAGGGTTGGGATCCAAATCCCCAGCATTGATCTAGACTGCTGCGAGAATCGCTTTCATACCGACTCCGCAGTAGTCGAGGACCTCGCTGGGTTCGCGGCCGGATTTGGGGATTTGGGTGACGACGATGCTTCTGAGCTGGATGTCGTCGCCGCGGGAGGCGATGGCGGTGGCGATTTCGGCGTCGAGGCCGCCGGAATAATTGTCTTCGACGGTGATGATGCGTCCGCCGGATCGGGCGGCGAGGTCGAGGATGCCATCCGTCTTCAGAGGGAACGAATAAGCATCGACGACCGCGGCTTTTTTCCCGCGATTGGCGAGTTCATCGGCGGCTCTGAGGCACTCGTGGACCATGTATCCCGCGGAAACGAAGACGAGATCGGTGCCTTCGCGCACGACTTTGTAGCCCCCGATTTCGAAGGTGTCAGTGTCTTTGTAAAGCATCCTGGCGGCGGCGCGGAGCGTGCGCTGATAGCAGGGGCCTTGCAGGTTGGCCATCAATTCGGTGATGCGATAGCAGGCGATTGCGTCGGCGGGGAAGAAGTAATAGAGCGCGGTCTGGCCGACGTAGTTTTTGACTTTGGTGAAGGACCGGAAGAACGCGACATCGGGAAGGGACATCTGGGAAGGCCCATCGGCGGCGAGGGTGACGCCGGCGTGGGAGCCGGTCATCTTGATATTAGCGCCGGTGTTGATGGCCATCTCGATCTGGTCGTACGCGCGCTCGAAGAATTTTGCGAACGTGGAGCAGAACGGGATCTTTCCGGCAGCGGCGCAGCCGGCGGCCACGGAGATCATGTTTTGCTCGGCGATCCGGCATTCGAGGAATTGTTCGGGGTGCTTCTTGAAAAGCCACTCTGAATAGGTCGAATTTTTGACGTCGGCATCGAGACCAATCACCCGCTTGTCGACTTCTCCAAGCGCCAGGAGCGCGGCTCCGTATGCCTGTCGAGTTGCGATTGGCTTGTTCTCTTTGAGAGAACTGTCGAGTCCCACGGCGGCGAGAGCCTCCGCGAACGGCGGCGCTTTGATCGGAGCGGCGGATTGCAACGGAGATTTCGGGACGGCATTGGGTGGAGAAATTTTGAGTTCACCGTCGAGCTTGTACTCTGCAACGCCGAGATCTTTGGCGGTTTGATCGAGCTGGGCGAAGACTTTGGGCACATCTTCTTTTTTCACGGGGCTGCCATGCTTGCCCATGCCTTGTTCGACGGACGCGCCCCAGCCCTTGATCGTGCGGGCGATGATCGCAAGGGGCCTGCTGCCGTTTTTGATGACGTGAAGCTCGTTGAGCGCCTTCTTGATCTGATCGGGATCATGACCATCGATGATGCGGGCGACGAAGCCGGAGGAATCGGCCTTCTTTGCGATGACCTCGGCGCTTTGCTGGGCCGATACCCAATCCGATTGCGCCAGCGCGTTGCAGTTGAAGATGGGGACGCAGTTGGTAAGCAGGTGATCGGCGATGAAATCCATCGCTTCCCAGATCTGACCTTCGCGGGCTTCGCCGTCGCCGATCATACAGTAGACGTTCTTGTCGACCTTGTTCATCTTGGCGGCAGCAGCGACGCCGGCGGCGACGGAGAGCCCTTGGCCGAGCGAGCCGGTGGCGGCGTCGAAGAAGTGAACGCCAAGGCCGGGGTTCGGATGGCCATCAATGGGGGAGTCGATGGCGCGAAGCTTGAGGACATCTTCGCGCGTCATCGGCCTGGCTTCTTCCCTGGTCTTTCCCATCGCGGCTCCGATGTCAGCGAGCGCGGCGTAAATGATCGGCACCGCGTGACCCTCGGAAAGCACCAGCCGATCGTTGCCGGGGTTCCACGGGTCCTTCGGATCCCAGTGCATAACGTCGAACATCAGGACTGTGACGAGATGGGCGAGTGAGAGGGAACTGGACGGATGACCGGAACCGGCGGCGGTGGTCATCTCGATAGCCAGCTTGCCCAGGTCGATTGCTTTGCGATTGATGGCGGCGATGTAGCTCATTGTTCTAATCAGAACACGGAGGTGGGGCGGCGCGTCAATGGGGAAAGTTCGGCCAATTGCGGCGCCAGCGTGTTCGGCCAGAAAGGGTGAGATAATAATCCGTGGGGGCGGTCGCCCGAGTTGCGAAGAAATGAGAAAATAGAGAGCACCGTGGGCAACTTGCGAATGCAGGCCTTTCAAAGGATAGTCACGCGACTATGGATTTAGAGACGTTTCCTATCGATCTGAAAGCACTCAAGCCTCTGGCATTGGACCCGAAGAAGCCGAAGTTGTCGGGGGAGGAACTGGCGACGCTCAGGCACAATATCGCGCTCTGCCGCGATGCGATCGTGTTCTTTACGGCAGTCGCCGACGGGAAAGGGTTGGGCGGGCATACCGGTGGAGCTTATGACACCGTACCCGAGGTGCTGATCACGCGGGCGTTCATCGCGGGCGGCGCGCCGATCGTGCCGATTTTCTTCGATGAAGCCGGGCATCGCGTGGCGACGCAATATCTGCTGAGCGTTCTGGATGCTGATATGCCTGCGGAGAAGCTGCTGCATTACCGGGAGTACAACTCGTGCATGCCGGGGCATCCGGAGCGCGGATTGACGCCGGGGGTCAAGTTCAGCTCCGGGCGGCTGGGGCATATGTGGGCGTATGCGAATGGGGTCGCGATGGCGAACCCGGGGAAGGCCGCGATCCTTCTCGGTTCTGATGGCGCCCAGATGGAAGGCGACGACGCGGAAGCCGCCCGCCTGGCGGTGGCGAAGAACATCAACATCAAGATTTTTGTCGATGATAACGACGTCACTATCGCGGGCTATCCCAGTGAATATATGCATGGGTATGATGTCGCGAAGACTCTCGCGGGCCATGGGCTGACGGTGCAGACGGTCGACGGCGAAGATGTCGAAGCGCTCTATGCGGCTCTTGCCAAGGCGTTTGCGACTGAGGGGCCGTATGCCCTTGCGGTCAAGCGCAAGATGGCGCCGGGAATCGAAGGACTCGAAGGGCACAATCACGGGCACGAGTCGATCAAGATCGCTCTTGCAATTCCGTACCTTGAGAAGCGCGGACAGACGAAGGCGGCGGAGTTTCTCAAGACGGTTAAAGGCGAGAAGAGCACACTGGCTTTCAAGGGCTCGAGCGGCGCGGGGAAGAATCGTGATGACTTCGGAAAGATCGTCTCCACGATTCTCGATGAGATGAGCGAAGCGGATCGGCTGGCGACGGTGCGGGTCTTTGACTGCGACCTGGAAGGCTCCTGCGGGCTGCATCACATCCGCAAGAAGCATCCGCGGGTATATGTCTCGGCGGGCATCATGGAGCGGGGAAATTTCTCGGCGGCCGCGGGGTTCGGATTCGAGAAGGGCAAGCAGGGAATCTTCGGTACGTTCAGCGCGTTCCTGGAAATGATCGTCAGCGAGATCACGATGGCGCGGCTGAATCACAGCAACGTGCTGGCGCATTTCTCCCATGCCGGCTGCGATGACATGGCGGATAACACATGCCACTTCGGGATTAACAACATGTTCGCGGCGAACGGGTTGCCGGATGAGCTGCACTGCCCGACGCGGTTGTACTTTCCGGCGGATCAGCATCAGTTCGCGGCGTGCGTGCGAAGAATCTTCAACGATTTTGGAATGCGATTCCTCTTCTCAACCCGCAGCGCGGTGCCGGATATTCTGAAGGACGATGGGACCCCGTTTTATGCGGGGGGCTACAAATTTGAGCCGGGAAAAGATGAAGTGATTCGCCCGGCGCCGGCGGGGGGCGGATATGTGATCAGCTTTGGAGAAACGCTTTATCGTGCGCTCGATGCTGTGCTGCGGTTGCAGGATGCGGGGGTGAAGGTTGGACTCATCAACAAGCCGACTCTGAACGTGATTGATCCGCAAACGATGAAAATGTTGAGCAGTGCATCGTTCGTGCTGGTGGCGGAGAGCTTCAACGTAAACACAGGACTGGGCAGCCGGCTGGGATCGGAGCTTCTCAAGGCGGGGTATAAGGGCCGCTACAACCACATCGGCACGAATAAAGAAGGCTGCGGTGGTCTGTGGCAGCAGATGAGTTTTCAGGGCATCGACTCCGCGGGAATTGAGAAGGCTGTGAGAGCGCTTGTGTAGGAGCCGCATATGGGCGAGCAGCGTGATGAGGTTCGCGAACTGATTTATCTGGATTGGGAGCGGGTGCGTTCTGTCGCGGGGCAACTTGGCGTTGCAACCGGCGATGATGACTTGGCACGCGAGGGCGTCTTTGGGGATTTGGAAAGAAAGTTAAGTGAACGCGGCGCGCTGCCGATCGACGAAGCGTTTGATTTTGGGAATTGGAAGGCAGAGAACTTCAAGGATGGGCAGTTTGTGATCGCGCGCGGGGCCGTGCGGATGCTCGATTACAAGTTTCTTTCCGCCTCGCTCAGCGGTCTTCCCGCGGTGCTGCGCAAGATGAGCAAGATGGAGATGGAATCGCTGCGGAACAGCGAGCAGGGCCGGCGGATGAGCAAGACCCAGCTCCAGCAGCGCAGCCAGGAAAACCAGGTGGCGATCGCGAAGGTGGAGGAGTTCAAGTTCGACGAGCTGGGGTCGGTGGTGCAGGGACAGTACGGGGACCTGGTGCGCGTGAAGGTTCGGCCAAGCGAGAAGGAACCGCTGGCGATTCTGGTGGGGTCGGCGTATAGCCGCTGTTTCACGGACACGCCCGCCGCGATGAGCCAGAAGTATGGCATTGAAGTGAACGCGGGTTGGACCGTGGTGGGGCAGCTCAACATGCCGAACCTCGCGAGCCCGCCGGCGCCGATGCCGGTTGGGAATCAGATGGAAGATTCGTTCGAGCAGATCGCGATCCTGATGAACAATGCGTTCAAGGTTGCGAACGGGCCGACCTGGCCGGCGGTTTCGATGACGGTGATCGGGATCTATCGGAGTGTGTGACCATGAGCGGGGCCGCTCGAAAGGCGCATAAAAAAGCGTGGGCGGGCGCCCCTGCTCTTCGACCTGCTTGGTTCTCCGCGACTCCCCCGATAAACAAGCTATCTTCGTCGCGGTAGTTTAGAGGTGCAATCGCATATCCCGTCCCCAATGCGGAAGAACCATGGTCATGTTGACGACATCAAAATCGGAGGTTGAGAAAAAGCCGGGATTCCCAAACTGGGTGGGGCCGGTGGTGATGGTTGCGTGCCTCATTGCCGTCGCCTGGTTCATCTGGTGGTATCTGTTTGGATCGTTGCCGTCGCATCGCACCGTGACGGTTGACCCCGCGGAAGTGCAGCGGGAAACGATCCGCGGCGGCGTGCGTCAGTTCGTGAACCGCGCGCCGCAATCGCCTGCGCCGGGCATCAAGAAGACCGGCGACGGCGAGTGGATCGTCAACGGCGCCAACAGTGCGATGTCCGTGCGAAAGCAGAAGGAACGTTACAGGCTGCGCCCATTTTACTATCGCAGCGCCATGATCAGCTCCAGCGATCAGCCGCTGATCATCGCGCAGGCGCGATTGAAGAATGACGATGCGATGGCGAAGCAACTGGGCGTAACGCCGGATCAGGTGAAGGCGCTCAAGCAGATCGATGTGCAGGCGATGAAGGTTGCCGACAAGGATCTCGCCGATGCCGAGGCCAAATTCGCTGACTACGCCAAGGCAAGCCAGGGAGAGCCTCAGAAGCTTGCCGAGAAGAACGTCGTCGCCGCGCTGGAAGCCATCGCGAAGAGCACGCTCGAGGTAAGCAAATCGGCGGCATCAGAAGGTGTGGCAAAGATCAAGCAAATCATCACGCCGGAGCGGCTCGACAAGCTCTCGGGCCGGCCCGCGCCCAAGTAACCCGAATTGAAACCGCAGCCGCGTCCCTACACTCCACACGCTTGCTGTATCGTTATACGGATTCCACCATCGTCAGTATCAGCGTAGCGGTCGGGCCGAAGGCACACTCCCGACGAAGTTGTTTCCCAATCACCCTCGCCAAGGTAGAGCCGGGACGAAAAAAACAGGAAACTGCTGTTCGATGCTCAAGTCTTACTTGCAACAAACTCGATTGATGAGATAATCCAGAATTGTTGCGGCGGAGGCGCAAAATTCGCCTGTGACAGGGTCTGTTCGGGCATGCACCCTCAAGTCTGGCGGAAAGGAATCCGTATGGGCAGTGATTCAACCGTTGTTCCACGTCGAGCGCCGCACCTCGCTGCGATGTTCCAGAAAGCGTACGCGCAAGCCGTCATGATCCAGGGGATCGACGAGCAGATCAGCGCGATGCTGGACCAGCGCGAAACGCTCGAGAATGAAATCCAGGAAATCCAGTCGCAATTGAACGACCAGTTCGAGCGGATGCTCGAGGCTGCCAAGCGGGCGCGCCTGCGCTTGCAATCGCAAATCTCGCACCCCCGGCCGGAAGAAACGCAGAACATCAAGCTGACGGTGACGCTGCCGCCAAGACACGAGGCGGCACGGGCCGCGAGCTGACCCGCGGATTCACAAGGCAGTTGATTTCGGTACACTTGGCGAGATGCAGTTCGATCCCAGGATTCAGTCGGCGATAGATGAGCTGGACCGGCTCGGCAAGACCCGCGATGACGCGTGGCAAATCCCACCGGAAGAGGGGCATCTCCTCTACCACATCGCGGTATCAACCCAGGCGAAGCTCATCGTTGAGATCGGGACGAGCTACGGTTTCAGCGGCTTGTTCTGGGGAGCCGCCATGCGTCGCAATGGGGGCAAACTGCACACGATCGATGTGAACCAGAAAAAATTCGATGCTTCGCGCGCGACGTTCGTGGCCGCAGGATTGGGCGACTCCATCACGAATCATCTTGGGGATGCACATGAGGTGCTCGCGAAGATCACCGATCCCATCGATCTCGCGTTTGTTGATGCGGATAAGCCTTCGACGCAAACTTACTTCGAGCTGCTCTGGTCGAAGATCCGGCTCGGTGGAATGGTCGTCACGGACAACGCGCTGACCCATCGGGCGGAGCTGGCTGATTTCGTGAAGCACGTGCGATCGCGCAAGGATGCCCACAGCATCGAGATCCCTATTGGCAACGGGATCGAGTGGACGACCAAGCTTTCGTAGGGGCGACACTTGTGTCGCCTTTTTTCACGACCGCTGGAAATCGTAGAGCGATCCGAGTTGCAGAATCCGCGTCAGCTCATCAAGTGCTGCTCGGCTCTCTTCAAGCAGCTTCGGATCGGCGAGATCCCGCGGCGCCAGGGTCTCGCGGTAATAGCGCCGGACCCATTGGATCAGGCGCTCATAGAGCGATTGGCTGAGGAGCACACCCGGGTGCGTGCGCATGAGTTGGCCGTCGGTCAGGACGACGCGAAGACGGAGGCAGGCGGGGCCGCCGCCGTTGTGCATGCTTTGACGAACGTCGACGTAGTGAACGGCAGCGATGGGATCGCCTTTGCTGATGAGCCGATCCAGATACTTCTTCACGCGCGGGCGTTCCTGACATTCCCATGGCGCGATCAGCGCCATCCGGCCATTGGGCAGCGAGACGAGCTGGCTGTTGAACAGGTAGGTCTGCACGGCTTCGCGAAGTGAAATGGTTTTCTCCTTCACTTCGATTCGGCGCAAGCGCGTGCCGAAGAGAACTTGAAATCGTGTCGCGATTGTCTTGGCGATATCCGGCGCGAACGCGAGTTCGTGGTGAAAGAGGACGTTCAGGTTTCCGACGGCCACGACGTCGTTGTGAAACACGCCGGCGTCGATGGCTTTCGGGTTCTGGGGGATGAGGATCGTTCGGTTTGAGTTGAGCTGGTGCGATCGCGCGATGGCGGCCGAAGCTTCGAATGTTTGGCGGCCGGGAAACTTTTTGGGGCCCGTTCGAGTCGCATCCGATGCAACGCGGCCATAGACGAAGAGTTCTAATCCGGGTTCGCCGTGCGCGATTCCGAGCCGGGTGTGATTGGCGGCGCCTTCATCGGAAAGCGCCACAGCGCCGGGCAGCGGGGGATGATGAACAAAGAACTTCTCATCGCCAAAGATCCGCTTCAGCATGGCGGCGGTTTGCGGCGCTTCGATCGAACGGTGGAAGTTGGAGATCAGATTGGCGGGTGTAAAGTGAACGCGCGTGTTGGACGCGTCGGCGCTCGGAGAAACCGTCGCGGCATTGGCGGCCCACATGCTCGATGCGCTGGAGCACGCCGCCAGCAGCGCCGGCGCTTCCTTGTTCGACATCTCGATGATTTTGGAGTCGGTGCCGGTGAAACCGAGTTGCCGGAGCATCGGCAGATCCGGACGCTCCTGCGGCGGAAGAATTCCCTGGCGGATGCCCAGGTCCATCAGGAACTTCATTTTGGCGAGGCCCTCGAGTGCGGCCCGTCGCGGGTGCGAGATGGATAGCTTGTGCTTTGTTGAGGCGAGGTTGCCGTACGAAAGGCCGGCGTAGTTGTGCGTCGGGCCCACCAATCCATCGAAGTTGATTTCGTGTGCCCGCGTTGTCATCGGATCCTATTTGAAGCCAACGGGTTTGGGTGATGACGCAAGATGATCGGATTCCAGCGAGGCGACCGGATAGCTGCAGTAGTCGGCGGCGAAGGATCCGCTGGGGCGATGATTGCCGGAGCAACCGACACCGCCGAAGGGCAGTAACCCGCTGGCTCCGGTGAGGGGGCGGTTGAAGTTGACGACGCCGGCCCGGACTTCGCGGAGAAAGCGGTCGAAGAGCGCGCGGTCATCGCTGAGCAAACCGGCGGCGAGGCCGTAGCAGGTGCGGTTGCATTCGTGGATGGCTTCATCAAAATTGCGCACGCGCACGAGTTGGAGGAGGGGACCGAAGATTTCATCATCGGGACGATCGCCAACATCGGTGATGTCGATCAGGGCGGGGGTGATGAAGGCGGGGGAGTAATCCAGCGGGCGCGATCGGATGATGCTCTTGGCACCGCGGGATTCGAGCATGGATTGGGCGGCGAGGATTTCGGCTGCGGCGCGATCGGTGATGAGCGGTCCCATGTAAGGCTCGGGGTTGAGCGTGTAGGGGCCGATGATCATTTGGTCGATTACGGCGGCGATCGCGCGCGACAGGGTTTCGGCAATTTCGTTGGAGACGATCAGGCGCCTGGCGCAACTGCATCGTTGGCCGGCGGTGACGAAAGCGGATTGCGCGATAATGTTCGCGGCGGCGGAGAGATCGGAGACGTTGTGAACGACGAGGGGATTGTTGCCGCCCATTTCGAGGGCGACGATCTTGCCGGGATGATCGGCGAGGGCACGGTTGATGGCGCGGCCGGCGCTAAAGGAGCCGGTGAAAAGGACGCCATCGATGTTGGGGTGGGTAACGAGGGATTCACCCACTGCCCGCGCGCCCTGTATTAAGTTCAAGACGCCGGGGGGGAGGTCAGCTTGTTGCCAAAGCTCGACGGTTTTTTCTGCGACAGCGGGGGTGAGTTCGGAGGGTTTGAAGACCACGGTGTTGCCGGCGAGGAGGGCGGGGACGATGTGACCGTTGGGCAGGTGGCCGGGGAAGTTGTAGGGGCCGAGGACGGCGACGACGCCGTGGGGCTTGTAGCGGAGGACGCCGAGGGCGTCACCGATGTTGCGGGACGATTCCTGCCGACGAGTTTGGAAAGCTTCAACGGAGGCGGCGACTTTGCCTTTCATCGAATCGACTTCGGAGAGCGATTCCCAGAGCGGCTTGCCGGTTTCGCGGGAGATGAGTTCGGCGAAGCAAGCGAGATGCGCTGTGAGTTGATTCGCGAACGCATTGAGAATTTCGATACGGCTGTCGACAGATTTGTCTGCCCAGAAGGGAGACGATTTTCGCGCGGCGGCAACGGCGGCGTCGACGTCTTCTGGCGAAGCGATATTTCCGGTCCAAAAGGTTTCGGTGGTGGCGGGGTTTGTTGAATGGAGGATTTCCCCGCGGCCGGTTGTCCAGTTGCCGCCGATGAACAGTCCTTTGGTCATGGCGTCACCATGGTACACGCTTTGGAGACGGGTGCGTCGAACTCGACAAAACGAACGGGGTCGCCGGTGCGGAGGTTTAGGGCGCGGGCGGTGGAGGAGGGGATGGTGAGGCGCTCCTGGGATTGGGTGAGGGTGGTGCGGGTGGCGCGGAAGTCGGGGGTGGTGGTGCAGATCATGTAGCAGGGGGAGTCGATGGGGTGTTCGCTGACCGAAGCAATCGTCGCGCGGCGGCTGAGTTTTACGGTGCGGATTTCATCGCGGGGGCAGGAGTAGACGGGGCCGGCGTCGAAGATGTCGACCATGCCGGCGAAGCGGAAGCCTTCGGCTTCGAGGTTTTTGACGGCGCGTTCGCTTTCGGGGTGGGATTTGGCAATCACTTCTCGCGCGGGGAGTGGGAGGAGTGGGATGTAGATCGGGTGTTTGGGCATCAGGTCTGCGATGAATTTTTTGTTGATGACGCTGAGGCGGTCGGCTTCGGCGAAACCGATGCCGAAGAAGTGGAAACCGAGGGCGTTCCAGAAAGGGGAGTGGCCATGTTCGTCGAGGACGCCGCGGAATTCGCTGATGACGGTGGATTCGAAGGCCTGGGCGAATTCGGCCATGAAGAGGAATCGGCAGAGCTGGAGGAATCGTCCGTTGCCGTGGCCGCGGGCGTCGGGATGGAGGAAGAGTGAGCCGACCTCGGCGGGGCCGTCATGGGTTTGGTGAAGCGAAAGGATGGGGATTTCCTTGCGAACGTTGATGGCCTTGGATTCGAAGATGGTGGTGTCGATCTTGTATTCGTAGAACGGCTGGAATCCACCGACTTTTCCGAAGAGGCCTGAGGTTCCGACGATTTTGCGGGCGTGGAGGTCCTCCATAACGAAGAGGTAAGTTTCGCCGCCGGGATGCTCGGGGATGGATTTGAAACTGGCGACGGAGTGGTTGATGCGCTTGGTGAGAAGGGCGGTGTCTTTGGGCAGGTTGGTGAGACCGACGCCGGCACGGCGGGCGAGATCGACGATCGCGTCAATATCGGACGTTGCGGCGGGTCGGATGACGATCATATTGCACCTATCGGCAGGGGTGCGGATTCTAATCGTACGCGGGGGTGGGGTCGGAATCGCGGAAGTGGTAGGGGAAGTTCCCGATCGTTTTTTCGAAAGTGGGAAGAAATGGGAAGTTTTGGGAAGCGGTCTCGGGGTGGCGGGTTGTCAAAGAACGGGAGGGCTTTGCGGTGAGACGGAGTTTATGCGCCCTCTATCTCTTGCGGAGCGCTGCGCGGGAAAGTGCCTGGGCGCGCAGCGCGGTCTGGGGAAGTGTTGTTTTTGATGCGGGGCGGGGGAAAGGAATTTGTTTCGGATGGAGTTTAGGTTTCGGGGCGCTGCGCGTCACGCGCGCTTTTCGCGCAGCGCGCGAGTTATGGCTGATCGGAGGGCGAGAAGATAGGTAAACTTTTTTTCTTTACTTCCGTCGGGGCTGGGGTACTCTCTCCAAACTAGCAAGGTTGACGAGGAAGCGGTTCTCAAGTCGTTCTTTACGGGCAAGATCATCATGCTGAATTCAACTGGACGCAGCCATCGGGGATTTTCTGCGCGCATTCGGAA
>JBBRYX010000037.1:0-24395 GCA_038237225.1 Tepidisphaerales bacterium | reverse complement strand
TGTAGGGGCGACGCCTGCGTCGCGGTCGACGCGAAGCGTCGAGTAACGCGAGATTCGCGGGCTGCGCCACGACCGCGACGCAGGCGTCGCCCCTACATAAGAGCATGGTCCGGCCATATGCGATCGCCCCGCCGATGGATCCAGTGTTGCACCTAAATTTAGTTCGGCGTCGCATTCACGATGCCCGTATAAGCCGAACTCCCCGCGCTATTGGTCGAGCGAACATGGTAGTTAATACCTCGTGCCCGTCGTCAGGCCCGTGTTCGTGTAAGTCGTCACGTTGACGCCGACGGTCGTAATCTGGCTCCAGGTTGTTCCGTTGAGCGACCGCTCGATTCTCACCCCGGTCTCGTTATTGGCGTTGTCCGTCCAATCAAGCTTCAGCGACGTAGCACTCGCCACCGTCACTCCAAGTCCGCTGGCAGCACTCGGAATCGTCGTCACCGGCGTCGTCACCGTCGATGTGCCGCTGTAACCCGAGTTCCCCGTCACGTTGTAAGCGCGCACGCGATAGTAATAAAGCGTATTGCCGCTCAACCCCGTGCTCATATACGTCGTCACATCGGTCCCGACCGTCGCGATCTGAGTCCACGTGCTGCCGTTCGTCGACCGCTCGATCTTGAAGCCGCTTTCAGTCTTCGAATTGTCCGTCCAATCCAGGCGGATCTGCGCGCTCGAAATGATCGTCAGCCCAAGCCCCGAAGGCGCTCCCGGAATCGCCGGCCAGGTGCTCGCGCTTGCGACGCCGGTGTAGGCTGACGTGCCTCCCGTATTATACGCCCGGACACGGTAAGAATACGGAAGTATGCCCCTTACGCAATATCGAAATGATGCTAAAGGACTTGTGAGCAGACGGCAGAACGTCCTCTACTTCTTCGGCCAACCCGTGGCGGGCTTCTTCTTCTTTAACGACTTGGCCACCGCGTCCTCCCAGTTGCCCTCGATCTTCAAGATGTCGGGCTTGGGACCGGGCTTGGCTTTAGGTTTGGGCTGCTTCTTGGCCATGATTGTCATTGTATCACGGCATCATCTGAATACTGCGCGCCACGCCTCAGTTTTCATCCCTCCAAAAACGCCACCTTGAGAAAATGCCATGGAGGCGATGCCTTTTGAGAGACTCACGCCCTCAATGACTCGCCTCTGATTTTGCGGTCTGCTCGAATTCATCGTGCGCAGGATGCGGTTCATTCAATTTGCCGAATTTCGAGGCGAGATAATAATGATTTAGATATACTAGTTTTTTATCCGAAGTCTTCCAATGTGTGTTGACGAAGCATCGTCTGGCGGATAATGTTCGCATGATTGGAGTCACTAATATGAAGGTTCTTTTTGATCTTGCCAAAAACCAAATTTCGATTGAAGGCGGCGGCGCTGATTTGATTTCGGTGCTCAAGTTGGTTCAGGAGGTGGCCCCCAAGGTGTCAAAGATCGAATTCATTTCCATCGCAGCGAGTGCAAAGTCGGCGGCGGACACCCCTCCAGCTAGTGGCGACGATCGGCAAAAGCAGGGTGCTCCTGGCATGCGCGAATTCGCCCGCTCTATTTCTCCGGTAAACAACTATGAGAAGATCGCGGCCATCGCTGCATACAAGACCAAATTCGAGGGCGTCATTGAATTCAGTCCCAAAGAGATGGGTGAATGGTTTGTCATGTGTGGATGGGAGAAGCCTTCACAGATGCCGGTGGCCATGTTCGATGCCAAGCGAAAATACGGATTTCTCGACAAGGCAGGACATGGAAAATGGAAGCTTTCGACCGGAGGGCAAAATCTAGTCACGCGCCGGCAAGAGGGGGTCGGAGCTGGTCAATCGTAATACGGCCTGAAAGAACCAAGAAAGGAGTAATTGGTATGACGAGGAGACAAGTAGGGCTGGCTGGCAGCCCAGAAAAAAGACGACCGCAGCGATATTCCTTGGCGGGAGTTAGCTGCGGTCGCCCCTAGCATTGACGGGTTCGGCTGGCTGGTTAGAGCCATCCAGCCGCAACCCTGTTTTTGCCGCTGTAGCCAAATGGCATAGGCACCCGACGTGGAATCGTGGTTGGCCGTCGCGTTGATCGTACGACGACCTTGCGGGTTCGACCCCCGCCAGCGGCATTGCGGGAGTTGTCCGATTATACTTCAACATCGACGTGAAAGGTAATGCACTTTGGGCGGGATTCCGGGAACAAAAAAGCGGCGGTGGTACGGCAGTGACGCCTTTACAGAGGCCGTCACGAACATTCCACCGATATTGACGGCCTTCATTGCCGCGGCCAGTTTGCGCGCGGACGATAAGCGGCCCGCCTGGATCGCAAGGGTTGCTTTCTTAGGTGCGGCATGGTTGTCGCTTGGGGTGGTACTCCGCATCGTTCGTGCCCGCCAGAAAGACCGTGACCGTGCGGCCCTCGAAAGCCCACAGGACCTGCTCGGTTGCGTTCATGTGCTTTACGGGCAACTATGCCAGCGATGCGGGATCGGCGAGGACAATCATCCGCGCCTTCGAATCACGGTTCATCGGGTGGTGCCTCCGGCTAACGGCGAAGCAACGCAGTCGCTTGAGCAGGTCATTCCATACGTGGGGGACAAAGGCGGCAAGGCTGGCAGGTACTTCACGATTAAGTCCGGACTAATCGGGCTTGCGGTGAGGGAGAACGCGCCATTTGTGATGAAGTGGGATGGCACTGATCCGGCAGAGTTTATTCGCGAACTAAAGACCAAATACAATTACACCAACGATGAGGCCGATAGGCTCGTGACGTACCGACGATCATGGTTTGCGGTCCCAATTAGCGGAAAAAGGGAAAACGAAGTCATTGGCGTGATGTTCCTCGATTCCGGCGACCCCGAATTTTTCAACGATGAGGTTCGGTCCTTGATAATTCACGCCGGTTTTGGAATAGCAAATTACATTCGGGAACGCTACGCTTAAGTGGATGGCAAAAGGAAACGCCAATTCCGGCGGCATGCGGCTCTTCAAATCCGTCACCGTTTCCAAACGGGATTCGGTACTGAAGGTTGAACGCATCGTCCTCGCAAAAAATGCGAAGGCCATGCTTTGCAGCGGCGTAGACCACCTTCCCCCTGCACCCAAAAATGAGTCGGCTGGCCTCATCCCCCTCCATCGCTCGCTTCTATTTTTTTAGGACTCTGGCGACTTATACATCAGCCGCTTGCCCTCAGCGGCACGGATCGCTTCCAGCGTCCGCTCGCCATCATTCAAATCGCGGTTGTTCCAGCAGAAATCCCACTGCCACAAGTAGCGATGCAGATACTCTTTGCTGACGTTGTGATAGATGCCCATCATGCCCCGCTTGATCAAGGCGTTGGATGATTCGGCGGTGTTGTTGTGAACGTCGCCCCGAACATATTCGCCGGTGCTGTGGCAGACGGTTTGATGGGCTGCGAACTCTTTCGCGAGTCCCATATAGACGCCGTTGTCGTCGGTGTGAATCGTGGCGGAAGTGTCCACCATTTCCCGAATCGCATTCTTGACGTTCTTGCCGGTCACGTTTGGCATGATGCGACGGCGAATCTGCCCACCCCGTTCAACCGCAACGAAGACGGGCGTTTTGAGTGTTCCCTTGCCGCGAAAGTGAATCTTTCCATCGCCCCGGCGAGGCTTGCCGCCAACGTACACCTCATCGCACTCGACAATGCCCGCAAGCTTGGGCGCGGTCTCAATATCTGGTGCCATCGCAAAGCGAATGCGATTCATCAGGAACAGCGCCGCCTTGTATCCGATCTGGCAGTGCCGCTTAATCTCCAGTGCCGCGACACCCTTCTTCGAAGTGGATGCTCGCCAGAACGCATACGCCCAATGGCGAAGCGGAAGGCGGGTCTCTTCGTACACGGTGCCGATCCGCACGGTGTATTGCTTCTTGCAGTCACGGCAGCGCCAGAGGAACCGGGCGCTACGCTCGCCCGTCTTGGCATCGGTCATCTTGTAGACCGCAATCGACCCACAGTGAACACAGCACGGCGAATCGCCCCAACGCTGCTTTTCGAAGAACTCAACTGCGGCTAGTTCATTCGAGCACGCGATTGGAATCTCGCGAACAATCGCAGAGTCCGAAAGCCGATGCTGGTTCTTCTTCTTCATGCGGCTAATTTTATCCTTTACGCAATTGCCTGTCAACAGCAAAATTGTGAGATTGCGTAAAGGTCATACTTCCGTAAGAATACGTCGTTCCCGCGGTCAGACTGGAATTGCTGTAAGCCACAACATTAGCGCCCACCGACGTGATCTGCGTCCATGTAATCCCATCCGGCGATCGCTCAATTCTGAAACCCGTCTCGTTGGTAGCGCCATCCGTCCACGCAAGATTAATCTGCGTGCTCGATGCTGCCATCGCGGTCAGACCGGTCGGATCTAGGGGCGGCACCGGCCAGGTCGTTGTACTCACAGTGCTTGTTTAAGCCGAATCACCACCCGCGTTATACGCCCGCACGCGGTAGTAGTAGATCGTAAAGGTCGAAAGCCCGGTGTTGCTGTACGATGCAACGTTTGATCCGACCGTCGTAATCTGAGTCCACGTCGTCCCGTCCCCAGACCGTTCGATCTTGTACCCCGTCTCCGTCGTCGCGTTATCGACCCATGCAAGATTGATTTGTGAAGTCGAGACCGCCGTCACGGTTAGCGATGTCGGCGCTGTCGGCACCGCAATAAGCGTCGTCGCATTCGCCGAATTGCTGTAACCCGAATTGCCCGTCCCGTTGTATGAGCGCACTCGATAATAGTAAGCGGTGTTGGCGCCCAGCCCCGTGCTGGTGTAGGTCGTGACATTTGCCCCGGTCGTCGCGATCTGCGTCCACGAAGAAGATCCGTTAGGCGATCGCTCAATCTTAAAGCCCGTCTCATTTCCCGCGTTATCCGTCCACGCCAGATTGATCTGCGCGCTTGTCGCCGCCGTTGCGGTCAGCGCGCTAGGCGCCGCCGGCAGCGCCGCCAACGTCGCCGTGTTCGCGGTATTGCTGTACCCGGAATTGCCGCCCGCGTTATAAGCGCGCACCCGATAGAAGTAGCTCGTGTTCGGCGTCAGGCCCGTCGCACTGTACGTCGTGACGTTTGCCCCCACGGTCGCGATCTGACTCCAACTGCTTCCGTCAGCCGAGCCTTCAATCCTGAAGCCCAACTCATTGCCCGCATTGTCACTCCACGAGACATCGATCTGGGTGGTCGATGCCGCCACAGCGGTCAGACCGGTCGGGGCTGCCGGTGGCAGCGGCAGCGTCGTCGCGTTCACGATGCTGCCGTATGCGCCGTCGCCTTCCGGGTTGGTGCCCCGGACGCGGTAATAGTAGGTCGTATTGGTCGCCAGCCCTGTGTTGATAAACGCGATGGCGTTCTTCGGCGCTGTGCCAATCTGCGCCCACCCCGTCGTGCCGTTCGCTGATCGCTCGATCAAATATCCATTGTCATACGCGACGTCCGACCACGCCAGATCGATCTCAGAGTTCGACACCGGAGTCGCTGTAAGGCCGGTAGGCGCAGCCGGCACCGCGGCGAACGTCGCGGGCGCATCCGGTGAAGAATTGTCCGCATTCGTGGGGGCCGCCGTGACCGTCCAGCGCGTCAGTGTCGTCTGCTCGAAAGTCAGCAGGACAAACCGCGTTTGCGAATCCTGCGCCAGCGCAACTTTGCAGCTATAGGGATCGCTCGGAGGCATTCCGCTTTGCAGAAGCCTCATCGCCATGGCAATCGCCGGAGCGTCCCACGATGTCCGCGTTTCACGCTCCAAACGCGCCTGCTCAATACGAATCACCGAACTCGAACTGTGGAAGAACACCGCCCACGCGCCGAACGCGTTCATCAGGAACAGCACGACCGCCGGGAGGGCGAAGCCGCGAGAATGGTGCCGGCGCTTTTCCCTCATCCCGGATCCCGTAACTGAAGCGTCAAGTCCTGCTCCGTGTCTCGGTAAGTGGCGACCAGATGAACATTGAGGTGCCCGTCAATAATCTCCGCCGAAAGTTCAGTGATCCCGGCGGCGATGGGCACCTCACTACCAGCGGTAACGTCCCGTCGCACAAGATTCCCGCCCTTCAGCACATATTCGACAACCGTGTCGGGGGGCCTCCCATTGCGCCAGCGCGTCACCGTCATCATTGTCAAACTGCAAATCCGACCCGCTCGTCGTGCGCGTCGTCAGCGCCGGGCCATAGTCTTGCGCTATCGCCATCGCCGCCAGCTTCAGTTCCTTGTCCAGCTGCGCCGAAACGTGCATCTCCCTAACCGATCTTGTGAACCAGCGCGATGCATTGGCCATGAACGTGATCAACAACGCGCCCAGCATGGCCACGACGAGAAGCTCCAGCAGCGTGAATCCGCCGCGGAGCCGAATCCTCGAATTGACCGACGTCCGTCGCCGCATGTCTCTCCTGCGGAATCTCCGCCACATCCGCTGACACCGTCAGCGTCTCAGCCTTCGGGTCAGACGCCTTGGAAATGATGGTGACGCTGTTGTAAACGGTGAAGCTCGGCGGCGCCGTCTGTACGAGGGGGTCGATCGAGACCCGCGCCCGCAGGTTCAAACTCTTCACCCACGGATCCGTGGTGCGCGTCATGCAGACCGTGGCGCCCGGCTTCAAGTCTCCGCGAAGGCGCGTCATCAGCCGCCGCTGCGTCGTCATCAATGACCCAAGCGTCGCAACGCCGAATGACAGCAGCACCAGCGCCACCTGCAACTCCAGCAGCGTGAACCCGCCAATTCGCCTTCGATGATTTGAGAAGAGTCGATTCATCAATACACCATCTTAAATATCCGGCGGCGTCAGCACGCGGGCGCCATTCGCCACAAATCCCGTCACCTCACCGTCCTCGCTAATCTTCAACGTGCCGCTCCAGATCGTGCTCCCGCTTCGGATCGCGCGCACCTCCAGAGTGCTGTCCGTCGCATCTGAAATCTCGTAGTCGTAGCCGCCGTCGGTGCCGCCCGCGATCTTCGGATCAATCAACCCCATCGAATTCAGCGTGCTCAGGGAATCCGTGAACGTGCGCTTTTCCAGCCAATAAACCCGCTCTGCCGCCCAGATCGATCGAAGGTACTGCGTCGCCGCGTCCACCCGGTTCTGCTCGCGCACCCGGCTGAACGACGGGACCGTGAACGTCAGCAGGATGCCGATGATCAGCACCACCACCCCCAACTCAATGAGCGTGAATCCACCACGAACTTGTCTTCGCTTTCCAGCCGTCATTTCACCGCACCGCCCATGGAAAACATCGGCAAATAAATCGCAGCCAATATCAGCGCGACTGTCACGCCCATGCCGAGAATGATGATCGGTTCGATCATGCTGGTTATTCGGGTCGCCAGCGCCGCAACCTTCTGCTTGTAATACATCGCTACCTGTTCCAGCACAGGCGCCAGTTGCCCCGATTCCTCACCGACCCGCACCAGGTTGATCAGGATCGGCGTAAATAAATTTCCTTCGCGCAGCCCCCCTCCGAGCGTTCCGCCGCTCGCAACGCGCCGCTGGACCAGCCCCAGCGCCTCGCGATACGGAACGTTCTTCTCAAAAATCCCATCAAGCGCATACAACCCTTCAAGCAACGGCATCCCCGCCCGTAGTAGCAGCGCCAGGTTCGAAGCGAACCGCTCCATCGCCGACTGCACCAGCACTTCCCCGAACAACGGCGTCGCCAGCAGCACCGACACCGTAATTCGGCCCCCATTCGGAGTCTTGATCCAATACTTAAAACCAGCCCCTCCGCCAACCAGCAGGATCACAACGTAAATCCCAAAATGCTGGAAAAAATCCGACACCCCGATCACGCACTGCGTGATCATGGGCAGCGGCATATTCGTTTCCTTGAAGAACTGCGTGAACGTCGGCACCACGAACCACAGCATGATCACCAGCGCGCCGATCGCAACGCAAAAAATGATCGAAGGATAAATCATCGCGCTGATCAGTTTCCCTTTCGCCTCGCGCGATTCCTTCATGTTCTGCGTCAATCGACCCAGCAGCGGTCCGATCTGCCCCGAGATCTCGCCCGTTCGAATGACCTGGATCCAGTGCGACTCAAAGATCTTCGGGAAATCCATCATCGCCGCGTTCAACGATGATCCCGCGCCGACCCTGTCCGCAATCTGCTGAATCGCCTTCGCCAGCTTCGTGCTCTGCGACTGCTCGCCCGCCAGCTCCAGCGAATCCATCAGCGGCATCCCCGCCTGGATCATGGTCGAGAGCTGCTGGAAAAAATTGAAGATGTCCTCGCTCTTGATCGACTTGTGCCGCTTTGCCGACACACGAGCCCAGGCGAGCAATTTGCTTTGTTCCGCCATCGCTTAGTCCTCCGCCAAGGTAATCGCCAGCACTTCCTCAAGGCTGGTCAGACCCTCCTGAACTTTGATCATTCCCGCATCACGCAGCAGTTGCAGACCGCACTTCTTCGCCGTATCACGCAGCGCCTGTAACGGAGCCCGCGTCTGAATCCCATGCTGAATCTCCGGCGTGATCGGAACAACTTCAAACAGTCCCACGCGACCTTTGTATCCCGTGTTCCGGCACCCATCGCACCCCTTCGGCCGGTACACAAGCTGTCCCACCGGCAGGCCCACACGCGTCGCCGTGTCCTCGTCCAGCCGATACGGTTCCTTGCATTTCGTGCACAACCGCCGCACCAACCGCTGCGCCTCCACCATCCGCAACGACGACGACAACAGAAACGGCTCGATCCCCATGTCAATCAATCGCGGCACCGCCGCCAGCGAGTCATTCGTATGCAGCGTCGACAGCACCAGATGCCCCGTCAGCGCGGCCCGCATGCAGATCTCCGCCGTCTCCTTGTCCCGCACCTCGCCCACCATCAGAACGTCCGGGTCCTGCCGAAGGAACGCCCGAAGCGCCGTTGCAAACGTAAGCCCCACCTGCGCCTTCACCTGCACCTGATTAATACCCGCCATCTTGTATTCAACTGGATCTTCTACCGTCGTGATGTTCGTGCTCGGATCATTCAGTTGCGCCAGCGCCGAATACAGCGTCGTGCTCTTCCCGCTGCCGGTCGGTCCTGTCACGAAAACCAATCCATGCGGTGCGTGAATTGCTTTGGAGAAATGCTCCGTCTGCACTTGCGTAAATCCCAGCTTCGCCATGTCCGTTCCGGCGCCGCCCCGGCTCAGCAGTCGCATCACCATCTTCTCCCCGTAAACCGTCGGCACCGTGTTCACCCGGAAATCCAGCCGGAACTCGCCGCTTCGCGCCCCAAACGCCCCGTCCTGCGCGATTCGCTTCTCCGCAATATCCATCTTCGACAAGATCTTGAATCGCGAAATCAGCGGCACAAACATCGACTTCGGCGGGGGGGTAATCTCCATCAATTCGCCATCGATCCGATACCGAACCCGCACATCGTTCTCGAACGGCTCCAGGTGAATATCGCTCGCCCGCTGGTTGATCGCGCCCAGCAGAATCGTGTTCGCCAATCGAATGATCCGCCCATCCACACCTGCCGGGACCTGCTCCTGCAAGTCCAACACCTGATCGCCTTCACTCGGCGTCGCCCCGGAGTCGTACTGATCTTCCTTCGCAATCTCCCGCACGACGTCCCGCGCGCCATACATCCGGTCCAGCGTCCCCATCACCGCCGCGTAAGTCCCCACCGTCATCACCACCGGCAGCCCCGCCATGTGCTGCAACTCTTCCTGAAGCAGCGGATTCGACGGATCAACCACCGCAACGCATACGCTGTGGCGCTCCCGTCCAACCGCGACCAACATTTTTTCCCGGCAAAACTTCTCCGGCAGCAAACGAACATCATCTTCGTTCAGAACCAGGTCTCCCTCTCGCTTGGTCAACTCCTCCTGGTCCTTTAGCAATCCTTTGACTTCCTCCTCCGTCAACAGCTTCCGCTCCAAAAGCAGTGCGCCCAGTTGCGGCACCTGCGCCCCACTGGCCCGAATGCTCTCCTGATCATTCAGGCACTCCTGGATCACCCCATCCGTCACGCCACGTGTGCCAAACCGCGCAACCGCAACTTCCCCAAAGTTGCTCGTCACCACCGCAGCCAGCGGCAGATGCAAAAACTCCGCATACGCGGCAGCGATCTCGCTGGCAGCCGCCAGGTTCAACTTCGGCAGCACCCGCTCCCAACACGATCCAGCCTCCGCTTGCGCCTTCCGAACCGTCTCCATCTCCTTCGGCGGCACAATCGCCTCCCCGCCCGTCTTCGCCTGCCGACGAAGATCCTCCGCCTGCGTCTCCGTCAGCAATCCCTTCTTCAGAAGGATCTTCCACAATGGAAGCGCCCTCGCCCCCGTCGCCCGACGCGCCAATTCCTCCCGTTCACAGTTTTGCAGAACCGCCGGCGTGACCACTTCGGGAAATGCCTGCGGAGCCAGCGCAGTCAATCGCCGCCGCTCCTGCAGCAGTTGAACGATCAGAGGTTTGCTTCGAACTGCTCTCCATCACTTCTTGTTCTCCTGCGACACATATCGCGGCCGCAGTCGCGCATCCGGCCCGCCATCTTTCTTCTCGTCAGACTTCGCGGCCGCTGCCGTGCTTGGCGTTGCAATCGATCCCCCAGCCTCTCCACCAACCGCTGCGCGCTCCGGATCTTTTCCAAGCATTGGTTTCTCCAGATGCAGGACCACCTCCTGAAAACCCGCCCGCATCACCACATAATCCGCCCCGATTGTCTTCGCACAAACCACCGGCCCGCCCTCCTCCAACAGCTGCGCCTCGCCCTCCCGTAGCGCCTTTCCATTAACGATCGCGGATCGAAGGTCCTCGCTCACCACCACGCCTTGCAAAACCATCGCTCCCAGCGGCTTCGTCGGCGCCTTCGTAACTGCAATCGGCCGCCGGTCGCCAACATCTTTGATCGACGCGCCCGTAAAGGGATCACGGGAAACACTGAGCGCCACGACGTGATTGACCAAAGCGCCCGTAAGCTCTTTGCTCGCATTCGATGCTGAACCCTCCAATTTAGCAGGCGTCGACAACGGTCCGCGCAGCGAGTATCCATAGATACCCAGCCCCACAATCAGCAACACTTTGCTCGGCGCGAGCTTCATTTCTGAACCCCTCCCTTTTGCGTCCGCGCCTTGCCGGACTGTGCTTTCGCGGGCGCCGCGCCCGTAGCGCCGACAAACGTCTCGCTTTGTCCGCTCTCCGGCTTATCCAGCGCCAATCCCCGCACCACCAGCGACATCATCAACTTCCCGTTCGGCAACTGCATCGCAAAGCGATCCACGCGCACCAGCCGCTTACCGTTTTCCATCCACGACAACACGCGCGCCAGCGACTGATAGTCTCCCTCCAGATCGATCTGCCAGGTCAACACCTTGCATTGCCCCACCGATGTCTGTTCCTTCGGGTCCATCCGCACCAGTTTCACCGGCTCTCCCCGAATCCCCGTCAGCAGGTATTCCGTCCAATCGTTCAAGTCGTTCGTTCGCGGCAACTTCTTCTTATACTGTTCCGCCTGATGCCGCAGGCTTGCGACATCCGCCGCAAGCGCCGCCCGCGTCTCTGCTTTCTTCAGCCGAACCTGCGCCGCCGCGACGCGCTCAAGCAGGGGATTGGTCACGCCCATCATGCCCAGCACCACGACTCCTCCGATGCACGCCACCCCCATGCGCGCGCGGCCCCGCAAGCGGTCTGCCCACTTGTTCTTCGCCTTTGCCGGACTTTCCTTGGAGGATTGTTCCTCCATCACTCACTCCTAACCAAACGATCCTCGCCACTCACACATCAATCTCATGGCTTCGCCGCATCACCCCCCAACGCCGTTCGCCGGCGCCGCTGCCGCAGGCTTCTGCTTCGGCATGCAGCTCACCTTAAAAATCGCCGGATCCGTGCCATTGCCCCCACGCTTTTGAGCTTTGTTCACGCGCAGCGATGCCAGCTTCATCTCCGGAAAATCGCGCGTGATCACCGGCGACTGTCGCATTCCAGCCAATACCTGATCGACCTCCGGCGGCGCCGAAACGTCCTTCGCCAGATTGGCCATGAAGTCGACTTGAAATGATCGCTTCAATTTCTTCTCGTTCTTTTCCGCTCCGGTCGACATCTCATAATCGCCCTGTATTTGCAGGCAATTCACGGTCGCTGGGATGCGCGCTGACAACTGGTTCAGGTACTCCGTCCACTGCACCCGATTTGACATGAATTTCGTGACCGACTGCACCTCCGAGGACAGCATTGTCTTCTCCTGTTGCAGCTTGGGATCCTCCGTCTTCAGCATCACGTTCTTCAGATTCGAATCTTCCGCTTGCTTCGCGCGTGCCTGCGCTTCATTCCCCGCGGACCACAACCAAAGCCCCGAGCACACCACCAGCGACGCCATCAGCGCCAGTTCTCCGTACGGGATCAGATCCTTTAATTGCGGTGGGGGGGCAAGAGAGCTTGCCAAATCCAGCGCCGGCTTTTCCCACTCCAATCCGCCCATCGCCAATCCCCGGCTGATCGCGAGCGGCGTCGGTCCAGGTCCCGCGATTGGTGAAAACTTCACCCCTAATTCTGCCTGCAAACGCTCCTGCAAACCCTCCGGCACATCCTCACCCTGTAGCGTGATGCTTGAGATCTCCTCCAATCCCTCATGCTGCTGAGCGTAAGTCTCAAACGCCCGCACCATCGACAGGATTGAGTCCGCCGCCTCAGCGCCACTCGTCGATAATTCGATTCCGCGCCACAGCAGCGCATGCGCCCCTTGCGCCAGCACCGCAACCAGCTCCGCGCCATTTACGAAAAGCCGAATCACGGTCTTATTCGGAACCTTCTTGCCGTTTGACCCCACACGCAGAAGCGCCCACGGCGCGGGCTCCACCCGAACCATGGAACTTCCCGCCGCCCGCCCCACGTCGGTCAAGGCAGCGATCTCCTTTCGCCGCGCCGCGCCGATAGACGCGAACTTCTTGCCCATCACCTTGAGGGAAACAAGTCCACAACACAATTCCGTCGCGGGAATCGAGCTGCAGCAATTGTGAGTCGTCAGAAGCGCCTCAGCCGTCTCGCCCTTCGACGATTGCGGCAATGTTGCAAAAATAGATCTGACTGGCCGGCAAACCAATCACCACCCGCATGTTCTTTTTCGCGCGCCCCACCAGGTACTTCTCCAGCACGCTCGCCACGCCCGCCGCCCAGTCGCTCCGCGTGATCGACTGTTCAAAGGTCTCCGCGATCCGGTGACCCAACGGAAACCGCTCCGCCAACGTCCAGGCAAGCTTGTCCTCGCTAAGGTAGATTCCCAGTGACGCTCCAAGTCGGATGCGTCGAAACAAACACTTCTTCTTCTCCACGCCCATGACCGCGCCATCCACGTCTGGCCGAACCTGCGCCACAGGTCCAATGGGCGCGTCCGCCTGCTTCTCTTCCACCGGGCAAGCTTGTCCCACCGTCGAAGCGGCGCGAGACGGCTCAGGCAAGGCTTCAACCACCTGTCGCAATCCAGTTGCCGCCGCTTCCTGAACCTCAACCTCCGAAGGAGTTCTCTCTTCTTTCTCAATCTGCATCTCGCCGCTCGCTGCAACCGACCCCACCGTTGCGAGCATCCGAGAAATTTCTGCAACTGCCTCCGCCGCGATTACGCCTTCTGCCGGTTCCTCGGCTCGCAGCGCCTCCTCGTCTTTCATCTTCTGAAGATCCCATGCCGCCGGAACCAGGTGCTCTTCAACAATCGACCGCATCGTCGCCAACTCCGCCAGCAGCAACTCCAGGGGCACAGCCGTAGTCGGCTGCGCCGGTGCACGATCCCCCACAACGTCGTACACCTCGCCGGTCATCGATTCAGCAATACCCGCCCCGGTCATGCTCGCCCCAAGCCCATTCTTCTGGCAGCGCGCAATGATCTCTTTGCTCTCCACGCAAAGCTCTTTCGCAAGCTGATCTACTCGGATGCCCGCAGCCACGATACAACTCCCTTATTCATTCGCCCGCTAAATTAGAACCCTCTTCTCCGCCAACATCGCCGCACAATTGCACGAGCGATTCCGGACCAATCAGCACAAGGCGCTCTCAAAAAAAACAGCCCGCAAGCGATACAAGTAACCTCGTACCGCTTGCGGACCCGTCTCGACGCAGGCGGCCAGTCGCCTTATTGCTGCATCACGTTGATCTTGTCAGGAATCGTGCTGTTCGTGCTGTCGAATCCCTGATCCGTGAAGATCACCTTGTAGGTCCCGTATCCGCTCGCCGCACCCGTGCGCGTCAGCGTCAGCGTCCATGAATCTTCCAGGCTGCCCGAATCACCGGCGCTCGGGGCGCCCACGCCAAAGTACTTCGGAGCCGGCATCTGGATATCAAGCTTCGTGATATCGTCAGCGTAAGTGCCCTGCCGAGTCTGATAACGCTCCTGCGCCGCGCGCACCGCCGACAGGTAGTTGAATGACTCAGCCGCCTTGGAACGCTCCATCGCATCAAGAAAGCGCGGAACCGCGAAAGCGGCCAACACTCCGATGATGATGATCACAACTGCCAACTCGACGAGGGTGAAACCCTTTCGACCCTGGCTGCGACGCAATGAAGTGCTCATGGCACTCTCCTTAAAAAAGATCTTCTCGTTCTTCGCACGCCAGAGTTTTCTCTTTTCCCCGTGCTATGCTGCGTCGAGGAAGTTCTGTTCTGTGCGATCTCGGATGCAACCGGCGTTGGCACCCAATCCACAAATCGACGTAACACTTGTGACACTTAATCCAGCAGGAAGGATTATGAGGTCAGCATTTTCCCCGGAACGTTTATCGGACGAGCCCCACGCTTTCCCCTCAGCAGTAACCATCCCCAGCCCGCGAAGTCCGCGCGGCGTGGCCGCTTCAGCGACCATGGCTTCCGGCATGTCTTCCGGTTATTCAGAGTCGTCACGCGCTTCGCCGCCCCCGCGAATCTCGTCCACCCCCACCCGCCGCGCCAACATTTCATCACCCATCACGATCAGTGAGACGTTCCCGTAGGCCGCAACTTCAACGAACGCGAATCATCATCAAAATCGTCCGCGTAATCCGTATCCAGATTCGGCGCCATATATCCCGGCAACTTCGACCGCTCCAACTCCTGTTGAAACGCATCCATCACTTCATGCTCCAACGCCTGCCGGCACCCTGCATTGATCGGGTGCGCGATATCCGCGTGCAGCTTGAGCCGGCTGTGACCGTTCCCGCCCTGCTGGCGCATAAATCGCGACTCATCGAGCCGCGCCCCGCATCCGTTACAAAACCGCGCCCGCAAGTGATTTTTATCACCACATCGCGGGCAGTGGTCGCAAAGCTTGCGCGACGGCATCGCCAGGAAGAGCCCATCCGGCCCTTCAATCAGCTTGACGTCGCGAATGACAAACGTGTTGTCGAAGGTAAGCGAGCAAAATGCCTTCAGCCGGCTTTGCTGGCTACCGCACAGGTTGATGCGAACTTCCGTGAGATGCATAACACACCCTGCGTAAAAAAAAGATGTGGTAACCGGTCCTTCCCTGCACCAACGCCATGACGTGATAAGGCGCTCCGCGGAGGACGTCGAATACTACGCGCTGTCTTGCTCGCCGTTGCCCCTGTCAAGATGCGCTCTGCATTCCTAAACGCTCAAATCATCCAAAAGTTTCGGCGCTAAAAGAAGTGATTGCGCTGAAACGTTCAACTCCGCCCGAACGTGCTCCGCCGCGTCTGCGGCCGCCTGCTGCGAATCAAACAGCGTGAACAAACTGCTTCCGCTCCCACTCATCCGAACAAACCGGTCTAACGTCTTTGATGCTGCAACATGAATCTCCCGAAGCTCACGCGACAGCGAAAACGCCGCCGCTTCCAAATCATTCACCAACAATGCCATCAACTGATCCGCCGATAGCTTGCTCCAGGCGCTCCAATCGGGCTCGTCCTTTATAGTCTCAGTTCGCCCAAGCTTCATTTCGTCGAATCTCCGATAAACCTCCGACGTCGCCATGTGGATTCCCGGCAACATCAGCACCGCCCACCGCGCTCGAGGCTCCGCAACCGGTCGCACGACCTCACCGCGCCCCATGCAGATTGCGCTCGATCCATCAAAGAAAAAAGCCAGATCGCTGCCAAACCGTGCCCCAAACTCCGACAGCCGCTGGGTTGACCAACCTATTCCCCACAGGTTGTTCAAACCCAGCAGCATGCGTGCCGCGTCCGATGAGCCTCCGCCAAGACCGGCGCCCATCGGAATTGTCTTTTCTAAAACGACCGACACCCCTTCCCTCCTTAAGCCCTGTTGGGGACCAAGGGTGTCGGCCAATGTCTTCGCCACGCGAACGATCAGGTTCCGATCATCCGTCGGCAGATCAGGAAAATCTGTCGAAAGGTTCACCACCGACCCGAGCGCTCCTCGTCCGGTCGCTCGTTCCATTCCAGTTACGATACCCGTGCGGCTTCCCGGCGGATTCAGCGAGAGTGTTAAAGTGTCAAAGAGCCCGATTGTGCAGAACCACGACAGAAGTGGGTGGAACCCATCCATCGATGGAGGGCCCACGCGAAGATGCAGGTTAATTTTCGCCGGTGCCAAAAGCCGCATGTCGCCAGACTCTGCGCGCCGGGCACCCTGTCAAGCCGACACCGCTCAATACATTCCTCGAACCAACCTGCGATCTGATTTCAAACACCGCAAAGATATGGCCAACAAACGTCACCGAAAAACATACGTTATCGGACAGCCGAATGCAACGAAAATCCCGATCCAACCTGTTTTTACAGGCAATTCCGGAACATTAGGAATCACTAAGAATAACCATTCAAAAGCCTATTCCTCTTCCGCCTTAGGCTTGTACTGCGCAACAAGATGCTGCTGCACCTGAGGCGGAACCGCTTCATAATGCGAAAACTCCATCGCAAACGATCCCTGTCCGCCCGTCACCGACTTAAGCTGCGACTGATACTGCATCACCTCCGACAGCGGTGCCTGCGCCTTCACCACCGCCATCCCGCCCGAAAGAAAATCCTGACCCTGTATCCGCCCGCGCTTGCCCGAAAGATCTCCCGTGATCGCGCCCACATGGTGCTCCGGAATCGTGACCTCCAAGTTAACGATCGGCTCCAGCAGCACCGGCTTCGCCTTCGTCAGCGCATCCCGGAACGCAAACTTCCCCGCCGCCCGAAACGCCACTTCCTTCGAATCAACCGGATGATGCTTCCCATCCGTGATCGCCACCCGCACATCCTGCAGCGGATACCCGGCAATCGCCCCCGCCTCCATCACATCGTGAATCCCTTTCTCAACCGCGGGAATGAACTGCCCCGGAATCGTCCCGCCAAACACTTCGTTCACAATCTCCAGCCCCGGCCCGCCCTGATCTTTCCGCAGCGCTGAATCCTCCTCCAGCGGCTCCACCCGCAGAAACACTTCCCCAAACTGCCCCGCGCCACCCGTCTGCTTCTTATGCCGATGATGACCATCCGCCTTCATCTGGATCGTCTCGCGATATGCAATCTTCGGCGGCTTGGTATCCACCTGCACCCCCCGGTTCTTCATCTTCTCCAGCACCAGCCGCAGATGCAGTTCCCCCAGCCCGTTGATCACCACCTCGTGCGTCTGCCGATCCGTATGCCACTTGAACGTCGGGTCCTCTTCCGACAGCTTCTGCAACTGAACCGAAATTTTCTGCTCATCCCCCCGCGCCTTCGGCGTGATCGCAAGCCCATACATCGGCGTCGGAAACGTCAGCGGCTTCAGATGCACCGAATCCAGCGCATGATCATCGTGCAGCACATCATTCGTATGAATCTCCTCCAGCTTCGCCACCGCCCCGATATCCCCCGCGCAAACCTCCTGCGCCTCCCGATGCTCCTTCCCCTGCAAATGAAACACATGCCCAAGCTTCACAGGCTTCTTGTTATGCCCGATGTACACCTGCGTCGACCCTGTGCACTTGCCCTGATGCACCCGAAAAATCGCCAGTTTTCCCACAAACGGATCGGTCGTCACCTTAAACACATGCGCCAGCAAAGGCTTCCCCGGATCGTTCCAATAATTAAACGGCACCTCATCCTGTGCCTGCCCCGTCTTCTCGCCTCCGCGATAACTCAAGAACGGACGCAGGTTCCCCTCCAGCGGCGACGGAAACCAACGAGCGATAAAGTCCAGCAGTTCCGCAACCCCCACCCCCGCCTTCGCATCCGCAAACAAGATCGGCACCAGATGCGCCTCATCCATCGCGCGCTCGAACGGATCGTGCAACGCCTCAAAATTCGGCTCCTCCCCGCCCAGGTATTTCTCCATCAGATTCTCATCAAGCTCCACGATCTGATCCAGAATCGCCGAGTGCGCATCCGCCACCGAAGAGAAATCCGACTCGCCGCTCATGCTCAGCAACGTGTCCACCACCGCCTTCCCCTTCCCGCTCGGCAGGTTCACCGGAAGGCACTCCGCACCAAACGTGTCGCGAATGTTTTTCACCAGCTTCCCAAGATCAATATCCGGCAAATCCATCTTGTTCACGATGATCGCCCGCGGCAGATTCAGATCCTTCGCGATCTCCATCATCCGCCGCGTAACCACCTCAGTTCCCGATTGCGCATTCACCACCACCGCCACCGTCTCCACCGCCGGCAAGCAAGCAATCGCCTGCCCGATCAAATCCGGCGAACCCGGCGCATCAATGATGTTGATTCGCTTCCCCAGATGATCCGCGTGCAGCACCGATGCGTAGATCGAGTGCCCGTGTTCTTTCTCTTCCTTCTCATAATCCGACAAGCTGCTGCCATCGGCAACCGAAGCCTTATGCTTCACCGTCCCGGATGCAAACAAGATCGCATCAGCCAGCGTCGTCTTCCCCGATCCCCCATGGCCCACAAGTAAAACATTCCTCAAATCCGCGGTCGTATAGCTGGACATGACCGAACTCCTTGCGCATTACGAACGACGAACCAAGCACCATCAAACGCCTCTCAAACCAACCGCAGTATACGAGCCCCATTCTGAACGCGAAAGACAGTGGTTATCCCACCTCGATTCTTCACGAGCGAGCCACGACGCCATCCGAAAGATGAACTGAAGTCTTCCCGTTAGCGGAACCGCTTGCGGGGCGCTGGCGCCAACCGGGAATCAAGCGTAAGAATGAAATGAAACCCGGACGACGTAGCCGCCCGTCTTTCTTCCCCATTCCCACCCCCACCCCCAAGATCCCGCGCGAAACCTCAAAACCCCTTCTCCGCAATCTCCACCGCCTTCAGCATCGCCTTCGCCTTGCTCATCGTCTCCTCGTACTCACTCGCCGGCACCGAATCCGCCACAACCCCCGCCCCCACCTGCACGTCAAAAATCCCATTCTTCCACACGATCGTCCGAAGCGCGATACACGTATCCATATTCCCCGCGAAATCCACATAACCCACCGCTCCCCCATAAGGCCCCCGCCGCGTCGGCTCCAGGTCATCAATAATCTGCATCGCCCGAATCTTCGGCGCACCGCTCACCGTCCCCACCGGCAAACTCACCCGCAGCGCATCCCACGCGCTAAACTGCGGCTGCATTTCTCCCGTAACATTGCTCGTGATGTGCATCACATGGCTATACCGCTCAATCGACATCACATCATCAATCTTCACCGTCCCAATTTTCGCCACCCGCCCAACATCGTTGCGGTGCAGATCAACCAGCATGATGTGCTCCGCACGCTCCTTCGGGTCCGCCAGAAGCTCCGCTTCCAACGCCTTGTCCTCCTGCTCCGTCTTCCCCCGCCGCCGCGTCCCCGCCAGCGGCCGGCTTGTCACAATCCCATCTTCCACCCGACACAAAATCTCCGGGCTTGAACCAATCAACGAGCAACTCGGCGACTTCAAATAAAACATGAACGGCGAAGGATTAATAATCCGAAGCGCCCGGTAAACATCAAACGGATCCGCCGAAGAATTCACCCGCAGCCGCTGGCTCGGCACAAACTGAAAAATGTCCCCCGCCTTGATGTACTCCAGCCCCTTCCGAACCGCATCCTCAAATTGATCCCGCGTCATGTTGCTGCTGAATTTCAGCGACAAATCCGCCCGCGCATCAATCTCCCCAATCGCACTCGTAGGCGGCTGCATCAGCCGATTCACCACATCATCCACCCGCCGGCACGCATCACGGTAAGCCTCTTCCGGAGAAAGAAGGGCTCCCCTCCCTCTTCTTCCGTCGAGGAAGGCATTCGCCACAATCTTGATCGTCTTGTCCACGTGATCGAAGATCACCAGCTCCCCATAAAGCCCAAACAGCAGGTCCGGCAGCCGCCGATCATCCGGCGGCGGTGATTTCAGCTTCTCACTTTCGTAATACCGAATCGTGTCATACCCCGCATACCCAACCAATCCTCCCGTGAACGCCGGCAAATCCCGCGACCGATGATATCGCTTCGCCGGCAACAATTTCGCAAGATCCCCCAGCGGGTCCGTCGTCCTAAACTCCCGCGGCCGCTGCCCCTGCTCCAAAATCACCGCGTTCCCCTGCGCCACCTGATAAACCAAAGAAGGCGATGTCGCGATAAAACTATACCGAGCAATCCGCTCCCCCCCGACCACCGACTCCAGCAAAAACGCATGCGTATCCCGCCCCAAAACCTCAAACGCCGAAACCGGCGTCAACCGGTCCGCCAGCATCTGCCGATAAACCGGCACAATCTCCGCCCCCAAAGCCGCCGCAGAAAAACTCTCAAAATCCGGAAAATAGCGACGCATATGAACTGGATTGTAGAGATACCAACACCGGAGGGAAGTCACCCAGCGCCGCACACGCCGAAGAGGCGCATTGATACCGAAACACCGCGACTCGTTGCGGAGCCGTCGAACCGAAGGTCCACCCCTTCAGAATCGACCCTCCCCGTTAGCCGACCCGCTTGCGGGTCGCTGCATTTCCCTTCCAGCGCTACCCCGCATCAACCAGATCACGCCAACCCGCCGCAGGTTCCGTCGCCGATTCAACCAGCCGGACTTCCTCCTCGGTCAGCCCGTAAAGCTGATACGCAAGCTGGTCGATCTGACGGTCGGTCGCTGCGATGCCGCGTCGCAGTTGCTCCTTCTCTTGCGGGCGTTTCGCGGTCCGCTCCGCGTCGCGATTCGCAAGCATTTTATCTACCAGACGAATCAATTGGTGGTGCTGATCCTTTCCATCGGGTTTTCGAAAGTTGATCGGAGGTAATGGGATAGCCAGTAGGTCGAGCTTCTTGACTTTTGGGAATGTCTTCTTCTGATCAAAGAATCGCGTCAGCCAATAGAAACCGCCCACAGCTGGACAACCGATAAGGGGACGCAGTTCGGAACGGATAAGAGGACGCAGTTCGAAGAGCTCGGCATGCCGTTTTACCCCTGAGCCGAACCAAATCGCGTCCCCTTTAACGCTTCCCTTGAACGTGCCGTTCCTCCTAATTCGGAAATCGGAAGCAATCCTCCTTCGCTGCCCAACAGTCATCGCAACGAGAAAAGTGATGGCTCCCGGCAAACCTCAACCAGTTCATTTGAAAACCACTGAGCCGCGGCTTTACAACTTTCTCCGCGCACGCGTTCATTCGTTATAGCCAATTCCTCAAGAATCTCGTGATGGGTGTTCTTCATGGGGATACTCTGACAGGTTAGGCCGTACCTCTCCGAAAGCCGCCTGACCTTTTCCGCATCATCATACGTCAACATAACCGACCCGGCTGCTGCCGCTGCCGCAGCAAATAGGCTCGAATGATCAACCTCGTTATGTGTGTAAAGCCTTGAACCCGCCCGCTTGCCGCCTCTTGCTGTATAGGGTGGGTCTATAAACCACACTGCGTGTGAGTCTTTCGAATATCGATTCACGATCTTAAACGCATCGCACTCATGGAATTCGATTCGTTCTGCGATTGACCGCACATGCTCAATACGCCGCGCCAACGTCTCCGGATACCACCGTGACGCGACTCCTCTTCCATTTTCCCCATTCAGCATCAGACTTGCCCCGGGCGCGAGGATTCCGCCTCGTTGCACCCGGTTTCTCAAAATGGTCTGAAAGGCAAGTTCCCGGTGGTTTTTGGGCGACTGTGTTAGACGCTCGATCACAGCTTCACGGCACATCTCAAAATTTAAAATCTCTTTGATGAGCCAACTCGCATTTCGACCCAACATCGTTTTCCAGACCGTCGCAACCGCTTTGTCCAGTTCAACAAGCACCACCTTTTGCGCCAAGCGTTCATCGGCGACCGTGAGCCCTACAATTCCCCCTCCAGCGAAGGGCTCGATAAAACGTCGCGATGGATATTCCAACGTCTGCAGCCATCGGCGAACGTAAGGTCAAAGAATCAAAGGGGTCAGGAAGATTTTTCGTAAAAAACCTTCCTGACCCCTTTGATCGACTTAGAATTTTTGACCTCTTGAAATTTTTCGCCCGACGGTAGTCGGGCTCCGGAGCGGAGTCAGTTGCAATCTTTGATTCTGATCATTCACAAGCGAGCATGCGATTGCAAGTTTGACCAGTTCCCGCCGTTCAGGCGTTATGTCCTCATACAGCGGACCGCCGCCGGGTGCTCGCACGTTTTGAAGGCCCCAGATCCCGCGCACCTTCAGAAGCTCTCCGGTGACAACCGAATTCGCGGACAAAGGAATTTTGTCAGAATTGATCAAGAGAGGTGACCGGCGGCGGAACTCAAACTCTTCTCGCCGGCTCCTCGGAAGCGCGGCCGAATCAAAATTGGACTTGAGCCCGTTGCTCCGCAACGCAGGTACGTCTTGGGAATCGACCACGATGCGAAGGGCCTGCCATTTATTCCCCCAAGAATCATACACGGTCACCGGAAGCGCAGTGCCCGTCCAAGCGCCTTGTTTTCTTGATACTGTCGGAAAACACCCGCCTAAAAATAGCGCCAGCGCGCATGCGCTTATCCAAAGGGAGCGGTCAAATCGGATTAACCACCCCGAGGTCGGCCAAATACTCCTGCCGGGTATACCAGGGCATGGTGTCATGATTATTATCTTGGCCATATTGACTGCCTTCCCACGAAGCCGGGTCGTTGGGTCCTCTGGTGTACTGTTGAACGACCTCTCGATTCGCCCAGAATGTGTCAACACGAATTTGTACAGTGTCTGTCGCCAAGCTCGGGATGACAGCTCCTACCAGTGAGTCACTGAAGTTGTTGCCCCACGCGTCTGTATAGAAGAATTGTCCTCCCCCAAACCCGAAGTCGATCACGCCGTCCGTACCTTTATTTCTGTGATAATAGTTGCGAAATTTTTGAACGTTCGTCTTAACGGGTCCTCGAACATGTCGGATGAGCCAAGCACCCAGCCCAACATCATTCACCGCGTCCACCAGCGTGACCGTCTTAACAGAGATTTCCGCGTCAAGGCGGTATCCCGCATACCTGGATTTCGTAAGTAGACGAGACACGTTGACGGCAGTGATCGCACCCCAGCTGTACCCTAGGAGGGAGACGTCAACATCGGCGATTTCTTGGGCAGTAAGATGGTTGTCGGAGTTCACATCAATCAACGACAGCAGTCGAGTCGTCGCCGTGAACTCATGGTTGTCTGGGTATGCGTCTCCATCCTGCTTGATATTGGTTAACGAAACATTTGCTTGCTGCATCGCCTCACTGAGCCAGAAGTTTCCGATTGGCTCCCCGCCCAGGCGCGCACCATTAAACGCGAGAAGGTAGTGCATCGTCGGCGACGATACTTGCGCGGTCGGAGCATTAAAGCTGGCAGAATCGAATGAACTTGAGGTCGTAGCCGCCGCAACGTTGGATGTACCCAGGTCACCTCCCGCTCCAACGGCCACAATCCGATAGTAATAGGTGGTTTCGGAGTCAAGGTCACTGTCCGATGCGGTGGAAAACGCCGATGTGTTTTCGGAGGCATTCGTGAACTCTATACCGTCAAATGATACTTCCATTCGATATGTCTCAATCCCAGACAGATTGCTAGACCACGCCAGATCGATCTGGCTCTCTGACACCGGCTGAGCTACCAAGGAAAGATCGCTTGCAATGACGGTGGCGATGACGCTTCCTTGCCCACTGTCCTTGTCCATCGCCTGCAAGGTCACCACATAGGTGCCGGATGTGTCTGGCGTAAAGCTAAAGTTGATCTGGTTACCGCCCGTCGCAAACACGTTACCGTTCTTGGTCACACTCCACGCGCGGGTGAATCCAGCGGTACGATCCGCTTCGCCCGCATCGTCCACCAGACTCGACAAATTTACTGCTGTCCCAGGTGTTCCGCTGGTATCTCCTGTTATGGTCGGGACAGGCGCCACATTGTTCACATCCACATCCTGCCCCACCCGCACCGGCGACGCATACCGCCCACTCGCCACCAGCGGATTTCCGACGCCCAGCCCCAGCGACGAATCGACCGCCGTGTAATCCTGCGCCGTCACATCCGCATCAAAATTGGTGTCCCCATAGAGCGTGTTATGAACTTAAACTAATTCCCGCCATCAGATTCTTCAGCATCAAACAGGCGAAGGCGATGAAGTGCAGGCCCGCGACGGTCGCGGGCAATCTCTCGTAGTCCTTGGCCAGCCGGCGGCACCGTGCCATCCA
>JBBRYX010000036.1:0-25115 GCA_038237225.1 Tepidisphaerales bacterium | reverse complement strand
TTCAGCATTTCCCTTCGCGTCTTCCTTCGCGCCTTCGCCCCCCCTGCGCCTTCGCGACTCCCCCTCCCGTTCCCCCGTCCCCCCCGTCTGAGCAACGGACAACGGACAACGGACCACGGACCACGGACAACTAACCCCTCCCCCGCAGCACGTACGCACCCACCCCCGCCAGCACGAGTTCGATCACCGTCTGCAACACCCGCATCGCCAGCGCCACGATCGCCGCGGAGGGGCCGATCGCCGGGCCGAGGGTGATCAGGTACAGCCCCTCGCGGATCCCAAGTCCGCCCGGCGTGAAGGGCATCAGGTAACTGAGGGTCATTGCCAGCGCCGCGCTGCCGATGAACAGCGGAATGAGATTCGCCGAAACACTCGTCACCGACATCGTCATCAGCCACAGCGCCATCCCCGCGAACACCCACTGCCCAAAACTCGCGAGCGTCGGCCAGAAGTATTTCGAAACCGGCGGCGCCGCTGCGATGGGTTGTCGCCGCAGGCGCTTGAGCAGCATGTTCAGCAGCCCGACGAAGATCACGGGATGCAGAACGATCACCCCCACAATCGAAAGGATCACGCAGATCAGCCACGCGTACGGAATTCGATGCTCGATCTTTTGCTGAACCGGTCCCCAGAGCAGCAGGGGGGTCGAGCAGATCAACCCCGCGATCACCGCCAGGCCATCCAGAAGCACCGCGACGCTCAGCGCCACCGCGCCCGGCACGGCAGCTTTGCGCAGGATGTACACCACGCCGCCAACGCTCGCGATGCCGCCGGGCAGATATTTCCCGAGCTGGGGAATCCACGATGCCGCAAGCTGAATCCTCCAGTCCAGACGATAACCATAGGCAAGCAGCAGCGTCCATCGCGCGGCGAGTTGCATCGCGCTCACGCCCAGCAATGCGATGATCGCGAGAATCAACGGGACGGGATGAAAGTGAAGCGCCGACCATTCGATCCGCCGGAACTGATTGACCAGCGCCCAGCCCACCGCCACGACGACCGCCAGGCAGAGAACGATCTTCGCCACGTTGATCCATGGCCGCCAGGTCGGAGTCGCTGCGTCTTCGCTCGCCTCGGTCATGCGCGATTCCCCGCCGGCTGGCGCGGTTCGGCCGGCGAAATCTCCGCGAGCGCGAGCCGCACTTTCTCGAGCACCGCATCAACCGTGACAGCGCGAATATTCATCGTCGAATTCGCCGCGAGCTTCGGCGAAGTCGCCTGCCACGGATACAGAAGGCTCGGCGCTTCACCGGGCGGTTGCACCACCAGGCGCCGGTAGCCGAAGGGACACACGCGATCGGGATCGGCCGCGGAGAAGATCGTGACCGCGGGTGTTCCCACCGCTGCCGCGAGATGCGCCAGGCCCGAGTCCGAACCCACATACAGCTTCGCCTGCTCCAGCACCGCCCCCGCTTCGCCGAGTGAACCCAGCAATGGGATCACCTTCGGCTTCGCGTTTCGCACATGCCGAAGAATCTCATCCGCAACCCCGCGCTCGTCGGGGCCTTCCAGCAGGATGATTGGCGCGCGATGTTCTTCGCTCAGTCGGTCGATCAACCTCGCATACGACTCCACTGGCCACCGCTTCGCCTCGGCCAGAACCGTTCGGGCGCTTCCGGCATGGATCGCAATCGCGGCTTCCGCGCGATGCGCCGCTTGGCGCCGATCCGTATCGCGCACCTCGAACCATGGAGGTTCCGCCGAAACATCGTTGATCCCGAGCAGTCGCAGCAGATTCAGATTCTGCTGAACATCATGAATCCCTTTGATTGCCGGAACACGACTGCCGACGAAGTGCATCGCGCTCCAATAGCCGACGGGATACGAATGCAGAACCTTCCGCTTGGCGCCGCTGGCGAGCGCCAGCATCGAATACTGCCAGCGATTCGACGGAAACGGCACGAGATAAACATCCGGTTTGCGGCAACGCGCTTCGCGGACGTTGGCGAGGATTCCGCGGGCGCCCTTGCCCGTGATGATGACCTCATCAACCTCCGGGACCCTCCGAAAAACTTCGCCCATCGCATCGATGCGGGCGAGAATTGTGATCTGACTTGTCGGAAACGTTCGCTTGATCCGCCGAACCATCGGCACCGCCAGCAGCGCGTTTCCGATCCCCGCGACAATCGGAATCACCACGCGCGGCGACGAGTTGTTCAAAACAGAATCCAAGGCGACAGATCGTACCACGCGCCGCTCATCCCCGCATTCCCCCGCTCACAACCCCGGCACCCGCGTCGGATAATATTTCACCTGCGGCGGAAAAATCTCCACCATCTTCACATCCGCCGGCGAGATGGGATCGGGTTTTTCTTCGACGACACGATACAGATGCCACGCGACATCGCCTTCCTTCGGCGGTTCGCCCATCTGCCACTGTTCATACCATCCGAGGCGGAAGTGCCACACCCGCCACGGCGAGATCGGCGGCTGGTAGAGATACCACTTCACGCGCTTCTTCTCGGCATCAGAGACGAGCCACATCTTGAGCTGCTTCGAGCTTTTCACCGGATAGTTCGGCGCATACTCCGTCAGCTTAAATCGCGGCGTCTGGATCACGCGATCGGTAACCAGCGCCGTCACGCGCAGCGCGAACGGACTCATTCGCGTGCGGTTCATGTTGTTGTATCGTCCGCTCACGGCGATCTCGGCATCCTTTGGCGCGTTCGGGAGCGACTTCAGATATTCGCCCGCGGAAATCAACGACATGTTCAAGCCGGTTTCATACCGCTGGGCGAAATTCGACGAACGCGCTACGGTCATCTCGACAACATACAGAAGCCCGTTGCACAGCGCGACGGAGCCAATAAAGACGAACGTGGCTGCGGTGATCCACTTGGCGGCTTTGCTTCCGCGCAGCCACATGTGCAACTGGTTCGCGGCGAGGAGGATACCGATGGTGAGCAGGAACGCGACCGGCGCGAAGTAGCGCGCGTTGACGTTTTGCCAGCCAAGGGCGAGGACGCCGCAATACGCGCTGGTCGCGATCCAGAGCCAGCGTTTTTGCATCGCGGCGACGACGGTGGTGATGGTCAGCAGGCCGAGAAGGATCCACCCGGTGAGGGTTGCGAGGCTGCCGAGTAACTTGCTCGACCCCGCGGCCCGGAACGGTTGCCAGAACAGCCAGCTATACCAGCGGCCCCAGTTGACGAGCCGATCGGCGAAGCTGCCCTGAGGGATCAGGCGATAAGCTTTTGCGGTTTGGTTCGCGGCGCCGGCGACGGGCGGCTCTTCGCCGGCGGTATCCTCGCCGGTGCCTCCCATCAAATACTTTTGTTCCGCAAGTTGGGCGGCCGTGGGCTTGAGATACTCGCGCAAGCCGAAGCCGGCCGAAACGCTGAGCACAATCGCAACGGCGGCGGTGATCCACTGAATATTCAGCTTCGGTTTCCACTGCCCGTCCAGCAGGGCGGCGACCACGAGCATCATGCTGAGGACTCCGGCCCAGCGGATCGAGACCGCCGCCAGGCAGAGCAGAACCACGGCGACCGCCCGCCACCCTTGCTTTCGGCCTTCGGAGATTTGCAGCGCCAGCAGCACACCCGCGCTGACCGCGAGGCAGAACGATCCTTCGCTGATCAGCCAGTACGTCGATTGGTAAACGTGCGAGATGGTGCCGGTGAGGAGGATCGCCAGCGCCGCCTGTCGCGGCGGAGCAAATCGCCGGACGATCCAGTAAGCGCACGCGAGCGATGCAAGCGTGCAAGTCATCGCCAGCAGCTTGAGCGGTAGAAAATAAGGCGTGAGCTTCATCATGCCGGCCATCATCAGCGCCCACCCCGGCGGGATCATCGCGACCGGCTGTCCGTTGAATTTGTATCCCTCCCCGCGCGCCAGCGATCGCGCGACGGCGGTGTACAACTCGCTATCGCCGGCTGGAACCCAGTAGCGGTTCTGAAGCAGCAGATAGAGCGCGAGCAGGATCAGGATGGTCAGGGGGAACCAGCGCCGGTCGGCGCGATCCGGCGCCAGCGCGAAGCGCCACAGCGGCAGCCGAAACCAACTCGGCGCCCACGCGGGCGGCGGCTCGTACTCGATTGTGCGTGGATATGAGGACATCGGAAAGAGTTGCCAGTTATTAGTGGCCGGTTGTCAGTGACTGCTGCCACGCCCTTACTGGCAAGTGTCTGCTGGCAGCTTTTAACGCGCGGTTACGCCGACGCAGTATACCGATTTGGATCGGAATCCGCCGGTCCAACCGTACCCTTTTACAAGATCGTGGGCGGCCTTTAGCATCGGGTGCTTCCACGGGAGCAGATCCGGTTGGGTCTTCTTTACGTGATCGGTCGTCAGGATTTTTTCCGGCTCGGGGCGGTCCATTCGATCAAGCTCTTTGGCGAGATCGACGCCGGGCGGAGCTTCGAATTTGCGAAGAATGGATTTGAGCAGGGCCTGCGCCTGTTCCTTGGGGAGTTCGAACTTGCCGTCGAGGGACAGGTCGAAGGTGAGGACCAGCAAGCCGCCCCTGCGCAAGACTCGATTGAACTCGTCGAGGATCTCGCTGTAGTTGTCGGTATGTTCCAGGACGGAGATGCAGCAGATCGCGTCGAAGCTGTCATCGGGCAGCGGCATTTTCTGAAGCACGGCTTGGACAAACTTCACTTTCGCGCCCGGCATGGCGGGGTTGATCGCGGCGAACATCTCGTGGTAGGACGGGTTGCTGTCGAGGCAGGTGATTTCCGCGCGGGGCACTTCGCTGCAGAGATAGTAGGGAAAGTAAGTGACGCCGGAGCCGGCATCAAGAACGCGGAGCGGTCCATCCGGTTGACGTTCGACAAATTCGATCAGGCGCTGAGCTGCGAAAGGGTATTCCCACCGGCGGCTCCAGAGGCGAAATGTGTCTTTCGCCCAGAGTTTGCCATACTTGTCCATCGCAGCGTCGTTGGTCGCGAGGAACTGGCGATTGAATTCAACGTGGCGGCGGTACTCATCGCTGTTCAGGTGCGCGTCCAACTCGCTCAGCAGGGGAATTCCCGTTCTCAGATGCATGAAGGCCGACTCCAAAGGCTGCGAAAAATGCAGCCGGTTCATGCTAAAGGACGCCGGGGGGTGGTGCAATGTTACGTGTGCATCTTGCCGGTCAGCGCGTGCGCGCGAATCGATCCGCGACGCAGGCGTCGCCCCTACAAGAGGATTAGTGAGAGTTGGGGATTGCGGGGCGGGTGGCGCCGTAGCGTTTGGCTTTGCTGTACTTCTTCATGGCAGCGAGTTTCTTTTTCGCTTTGATCACGCGCTTCTGATGCTCGGTTTGTTGGAGCTTTTTGCCGGCATCGACGACGGCTCGCTTCTTGAGTGCCGCGGGCTGTGTGGTGGTGGCGACGGTGCGAACCCCGTGTGGAGTCATCACGTCGACCATGGGCGCCTGTGTCCAATCGCCGGGAGGGACAACAATCTGAACCTGCGCGAGAACCATTTCGCGCGTTCGACTGACCCGACGAACCGGGACGATGACGCCGTGTTCCATGAGGTCGCGAATTGGATTCTCGCCTTTGCGATAGACGGTGGGGGGAAACACGGCGTGGGTAATGCCAAGCTTCGACAAGTGCTCGGGATATTCCTGGGGCGGGATGTTCGCCGGCATCAGGTCCCTCCACATCAGCACTTGCCGATCGCTGACGTAGCTCATGATGGTGGCTCCGGGGCCGATGACCTTGGCGCCTTGGGGGACGTTTTTGCGCACGATCTCGGCCATGTCCAGGACGTGCTTCCATTTGGGTCCGTCGGATTCGCGGGCGTCGCGGTTCAGATGGCGCTGCTCGCCGATGACTTTGCAAACCCGGCTGACGCTGGGGACAAAGATCAGCGCAACCGCGAGGATGAGGACATAATCCGCCCATTTCACGGGGACCCGCCACGCGATTTCGACGGCGAGCAGCATCCACGCGAGCACCATAAGCGGCATGACCATCGTGTAATAGCGGGGGACCGTCGTCATGAGCAGCGTCGTGATGACAGTGAGAGCGATGAGCAGGGTCCAGAGGGGGTTGATCCGGAGAAGCATGAGCGACGCCGCGAGAGCGACCACGGTCATCGCTTCCGTCAGGCCCGGTCCCCACTTGGAGCCAAAAAGTGAATAGGCAAGTTGGCCGCTGAGCATCTCCGGGAGTTGCTTGGCGATGGTTTCGCCGGCGCGTTGGATCGAGTGCATGGCATCGCGCTCGTAGCCTCCGCCCAGGGGATTGAATCCCTTCACGCGGGGGTCCAGAAGGAGGACCGCCAGCCAGACGACGAGTAGGACGCTCAGACAAATCGCGTAGAACTTTCGTCCGGGTCCGGCAAGGAGTCCCCAGAGACAGACGAGGGCCCAGGCAAAACCGACGATCCAGAATGTGGGTCGCGTAACGGCGGCGAGTGCGAGGCCGACGAGCAGGATGAGGAGCGAGACCCAGGGATGTTTGGAAGCGCGCTCGATGACGGCGCCGGCTTCACCGGCGGGTTTTTCGCCGATACCCCAGATGCGAAGTCGTTCCCAGCCATAGAGGGCGAGGAGCAGGCCGAAGAGAAACGGGATGTCGGTGAGGATTTCGTTGGTGAGTTCGACAAACCAGCCGTTGAACCCGACGAGCGCGGTCACGCAGATGGCGAGCCATTGCGAGAATCGGAGGGAGACCAGTTTATAGGTGGTGATGAGGCAACCGATTGCCATCAGGTGCATCGCGATGAGAGGCGGGACAGCCGATCCGCCGAAAACCTTTTCGAGCCCCGCGAGCATGAGCGGCAGCCCGAGATAGATCTGTCGTTTGCCGAACTCGCTGTAGCCAAATCCGTGTCCGGTGGCGAGGCCGTGGCCCATTCCACGGTAGAGGGCGCTGTCGCGTCCGATGCGCCATTCACCGGTGAATGCGATCGCGTAGAAGACGAAGAGCGTGCCGAAGATCCACCAGCGGTACTTTGTAATCCATGGGATGAACTTGATTTGCGCTGCGGCTGGCTTCCCCCGGACGGGCGGTGCGTTGTATTCCAGGCGGTGCCCATCAACCTGCATCAGGCTCAATTGTGACCGAGCGCTTATTGCCATTCAAGCATACTTTCCATCGCAAACCGCTCTAGCACTCGGATTGCTTGCCGAGAGGGGGGCGTCCTAAACGTAGAGACGCCGCCGATTGAAATGGTTTTACAGGAGATTTCCATGCTTCGATTTAGTCAGATTGCCGCACCGGCTGTCCTTGGGCTTGGTTTAACCTTTGGGGCCGTTGGTTGTGCCGACCGTTATCATGAGGTCCCGACGGATGCTGTGGTTCTGCGTGAAGGCAAGCACGCCCTTTCCGCGACAGCCAACCATGCCGGGACGATTTATGTTTTGGATGACAGCCGGCACAAGATGATTTATAGCGGCCCGGTGAACAAGGGCGACGACGTGAGCATTGATCCCACTGCCGATCGAATCACAGTCAACGGCAAGACCGTCACCCAGCAGGAGTTGGACAACGATCACAAGTTCAAGATCCTGATGGATGAGAAGATGGTCAATGGGCGTCCGGTAACGGCCAATGACATGTCGATGGAAGAGGGAAAGACGACGGTCATTACCAAGCAGGGTGATTCGACAGTTGTCCGGCAGCCGGGTTCGGATACGACGGTGATTACAAAGCCGGATCAGACGATCATAAAGAACAACAATGATCGATGAGTATTGAAAGCGAGCTGCGTGGTAGAAGCCCCGGGCGTTTGTCCGGGGCTTTGCATTTAGACATCGAGTTCGCGGCGGAGGGTGCCGCCGAGGATCATCGACTTTTGCTCGTTGGTTATGGGGAGGGATTGGATTGCGCGTAGCGCGAGCTTCGTGTCTTCCTCGAGGTTGTAGGGGAAGTCGAGGCCGAAGATCAGCAAATCGGCGCCGACCTGTGCGATCGCGTCGATGATGCGTTCGGGCGTGAGATACCAGAACGGCAGCTTCTTCGGCGTGAAGTTGCTTACGAGTCCGCCCATGACGCGGGGGCGATGATCGGGCTTCGGAGGGAAGGGGATGTTGTTGAAGATGACGGCGAGGGCTTCGGGGAAGAAGTGGTATCCGCCGATGTGCTCGAGGGTAAAGCGAAGGCTCGGGAACTGGTGGGCGATCTCGTCGAAGTTCAGAACGTTGTAATGCTTCATGCGGTAGTGGTGAACGCCGGTGTGGAAGGAGAGGAGGAGGTTGTGCTCTTCGGCGGCGGCGTAAACCTCGAGCGCGGGCGGGGAGAGGATGTCGAACTTTTGAGTGTTGGGGTGAAGCTTGATTCCCTTGAGGCCGAGGTTGTCGATGTGGCGGACCTGATCGGCGACGTCTGTGCTTGAGAAGTCGATGGTGCCGAAACCGGTGAGGCGGTCGTGGGGTTTCAGGGCTTGGGCGAGCCAGTCGTTGGCGCGGACGTTGGACGTCAATTGGAATGCGAATGGTGCGAAGCAGACGGTCCGGGCGATGCCGCATGAATCGAGCAGGCGCAGCAGGCGGTCGATGGTTCCGTCGGGATGGGCATCGGGCGGGAAGACATGAGCGTGATGAGCGAAGATCTCCATGATGCGAATTTTGGACGTTAAACCATGGGCCGGGGGATCACAAGAAGCGGGCTTGGGCGCGGTCCCGGCGGCATTTCTTCGGGGAGTTGGTGAAGTCGAAGCGAGAACTGGCCGATGCAGCGGTATGATCGGGGCGATGCGAGCTTTTCGAAACGCGACGGCGATTGTGGTTCTGGGGTTGATGCTGGGTTGCTCGACGACGGGGAAGAACGTTCAGGGGATCCATAATTTTGATACCGTCAAAGAGGTCGTGCTTTATCGCGGCGCGCAGCCTTCGCAAGAGGGGATTGAGACGCTGAAGAAGCGGGGCGTTCGGACGGTGGTGAACCTGCGGGATGATCCGGTGTCATGGGAGAAGGAAGCGGTTGAGAAGGCGGGGATGAAGTATGTCTTTATCCCGACGGTCGCACAGAAAACCGATCCGGGATCGATCGAGCGATTTTTGAAAACGATGACGGACGGGGAGAAACCGGTCTTCGTGCATTGTCATGTGGGGCGCGACCGAACGGGGTTAAATGTGGCAATGTATCGGATTGTGGAAGCAGGCGAGAGTCGCGAAGCGGCGATCAGGGATCTGCATGATCATGGGTATCAGTGGGTGTTTTTTCCGGGGATTGAGAAGTATTTGAAGAAGTTTGATGCGCGGCGATATGAGGCGCCGACGGGGGGTCGAGGGAGCTGAGTTTTTACAGCCAGTCCCTCATCCCAGCCTTCTCGCAAAGGGAGTGGGGGAAGAGAGAACGCGAGCTATGTCGCGAGTTCCCAGCCTTTGCGATATTCGCGGGTCACGTACTTGTTGGCTTCGGGGACGTTGGTGCACTTCATGTTGGCGGCGTCCCATTCGATCCTTTGACCCATGCGAACGGCGAAGTTTCCGAGCAGCACGGTCTCGGTGAGCGGGCCGGCGTAGTCGAAGTTGGAGCCGGGTTTTTTGCCGGATCCAAGGCACGCCTGGACCCATTCGAGATGATGGTAATGGTCGAATCCACCGGGACGGGTGGTGGGAGACGGGGGCGCTTTGAAGTCCTTGGCCAGCTTCTCGTTCAGGATGACCGGCTTCTGCGTGTACTTCGCGGCGATGGTTCCCTTCTCGCCGACGAAGATCGCTCCGTTGTCACCCAGCTTATCGCTTGTGCCGTAGCTGGTGTTGGGCATCATTCGTCCGTCGTACCAGAACATTTTCACGGGCGGCAATTCGCCGCGCTGCGGGAACTCGTAGCGGATGATCGACCAGCGTGGCGGGCTGTCTTGGGTCTTGCCTTCGCTGAATGCTTCGACCGCGGTGGGGTTGGTGAGGTTGAGGGACCAGACGGCGGTGTCCATGATGTGACACGCCATGTCGCCGAGCGCGCCGGTTCCGAAATCCCAGAAGCCGCGCCATTTGAACGGGTGGTATGCGGGGTTGTAGGGGCGCTCGGGCGCGGGGCCGAGCCAGAGATCCCAGTTGATGGTGTCTGGGATGGGCGGGGTGTCTTTCGGGCGCTCAATCCCCTGGGGCCAGATGGGACGGTCGGTCCAGACATGAACTTCGTTGACGGGACCGATGACGCCGCTTTTCACCCACTCGACTTGCTCGGCCGAGCCTTCGGCGGAGTGGCCTTGGTTGCCCATTTGGGTGACGAGGTTGCTCTTGCGCGCGGTCTCGGTCAGCAGTCGTGCTTCGGAGATGTTGTGGGTGAGCGGCTTCTCGCAGTAGACATGCTTGCCATGCTTCATCGCGAGCATGGCGGCGGGGGCGTGGTTGTGATCGGGGGTGGAGACGCAGACGGCGTCGATGTCCTTGTTGGTCTCGAGCATCTCGCGGTAGTCGGCATATTTCCTGGCATTGGGGAATTCCGCGGCGGCGGTCTGAAGGTACTTGCTGTCGATGTCGCACAACGCGGCGATGGTGACGCCACATTCCGCGAGCGCGTGCAGGTTGTGGCTGCCCTTCCCGCCGACACCGACGAATGCCACGCGAAGTTTTGCGTTGGCGGGATCGGGCTTGGGGATCGGCGGCTTCTCCTTCTTCCTGGTCGGAACCGCGGGTGTCGTTGCCGGCTTATCCTGGGCGAGAACGGTCTGCGCTCCGGCGAAGGCGGCGCTCAAAGCCGCGGCTTTTTGGATGAAATCGCGTCGTGTCCAGTCGGATGACATAGCAGTGTTCCTTGTTCGATCTTCCTGTAGCACGGGCATCTTGCCCGTGTCCGAACCGCTCACACGGGCAGGATGCCCGTGATACGGGGAGGTTATTTCTCTTGCGCAAGCTTGGCGGCTTGATCCTTGAAAAACTGAATGGATTTGCTGACGTTGGCGACCAGCTCCTCGCCTGATCCCTTTTCATACTCGATCGAGAATAGCAGCGGTCCGTCGTTCTGGCGCTTGAGTTCTTTCATGCACGCGGCGACGTCGACCGTACCGGTGCCCCAGACGACGTCCTCTTTCTTGTCATCGATGTCCTTGACGTGAAGCTCGATGACGCGGCCTTCGAGCGTTTTGATGCACTCAGCCGGAACCAGGTCGGAGCGCTTCCAGTGTCCGATATCGGCGCAGGCGCCGATGCGGTTGGAGAATGGGGCGATGGCCTTGGCGGTGGTCTCGCAGTTCCAGTAATGGCTGGGCCTGGGGTGATTGTGGATGGCCATGTTCATACCGTACTCGCCGCACATCTTATCGATGAGAGGCAAAGCGTCTTCGTTCGGCTCGCTGACGATGGTCTTGATCCCGAGCTTGATGGCGAACACGAAGACCTTGCGATTCTCTGCTTCGTCCTTCGAGAGACCGACGACGCCGTAGCTCATCGCTTTGACGTTGTTCTCGGCGAGCTTCGACATCAGTTCCGCGACCATCTTGTCGGACATGTTGTGATCGGCCTTGGCGGGATTGTCTTTCGAGAATTTCTGGCCCGGATATAGCTCGATGTGGTGGATGTCGAGGCGCTTGAGCGTGTCGATGGTTTCGAAGAGGGAGAGGGAGTGGAAGGTGTAGGCCTGGCAGCCGAGCTTCCAGTCGAGCTTTTCCAGTGGGGTCTGGTTGGGATTCCGCTCAGTGACCCTGGAGACGGCGGAGCAGGAGGCGAGCAGGAGCAAGAAGAAAACAGCGATGGTTTTTTGCATGCGGGAGATCTCCTGATTCGGCGGGTGAGTGTACTCCTTTTTGTTACTGTACAAAACAAGTGATGGTGCCTGACCGCAGGGTTGACCCAGATGTCGCGGGTAGGCAGAGAGTCGTGATAGACTCTGATCATGATTGGTGTCGGAATTATCGGATCGGGCGGGATCGCGCTGGCGAATCATCTGCCGGGGCTGAGACTGTGTCGCGAAGCGCGGGTCGTGGCGGTTTGCGATGCCAATCCGCGCGTGCTGGATGAGGCGAAACGGGCGGCGCGAGTGGATGTCGGATTTTCGGATTATCGGGATGTGCTTGGGCATCCGGGGGTGGATGCGGTGATCGTGGCGACGCCGAATGATCTGCATCCGGAAATCGTGCTGGCGGCGTGCGCTGCGGGCAAGCATGTGCTGTGCGAGAAGCCGCTGGCGCTCAATGTCATTGATGCATTAAAGATGCTGCGAGCGGCGGAGGCGGCGAAGGTTCGGCACATGACGGCGTTCACCTATCGGTTTGTGCCTGCGATGCGATACCTCCACCATCTGGGGAAGAGCGGTGCGCTGGGTGAAATTCGTCATTTCCGAGCGCAGCGCTTTCAGGACTGGGGATCGCGTCCGCTGGGCTGGCGGCAGATGAAGAAGCTCGCGGGCACCGGCGAACTTGGAGACATGCTTTCGCATCGCATCGACTATGGACATCATTTGGTTGGAAGCTTTTCGCGCATCGTTGCCGGTGTGAGGACGCTCGTTCACGAGCGCGGCGGACAGCTTGCCGACGTGGACGACTGGGCGGCAATCCTTGGGGACTTCAAAGCTGGAGTCACGGGCGTGCTGGAATCGACGAAGCTCGCGACCGGCAGAGGCGAAGGCCATCGCGGGTTGGATCTGGTTGAGGTGAACGGATCGGCGGCATCCGCGGTCTACAGCACACAACGGCCGCTTGAGCTTCAATTTGGGAAGGCCGGTGCGCCGGAGTTGCAGAAGATCGACGTGCCGCGGGATTTCCGGGTGTATCCGGGATCGCCGCGCGATCCGGATGAAGGGGATCCGCTGGTGACGTTTCGTTATGACCAGGATGTGGAGTTCATCCGGGCGATTGTGGAGAACCGGGATTGCGAGCCGTCTTTCCGGGCTGGCGTGGAGTGCCAGGCGGTGATGGATGCGGCGGAGTTATCCGCAACGGAGAAGCGCTGGGTGGAGCTGTCACCGGTCGCTTAGCTGAGGATGTCATCGTGTTTCAATTGCAGCGCAGTATCCGAGAATACCGAGGCTGATGTGAGGGGATTGCTGCTGCCGAGTCCCAGGCCGGCGTCGACCGCGGTGTAATCTTCGCGGGTGACTGCTCCGTCGAAATTGGTATCTCCGTAGAACCACGCAGCGCCGGCGGGCACGGCTTGGCCGAGGTTCGAGTCGACGGCGGTGTAGTCTTGTGCGGTGACCATGCCGTCCATGTTGGTGTCGCCGAGATAGGTGTACTTGCCGACGATCGCGCCGGCGGGAATCGTATTTCCGGAATTGGCCGGCCACTGTGCCATTCCAACCAGGCTGTTGTTGAAGAGGGCGAGGATGGTGGTGCCACCGGTGTTTTGCGCGCTGGTGGAAACGATGCCGCGTTTGCCGGCATCGGCGGTGGCGGAATATCCGCTGAGGACCAGCGACTGAAGCGCTGCGAAATTTCCGCTGTTCACGATCAAGTCATTGTCGTTCAGATCGAGCCGACCGTTTGCGTTGATCGACAGCGTGTCGACCTGAAGATAGCTCGTGCCGTTCGCCGCCATCGCGACGGCACCGCCGGCGCCGATGGATAATGCGCCGAGTTGCTGGGTTCCGCTGAACACCAAACTCGAGGCGCCGGTGTTATCGCCGTTGACGGTGACGGTGTCCTTCCCGGTGCTGTTGATCAGCGTGATGGGCGCGCTCGCGGCGCTTTCGGCGAGGTTGATGGTGTCGGTTCCCAATCCCGCATCGATCGAGACCGGGATGGAAGTACCGTTGATCTGCAGCGTGTCTGCGCCTGCGAGCAGGTTAAAGTTGATTCGTCCGCCGGCGACCGCGGAGTACGGCACGTTCACGGTGTGGGTTCCGTTGCCGGTGGCGGAGGCGATCGTGGTGCCGAGGAAGTTGTTGGGATCGGTCAAGACATAGCGGCTGTTGGTGGAGTCGATGCTCAGCGTCAGCGCATCGTTCTTGCCGGTTGAGTCGGTGATGGTGAGATTGGACGATGCGTCAAGCGCGATGGTTGTGGAAGTCGTGACCGGCGCTGCCGGATTCAAGCTGAGGGTATACATCTGAGCGCTGTCGGCCGCGCCGCTGACGGGCAGAACGTTCAGGTAGTAAGTGCCGGCGGCGAGGTTGGAGAGCGTAAGGGTTTCAGCCGATCCAAGGCCGCTTGCGTTGACGGTGTTCAGAATCGTCGTGCCATTCGAACCGATCAACTGGAACTGCAAATCCATCTGAGTTTTCGGATTGAAAGTCGCAGTCGCGCCTCCCTGCGGGCCTTGGAGGTAAGGGTTGCCTGCGGGAGTGAGGATGAACGAGGGGTTGGACGTGGAGGATAGCGTGAACTTGTATAAGTCCGCGTCGCTGCTGGTGGCGAGCGAAAGATTATTGATGAAATCAATGGCGCCGGTGGCGAGGGTTCCACGGTTGGTGGCGGTGGCGGCGGTGTTGTTGCCGCCGGACTTCTCGTAGAAGTCGCCGTAGTTCCGCTGGACGGCAAGAATGTCGTCGAACTGTGGCCCGTCAAATGACGTGCTGGCGAAGGCTTCCATCAGCTTCGTCTTATCCAGCGGATCGACGTGGTTCAGCCCCAGGCCGTGCCCATGCTCGTGCGCCATCACGTTGCGAAGACGAAGCGAGTTGCTGGTGGTATTGACCATGTACCCACCGCTGACCAGGTCATCAGCGTCGATGATCATCTCGCCGTAGCTGGGGAACCAGTTGTAGGCGAGCGTGTTGTACGAGCCGTCGACGGGATGGGCGCCGATGCGGACGTCGCCGCGGGTGCCGAGGATTCCTTTGCTCGAGCTGGAGAAGGCGGTGGCGTCATCGTTTGTTTCGTATTTGTAGGTGATTCCGCTGATGTTGGACCAGGAATTAAAGACCGATTGGATGACCGGTAGCCAAGTCGCTTGCGAGCCGTAGATGGCGTCGAGCTTTGCGCGGAGGGTGCTGCCTTCATTCGCTTCACCGTTACCGGTGCCCAGAAGGGTTCCGTCGGGAGCGATGGAGTAGGTGAGTGTGATCCCCGTACCGATTGTGCCGGTGGACCCGCTGGCGGAAGAACTCCATCGGCCGCCGATCTGATAACTCTGAGGGACGTTGGGATCGACAGGTGCGCCGCTGTCATAGATGGCGGCGTTGCCGGCGCTCATCAAGCACCGCTGTTCGAGCGTTTCGAGCGGGGAGCGGAAGGACGTTTTCGAACGACGCTGCGATCGACGAAATTGCATGCGAGAACCTACCTTCGGCGGCCGATGCCGCTGTGGTGAATGCTGCACGATGGCGTGTCCGGAGCAGTAAGACGCCCCGCGTTGGCAACGGCTTTTTCCCCTCAGGAAGACACCGTGCGGGGCTGTCTAAACATTACGACGAAGCGTGTGGAAGGTTCTGGGTTGGACCGCGCGGAAGTCGTTTATTTCCGGGGATTTAGCGGCGGGATGGGGTTTAATTCAGAGGGTAACGTAGCGGAGAATAAGCGGGGCTCTGAAGCGGGCCCTACAGGATTTAAGCAGCTACAGAATGTCATCCGGGTCGACGATAAAGTCGGCTGCGCGAGGAGGATCTAAGGGGGCGTTTCGTGAGGGGAGTGCCGCGGGGAATTGGCTCATCATCGTGCCGAGGGCGGCGTCGAGGATGGCGTAGTCGCTCGAATCGATGTTTCCGTCGGAGTTGGTATCGCCGCAGAACCACGCGATGCCGGGATCGACACTGGCGCCCATGTTGGCGTCGATGGCGGTGTAATCGTGCATCGTCACGCGGCCATCCAGGTTTGTGTCGCCGAGCAGGGCGTACTTGCCGACGATGGATCCAGCGGCAATGGAATTGCCGCTGCCGGGGGGCCAATCCGAGAACCCGGCGAGCGCGTTGTTGAAGAGGGCGAGGATGGAGACGCCGTTGTTGTTTTGCGAGCTGGTGGAAACGATACCGGTTTTGCTCGGGTCGCTGTTGGCGGAGTAACCGCCGCGGACGAGGGATTGGATCGTGGCAAAGTCGCCGTTGGTGATGACAAGATCATTGTCGCGGAGATCGAGCTTGCCACCCGCAGCGATCGAGAGCGTATTGGTGTACAGGTGCTTGTTGGCGCCGGATTGTACGGTGAGATCGCCGAGGCTTTCGATGGTGAGGCTGCCGAGCTTTTGGGAAGCGGTGGAGATGACTCTTGCGTTGCCTGCGACGACGAGCTTGAGGTTTGGATTGGCGGTGGACAAGGCTGATGAAACGGTGGCGGTCCCGGCGTGCATCAGAAACTGATTCTGATCCTTGACCAGCGCAAAGCTGGAGCCGGTGCTCGGGGTCAGCCACGCCGGCGGATTCGCCACGGTGCCGACGATTGGGAGCTGAGAGTAACGGTCGTAGTTGAGCGACGCATCCCAGTGATCCTGGCCGAGTTCCCAGATCATGGTTCCGCCGTAGCCGTTGTCGCGGACGAAGGCGGCTTTGTTTCCCATGGTCGTGATCCCGTTGACGTACCACCTGGTCAGTGCGGCGTCGACATAAGAGTCCACATTGGAGGCCGGCATGGCGCCGTTGAGGGATGCGTATTCCGTCAGGAACGCATTATAAGTTTTTGATTTGGTGTTGCTCCAACTGGTCCCCGAGCGACCGTAGAACGGGTCGCCCATCACGAGCTTGTCGCTGGCGACGCCGTAGTACGTCCACTGCAACATTCCATCCGTCGCCGCGGCGTAGGTGGAGTTGTTGGCGTAGTCGAAGTCGTAGCACATGACGTTGACCCAATCCATCAGCTTCGTGGCGGCAACGGGGATCTCCTTCGTCCACGGGTTGACGGCTGCGGTGATCTTCTTCCCGATGGGATGAAGCTGAGCGTACAGCGCATCGATGAGGAGGCCGTAATTGTCCTGATTGACGCCGGTGGCGGGCGGTTCCCAGTCGATGTCGACGCCGTCGAGGTTTCGCGCGACCAGGAAGTTTTTGATGTTGGTGGCGAAGTTCGTTCGCGAAGTTGCGCTGGCCGCCAGCGTCGCGAACGACGCCGGGCCGACGGTAATGCTCACGCCGACGCCTTTGGCGTGGGCCGCGCTCACGACCGTCGCCAGATAGCCCTCGAACGTGCTGGTGGGGGCGTTAATACCGCCGGTTGTTGTCGCGCTGATCGAGAAGTAATTGATGTGCGTGACGAGATCCAAGTCCATCTGCGCGAACAGCGACTGCCGATATGAGGGGAGGTATCCGACCACCGCTCGGCTCGTGCCCGGCGTCACCGGAACCGGCTCGGCCAAGCTCACATCATCCACGCGAAACGTCGTTCCCAGACTCGCGTTGGTGCTGACGGCGAAGTTGACGCGAACCGTCTGACCAATCAGGGTTGATGAGAGCGCATAAGAATGGAACGTGTATCTGCCCGCTGCGGTGTGCGGGCCTGCGCTGCTGACGGCGTCGAGGTTCGAAACCGTGACGAGGGTTTGAAGCGATGTTGTTCCCGATGCGTCCATGATCGAGACAGTCATGGTGTCGTTAGCGCTGATCGTGGTGGTCTCGGCGGTCGTCGTTTTGGTCCAGAAGGTCAGCGTCGGATTTGTAGAGGTGACCGGGATCGCTACCTGCTGATAGAGCGAACCGCTCGTGTTGTCGAGGGCAGCGCCGCTGGCGGCTCCGTTGAAAGCGTATTTGGTGCCGGCGTGAAAATTGGTGAAACCGGTCAGGCCCATCTGCCAGGGAGCGCCTGCGGTGATCGCCCAATCGGATGCGACGATGGGGGCTTCAAACGAACCGTTTCGCGCCAGCTCGCCGGCGGTCATCAGGAGGCGGGATTCCAAAGCCTCGATTGGTTTTCGGGAGCGGGAAGGTTTGCTGGGCATCGGTGAAAGCTCCGCGGGTGAAGGGCGAACGATGGCGGGTTCTTGTCCGTGCAATTTCTATCGCCAAGCGTAAAAATGCAAGCGTAATGTTGTTATTTAATGTGGAGGAGTCGGTCGCCATCGGAACTATGCCAGCATTTCTCGCGGAGGTCTTGATGTTCCTCGCACGCGAAGCTCACGCGCGCTTGCGTTTTGCTTCCGGGGCGGGTGGAAGATCCTGAAATTCGAGGATGTGTGCGATGGAGATCGTTCGCCAATCCATCGCCACGCGGTAGCCTCGCTCGTCCTTCCGAACTTGCGTCACGACGACCGCGCTGCTGTCACCGGCGATGATCATCCACGACTCCGGGATGTCGTAAGTCGTATTGTTGACGAGCTTGATGCGAAACGGCTTGAACGGCTGGTCGTGGAGCTTTCGCTGGAGGTCGAGGTAGGTCATTGCAGAATACCATAGCAAATGCCGCGATGTCGCATCACTGTTTTACCTAGCCTTGGCTCCGTTGCTCTCGGTCCCACTGAATAACAGGTCTGCCGCGCGGGGTTTAGGTTCGGTGAAGCCCTTCGCGGCCAAGGCCAGCGGAAGCTGGGCAAGCGACATTCCCAAATTGGCGTCGATAGCCGTGTAGTCCTGCGCGGTGACGGTGCCGTCGAAGTTGGTGTCGCCGTAGAACCAGGCGATGCCGGGATCGACGCTGGTTCCGATGTTGGCATCGATTGCGGTGTAATCCTGCGCGCTGACTTGGCCATCCATGTTGGTATCGCCGAGGAGCGTGTAGTGGCCGACGATGGCGTTAGCCGCGATGGTGTTCCCGCTGCCCGCGGGCCAATCGGGGAAGTTTGTGAGCGCGTTGTCGAACAGCGCCAGGATGGTGGACCCACCGGCGCGTTGGCCCCTGGCGGAGACAATGCCGGTCTTGTTGGAGTCGGGTGAGTCGGCGTAGCCGGAGAAGACGAGCGATTGCAGGTCGAAGAAGTTGCCGTTGGCGACGACGAGATCGTTGTCGTTGAGATCCAGACTGCTTTGCGATGCCAGCGAGAGGATGACGGTATCCAGCAATCGATTTCCGTTGGAAGCGAAGGTGGCGGTAGCGCTGCCGGCGAGGTTGAGGGCCGCGAGATGCTGCGAGGCATTGAACACAACATTGACGCCGCTGGCGATGTTGATGGTAGCGCTCGTGCCCAGCGCATCGCGGGCATCTGCGTTGAAGGTGAGCGCGCCCGAATTGACATTGATGATGTCATTGCCGCCGCGTCCGGCGAACTGGATCGATGAGACGGCGCCGGGTGCGAAGGTCTGGGTGTAGCCGTTGAGGGTGAGGATGACGCCGGCGCCGGTGGAGGAGATATCGATGATGTCGTTGCTGGCGGTGGCGCTGACGGTTAGTGCGCCGCCGACGCCGAGGGTGGCAAAGTCGGGATCGATCTTCCACAGTTCGCTTCCGTGCGCGTCGTCGTTGAAGCGATAGAAGATTTGATTGCCGACGGCGGTAAAGAACGCCACGTTGCTGGGCAACAGGAGGTAGTAGTTTTCCGGGAAGTAGTCGCCGAGCATCGCGGTCCCCGCCGCGGTGCCGTCGGTGCGCCAGGCCTCGAGGCCATTGACGCCGTCTTCGGCAGCGAAATAGACGAACCCGCCGGCACCGAAGAGGCGCGTTGGATTGCCGGTGTTTTGAATGAAATTCGTGGCGCCGGGCCAGATGTCCTTGAGGAGGTAAGTGCCGGCGGCGGTGCCATCGGATCGCCAGAGCTCAGCTCCGACTGAGCCGTTGTCGGCGCGGAAATAAAGGATGCCGTTCGAGCCCGCCAGGGAATTGGGAGAACTGCTGGAAGAGCCGGGATAGATATCTTTCACGAGCACCGTGCCCGGGTCGGTGCCGTCGGTCTTCCAGAGCTCGCGGCCGGCGGCGCTGGTGGTCGCGGTGAAGAAGAGCGTGCCGTTAACGTCAACGAGTTGCTGCGGGCTGGAGCTGCCCGAACCGGAGACGATCTCCTTCACCAGCACGGGCGTTGAACCGCTGGTGGTCTTGAACAGCTCGTTGCCGTTGGTGGACGTGGTGCCGGAAATGTAGAGCGTTCCGTTGATGTTGAGCGATGACGAGAGGCTGGTGAAGGCGCTGCTGAGAAGGCCGGTGGTTCCGGTTGTTCCGTTGCTCTTAAACAACCCCGCGAAGCCGGTGGCGTTGTTACCGCTGAAGTATAAGGTCCCGTTGGATTCGCCGAAGAGGTCGATGGAACTGCTGCCCGAGCCGGGGTTGATATCGGTGAGGCGAATCGTTCCGGCGGCGGTGCCGTCGGTGCGCCAGAGTTCCTGGCCATTGGTTGTGGTGGTCGCGCCGAAGTAGAGATAGCTGCCGCTGACGGTCATCCCAAAGACGCTGGCGTCGGCGCTGCCGGGGTTGATGTCCATCACGAGCGTGGTGCCCGCGGCGGTGCCGTCGGTTCGCCAGAGTTCCTTTCCGGTACTGCCGTTGGTGGCGGCGAAGTAGAGATAATTGCCGAAGACGCGCAGGTTGGTGATGTTGGCGCCGGGGATGCCGGGGTTGAGATCGATGACGAGGTTGGTGCCGGCCTCGGTGCCGTCGCTGCGATACAACTCGCCACCGGTCTCACCGACACCGGGGACGTAGGCGACGAAGTACATTTTCCCGTTGAACGGCGTCAGCAGAATCGGGCCGCTGTCTCCGGTCGCGGTGTAGATGTCCTTGACGAGTTGAGTGCCGGCATTGGTGCCGTCGGATTTGAAGAGCGCGACGCCGGTTGATGGAGTGGAGGCGCTGAATAGGAAGTTGGAGCCGCCGGTGGGGACGAAGATGCCCGGGCCGGAGGCCGCCGATCCGGGGTTGATGGCCTTTAGCATGGACGTCCCGCCGAGGGTGCCGTCGCTGCGCCACAGCTCTTCGCCGGACCCCGTCCCGTCATCAGCCGGCAGGTACAGCAGGCCGTTGACGTTGGCCCAATATTGGCCGGTGAAGTTCCTGAACGTCAGCCCGGTCTTCACCGTCGCGGGTGTTGAGCCGGTGGTGGTGAAGAGCGTCGTTCCGATCCCGAAGAAAAGCGTGCCGTTGACGTCCACGGTCGAGAATGGCGTCTCAGCAATCTTGGACGTGGTCGCGCCGTCGGTTCGATACAGGCCCGTGGTGCCGTTGCCAACCTGGAAGTAGACCTGGCTGCCCGAGGTCTTGAAGTTCGAAAACGTCGTGCTGGATGAGCTTGCGGTGAGTTCGGCCACCATCGTCGTGCCGAGGTCGGAGCCGTCGCTGCGCCACAGTTCCGTGCCACTGGTCGACGTGATACCCGCGAAGTAAACGTAGCCGTTGAGCACCGCCATCGCGACGTTCGCCATGCCGTTGTTATTGTTGTTGTAGAGCTCCTTGACCTGCACCGTTCCGGCATCGGTGCCGTTGCTCTTCCAGAGCTCCGCGCCGCTGGCGGAAGTGGTGGCGCGGAAGAACAGCGTGCCGTTGTTGTTGATGAGTTGCGACGGGCTGGAACCTGTCGTGCCGGCGTAGATGTCCTTGACCAACACCGTGCCCGCTGCGGTGCCATCGCTCTTCCACAGCTCGACACCGCTCGTGGGGTTGTTGGCCGTGAAGTAAAGCGTGCCGTTGATGTTCAGCAGGCTGCCGGGACTGGAGGAGGTGGCGCCGGGATAAATGTCCTTCAGCAGGACGGTGCCCGCCTCGGTGCCATCGGACTTCCACAGTTCGAATCCATTGACGCCGTCGTCGGCGCTGAAGTAGACGACGCCATTGCCGACGGCGGTCAGCCAGCCGGGTTGTGAATTATCCTGGCCCGGACGCACATCCTTCACGAGCGTCGTGCCACCCGGGGTGCCATCGGTCTTGAAGAGTTCCCAGCCCACGGCGGTGTCTTCGGCGGACAGAAACGTGATGCTCCCCGCGGCCCTGATGTCCCATATGCCGGGAAGAATCCCCGGCGCGGTGTTGAGGTCCTTCACCAGCGAAGCCGACAACAGTCTTCGCGGCTCGAGCTGTTCGATGAGGTTGTTGCGTCCAATCACGATTGATTTCCCTTTATCATCAGCGACAAGGAACTGCCGCGGGTTCGCCACCCTGAGGCTGCATTATGCCCCGTGTCCGCCTCTGCTGCAAAGCGATTATTGAATAGTCAAAATAGGCAAACCCGCTGCGAATGGCCTGTGAACCCGCGGCAGGGAGCGCCATTGGGGTCTCTTAAATCGATGATATTACGGCTCCGAGCGAGAAACGGGGAAGCTTCGGAACCGGCCGGGTTTTTTTCAGCGTTAAACGGGTCCATCCCAAGGCATTACATCGCCTTGGCCTTCGCTCTCACTTCTTCAATATCGCCGACGTAGAGGAAGGCTTGTTCGGGGATGGAGTCCACTTCGCCGGAGCAGATGGCGTCGAAGGATTTGATGGTGTCTTCGCGCTTGGTGTAGACGCCTTTTTTGCCGGTGAATTGTTCGGCGACGAAGAAGGGTTGGCTGAAGAAGCGCTCGATTTTTCTGGCGCGGCTGACGATGAGCTTGTCTTCTTCGCTGAGCTCATCGACGCCCAGGATCGCGATGATGTCCTGGAGATCGCGGTAGCGCTGGAGCATGTTCTGGACTTTGCGGGCGACGCGGTAGTGGTCTTCGCCGACGATTTGCGGATCGAGGGCGCGGCTGGCGGAGGCGAGGGGATCGACGGCGGGGTAGATGCCTTTGCTGGCGATGTTGCGCTCGAGATAGATGAAGGCATCCAGGTGCGCGAAGGCGTTGGCGGGGGCGGGATCGGTGGGGTCATCCGCGGGCACGTAGACGGCCTGGACGCTGGTGATGGCGCCCTTCTTGGTGCTGGTGATTCGTTCCTGAAGCTCGCCCATTTCGGTGGCGAGGGTGGGTTGATAACCGACGGCGCTGGGCATGCGGCCCAGGAGGGCGGAGACCTCGGAGCCGGCCTGGGTGAAGCGGAAGATGTTGTCGATGAACAGCAGCGTGTCGGCGCCGGTTTCGTCGCGGAAGTATTCGGCCATGGTGAGCGCGCTGAGCGCGACGCGGAGGCGTGCGCCGGGGGGTTCGTTCATCTGACCGAAGACCATGACGGTTTGGTCGATGACGTGTTTGCCGGTGGATCCGATTTCGGCTTCCTGCATTTCGAGCCAGAGGTCGGTGCCTTCGCGGGTTCGTTCACCGACGCCGGCGAAGACGGAGTAGCCGCCGTGCTGCTGGGCGATTCGGGCGATGAGTTCCTGAATGACGACGGTCTTGCCGAGACCGGCGCCGCCGAAGAGACCGGCCTTACCGCCGCGGAGGAATGGGGTGAGGAGGTCGATGACCTTGATACCGGTTTCGAATACTTCGGCCTTGGGAGTGAGATCGACGAAGTCGGGCGGCGCGCGGTGGATGGGGCGGCGCTCGGTGGTGGCGACGGGGCCGCGATTGTCGATTGGGTCACCGAGGAGGTTGAAGACACGGCCGAGGGTTTCCTTGCCGACGGGGACGGAGACGGGTCCGCCGGTATCGACGACATCGACGCCTCGGCGGAGGCCGTCGGTTGAGCCGAGTGCGACGGCGCGGATTTTTCCACCGCCGAGGTGGGATGCGACTTCGCCGGTAAGGCGGATAGTTTGACCCTCGTGGGTGGCGTCGATCTTGATGGCGTTGTAGATGGAAGGGAGCTGATCTTCGGGGAATTCGGCGTCGAAGGTTGAGCCGATGACTTGGGTGACTTTACCTGTTCCGGGCATGGAGGGATCCTCGCGTGTTGTCTGGCCGCGGGTGTTCGAGGCGCACGATGAGCGCTCGATCCGTTGGGGTGGGGATTGTACTGAAGGGAAGGCAGGAGGGAAGAGGCAGGAGGCAAGAGGCAAGAGGCAGGAGGGAAGAGGCAAGAGGCAAGAGGCAAGAGGCGTGGCGAAAATGAACGGCGGGGTGAAATCGGCGTGGGCATATCCGTTTATATCCGTTCGTATCCGATTGGGAGGTGAGGGGGGTGAAAAACATGGAGGCGCGAAGATGAAGAGGATTGGTCGGGATAGCGCAGGAGATCGGGCGTCAATGTTACCGTGCTTATCATTGCGTAACATTAAGGGAGTCGAATGAGGGGGGACCTGGTTCTGGAATGGGCGCGGAGGATCGAGTGGCTGGTGGTGCGAACTGGCGCGAAGTTTGGAAGTCCCTAATCCCACCCAATCCTCCCAAAGTAATTTAGGTTAATGTTCGATCAACATCAAGACTATTTGCCTTATTGTATCTTAGTTTTTTGGGAGTTAGGATCGCGTTTTTGGCTTCATGGTCACTACGATGGCGGCACAGACGCTAACATTGGGGGGCAGGCGATTCGTCCTCCTGCCCGAGGGAGAATACCGAAAGCTGAGCGGGAAGGGCGGACGCAAGCGGAGCAAGCGGGTGCCGCCGAGCGCCGCGCGGCGACAGCGGCTCGAGGCGCAGGATCGCGGCGACGTTGCCGAGGCGCGGCGCCGCCTGGTCGAGCCGGGCGAGAACATTCCGTGGGCAACAATCAAGGCCCAGCGAGGCGTGTAGGGGGCGTCAGGCATGCGCTATGCTATACCGTTGAGTTCCGACCAGCGGCGCGCAAGGCAATCGACAGGCTGCACGGATTCAGTTTTTCGACGCCTGTCGCCCGCAATCGACGCCCTTGCGATAATCCGCGTCCGACGGGATGGGTGAAGATGACGGGGCGCCCGAACCTGTGGCGGGTGCGAGTGGGGAATTACCGGATCGTTTACGAGATTCACGATGCCAGATGCATCGTCGTCGTCATGATTGTCGCCCACCGCCGCGAGTCATATCGGGGGCTTTGATTTGCAGAAGTTTTCGCGGATTGTTTTTGCAGTGGCTTGCCGGGGGTTTCCACGTTTTTATTTTTGTTGCTATGAATTTTTCCGCCTGATAAGCTTGCTGGTCCCTTCGGTGATGGCCGGGCGTGCAGCAATCCGGTTCTCTCGAGGAGGACGATCGATTTATTTGCGGATCCGCCGAGCACATTGGGCGGCTGGATTCATCAGCCGCCGCTGATCGAGGTTCTTTTTGCAGAGGAGGAGAATGAGATGGGAAGGTTACAATCAAACATCTGCATTGCACTTGTGACAAGCATCATGCTCGCCCTCGCTCATCCGGTGTTGGCAGATGATTTTGCCTGGAGCGGAGGCGGCGGGGATGGTGCCTGGTCGAATCCGAGCAACTGGCTGAACACGACGGTTGGCGGGACCGACCTGTATCCCGACTCCAACGATAACGTGACGTTCGCCATTCCTACTTTGGTTGCTGGTGGTTCCGCGTTCAATCTCAGCAACGCGAGCACGCTTGAACTCAAGCCAGGCTCTGTGTCAGTCTATGGAACCCTCGGTAACACGGGCGTGGTGAAGCTCAGCAACGCGGGTGCGGGAGGTCACACGTACCTTACCGCGGGCACCCCCAGCGTGACGCTTGGCGGCGGCGGGCAAGTGCTTTTGGACCACGTCTCACTCGCGCACCTGAACCTCAACGGGCAGACGCTGACGAATCAGG
>JBBRYX010000035.1:0-25410 GCA_038237225.1 Tepidisphaerales bacterium | reverse complement strand
TTCATCGGGCCGTGACTCTCGCCAAAACGCTTCCTTCAGACCCCGCCTCGCGGCGACGCCCTTGCATCTGGCTCGACCTTCGCTCCATCAAGCTGGTCAGAGGACTCTCACCTCCTCGACATCGAACATGCGCGGCGCACACAAAAAAGGGCGGTCCAGGGACCGCCCTCGCGTTCGTTCAGAAATTGAATGGGCTTAAGCCGTCGCTTCGGTCCGCACATGAACCTTGCGCCCCTGAAACTCAACGGTCCCATCCTTCAGCGCAAAGATCGTGTAGTCCGTTCCAAGGCCGACATTAAAGCCCGGCTGAAACTTCGTCCCACGCTGACGGATAATAATCGAACCTGCCGTGACGACCTCGCCGCCGTAGGCTTTCACGCCTCGGTATTGCGGGTTGCTGTCGCGGCCGTTTCGAGTCGAGCCTTGACCTTTCTTATGTGCCATAGTTCACCAAATTCTTTCTATCTCTAGTACAGATCAACACTTCCCGCCAAACCCAAAGATCCTTCGGTCAGACCACATTTCCCCCGCCTAAGGTTCACTCGGGAGGCCGGGAAAGTTAGCCGTTCCATCAGAGTTTTTCAAGTCTTCCAACAAATCGTGTCCTGTTGCAATAGAAATGTCACCTTTTTTATGGCAATAGAAATGTCACGTTTTTTATGGCAATAGAACTGTCACGGTTTTCATGGCAATTGAAGTGTCAGCCTGCTTCGAATCGGTGGGGCAGACATTCTTGTCTGCCTCGACTCGATCTGCGCCAATTAAAAAACCCACGACAGTAACCGTGGGCTTTCAAAGCTTAACACACCTTGACCGAACCTACCGAGTCACGGGCGCTGGCGCGGGGGCAGGAGCCTTCGCGGGCGCGGGCGCCGGTTTTGCCGCCGCAGGCGCTGCCGCCGCAGATATCGCCGGCGCAGCAGCCGCAGCCGGTCGCTGCGGGATATTCGCTGGAGCAGGCGCGGCAGCAGGTCGTGGCGGAATATTCATTGTGCTGCCCGCTGACTGACCCATCGCAGGACGCCCAGCGCCCGGAGCACCACGCGGAACCGTCCCGCCCGGCTTCGGCATCACCGCACCGGCGGGCTTGCTGTCCGGCTGAAGCACAAGCGTCATCCGCTTGCCCTCCATCTTCGCATCACGCTCAACCTTCGAAACCAGCCAGAGCTCGGTCTTAATCTTCGTGAAAATGTCCCGCCCCAGATCAATGTGCGCCAGTTCGCGCCCGCGGAACTGCAACGTGAACTGGACCTTATTGCCTTCCTTCAGGAACTCGCGCGCATGATTGATCTTGATCAACAGATCGTGATCCCCGATCTTCACCGTGCGCAGCTTAAGCTCCTTCAACTGACCCGCCCGGCTGGACGCGCGGGACTTGTCTTCCTTCTTCTGCTGCTGGTAACGCCACTTCCCATGGTCCATGATTTTGCAAACCGGGGGGCGGGCGTTCGGGGCGACTTCGACGAGATCCAGTCCTGCTTCCCTGGCCCGGCGAAGTGCTTCGGCGGTGGTGATCGATCCGATTTTCACGTCCTCTTGATCGATCAAGAAGATCGGAGAAATCCGAATCTGCTCGTTGTGGCGAAAATTGGTAGAAATGGCGGTATACCTCCAAGAATCCTGGTCCGCTCCGAGCACTCGCCCTGGATCGCGAACGCATGTTTGTCAAATGAAACGCCACAGACAGCTAAGGATGCACAGAGCAAAGCGTCCAATGCTTTAGCGATGAGAATCCTGAATCATCTGTGGCCGACTAATGCTACCCTGGACCTTCCCCCCGCGGTTGCGTGGTGCAGCCGGGAGGGGTATGTCCTATGACTCAACCACCATCATGGACCCGTTTACTCTATTTTTCAAGGTGAAATTTGTGGGGCTGGAAATTTTTCGGGAGCATTGACACCCAGCTCCAAGCCGATGGTCCGCGCGGTGCGAAAGCGCGGAACCCATTTGTGACGCAAGAAATGCGAATGGCAGTTGTTTCGGCCACAGCCATTTGTTCCTCCCGCCGGACGCAGCGGTTATGTTAGCAGGGAGTCGATCCACGTCTCGAACGGTTCTGACAATATTGGAATTGCTCCATGGGAAAGCGACCAACCCGGCCCGGCTTTACGCTCGTTGAGCTGCTGGTCGTCATTGGCATTATCGCCGTGCTGATCGGTATCCTCCTGCCCTCGCTCATGAAAGCTCGTGCCGCGGCCCAAGTCACCGTTTGCCAGAGCAATCTCCGCCAGATCAACGCCGCGACGGTGCTGTATCAGAACCATTACAAGGGTTATCTGCCACAGCACAAGTTCTGGTATTTCGACATTTTCAATTCGCGGGATTGGGACCACGCGCCAATCTGGATCAACGCGCTGCCCGTGAGATTGGGGATGAAACCAATGGAGTCGGAGGGGGTTTTTTATTACGCAAACCCTCCCCCCCATTATCCAAAGTCAATCTTCGCCTGCCCGGCCTCTGCTGCGATCAACGATCAGCCTTGTACTTATGCCATGAATGATTGCCTGATGCAGTGGATGTACCGCGGTTTTCCAGGAATGAAAACCGACGATCTCGGAATCAAGCCCCAGTTCCTGCGCACGAAACCAATGAAGGGGCCGCCGGGGCGCCAGTGGAACTTCAACAACGTCCCTTATTTTATGGACGGGATGTTTGCGCAGGATAGCAATCAGGTCTGGCGGTACGTCGATTATCGGAGCTACACGAACTGCGATGCGCTTCCATTCGGAGGGCCTCCGACCAACGATACCTGGCTGAGAACCCGCGCGTCCAACCCACACAACCGAGGAATGAACGTCTTGTTTCTCGACGGACACATCGAATGGGCGGGGCCGAGGGACCCACTGGTGATTCAGCCGAACGATCCGATGATCGATCGATCCGTAAAGCTGGTTCCCGCGCACAGTGCTTCGGAAGACTTCGTCTGGTAAGGGGAGGCAACGCGTGTCCATTCGCAATGGGATGAACAATCACCCGATGGTGACGGCCGGCGCGCTCATCGTCATCATCGCCGGTATCGGAGCGATCACCTGGCTCCGGATCCAGGAATTCTCCCCTTCAAAGCCCCGCAACTATTACACGATCGATGACGGCATGAACTACTTCTCCGACGATCCCGAGCGGATCACGCCATTTGAATACAAGGGAAAACAAGCCGTTCGCGCGCACATTTTTCTTGCATCAGATGGAAAGAAATTCGTCGGATACCTGGAGCGTGCGACCCCAGAAGCAGGCGCAGTCATTAAGCGAATCAAAAACCGCAAACCCACGGATCCGCCGCCGACACCCGCCGACATGGGCGTCGCCATGAGCGGACGTGAGTTCAAAAAACCCGGCACAAAAGATTGGGTAGCGGCGAGCAACGGGGCAGAGGTCTCCAGGGTCACCACCGTCACCAGCAAAGACGGAACCCCTGCCATTGAGATCGAATAACCCGAGAATCCTGTAGGGGCGACACGTGTGTCGCCCTCGCTATATTAGCGCAAAGAACAGGGGCGGGTCTAACACCCACCCCTGCAAAGTTCTTCATGAAATATCCTTATCGAAGCTGCTGCCAATACTCGCCCGGCATATCCAGCGCGAGCTGAAGCGCGCCGTTCGCACCGGCATACAGCGGTTCCTCAACCACCGTCACCCGCCCGCCGCCGATGACGCTCATGGCATCTTCGATGCGCTTGCTCAAGCCGTCGAGCAGACCGCCGCCGCCCGAGAGCACGACGTTGTGACGAAGCCGTTCCTGGAACTCAGGATTGAAGCTGGCGACCAGCCGGCGGATGCCTTCAACAATCGGTGCAACCAGGATCTCGCACGCCTGCTTAAGCTCAGCCGTGATGTCGTGCGCCGTCGGGGTGCCCTCAACCGGAATCATGACTTCGACGCGATCGCGCGCATCGGAGACGACGCCGTATTGCTCCTTGAACTGCTTGCACATGTTGCTCGTCAGTTGTGCCTTGGGGTAGCGCTCCATGATCAATTCCCAAAGCTTCTGGTCGACCGCATCGCCTGCGATCGTATAAGAGATTTCATCCTCTTCCGTCGGCACCGTCCCGTGCATCCGGCACAAGTCCGTCGTGCCGGCGCCGATGTCGATTACCAGCACATCGCTCATCTTTTCCATGCCATAAGCAACGGTAAACGGCTCGGAAACGATCATCACGCTGTCGAGCACTTCGCGAGCGATCTCCAGGATCGCCTGCTTGTTCTTTGCCGTGGCGCGGGACGGCACACCGATGACGCCAAACAGAACTTCATCGCGCCCCGGCCGAACCTGATCCACCATGTGCCGGAGGAGATCCTTAGCCGCGCGAAGATTCTTCGTCTGCTCATCGTTCGTGACCGAGCCCTCATCGCGGGTGCCTTTGATGACACCCTTCTCGAGAGGCCGGCAAAGGTCGACCGCGAGACGGTTGTCGAGCGCGTGACGACCGTAGATCACATCCGTCTTGAGCATCTTCCTGCTGACCGGATCTTTCGCATAACCAACATAGCTCTCGATCGTCTTTCGCATACCGCTCATCGAGACAATCGAGCTGCGGCTGGTGCCGAGGTCAATGCCCAAAAGCATCGCTTTCTCGGTGTTGCCGTTGTCGATGTCGCTGCCGGCAAGGATCGGCTTGCCCGCGACGGGTTTAATGCGGCTGGGGGAAGCATCGGTGTTCGTCTGGTGCATGGAAGGACTCCTGGTGAATTCGTTTGTCATGGTTTTTTCTAAAGGTTGTTTGTCCACTGTTTCAGGGCCGACTGCTCAGCCTCTCGCGCCGTTTCCGCGGCGACGGGCTGGGGGAATTCGGGCCTCTCGACTCCGGCACGCTCACTTGGATCGGGCTCCGAAGGAGCCTCCCCCGCCCCATGCGCTTCATCGCGCGTTTCAACCCGCGCATCAGTTTCAGTTTCAGCTTCGGCTTCCGTGCCTTCGACCTCGGCTTGTCCTTCAGCCCCTGCCTCGCCGGTTTCGTCGATTTCAATACCGCGGAGGCGAAGGTTTTCCTTGAAGATCTCCATGAGCACGGAGTTCTGTTCGTTACCCTGCGATGTTGCCGAGCCGTAGCGACGCGGACCTCCGCCGCCCCCGCCGCTGAAGTTCATGCTGCCCATCCGGCTGATCGCCAGCGTCATCTGGGCCAGCACGCTCTCAGCGCGCTTCACCATCGATTCAATTCGCTTAACTTGCCCTTCCAATTGGTTGGAGGTGCTGGAAACCTGGCTCGTGAGATTACGATTATCCTTGAACAAGCCGCTGATCGCTTCAGCCACCTGCTCGCGAACGCCGCTCATGCCCTTCATGCCGACTTTGCTGTCCGACATCGCGTCCGAAAGCGCGGAATCAACGACCTGCGCCACGCGGCTGCGGATCTTATCACGGTCCAGAACCCAAACGCTTTTGCCTTTGTACTTATCCGCCAGCGCATCGAACGCGATCTGCTGAGACGCGGTATCCAGCGCGCTCTCAAGAGCGCTATGAAGCGGCGTGGCGCCCCCACTCCCTGCGGGCGACTCAGGTTCCTCGCGAAGACTCTCCGTCGTGATGCCATGTTCGGAAAGCGCTTGCAGCGCCTCGTCCGGAGTGTCGCCGTGGGCATGTCCTTCGACAGACCGACCCGTGGTTCGAACTATACCTTTGAAGCGATATCGCACGGATGGAACATCCTCAAGCAGCAGTGCGGGGAATCTCGGGTGCGAGGGAACTATAACACGCGTTTCATCCCACCGGATCAAAAAAATTGCCCGAAATCCCTTAAACTGCGAGCATTTCCAGGCAACCTGTTCCGCAGGCTCCGTCCGTTCCTTTTATCGGACATAGGCCTGTCGCGGACGCCAATGCCCCCTGGCGCGGGCGCTAATTCCCCCCTGGCGCGGGCGCAGATTCTCCCTGCCTCCTGATTCGCGAGCAATTCATTCAGACGCTCGCGGCAGCGGGCGCGGTCGCCGGCGCGACGCACTTGCTCGCAATCTCCTGCTCGCAGCGCTGAACAAATTCCCTCAACAGCATCTGCCCCTGATCCGGCTTCTCGCCTCGCCCTCGAACCGCAACCTTCTGCGACTGCGCCTCCTGCTCCCCAACGATCAGCAGGTACGGAACCTTCTCCATGCTCGCGTCCCGGATCTTCGCCCCAATCTTCTCCGGCCCGAACCGGGCTTCCGCCCGGACCCCCGCAGTCTTCAATGCCGCTACGACTTCGCTCCCGTAATCAAGGAACTTCTCGCTGATGGTCAGCACCGCCACCTGGATCGGCGCGAGCCAGAGCGGAAACGCCCCCGCAAAATGCTCGATCAGCACTCCAATAAATCGTTCCATCGACCCAAACGGCGCCCGGTGGATCATCACCGGCTTGTGCGGCCTGTTATCGGCGCCGATATACGAAAGGTCGAAACGCTGCGGAAGCTGATAATCCACCTGCACCGTTCCAAGCTGCCACTCGCGACCGATCACATCCTTCACCACAAAGTCGATCTTCGGCCCATAAAACGCCGCTTCCCCTGACTCCTTCGTGAACGGCACGCCCAGCGATTCCGCCGCCGCAAGACACGCCGCTTCAGCCCGATCCCACTGCTCCGGCGCGCCCACATACTTCGCGCTGTCCGGATCGCGCAGCCCCACGCGAACTCGATAGTTCGACATCCCCAGCGTCCCCAGCACGATCTTCACCAGCTCCAGGCATCCCACCACCTCGGCCGCAACCTGCTCTTCAGTACAAAACAGATGCGCATCGTCCTGGGTAAACCCGCGCGCGCGGGTCATGCCGCCAAGCTCACCGCTTTTCTCCCAACGATAAACCGTGCCAAATTCCGCCAGCCGCACCGGCATATCGCGGTAGCTCCGCTGCTCGCTCGAAAAAATCTTGATGTGCATCGGGCAGTTCATCGGCTTCAGCAGGTAGCCGTCCACTTCGCCCTTCTCCATCAGATTGGCAAGATCCCCGCAGTTGCACTTCTCGCTCGCCAGCTTGTCGATCACTTCCCGATCGACGAGAGGGGGAAACTGCGACTCGCGATAATATGGATAGTGACCCGAAGTCTTGTACAATCCGAGCCGCCCGATGTGCGGCGTAAACACCTGCTGATATCCCTGCCGCCGCAGATGCTCCGAAATGAAGTTCTGCAACTCCTGCCGGATGATCGCGCCCTTCGGCTTCCACAGCACAAGCCCCTGCCCCACCGCATCATCAATCGTAAACAGCCCAAGCTGCGGCCCCAGCACCCGGTGGTCGCGCTTCTTCGATTCCTCCAGCATCTTGCTGTACGTCTCGAGGTCTTTGCGATCGAAGAATGCGGTGCCATAGATCCGGGTAAGCTGCTCCCGATTCGAATCGCCGCGCCAATAAGCGCCGGCAACGTTCAGCAGCTTGAACGCCTTGATCCGCCCCGTCGACGGAATGTGCGGCCCGCGGCACAGGTCCGTGAATTCCCCCTGCCGATAGATCGACACCGTCTTCTCACCCTGCTTCGCAAGATCATCGATGATCTCGTCCTTGAACCGCTGATTCTCAGCGCGCAACAGATCCTTCGCCTTCTCCGGGGTGACCTCCTCGCGCGAGAAATCCTGGCTCGCATCCACAATCTTCTGCATCTCTTTCTCGAGCTTCGGAATATCCTCCGCCGAGAACTTCACATCCCTGGGAAACTCAAAGTCATAAAAAAACCCGTTGTCGATCACCGGCCCGATGGTGTACTGCAAATCGCGCCCATACAGCTGCCGCAGCGCCTGCGCCATCACGTGCGCGGTCGAATGCCGCAGCACGAACAGCCCATCGGGATCCTTATCCGTAACAATCGCCAGTTTGTGCTCCCCCTGCGGAATCGTCGCACACAGATCGACCAGCTTGTCATCCAGCCGCCCCACCAGCGCCGCCCTGGCAAGCCCGCGACCGATCGACTCCGCCACCTGCTGCACCGTGGCATCGTCGGGAACGTCTCTGCGGGAACCGTCGGGAAGAATCACAACCGGCATGACAATCCTCTGATTTCTGTCTGAAACCACAATCTTTTACGACATTATCACCCAAAAAGAAAACCGCCCTGGGATCTATCATGATCTCAGGGCAATCGCATTTGATCCGTCGGAGGTGAGCCGCGACCGAAGGGAGCGCTTTTTTTATTCGCAGGACCGAGTTCGCTCAGGGCCCGCGGATTCCGAGCGGCGTGGTCGCTTCAGCGACCATGTCTTTGAGTTATTCAAAGGTCTTTATACACATTCTCCCGAGTTCCACGCCCTGCCTTCACTACGGCGGCGGCTGTATCTTCGTCCCCTCAAGCAGATAATTCCAGATCGAATCGAACTGTTTGCGCGCATCGCCGTCAAACACGTTCTTCAGCGCCGTCTTCCCCTCACTATCCGCAAAATCCGGCATCCGCGTCCCCGGTAAGACGCGCTGCGGCTTCATCATCCACCGATCGAAATACTCCGGACGCAACCGTTCCGCCACATACGCGAAATTCGGCGCCGGCGCTTCAAACGGAGCCAGCGCCTTCTGCGCCCCCACCGCATGACACTGCACGCACGAAAATCCGCCATTCTTCCCCGTCAGCTTCCGCCCGACCTCCGCCAGTTCTTGATCGGGTTTGGGAAGGTCCGGCGACCTTGCAGGGAATCCGTGTTCAAGAGCAAAACCCTCGGCGATGAGACTGTAATTCGTCGATCCCGCTAAGAATCCCGGCATGCGAGCGCGAAGCCAAGGACGCGGCTTGTACTGAACATGACCCGATACGAATTGCGCCATCCATTCCGGACGCAACTTCTCCCCGATCCATGTAAGAGAGGGCCGCGATTGGTCCGGGGCGAATTGCTTCCCGTTCGACTCCTCGGACGCGTGACCTGGGAATAATGCGTCGATTTCTTTGCTCAGCCCGGACCAAACATCGTCCTGCTTGTCGCGCGGATGGCAGGCGGCGCAATTAAGCTGAACATATTGTCGCTCCGCAAATTCGATTGACGATTCCCGCCGAAGTGATGTGGTATCGCCGGCGACAAATTCAGCAAGGGCGCTGCGTTGATCCTGAGTGAGGGTAAAGTCCGGACCCGTTTTGCGACTTGCCGGATCAGCTGCAAGGCAACCCCCGAGCGCTTTGAACTTCCCCAGTTCCGCAAGCGACGCCCCTCGAACGGCTGGCTGGGATTCAAGCGGCCCATGGCAATTCAAGCACCCCGTGGCGGCGAAGAGTTGCTTCCCGCGATCAACATCACCTTGCGGCATTGGGAGCAGAAGCTCCGTCGGCTTGCGATAAAGATAAGTGACCAGCGCATCCAACTCCGCATCAGTCAATCGAAAATCAGGCATTCGCACAAATAGGAAATTGGCATTCGGCTTCTTCAAGAAACTGCGCAGCGATTTTCTCGTATACTTTTCCGCCACATGCTCGTGCGGAATGCGCGCCGGAATAACCGGATCGGCCCCCACATAATCGGGCGGAGTATGACACGCAATGCATCCCAGATTGGCATAAAGGCGCGCTCCAGAAACCACTTGCGGAGCACCAGAATCGCGAGGATCCGGCGCGATTGGTATCGCCAGCGTAGCTAGATATGCCGCGATATCGGCGGCAGGTTGCGGGTCTTTGAAGAGACGCGGCATCTCCGCGCGCGGGTTCAGCGCGCGCGGATTTGCAATCCATGCCGCCATCCATCTCTCGCTCAACCGGGCACCGGCATTCGACAGGTCCGGCGCATCTTTCCACAATTCCGGCATTCCCGGAGTAATCATGGCGCCGGTGCCCTCGAGCTTTTTTTCCATGGCCCCCGGATAGGGATCGACGTGACAACGAACACACCGCAACTCGCCGAACAATGCCCGACCCTCGTGCATCGTCAACTTCGTCCGCAGCCCCGCATCCGAAGCATCATGCGTCAGCACCCCCGGCGGCACCGGTTCCGCCGCCCCACGCTCCGACCAGTACAAACGGAAAATCGCATCACCCCTCTCCGGGCTCGTGTACTCCACCCGAATCCTATTCTTCCCCTTCGTCAGCTTGACCGGCTCGCTCTTCACCTTCGTAAAGTCATCCCCGCTTGTCGCCAATGCGAGCTTCTCCCCGATGAGCACTTTCACCCCACCCGCCCCCACCGGCAGGAATGTGTATTCCCCCCGAATGCGAAGGTTCACCAATCCCTCCCACGTCGCCGTAAAAGCCCCAGGCTGAAGAAACGGTGTCGGCGGCGTATTTGCCGGAACGCTCAGCGCAATCAACCGCGCCGGCCGCGAATCCATCACCCCATTCGATGTAAACGTAAGCTTCAACCCCGGCGCAAGCGCCCCCGCTGCCGCGGGTGCCGCCGCCTGCGCCTGGGCAATCGCCGCGCCGCAACAAAACATCCCCAACAGCAATGCGATCGCCACCACCGGCTTCGCAACCCATTCGTTCACAGCATTCATTATCGCACAGCGGCCGCCTGTGTCGTCGCCGGCTTCTTCTCATTCGCAGCCGTCTCAGATTTGCCCGGCACCTTGTTGATCGTGTTATAGATCGAGTAATCCATCGCCGTCCCATCCGCCGTCTTCACCTTCATCTGAATCTTCATCTGCATCACCGGCTTCACGTCCTCCAGGGTCAGCAAGACCGTCTTCTGATCCGCCGATAGCTCCGCCTTCGTCACCTCCACCGGATCGTGCGCCTTCTCCTTCGGATCCGCCAGCGAATATTCCGCCGATCCATAATCGCCCGACCAATGCAGGTTCCACTGCTCAACCGAATAATTGTTCGCATCCACCGCGCTCACCGAATCCAGCGGTGTCGTAAACGTGATCTCCACGCCCTTCGGTTTGATGCTGAACGTCGACGGCATCTTCACCGCCTTCCCCGTATATCGCACGCGCTGAAGCGCCGCATCCTTCACCGCCGTCGTCTGCCAACCGCGCAACCCCGCCACATAAACCTGCTGATCTTTCGGCCCAATCCGCGCCCGGCAAATCCCCGCCGCAAACTGCAACGGAAAACGAATCACCCCACCCTGCGGCACACCATCCAACATCTCATAGCTCACCAGAAACAACGAGCACGTCCCGTACGACATGTGCAGCAGCCGGTTCGTAAACGGCCCCCACTTGTCGCTCGTCACCCACACCTGCCCGCCTGATGAATTATCCACATCGCCGTGCGGCAAAAAACAGATCGGCGGATCGTACGCCGTCGGCACCGGATCCTTCTTCGACAAATCCACCACGCCCAAAAACGATCCCTTGTGCACAATGCTCAACCGACAAGCTGGCGTCCAGGTCCCTTCATTATCCCCCACCGTAATCACATCACCCGGCCCGATCCCCATCCCGTTCGGCGCCCGCACCCCCGTCGCGAACACTTCAAACTTTAACCCATCCTTCGACACCTTCAGCACGCATCCGTTGTGATCCGATCTGATCTCCCAACCCTGCCCACCAGGACGCACCGGACCAGCCTTGGCAAAATAGAAATTCCCCGCCGAATCCGTCTGCAAATCAAACGCGAACTCATGAAAGCTCGGCGTCACCTGGCAATCACTGTTAAAATTCTCGTAAAAATCCGCCTCCCCATCCTTGTTGCTGTCCGTGAACCGCGTGATCCGATCACGCCCCAATACATAAATCTGATCGTTCACAATCCTCAACCCCAGCGGCTGAAACAGCCCCGTCGCAAACCGCTTCCACTTCAGATGCTCAAGCTTGTCGTCAATCCCCGACACGATCCACACATCCCCCGACCACGTCGACACCGCCGCGCGCCCATCCGAAAAGAAATCAAGCCCCCCAAACCGCAGCCATGAGTGATACGGATTCTCTTCCGGCGCCGTCAGCGTATCCACCGTATAAGCCGCATCGTCCTTCCCCAGCTCCCCCTTCGTCTCCACCGGCTTCGTCCAACGCGCCGGCCCACCCTGCGTCAGCTTCGTCAGATCAGGCGCCTTATCAACTTCATCCTGCGCCACCAGCTTCTTCGCAAATCGCTCCGCAGCCTGTGGGAACACCGCGATGCGATGCGTCATCGCCTTGCTGTTCGCTGGAATAATCGCCCACCGCGCCCCATTCGCCGCTTTCTGCTCCAGGCCCGGCGACAGCAAAACCGCAACCGCCGCATCCTCATTCGCAACCAACAGCAGCGTTGGCTTATCCGAAGCTTCAACGTGAATCGTCCGCAAAAACACCCCCGACTCGCCCGCCATCACCAGCGTTGGGGTCTCCAGAATCTCTCGATCGCCAACCGTGTACGAAACAACCGTCCGATCCCCATTCAAGTAGAGACCCTTGTATCGCCCCCACTCGCGCGGCAGCGGTCCGTAAGGCTTCCCCCGCGGATCGCTTTTCGGCTCAATCCCCGCCGCAAAACCCACAATCGCCGGACTCTGAAAAACCACATCCCCATCCGGCCCCGGATTCACCCCATGCGCACCATCAAACGCCACCCCATGGTTGTCCAGGAACCCGCCCGTCCATCCCCCCGCATACCGCAATAGCTCCGTATCAAAACACACCGTCCCCGCATGATCCTTCCCCACCTTGATCGCAATCCCCTTGTTCGTAACATTGTTCTCATCCACCTTGATCGTCGCCTGCACGAACGGCCCATAATCCATCTTGTCATAAGGGGCCCCCGAATCCTTCCGCGCGAACTTGATCTCATCCCAACCCTTCTTATCCCACTTGATCGCCGTCTCCGCGCCCTTCGCGTGCAGCAGCGATCCATCCTTAAACGACTTCGCCTTCGAATCCCCCGGCTGCTTCCAATGAAGCTGACATTGCGATTGCCCCGGCCCATTCTGAAAATCCACCTTCAGCGCATAAACCCCCGGCTTCAGCTCCACCGTCGCCTCATGATCCTTCTGCACCTCCCACGCCCCGTTATCCACGACCACCTGATCGTTCAGATAAAGCTTCGAATGGTCATCGCTCCGCAGCATGAACGTATGCGGCCCCGCCTTCTCCACTTTCAGAAAACCCGTCCAACGCGCCTGAAAATCATTCGTCAGCTTCGTCTTATTAAACTGCCCTTCCGCGCTCTTGAAGTTGATGTTCTTGTCGATCTTAACCAGAAAAGGCGCCGCATTCGCCGGAACTGCGTCAAGAGCTGCGACTCCTTTGAAGTACTGACCCACCAACCCCGGCTCCAGCTTCCCCTTCTCATTCACCGGCTCCAGCGCCGCCCGCGTCGAAGCCGCTTGCGCCTTCGCGGGCAATTCCGTCACCTTCACATCTTTAAAATAAACATTCGGCGGATCCGTCGGTGGATGATTCTGCAAACCAATCCGCCCCTTCACCGGCCGATCCGGCGAATCAAACTCGTTCACCACTTTCCCGTTCAGTTCTATCGTGTAATGCTGCCCCACCACCTTGATCTTGTAATGGTTCCACTCCCCCACCGGCTTCGACGCAATCTCCGTCGGATTCTTAAAACTATAAATCGCCCCCGTCTGATAGTGCGCCTCGGTATCACAAATCTGAATCTCATGCCCCTGCTTCACCGCCACCCACGGATCATTCTTCGGATCCGGAAACCGCACGAAGATCCCCGAGTTCGCCCCCTTATCCGTCGTCTTCCAATCCAGTTCCAGAATGAAATCCCCAAACTCCTTTTCATTCCAGTAAAGCCCCATCCCCCCGTGTCCCGTCAGCGCGCCATCCTTAATGTCGAACTTCCCCGGCCCGGCCTGATGCCAACCCGTCGTGTCCTTCCCATCAAACAACACAACCGGCTTCGGCTCGCCTTCCGCCGCAACCGCAACAGATCCGTTCGGGATACCGACAATGAGAGCGACCAGTAAACAATAAAGCTTCATGATTGTGATCCCTGCGTAGCATGGGCGTCTCGCCCATGCCCCATGACAAGATCATGGGCGAGACGCCCATGCTACTAAAGCGCCTTCACCCGCACATTCCGAAACTTCACCGCCCCGCTATGATACTGCAAGCGGACCGGCCCGGGCGCATTCCATTCCGCATCCCCACCCGCCGTCGTCCCCAGAATCTCCTGGTCATCCTGAATCTTAATCCCATTCTGAAACACCGTAATCCGCGCGTTCGACGTCTTCTTTCCGCTCGCATTAAACTTCGCCGCCGTAAAATGCAGATCCATCGTCTGCCATCGCTCCGCCGGAAAGCACGCATTCACATCCGGCGCCTTCTGATGATAGATCGCCCCGCAATCCTGATACATCAAAGGCGCCAAACCATAAGAGTCCAAGATCTGGATCTCATACCGACCCTGTAGATACACCCCCGAATTCGTATGATCCCCCCGCTTCAGCGATTCCGGCTTCTCCGACCTCGGCAGCCAATACTCCAGATGCAGATCCTGATCCCTGAACTTCTGCTTGCTCACCAGATCCCCCTTCACCGCCGTCATCGCCCCATCCTTCACAACCCACGCGCACTTCGATCCATCCCGCTGCACCCACTTCGACGTATCCTTCCCATCAAACAGCACCACCGCCCCCTTCATCGGAATCGGCTGCGATTCCAAGGCGTTCTTCTTCCCTTTGGAAGCACACGAGGTCATCACACACAACGTCAGCGCGCATACCAGGGACCGAGTAAAGTGCTTCATCATCTGTTTTCAATTCTCCGTTTACTTTTTTCGACCGAAATGAGCCCGCGGCTCTCGAAGATGTACCGGAATAACCGCCCCCCGTTGCCGAGGCAAGCCGCGGGCGTGGGCATGCAGCGCCGCCCCCAATATCCAGCCCCCAAACGGGCTCAAAGATCACAAAGCTCGCAGAGCTCTCAAAGACAAGAGGATTCTTCTTTGCGCTCTCCGTCTCTTTGCGATCTTTGAGCCGCATTGGCCGATAAACTATCATTGACGAGAAGAGCCCGCCGGAGAAGTTGTCGATGCCCGAGGATGTTCCCCAAAAACCCGAAGAGCACGAGCTCGAGCTCAAGCGCAACGAGCTCGCCTTCATCGACGCCGAGCTCAATCAGCGCGAGCTCGAACTCGCCGCCGTCCAAGCCTCCCTTCACACCTTCGAGCAGCGCAGCAAAGCCGAGCTTGACCCGCGCTACGAAGAACTCGCCAGCCTCCAACACCGCCTCGCCGAACTCCAATCCAGGATCAAACCCGCGGCAGATACACAGCCCGCAAAGGCAGCCCTCCCTCCCCCGCCATCCAAGACCCCAAAGGCCCCGCGCCGCCGCCGCACGCGCCCCGAATCCCCCACCAATCCCGCGAGCGCCTCGGCCCCGCGCCCCGATCCCGTCTCCACCCCCGAAACCCTCAAACGCATGTACCGCGACGTCGCCAAAGCCGTCCACCCCGATCTCGCCGGCGACGACATCGAGCGCCAACACCGCCACGCCCTCATGGTCAAAGCCAACGAAGCCTACGACGCCGGCGACGAGCAAAAACTCAACGCGATTCTCTACGATTGGGACACTTCCCCCGAAGCCATCCGTGGCCACGGCGCCATCCCCGATCTCGTCCGCGCCATCCGCAAAATCCACCGCGGCAAACTCCGCCTCGCCATCATCTCCATGGAAATGACCCGCCTCACCGGCACAAGCCTCTACAACCTCAAGCACATGTCCGATGAAGCCAAAAACTTCGAACGCGATCTCCTCGCCGAAATGACCGGCCGAATCGACGAACAAATCGCCCAGCTCAAACAACAAATCCCCGACCTCGAAAGAATCCTCCCCCCCGAAGCCCTCGAGCCCGAGCCCCCCAACGAAGTTCCACCCGCCGATCCCCCGCCACCCCCGGCCGCCTACCAACCCGTCTACGTCCAAACCCTCGACCCCAATCCCCCACCCACCTCCTGACCGCACACGCCCCGCATTCCCTCTCCCCGTACCATGGGCGTCTCGCCCATGCATTTCTTTCTTCTCGTAGCACGGGCATCTCGCCCATGTTTTTTCCTCCTTTCGAACGAACCCATCACCCCCAACGACAACCTCCCCCATCCTCATTACACTCCCCCGTGTCTTCTCTCCCGGAGATCCCTTGAAATACCGCTCGCGCTCACCCCTCCTCCTTCTCACCCTCCTCGCCCTATTGAACACCGGCTGCTCCATCATCCCCAAGCTCGCGAAAATGGCCCTCGCCTCCGAACCCAAACAACACCGCCGCGCCGACACCTTCGCCATGGCCGTCCACCCCAACATCCCCGCCCCCACGGAAAAAATCCGCCCCAACCACCCACGCCTCCTCGTCACGCTCGAAGACTTCACCCGCATACGCGATGTCTCCAAACGCGATCCCCTCGCCATCAAATGGCTCGCAACCATCCAACACTACGCCGACACCGCCACCCAACGTCCCCCGCTGGATTGGTCCGGGGAGGGCGGCGCGACCATCGAGCTCGCCCGCAACCTCCAGCAGCGCATCACTCACCTCGCCTGCATGTACCGCCTCAACGGCGACCCGAAATACTCCAACCAGGCGCGCGATGAAATGTTCGCCGCCGCCCGCGCGATCAACTGGGACGGCAACTCCTTCCTCATCACCGCCGAAACCACCGCATCCATGGCCATCGGTTACGACTGGCTCTTCGACGCCCTCTCCGATTCCGACAAGAAAAACCTCCGCGCCGCCATCATCTCCAAGGGCCTCAGCAAAGGCCGCGACGCCTACGATTCCAAGGCCAGTTGGACCGATGCCCACCACAACTGGAACCTCGTCTGCAACGCCGGCATGATGCTCGGCGCAATCGCCATCCACGATGAAGATCCCAAGCTCGCCAAAAAAATCATCGCCCAGTCCCGCGAATCCGTCACCAACGGCTTCCAGGCCTTCGCCCCCGACGGCGGCTGGGAAGAAGGTCCCACCTACTGGAACTACGCCACTCGCTACGCCATCTACCTCCTCGCCTCACTCCAAACTTCCATGGGCGTGCGCTTCACCGAACGCGATCTCCCCGGCTTTTCCCGAACCGGCGACTTCCGTATCCAAACCATCGGCCCCACCCACAAAAACTTCAACTTCGCAGACTCCGGTGAGAATCCCGGAATCTCCCCCCAACTCTTCTGGATCGCCAAAACCTTCGACCACCCCGAATACGCCGCGTATGAACGCCAACTAACCGACGCTTGCGGCGTCATGGACCTCCTCTGGTACACTCCCCCGACCCCCAACTCGAACACCATCGGTAATAGCCCCGGGCCCAGGCCCGGAGTTCCCCTCGAACCGCAGCTCCCCACCGCCGCCCTCTTCCGCGGCCCCGAACTCGCCACCTTCCGCGGCTCGTGGTCCGATCCCAACACCACCTTCATCGCCACCAAGGCCGGATCCGCAAACGCCCACCACGGCCACCTCGACCTCGGCTCCTTCGTCCTCGACGCCCTCGGCCAGCGCTTCGCCCCCGACCTCGGCACCGACAACTACGCCCTCCCCGGCTACTCGGAGGCGCAACGCTTCGTCTACTATCGCTGCCGCAACCAAGGCCACAACACGCTCACCCTCAACGACCACAACCAGTCCCTCGACGCCGATTGCCCCATCACCGCCTTCCACCAATCCAAAGACCGCAGCCACGCCGTCATGGATCTCACCACCGCCTACACCAAAGACACCGATCACGTCCGCCGCGGCATCGCCCTCCTCAACCGCACGGACGTCCTCATCCAGGACGAAATCGACCTAAAAAAATCCTCCCACCCCACGCGCCTCGTTTGGACCATGCACACCCAAGCCGCCATCGCCATCGACCCCCCCGCCGCCCGCACCGCCCGCCTCACCTTAAACGGCCAAACCCTCACCGCCAGAATCCTCTCCCCCAAACAAGCCACCTTCGAATCCCAAGAAGTGGAAATCCCCTCCCCCCAAAACCCCGCACCCCCCAACCTGAAAAAGCTCACCATCAATCTCTCCCTCAACGCGCCCACGACAATCATCGTCCAGTTCACCCCCGCCACGTCGAAGCCGCTTGCAATCGAAACCCAACCCCTTTCCCGCTGGACGAACGACTCAACGAGCCGCCCGCCCCCCGCCATCCCCGACCCCATCGCCACCGAATCGAAGTCCGCCAAGAAAAAACCACCTCCCCCGTAGCATGGGCATCTTGCCCATGTCTTCAACTCTCTCACGCGGCGCCTGCCCAGGCTCCAAATCCAAAAGTTCCAAGCTCCAAAGAAATATTGTCCGTTGTCCGTTGCGGATAGCGTCTTTCCCCTCCGTCCCTTCGCGCTGTCTTCGCGCGTTCGCGCCTTCGCGACTCCCCCTCTTCAGAATCGCGCACAGCCATTTACATTTAGACATTCTCGGCAATCCCCCAAATCGAAGCATTAATCTCATCATGCTGATTCGGCTCCACTAGGAAAAGCTCGCCCTCCCCCCAATCCTTCAAATGCTCCACCATCGCCGAAACATTCGACCGCCCATTTCCCACGAACCACCCCGCCCCCGCCGCGATATACGCATCCACCATCACCTCAACCCCCCTCCGCCGCGCGCTCCCTTTCGCATCCTTGAAATGCACCGCCACCGCGTCGCTCGTCCGCTCCGCCCCCGTCGTCACAATGCGCTCTCCGTACCGCTCCCGATATTCCTCCAATATCCCCGCCGAATCCGTCAGCAGAAAAATCTTCGCACCGGGATCCAACCCCCCAATCGCCTCATGATACCGCTCGCCCAACGACGCGATCCCCGGCATCTCCACCACCTTGTCCGATCCCCGTACATGCACCGCAACATACGGCTCCTCCCCAAAATGCTCCGCCACAAACCCTCGCACCAAATCCGAAATCTCCTCCCGAGGCCGCAAATATTTCCCCACCAGATACCGATACACCTCCCCCACGCTCTTCCCCCGCATCGCATGCGATGTCGGCAGCCACCCCATCATGAGCTTCACCTGCACATGACAATCGCTCACCGCCACCCGCTCGGGCCGGGCCAGAAAATAAACCCCCGCCCACCGCGATTGCGCCCCGCTCAATCGGTTCACCTCCCCCTCGCGAAGGTTCCCCACATTCCACTTCGCCGGATACAAATCCCCCTCCCGCACCGCGAGCTCCTCCACTCGAATCGCTGAAACCGGTTCGAAGAATTCCCTGAACGCATCCCCCTTCCCGCCATCGTGATACCGGCTATTCCCCCCCCAATCCGTCACCGGCACGCGCCCCGTGATCTCCGCCAGCAAACATGCCCCCAGCACATGATCCACATCCGACCAGAACCCCTCACCCCACGCCTTGATCACCAGAAACTTCTCCCCCACGCCAATCAAGAAAGGCCGCGCCGCGATCATCGTCTCGAGCGCCCTCAGATTCTCCCGCAGTTGTGGAACTTCCCCGATCACCTCCATCGCACGCCGCGTTTGCGCAACCGACCACTCCAGCGCCCCCACCCGATGCGCCACCAGCGCCAGAAAATTCAGCGCATCCCCGTTGCGCGGATCCTTCTCCAGCACCATCCGCGCCATTGCCTCAACCCACGCCAGGTTCTCCCGCCCCATCGCACCCGACGCCGAACGCAACATCGCCCCCACATCATCCAGATCCACGCCCGCCAAAAATCGATGATGTACCGAACCGCTCATGCTCTACCCACAACTCTCCCCGTAGCACGGGCATCCTGCCCGGGTCAGCGATCCAGGCCTGCCGACATTTCACACAAACGACACCGCTACTCACTCCCCTTCTTCGCCATCAGTCGAAAACGCTCGCTCCAGTCATTGCCCGGCGATCGCACATACAGATACCAATCATCGCCAAGCCGCAACAGCTCCGGCCCATCGTACCCGAACCCGCTCCGTGTCCGGGGAATCATCGGATTGATCGAAGCTTTCGTCCACTTCGACGTCAGATCCTTCGAACGCGCCAGCCCCGAGCTCCAACGCGACTGCTGATAAGGCTGCGGCGTGCTGCCCTCAAACGCAAAATAATAGGTCCCGCCCTCCTTCACGATCGAGCTGCGCTTACCAGTCGTGCCCGTGTCCCACGCACCAGCAGTCGAACTCACTGCCACAATCGGATTCGCCGCCGACTTGCTCAATCCCGTCAGGCGCTTCCCGCTCGCCACCCCGATCTGGCAAACGTTGTGATCGTACCCATGATAGAAGAGATACCAGACGCCGCCCTCCTTGTAGAGCGAAGGCGTGCCGATGTTCGCGCGCTCCCAACCGTTCTTCTCGTGTCGCAAAATTGGATTGTCCGGATGCTTGGTGAACGTCATCCCATCCGTGCTGGTAGCCAGGCCAATGTCACCCGGTGAAAAACCGGCGTCCTCCCCCGCCCCCTCATACACCAGGTACCACGTATCACCGTCCTTCCACACCCCGGGAAAGCTTGCCATCCGTTCATCCCACAAGCGAGGCGCAGCTCCCTTCGCTCGTCCCGCGCACCCGACCTTCAGCACCGGGCCATCGTCGATCCACTTGATCCCATCAACGCTGCGCGCCCGTCCCACGCCCATCTTGAATTTCCCATCCGCCCCCGTCGCATGCGTAATGTAATACGCCCAAAGATCATCCTTGCCGCCAAGGATCGAAAGGTAGTGAAACTTGAAGTCCCTTCCGATCTTCTCCCCATCACCCACCCAAACCGCCCGCCCATCCCACAGATCCTCCAGCGCAGGCCCCTTGCGCGCCAAAGCAGGCGCATCCGCGCGCGCCGCCCCCGGTAAAGTCTGTCCATCGATTGACCCTACGATCAACAGCAGCGTAATGATGCCCGCTCGGCTCATTGGCCTTCTCCGAATGCCTTGATTCCCCACGCTACGGTTGATCGCCCCGCCACACCACCGGCTTGAATGTCGCCAGCCGCCCGACATCCGCCATGTCCTGGCTCGTCAGCGGCAGCGATGCCGATTCGATCGACGCCGCCCGCCCGTCGGCAAACAAAATGTTCGTCCGCGTCCGCTTCGCGTGCCGGGCGCTGATCAGTTGCGGAACCAGACCCACCGCATAGCTGCCGTCGCAGACCATCGCCGTGTCGCTGGATCGCTTGAACTGCGTGAGCTTGGGAAGCCGCACATCCCAGACCTTGGGTCCCACGATGTTCCCGCGGAAGGCATGCAGTCGAAACGGATGCCTCAGACTCCGTTCCCGATACACTTCGTCCTGATCCATCACCGCATTGATCGCGTAAGACGTCTCCACCAGCACCCGCCGGTGGAAAAACTGAAGCATGGGATTTTGCTTATCGGTGTACGTGAACCCGCCGGTCGATTGCGCAGACACGTCCGTCTGGCTTGGACACGTGAACGGACTCGCCCCGAGCAACGGATCGGCCGCGAACATGTTCGCCGGCTGCGGCGAATCCCACCCCGCCCGGAACTGCGGTCCCTTCACATACCGCTGATAGCTGAGAATGTCGCACCAATACCCCGTCAACGACGCCTCCGCCGGCACGATGCAGCCGCGGTTTTCACTGGCGTAGTTGTGAATCCCCTGCCCGATCTGCGACAGGTTCGCCAGGCATTGCGCCGACTGAGCCGCCTGCCGCGCCCCCAGCAACGCCGGCATCAACAGCCCAATCAAGATCGCGATCAAGCCAATGACCACGAGAAGCTCGATGAGTGTAAACCCCCGACGGCCGCCGATGCGGGCAAGCGCCGGGAACCCCACGCGCATCGCAAAGAGCGCCCCATCCGGATTGTTGGCACGGGCGCGCCGGGCGGCAGTCAAATGATCAGAAGCGAGATGATATTCCCCGGTCTCAATGTCGATGACCACAACCTCGCCCTGATGATCGCGTTCAACTCCGGGACGAATCTCCCCTTCGTACAGGAGCTTGCCCAAAAACGCTATTTCATCAGCCGTGTACCGCGAATGAGGCATCGCTTCATTATACACCTCCCGGAAGCCTGATTGAAATCAAGTCCCCGTACCGTGTGAATCGTGCAGCGGATAGAGTATATCGTGTCTCGCGAGGTGTGGCATGACAGTTGGAATCGTGCGCTACACCGTGGACATCGACAGCGCCGAATCAGCGAAGACCAATACCGAACAGTCCTGGCCAAGATGGGCGTGTGGCCATAGCGGCGCGAGCCGAGGCGGCACTCATCCATTAGTTTCGCGCCTGCCGCAAAGCGGACATTGCTCGTATCGCGTCTCAGTCTGACGCGAGCGACCTCGCGCCCGAGATGATGATCTAGAACTCCGACTCATGCTCGGCTACTTCAGCGAACCCAAAAACGCAATCAAATCCCCCATCTCCTGCCCCGTCAACTGCGCATCCAATCCCTGCGGCATCACCGACACATCGCTCCGACGCAGCTCCTTAATGTTCCCCCGCTCAAACCGCTTCTCCGACCGCGGTCCCGTCATCAGGTAAACCGCATCCGCAGTCTCCCGGCTGATCACACCCGCCTCCACTACGCCATCCTTCGTCTTCACCACATAAGGCTCAAACGTCCGCGCGAACGTCGCGCTCGGATACACAATCGCTTCCAGCAAATCCCGCCGCCCGCGCACCGCCCCGATCTGCGACAAGTTCGGTCCCACCTGCCCGCCCTCATCCCGCACCGTATGACACGTCGCGCACGCCGCCTTCGCCCCAAAGAATATCGCCCGGCCCCGCCCGACGTCGCCCCCGGAAACCCCACGCTCCAGTTCATCCAACCGGCTCTTCTGCTGCGCAACCGTCGCCGACAGCCGCTCCATCAGCGGCCCAGCCGACTGCCGCACCTCCGCCGGATATTTCGCCAGCGTCTCCTGCAACATCGCCGGCCGCAATCCCTTCGCCCCCGGCGCTTTCTCAAGCGCTCCGACGAGCGACGCCCCAACCCCCGCATCCCCGCCCCCCGAAAACGCAACCAGCAGCTTCGGTAGCTCCAACGGCCCCGCCAACGAAAGAGGTTCCGCCAACCGCTTCAATTGATCCGTCCCAAGCTTCGCCCGCCCAATCGCCTCCGCCGCTGCCACGCGCAGTAGCGCCGGCTTGGACTTGTCCAGAGAACCAAGCAGCAGGTCGAACAGCGATCCTTCAACAACATTCAACCTCGGAACTGCTACCGACAACGCATCGACACGAAGGTCCACAGGCAACTTCGCGTCGCGCGCAACGCCGAGCATGGCGTCATCCAGGCTGACAGTCTTCCCATCCGGGAGCGCGCGAACCGTCAGCACCGCCTGACGAATAATCCGCTCATCACGCTCCTTCAGGCATTGCGTCAGCGCCGCAGCCCACGCCTCAGGCAATTTCCCCCCAGCCGCCTGCGCAATCGTCTCAAGCATCAGCAGCTTCACATCCAGCGGCGTCTTCACATCACGCAGCGTCGACCCAATCAATTCCTGCAATCCCGCATCCCCCGCGAACGCGACCAACTGCAACCGCAACTCCTCCCGCCTTCCCGCTGCCAATTCTCCCCGCCCCGAAAGCGCCTCGCGAAAGTACCCCAGCATCGCCCCCGCCCATTCCGGATGCCGCGCCAGCACTCCCACCGCCGCCTTCCGCAACGCCGGTTCCACCGGATTGAGCATCGGTGCCACCACTTCCGGCGTCAGCCGCCCACCCTCCATCTGATCCAGCGCAATCAGCGCCCCTCGCTTCACGGAACTGTCGCTATCCCGCAGTCCCTTCTCCGTCGCCTCCCGATCCTTCAATCGAATAAGCGCATAAATAATCGCGTGATCCAGAAACCGATCCGCTCCCTTCATCGCCGCCAGCAACACCGGCACCGCCTCGGGATTCCCAATCCGCCCAAGCGCCGTGGCCGCTTCGCGCTTGATCGACAGCGTATCTCCGGACATCAACTCCAACAGCTTCTTCTCAGCCGCCGCATCCCGATGGAGCCCCGCCGAGTACGCCGCAACCTGCCGCACGCTCGCGCTCGAATCCCCCAGCGCCGCACGCACCCCCGCCCGCGAATCCTGATCCCCGCGCCGCGTCAATGCCCACACTGCATCACGCCTCGATGCCACCGAATCCTCCGACCTCGCCGTGGTAGGCGCCGCCCCACCCTTCCGCCGAACCCGATAAATCCCCCCCTTAACATCCGGCTTCGCAATCGCCGAAGTCGGACACCCAATCAAAAACCACCCCCCAGTATCCACCACCAACAAACTCCCATCCCTCGGATCCTCAAACACATCTGTCGGATGAAAATCCACATTCGTGGAAGTAACAAAATCCTCCGAACTCGCCCGAAACGTCGCCCCCACCCGTTCCACCACATGCCGACGCACCGCATGCAGATTGAAGTAAGCGCAAAACAAATTCCCCTGAAACCCATCCCCCAGCCCCCGCCCCCGATACCGCATCAACCCCGCCGGAGCACTCGCACCCATATGAACCATCGGCGGCAGCAAATCCCCCGTGCTCTTCATCTGATGCGCCGACATCGGCTGATCCAGAATCGGATAATCCCCGCCCTCCACAAAATGAATCAGCGCATCCCGCATCCCCGCCCCGCCATAAAAAGTCCCCGAAACAAACGCATCTCCCTCCTCCGTCCACGCAACCTCCACCCCATTCCCATGCGTCCCCCCAACAACCTCCGCACCCGACCCATCCGGCCGGCACCGCACCAGCACCGGCTGACTCCCCCCCGCCTCAATCGCCTTCCCATTCACATCCAAAAGGTGATGCGCAATCCGCCCACAACAAACATAAATGAACCCATCCGGCCCCAGACACGCCCCATGCATGTCATCCGAAACCCCCGTCAACGGAAACCCGCTGATCAGCGCCGTCCGCTTGTCACAAACCCCATCCCCATTCGTATCCTCCAACTTCCACAAACAAGGCGGCGACGCCACAAACACCGCACCCTCATGCCACAACAGCCCCTGCGGAAAAACAATCTTGTCGGCAAACACTCGACTCTTATCAAATCGCCCATCCCCATCTACATCCTCCAACACCACAATCCGGTGCGGCGGATTCTTGACCAACTGATCCCCCGGCAAGTTCACCCCCGCCGAATCCGAAACATACAACCGCCCCCGATCATCAAAGCTCCCCATAATCGGCCGCTCCACCAGCGGCGCCCCAGCCACCCGCTCCACAACAAATCCCCCCAAAACACGAACCATTCCCCCCCCTTGCCCCTTCCCGGATTCACCCCCCGTTGCGCCCTCGCCGTCCCGCCCCCCCGCTTCCGACTTCGCGGATTTATCCCCCACGCCCTCACCTTCGCCACCCCCCATCGAAAATGGAATCCACCACACACCCGACAACAAAACCGCTAACGCAATGACGTGGAAAGTCTTCATGAGCGAATAAATATCGACGGGAGCTAATCTCGGAGTGACCGAATAAATAGGGACGGGAAAGCCCGAGAGCTAATTCCGTCCAGCCAGCGCAGTCATAACAGCTAACGAGCCACACACAAGCCCGCCAGCATCCTACCACAGCATCCATCCCACCCTCCTCTTCTCCGCGTCTGTCTCCGCGCCTCCGCGGTTGCATTTCCCTCCCGCTCCCATCAATCCTAGAGCGAATTTCACATCAGTGTACACCGTAACCGCATTTGATAAACCAGCCCCGTGCGTCGTCGGGAGTCACCGCGGCAAAGCCGTCGCTGGCGGCTTGGCCCAGAGCGGGAGCGGTTCTGGCCTCCACGCCACGCACG
>JBBRYX010000034.1:0-27767 GCA_038237225.1 Tepidisphaerales bacterium | reverse complement strand
TAGTGGGCGTAAGCTTCTCCACCTTGTCCACCGCGCTGAGGATTCGATCGGCGGTCTTCTGAGTAAGCACAATCTGTTGAGCCATGACCTCTCCAATTCTCAAGCTCACGTTCCGTGAAGCTTGACGAAACCGATGCCCCAAACGTTCTGGGCGACGGCCCTCAAAACCGTTTCCTGTTCTCCAGCTGGGGCAATCCGGTTTTGACGTAAAAATCCGGTTTTGATCTGCGCATTATGCCCATCATCCCCACACTCCCCGCGCGCCCTCCACATCACGTTTCACGTTTCACGTTTCAGAAAAAATGTCCTACAACCTCCCACATGCACCGATGAGCGACATGCGACATGCGACATCCCCCCTTCGCGTCACCTTCGCGACTTCGCGCCTTCGCGCTCTCTTCTCCCCCCGGCCTTCTCTCTTCATTCGTCAATGACTCATTCACCCATTCGTCATTCCGCCCACTTCCCAAAACTTCCCATTTCTTGCCAGTTTTGCAAATTGCATCGGGAACTATCCCGAGGCGCTCACGCGAGAGCAACACTACAAATGCACGCGCCGCGTATAGACGTACCACTCGATCATCAGCAGCGGAAGCGCCACGCACGCCACGATCCACCACCACAACTCCAGCCGCGACTTTCCACCGCTCGCCGCCACCGCTTCCCCAACATTCCCCGGCGGCTGGGTCACCGGCAGCGTGTTGCTCTCCGTCGCATCGAGCAGGTTCACCCCGAAGTGCTCGAACTGCGGGACCGGTGGATCAGTCGTGTAGAGCCCCACTTGGTCGAGCGGCGGAAGCGCAAAATCTCCCGTCAGCGGAATCGGAATCGATTTCGAACCCGCGGGCCCTTCCAGCCGAAGTGATTTCAAATCAACTCCAGCGCGCTGCAGATTCGATCGCGGAATGCGCGGCGTCGAGCCCGGTTCCAGGCTCGCGCGAACGTCCATGTCCGAGCCAACCGCCAGATAACGCAGCGTGTTTTGGATAAAGATCACGAAAGTCGATCGCAGCGGCCAGTTGCTGTCGTAAATGTCAAAGCCAATCGCAAAGTGCGTGTGGAACCCCTCCCGGTACATCGCCATCAGCGGACCCTTCGGCCCATCCATCAGAACCTGCACATCAGCAGGAACCGTCAGCTTCATCGGATCCGCGAAACCGATCTGATTGAACGAGAGATAACGCAGGATCGGATGCTCGCGATCCCAGTCGATCACGCCGGTGATCTTCTTCTTATTGTCCGGCTGCGGAACATAAACCTCCGGCTCGCCTTGGATCTTGTTCCCGGGAGGAATCGCCCCAAAGTAAACAAAACTTCCCGCCTGCGGCACAAACTTCGGCCGGTAGCGGTCGAAAATAATGACATCATACTTCGCCGGTTTCTCCTTCTCGTACGCCGCCGGCAGCATCGCCGGATCTTTATAGCCAAGGCTCTGAAGCGCGCGCTCGAGAAAATAATTGCCTTCAGAAACAAGCAGCACCGCAAGCTGTTTGGGCGGAGGAACGACGACTGTCGCCGAATCGTCGGCACCCAGCACATCGTCCTTCTTGTGCATCTGCTCGACCTTCACGATCCCCGCTTCGGTCATCTCGATCGTGAACTCGACGCTGTCCCGCGTCTCAAACTTCTCCCGCTGCTCCTGCGGCCACCGCTCCGGCGGAAGCGACGTCGCCGCAATGGTGCGCGTCCGCCCATCCACCACGAGTTGCACATCCGCGTTGACAGGTTCCGGCCCATAATTAGCAAGCCGCGCGAACACTTGCACTTCCGTCGGTCGCTCGTAATTGCGCTTGGCATTCATCGCCACAATCCCGACGTTGCCCGACTTGTCCGACCCGATGCGGTCGTATTTGAGATTCCCGCGAATCGAAAGATCGGCGGCGTCGGTAACCCGCCCATCCGAGTAAACCCAGATATCCGGCGTGACGAGAGCGCGGAGTTGCTCCGGATTGAAATTAGTCTGAGCCTCCGCGAGCTGGTACGCCAGCTTCAGCTTGCTCTTGCGATCGGTGGGATGAATGGAATCGATCGCCGTCTTCAGGGCCGGCACATCGCTGCTGAACGGCTGCACCGTCTCGGCGCTCTGGTCGAACGCGATGACCATCGCGCTGGAATTTCGGTCGATGGTTTCGACCAGATCTTTCGCGCGCCGCTTCGCCTCGTCGAGGCGCGTTTTGCCATTGAGATCGGGATCGGTGCTGGACATCGAAGCCGATCGGTCGATCAGGATGACCGTCATCTTTCCAGCTCCCGGCGTATAGTTCGCCACCGGACGCGCCAGCGCCAGGCACAGCAGTGCCAGCAAAAGAAGCTGAAGGAGAAGGAGCAGATTTTTCCGCAGTCGCTGGAACGGCGAGTTGACCTGTAGGTCCTGGATCGCCTTCTTCCAGAGCAAGGTCGAGCTGACCGCCATCTCGCGCCGCCGAAGCTTGAGGAAGTAAAGAATCAGCAGCGAAGGCACCGCAACGCCCGCCGCGATCGCGGCGGTCTGCCAGTTCAGAAATTGGGGAATCCAGTTCATTAAAACTCTCCGATCGTCCGGAGCTCAATCTGGTTAAGGTACGATTCACGCACTACAATCATGTTATGGTTGCACCAAGTTCACATGCTTTGGATCGGCTGCTGGCGCCTGTCGCTGAGTGTTTGACGCCCGACTCGGCAAAACGGCTCGCCGCTTTGCAATTTTCCGGAGATATCCGATCTCATATCGAGAGCCTCGCCCAAAAAGCAAACGAGGGAACGATCTCGGAAGCGGAGCGAGCGGAGGATCTCGATTACGTTGAAGCAATGGATTTGATCGGAATCCTTCAGAGCAAAGCACGGCAGATCGTTGTTCGCAACATGTCGTTCCTATGCAACGCGGATAAGCGGTTTAATCTGACGATTCAGGTCAGTCCGGTTGAGGTCGTAAGATGTCTGGAGGTTCAGCCAAAACTCGGGTGAGGTTTTGAGGGCGCGGGACAGTTTTACAGCCATGGATGCGGAGATTCCGCGCTTCTCATTGCAAATCTGGTTGATCACGCCAATCTGCACGCCGATATGGCGCGCCAGTCGAGTTTGTGAAATCTCGTGCTCGTCGAGAAGTTGTCGGAGATACATCCCGGGGTGGAAAGGTGATTTGATCATTTCGAACCTCAATGGTAATCCACGATTTCAACGCGGAGCACATCGCGACCACTCCAAACGAAGCAAATTCGGTATTTCGAGTTGATCCGAATGCTATGCTGGCCTTTACGATCACCTTTGAGTTTCTCGAGCCTCAGGCTTGGCCAGATAGCAAGGTCGCTGAGTGACGTTGCAGCATCAAGCACGATCAGTTTCTCCAAGGCGATCCGGTGAAGGCTGGCCGGCAGAATGGCGCGAGCCGCTTTGCTGCAATGCTGTCTGGCGAGGTCCGACGTCCCAGCATTTGCAAACGACAAGATCGCCATCTTATCTCATTATACCGTCAAACAATACAAATCCGTTATCCCAACAAGCCTCTCTCTCTCAGATAGTTCAACACCAGCGTGTCGAACGGCACGGCCGTGCTGGTGAAAAGGTATGTGCCGCCGCGGCGGGTGATGTAGTCCTTTAAGCCGAGGCAGTAGGCGTTGAGGTTGGATTTGTATTGCTTGATGAGGGGCTGGGTGATGGAGACTTCGGCCATGTCGTCGTCTTCCATGTCTTTGAGCTTGAGGTCTCCCTGAAGGTCCGGATCGATCTCCTGCGGGGAGAGGGTTTGGACGGCGAAGAGGTCGTACTTGCCGCCGGCGACGTAGCGGAGGCCGTTTTCGTAGCCGCCCTTGTCGAAGAAATCGGAGAGGATGACGCAGACGCCTTTTTGGCGGTGGGCGAGGGCGAATCTTTTGCAAGCTTCGGCCAAGTGAGAAGGGCCGCTCGGCTCGAGGTTTTTGACGAAGTCGAGCATTTGCGCGACGCGGCGACGGCCGCGAAGGGCGCCGGTTTCGGAGACGATGCCGTTGTTGAAGGCGCAGAGGGTGACGCGGTTGTAGTTGACGAGACCGATGTAGCCGAGGGCGGCGGAAACTTGCTTGATGTAGAAGGCTTTGCGAGGGTTGCCGTAGTCGCAGCTTTTGCTGACGTCGAGAAGGACGTAGAGGGAGAGATCTTCTTCTTCGAGGAACAGCTTGAGGAAGAGGCGGTCGAGGCGGGCGTAGATGTTCCAGTCGATGAAACGGAGGTCATCGCCGACGACGTAGTTTCGGTAGTCGGCGAATTCGACGGATTGGCCGCGGCGCTTGGAGCGGCGCTCGCCCTTTAGCTTGCCGGCGAGGAGCTTGCGGCTCATGACGTCGAGCTGGTCGAGGCGGGCCATGAAGGCGGGTTCGAGGAGGGTCTTGGGTTGGTCGGAGGTTAATGTCATTCGTAAAGGCCTTTTTCACCACGGAGATCACGGAGGGACACGGAGAAGAGAAATCATTTGTGTTTAGAGGACGCGACGTTTTAGTCCATCTTTGAGGAGCATCACGTTGAAGTTGATCAGTAGGCCTACGCGTTTGCCACTGAGCTTAAGGTAGGTCATGAGCTGGGCTTCGTGGATCGGATGAAATTTATCCACGGATTTGACCTCAATGATGACGGAGTTCTCGACGAGGATGTCAATTCGGTATCCGCAGTCGATTTTCTCGCCTTTGAAGATCACCTGAAGCGCAACCTGGCATTGCACCGCGAGGCCCCGAAGCGACAGTTCCCGGCAAAGACACTGCTCGTATGTAGACTCGAGAAGTCCGATCCCCAACTCGCGATGCACTTCAATCGCGGCAGCAATGATGGTCTCAGTGAGCTTCTCATGAATCAGCATTGTATTCTCCGTGTATCTCCGTGATCTCCGTGGTGAGAAAAGAATTCAATCCACCACGACCTCACCATTGTGCTGCTTGCTGTTGATGATCTTGGCGACGGCTTCGGCTTGTTTGCGATTGCGGCAGGTGATGGCAAATTCGTTGGGGCCTTGCTTGCCGTTCCAGACGGTGTATTTGCCCCCGAGGGTCATGGCGACTCGAACTTTGCCGGTGTTGGGAGGGACGGGGATTTTCATGACGTCATGTTGAGTGATCGGACGGGTGGGCCTTCGGCCCGACGGCTACGCGCTGGGAGGAGGGTCCTTGAGTGGGAGTGTGGCAATCGTCTGGTAGAGACGAAACAGGCGCTCGGAGATCTGCTTTGCTTCACGCTTGAGCTTGGGCGTGCGCTGAACAGCCGGATGCTCGTGAACACGCTCTTCGAAGAACTCGAAGGCGAGCATGGAGCGATCGAGGGCTTCATGCCAGTGGAATTGATCGAGTTTTTTGGGCATCGCTTTTCTCCTGTTACCTTGAAACGGCTACTTCGCCTTCGATGGTGGTTGGCGTCTCAGTCAGAATTTTTTCCAGGACCATATCCGTGGTGATCCCTTCGGCTTCGCCTTCGAAGTTTAGGATGAGGCGGTGGCGCATGGCGGGGATGGCGACCTCTTTGACGTCTTTGAAGCTGACGTGGAAGCGGCCGTCGAGGAGCGCTCGGACTTTGCTGGCGAGGGTGATGGCCTGGGCGGCTCTTGGGCTGGCGCCTACTCGTAAAAATTGGTTGGTCATGGGGATGGCGTAGACGCCGCTGGGGTGTGTGGCGAGGGTGCTTCGGATGATGTAGTCCTGGACGTGGGGAGCGACGATGACGCGCTTGGCCAGCGCTTGATGGCCCATGATTTTCTGGGCGTCGAGGACGGGTTGGATTTCGACTTTGTGGGCGGTGGTGGTGCGATTGAGGATTTCCTTGAGCTCTTCGCGGCCGGAATATCGGACGATGAGCTTGAAGAAGAAGCGGTCGAGCTGGGCTTCGGGGAGAGGGTAGGTGCCCTCCTGCTCAAGCGGGTTTTGGGTGGCCATGACGAAGAAGGGTTCTTCGAGTTTGCGTTGGGCGCCGCCGGCGGTGACCTGGTGCTCTTGCATGGCTTCCAATAGCGCGCTTTGGGTCTTGGGGGTGGCGCGGTTGATTTCGTCAGCCAGAATAATCTGCGCGAAGATGGGGCCGGCCATGAACGTGAAGGCGCGTTGGCCGCCTTCGTTTTCCATGATGACGTTGGTGCCGATGACGTCGGCGGGCATGAGATCGGGGGTGAACTGGATGCGGGAGAACTTGAGGTTCAGCGCGCTGGCGAGGGAACGAATGAGGGCGGTTTTACCGAGACCGGGGACGCCTTCGAGGAGAGCGTGGCCGCCTACGAATAGGCAGGTGAGGACGCCGTCGATGATTTCTTCGTGGCCGACGATCGCCTTGGCGATCTCGGCCTGGACGGCGCGGTAGTCGCGCCGGAAGGCATCGCAGGCGGCTTGGATCTGGGGGTCAACGCCGGGGATGTTTGGTTGGGTCATAAGAATTCCTGGTTTCTGTTCAAGCAGTTTGACGTTTTGCGTCCGCGAGCCGCACAGCAGCCAGCACGGTCCCACGGGCGAGTTTCTTTGGTTCGCAAATCACATTTGACCCCGGAGGAAACTCCCACTTTTCATCATCCGGATCGTAGTTCGGTGTGGGCAAGAGTGTATAGCTCCCGTCGGACTTTCTTTTGGCTTGAGTAGGACGCCAGACCGCGACTCCCTCGTCCAGTAATGAAACATAAATTTCTTCAGTCTTCGTAGTCATATCCTTCATCTCCTACGTGGAAGATTTCACCGGTCACATTGTCCACGACGACCACCTTGCCCGAAGACGGATGCACATGTCGAGTGGCAGCATGCTCTTTGCTGGCGACGGGTAACCCGGGTGTCGCAAGCGCTTCGCGTAATTGTTGGTCCGTCCAATTTCTTTTGCGCATCTGCTTTCTCAACTTTTTTTCATTCGAGAATCGTAGCGACTCCAATCACTCTCCTTGTTCTTTTTGTTTGATCTGTTGCTGGGCGCGGCGTTTGGCTTCGAGGAGGCTGCCGGTGTGGCTGGTCGATTCTCCGCTGCCGCCTTTGGGTTCGATTTTTTTGGGGGCGGCGGGGAGGGGTTTGTCGGCGGCGCCGCCGACGAGTTGGCTGATGTCTCCTTCGACGCCTCGGGCCTGGAATTTGGCTTTGGGATCTGGGGCGCTTCCCGCTGAAGCGGGGACCGCTGATTCATTTGGCTTGAACTTGTTTTCCGCGACCTCATCGCGCACGCGCTTGAGGGCATCGAGGGTTTGGCGGGATTCGACTTTTCGGACCACCGTGAAGGCGCGGACGCGGTCGGCGGCGGCGTTAGCCATCTTCTTGGTCGAGAGCCAGTCCCAGGCGATGCGGCGGGTGGCGACGTCGATCAGGATCAGCGCGAGCAGGAACGGAACGAGGATGTCCCAGATGGGGAGCGGCGACGCGGTGATCTTCAGGCCATCGCGGTTGAAGAGGTCAATATTGGCATCGTAGGGCGTGAGGACGCGTCCCTTGGTGCGGTCGGCGATCTGCTTGAGGACCGCTTCATTGCTCTTGAGATCGCGCAGCTCGGGGGAAGAGTTGACGGCCATACCGCTGGGGATGTAGCCGTGCTCTCCTTTGGCGCCGGTGTAGTTGAGGACGACGGCATAGGTGCCGGGATCTTTGGATTCAAAATCGCCCGCGTAGGTTCCGGGACCGGTTTGAACGAGGCGAACATCTTTGGGTTTTCCGTCAGGGCCGACGACGGTGCCGCGAATGTTGAGGAAGTTGAGGAAGCGGTTTTCCTTGTTGAGGGCTTCGACGGTGATATGACCGCCGTTACCGAGTTGAGTTGTTTGGACGTCGAAGTCGGTGGACATGGGCGGGCGGGATACGCCGCGGACGACCTGGGCCCAGAATTTTGCGTAGATGGGCGAGCCGACCCAGTAGGCGGCCCACTTGTTGTGCGCATCACCGGTGAAGGCGGCGGCTTTGCCGAGACCGGTTTGCCAGTGGGCGAAGATCGGATCATTTGCTGCCCCCGCGGTGAGGGGGACTTCGATCTGCGGATTGTTCTTGCGGCTGGTGAGGACCATGCCGGCGAGCGGAGGAAGGTCGACGCCTGCGAGGCCTTTCATGATGTCGCTGGAAGTGACGTTCTGCTTGATCGGAATGCCTTCCTTAGGCTCGTGGATGAGCGAGCGGCGGACGACGGTGGCTTCTTTGATGAAGATTTGTGGGAGCTGGTTGGGGTTGTTGTTGATCGGACCATAGGCGCGGCCGCCGGTGTCCTGGGCCATCTTTCGCATGGTGGGCGGTAGTCCGCGGTCGGACATGTCGTGGGGGTAGACGGCGACGGTCGAGATGCTGACCTTGGCGGCCTTGCAGGCGTTGATGAGCGATTGCGCGGGTTGTTGAGGATCACCGTCGGAGATGACGATGATGTGTTTTTGGCGAGCGTCGGAGCGAAGAAGACCGCCGATGCCGTTGCGGCCGTTGATGGCGAGATCGAGCATGTCGTCGAAGCTCGGCATGTCGCCGGGGACCATCTTTTTGATGGCGGAGACGACGCGCGAGCCGTCGCCTTTGGTTTGGAGCGGGTAATCCCAGTTGGAGCCGCCACCACCGGGGCCGTTCCAGTTGTAGCTGATGACGCCGATCTCGTCGCGTTCGGAGAGGGTCTCGGCGGCTTTGAGCGCGCACTGTTCGCCCCAGTAGTTTCCATCGGGCATCTCGCAGGAGTGGATGGCGAGAACGAGCGCGCCCTTGGGAAGCTGGCGCTGGGCGGGGATGTCCATGTTGACGGGGAGGACTTCTTCGAGCTTGCTGCCTTGCCAGCCACCGGCGCCGAAGGTGTCGGGTCCGCCGATCATGACCAGGCCGCCGCCCATATCGTGGCAATAGGTAGCGAGCATCTTCTGCTGATCGTCGGTGAGTCCACCGGCTCCGCGCGGAACGTTGGCGAGAACGACGGCGTCGTAATTCTGAAGCTCGAGCACGGTGTTGGGGAACTGATCGATGCTGGTCTTGTCGTCGAGGATGATGCCTTCGGCGGCAAGGGAGTTGCGCAGGATCTGACCGCGGCCGCCTTCGACGTTGTCGATGTAGAGCACTTTGCCCTTTCCTTTGACGAAGGTGAAGGCTTCGGCGGTGTTGTTGGCGAGGAGAGTGTCGCCTTTGGTCGTCTGTCGAATGGCGGCACCGGCGACTTGCTGCTGTGGGGCGCCGGGAATCTCGGCGGTGACGTTTTCGCCCTCGAAGATCGCCTTGAATTGGTGAACACCGGCTTCGGTGAGAGCGGGCACCTGCACGCGTTCGACATTGGGGCCGGGCTTGAGGGTGACGACGCGGGTTGCTTGGATACCTTCGGTGTAGGGATCGAGGTCCATGGGCTGCCCGCCGTGAAGGACGGTGAGCTTGCCTGCCACGGGCGCGGGGTTGGTCGAGCGGAGGACGATGCTGATGGTGAAGGGCTCGTTCTCGCGCTTCTGAGCGGGGGTGACGAAGCGCTCGACGAGAACTTCATCGCGAACGTCGTAGTGGGCGGGGACGACGTCGATGGGGATGCCTTGGGCGATGGCGAGATCGATGACGGTATTGTGATCGCCGGTGTTGAAGTTTCCGTCGGAGATGAGAACGAGGCGGTGCATCGCGTCGCGGCCGAAGGTGGCGAGGGCGGTGTTGATACCCGCGGCCAGATCGGAGCTGTTACCGGGTTCGCGGATGGGTCGCGCATCGAGGGATGGATGCGAGTTGGGCATGACTTCGATGGTGGCGTTGCTGTTGAAGCCGATGATGCCGAAGCGGTCTTCGCCTTTTTTCCGGGTGATGTCGGCATTCTTGTCGGAGGAGAGTTTTTTCAGCCAGTCGTCCTGGGATTCCTGGAGGGTTTTGCCGGGGAAGTCCTTGATCTGCGACATGGATTCGCTGGTGTCGCGGAGGACGATGACCTCGACGTTTTTGTTGATTCGCTGCCAGCGTGCGCCGCCGATGATGAGGATGAAGAGAAGGAGAACGGCGAGGCGGATGCCGATGGCGACCCATTTGCGGACGGGGCCGAGGCCGTTCAGAGATCGCATGCCGAGGAGGATGATGGGGATGGCGAGGGCGGCGAAAAGTTCGAGCGCGACGAGGCCGGAGAAGTATTCCAGGTGAAGCGGGGACTGGAAGGCAGACGAAGCTGAGAGCGTGGCAAAGTTCATGCGATACGGCGTTTCATTATTCCCGACGAGCGTGCGAGCGGGACATAGTTTACTAGAACTTGAGCTTCAGCTACATCAGAACAGACATGGGCGAGACGCCCATGCTACGTTAGAAGTCGAACACCTGGAGTCGGTTGTTTCCGGCGTCGACGGCAACGACTCGGTTGCGTTTATCGACGGCGACGCCCCATGGGTAAGCGAGTTGGCCGGGATCGTGACCACCGGCGCCCCAGGTTGCGAGGCCCTTGCCTGTTTTTTGGTCGATGAGCTGAACGCGGTTGTTTCCAAATTCGCAGACGATCAGGTTGCCATACTTGTCCTGATCCAAGCCGTAGGGGAAACGGAATTGGCCGGGGGCGGATCCGACGGAGCCCATGTTGCGGAGGAAGGCGCCGTCGGTTTTGAAGACGCCGATGCGGTGGTTGCAGGCGTCGGTGATGTAGAGGATGTCGTGATCGATCAGCATGGATTGCGGGCGGGAGAAATCGCCGTCAGCTTGGCCGAAGTGGCCGAAGGCGTAGAGGAATTTTCCGGTGGGATCGAAGACCTGGATGCGGTCGTTGTCGCCATATTCGGAGACGAAGACGTTGTGTTTTGAATCGAAGGCGATGTCAGTGGGGTAGATGAATTGACCGGGGTCGGTGCCTTTGCCGCCCCAGTGTCGGATCAGATCGCCTTTGGGGGAGTAGACCATGATGCGGTGGTAGTGGGTGTCGGGGACGTAGACGTTTCCGTCGGGGCCGACGGTGACGCCGACGGGTTTACCCTGGGACCATTCGGGCATGCGCCATTCGTTGAGGTAATTGCCTTTGTTGTCGAGGTGCTGGATGCGGGCGACGCGATCGATGACGAAGAAGGTGTCGTCGGTGGGGCTGTAGGTGATGGCGCGCGGGTAGACGGTTTGATCGGGGCCGGTGCCGGTGGTGAGCCAGATGGACTGGGGTTTGGAGGTGCGGTCGCAGCCTGGGGTGAGGAGGAGGAGAAGCGAGGCAGCGAGCGCGCCGCGAAGGCGCAAGCGGGTTGACGCGAACGCGAATAGGGCGGCGGCGAGGATTGCCAGGGCGGCGACGGTGGTCATGAGAAGTAGGGATGCTTCGATCATGGAATCGTAGCGGAGCATGTGCACCCAAGTCATCATGAGGGGCGTCAACATCTGGGGGCGCTGGGGGGAAATGAGGACGGTGGCGGGAACTTCGACGAGGCTGAGGGCCATCAGCAGGATCGCGCTTGCGAGGAGGACGGGCCAGGCGAGGGGCCAGATGACGGAGGTGGCGGTGCGGATGGCGCCGGCGCCGTCGAGGGCGGCGAGATCGCGCAGGGTTTTCCAGGATCTCGACCAACTCGTTTGACCGGCGAGTAAGGCGATCCAGGAGAAGCGGGCGAGATAGACGGCGATGAGAATGGGTGGGCCGTTGTAGGCCCAGGAGAGGGAGGGTCGGTTGTAGAGTCGGATGAGTGCGATGGCGAGGAGTTGGCCGCCGACGAGGAACGCGGCGAGGGTAAGCGAGAGGGAGATGATGCTTTTGTGTACGGTGGTCCAGAACGCCAGGGCGAGTGCGAACGCGGCGGCGAGGGCGGCCATGGAGAGTGAGCCGAGGATTTGGGGGGCGAATTCGTTCCAGAGATTGATGGGGTTTAGCGCGCGCTTGAGCGAGAGAACGAGTGAAGCGGCGGGAATGATGACGGCGATGAAGATAACGGCGAGGGAGAGAGTCTTCGGGACCCAACCGGCGTCCAAGGCGCGTGGCCAGGGACCGGTGTCGAGTTGTTCTTCGGTCGCGGTTTTTCGGATGATGAGCAGGATCGCGGCGGCGGCAAGGGCGATGACGAAGAGGAGTGGAAGCGCGGCGGCGACGGCGGCGGCGGCGCGAACGCGTTGATCGCTGGCGCCGAGCAATGTGGATTGGCCGGCGATGGCGGCGGTGATGGGATTATCCGGTGAGCTGAAGGCGCCGGTTTCGAAGACCATGCGCACTTCGGTGGCGACGACGCTGATACCGGTGGGTTCGTAGACGCTGAATTCCTGGACGGCGAGGACCGCGACGATGGCCGCGGAGGCGGCGATGACGGGGGCGACCTGGCGAACAGTGATTCGCCAGAGGGCGCCGTCGAGGAGGGCTTGCTGCTGGACCTGCGTATCGAGCCGGCGGAGGGCGAGCGCGATCGCGGCGGCAGGGATCGGCCAGAGCCAGGTTGCGAGGGACCCGATGCAGCGAAAGATGTCGGATGGTGAGGTGGGCTGGGGATAGGCGCCGACCAGGCGGAGGAATTGCGACCAGCCGTAGGCATAGGTGATCGAGGGAAGAAGGAGGGAGACGGGGAGGGCGAAGAAGAGGATGCGTTGGACGATGCCTCGTCCGCGGCCGAGGACGAGGGCGGCGGGGATGCCGAGGAGTGTGGCGATGATCGCGACCGCGCCGTTGTAAAGAAGCGTGCGGCCCAGGAGCGCGAGGCGGAAGGCGTCGGGGCGGAACTCCGAGAGAACCTGGGGGTTGGTGAGGATTTGCCAGCCGAGCCAGGCGAGGGGAAGGCCAGCGCAGAGGGAAACGACGATCAGGATGGGGAGCGAAATCGCGAAGGTGGAGGATCGAGCGGTGTGTCTTGCAGACGCATCCCCCCTACCAGCGGGCGGCGGCGCATGACCGGGCGCTGTGTGCTTCGGAAGGATCGAGAGCATCTCGGTCATTCGCGACCTTCCAGAATCCTGGTCGCCTCGCGGACGGCTTGGGGCATGACGCGAGCGGCTTTTTCGTAATCCAACTGCATGGGCTTGATCCTGCCTCCGAGGGTTGCATCACGCACAGAGGCTAGGACGAAATTGGCTTCGATAAGTTTCTGTTCTGTCGCTTTGGAGAGGAGAAAATCGATGAGCTTCTTCGCGGAATCCGCGTGGGGCGCATCGGCGACGAGGCCGACGGTGGTGGGAACCATCAGGGTGCCGATGGTGGATTGATCGGGAAGGATCATGTTGATCGGAGCGATCTCGGTGCTGGCGGCGTGGCAGTCGTCGTTGTCGGTCAGACCGGCGAGGTAGTTGCCGGCGGCGACGCGTTCGGCGACGACGGAGTTTCCACCGAGGAGGGTGATGTTGTTGGCACGAAGGGCTTTGAAAAAAGTGCGGGCTTTGTCATCGCCCCAGAGGACGTAGAGCGCGGCGACGTGACCACCGGTGGTGCCGGCGGTCGGACGCGCCATCGCGAGCTTGCCTTTCCATTTTGGATGGGTGAGATCCTCGAGCGCGCGCGGCGGTGTGGGCTCTTTCGTGCAGGCAGCGATGACCCGCGCGCGGAGGCCGACGGAAGTCCACAGTGCTTTAGTTGATTTGTACTGCGAGGGAACGTCGGAGGCGGCGGGCGAGACGAACGGCGCGAGCGCGCCTTCGGCTGCGAGGTTGATTGTGTGGAACGGTTCGTTACTCCAGAAGACGTCTGCTTGCGGATGCGTTCTCTCCGCGCGAAGTCGTTCCGCGAGTCCCACGCTTTTGCTGACTTCGGCATCGGTCTGTAAAACAACATGAATACCCGTCCGGGCTTCGAAGGCTTTGACGATCGGTCGGGCGATCGGCTCATCGATGCTCGTGTAGAGCACCACCTGCCGCACCTTCGAGTTGTCTGATTTTTGACAGCCTGCGAGGGCGAGAGCGCTGGCGACCATGACCAGCAAGCGGGGAATGAACACGCTACACGTCCCCTTCTGGATTCATTGCTGTGGCGCCGGTTCCGGCACGGGAGCGGGTGCCGGCGCGGGGACGGTTGATTGATCCGCATCGTCGGCGACGGAGCGGAAATACTCCTTCACGGCCTGCTGCGACTGGCGGCTGATGCGATCCTGCTCGACTTCATCGGTTGCCTCGTTCTGACCCTTCTTGGCGATCTCTTGAAGCGAGACGGTGCTCTTGCCTTTTTCACTCCTGGCTTTCACAAGGGTGCTGGCGAGGATCTTGCCTTCCTCGATGTCTTCGGATTTGGAGATCTCAGCTTTTACGGCGTAAGGCGCTTCTTCCTTGTAGTCGCGAGGACCGGCGCCGATTCCGGCGCCGCCCATTCCCTGGTTGGGCTTGGGATTGCCGTTGTTGTTCTTGCCTTGCTGCCATTGACCGTTGTTGTTACCGCCCCATTTCTGTTGACCGTTTGCCTGCTGGCCTTTGCCGGCTTGTCCGCCGTTGGAAGCGGCGGCGGCATCCTGCGCGGCGGCTTGAGCGGCCTGCTGAGCGGCGGCAACCTGCTTGGCATCGGCGCGCATCGCCTGCATGGCCTGGAGCTGCTGTTGCATTGCCTGCTTGCCGGCGGCCATCTGCTGCGATTGCTGACTTCCGTTCTTGCCCTGCTGGCCGTTCTTCGACTGCTGCTGCTGTTGCTGCTTCATCGCCTGCGCCATCTGCTGGGCGGCTTGCGCCATCTGCTGCGCCTGCTGCTGCGAGTTGGCCTGCGCCTGCATCTGCTTCATCATCTGCTGCATCTGCTGCTGTTGCTGCTGCGTGGGCCCTTTGCCGTCGTTCATCTGTTTGGCGATCTGTTCGGCCTGTTTCTGGAACTGCTGCTGCGCCTGTTTATCGCCTTGCGCGGCTTGCTGCATCTGCTGCTGCATCTGCTGCGCCTGCTGCTGGTTCAGACCCATCTGCTGTTGGAGTTGTTGCTGGATCTGCTTCTGGACGGCCGGATCGGACGCCATCTGCTGGAGCTGCTGCGCCATCTTCTGCATCTGGTCGGCGGACTTCTTCTTCTCGTCCTCGGACATCTTGTCGAATTTTTCGACGGACTTGTCCAGCTCCTGCACCGCCTTGTCGAGATCACCCTTGGCGATGGATCGCTGGGCATCGGCAACGGGGCCTTTTTCATCATCGGAAGGAAGGAGAGATTTGAAGGCCTTGGAGTCGCTCTGCGCATCGGCGAACCGCTGGCTGCCGGCGATCTGCTGCTTGATCGCTTCGCCGACGTCCTGAAGCGCTTTGGATGCGGAGCGCTTGGTGGCATCGGGATCATGGATCGGCTGGTTCATCATGTGGGTCAGGTCGCGCTGGGCGCGCTTGATGATCTCATCATCGGCAACGCCTTTGGGCATCGCGTTCACTCGCGCGAGCGCCTGCTGCACGACCTTCCTGGCGTCTTCGGCTTTGGCCTGTTCCTGTTTCTGTTTATTGATGACCTGCTCGCGCCCGAGCAGGTCCATGGAGGGGAGCCATAGCGTGAGCAGTGCGGCAAGCGCCACGGTGAAGGTGCCGATCGCCGCGCGGGGAAATTGAACGGGGAAGCGTCTGTTGAGGCTGACGTTGTCGGCGGTGCGCTCGGCGTCTCGCACAGCGGCCTGGGCGAACGGATCGTTAAGTGGCCGGACGTAAAGCGCGGTGCTGAACTTTTCTTTCAGTGCCAGACGATCGTCGATCGCGACGGCGGCGGATTGCGCTGTGGGACGCTTGATGATCGCGTCAACGAAAGCGGCAAATACGGAGGCGCCGATACCGGACCAGAACCAAATCCGAGGGTGATGCGGACGGAAGTGGGTGAGTTTGTCGACGATGATGGTGACGCCCACGATGGCGGCGTAGAAGAGCAGCGACCAGGCGAGGGCGTGGAGGAAGCGCGTCAAGGCAAGCTTGTTTTGAACGAACGCGACATGTCGATCCAAGCGGCTCATGAGCCCTCCGTAATTGGGCCGGGCGGGTCTGGGATATTATATCGTCTCGTGGGCTGTCGCGACGAAAAAACAACGCAGAGGGTCAGGGATTTGACCGTCTGCGTGTTTTGAAGTTCCCAGGAAAATTACTTGTTGGGCTGGGGCTTGACCGGAGCGGGGGCGGGTGGTGTCGCCGGTGCTGCTGCCGGAGCGGGCGCTGCTGATGGAGCGGGCTGCGCCGGCTGCTGTTCAGGGGCTTTGTCGGGGAGAGCCCAGTGTTCGCGGAGGCTTTTCAGGAGCGGATCATTGCCACCGGCCCGCTTCTCGGCGATGTCGAGATATCCGTCGGCGGTGTTCGCGCTTGCGGTGTTGTAAGCGATGAACGCGAGGAGGAAGACCGGGCGGGAATCCTTTTTGTCTTTATTGGCGAGGTCGCGCAGATCCTTCACGAGCGCCTGGAGACGGTCTTCGCCAAGGAGGTTGCGCAGATCGAACTGGGCGACCATCAGGGCTGGGTTCTGGCCGTAGGATTCGCGGACGTGAGTTTCGGCCCGGGCATAAAACGCAGCGCCGAGTTCGGCGATGGCCCGGCCCATCTTGACCATGGGATTGTTGGGCGCGACCTGCTGAGCGGCATCGTACTTGTCGAGCGCGTTATTGAACTTGCCCTGACGGACGAGATCTTCTGCTTGCTTGGTAATTTCGGTGAGACCTTTGCCCTTCATTCCTTCCGCGAACGATTTGATCTGCACAGGCTCTGGCTTCCTGACCTGCGCGCCGGCTTTTTTATCGCCGGGCTGACCGGTGGCTCCGGGCGTGTTTGCGCGAGGAGCGTTTTTGCCGGGGGCGTTCGCGTTGGGTAGCTGGTTGACTGTGCCGGGCTTGGCCGCTCCCGGCGTCGATCCGGCTCCGGGTTGACCTGGCTGGGCGCCGGGCTGGCCCGGTTGTGCGCCGGGTTGCTGGCCCTGTTGACGGGCGCGCATCGCGGCATTGTAGGATTGGGCCTGCTGCTCGGGCGTCAGCTTTGGGTTGCCTTCGGTCTGGTTGTATCGGCGGAGCATCTCCGCGTAATTGGCGTTCTGTTCCTGCGCCGGAATGATGAAGCGCTGACGGACGCCGTCGCCGTTTTGTCCGACGTTGGAATTCAGCGCGGAACCGGATGCCAACTGCTGTCCCTGCACGGCGGCATTTGGCGCTTGGTCGTTCAGCGGTTTGTTGAGCGCGAACGTTGAGTTGTTGAGGTTATTATTGCCGTTCGAATTCGTGCCCTGTTGGTTAGGGTCGTTGCTGTTGCCGGTGTTATTGCCGGCATTGTCGCCCTTGTTATTTTGCGGGTTCGAGTTCTGGTTGGCGCTTCCGCGAAGCTCATCACGCATGCGCTGGATGGAGGCCTCGTCGAGACCGAGGAGGTCACGTGAGGCATTGGGATTGGTGAGGATGGACTGCTCGTCGGCGGTGGCGGAGCGGATCCCGAACAAGGGCGAAGCGGTGATGGTCGAGGCCTGGCCTTGCTGATTCAAAGGTCCGGACAGAATCAGTTGACTTGGCCGGGGAATGTCGACAATGGGGCCTTGGGTGACATCGCCGAGGCGGGCGTCACCGACGGAACGCGCCTGAATCTGTTGATCGGAAATGTAGCCGGAAGCGCCGGGGGTAATCTGGCGGTATCCTGGGGGCGGCGCGACGCCGCGCGTATCGCCGAGGAAGGTTCGTCCCTGGGGCGAGAATTGTCCCGCAACATTATCCGGGGTGGGCACGTTGCCCGCGACGCGGTTGATCGCGTCAACGTTTCGACCGCTCGGCGCGCTGCCGCGGAAGGCGGTTGGATCGGTATAATCGACATTGCCATGAAAGCGGCGAAGTCCGGTGACGTTTCCGGTGACGATATCGTTACCGCTGACGGGTGCCGGTAGATCCCTGCCGCTGTTGTATCCACCGCTTCCAAGGCGCTTATCCGCATCCAGCGCCCGACCGTCGTTGTTCTGAACGCGGTATTGCGCGGAGGCGGTTGTGCCCAGCATCAGCAACGGCACTGCCGCCACAGCGGACGCCAGCAACCACGGGATTGGTTTCGATTGTTTCATAATCCGGACCTCAAGAAAGTTGGACAGGATCGGGGCCGGTCGGCACCGGCGATGACATTCTATCTTATCGTTAGACGCGCTGGCGTGCCATGAGTTGCACGAAGCGGGTCTACGCGCCGGAAGCCGCCGAAGGCGCGGGTATGGCGATTTTGAGCCATGCGGGGGGGTCTGTCAGGCACCCATCGGGGAGTTCTGATCGATATAGATAAAGCATGCACAAGATTTGGTAGTAGAGGGAAAAGGAATCATTAGGACCGCGGGCGAGCCCCGCGAGCAGTTCGTCGAGGATGATGGCCTCTGGTTCAGCGGCGGGAAGGCTCGCGGGATCTTGCTCCAGAAGTGTTGCAACCCGCTGGGTGAAGAACTGGGGCAGGTCTGGGAGGGGAGTCTGAAGCAAGGCGAAGGCGATCTCACGGCGATGTGCCTGTTTGGGGTCTGTTGCGGCCAGAGCACGGTGGCGCTCTGGAAAATCCAGCGGCGTGAGTCGGGTGGATCCGTCAGGGTGGACGCCGACGGCGATCACCTCGACATCCTTCCGGTTTACATACTGATGGAACCAAGCCCAGCTCGGACGGTTCGGGCCTGCCTGCCAGAGTGATCGGTCCTGTGCGAAGATGCGCGGTTTAGACGAGGATCGTTCCAGCGCGTTCTCGATGGCGGCGGTGATCACTCGGGGTTCGACATCACGGACACAGTGGGGTCGCTCGTACCGGCAAACCCACCGGCAGCCGTAGCAGTGAATCGGAAGACAAACGACTGTGGTGAGGGGCGAGTAAGGCATGAAGCGGCCGAAGTGTCCGCCACCGAGGAGGATGACGTTTGGGGTGCCGACGGCGCAGGCGACGTGTCCGAGGCTGGTGTCGACACCGACGGCGAGTCGGCAGCGGCGGATGATCTCGGCGGCGACGCGGATGGACGTTTTGCCGGTCAGGTCCACGGGGTCGTTTGGAATTGCGGAGAGGTTGGATCGGTTGATGTCCTGGTTTTGATCACCGCCAAGCGCGATCACGCGGAAGCCATTGCGCTGACAGAACTCCTGGAGCGCGAGACCGATCTGTTCAGCGTCGCGAACGCGGGATTGTGCTCCGGACCACATTGCAATCGTGCGCGCCGGGTCAAGCTGGTGCTCGGCGAAAATCGCTTCGGCGGCACGTTCGTCTTCCGGCGCCGTCCACATCTTTGTTGCGGGCAATGGCAACTCAATTCCGAGCCCATGGAGTATATCTTTTTGTCGCGAGATTTCGTTTTTGATGGGATCCGGACTGGCGATGAATCGTGTGTAGGAGAGATCACCCTCATCGCGGAGAGGGGACTCGATATTGGCGAGGTCGCCGTGGAGGCCAATGCGCTCTTTCGCGCCGCTGATCGCGACGAAAAAATCGGTTGCGTTGGTTCGCGACTGAAGCCCGCTGATGCAGAGATCGGCCTTGACCGTGCGCAGCCTTTGCCACAATGCGGTGCAGTATTCAGGATGGCGGAGCTGCTGCCCATCAAACGCGATGATCTGATGGACGTGCGGGCATTTTTCGTAGATCGGCGCAACGCGCTCCTGGCAGATGACGGTGATACGTGCGTTGAAATAAGCTTTGGAAAGACATTCGAGCGTCGGCGATGAAAGGATCGCGTCGCCGATGGCGTCGGTGCGAACGTAGATCAGGTTTCGCACGGATGCTTTGTCTTCTTTCCCAGCATCAAGATCCGGAAACGCGAAAGTGTGAGCGGGGATTACGGCGCGCGCGGAGTCGACCATGGCCTGGTCTTGCACCCATGGGAGGAAGTCGCCGACGCGGCGCGGGAGGTGTTGCTCCTCCTGTAGCGCGAGCCAGCCTGCGACGGCGCCGCTGTAGCCGTAATAACTTTGCTTGAAAAGAACCTGTGGCAGGGTGGCGTAGGCGTAGTGCTCGAACACGAGGCCGGCGCGCTCGGTCTCATCGCGCGTGAAGGGATTGACTCGTCCCACGTCGTGATACTGGTTGTTGCCGATGGGTTCCGCGAGTATGGGCGGCTCGTGCCTGGCCCAGACCATTCCGGGACGAAACCGCCAGGTTCGGAGCCATTCGCCGCCGTAGTGATTGCCGTATCCGTCGCGTGAAACGATCAGGCGGTCGGGGCCGATTAGATACAGGCACAGGTAAAATGCAGAGGTGCGATCGCGGTTGCCGAGGAACATCTTTCGCGCATCGACGATCTGCTGGGCGCGCCAGATTTCGTCGACGTCAACTTCCCAGAGCAGGCACTCTTCGAGAATGTGCATGAGCGGGGCGCTCACCATTTCGCGCTTGCCATCCCAGAAGCCTTCCTTCTTCCGGTACACGGTGACGTTCTGCGGGAAAGCCTTGACGAGTTCGTCGAGATATTGGGTGGTTCCGTCGTTTGACAAACCCTTGTGATGGAACTGATCGGGGATCTTACCGCCGCTGGGCAGGCTCCAGGCGGTGTCGTGGCGCAGGTGGGCGACGCCCTCCATGATGTGCCAGTGCCATCGGAATGGGAGCTGCTTGAACTGCTCGATGTGGTGGCGGATGAAAGGCTCGCCATTCAGGACGATCGTGAAAAAATGGATGGGCAGCGGATCGATGGGTGTTGCGAGCATCTCCTGAAGTCTTTGCTCGGTTGATTCGTTCTTGCGCCCACAGGCGAGCGTGGTGTTGTAGTGAACGTCGTCGAGGCAATGGGCAGCGTAGTCGCGCCACAGCCGCCAGGGGCCGGGCCAGGTGTGGATCACATCATGGAAAGCGATCCAGCCGCCGATCTTGACCAGCGGGAGCGAAATCTGAAAATCGCGCAGCACGTCTTGGTAGTCATGAGAGCCGTCGAGGAAAATGAAGTCGATCGGACGACCCGCGAGCTCATTCCAGCGACTGAGCATCTCATGCGACTGTCCCCGTAAGGGCGTCACATACTCTTGCAAACCGAGGCGAGCGAGATTGTCCTGCCATGTGGAAAAAAAATCGCGTTCGGGGAAGTCCACGTCATTCCCGTCCCAGGTATCGATGGAATAGATTCGCCGCTGCGTCCCCACGCAGGCGAAGGCCATCGCCGCGGTTGAACGGCCTTTGAAGGCGCCAACCTCGACGATGACCGCGTCCTCGGGCAGCGATTGGACGCGATCGAAAAGATACTGCTCCTGCCCGTCGACGAGGAGCCCCGGGACACTCTGAACCTGGGTCGCGATTTCTCGATAGTGGGTGAGATTTCGGCTAACGCGCCTCGGGGATGGCCTGACCGATTCGTCTATGTCTTCGCTGCGATGAAAGACCGCGAAGCCGTTGCGCAGACGGGTGTCGCCGCCGATGAGGCGGTAGTTGGGATCCTGTTTCAAGCGATGAAAGTTGTCCCAATTCTTAAATCCGAGGATGTCGTCGAGCAGGATGTACCGAGCGCCGTAGGTGAGTTCGAGCTCTGATCGGCCACTGAACTCAGAGCCGTCGATCAGCACAAGATCAAAGCCGACGAGGTGGTTTTGCCGTTGGATTAACTCGATTCCGCGATCGGGCAGGCCGGAGGTTTCAATATAGGCCAGATCCTGGCGCAGCCACGAGATGACTCTTTCGAGGGGAACGTTCCGGAGCGCGCTTTGATTGCCGTGGTAGAACGCAGTCACTTCCGCTTCGCCGGGAAATGCGGATGCGGGTACGGATGAAACGTTGAAGCATCGGACTTGCGGGAAGGCGGCGTACCGCTGCTGAAGTGCCGCGAACCTGACCTTCGAGACTTCGATTGTGAACAGCGTCGGCTGGCTTGGATTTGCGAGCATCCCGCGCACCAGCGCCTCGGTGCTCCCTTCACCGGATGAGGCGCCAATCTCCAGAATCGTCTTGACCCGCGGATCCTGGGCAAGCTGTTGGATCGCGTGATAGAACGGATCGCCTTTGATCTCCGGGGGAATGATGATGTCGAGCTGGGAAGGGCCGGGCATGATCAAGGCAAACTAAAGCATTTCGATGAGTCGCAACACAGGCGATCGGATTTTAGTGGGCCCGCATCCAACACGCGAGGAACGCGGCCGCCCCGCGGCTGCTTGGCAGGACAATCGCAAATTCCGTCAGGTGCGAATGGCTGCGGTTTCTCCACATGGAACGCATTGGCTGCCCTTGTTATTGTGGGGCGGTAGCGTCCTGATCGATCAAGACGCCGGCCGCGCGTGGAGGATCCGCATGAGTGACTTTCTGTTCGACACGCCCTGGTGGCTTCCGATGTTGCTCATGGTTATGGGGGTGGTCCTGTTTATCACGGGGAACAACCGGCAGGAATTTCGGATTCGCACGGTCGGAATCATCCTGGTCGGGCTGGGGATTGCGGTCATTGCTGTCAGCTTTTTCGTGGATACCGATCGCGAAAAAGCGGAGAAAGGGACGCGGCGGCTGGTGCAGTCGGCTGTCACTCGGGATTGGACGGTATTTGAGAATTACCTTGATCCAAAAGCTTCCGTCGCTGTTCAGAATGCCGGGGTCGTCGCGGCGAACCGCGAACGAATCATGGCTGTCGCCAAGGCCGGTTCCGAGCAGTTCGGCTTAAAAGAGGCGCATGTCACTTCGCTGGATTCGTCGCAGGCGAACTCCGAAATCACCATCACCATCGACGTGCTGTCCGAGCAGACGATGCACCCGTACCCGGTTCCGAGCACCTGGCAGTTTCAGTGGGTTCGAGGGGCCGATGGGCTGCGCATCTATCGCATCATCAACTTGAAGGTTGGCAACGAAAGCGGGCAGGCGGCGCAGACGAAGTTTCCGAAGCCGTGAAGCTGATCCGCGGCCCGTTGAGGTGCAATCGACGCAACAAACGGCTTGAGAATGTGTCTAATGCTGAAACACGCTTCACTATGAGGACCCGCATGAAGATCGTGACTGCAATGCTGCTCTTGGCGATGGGCTGTGCCGCAGGAAATGCGCAAGGGCAGCGGGGAACGCCGATTTCTGAACCGCCTCCGGCCAAGCCGGCTCCCGCCGGTCCCCCGGCCTCTGCTGCAAATGAGTCAAATCCCACCGCGGATGCTTCGGTGGATCAAGTGCTCGATGCGCTGGATCGCCGGGGTGACTCGATGAGCGATTTCACAGCCGATCTGCGGCTTCAGGAAGATGATGAGCAGACCGGTAACTCGATCGTCCGCACCGGGAAGATCTGGTTCCAGAAACTTCCCAATGACGACGCCCGGATGCGTCTCACGCTCGACAAGAAGGAAGTGAAAGGCAAAACGATCGATGACAAGCTGGAGTACGTTTTCGCGGGCGGGTGGCTGATCGATCGCGATTACGGCCGGATGATCAACAAGCGCCGGCAAGTCGTTCGGCCGGGTGAAAAGATCAACCTCCTCAAGCTTGGTGAGAGCCCTTTCCCCCTTCCCCTCGGCCAGGACAAGGCGGATGTCCATCAGATGTTCGACGTTAAGAAGGCCCAACCCGCCAAGGACGATCCCGCAGGGACGATTCATTTGCAGCTTACGCCGAAAAAGGGAAGCCAATACGACAGGAAGCTGGACGCAGTCGATTTTTGGGTCGATCAGAAGAGCGAGATGCCCGTGCGCATTGTGACCATCGAAGGGCCGCAGATTCGAACGTGGGATCTCTCGAACGTTAAGGTGAACGCGGGGCTGAAGGATCAGGATTTTGAACTTCCGCCGGTGGATGAGAAGAAGTGGCAACTCTCGGAGGAGCCGTTTGGGGAGAGGTGAGGCTTGCAAATCGATCCAAGGGGTCAAAAAACAGCGCAAGCGCCACAATCTGTTATGGCAAGGCCGAGTGCCGAACAGGATTGACTTATCCCCTTTTTCCAGCAGTTGGGCATTTCAACCTGCCTGGGTGTGCGGGGCTTCGGGCGGCTTCATACAATCTTAAAGAAGGGAGGGCATGGTTAGAGCATGGTGGAGATGCCTGATCGGTCTTTGGCTGGGAAGGTTATGGCGAATGCTACGGTGATGGTGATTGATGATGAGAAGGATTTGGTGGAGTTGGTGCGCTATAACCTGGAGAAAGAGCAGTTTCATGCGATCACCGCGTTTGATGGGGCGAGCGCGGTGGAGATCGCGATGCGGCATCGGCCGGATTTGATTATTCTGGATCTGATGATGCCGGGGATGACGGGGCTGGAGGTTTGCCGGGTGCTTCGAGGGGATGAGAAGACGCGGGATATTCCGATCATCATGCTGACGGCGCGAACGAGCGAGACGGATCGGGTGGTGGGATTGGAAATGGGGGCGGATGATTATGTGACGAAGCCGTTCAGTCCGCGGGAATTGGTGGCGCGGGTGCGGGCGGTGCTGCGGCGGACGGCGGGGCCCAAGGAGGCGGTCAAGCTGATTCGGCGGGGAGAGCTGGTGATTGATGTGGATGCGCGGGAGGTGAAGTATCAGGGCAATCCGGTCGTGCTGACGGCGACGGAGTTTCGCATCCTGGAGTATCTGGCGAAGCGGCCGGGGAGAGTGGTGACGCGGGATTCGATCATCGATGCGGCACTGGGGCAAAATACGGCGGTGATGGATCGGACGATCGATGTCCACATCACGGCGCTGCGGCGGAAGCTGGGGAGCGCGGGGAGCCAGGGGGGTCGGGGGGGGGAGATGATCGAAACGGTGCGGGGATTCGGGTACAAATTCAAAGATCGCGGGGATGAGTGAGGGGAAAATGCAACCGCTGAGGCACGTAGGCACGGAGGCACGATGGCAGAAGGCACGTAGGCACGTAGGCACGGAGGCACGGAGGCACGAAGTGAGGGAGAAGGGAAGAAGGGATTGAGTGAATCCCTCCCTCTTCTCTTCACTCTCTGCCTGATTGCCTCGTCCCTCCCTTCGTGCCTTCGTGCCTCCGTGCCTTCGTGCCTATTTGCGTCACGCCGTGCCATCGTGCCTTCGTGCCTCTCCCGTTCACCCCACCACCCCGCTCATCGGCACCGCCAGCGGCTGCGGGATCGCGATCGGCTGGGTGAGGATTCGCCAGTCGGAGAAACCGTTCGAGCCGATCCCGATGTCGATCACCGTGGCGCTGACGACCACCGGATCGCTCGCGGGGAACCACAGATCATCGCCCGCAATCCCCACCTCGATCGCACTGACATCGCCGCCGGAAAGTGAAACGCTCCCGCTGAACGCGAAGCGATACACGCCGTCTTCAAGGCCGGTGACGCTCGTCACCGTAAGGGGACCGGACGGTGCGGGCGCGATGATCGCGCGGGCGCGCACGCGGTGATGCGGAGGCTTGCGAGGATTGAAGATGGGGACGACTTCTGACAAAGGGGGAACCATGGGTACTCCTCGACTCGTGACCCCCCCCGACCCGTGACACGTGATGGACACGTGACCCGTGACACGTGAGGCGCGCCCAGGGGGGGTTCACGGGTCACGCCTCACGCGTCAGGGGGGGTCACGAGTCACGGGTCACGTGTCATGCCACGCTTTACGCCGCCAATCGCGGACTCTCAGCCACGCTCGCGGTCATCTCGCCGCTTCCGCCGACGCCGATGTTGACGAGGAACTGCGCCGCCGTGCCCATCGCGGTCGAGCGCACCGCCATGATCTTGTAGGTGATCGATGACGCCCCGGCCGGGAGCGTGTCATCGGTCAGCGACTTCGTTCCGCTGCTGCCGATGAACGTGAACCCCCCCGTGCTCGCGCGGCCGACCTTGCGGAAAATCTGGTAGGTCGTGCCCTGCGAGCCCAAGGGGTTGACGCATTTCCAATCGAGCTTGAGCGAGCCGAGGGGATTGAGCGTCGCCGTGAAGTCGCTGGGTGTGCCCGGAGGGCCAACCGGTGTGGGCGTCGCCGGCGGGGGAACATGAGCGAGAACGAAAATTCCTTCACCGGAAATGAGGAATTCCAAGGGGACAGGATTCGTTTTGCCTGGGTGGGCCGCACCGACTGGATGATCCGCATGCCGCGGAAAACGAAACGAATCCTGTCCCCTTGGATATTTCCAGAGAACGAAAAGAGCCCCTTCTAATTGATCCATCAGGAACCACCTCTTATTTTCATCCGGCTAAGCGGGCTCTGGAGCCCTGGGAGACATGCCCGGCATTTATATTTGCAGGTCGACGGAAGGGTCAGACGGTGATAACATTCATGCGACGTTGTTAGCCGCCTCCCGGGGGCGAAGAGTCGTTGGGGTCTTTTTAAGGGAGTGGAGTCTTATGCTTCGTGCTGTACCTGTCCTATTGTGTCTACTGGCTGTTTTCGTCGAGTCCAGCCGAGCGGCTGATGTTCCTCCTGGAGCGGCGGTCCTTGTTAGTTCAAGTGATTTTGTGCCGCCGCAGGGGGATCTTCTCGCGCACGCAACGCAGGGGTTCTCGATCATCTTTGACGCCCCTCCGGGACAGTACATCGGGACGGAGACCACCAGGACCTATCAGGGAACGTTGAGCAGCTCGGTTTTTCGAGAAGCCTCCGGCTATCTGGCATTTGAATACGATTTCACGTTCGATGAGAAGTTTCCCGGGGCGAGCTTCCCCGTAGGCGGCGAAGGTTCCTGGCTCGACCTGATTGGCTTCGGGGGCACGACCACCGACGTGCAGGACACCAAAACCGCGTCGCAAGCGTACATTACGAGATCGGCGGACGGGTCGATGCTCAGCCTGCTAGGTCAAGGCCCCGCCGGAACCTACGGGCCGCATCATGCGGTTGTCAGAACCAGCGCCACCTCCTTTGACTCCGGCGGCTCGGCGGTCGTTTCTCTCGGCGATGAATTTGGCGTTTCGAGCACCCCCGGTGGTGGCTCGACGGCCACCGGCATTTTGTCCCGCGATTCAGTGATTCCCGGCACGTTTCGCCCGGTGCCGGAACCGACCGTGCTGGGAGCGATCATGGTGCTGGGCGGGATCACTGCCCTGCGCCGGCGCAAGCGCGCATAGGGCGCGATTTCGGGGGGGCGCGGGCTTGGGGTTGAGAGTCAAAATCGCAACCCCGGGGGGCGAGGAGACGACCTCACGGGGGGGCCCGTCCGTCGCCCCAAGTGAGGGGGGGCTTCTCCTCGCCCCACAGGGGGGGCCGGGCCCCGCACTCCTCTTCTCACGGGGGGGGCTTCCCCAAAGCTTCGCCCCTCTTTGAATGGATCACCAGCCCCGGAATCGGAGCCCTCAGCTCTCAGCTATCAGCTTTCAGCCAGAACCGTTTGGCTGATGGCTGATGGCTGACAGCTTCTTCACCCACATGGGGCCGGAAGCTATGGGGGAAGCCCCCCCTGAAGAGGAGAGTGGATGAGAGGCCGGGGGGGCTGGAGAGAAGGGGAGAGGAGCCCCCCTACCTTGGGGCCCGCGGGGGGGTGGTGTCAGGGGGGGCAGGGGGGGCTCGCCTTCTTTCCAGAGTGCGCTGATTCTAACTGGTGCGGATAAAGTTTCGCGGCTCGGTTAAGCGAACCGCTGTTGCCGGTGAGAATGTCGTTGCGGGAGGAGGGGAGGTGGACGAACGGCGGGAAGTTGGAATGATCTCGGATGTTGGGCGCGCCGTTTAATGGAGTTTTCGCTTGCGGTTGATCGATCGATGGTTGGTGTTGCCGGTGGGGTTCATGCTGCTGGCGATGTGCTGCGCGATGGGGGTTGCGGGGATTCTTGAGGTGGGCGGGCGGACGATTGTCTGGGTCGCGGCGATCTCGGGCGCGGCGGGTGCGGCGGGTCTGATCGTGATCGTGAACCTCTATGCGCGGGCGCAGGGTCGGGAAATCTTGAATGTGTTTGCGAGCGCGATTCCGCGGGATGGGTCTGGCGCGATGTTGTTTGAAGCGCCGGCGGAAACAGAGGGGACGGGGGGGATTGAGGAGACGCTGGCGGCGCTGGCGCGGTTGTTCGGGATGAAGCTGCGGGAGGGGGCGCAGGATCAGGGACAGTTGCTGACGATCATCTCATCCATGAGCGAGGGATTGGTGGCGGTGGATCGGCAGCAGCGGATCCTCCTTGCCAATCGGTCGGCGAAGACGCTGCTTGGGATTTCGATGGCGGATGCGAAGGGGAAGCCGCTTTGGGAGCAGATTGCGGTGGAGGGTGTTTCGGGGGCGGCGCTCGAGGTGATGTTGACGGGGCAGTCCAAGACGATCAGC
>JBBRYX010000033.1:0-30266 GCA_038237225.1 Tepidisphaerales bacterium | reverse complement strand
GCGACTCCATGTGTGCCTCACAAGCCGCATAGACACGCTCACGCAAATCCAGCGAATAGGCCTCCATGCCAACCTCCGAAAATGTCCAGCGGGTAGTGTACACAAAAAAGTGTGTACACTGATGTTAAATACGCTCTAGCCGCGAATTTGACGCGATTTCGCTTGCCCTGAGCCGCATGACGACCGAAGAATTGCAGGCGCTTCGGGGCGATGAACAACTTTTCGTGAAGTTAGTTGAGAGGGCGAGAAACCAATGAAGAATACCCGGTGACGGCGAGGCCGATGACCGCCAAAGAAAAGCGCCGATATGTGCGGTGGAAAGACCGATGAAAACACAGAAGAAGGGCAAGCTGCCGCGGACCGACTCCATCCAGGAACTGGCGAAGTTCTGGGATTCTCACGACTCGGCGGACTTCGCCGACGAGTTGGAAGAAGTCACCAATCCAGTCTTCGCGCGGGATGATTCCATTCGCTTGTGTTTGCAGTCTCGCGAGGCAAGTGCGGTGCGGAAGATTGCGGAATCGAAGGGGATCTCACAAGCGCAGCTCATTCGCGAATGGGTTGTGCAGAAGCTCTCGCATCGTAAGGAGGGCGGCCCGGCAAGTCGTTGAGACACTCACGCCGCCGTGTTTCGCTCCCCTATCAACTGGCTGACGCTCTCGTGGTCGAAGAGGACCGGCACGCCGCCGGGACCGATGAAGACGGCGGCGCCGTCGCGGGAGACGAGCGCATCGGGAAAATCCACCTCAAAGCGGTTCCCGCTGACGAGTTCGACGGTGAACGGTCGGAAAGGCTGGCGCTGGCGCAGCGCCTGTATCGCGTTCTGGAAATTATCCGGGGCCATACGCTTTATTGTATAGCAGCAAAGGGCGCCTGGCGAGAACAGAATCATGGGGAGCGTATAACGGGATCCGATATGATTCCTCAAATCTGAGAAGAGGTGAGACACGCTTCCAGCAGGGGACATGCCGCGTTTCGCCGAACAGTCAGCGCCTATGGGTGCCCGCGTATGAGGCACCGTGCAAAGCATCATCCAACTGACGGCGGGCTCCTTTCCGCCAGGGGCAAAGTGTGCGCCACCGCTACAAAGGGGTATCAAAGACTCTTCTGGCGGTGGCGATTTCATCCAGCGCCGCCATATGCCGCGGCCGGACTTCTTCCAGCGTCGGCCGCCACGGCGCGTGCAGGAAACCCCTTAACCGCTCCGGTGCCACGTTCGCTTTGCAGAAGCGCACCGTGTTGTAAACGTTCTCCGGATCTTCCCAGTTGCTGAACGTCGGCACCTGATCGAACCCCGCCGCCTCCAGTTCCTTATACGCCTTCACCTCAGTCCGCGTGTCGAATTCCTTCCCGTAATACCAGTTGCTCTGCAGCACATCCTTCGGCATCCGCGCCGCAAACTCATCCGGCCGGACCCAGATGTTGTCCGACCAGATCCAAGGCCGCACATTCTTCGGCTTAAGCTGATCCAGCAGAAACTGAAAATCCCGCCACCACAAGTCGTGCTGCCGAATCACGACCAACTCAAAATGCCGCTGGTGCACGAGCGCTTCTTCATCCATCCCCAGATGAAACAACCGCGGCGTATCAAAAATCTCAATGACCTCGGCAATGATGTCCTTGACGAACTCGTAATATTCCGGCGTCGAAATCTTTCTGGCATAAGGTCCCATCCACATGTCGTGGCACGTCGAAAAGTTCAGCTTCGGAACCGGCTCCAGCTTCAGCTCGCGCATCTTCGCAAGCTGATCGCGAAGCTTCGACACCGGCCACGCATTTTCGACGGAAATTTCAGGGTGACTTTTGTATTGAACCGCATCGCCCAGATCGATCAAGACGGTGTTGACGCCGACGGTCGGCATCTTCTCGATGATGTCATTCCAAAGCGTCTCCTCGCACCGAAGGTACGGGCGATACATGTAATACGGCGCATTGGGAACCTGTCGGTCTCCCCACATGTTGTAGCTGAGGTGAATGAGGTACGCCCACATCAACTCGTCGGCCGCGGTGCTTTCGCCCACTTCGCATTCCTTTCACAGAATCACAAAACGGAGAATCACCCTCCGCGGTAACGAATCTAGAGCTTAGTTCGATGGCGCTCAACAGAAGAAGTTTCAACGCGCAGGCGGAAGGTGAAGTCTCAGACACCTCAAATAAAACTGCCGCTCGCCGCCGATACCGACTGCCGTAATGCTGTCAGCAACTGTGCAACCGTTTGAACCAGACTGTTTTTGGAATGAACGGTTGCTAGGCGCGAACCGCTTGTCCGTTCCCTCGACTCTTATTGGCGGCTTCAATAATCTTCACGATCTCGAGCGTGTCCCCGAGCTCAACGTCGCTCTTGCCGTTCGGCAGCGATTTCATGATCGCTTCAAGGAGGGAAGAATAATACGACCGCTTCACATCGGATGCATTGACAAACTGCGTCGTTTTCTCTCGATGGATCGTGCATCCGAACTTGCTGTGCCCCTTCCGCAGCCCGCGGATCTGCGCCATCCGCCCATCGCGGAAAGTCAGCGTGATCAGATCCTGATCCGCGTTCGTCGTCGCCTTCGCCTCAATGCAGCCCCGGCCCATGATGCGGTTCACCATCTCCACCGTGTGGATCCCGTACCAGAAAAGTCCCGGCTGCGTAGGCTGGATCGCCATCGGCCCGAATACGTCGCAGCCCACGATCGCGCCAAATTCATCGCCATTCTCCGCCAGCGCCTCCGTCAGCGTGTGTGCATAGCGCAGCGAAGAACAACTCATCAGCGGAATGTGATTCTCTTTCGCAAGACGAACCATGTCCTCGGCATCCCATGAGCTCACCGCAAATGGCTTGTCAATAAATGTCGGACGCTTGTATTTGACGGTCTTCGAAAACAGATCGCGATGCACCCGCCCATCCACCGACATGATGAACACCAAGTCCACCTGCTCCGCCACCGCCTCCGGCGAATACACCATCTCGACGCTGTAATCCTCCAGAAGCTGCTTCGTAAATCCCCCCAGCCGGCTGTGGCTCAGATCAAAATCCGCCGACGCGACCCCCGGATAAGCAACCGTCACCCGACCCCCGGCAATGTGCTCAGCGTGGTCCGGCTTGTTGAAGCATTTCGCGAACGCCACCACATGCGAAGTGTCCAGCCCGATCATTCCAATTTTCAGCTCTGCCATCGGTTTTCTTTCGTAGCGCGGGCATCTTGCCCGTGTTGACAACGCTCACCCGGCAAGATGCCCGTGATACGGTTTCGCTCTTTGCCTTACCGGTAAATCCAGTTCCCTTTCAAATAAGCGCGATCACCCGCATCGCTTCGCCCACGGATTCCGGCGTGATCACCATCGACTCGCCTTTGCGCAACACCGCCGCGACGTTGTCATAGAACGTGCCGATCACCCAGCCCGACCCAAACCGACGATCGCGTAACGAACTGCATCCTCAGCCACCGTGCTCTCCTTGAAAGCTCTTGAACTATCCGATTGAAGTCCTCTTCGCTAGTCTTTGTGCGGGCATGCAAAAAACCGTTGTCATCAATGCTGTTGGCCTCACCCCGCGCCTGATCGGACCCTACACACCACACCTGCGGAAGTTCCTCGACTCCGGCAAGCTGGCAACGGTCAATCCGTCGATTCCCGCACTGACCTGCACCGTCCAATCCACCTACCTCACCGGAACCCACCCAAACGAACACGGCATCGTCGCCAACGGCTGGTTCTTCCGCGACACACAGGAAATCCGCTTCTGGCATCAATCCAACCACCTCGTCGAACGCCCCAAAATCTGGGACCTTGCGAAGCAGCGCGATCCATCCTTCACCTGCGCCAACATCTGCTGGTGGTATGCGATGTACTCGACGGCGGATTACACCGTGACCCCGCGCCCAATGTATCCCTCGGACGGGCGAAAGATTCCCGACATCTGGACAAGCGGCCCCAAAGGGCTCCGAGGCCGGCTCCAGGACGAGCTCGGCCCGTTCCCACTCTTCAAGTTCTGGGGACCCGCCACGTCAATTGAATCCACACGTTGGATCGCCGACGCAGCCATTGAGATCGACCTTGAATTCCATCCCACGCTTAGCCTCGTTTACCTTCCCCACCTCGATTACGTCCTCCAGCGCTCCGGGACTGAAGAAGCCATCGCGCAGGGACAAGTGAACGAGTTAGACGAAGTCATCGGTGCATTGATCACTCATTTTGATCGCGCCGGAGCGCGCATCATCATTTTATCGGAATATGGAATCACGCCCGTCTCCCGTCCCGTCCATCTAAATCGCGTGCTGCGCGAGGCAGGCCTGCTCGAAACGCGCGATGAAATGGGGCGTGAACTCCTGGACGCCGGCGCGAGCGCCGCCTTTGCCGTCGCGGATCATCAGGTCGCCCACGTCTACGTGAATGATCGCGCGCAAACCCACGAGGTAAAACTACTGCTTCAACAAGTTCCCGGCGTCGCGCGCGTGCTGGACGAAGAGGGCAAGCGCGAGCTTCATCTCGATCATCCTCGCGCCGGCGAGCTTGTCTGTTTAGCTGAACCCGACTCGTGGTTCACCTACTACTACTGGCTCGACGACGCCCGCGCCCCCGACTTCGCGCGCACCGTCGATATCCACCGCAAGCCCGGCTACGACCCGGTCGAGTTATTCCTCGATCCCGCCATCAAGTTCCCCAAACTCAAGATCGGATCCATCCTCGCGAAGCGCAAGCTCGGCATGCGCCCGCTCATGGACGTCATCCCGCTTGATGCCACGCTGGTGAAAGGCTCCCATGGCCTGCCCCCGCGCGACCCTTCCGACGGACCCCTATTCATCACCAACACGCCCTCTCTCCTCGAAGAATCCTCCATCGATGCAAAAAGCGCTTGCGACCTGTTCCTCAAGCATCTCTTCGATTCGGCCTGAAATTCTCTAGGCCACTCCCGCCATTTTGCGGCACCTGAAACCATGCCCTTTTCCATCTCGACATTTTCGCGGGTAAGCTCATGATCAATGTCCTACTCCTTTACTCTTTCGATCGCGATTCTGCTCATGATGAATGCCGCGCTATTGTTCGCGGCGACAGCCAAGCCGCTTGATGACGAGCACATCAAACGGATTGATCGCGCGGTCGAAGCGGCGATGGAACTTGAGCTGACACCGGGATGCGTGATCGTCGCCGGACGGCACGATGGCGGCGTGTTCGAGAAATCCTATGGCCGGCTCAGCTATGATTCCAATTCTTCGAAGGTCACGCTCGACACCGTTTACGATCTGGCGTCGCTGTCGAAAACCATGGGCTGCGCCACCTCCGTCATGGTGCTGGTTGATCAGGACAAACTCTCCGTCAGCGATTCGGTTTCGAAATATATTCCGGGGATGAACACGCCCGACAAGAAGGACATCACGATCGAGCAATGCCTCCTTCATCGCGCCGGCTTCATCGCCGACAACCCAATCAAGGATTACGCGAACGGGCCCCAGGCGGCTCTTGAGAAGATCTATACGAACAAATTGAAATACGAGCCCGGCAAGCATTACGAGTACAGCGACGTAAGCTTCATCGTGCTGGGCGAGCTTGTGAAAGCGGTGAGCGAGCAGCCTTTGAACGAATTTGCGAAGGCCAAAGTCTTCGAGCCGCTCGGGATGAAGAACACCGCCTACCTTCCTCCAGAAGCATGGCACGATCGGACCGCCCCCACCGAAAAGCGCAAAGGTGAATGGATCATCGGCCAAGTCCACGACCCCCGCGCCCTCGCCTTGGGCGGCTTCGCAGGACACGCCGGTGTCTTCGGCACCGCCCCCGATGTCGCGCGCTTCTGCCGAATGATCCTGAACAAGGGAGAGCTGGACGGCCAGCGCATCCTCTCCCCGGAAACTGTCGAAGAGATGACCAAACCCCGCTCCCTCACCGATCCCGACAACGGCACCACCCTCCGAGGCTACGGCTTCGACATCGACACCAAACACTCCAGCGGCCCCCGCGGAAAACTCTTCCCCAAAGGCAAATCCTTCGGCCACACCGGCTACACCGGAACATCCCTCTGGATCGACCCCACCCACGACGCCTTCGTCGTCCTGCTCACAAACCGAGTCCACCCCGATGATGATCTCGACATTAAAGCGCTGCGCAGGAAAATCTCCACCATCATCGCGGATGCGATCATCAACAGCACGCCCGCCCCGCCATGAGCCGCGCCCGAAAGAAGCGCTTCGGCGCGCACCGTTCTCAATACAGCTGATCCAATCCGGTAAATCCCAGCATCTCGTGCGTAAAAAACGGCTCCGCATGCGCGGTCGCAATCCGCGTCCCAAAATAAGCCGACACCGCCTTCACCTGCTCCGGCACCGCGCCGCTCAGCCCCACAAACTGTGACCTGTAGCAAGCCACCGCCGCCATCTTCTGCTCCAGCGTATCGCTGATGTCGATGCAGAAGTTCGGCGTAAAATTCATCCGCAGATGCGTGCAGAAGTAATAGATGATCCGCTTGGGATACCAAGGCTCCCCCGGAATCTCCGTCTTCGTCAGCTTCGCATCAAACCGCGCATCCTCACAAATCTTCGTCACCGCCACATGATCCGGATGCGCATCGGTTGGATAAGGCACGAACAGCCACTCCGGCTTGTGCCTGCGAATCACCGCCGCTACGCGATGCCGCGATGGAAGATCATGCATCACCTGCCGGTTCGTTAACCCCACCAGCGTCCGCTCCACCCCCAGGACCTTCGCTGCCTCCGCGGACTCTTTCGCCCGGATCTCCACCGATCCATGCGGCGTCGGCTCGCCATCGGTCATATCCACCAGATGGACCCGATGCCCCTGTCGAACCAGCTTCGCGATCGTGCCCCCCATCCCCAGCTCTTGATCATCCGGATGCGGACCAAATACAAGAATAGATACCATGGTCTTAGCGTAGCATGGGCGTCTCGCCCATGTCACCTCTGTAGCGCATCGAGGTACACCTTCTCAAGTCCATCCACCATCACTCTCGCATCAAACCTCGACAACGCAAACTGCCTTCCGCGTTCCCCCATTTGCTTCCTCAACTCCGAGTCCTCGACAACGCTGCTCAGCGTTTCGGCCAGAATCCTTCGATCAAAGGGCGGCACGACGAACCCCGTCTCTCCATCCATCAGCCCCTCGCGATTTCCATCGATGTCATACGCAATCGCCGGGCACCGCGCAAGCTGCCCCTGCGGAATCGCGCGAGCCAATCCCTCTCGCTGCGACGGATGCACCAGGATATCCATCGCATTCACCAGCTCCGGAATCTCCACCGGATTCACCAGCCCCGTCAGGATAAACCGATCCCGCAATCCCATCTCCCGCATCCGCGCCTCAAACCGTGGCCGCAAAACACCTTCCCCAATCCACAGAAACCGAAGCTGGGGATGCTTCGCGCAAAGCTCCGGCGCCAGGTCCAGAAGATCATCATGTCCCTTCAGATAAAACAGCCGCGCAATGGTTCCAATCGCCATGTGTCCCGGCTCAAGCCCCAACCTCGTCCTCACCTCTTCCCGAGCAACCGCCGGCGACAAAAACGGCTTCGTCTCCATCCCGCTGTAAACCGTCACATACTGCTCGCGCCTTCCAATCCACGCCGCCAGCGACTGGTCCCTCATCGCATCCGCAACGCAAACAATCTTCGTCGTAATCGGCGCCGCCTTCCGCTCCAGCCACTTGTACGCCCAGTTAACATAAGGCTTCGTCGAAGCCGTAAACGAGAGGCCATGAATGGTATGCACAACCACCCGCACCTCAGCCCGATGCGCTGCCCACCGCCCCACAATCCCAGCTTTCGAAGAATGCGTATGCACCACATCCGGCTTCAGCGCCCGCAACCGCTCAACCAGCTTCCGATAAGTTAAAAAATCCCGCCCCGGCAATACCGCCCGCCGCATCTCTTCAACCATTTCCACCCGATACCCATACAACTGCGCCCGCTCCAGCAGCGAGCCCTCCGGACCCAGCGGAGGCCCCGTAATCAACGTCACCTCATGCCCGAGATCGTGCTGCCCCTCGCACGACAGCAGTGTGTTCTCCTGAGCCCCTCCGATGATCAAGCGAGTAATGATATGAACGATTCGCATGGATCCGATCGCAAAGGTAAGAGCGACACGATAAAACTCCAAGAGAAACGAAATCAGTCATGACCAGTCAGCAAATGCGAACTGAGATCCTAATCCTCGGCGCTAGCACCGGCGGCACCGCCGCCGCCCTCGCCGCCGCTTCCTTGGGCGCCCAAGTCATCCTCTCCGAGCCCACAACCTGGATCGGCGGCCAGCTCACCTCCCAGGCCGTCCCACCGGACGAGCACCCCTGGATCGAATCCTTCGGCTGCACCCAGCGCTACCGCGCCCTCCGCAACAACATCCGCCAGTGGTATCGCAACCACCGCCCGCTCACCGACGCCGCCAGAAATGACCAACGCCTCAACCCCGGCGGCGGCTCCGTCTCAAAACTCTGCCACGAACCCAAAGTCAGCCTCGCCGTGCTCGAAGCCATGCTCCAGCCCTTCATCGCAAAGGGACAGATCAGGCTCCTCCTCCGTCATCAGCCCGTTGCCGCCGATGTCGAACGCGACAACGTGCGCTCCGTCACCCTGCGTCATCTCGACACGCACCAGGAAACCATCGTCACCGCCGACTACTTCCTCGACGCAACAGAACTCGGCGATCTCCTGCCGCTCACCAGATGCGAATACGTCTCGGGCACCGAATCCAGGAAGCAAACCAACGAACCCCACGCCCCCGACGACGCCAATCCCGACAACGTCCAAGGTTTCACCTGGTGCTTCCCCGTCGCTCTCGATCCCGCGCCCAGCGCCAATCACGTCATCGAAAAACCCAAACAATACGAGCACTGGCGAAACTACGTTCCCCATCTCACGCCCCCCTGGCCCGGCCCCCTGCTCAGCTACGCCTACTCGCAACCTGTCTCACTCCAGCCGATCGTGCGTCCGATCTTTTCAAATGACCCCAAGGCATCCACCTTCTGGAAGTATCGCCAGATCGTCCGACGAGACATCTACATCGCCAACCCTCCCCATGAAGTTTCGCTCGTCAATTGGCCCCAGAACGACTACTGGGAACACAACGTCATCGACAAACCTGCCGACGACGTCGCCGTCTACCTCGAAGAATCCCGCCAACTCTCCCTCGCCCTGCTCTATTGGATGCAAACGGAAGCCCCGCGCCTCGATGATAAAGGCCAAGGCTACCCCAACCTCTATCTCGTCCCGGAAATCGCCGGTACAAATGACGGCCTCGCCATGGCCCCCTACTTTCGCGAATCCCGCCGGATCAAAGCCCTCTTCACCGTCACCGAAAACCACGTCGGCTCCACCGCGCGATTCGGCTCCGAGCTGCCCGTCAACAAACTCAAGCCCGGCCAAACCGCGGAACTCTTCCCCGACTCCGTCGGCATCGGCTACTACCGCATCGATCTCCACCCCAGCACCGCCGGCAAAAACTACATCGACATCGCCAGCCTGCCCTTCCAGATTCCTCTCGGCGCCCTCATCCCCCAGCGCCTGAGAAACCTCCTCCCCGCCTGCAAGAACCTCGGCGTCACCCACATCACCAACGGCTGCTACCGCCTCCACCCCGTCGAGTGGAACATCGGCGAAAGCGCCGGCCTGCTCGCCGCCCACTGCCTGAAGCACAAGCTGAGTCCCCAACAAGTCCACGAGGACAATCAACACCTCGCCGACTTCCAAAAACTCCTCGTCGCTCAAGCCATCGAGCTCGAATGGCCCGACAAGGTCTACCCCAAAACGTAAGGTGGCACACACTGCCACCGCACTTCTAAATTTAGCACAATCGGTTGAGATCCACCGCCACGCCCGCGCGCTTCAGGTATCGCGCCATCTGCAATTGCCAGCCACCGTTTCCGTCGATGGCCACATGTCGAATGCCATGCTTATCGCCGAGCGCCTCGCTCGTCGCGCTCGCAACGCAAACGCGTCCGGCCCCGAGTCGTCCCGCGCAGAATCCCAGTTCAAACTGCCACTCCCCCGCCGCTTCCTTGATCGCCGAAGCATCCGCGACCACAACCGCGAACGTCGCCCGGCTCTCGTGTCCCAGCAGCTCCGTCACGCTCTTGCCCGGCGCCGCCGTCCGATCGATGACGTCGATCTTGAACCCCAGATCGTTCAGGAAATCGCCCACGATCCTCCGCGCCGACTCATCGCTCGTCGCCAGGATCAGCAACCCACTCGCCTCCACGCGCCGCGCCGCCGGCGGCGAGATCATCATCGGCCTCGAAGCTTCATCCAACACCGTTCCAATCGTCGTCTCAGTCGCTATCGCACTCATCTCAATCTCCTCCATCACGGTCATCGGCTCATCCGCCTCGAGTTCTACCTCAACCTCGTGTTCCACAACCGCTTCAACCGCCGTGGCTCTCTCCGCGCCTTGCACGTCGCCGGAAGCGGAGGGCAACGCCTCCGGCAGCGTGTCTAACTGCGTGAGCACCGCCTGCAACAGACCCAGCCGATATCTCATCTCGTCTTCAAACTGATCGATGAACAATTCGAATTCCGCGAACTCCGGCAGCACCGTGCCCGCATACTGCGTGCACTGCTCCGCCACCGCCTCATTCGTGAATGCCTGCTTCAATAAATCTGTCGTCCGCCGGATCCATTCCGCCTTCTCCGCGCGGGCGTGGTCCAATTCCCACTGATCGCGAATGCGTTGATTTTTGATCGCCCGCCCGATCTTCAGGTGTGCATGAATATCCCGAGCCGCATCGCGCCAAGGCACACGCAGCGCGATCGCCATCGGCGACGTCTCAGTTTGTGTCACAGTCTCCGGCATGCAAACCTCTCTAAGAAAATCCTGCCACGCCAGACTTCCAATACTTTGGGACTTGGGGCAAATCAGGAAATCCACGAGCGACTTTCCCGCCTGTTCCGGATAATTAGCCCCCGGTCAACACACCGGCGGTGACCGCTCCCGTTCTTATTAGACCTGCCCCTCCAACCACCGCTTCGCGCAAATCCATCTCGAAAATGATTTAGCCACAGAGACCATAGAGACCACAGAGAAAAACTCCAATCAATCCTTCTTCTCCGTGATCTCCGTGATCTCTGTGATCTCTGAGCCCCAATCATCTTCTCAAAGCCTGCAACCGCTTCCGCATTACCAACCGCTCCTCCCATCCCGGATTTTCCTGCCGAATCCGCTGATGCTCCACAAAATTCATTGCCCTCCAAAACGCCCGAGTGCGCGCATAGGGCTCATACGCCACCGAATCCCCCAGCGTATGCACGAACACTTCCCTAAGACCCGCCCGCTTTAGATCGTCCACCACCTTATTCACCAGCTTTCGTCCAATCCCCCGTCGCTGGTATTCCTCGACCACCCCCAACCACTGAATCTGCGCCGCCCCCTCCATCACATTGAATGCCAGGAACCCAACCACCCGCTGCCCCACAATCGCGACGTAGCCGGAATGAAACCGAATCTCCCGCCCCAGCGCCCGAACGCGTTCCTCATTGAACCAAGCCCCCAACCCCCGCAACACATCGATCACCTCCCCAAAATAGTTAGACCGCAAAACCCGCAAAACCACATGATCCGCATCCGGGGCCAAACCCTGGGCTTCAGCCCTGGGTCTCTCCGCCACCCCTTCATCAACCGTCTTGATCCACTGCAAAAACAACCCCTCCGCCGGCGCGGTATATCCCGCCGCCCGCCGATCCCGCGCCTCAATGATTCTTGGAATCTCATCCGCTCCAATCCGCCCCAGCCCCACATCGCCCAGCGTCCCCACGATGATCCGCACCATCTGCCACAGGAAACCCGCCCCCTCCACCCCCACCACAATCCGCGGGCCGCGCCGGCTCAACTCGCACGCACGCACCGTCCGCACCGTGGTCTCCCGCAGATGCCCCGGCTTGGTAAAGCTCGCGAAGTCGCGCGTCCCCACAAAATACTTCGCCGCCTCTTTCATCGCGTCATAATCCAGCTTCATCCATCGATGCCAACACAGATCGAAGAAAAAGTTCGGCCGATCCTCACCATTCCAGATCAAATACTGATACCGCTTCGCCGTCGTCGACAAGATTGCATCGAACGACTGCGCCACCGGCACAATCTCCTTCACCACGATATCGTCCGGTAGCGCATGATTGATCGCCCGCCGCATTCCCTCCGCCGGAATCTGCACAGACGTCGTATCGAAATGCGCGACCTGCGCTTTCGCATGAACACCGGAATCCGTCCGCGACGATCCAACCAACTTGATCGGATGCCCCACCAACTCCCCGATCGTTCGCGAAAGAACCTCCTGAATCGTCGGAATCCCCTGCCCCTCCGGCGGCGGCTCACCCCGATAATTCGAAAGCATCGGCTGCCGCTGCCAACCATGATACCGCGTTCCGCGATACGCAATCACCAACTTAAATCGCTGCGTCGTCACGCTGCCAGAATAAGGGCAGACGGACGATTGCTTCAAATTGGCGTGCTGCGCGAGCGGGCGTAAGATCACATCATGCGGCCGCGAACTTTGATCCTCCGAACCGCAGGCACCAACTGTGACGGAGAAACCGCCCACGCCTTTGAACTTGCCGGCGCAAAAGCTGAGTTCCTTCACCTCAACCGACTCATCGAGAATCCCCGAGTGCTGGATCAGTTCCAGCTTCTCGCGATCCCCGGCGGGTTCAGCTACGGCGACGATATCGCCGCCGGGCGGATCTTTGCGAATCAGATCGTCCACCACCTGTCGGATTCGCTTCACCGGTTCGTCCAGCAGCGCAAGCCGGTGATCGGAATCTGCAATGGTTTCCAAGTCCTTGCGAAAACAGATCTGCTTCCCGGACCCCTCGACGGACGCCGCGGGCAGAACTGCACCCTGGCCCATAATGATTGCGGGCGGTTCATTGACCGATGGGTTCGCGTTCAACCGCTCGAAAGCCGCTGCATCTGGACAAAAGGGATGAGTGAGCCCCTGGAGTTACCGATCGCACACGGTGAGGGGCGATTTATCCCGGCAAATGACGCGGTTCGTCAAGCGCTCTGGGATCATCAGCAGGTGGCTCTGACGTACGCATCGCGAGAACCCGCTGATGAGGATCCGTTCACCGGCAACCCGAACGGAAGCGTGGATGCGATCGCGGGCATCTGTGATGAAACCGGATTGATTCTCGGGCTTATGCCCCATCCGGAGCGCCATGTCGCGCCGATTCAGCATCCGGCGTGGACTCGGCGCGGGATATGGGATGGCGACGGCGCGGGGCTGCAAATGTTCAAAAACGCGGTTGAATATGTCGCAAGTTCTTCTGGGGTCGGAGTTTAAATTGCATTTTTGGTGTATTTTCTGTGCGTGACGTCAGTTCCGATAAACGGAAGGAAAACCCCCGGTTTGACACTAAAAACGGCATAATCGTTACAAGCGTTTAATTTTCTCGTTTGAGAGGGGCGGTTACCGATACTATGCTGGTCGCTTGGAACGGACTCCAGTTGTGGGTCTGAGACAAGCTGGTCGCCTGCTCAGGTGTCTGAGCAGGCATCGCGAAGGATGATCCGAGTGTATGGAGAATCCTATCGCACGGGCACCGCAACGGCCCGGGGCGTTTTGCCCGCCCGCGAGCGGCATCGCGGGATCAACAGAATCCTTGAAGGAGGTATTATGTTGCGGAAGGTCTATCTGATCCCGGTTTTGGCGCTTTTCCTGCTCCCCGCCATTGCCCGGGCACAATTTGAGCAGGGTAATTGGGAGCTGACGCTCGCGGGCCGTGGTTCCAACGATCAGGATTTCCGAAATTACGAGTTCTCGGCTCAGGGCAGCATCGGCTACTTCCTGACCAAAGAACTGGAAATCTCCGGTCGTCAGGGGCTTAGCCAAGGCGACGGCGGCTCGGTGTGGTCCGGCGAGAGCCGCGCTGCTCTCGACTGGCACTTCGACCTGGACCGACTCTGGCCCTTCGTCGGCGTCAGCGCGGGCTATGTCTATGGCAGCGACGACTCAGTGGACGACCACTGGATCGCGGGTGCCGAAGCCGGTGTGAAGTACTTCCTGAACTCGACGACGTTCGTTCAGGCAAGCATCGGCTACGACTTCAACCTCGAGGAAGGTCTCGACGAGGGTGGATTCGTGTACGGTTTGGCCCTCGGTGTGAAGTTCTAAAGCACCGATCGGCAGGACAATTGAAGACTTGAAGCGGTTCCTTCGGGAACCGCTTCTTTTTTGCGCGCATCATGAGAGGCGCCTCCGCTGACGGGCAGGGAGGGAGGCAAGAACGGCGCGGCGCGGGCGGCGCCAGTCGTGGGGGAGGTACGGGCGGAGGAACTCCGGTGCGTCTCGGTGAGTGGATCGGGTGAGGTCTCGATGCATGATTTGCGCTACGTGCGATGGGATGTGAGAGGATTCTGTCGTCAGGAACTCGAAGAGGAGTTGGGCGAGGCGGTCGAGCGCGATCGCGTGCTGCTTGCCGAGCTTTGCGTAGATCCACTCGGTCAGGCGCATGAACTGGTGGAAGGGGGAGGAAGAGTGCTGAGTGCTGAGTCCTGAGTGGGAGAAGTCCAGAGGAGGGGGGTGGTTTCCAGAAAGTGGCCGGAGTTGGCGATGAGGTCCCAGAATCGGGAGAAGCGGCGCATCTTCTGCATCGTGGGGAAGTCGAGCGTGGAGTTTTGCAGGATCTCGTAGGGAGGGGTGGGCGAGTAGACCATTTGGAAAGTCTGATCGTGGCGGATAATCGGGGTGCCGCGGAGGCGCTTGAGGATACCGACCTGAATTTCCTGGGGATTCAGCGCGACCAGGCGATCGAAGCCGGCGGCAAAGGATTCGAGGGTTTCGCCGGGGAGGCCGACGATCAGGTCGGTGTGGATGTGGACGCCGGTTTGGGTTCTCAGGAAGGTGAGATTGTTGGCGAGTTTGTCGTTGTCCTGTCGGCGGCTGATTCTTTCGGAAACTTCTTCGTTGAAGGTCTGGATGCCGACTTCGAATTGGAGGGCGCCGGGGGGGAATTGTTTGATGAGATCGCGCAGCGCTTCGGGAAGGCGGTCGGGGATCATTTCGAAATGCAGGAAGAGCCCTTCGCGGTAGCGATCGAGAAAAAACTGGAGGATGGATTTGCTGATGTTGAGATTGAGGTTGAAGGTGCGGTCGACGAACTTGAAGTGTTGCAGGCCGCGGTCGAGCAGGTCCTGCATGGCGGCGAGAAAGGGCTCGATCGGGACGTTGCGGACGGGAACGTCGAGGCTGGAGAGACAGAACTCGCATTTGAACGGGCAGCCACGCGAGGCTTCGACGTAGACGACGCGGTGGGCGAGGTCGGCGTCCGAATAGAGATGGTATGGAAGTTTCAGAGTGCTGAGTGCTGAGTCCTGAGTGCTGAGAGAGAAGTTGGGGAGGTCGGAGGGGATGATTTTTTGCAGGGGACGTTTGTTGTTGAGGAGTTTTTGGACGAGATCGGCGAAGGCTTGGTCGGCTTCGCCGGTGAGGATGTAGTCGGCGATTTGGGTGATGGGTTGTTGGTCGGTTTCGTAGCTGACTTCGGGGCCGCCGAGAATGATTGGGATGTCGGGGCAGATTTTTTTCAATTGGGCGACGACGTCGAGGGATTGGGTGGCGTTCCAGATGTAGATGCCGAGGGCGATGATTTTGGGATTGGTGGCGAGGAGGGTTTCGACGATGTCGAGGGGGCGCTGGTTGATGTCGAACTCGAGGATCTGGGCGCGCTGCTGAAGTTGGTCGGGCAGGTTGGCGAAGAGGTAGCGCAGGCCGAAGGCGGCATGGATGTATTTCGCGTTGAGTGTGGAAAGGATGATGTCGGGCACGTTGGGCAATCTTAGGGGCGTGTCGTCGATGCATTCGGCGTGGGCATATCCGTTTATATCCGTTTGTATCCGATTTGGGTTCGTGGGCGGGGGTTGGGCTGCGGCGGGGGTGCTCCCGCGCGGGTCGTCGCTGGTGCTTTTGGGTACTCGTTTGTCGGGTCGAATGACCGCCATGGCCCCTCCTTTCTCCGGAGAGGAATGTAGCAAATCGGGGCGGAAAAAGCGGCGGGAAAGTGGCACATTTAATGCGATTCGACTGTCGCACGGTCACCCGGCAAGGTGTGGGCGACGCAGTAAACTTCCACGGGCTGCGCATCGTAGGACATCGGTTGACGATTCTGCGGGGTGCGGGTCGGGGGACGACCCGGCTCTCCTTCGGGTGCGAAGGAAGAGAGGAGGAAGAAGGGCTCCCGTCCCTCTTCTTTTTCAGCACCACGCTCCGCCGGCGCCACCCGCCCCCGCCGACCAGCCACCCGTCACCGCAACCACCCCCAATCAAGTTTCACCCCCGCGATCGGCCAGCGCCGATGACCGTGCCGAACGGGATTGATCCTGTCCCCTTAGAATTTCCCCTCCAGAATCACCGGGCGGGATTCGGTACTGTCGTTGGAGACGGTGAATCCTGTTTCCCCGCTGGCGACGGCAACGAACTGGAGCCCTTGCGCGTTGGTTCGCATCTCCACCCGCTCTTTGAGCATTGCCTCGAACAGCGAGCGGCGGTCTCCCTTCATAAAAGGCTCCATCGCGGCAACGTTCTCAGGCCAGCGACCGTTCTGCTGGCGGAACTCGACTGCCGTAGCGGCAATCTGGAGGCGTTGCTCACGCGCACCGTTTTGCAGCACCTCCTCGATCCGTTCCCCATCGATGCGCACGCATGATGCGGATGCGAAGAGAAAAAGCAGGACGAGAGTCATGCGAAAGCGCCTGGCCGTGCAAATCATCGCTCTCCCTCCCGATACTTTTTGTATGCCAAGACCGCGCCATCATCCCCAATCATCAACCAGACCACGCGCTGCAGATCGCCGTTCGGTGTACCCGTCATCGCCGTCACGCCCCAAATTTTGTCCTTGTGCTCCACCGGAAGATAATCGGCGGGCTCAGGCCACGAAATCTCTCGCTTCTTCACTTCTGTCTCCGCTATCCGTTGAATCCGCGGCCAATCGCGATGCCGCATCAATCCCTCAACTTGTCTCTCGTTACGACGGGCCTCGTCGCGAGTGGTCGTGCAGCCGATCAAAACCAAACCGGTTGTGAGGGCGAGAATAAGCGCGTATCGAGTATACATCGTGCCATCCTGCTGGATAACTAGTGATTAACCGGACCGCATCGCAAGATAGCGACCGATCTCCGGAACTGAAAGGCCGCGACAAGGATGAAGAAGGGCTCCCGTCCCTCTTCTTTTTCCGTCCCTCTTCTTTTTCGCGAAATCCGGAACGAATTCTAAGCACGGAAGGGAAATGCGGCAGACCGCGTTTTGGTCATTGCTGCTTTGAATTTCGAATATGTTTCGGATTTCGGATTTCGTGCTTTGGATCTAGGAGACCCAGGGCTGAAGCCGCTGGGCTTGGCCCTCCTCGGGTGGGGAGTGAGAGGGGATTCTCGGTATCATGTTGCGGATCATGTTTGATGAACCGAACGAAGATCCCACAGAGCGGGCGTTTGATCCTGTGGGGCGGGCGCGGGAGAAGTTTGAGGAGTTTCGGATGCATGCGGAACTGGCGGCGGTGTTTGAGGGGCCGCGGAAGTTTGAGGCGAAAATCGTTCCGGGACTGGATGTGGAACTGGCTCGGGAGATTCAGAAGACCTGCGGGAGGCTCGAGAAATCTCGGCCGGCGGGGAAGGCGATTGTGGGCGCGGGATCATTTGGGGAAGCGGCGGGGCTGCTGAAATTTCCGGAGACGCGGCAGCTTGCAACGAATGATTATCACATTCACCGCCGGCCGGGGGAGGTGATGATCGCGCGGTGGCTTGAAGGGGAGCAGGTTGAGATGTTTTATGAACGGATGCAGGCGCACTTCGATGCGGCGCTGAACCCGTTTCGGGAAGAGGAGCGACAGGCGCGCGGATGGAAGCAGGATCCGAAGACGCTGGCGTATCTGGCGGCGCTGGACAAGGGCGACGTGAAAATGGCGGAGATTTATCTGCGCGATCTGATTCGCAAGCACAACGCATTCATGCTCTCGACGCAGACGGCGGATGAGATCGATATCCTGCATCTGGCGGATTACGTGATGGGGGTGGAGGCGGCGGAGGTTGTGGGGGCGGCGTCGGCACCGCCGGAGGAGCCTACGGAGACGGATCGGGCCTGGTTTTTTAAGCTCTATTCGGTGAGGGGATTGAAGGACGGGGTGGAGGTGATTTGTTTTTTTGCGTATTTGCAGAAGTCGGATGAGGGGGATTGGTGATTCGATGGTGTTGGTCAACTCGACTTTCTTTGCGACTTCCGGCGCTTGGATTGGCGAAGGGCATTTTCGAATTCTCGGAATTTCTCGTCGTTGTTTTCGGACTGAGACCAGCGACGGATGTCAGCCAGATTGATCTCCTGTGCTCTGGCGACGAGCAGGGCCTGTTCGAGAGACTGGCGGTCATTCCAGTGAAAGAACGCGGCGAGCCTGTCTTTGACGCAGTCAGTTGGGGTGAGGAGCCTGAGTGTGCCGACGGATGTCTTTTGTTCGCTGACGCGCTCGATGCGCTGATCGCCGACCATCAGAGGGCCCGTGGGGAACTCGATGAAGAAATTTGTATCGGGGTGGACGAAATAGCGATCCTTGGGCTTGAAGCCGATGGTCTTTAGGGCATCGCGGATTTTGCCGCGCGGGATGGGCCCTTCTTCGATGAAATCGAGATCGTGGGAGACATATTTCCCCAGCGACCAGATGGTGACACAGGCGCCGCCGGTGAGTGTGACGGTGATCTCCGCTTCCTGAAGCACGCGGCAGACGAGGGCAGCGAGTTCTTTGACGGCCATGTCAGCGATGTTCTTCAAAGTGGCTTCCCTCTTCGGCGGGGACGTGACCGGGTGAGAAGAAGCTGGTCTCTCAGATCGGGCGGATACAGGGAAAGGGCGCGGTTGATGAGATTTAGGAGCTCAAGGCGCGCGGGATACCGCGGGTTGAATTGGTACTCGCGGGTGCTGCCGATGGATCGGCTGACGAGTACACCTGCGGCCTCGAGCTTCTCGAGCGCTTGTTGAACGGGGTAGAGGGGCGCGGAAAAGAAGCGCGCGATTTCGCGGGAGTATCCCTTCTCTCTCGCGGCAAGAAAGATGAGCACGCGTTCTTTGTTTAAGGAGCCTAGAAGATTGGCCAGCATGGGTGACCTAATTTATAAGTCAATCGACCTATATTGTAAGTCGGTTATCCAGCAGTGTCCAATTAGAATTATCCCCCGGCGATGGCGCCGATGATGAAGAAGGGTTCGGCGCCGGTGGCGACCTTTTCCGGGAGAGGGCGATCGGGGGAATTATGGGAGAGATCTTCTTCGCAGGCGAAGAAGCGGACGAGGGGGCGGCGTTGTTGGGTGGTGTGATCGCGGATGGTGCCGCGGAGAGTGGGATAGCGGGATTCCAAGGCGTCGAGGAGGGTGCGCTGGGTCAATGGTCCTGCGACGTCGAGCGTCACTTCGCGGTCGGCGTTGGCCAGGACTCGAAGATGAGTTGGAAGGATGATGCGGATCATGGTGACTCGTATCCGAAGTAAGAAAATCCGAAATCCGAAATCCGAAACAAATTCGAAGCACGAAGAAGAAAACTCTAAACGTGCGAGGCTTTGAGCGTTTCGATTCGCTTCATTTGAATTTGATTCGAATTTCTCGTTTCGGATTTCGTGATTACTTTAGAGTTTGGACCTCTACTGAGAGAACGGCGGGGAGGTCGCGGACGATGGCACTCCAAATATCACCTCCATTGGGGGAGCAGTAGACCTGGCCGCCGGTGGTGCCGAAGTAGATGCCGCAGTCATCGAGTTGGTCGACGGCCATGGCGTCGCGAAGAATGTTGACGTAGCAGTCCTGCTGGGGGAGTCCGTTGGTGAGCGGATCCCATTCGTTGCCACCGGTTCGGCTGCGATAGACGCGGAGTTTTCCTTCGGGGGGAAAGTGTTCGGAGTCGCTCTTGATGGGGACGACGTAGATGGTTTCGGGTTCGTGGGCGTGGACGTCGATGGGGAAGCCGAAGTCGGTGGGGAGATTGCCGCTGACTTCGTGCCAGTTGTCGCCGGCGTCGTCGCTGCGCATGACGTCCCAATGCTTTTGCATGAAGAGGGTGCTCGGGCGCGAGGGGTGCATGGCGATGCGGTGGACGCAGTGGCCGACTTCGGCATTGGGATCGGGGATGTATTGGGACCTGAGGCCGCGGTTGATGGGCTTCCAGGTTTTGCCGCCGTCGTCGGTGCGGAAGGCACCGGCGGCGGAGATGGCGATGAAGATGCGATCGGGGTTTTGGGGATCGAGGAGGATGGAGTGAAGGCACATGCCGCCGGCGCCGGGTTGCCACTTGGGACCTGAGCCGTGTCCGCGAAGTCCGGAAAGCTCGTGCCAGTTTTGGCCGCCGTCGGTGGTGCGGAAGATGGCGGCGTCTTCGACGCCGGCGTAGACGGTGTTGGGATCGGTGAGGGAGGGCTCGAGGTGCCAGACGCGCTTAAACTCCCATGGGTGTGGCTTGCCGTCGTACCACTGGTGGGTACCGGGGACGCCGTCGTAGGTGAACTTGTTGCTCTCGGCTTTGGGCTGTCCATCGGGCGTGGCGGTGGGTTCGCCGGGTTTGGTCCCCGGCTGTTCCCAGGTTTTGCCGCCGTCGCTCGAGCGCTGGATGATCTGTCCGAACCAACTGCTGGATTGGGATGCGTAGATGCGGTTGGGATCGACGGGAGAGCCTTTGACGTGGTACATCTCCCAGCCGGCAAAGTGGGGGCCGGTGACGTCCCACTTTTGGCGCTTGCCATCGGAGGTGAGGATGAAGGCGCCTTTTTTGGTTCCGACGAGAACTCTTACGCTGCTCATGGTTCACTCCTTGCGTTGAGGATGGATTGATGGATTTTGTTGCGCACCGCGAGCTCTCTATCGCGCGGCGGACTCATTGAGAACCGCGTCGGGGAGATTGGGAATCTCGATGATCGGTCGGATTTCGACGGTGCCCAGGCGCGCGGCGGGGATTCGAGTCGCGATGTTGATGGCGGCGTCGAGATCTTCGGCATCGACGAGGAAGTAGCCGCCGAGTTGCTCGCGGGTCTCGGCGAAGGGGCCGTCGGTGACGAGACGCTTGCCTTCGCGGAGGCGGACGCTGGTGGCGGTGGAGACGGATTGCAGTGGGTTGGCGGCGAGGTATTGGCCGTTGCTCTTCAGATCGTAGGCCAGCTCCGTCGACTTCACGTAGCACTCGGCGCGCTCGGTTTCGGTCATGGCTTTTTCATTCATGTAAATGAGCAAGAGGTACTTCATGGTTTCTCCTTAAAGGGGGCTTCGCGGGTTGGTGTTTTAGTCGGCAAGGGGTCTTGTGAGTTCCGTGCGCCCAGTCGAGGCATCGGGATTGGTTTTGGGATTCGTCACGTAGGTCTCCCACAGCGATGGCGCCGGGCTGCGGCCCTGTGCCCGGATCCAGTCGTCGAACTGTTGCCAGGCGGCGGGCAGGCCTTCGTATGGACCCGAGTAAATCGTCTCCGCCCCGGTCACCGCTGGCAACTAGCCGGTCGTGACTCGCCCGGCGGGGGAGCTCATGAATCGCATGTTGTATCTCCTTTACTTGCGGGGCTTTGAATGCCTGCAACACCAAGTAGTCGTCTGGCGCGGAGAGAAATCGACAACGCGTAAAAAAAATTGAGTCGGTTCAAACGGCGAGTTCGCGGAGCCGCTGTTCGAGGAACCGGCGCTCCGTGTCTTGGCGCGCGAGGGCGAGGGCCCGTTCGTAGGAGGATCGAGCTTCCAACGTCTCTCCCAGCCGGCGGCAGAGTTCCGCCCGTGCTGCGTGCGCGTAGTGATAATCCGCGAGATCGCCTCGGGCGAGGATGGCATCGATCAGTTCGAGGCCTGCCGACGGACCGTCGCGCATGGCGACGGCTACGGCGCGGTTCAATTCGACCACGGGTGAGGGCTCGATGCGCAAGAGCACTTCGTACAGCGCGGCGATTTGTGCCCAGTCGGTCTCGGAGGCACTTGAGGCTTGAGCGTGCACCGCGGCAATCGCGGCTTGCAGCGTGTAGGGGCCGAGTTTCTGTGAGCGGAGGGCTCGCTCGACGAGGGACAAGCCTTCTGCAATTTGCTCACGGTTCCAAATCGCGCGGTTCTGGTTTTCGAGGAGGATCAATTCTCCGGCGGAGGAGGTGCGGGCGCTGCGGCGGGATTCCTGCAGCAGCATCAGCGCAAGGAGACCCAGCACTTCCGGCTCGGGGAGCAACTCCATGAGGAGTCGGCCGAGGCGGATGGCTTCGGCAGATAGATCGGGGCGCGTGAGCGACTCGCCGGATGAAGCGGCGTAGCCTTCGTTGAAGACGAGGTAGATCACGTAAAGCACGGTATCCAGTCGCTCGGGAAGATCGGCGCGTGCGGGAACTTGATAGGGAATGCGTGCGGCCTTGATCTTGGATTTGGCGCGGACGATGCGCTGGGCGACGGTGGGGGGCGTGACGAGGAAGGCGCTGGCGATGGCTTCGGTGGTGAGGCCGCAGACTTCGCGAAGGGTTAGCGCCACGCGGGCCTCCACCGGCAGCGCGGGGTGACAGCAGGTGAAGACCAGGCGCAGGCGATCGTCTTCGATGCGATCTTCATCCTGTGCCGCGGGATCGTCCGATTGCGCGTTGACTCGCTCGGCCAACTCACTGAGCGAGGCATCGAATTGCGCGCGGCGGCGCAGGACATCGATCGCTTTGAAGCGGCCGGCGGAAATAAGCCAGGTGCGAGGGTTGGCGGGGACGCCATCGCGAGGCCATTGCTCCATGGCGGAGGTGAAGGCATCGTGGAGCGCTTCTTCGGCGAGATCGAAATCGCCGAGGAGTCGGATGAGGGTGGCGAAGACGCGGCGGGATTCGGAGCGGTAGACTGCGTCTACTTGCCGGCGGGCAGATTGGTCGTTCGTTTGAAGCGGCATTTGCGATCTGTAATCGTATCCTGAAAGGTATCGCTTGTTGGCGTCACCGTGAAGCGCGAGAGCGGGACCCAGGGCTAAAGCCCTGGGCTTGGCCACGCGCGCGTCGGTTTGCGGGGTGGGGTGGGGGCGGGTTTAATGGGGATTGGATGCTGGCTTATTTGGGAGATGATGATGACGGAGAGGGCGACGGGCACGACTCCTACTGCGGTTGGGGGAGCTGATGAGGTGTTGGGGGCGAAGCAGGTGGTGAAGTCGGTCAGCTTTCTGGAGCGGTTCACGGTTTTGAAGGGTGCGCCGCGCGAGTTGTGGGCTACGTTTGCGACTAAGTTTTTCACGATCGTCTCGTACAGCTTGATGAACTCGACGCTGGTGCTGTGGCTCGCATCGGATCTCGGATACACGGATGTGAAGGCGGGTTCGGTCGTGGCGACGTGGTCTGCGATCATGACGCTGGTGACAATCCTGGTGGGATCGCTGACGGATGCGATCGGGATCCGCAGGACATTTTTGCTGGGGATCGGGCTTTGCCTGGCGACGCGGGCGTTCATGACCGGATCCGTGACGCCGGTGATTGCGTTGGGGTTGGGATTGTTTCCGGTTGCCGTGGGAGAAGCGCTGCTTGGGCCGGTGATGGTGGCGGCGACGAAGCGATTTGCGACGACGGCGCAGCGATCGATGGCGTTCTCGATGGTGTACGCGATCATGAACGTGGCCTTTCTGGTGTCAGCCAATGTCTTTGATTTTGTGCGTAAGGGATTGGGGGAACACGGGCATTACACGGTGCCGATTCTGGGGACTTTGAGCACGTACCGGATGCTGTTTCTGCTGAGCCTTCTGTTCATGTTGCCGAACTTTATCTTTGTGTATTTTTTTATGCGGGAAGGGGTGGATGTGACAGATGAAGGGGTGACGATCACGCCGGCGGAATCGAAGTACCGGGGCGGCGGAATGATCCGCGCGCTGGTGCTGACGGCGCGCGATGCGGGGAAAGATACGGTGCGGATTTTTGGCGGGTTGTGGCGCCAGCCGGGATTCAAGCGATTTTTGGTGTTCCTGATGTTCGCGACGTTCATGCGGATGATTTTTTATCACACATCGTACACGCTGACGCCGTTCGGCATTCGGGAGCTTGGCGAAGGGGCGCCGGTCGGCAGGCTGAGCACGATCAACAACTGGCTGATCATTGTGTTGGTACCGATCGTGGGAGCGCTGACGCAGCGGGTGAGCGCGTACAAGATGGTGGTGTTCGGCTGCATCTTTGGCGCGATGAGCGTGTTCATCATGGCGGTGCCGGTGCGGGTTTATCAGCCGCTGGCGGACGGGTGGCTGGGGCACGTGATCGGGCACAAGTGGCTCGGGGTGCAGGGGGCGGTAAACCCGTGGTACGTTTCGATCGCGCTGTTCTTCGCGGCGGTTTCGTTCGGGGAGGCGTTTTATTCGCCGCGGTTGTATGAGTACGCGGCAGTGATTGCGCCGAAGGGGCAGGAGGCCTCTTATATGGCCTTGTCCTATCTCCCGTTCTTCGTCGCGAAGTTGACGGTGGGATTGTTGTCGGGGTTCTTGCTGGCGAAGTTTTGCCCGCGCGTGGGCGAGCGACATGGAGAGAAGCTGTGGTTGGTGATTGCGCTTCTGACTTCGATCGCGCCGGTGGGATTGATCTTGTTTCGCAAGTACATCAAGGTGCAGGAGGCGGGGAGGGAGGGCTAGGACGAATTGCTTTGACCGGCCTTCAAATGAAGCAGATAATGATTGAGGTGAGTTATGACGCTTCAAGCGGATTTTGTGGATAAGGTGATGAGCCTTTCGGTCGAGGACCGAGCGGAGTTGGCAAAGCAGTTGCTTTTGAGCTTGGAGCCCCCCAATGCCAATACGCCTGAAGAGGTGGAGGCGGCTTGGGCGGCGGAAATCAAGCGGCGATTAGAGCAGGTTGATCGTGGAGAGGTCACACCGATTGATGCTCGCGAAGCAATTGCGGGTGCGAGACGCTCGCTGGAACAGCGCAGGAGGAAATGAGCGTAACGATCCATCCCGATGCGGATGCCGAGCTACGTGCAGCAGCGCAGTGGTATGAGGATCAACAGGCGGGGTTGGGGGAAAAGTTTCTGAGTGATCTACTCGATGCTTTTATCGCAATTGAGCTGCATCCAATCCGTTATCCGCGGCTTGTGAGCGTCCCGTCACATGATTTGCGGCGAAAGATGCTCGAGGACTATCCTTACCTCGTTGTTTATGAACTGCAGCAGAAGCGGCTTCTCATTGTGGCGGTTGCGCATGGTGCTCGAAAACCGGGTTCCTGGCTTGACCGGTTGGTTTGAAACTTAGGAGAACACATGATCTTCGCAAACCTGCTTCACCTGTCTTACAACATGTGGGGCGACTGGGAGAACCCGAAGATGGGGCCGCACTGGTGTGCCCGGCCTTATCTGCGATTCGATGAGAAGCTTTGGAATGAGCTGCTCGAGAAGATGGTGGCGGCGGGGATGAACATGGTGGTGATCGATCTGGGGGATGGGGTGAAGTATCGCTCCCATCCAGAGATCGCCGTCGAGCATGCGTGGGAGGTGGAGAAGCTTCAGAAGGAAATCGAGCGGATGAAGGTGATGGGGCTGGAGGCGATTCCGAAGATGAATTTCTCCACCTGTCACGATCAGTGGCTCGGGGAGTATGCGCGGATGGTCAGCTCGAAGATTTATTACAAGGTGTGCGAGGATCTGATTGGCGAGGTGATTGAGATCTTTAATAAGCCGCGGTTTTTCCACCTCGGGATGGATGAAGAGGAGATTCAGCATCAGGAAGAGTTCCGGCACGTCGTGCTGCGGAAGCATGGTCTGTGGTGGGAGGATTTCGATTTCCTGAGATACCAGGTGGAAGGGCGCGGCGTGAAGAGCTGGATCTGGTCGGACTATGTGTGGAACCACGGGCCGGAGTTTTATGAGCGCATGGCAAAGAGCGTGGTGCAGAGCAACTGGTATCGCGAGCCGGTGAGAGGCGGTGCGAAGAGCGTGTACGGCGGCGTGTTCAATGAATCCATCGAGTGCGTGAAGGCATACATGGATTTGGACAAGGCGGGGTATGAGCAGATCCCGACGGTAAGCAACTGGGAGACGCCGGAGAATATCTACGGGACGATCAAGTTCTGCCGGGAGAAGTTGTCGAAGGAGCGGTTGAAGGGATTTTTTCTGACGCCTTGGAAGCCGACGCTGGCGGTGACGCGGGACCGGCACCTGGACGCGATCGACCATTTCGGGAAGGCGATCAAGGAAATACAATCGGAAGCTCGAAGCTCGAAATCCGAAACAGATTCGAAAGTGAAATGAAGAAGACGACGGCGATTGGGCTGATGATGCTGATCGGGTTGATCGCGTTCAATTCGTCCAGCTATGGGCGGGCGGGCGGTGGCGGCCATTTCTCGGGCGGCGGCGGTGGGCATTCGAGCGGTGGCGGGCATTCATCCGGGGGAGGCGGCGGTGGTGGATTTCATTCTCACGGAGGCGGAGGTTCGGGCGGATCCGGATCGACGGATACGGGGACCGTCATTTTCATTTTCATCATCATCCTGATCGTCGTGGTGATCATCATTGCTCAGAAGGTGAACGAGCAGCGGCAGGCGGGGACGATCCGGCAGGGTGTGATCCTGCACGGCGCACAAGAGCGACGAACCGCGGAAGAGGAACTGAAGGCCCGGGATCCAACGTTCAACCCCGATCGCTTCTATGCGCGGGTGCGGGATGCCTTCCTGAAGATTCAGGCGGCATGGTGCGGGCATGAGTTGTCCGGCGTGCGTGCGTTCTTGTCGGATGGCGTCATCGAGCGGTTCACGTTGCAGATCCGCGAACAGCAGGCGCTCGGGGTGCGCGATCAGATGGATGAGATTCGCGTCAGCGAAGTCGGCTTGGACGATGTGTGGGCGGGAGATGTGTTTGAATCCGCGACGGTGCGAATCTCCGCATCCGCCATTGATCATGAAGTGTCGCTGGCGGATGGACGGCACGTTTCGGGATCAAAACAGCGCGAGTGGTTCGTCGAATACTGGACGTTCATCCGACGAGTCGGTGCCGCAAGCGTGAGCGGGAAAGGGCTCATCGAGGGGAATTGTCCGAACTGCGGCGCCGCGATCGAGATGAATCAGAATGCGAGCTGCGCGCATTGTCAGTCGCTGCTCAAGAGCGGGGAGCACGACTGGGTGCTCTGCGAGATTACGCAGGAGTCCGAATATCGGGAACGATCGCATGTGGAAGTCCGGGGGATGAGCGCGATGCGCCAAGTCGATCCGGAACTGACGGCCGATGAGCTTGAGGATCGGGCGAGCGTACTTTTTTGGCGGTGGCTCGAGGCAACGCGGCTGAATGATGCGAAGCCGCTGCGCAAGGTGGCGACGGAAGAGTATTGCGGAAAGTTTTCCGAGAAGCTGCGTGAAGACGGAAGCGGCGGAACGCGGTCGTGGTTTGGCGAATGCGGCGTGGGCGCTGTCGACACGGCGGCGGTTGTGCCGGGCGAGGATCGCGATCGCGCGCTGGTGGTGGTCACGTGGTCGGGAAGCAAGTTCGTGGAGCGGACGGGTGAGCGGCCTCGAAAAATGGGGGAGAGTCCGGTCATGCGAACGACGCTGGTGCTGGGACGCAAGAGTGGCGTGAGAAGCCGTGCGGATCGTGGGATCTCGTCGGCGCACTGCCCGAATTGTGGCGGGCCGGAGACGACGGGCGAATCAAACGCGTGCGAGTTCTGCGGAACGGTTTTGAATGATGGGTCCAGGGGCTGGGCGCTGGAGGATGTGAAGGCGGGAAGTGCGGCGAGGCTCGTCGAGACGCCGGACGTTTCGAGAGAGGAGGTGCGCGAGGTTGCCGGCGCTCCGTCCGCGAGCGGTGTGCTCGCGTGGATGGTCCAGATGGCGGCATCGGATGGGAACATCGACGAACGCGAGAGGCGGATGCTGGTCGCGACAGGAGCGCAACGGAAGCTCCCCGCGGATCGCGTCGAGGGCATGATCGCGGCGATGGCGACTGGCGGGATGCAGGCGCCGGAGCCGAGGGATCGCGAAGAAGCGATGGCGTGGCTGCGCGAGATGGCGGGGATGGCGCTGGCGGATGGAACGATCTCCAAAGCGGAGACGTATCTGCTGCGCAAGGCGGGGAAGCGCCTGGGATATGAGGATGCGGATTTGAAGCTCATGTTGAAACAGAAGCGACAAGAAATGCTCGAGGAAGCGCGGAAACTGATGCGAAAAAACGATGGTGGCCTGGGTTGAAAACTCCTGCCGTCGGCTTACTGTGCGGGCATGGCGGAACCATCACTCAGAGAGCTGTTGGATGTGGCGTGCGAGGCGGCGTATGTCGCGGGGCGAAAGACGCTGGGCTGGTACAACGCGGGGGTGGCGGTGGATACGAAGTCGAACGATACGCCGGTGACGATTGCCGACCGCGAGGGGGAACTGGTAATTCGGGAGATGGTGGAGAAATATTTTCCGGGACATTCGGTGCTGGGGGAGGAGCACGGGGAGGTGAAGGGGGATGCGGAGTACAAGTGGATTATCGATCCGATTGATGGGACGAAGAGTTTCATTCATGGGGTGCCGATGTATGGAGTGCTGATCGGGGTGGAGGTGAAGGGGAAGCCGCGGGTCGGGGCGGTGTATTTGCCGGCGACGGATGAGATGGTGTGTGCGGCCGATGGGCTGGGATGTACCTGGAATGGACGCCGAGCGCGAGTGTCGGAGGTTTCGGATCTCAACGACGCAACCCTGGTGGTGACGAGCGCCGCGACGCTGATGAAGCGCTCCGATGCCTATGAGAAACTGGCCGAGCAGGTGAAGCTCAATCGCGGATGGGGCGATTGTTACGGCTATGTGATGGTGGCGACGGGGCGGGCGGAGATCATGCTTGATGCTTCGATCAATCCCTGGGATTGTGCGCCGATGGTGCCGATCCTAAGGGAGGCCGGGGGCAGGTTCAGCACCTGGGCCGGGGAAGAGACGATTTTTGGAAGAGATGCGGTGGGGACGAATGGGAAGTTGAATGCTTCGGTGCTGGAGATTTTGCGCGCGGAGAACAGACGTCATCAGTAGGACGGAGCATCTTGCCCGTGTGGCCGAATTTTCAACATGGGGAGGATGCCCGTGCTACGGGAGCGCACAGTGATTCTGGTAACCGGCGCGACGGGGAACCCTTGTAACAAAGCGCGCAAAAAAACGGCTGACGTCGGGTGACGTCAGCCGCGGGCTATGGGGTTCCGGCCCGGGTTCAGGTGTGAATGGGCCGGAATGCGCGGGCAAAATAAGGGTAACCATTTTCATGATCACCCGTGTTCTTGTCTAAACGCCGGTCATTTCTGAACTGGCTCTCAGACTCGAACGAATTAAGTAGAACAAAGGTCGTGCCGAAACACCGCAAACCCTCTCCTCGCTAAATAACACCTCAGAACGCCGCCGAAAACCGCTTCTTCCCGGTATAAATTTCGATGTTGCGTCGTGCCTGTCGCGACATCCGCGCAAAACTGGCAGAAAGTTTTACCTCAGCTCGCTACCGTCTCCGTCTCCCTCGTGCCGATAAGAAACCGGCCCGATGCGCAGTTCGCTCCCCATCCTCCGCGCCCGCCGCGACAACCCCTTCGCTGCTACGGGCCAAGCCGAGCTCATCCTTGATGCGGACCATCTCCGCCGGGTCGTCATGGACGGGATCCTCAAGGCGCGCATCAGTGTCGACATTGCCACCGCCGACTTCAAAGCCATGCTCATCCCGTCCGCGCGAGGCCGCCGTGCGCCGTCAATCATCGAGCACTTCCGCAGGCTCGCCGCCACCGGCGTCGAGATCCGCCTCCTCCACGCCGGCACTCCCAGTGCTGCCGCGCTCATCGAGCTGAAAGCCGCGTTGCCGGAGAATCTCATCATCCGCCGCTGCCCGCGGCTCCACACCAAAGCCGTCATCATCGACACCAATCGAATGTACGTCGGCAGCGCCAACCTCACCGGCGCGGGACTCGGCGCCAAAGCCGACGGCAGACGGAACTTCGAAGCAGGCATCTGGACGACAAGCCCCGCCTTCATCGAGTCCGTCAGCGAGTACTTCAACGAAATCTGGGAAGGCCACCACTGCCCAAGCTGCAAACGAAGAAACGTCTGCCCGGTTCCGCTCGAAGAACCCCGCCTGTAATCTTGTCGGAAGCGCTGCCATCCCTATGATTGCCCACTCCTCCGGAGAGGTGTCCGAGTGGCCGAAGGAGCAGCACTGGAAATGCTGTAACGGGCTTAAACCCGTTCGAGGGTTCGAATCCCTCCCTCTCCGCTACATTGAAAAACATGCTGGATTCACCAGCCAACACCGCGCCGACCTGAGTCGGCGCGGTGTCGTGGTGGGCAAGACGGCCATATTTTTCAACGGATTTCCAAGGTTCGTGGAAATCGACGGCGAGGTTCTTCTGCTCAATGAGCAGGTTCGAACCGGTCTTTTTGAGCGTTTCTC
>JBBRYX010000032.1:0-30305 GCA_038237225.1 Tepidisphaerales bacterium | reverse complement strand
TCTCCCCCCACAAGGCCATGGCGTGCCGCAAAGCGATTGAGCAACGGCAGGCACGCCTCATGCCTTTGCCGCCGTACTCACCGGACCTCTCGCCGATCGAGCCGTGCTGGTCCAAGGTCAAACAGTACGTGCGTGGCGTGGCGGCCAGAACCGCTCCCGCTCTGGGCCAAGCCGCCAGCGACGGCTTTGCCGCGGTGACTCCCGACGACGCACGGGGCTGGTTTATCAAATGCGGTTACGGTGTACACTGATGTGAAATTCGCTCTAAAGGTGCGGGAATTAAGTGAAATCCGTATCGGTTCGCGAAACGCGCCCATTCCCCTTACTTCGCATCGCCTTTTAAGACCTCATCGACGGTCGTCGTGAAGGTGCTCATGGCGCTGGCGCTGACCTTGGGTTCCTGCAAGGTGCCCTTTACGTGGATCTGCAAGAGCTCGTGCTTGGCCGTCTGAACGATATCGCCGAGGATGGGAACCTTCGGCCAGTTTGGGTTGTCGGTGGTGAAGGTGAGGTTGACCTTCCTGGTTCCGAAATCCATTTGGCCGGAGCCGCTGATCAAGAGATCCTTGGCGCGGACCTCGATGGATTCAAACATCACCTTTTGTCCGGTGACGTTGTAGCGCGCGGATCCTTCGTTGAACGGGCTGGATAGCGGGAGGGACAAATTGGTCACCTGGAGCAAGCCCAGGACGAGGGGCATTTTGTAGAGTGTCTTTCCGCTGACGGCGACGTCGCCGCGGCCGCGGCGGTTGTTGGCGTTTCCGAGCTCGCCTTCGAGCGCGAGTGATGCGTTCATCTCACCGGCGATGTCCTTCTCTCCGGTCAGTTCGCGGCAGTCGGCGCCTTTCAGCACCAGGTTCATGACGTACTTTGAAGGCGCGTGTTCGGGGAAGACCACATCGACTTGCCCGGCGACTTCGCCGCCGGCCATTTGGGCACGGAGGTTGGCGACGCGCAGGCCGTCCTGACCGGAGGGCTTGAAGACTTCGGCGTGGAAGTTCTTCACCGGCCGGCCCGAGATGATGGCGGTCGAGGCATCAATGGGGCCGGCGAGTGCGTCGAGCCGGCTGTTGCGAACGGAACCTGCCAGCTCGATTGCGGGATTCATTTCGGAGATCGGGACGCCGAGCTCCGCCGAAACCGTTGAGCCGTTGATTTTGGTCACAAAGTCAATATCCAGCGGCCCATCGCCGGATGGCGCGGTGGCTTGACTTGCCGTGCCGTGCGCGGTGGAACTTGTCTTTCCGCGGATGAGCAGTTTGGTAAACTCGATGTCTAGTTTCCCCGCGAGCTTCATTGAATTCAGTATGCCGGCGAGCGCGCTTGGCATCGCCTTGCGAAGCTCATCATCCACGGGCAGATCGTCGCCTTTGAGCTTCAGGTCCCAATCCATCTTTGACGTCCAGCCCATGCCGCTCAGCGCAACCTTTGCGGGCCCGTGCTGGGCGGTGATGTTTTCCAGAACGATCTTCCCCTGCTTGAGTTGAAAGACGCCTTGCACATCGTCCAGTCGATAGGGCACTGCTTTGAGCGTCACGGCGAGCTTCCGGGGGCGCACGGTCAGGTTGAGTCCTGCCAAGGCATCGGTCGGTTGACTTGTCGCTTGTGTCGCTGCCGGGGATGGCGCATCGGGCGTATTGGCGATTGCGAAGCCGCCGCGGTAATCGAGATCCGCATCGACCATTCCCTCAGGTCGGATCGTATCCCAGCTCGATCTGGCGGCTTCGGGAAGTATGTGATAAAGCGTCTGATCCAATTCCAGATTTTTCGCGTGCACCTTCAGCGCCAAGCCTGGTCGATTCTCTGGCCAGGCGGCGGAACCTGAGACGGCGAGATCGCCCTTTCCATGGTTGCCGGTCAGGGAGCGAATCTCCATGCCGTTCGGATACAGGTGAAGATTTCCCTGAAGGTTGGACACCGCGTAGACGCCCTGGACAGGCCAGATGGATGCATCATGCAACGCGATATCGAATTCGTGAGCAATCTCTTCCGAACTTTTGGCTGAAGTCTTGCTCGGCTCCGCCCGCACCCATCCCGACAGATCGAACTTTCCGGTCGCTCCCACTTTTTCAAGCCAGTTCCGCTGGGCGATTGGCATTGCCGCCAGCAGTTCATGATCCACGGGGACGTTCTTAGCGCTGATCTTCAAGTCGGGGCGAACGGGTGTGAGATCACCGGGATGCTCCCCCGGCGCGAGCGGGCGTCCGATGCCCGCGCGCCAGCTCACGGATCCATCCACCCGCATTTCGGATTCAGCGCGCTTTATCCTGACGTCGCGGATCTCCACCGCGCCGTCGACGATATGCAGGACGCCGGTGACGTTCTTCAGTGGATACGGAAACACCGCCATCTTGCCGGCGCCGTCGAGGAGCTGAACGGTTGTATCGATGTGCGGCTTGTGCTCGCCGAGGTTCTTGCGAACTTTGCAGACGAAGCTTCCGACGAAGGTTGGCAGTTCTCCCTTTCGATCGGCATCCATGAAATGAAATGCCTCATGAACTTCCGATGGAAACGCGCGCATCAGCGCCGGCTCGTTCCGCACCCCGTTGGCGGAGACCGTGACATCCACGGCCGGCTCACCGGGCAGGGGACCGATGATGCCGTCGACGCTCACGATGACGTTCTCGTTCGGGCCTCCGGCAACGCCTCTGCCCTTCAAGTTGATGAGCTTCACACAATCCATGCTGGTCTCAGCATCGGGACCAAACTGGATTCTCCCGCTCGCCTTTCGCAGGGGATAGGCGAATTTGCTGTAGCACAAGCCGCCGTCGATGATGTCGACCGCGCCGGCGACTTCGAGCCTGGCGCCGTCGGTCGGGCGATTGAGCGAAACTTTCAGATCGCATTTCCCGAATGGTCGAACGTTGTCATACACGTCCAGCATCTGCCGCGGCATGGCGCTGGCGTAACGGGGCGCCGTCGGAATGACGATGTGCTCTTTCGGCGACGACGCAACATGAATGCTCACGGGAGAGGTGGGTGAATATCCGTTGATCTCGCCGTCGATGTTCAACTCGTTGTTCTCGATCCGCCCCTTCATTCCGATGATGGTGATCCCGTCCTGCGTGAACTCGAACCGCCCGGACACTTGATCCAGCTCGATCGGCGCGGCCTCGACGAGCGAGGTGAGATATGCGACGGCGCCGGTATTGTTCATCCCGGCATCTTTCATGAGATCCAGGGCGTGGATCGTCCAGTCCTGGCGCTCGAGTTCGTGCTTCGACAGCCACTCCTGCGGGCGAACCTTGAGCTTCACGCCGCCTAGTTCCATCACGACTCTGTAGTTTGCTTCCTGCCCATCGCGTGCGGGTTGATAGACGAGGACAGGGACATCCACGCGACCCCGCAAATCGTGGCGTGCGGCGAACAATCGCACCTGATTCGGCAACATCGTGCTCAATCTCAACAGCTCGATATCCCGCACCTGGACACTGACGGCGCGAAGATCGCGATCGACGGCGCCTGTCGCAGTCGGCCCCATCGTGCTGGTCAGTTCGCTGTCCCCACCGCGGCTTTGAAGCTCGAATAGAAAGCGTTGCCCATCGGCGCTGGGCACGCAATGGGCCTCGATGGTTATCGAGGCAAGTTTGTTGCGCTCTCCGCCGCGAATTTCGTTGTAATCCACCTGCGCATTTCGGAGCATGATTTCGGGCAGACCGATCATTCGCCCGCCCCTCGTGGGCTTGGTTACGGCGCGAGGCTCGCGAACCAATCGCTGGTAGTTCCAGCGGCCGGAATCGACGTTCTCCGTCAGATAGACATGAGGCTCAATCGCCACCATCTGCGCGGCTTCGATTCGGCCGGCGATCAACTCCCGCACGCCATACTTGATATGAAACTGCTGCGCTGAAAAGAGAAGTGAATCCGGCGCATCGGCGGCATCGACGGAGATCTTCACCTCCTTCAGGCGCAAGCCTTCGAAGATCGAAAGCGCCGCGCTGCCCACTTCCACCTTTCCGCCGATGAGTTGAGTCAGATATTGCTGTGCCATGCTGCGCACGCGTTCGGTATCGGTGAGATACAGGTAGCCGGCGATGATCGAGCACAGCAGCAGGAACAAAGACATCATGAACGCGCGGCGCAAGCGGGATGGTTTCCGCCCGAAAGCGTGCCCGGGTTGCCAGGGGCGATCGAACAATTTGTCGGGAGTGAGAAATGACTGCGACATCAAAAAAACAAGCTTTCGGTATTCCCGACGGACTCAAACGGATTGGGTTCAATTCTCGCGCCTGATTCTCGATTGAAAGCCGCGCCCCGCAAGCGGGGCCGCTAACCCAAGGCGCAGGAATTAAGCAGGATCCGTATCAAACGCCTTGAGCATCCTCCGCGCGTCTCCACCCGAGGTGTTCATTCCACAGGTGTGACATCGTTACCACCGCGCTGGCGGCCAACACGGTCAAGGGTACTTCCGCGGGGATCCGATAACGCAGCGAACCCACGCTCAGCATCGCGCCAATACTAAGGTATATCGCCGGAATGAGCAGAAACAGTTTTGTCATTCGCGGCAGTGTCCCATAGCAAATCCCAATCAGCACGAGCACATAGATCGGGCCGGCAAACAGCCAGCCGATGACGACATACAAGGGTCTTGAGAGTGTCGCGCTCAGCGGTTGGGGGCTCCAGGTCCGCGCAAGCTTGATCACCGCCAGTTCAGTCGCCGTTCGAGGGTCTTCTCGGACGAAGGTCCAGGCTCGGTTGGACAGATACTCGCTTCGTTCCGATTCCTGCATTCCGCGCAACTGTGGCATCGACTTTACAAACGACTGATCGCTCGCGCCGGAGGCATCGGGATTGAAGCCGTCATAGGCGCTGAACCCAGTGTTTGTACTGGACCAGACCCATTTGCCGATGATGCGATAGTTTCGAAAGGCCCAAGGCGACAGGACCAGCAGGCTTAGCAGCACTATCGTCGCACCCACGGGAAGGGGCCACCGCCTGACGATTGCATTCGCGTCCTCGTGATACGGAAAAGGCTGATGTCGGTTCGCAAGCGCAAAAGCCAAAGCGAGCACAATCGGCAACCCCAGGGCGCCTGGCCGCACCAGGATGCTCAGGCACAGGACCAGACCGCCGAGAACCCACCACTTCCCGTTCCGTGTGACCAAGAGCACCATCCCCCATGCCAACATCGCGGTGAACAGGGTCTCGGTTAATACCAAGCCGGTGAAGTAGATCAGGAATGGATTGACGGCGACCAAAGATGCAGCGAGCAGACCTCCCCACGCCGGCAACCATCGACAGGCAAGCAAAAAAGCGGCTAAAGCGGTGAGCGTGTCGACGATGGTTTGAATGACTCGCACGATGCGCACATTCGCCCCACATGCGGCCACGAATGCGGGATACCCGGGCGTGCGAAACGCGCGCACGTCATCGTTGAATCGGGGGTCGACAAATTTAAGTTCGCCGCTGGTTAACAGATTGCGCGCGCACTCCAGATATTCCCGCTGATCCGGGAGGGGTGCGAGGGCAGTTTCATCGGCGGGCCTGGTCAAAGCCCATCCCAGCCGGAGCACGAGAGCGAGCAAAAGAATGATGAGGAGCGACCGCTTCACACCCCAACCCTACCACGCCACCCGATCCGACTGGTAGGGGCGACACTTGACTTCGACGAGCTCAGAGCGAGTGAACTTTTTCCGTAGCACGGGCATCTTGCCCGTGTTCGCATCATCAACACGGGCAAGATGCCCGTGCTACAGTCAAATTTTCACAGACTCTCAGACGAGTCGTGTCGCCCCTACAAATGCGTCGAATTCAACCCGTGCTCGCTTTGTGGTATTACCACGGGTTGATGGTCTTGCGCACATCATCGATCTCATCCCGGCTCCAATCGCTTGACGAACTGCTTGGTTCGCTCACAGTCTCGAGTTCAATTGCGGACTCAATCGCTCGCTGGCGCGCGGCTTCGGCTGCCCTTCAGTTTCATCATGAAGATCATTCCAATGATCCGAAAACGATCGCGATCCTCGGTGGCACGGGCACCGGCAAAAGCACGCTTGTGAACCGGCTTCTGGGCGCTGATCTCACCGCAGCCAGTTTCCGAAGAACATTCACCGCCGGCGCTGTGGCGCTGACGGCTTCACAAGCCGGCATCCCGTCGAATTACCTGAACCTTCCCCACGAAGCGGCCAAAGAGCTCCCCGCGCGCGGCGAGCCGGATCGGCTTATCATTGTCGAACACGCATCGGATCTCACGCATCGCACAACGCTGATCGACACTCCGGATCTCGATGGCGACAACCCCGCACACCACGCGCAGGCGGACCGTGCCTTTCGGTGGGCGCAGGCGGTTCTTTTTCTCGTCACTCCGGAGAAGTATCAGATGACCGAGCTGCTTCCGTACTATCGACTGGCGCATCGTTACGCGGTTCCGGCGCTCTTTGTGATGAACAAGAGTGAAGAGCAGGCGCCCGTCGAGGATTACTCGAAACAGCTGGCGACTCAAGGCTACGAGAACGCGCCGGTGTTCGCGGTGCCGAGGGATGATTCACCGTTTCAGCCGGCAAACGGCGCCGGTCTTAGCGCGCTTGCCGAGACGTTGAAAAACCTCCCCGGCATCAACACGGCGCAGCGAGAAGTGGGCCTGCGCAACCGTGCCGTCGATTTGCTGGACCGCTTGCACGATCAGATTCTCGCGCCGCTCGAGCACGATCGCGAAGAAGCGAAACGCCTGATCGAGAGTCTTCGCGCGATGGAAGCGCCGGAGCCCACGGTTGATGTCAACCCGCTCACTCGGCAACTCGCCCGCCGGCTGCAGCAGCGCAGCATTCTTTACCTGATGGGCCCGCAGCGCATCCTCGATCGCGTCCGGCAGGTGCCGAGCCTTCTCGTGCGGCTTCCGCGCACGACCTGGGATTGGTTCATGACCGGTAAGGCCGATCTCTCCGCGCTCAACGATGCGATGGAAGGCGACGCCCGGGAGGTTCCGGACTTCAATGCCGCGCTCATCGACCAATTCTCGGTCCTTCAAGCACGAATTGAAGACACGCTGCGTTCTTCACTGTCGGCCCAGCGATGGATCGAATCGATCCCAGCGGAGCAAACTGAATCTGCACCTCCGTTAGCGGCCCCGCTCGCCGGGCGCATCTTCCTCGACCGCGCTCGCGCCGGCGCGATCGCGGATGAAGAACTCGCCGATCTCAAAAGTTGGTTGGAAAATCGTTGGAACGCGACGCCGCGCGATACCGCCATCCTCATGAAAGTCATCCGGCACCTGCCCGGTGGCGAAAAGCTCACGCAATGGTCGGAGGCGGCGCCGTACCTCCTCGCGATCGTCGTCGCCACCCATCATGCGTTCTTCGGGCACATCGACCTCATGATCCTGGGGGGCTACTCCGTGGCCGCGTGGCTCACTGAACGCCTGAGCAACGAAGTCGCCGGGCGCACGAGGCTCACCAACAAGCGGATCGCCATGCGCTTCGAGCGGCTTGCGCACGAACAGATCAAGTTCGCGTGCGACTGGATCAACGGTCAAGCGCCGTCTCAACAGACGATCGACAGGCTTCGGAAACTCGCGGAGGGGCTTGCCACAGATTTATAGGCGCCGCCCGCGTCGACTTCCTTAATTTAAGAACTGCCCATGAACGCCGATCTTGAACAACTCGTCCACGAAGTCGCCACGCTCACCGGCGTGGCCGCCCCCGCCGCGCTCTCCGTAGACTCGCCGACGCTGCAACTCAACGACGCCGCGCCTTTTTATTTCGTTGGTCTCATCGGCGGCAAAGAAGTTGGTAAGACCGCGCTGGTCAACGCGCTCGCCGGAAAAAATCTCTCCACCCCCACCTCGTTCGGGCGCGGCACCGAAACCGCCATCGCCTACGCTCACTCGTCGCATCTGCCCGCGCTTCAGCAACTGCTCACGCGCGAAGCCCCGGATCAATTCCAGGTCGTCGCTCACGACCTTCCCGAGCTAAAGCATCAAGTCCTGCTCGACCTTCCGGACATCGACAGCCGGTACGAGAATCACGTCAACCTGACGCGGAAAATGCTGCGTCACATGCTCTTCCCGATCTGGATTCAGAGCATTGAAAAATATGCGGATCAGCAGCCGCAGAAGCTCCTCGCGGCCGTTGCCCAAGGCAATGATCCCGCCAACTTTCTCTTCGCGCTTAACAAGTCTGATCAACTGGATCGCTCTTCCCACGAAGACCTTCGTGCCGATTACGCCCGGCGCATCGCGAGAGTCCTGGAGCTTCCACAACCTCCGCGCGTGTTTCTGATCAGCGCGATTCATCCCGATCGCTTCGAGCTCCCCCAGCTTCGACAAGCGCTGGCGCAGGAGAAATCCCAGACCGATGTCCGGCGTTCCGTTCAACTGGCAAAGAGCCAGCAGGAACGTTCGCTTCTCAGTTGGCTCGATTCGCAGAATCTCCCCGCCCGCGCTGAGCGTCTGAAGCAATTGGAAACAGAGGCCCAGGAACTTACCGCCGCCCGGCTTGCCGAACCGCTGATGGATGAGGTCATTCCGAGCATCCTTGACGATCCCGGCCACCGACTCGCGATGACCGATGAGAGCCTCACCCGCCGGATGGCGCGTTGGCCGCTGGTGAATCTCGTCCACACCCTGCTGGCTCCATTGCTCGGGATTTACCGCGCGAGCGCCGCGCCCGGGGCGATGACCTCCGGATCACTGGTCGAGACGCACCTGTGCCGTTCCCACCCGCCGATCGCGAGCACCATCCAAGCCAGCTTCGCGACGCTGCATCGCTCGCACCCGATGTTGGCGGATCTGTATCGCACGAGAAAGCTCTGGGAGGAAATCTCCGCTGATGCCGCGACCGCGGAGCTTTCCCGCGCGCTTAGTGGAGCCGTCGCACAGCAGCGCAGCGCTGCGCTTGATCGACTCGCGCGGCGCGGCCTGGTTTTCGCTCCGATCCGCTGGCTCCTCACCCTTGGCGCACTCCTCTGGTTCCCCTTCGTCCAACCCCTGCTTGAAATCTTCCTCCAGCAGGGATTCAGCGGCTTCACCACCAAAACCGCCCTCCTCATTGTCCAAATTCTCAGCGCCACCTACATGCTGCACAGCGCGGGCTTTCTGCTGATCTGGTTCGTCTTTCTCTGGGCCTACGTCCGGTGGGACACGAGCCGGCGGGTGGCGAAGCTCCTTGCGCGGCATCGCCGCGCGGATGGAACAAGCGACCCGAGTCTGAACTTAGCCACCACCACGTTCGCCTGGATCGACGATCTGCTCGACCCCATTCGGGAGGCGCGCGAGGAAAGCGACGCGATCGTGAAACGTATCGAAGATCTGCGCCCTCGCTCCCCCGTCCCGCCTGTCTCCGCCTTGTGAATTCATCCGCGGCTGTACGGGCGACGCCTGCGTCGCGGTCGACGCGGAGCGTCGAATAACCGCAAGATTCGCGGCTGCGCCGCGACCGCGACGCAGGCGTCGCCCCTACCTCTTTAGGGCCTGCTCGGCATATTTTGCGAGCGACGGATCGAGTTGCACTGCCTCGCGCACCTGCTTCTCCGCCTCCGCCAGTTGGCCGAGCGCCATCAGGACCGATCCGAAATTCAGCCGCGCCTCGGCGAAGGCCGGCTTGATCCGCACGGCCTCCGCGAAATGCCCGGCCGCTTCGGTCAACTGCTTCTGCCGCACCAGCACCTTTCCCAGATCGTTATGCGCCTCGGCATATTCCGGCTCCGCATTGATCGCCGCCTCAAACTCTCGTCGGGCACCATCCAAAATCTTCTCCTGATCGAGCAGCAATCCCAGATTGCGATGCGCCTTCGCATGCGCGGGTGAGAAACGAATCGCCGCCTCATACTCCCGGCGCGCCTCCGCTGGTTTCCCCTGATCCCGCAGCAGATTGCCTCGACTGTAATACGCTTCACCGAAGGTCGGATCGAGCCGCAGCGCTTCATCATATTCCCGCAGCGCGCCGGCGGGATCGCCCGTCGCCGCGAGGTTGATCCCTACATTCCAGTGCGTCTCCGGCAGCCCCGGCGCCAGCTCCAGCGCCCGCTGAAAATGCCGCTCCGCTTCGTTCACATTCTTCGCATCCGCCAGCACCCGGCCCAGGTTCGTGTGCACCATCCACGAGTTTGGATTCTTGGCCACGGTATCCCGCCAGAGCGAAAGCTCATCGACGAACACACCCGCGCGAACGAAGGTGCCGATCATCAGGAGCGCCAGCACGGCTCCTCCAGCACCGCGTGCGATTCCTGGCCATTCATTCGCCGCCCGCGCGAGCGCCGCCGTCACCAGAACGATCAAACCGATGTTCGCGATGTAGACATAATGATCGGCCACGAACGTGTACCGCATTGGATAGACGTTCACGAAAGAGAGTGCCGGCAGCGCCGTCCCCGCAAAAAATAAAACCGCCACCAGCGCCCCGCGCCACCGCATGAGCCCCAACACCGCCACCGCGAGCAGCACCCCCGCCGGAAACACCCATTGCCAGGTCTCAACGCGAAACTTCGGATACACAAACGCCAGGTTCACCGGCCAGAGGATCTTCAGCGCATAAAACCAAAGCGCCCTCCCCGCGATCATCACCCGCTCGGCAAAGAAGAGCTGCCATTCCTTCCCGATGGCCCCGACGTGCGCCCGCTCCAGATGCGCCGTCGCCAGCGCCAGCGAAGCTCCAATCGCAAAGAATGGGGTCAGCGAGAGAAGGTGGCTCCATGTCACTCTTCCCCGCTTCCACCCAATCACGAGCATCAGCGCCGCCGGCAACGAACACGCCACGGTCTTCGACAACATCGCCGCCACAAAAAAACCAAGCGCAACCGCATACCACGAATCGCGATTCCGTTCTCTCCCTTCGTCGCTTCGTCGCCTCACCTCTCTTGCCTCTTGCCTCTTGCCTCTTGCCTCGAACTCCAGATACGCCCACGCGCTCGCCAAATACATGACTCCCATCAACACATTCTTCCGCTCGGTGATCCAGGCGACGGATTCCACATTGACCGGATGCACCGCCCACGCCGAAGCCGCAAACCAAGCTCCCGGCACCGCTATCTTCTTCAGCACCCGCCATAGCAAAATCGCCGCGAGCCCATGCAGCAGCACATTGGTGACGTGATAGCCCGGCGCCCATAATCCCCACAACTGATACTCCGCCCAGAATGTGGTATGCACCAGCGGGTAATACTGCGGCAGCGCCGTCGGATGCGCCCAGATATTAAAGAGCCCCCGCGCACTCCGGAGCGTCGCGTTGTTGACGACATAATCCGGATCATCCCAGATAAATCCGCCGCCCAGGATCGGCGCATACGCGATGAGCGTGATCGCCATGAGCGCCAGCCCCCACAACCATTCTTTCGCACGAGTTCCCATCGTTTGCGGGAATAGTAGCCGATGCGAAGCCGAGGGGTGTCGCGCCTGATTCCCATTTGAAATCCGCGCCCCGCAAGCGGGGCCGCTAACAAAGGCGTGGGAATTAAGTGAAATCCCTCTCACATCCCCAGCCTGACCGCAAGCCGCAGGACTTCGGCGACGCTCCAGGCCTGGGCGCAGGCGCCGACGGGTCGGTGCGGCTCATCGCCTTCGAAGATTTCGGCGATTTGGCCTAAACACAGGCCATCCAATTGATCGATCAGCGGGGACAGCCAGCGGCGGGCCTGGGCGATCGAGTCCGGCGAATCCTCGTGCACCCGCAGGTAAGCTTCAAGGAACGCGCCGATCAGCCAGGACCAGATGGTGCCGTTGTGATACGCCTGGTCGCGCTGGAACGGGGTGCCGATGTATCGGCCGTGGTAGAGCGGATCCGTGGTCGCGAGCGAGCGCAAACCGACGGGCGTGAGCAGTTCGCGGCGCACGACCTCCACCACGCTCGCCTGTTGTTCCGGGAGCAGCAAGTCATCACGCAAGCTCACCGCGAAGATCTGGTTGGGGCGAAGCTGCTGCTCGCGCTGGTACGGCGCGGGTCCGCCGCGCACGACGTCCGCCAATCCGCGGAAGGGCGAGATCCAGAACGCCTCGCGGAAATTTTTCCGCACCTTGGCGGCGAGGTCGGTCTCGCCCATGAGCATTAGCGCGTGATACCACAGGGCGTTGATCTCCACGGGCTTGCCCTGGCGGGGCGTGAAGGAGACATCGCCGCAGCGCGCATCCATCCAGGTGAGCTGAGAATTCGAATCCCCCTGAGTGATCAGCCCATCCTCTTCCATCTTGATGCCATAGCGCGTGCCGCGCTGGTAGCCGTGGATGATCGCGCGGCATGCGGGGCGCAGGATCTTTTCGAACGTGATCGTGTCGCCGCTGAGCCGCAGGTATTCGAAGCAGGCGTGGATGAACCACAGACTCGCATCGACCGTGTTGTATTCCGGCTCGTTCGTATAATCGTTGAAGCGGTTGGGGATCATGCCTTCGCTGACGTAGCTGGCGAAGACCGACAGCACCTGCTTCGCCTGCGCGAAGCGGCGGGTGGTGAGGAACAATCCCGGCAGCGCGATCATGGTGTCGCGTCCCCAATCCGCGAACCAGGGATAGCCGGCGATGACGGTGGAGCCGTCTTCACCGGTGGGGCTCTTGCGGTAGACGATGAAGTCGTTGGCAGCGCGGGCGAGCTTCTTGATCACCAGCGGCGCGGCATCATCACACCCCGGCGCCGTCCCTCTTGCCTCTTCCCTCTTGCCTAAAACCTCCGGCACATGACATGCCGCATCGACGGCATCGCGGCGGCGGTTCAGTTCCGCATCCCAGTCGTAATCCAGCTTGTCCTCAAGTGCGCCCCAGAGGGTGATGCTCCCGCTGCCGATCACGCTGATTTGGAAGTAGCCGGGATTGAAGAGATCCTCGGTCTCGTCGAAGCCGCGCTCGATCTCGATCGCGTACTCGTGCCCATACCACCACTTCGGATCCTGTGTGAAGGTCCCGCTGCTCGCGCGCATGTGCAGGGTATGCTCATCCGCCGACACTTCAAGTTTCGTCCCCTCCAGCTTTGTCGGCATGTCATATCCCGCGGCATGGCGCATCCCGTGAAAATCCCGCAGGCTCACGAAGGGGAACAATCGCAGGTCCACCGTCTTCCCCGGCGGCGTTTGGATCGTGTACCGAATCCCCACCACGTTCCGCAGCCAGGGGATCTGAAGCTCTTTCGTGACGGTGACGGTCTCGACCTGATACTCCCAGCGCGCCAGATCGTCGAGCTCAAACTTTCTCAGATACTTTTCGCCGCGCGGGTGATAGGCGCCTTTGAAATGGTTGACCGCCAGCTCATGCGGATGGTCGACGTCGCCGTTGAGGATGAGCATTTCCCCGATGCGATTGAGGGTCATCACCCGCCCCACGGGCGGCAGGGTCGCCGCGACCAGCAGGCCGTTGTAGCGCCGGATGTTGCAGCCGACGACGCTCGATGATGCGAACCCGCCAAGGCCGTTGGTAAGAAGCCACTCCTGGTGAACGAAAGGCTCCAGCTTCCCAAACGTTTCGACGGTGTAAAGCGCCATGGGGCGGGAGTGTAATGAGGGATGAATGGAAAGCGAGTGAGGGTCGAGGCGCGTGTTCGCAACCGGTTGGATGCAGCGTGCGCGTCGGAAGAAACACAAGAACGCGATCACCCGCGCGAGCGTGGGCGAGTGCGCCGAAGCGGTCCCGCAGAATCACTTCCGCTTGGCCTTTGGCTTGGGCGCCTGATCGGTCGCCTTGTAGGCCCAGATCGTGCCGTGCACCGTGGTGGTGGTGGTCTCGACCGTCACCACCTTCACGCGGCCACGGACCGGGTCGGATTCGAAATCCGTCTTGGTCTTGGTCTTGGCGGGAATCGAACGGATGGGGATTGCGTTTTGTCGAATGTCCGTGAACAGGGTTCCGGTTGCGCGATTGGTGAGGTGCTGCTCGACGATGGTGAGGGTTCCATCCGCATTCAAGGCCGTCACGACGGCGGTATGGTGGCCGCGCTTGAACGTCTGGGTGTTGGAGTCGGTCTTCCAGTCCTCCTGATCCAGGCCGTTCTCTTTCCAGGTGCGCGTGATCTTCGTGTCGACCTTGACGTCAATGTTGAAGTTGCGGAACTGGAGCACGTTTCCCGGCTCGACATCTGCCAACTCCACCTTGTCGCCCCAGACGTAGTTCGCGTCATCCGTGATCTTTCCAAACGTCGGGGCGCTCTTGGCGCCGGCGCCCAGCAGCAGCTTGTCTGCGAGCGCATAACATTCGCCATCCCCCAGAACCGCCTGCCCGATCAGTTTTTCGGCAGCATCTTTCAGGTCCGGACCAAAATCCCTGGGAGCGGGAGGAGGCGGTGCCGGTGGCGAAACCGGAGCGGCACTACCTCCGGATGATGCGCTCTTGCCCGCGGGCGATTGCGCCGAAGGTTTGATCTTGAAAGGGTTCGAGTTCAGCGGCCCCGCCTTGGCGAATCCTCCAGGCCCGCCGCCGCCCAGCGGCGCATTCGGGTGAGCCAAGGCTGAGACGTGATTGTCGGGTTCTGCCATGAATGCTCCAAGTCCAACAACTCTTCTACCGCTGCTGTGACGTGGTGACAAAATAATGGAAGAAGCAGCGCGTGCTGCGAAACTAAGCGATATCGATACGCACGCTTATAAATTAGGCAATTCACTGTTAAATCTGCTGGAACACTGAGCGCAAAATGTTTGCATTCCCGCGCCATTTACTCCTATACTCCCCGGCTCGATTTTACGTTACGGGAACTGCATCATGGCTTATCGCCCCGGACATCTTATCGGCCTGCCGAAGGCGCAAGGCTTGTATCTGCCGGAGTTTGAGCACGATGCCTGCGGGGTCGGCTTCGTATGTCACATCAAGGGGAAAGCGTCCAAACGGGTGGTTGACGGCGCGCTCGAGATGCTGGAGCGGATGAATCACCGCGGTGCCTGCGGCTGCGAGCCTGACAGCGGCGATGGGGCGGGGATCATGCTCCAGATCCCGGACAAGTTCTTCCGCCGGGAATTGACCAGGCAGGGCATCACTCTTCCTCCTAAAGCTCAATACGCAGTCGCCCAGATTTTCCTGCCCAAGGACATGGTCAGCCGCAACGCCTGCCAGAAGATCGTCGAGAAAACGGTCAAAGACTACGGCATGGTCATCCTCGGCTGGCGCGATGTGCCCACGGACAGGAAATGGGTCGGTCCGACCCCCAGGAAGACCGAGCCGAAAATCCGCCAGGTCTTCGTCGGCATGGGCGAGAGTTTCTTCAACCGCTCGGATTTTGATCGCCGGCTGTATCTCGTGCGCCAGCGCATCGAAAACATCATCGAGTTCGGTGAGCTCTCCGAAGCGGTGCGCGAAGGCTTTTACGTCAACGCGCTCTCCGCCAACCGCATCATCTACAAGGGCATGCTCACCGCGCACCAGGTCCGGATGTATTACAAGGACCTCCAGGACCCGGACTTTATCAGCGCGATGGCGATCGTGCATTCGCGCTTCAGCACCAACACGTTTCCGTCCTGGCGGCTGGCGCACCCGTATCGATACCTCGCGCACAACGGCGAGATCAACACGCTTCGCGGCAACCGCAACTGGATGCGGGCGCGATATGCGTCGCTGCAATCCGAAGTCTTCGGCGATGAGCTTCAGAAGATGTATCCGCTGCTGACCGAGTCCGGCTCCGACTCCGCGACGCTGGACAACGCGCTCCAGTTCCTCGCGGTTAACGGGCGCTCGCTCCCTCATGCCGTGTTGATGTTGATCCCCGAAGCGTGGCAGAACAACACGCTGATGGATCCGGACCTGAAGGCTTTTTACGAATACCACGCCTGCCTGATGGAGCCGTGGGATGGCCCCGCTTCCATCGCCTTCACCAACGGCACGCTCATCGGCGCGGTCCTCGATCGCAATGGCCTGCGCCCTTCCCGGTACTACGTCACCAAGGACGACCTCTGCATCATGGCATCTGAGGTCGGCGCGCTCCCGGTCGAGCCCGCGAATGTCCTGAAGAAATGGCGTCTCCAGCCCGGCAAGATTTTTCTGATCGACACCAAGCAGGGTCGGATTATCGACGACAACGAGATCAAGCGCGGGCTTGTTGACAAGCGCCCGTGGAAGCGCTGGCTCGATGAAAACATGATCGATCTCGAGCATCTTCCGACGCCTGAGACGGTGCATCATCCCGACCACGACACGCTCCTGGTCCGCCAGCATGCTTTCGGGTACACGGTTGAAGACCTGAGGCTGATCGTCGCCCCGATGGCGATCAGCGGTGCGGAAGCTGTTGGCTCGATGGGCAACGACACGCCGCTCGCGTGTCTCAGTGACAAGCCGCAGCTATTGTACAACTATTTCCGCCAGCTTTTCGCGCAGGTGACGAACCCTCCGCTCGATGCGATCCGTGAAGAACTCGTGACCAGCATGTACACGTATCTTGGTCGCGAGGGCAATCTGCTTGAGGAAACGCCGAAGCATGCGCACCTGATCAAGTTGAAGTACCCGGTCATCGACAACTACGATCTGGAAAAGCTGCGCTCCGTCGCCGTCGGCGATCTGAGGGCGGTCACGCTGTCGATGCTGTTCAACGTGAGCGAGGGTGAGGACGGACTGAAGATTGCGCTCGAGCAACTGCTCATCGATGCCGCTGGCGCGGTTCGCGACGGCGCGTCTATCCTGATTCTGTCCGATCGCGGCGTCGATGCCGACAAGGTCTCGATCCCCGCGGTTCTCGCGACCAGCGCCGTTCATCACCATTTGATCCGCGAAGGCACCCGCACGCAGTGCGGTCTGGTCATCGAGACCGGCGAAGCCCGCGAAAGCCACCATTTCTGCATGCTCATCGGCTATGGCGCCGGCGCGGTGAACCCATATCTCGCGTTCGAAACGCTCGCCGATCTGGATCGGGATGGATTGCTGCCTGAAGGAATCGACTTCGACAAGGCGAAGAAGAACTACATCAAGGCCGCCAACAAGGGGATTCTCAAAGTCGCGAGCAAGATGGGGATCTCGACGGTGCAATCCTATCGCGGCGCGCAGATCTTCGAAGCGATCGGGCTGTCGGAGGAAGTCATCGAGCGGTACTTCACGAAGACCCCAAGCCGGATCAAAGGCATCGGCCTCGAGACGATCGCCCGCGAATCGCTCGAGCGGCATCGCCGCGGCTTCCCACCAATCCGGGTGAACGGTGAGACGCTGGACTCCGGCGGTTTCTACCAATGGCGTCGCGACGGCGAATGGCACATGTGGAATCCCGAGAGCGTCGCGAAGATGCAGGCCGCCGTTCGCGCCGATCTCGATGCCGGTGAAAAACTCGCCAGCGGCATCCGCGTCGACAGCTACAAGACGTTCAAGGAATACACGAGCCTCGTTAACAACGAAGCGAGCCGCCGCTGCACGATCCGGGGGCTGCTTCAATTCAAGCAAGACCTTCGCCCGCCCGTCCCGATTGAGGAAGTTGAGTCGGCGAAGGAAATCGTCAAGCGCTTCTGCACCGGCGCGATGTCCCTCGGCTCGATCAGCACCGAAGCGCACGAGAACCTCGCTATCGCGATGAACCGCATGGGCGGCAAATCCAACACCGGTGAGGGCGGCGAAGATTCCCGCAGGTTTACGCCCGACGCCGCCGCGACCTGGAAAGATGGCCAACCGATCATGCGCCGCAGCGCGATCAAGCAGGTCGCCAGCGCTCGTTTCGGTGTGACAGCGGAATACCTCATTAACGCAGATGAGCTTCAGATCAAGATGGCGCAAGGCGCCAAGCCCGGCGAAGGCGGCGCGCTTTCGGGCAACAAGGTGGATGAATACATCGGGAAGATCCGCCATTCGACGCCGGGTGTAACGCTCATCTCGCCGCCACCCCACCACGACATTTACTCGATCGAGGATCTCGCCCAGCTCATTCACGACCTGAAGAACGTCAATCCGCAGGCGCGGGTCAGCGTGAAGCTCGTCAGCGAAGTCGGCGTCGGCACCGTCGCCACCGGCGTCGCCAAGGCGAAGGCCGATCACATCCTCATCTCGGGTGATTCGGGTGGCACCGGCAATTCTCCGCTGACGTCGATCAAGTATGCGGGTCTTCCGTGGGAACTGGGTTTGGCGGAGACCCAGCAGACGCTCGTGCTCAACGATCTCCGCGGCCGCATCTATCTCCAGACCGACGGGCAGTTAAAAACCGGCCGCGACGTCGCCATTGCGGCGCTTCTCGGTGCCGAGGAATTCGGCTTCGCCACCGCGCCGCTCATCGCGTCCGGCTGCATCATGATGCGCGTGTGCCACCTCAACACCTGCCCGGTCGGCGTCGCGACGCAGGACCCGGAGCTTCGCAAGAAGTTCAGCGGCAAGCCCGAGCATGTCATCAACTTCTTCTTCTTCATCGCCGAAGAACTCCGCGAGATCATGGCTGAATTGGGTTTCACCAAGCTCGAAGACATGGTCGGGCAAGCGCAGCACCTGGAGTTTGCGGACACCAGCAGCCACTGGAAAGCGAAGTACATCGATCTCAACGTCATCCTCTACAAGCCGGAGGTCCCCGACACCGTTGCCGTTCGTCGGGTGCAGGCGCAGGATCACGGCCTCGAGATCTCGCTGGATCACACGCAGCTCATCAGGCTCGCGGGGCCGGCTCTGGAGCGCGGCGAGAAGGTCGTCGCGGAACTGCCCATCGAAAACGTGAATCGCACCGTGGGCACGACACTCTCCGGCATGATTGCCAAGAAGTATGGTTTCAACGGCCTGCCTGATGAGACCATCCACTTCAAGTTCAAAGGTAGCGCCGGCCAATCGCTCGGATGTTTCCTCGCCAAAGGCATCACGCTCGAAGTTGAAGGCGACGCGAACGACTACCTCGGCAAGGGCCTCAGCGGCGGGCGGATCATCGCGTATCCGCCCAGGGAATCGACCTTCAAGCCCGAAGAGAACATCATCGCGGGCAACGTTATCGCCTACGGCGCAATCGCCGGCGACATCTACCTTCGCGGCGTCGTCGGCGAACGGTTTTGCGTCCGAAACTCCGGCGCCAATGCGGTTGTCGAGGGGGTCGGTGATCACGGCTGCGAATACATGACCGGCGGCCGAGTCATCGTCCTCGGCAAGACCGGTCGAAACTTCGCCGCGGGCATGTCCGGCGGGATCGCGTATGTCTACGACGACGACGGGCAGTTCGCCAAGAAGTGCAACATGGAAATGGTGGACCTGGAAAAGCCTGACAAGCCGGAAGACAAGGAAACCCTTCAGCGTCTATTAGAGAATCATCACAAATTCACCGGGAGCCCGCTCGCCAAAGCGGTGTTGGATGATTTCGAAAAGGAGCTCCGCTGGTTGGTTAAAGTGATGCCGACGGACTATCGCCGCGTGCTAGAACACCAGGCCGAAATGGATGAACGAGCTCGCAAGCTTTCCGAACGTCAGACAGCGAGCGTCTAATTTGTTACAATTGCAAGAATGACTGCGATTGCCACAACCCCGCGAATGGCGCAGCCGGCAAGGTTCAGCACCGCCGCCGATTGGCTCCGCGCGCTGGGAGACATTCCTCTCGACCGCGTGGTGATGGATCCATGGCCGGGCACCGCAACCGAGCAGGATCTCTTGGTTTTCGTTGAACGGGATAAGCGTCTTGTGGAATTGATCGACGGGACCTTGGTGGAGAAGCCAGTGGGATGGTTCGAAGCCTTGATCGCCAGCCGCTTGGGTGCGGCGCTCGGTTCTTTTGTTTATACGCGCAAACTTGGAGTGATCGTGGGTGCTGATGGCACTTTGCGAATGGCATCGGGGCGGGTTCGACTTCCGGACATCGCATTCATCAGCAAAGCGAATTTTCCTGGTGGCAGGCTCCCGTCCGAGCCGATTCCGACGCTCCCGCCAACCCTGGCGGTGGAGGTAATCAGCGAAGGAAACACCAAGAGCGAAATGCGTCAGAAGATCACGGAATATTTCGAATCAGGTTCTCAATTGGTCTGGCTGATCTATCCGAAGACTTGCACGGTCGAAATTTTTGAATCTCCTTCTGACGACCCCAGCGCGGTTTTGAAAGATTCAGAGATATTGACTGGCGGAAGCGTCCTTCCGGGCTTTTCCATCCCAATCGCAGATCTATTCCGCGAAGAGATTTAGCTGCTGACAACTGCTGTATTTGAGGAAAGAATGGGCAAACCCACCGGCTTCAAAGAGATTCCCCGCGAGTTGCCGAAGCGCCGGCCAGTCAACCTCCGCATTCTGGATTGGAACGAGATCTACACCGACTTCTCCACCGACAAGCTCCGCGCCCAGGGCGCGCGCTGCATGGACTGCGGCATCCCCTTTTGCCACGGCTCCGTCAAAGGTCCCAATCCCATCACCGACTCCGTCGGGTGCCCGCTCGGCAACTTGATCCCGGACTGGAACGATCTCGTCTACCGTAACCGCTGGCGCGAGGCGCTGGCGATGCTGCACAAGACCAACAACTTCCCGGAATTCACCGGGCGAATCTGCCCCGCGCCGTGCGAAGAAGCCTGTGTCCTGGGCATCAACGAAAAGCCTGTCACGATCAAGAACATCGAAGTCTCGATCATCGAACATGCCTTCGATGAAGGCTGGGTCCAGCCCGAGGTGCCGAGCAAGCGCACCGGCAAAACCGTCGCGGTCGTGGGCTCGGGGCCGGCGGGTCTGGCGTGCGCCGCTCAGCTCAACAAAGCGGGCCATCGGGTCACTGTCTTCGAGCGCGCGGATCGTGTCGGCGGTCTGCTCATGTATGGTATCCCCAACTTCAAGCTGGAGAAGCGCTTCATCGATCGCCGGGTCAAGATCATGGAAGCCGAAGGCGTGAAATTCGTCACGAACGCCAACGTCGGCAGAAATGTCAAGGTCCAGGATCTGGTGCGCGACTTCGACGCCATCGTTCTCTGCGGCGGCGCCACCAAAGCCCGCGACCTCTCCGTCCCCGGCCGCGAACTTGGCGGCATCCATCTCGCGATGGACTACCTCCCGCAACAGAACAAACTCAACTTCGGCGACACGATCGACGAACCGCTCACCGCGAAGGACAAGCACGTCATCATCCTCGGCGGTGGCGACACCGGCGCCGACTGCCTCGGCACCTCCATCCGCCAAGGGTGTAAATCCGTGAAGCAGTTCGAGCTACTCCCCCGGCCTGCCGACAAGCGCGGCGAAACCGGCGTCGCCCCCTGGCCCTGGTGGCCCATGGTCTACCGAACCAGCAGCGCCCACGAAGAAGCGGAGGAACTGATCGACCCGCAAATCCGCGACTTCTCGATCAACACCAAAAAGTTCACCGGCGACGGCGGGGCTGCGGCTGGGGGCGTCGTCAAAAAGCTCCACGGCATCTGCCTTGAATGGGGCAAAGGCGCCGACGGTCGTCCATCGATGACCGAAGTCGTCAACTCCGAGTTCGAGCTCGACTGCGACCTCTGCCTCCTCGCACTCGGTTTCGTCGGCCCCGAAAAAGAAGGTGCCATCGAGCAGCTCAAGCTCAACCTCGACCCCCGCGGAAACGTCGTCGTCAATGAAAACTACATGACCGACGTCGACGGTGTCTTCGCCGCCGGCGACATGCGGCGCGGCCAGTCCTTAGTCGTCTGGGCGATCAGCGAAGGCCGCCAAGCCGCAAGAGGGGTCGACACGTTCCTCATGGGCCGCTCCGATTTAGCTCCAGCTCTCAAGCTTTTCTAACGATGAAATCCGTATTATTTCCCCGGCGCATAGATCTGATCGAACACCCCTCCATCATTGAAGTGCGTCTCCTGCGCCTTCTTCCATCCTCCCAGCAGCGCGTCAATCGTAAACAGCTCTAACTTCCCAAACTGTGCTTCATGCTTCTTCGCGACTTCCGCGAGACGAGGACGGTAGAAATTCCGAGCGGCGATCTCCTGCCCCTCGGGTGTGTACAGAAATTTCAGATATGCCTCCGCAACTTCTCGCGTGCCGTGTTTGTCCACGACCTTGTCCACCAGCGCCACCGGCGGCTCCGCGAGGATGCTCCGCGACGGCGTGACGATCTCGAACCGGCCCGCGCCGAATTCCTTCACCGCCAGATAAGCCTCATTTTCCCATGCGATCAGCACATCTCCAAGCTCGCGCTGGACGAAGGTCGTCGTCGAACCGCGCGCCCCGGAATCCAGCACCGGAACATTCTTGTAAAGGTCCGCAACGAACTGCCGCGCCTTACCCGCATCGTTATTGTTCTTCTTGAGCGCGTAGCCCCAGGCTGCAAGGTAGTTCCATCTTGCGCCGCCGGAGGTTTTTGGATTTGCGGTAATCACGGCGACGCCTGACTTCGTTAGGTCATTCCAATCCTTGATCCCCCTGGGATTCCCCTTGCGCACCAGGAAAACGATCGTCGACGTGTAGGGCGTGCTGTTGTCCGGCAGCCGCGTCTGCCAATCGGCCGGCAACAGTTGCGACTTCTCCGCGATGGCGTCGATGTCGTACGCCAGCGCCAGCGTCACCACATCCGCCTCAAGCCCATCGATCACCGACCGCGCCTGCTTGCCGGAACCACCGTGCGATTGATTGATCTCGACTGACTGCCCCGACTTGGTCTTCCAATATTCCGCGAACTTCGCGTTGACTTCTTTGTACAACTCGCGCGTTGGATCGTACGAAACGTTAAGCAATTCCTGATCGCCCGCTTGTGCGCTTCCGTCAATGACGAGCAGCGCCGCCACGACCAGGACGAGCACTCTCGGGATCACATTCATTCGGTCTCCTTACGACATCAGCTTAGGAGACGCGGCACCCTCACAGCAAATTCCAATAGATCATGAACGGCACAAACGCCGCCGACAATGCCGCGAGTGCCCCATGACGCAAGCGTCTGCCCGGCGTCCCCTGCCCCCGCATCCAGTTGAATGTTGCGACAGCCGCATGAATTACCGCCATCACCGCCCCCGCCTTCGCCAGGAGCAAAACCGCCATCAACATCGTCGGCACGCCCAGCACCAGTTCGCGCTGATCGGTTACGACGAGCACGAAGGCGAGTGTGCCAAGGCACAACCCGTTCATGCCGCAGCAGGCGGCGCTGGTGATGCGCGTTCCACGCATTCGGTTGACGCGCCAGCCGAGGAGTTTGCGACCGATCAGCCATGCCGTGGCGCTGCCGAAGCAAATCGCGAACAAGACGAAGCCGGCAAGCTGCACGCCCGGCGTCTCCCACCATGCCGCTCGCTCATACGCGCCGTTGCCGACGAACATGTGCGTCACGCGATGGTTCGAGTCGAATCGAAACGCCACCCGAGTTCCTCCCCGCACCGGCTCATACACACCATCCCCCACCGCGACCAGTTCCGTCACAATCTTCCCCTCGCGGATTTCCACGCCGCCATCTTCGCGCACGAGGACTCGCCCCAGCGGCTTCCATAAAATCCTCAGCTTCTCGATCGTCCCATGCGAGTACCACGCGGAGCGGTAATATCCCGCGACGCGCTGGTTGGGTTTCGCGATCGCAGCAACGGGCTTGGCCGTCCGAGTTGCATCGGTGCCGAACAGCTTCTCCAGCAGCGGCTGCGAGATTTCATCCAGCAGAGGCGGGTCGTACGCGTTGTACGCGATTGCAAACCCCACCTTTTTTTCCGGCACCATGAGCATCTTGCACGTGACGCCGCTGCCCACGCCGCCGTGCTCGATCGCGCGCATGCGGCCTGCGTTCCGCTCGGCGAAACCGTAGGTCCAGCCGGGTAGCGCCCGATGATGTGTGAATTGCGCGCGCTGCATCGCCCGGACGGATTCAGAACTGATCACGCGCCCGCGGTTAGTGACGCCATCGCGAAGCTGCATGAGCGTAAACCGCCCAAGGTCTTCGATCGTGGTCGTCATTCCGCAAGCGGGGGTTTCCTGCATGTACATCGTCGGGACCGCGACCCATTGCACGCCCGCGCGCTGATATCCCTTCGTCGCACTCCGCGGGCGGAAGCTGCTGTGCATCATCCCGGCGGGGAGGAAGAGGTTCTTGTCGACATACGTGGCGAAGTCCTCGCCCGCGGCCACCTCCACCGCTCGACCGGCGAGTGCGAAGCCGTAGTTGGAATAGTTGATCATCCGCCCCGGCTCGATCCGCGGCGGCTGGTGCGTCATCAGATATTGCGCGAACGGCTGCATCTGGTCGGCGCTTCGCGCACCGATTCCGCGATAAATCGGATCGAAGCCGGCAGTGTGCGTCAGCAGATCGTGAAGCGTGACCGGCCGGCCGATCGGCTTCAGCTTCAAACCGCCGAGGTAATCGTTCACGTCCGCGTGGAGATCGAGCTTGCCCCCGTCCACAAGCTGCATGACGGCTGTTGCGGTGATGGGCTTGGAGAGGGAGCCCACCTCCCAGATCGTTTTCTCGGGATCGACGTTGTCCTGATTTGAAACATCGGAGTAGCCATATCCGCGAGAGATGGCGATCCCGGTTTCGTCGACCACGACGAAAGCCGCGCCGGCGACATGATGCTGCGCGAGCTGCTTGATGATGTAGGCGTCGGCAAACGCGAGGACCTCCGCGCGATCCACAGGCGCCGCCCCGGCACGGGCCCATGGCCCGATAACCAGCGACAGCATCAGCACGATGACCTTCCACTTCGGCACGCCTGAGACATCGGCCGCATTCATAGCCGGCTGTTTCGCGGCCTTGCGGAGTGTGTCCCGTGATTTCGCAAGGGGTTCCGACTGAATCGATCATGACGGTTGCATCGACCTCAGTCTCCTGAGTCATCACGCGGCTTCGCCGAGCCCGCAAGGAATGAAAACGGATGTCATCCTGAACGGTACTCCGTGAAGGATCTGGCTGGATCGGTGCTCGACGCAAGATCCTTCGGATTATCTGCTCTGAAAATGTTCGCGAATCACGCCGAATTGTCATCCTGAGAGTGTGTGAACTTTTTCCGTGGCACGGGCATCTTGCCCGTGTTGATGATGCAGACACGGGCAAGATGCTCGTGCTACAGTCAAATTTTCACAGGCTCTGAGGTAATCCGAAGCATCTGGCATCGATTATCGACCGACCCAGATCCTTCACGGAGTACCGTTCAGGGTGACAATCCCTTTTCATCGATCGCGGATGCGGCAAAGCCGCGTGTCGACTCAGCATGACGACCCTGGGCGGCCAGAATCCCGGGATGACCGCCAGGGTTGTCGGATTCCACATTCTTCCCTGCTATCGGCACAAATTTTGCTGCTGAGCCAGGTGGAGAGATTATGAACTTCGATTCCCGACTGTACGTGGAGATTCATCCGTTTGAAGGCGCCCGTTCGCCGCATCCGCATCCGGTTGAAGATGGGCATTTTGACCCGCATTGCATCTACAAAGTGCTCGGCGTTTACAACCCGTCCGAGACCAGCGAGTGCTATTTCATGCTGTCGAATCCCGCCCGGCAGATCTGGTTCATCCCGCAGCGGCACCTCCTGGCATACCGGTTGATCGACTCGGATGAGCTGTTTCTGCCGAAGCGCCAAGGTGCAAGTCTTTCCGAAGGCCTGACTGCTGGTGCGGGTCGTGAAGCGAATGCGTAATTGATTCGGTCAGGTAAATGCTGCTCCCCCAAGCCTCCCAACAATCGGCTGCGGATTTCCCGGCGGATCCAGAAAATTTATTTCATCCCCCCAACCCAGATCAGTTAAACGATTAGTCCTCAGGAAATCTTCCATTGCAGGATCAGTTCCGCCGCTGTCAAGCATGATTTTGCGACATTTGCCCCTTATTTCCTTTGCTCTCCCCCCAAATTGGTTTATATTGTCTAGTTCCTATAAGGAAGGCGCGGCCTCGGAGGGCATTCCGGGTCGCAGCGGCTGTCAGCATTGCCAGCCGCTAAGTCAGATAAGCTAGTGGCTCGTTCTGGTTGAGGTTTATTTTGCCCCGATCCTTGCATTGGAGCTAGATAAGCGGCCCCGCAGGTTGTTCCCTCGTACGGATCTGACCTCGCGTATCGATAAGTGCCGCAACCCGTCGGGCCTATGAGGGAGAGTTTCGCGTTCTTAACCCAGACCTAAAGCGTTACACAGCTCGTCTTCATTTCGCGCTTGCACAATGCGCGGAACCAAGGCGAACGACGGCTGATTGGCAGCCGTAGGTAAGCATGAATCTTTATCAATTGCCCCGAAACCGGGGCGGGAGTGAGTCGAACATGAAGTCATCAAAGAACACTGTTAAATCCACCGCCGCGACGCGAAGAAGCACCCTGCGCGACTTCCGGCGTACCCTACTTGCTTCCGCTGCCTTGGCAGCGCTGGCGCCGGTCGCCTGGGGCCAGATCTCGTACACCACCGCCGGTGGCAGCGCCACCCAGAATTTTGACTCATTGCCCAGCTCTAACGTGGTGACCGGTTACGACACCACCGGCAGCAGCTCTCAGATCACCTATGCGGCCCCGTCACAGGCCGACCGCAACGGAATGATGCTCGGAGCCTATACGACCCTCCCGGGCTTTTATTTCGGCGACAACAACACCGCTACCTCCGGCACTCCCGCCCAGAAACGGACTAACTTCGAAGTCGATACCCTCGGCACCGGCACCACGGGTGCGACCTACAGCTACGGCTTTGCGGGCGCGAACCCGTCCACCGATCGCGCCCTCGGTGCTCTCAGCTCCAGCAGCGAAAGCCCGGTGTTCGGGGTTGCCTTCCAAAACAACACGGGATCGACTCTCTCCCAGTTCACCCTTTCTTATCGCGGGGAGCAATACCGCCAGACCGCCAATGCCCATGCGCTGAGCTTCTCCTATTTGGCCACCAGCACCTTCAGCACCGCTGACCTTTTCACCGCCGGGACATCCGCGACCGGCCTCAATTTCACCGCGCTCAAGACCGGAACCGCAGGCGCCTTGGACGGCAATCTCGCTACCAATTTCGCCACCGTCACCGGCACCGTCACCGGATTCTCTCTTGCTCCGGGCGCCTACCTCTGGCTGAGATGGTCGAAGACCAGCTCCACCTCCCCTGGTCTCGCCGTCGATGATTTGAATTTCAGCGCGAACGTCGCTCCGCCGGCTCGCAATCTGGTCTGGAACCCGCCCTCCACAACCTGGAATAACACCAACACCAACTGGCTTGATGGCGCGTCCTCGACCGCTTTCACCAACTTTGACAACGCCAACTTCACGGATGCGGGCGTCGGCTCGGTTGTCGTCAATGCTACCGGGATCACCGCCAATACGACCACCGTCAGCAACACCACCGGAACCTACACCTTCAGCGGAGGCCCGATCAACGGTCTTGGCTCCTTGACCAAGACCGGCGCGGGCACCGCCGATTTCACCGTCAACAACGGGTACACCGGCGCCACCATCATGAATGGCGGCACCGTTCGGACCAGCGCCGTCACGGCGCTCGGTACCGGCACCATGCAAGTCACCGGGAACGCCACCCTCGAGACCACCAGCGCGCTAAGCCTTTCGCTTGGCATTGCGGGAACCGCGGGCGCCGTCCTTATCAAGACCGGCGCAGGCACACTCACCGTCGCCGGTGACTCCGGCGCCAACTCCGGCGCGTCCATGGTCATCGCCAATGGCAAAATCCTGGTGAACAGCATGGCCGCCCTCGGTGGCAGCGGCTCGTCTACCAACCCGGCCATGGCGCTCACCCTCAACTCGGGCACCGAGTTGATCGCAAACGTCGGTGGCTCGCGCATCGGCGCGGGCATCAGCCTTAACAGCGCCACCCTCACCCGACCCGCTCTCACTCCCGACGGCGACACGCTCTTCGAGAGCCTTACCGGATTTAACAACCTCGGCACCATGACCGTCAGCGGCGCCACGACGATTCAGAACCTCGACATCGCCGCCGGCACCAACGCCGCGACCAGCAGCGCCCCCTCGAACTCCCTCGCCATTCACATGCCCATTTTGGTGAACAGCGGTGCGGTCCTTACCCTCAACGCCGCGAACAACGTCGGCGATTATGGATCCAACGCCGTCTCGCTTCGCGGCGTCACCAACAAAATCAATACCCCCGACGACTCCGTGACCCTGAATGCCGGTGCCAGCATTGTCATGACCGGCGTTGGGGAAAAGCGAATCGGCGCCACAACCACCGGCAAACCTGTCGTGGGTCACGGTACCAGCGCTTCCGAAGCCCTGCTCAAGCTTGACCAGCACAGCTTCCTCACCGACATCGCCGCGAACGTCAACGTAGATATTTCCCGCCTCGTCGTTGCAGGAACGGGCACCGGTGGCCTGCGAATCGAAGCACCGATGAATGCCGTCTATAACGTGCCCGTTGACCTGACCGGTCAGTTCCACCCGACGCCCACCTACGGCGGTACGACGGGCCTCTTCGGAATCAATACCACCGATACCCAGGAAGGGATCACCCCGCCCCCTGGAAACTTCTCCTTCGGGAACGCCTATACCGTGATGTCCCCCAAGCGATACGCTCAGCTCTCCGACTCCTTCGGCGTGAACAACCCCGTCACCCTCGGCGGTACGCTCACCATCGCCGCAACCGACGCCGCGGGCGCAACCGGTGTCATCGACAACGGACCGGCGGCAGCCGCCCCGATCACGCTCGCGGTCGATAACACCGCCACCTCGGGCAACCTGGTTTACCAAATTCTTCCGTCCGGCAACGGCGGGAACTTCAAGAACTTCGCCGGATTGAACGTCAAGCGCAGCAATACGTCAGCCGGTACCGTCACCGCGAGCGTCCCTGCCAATGGGACCAACACTCACATCTTGCGAGTGGGAACCCTCGACGTTGACGGCACCGCCGCGCTGGATCTCAACGACAACGACCTCGTCGTCAACAACGGCAACTTCGCAACCCTTCAAGGTTTGGTGCTCGGCGGATACCGCCCGAGTCCGGATACCACCGCAACGGGAATCGTCTCCACCACGAGCCAGAACACGGGCGGCACCGCGATCGTGGCGCTGTTTGACAACGCGCTGATCGGTTTCGCGGACTTCCCCGAAAACAGCGGTAACACGATCGCCGCCAACGCGATCGCCGGTAAGTACACCTACATCGGCGACACCAACTACGACGGGCAAGTCAGCGCCCAGGATTACACCGCCATCGACGCCAACATTGGGACCAGCCAACCGCTGGGCATCGCCTGGTTCTTTGGCGACACCAACTTTGACGGCAACATCGACGCCACCGATTACACCGGCATCGATGCCGCCCTCGGGTTGGGTCAAGGCAACCCGCTGTCAGCACAAGGCCTGGCCGCCGTTCCCGAGCCGGCTTCCCTCAGCGTGCTCGCAATCGGCGCTGTCGGACTGTTGTCGCGCCGCCGTCGCAAGGTCTAAAGCCAAGCCCACGGCTTCAGCCGTCGGACTAACCTCGAAGATCATGAACCGCCCCCGCGCCCCAAGCGCGGGGGCGGTTGCTTTGACCTTCACCCTTGAATACCCTTCTTCACCCCCGGAGGAGTGGCAGAGTGGTCGAATGCGCCGGTCTTGAAAACCGGTAGGCCCGCAAGGGTCTCCAGGGTTCGAATCCCTGCTCCTCCGCTACTGTGAAAATACGGCTGGATTTACCAGCCAAAGCCGCGCCGCGGTGAAGCGGCGCGGCGTCGGGGTGGGCAAGACGGCCATATTTTTCAACGTTTTTCCAAGGTTCTTTGAATTCCACTAGGACATGCTGGTCCTGAACGGTCAAGTTCGAGCCGGTTTTTTTGAGAAACTTCGGTTTCTCACGATCGTCGTCTGCCGAGGTCAATAAAGTGGCTTCAGCTAAGACTTTAACGAGAGTGCGTGTCGGTTCGAGCCGCGTTTCAGGATTTCTTCGAAGCTCTGTGAGTTTGCCTTCAAGTGTCACCTTCTCTTCGATGAGCTTGTTCTTCTCTGATCGGTATTCCTCTAGATTTAATGCCTGTTCAAGATATGCGGCGGTGAGGCGATCAAGCTTTCCCTTTGCGGCTTCGATCTTCTCGGTCAATGCAGATCGTTGTGTTTTGAGAGCGGACGCGGCGTCATGCTGCCGTGTGTCGAGTTCTTCGATCATCCAGTCGATGTATTGCTGGGGGAACGCTATGCGGCTGATTGCGTTTTGAACATCCTGGGATGCCCGGTCTTCTCGCAGGTAGCGTTGCGAGCAGATCCCCTTCTTCTTTGTGCACCTCAAATAATTGAATCCCTTTTGCGTCTCGTTGGTGATCATGGCGCCGCACTCACCGCATCGAAAGATGCGACGGTACAGGTAGTGTTTTAGCTCCGGCAAGTCTTTAGGCTTTCGCCGCTCGCGAAGGATGCGCTGCACGCGATCAAACAATTCTTTTGAGACCAGCGGCTCGTGTTTGCCGTCATAGAGCTCGTCGTTGTAGCGAATGATGCCGCAGTAGATCGGGTTCTGGAGAATGCGATAGTATTGTGAGCGGGCGAGCGGTCGATTCGTCCGAGCGGTGAGGCCAAGTCTGTTCACTGTGTCGGTTAGAGCGAATTTCACATCAGTGTACACCGTAACCGCATTTGATAAACCAGCCCCGTGCGTCGTCGGGAGTCACCGCGGCAAAGCCGTCGCTGGCGGCTTGGCCCAGAGCGGGAGCGGTTCTGGCCTCCACGCCACGCAC
>JBBRYX010000031.1:0-37257 GCA_038237225.1 Tepidisphaerales bacterium | reverse complement strand
GTCTCGCCCATGTTCTTCTGAAGAACATGGGCGAGACGCCCATGCTACTGTTGAAAAGGTCACAACCTCTGAGTCATCACGCGGCTTCGCCGCACCTGCGATGCATGAAAAAGACCGTCATCCTGAACGGTACTCCGTGAAGGATCTGGGTCGGTCGATAATCGATGCCGGATGCTTCGGATTACCTCAGAGCTTGTGATCTTTTCCTGTAGCACGGGCATCGTGCCCGTGTTGTCGATGCGGACACGGGGCAAGCCGGTGGGGGAGCCATTGGAATCGCTGACCCAGGCAGGATTCCCATGCTACTTGACGGTCTTTTCTCGTTCGTAGATCCACCAGTCGAAACCGGACAGGCCGCTGTAGCGGAAGACTCGGGCTAAGCGATAGCGCGAGCCGTCGGGAGCGATGCGTTCGTTGGATTGTGGGGGCATGTCACTCAGGCAATCGATGAGGAGCCACTTCGGTCGCTTTTCGGCGAGTTGATCTTTCTTGATGTATTCGATCGGACGGTTCGGCGGCAGATACCTTCGGTAGAAGTCGAAGGTGAGCTCATTGCGCGCATCCTGGTGCGAGGCGATGCTGGCGGGGCCGTCGGTGTGTGCGAGGATGTAGTCGATGGCGGCGAGATATTGGCCTCGACCGGGGGAGCGTAGCTCGATATAGCAATGAACGTCGCCCCAAAGCACGAGCCCGAGGAAGATGACGCAACCGAAGCGCGGGGCGCCTGCTTGCTGCCAGGATCGGGCGAGAGATTGACCAACCAGGAGCAGGATGAAGGGCGCGGTAATGGCGAAGTAGCGGGGATAGACGAATGGTTGTCGCCAGGCGATCAATGCGAGCGGGGGCGCGATGAAGATGACGATGGCGTAGAAGATCCATTCGGCTTGGTGATGCCGCATCATGCGGATGATTTCGTTGATGAGCATCGCGGCGATGGATGCGCAGATCACAGGGGTCATCCAGCCGCTGTGGGGCCAGCCGAAAGTCCAGGCGATGGCGTCACGTGCGCCGCGCCAGCTTGAGTAGGGTGTTCCGCCGGCGGCCTCGAGGTGGCGGAGGACAAGGATGTAAAATATCACGATGAACGTGACTGAGACCACATGCAGGCGGACGAGCAGGCGGCACAGGTTGCGGCGGGTCTCGCGTTGCCAGAGGACGACGGTTGACCAGGCGGCGATGGCGAGATAGGCGTAGAGAAAACTGGTGTGCGAGAGAATGCCAAGGACGGCGCAGGCGGTGAAGCCGAGGCTGAAGAGTCGTCGGGGTTGAATCAGATATCGCCGCGCGAGTTCAAAGCAGGCGACGGCGAAGAGCATAGCGGGGGCGTAGCCGCGCGCTTCGGATGCGTATTGAATCAGAAACGGGGAGAAACTCGCGAGCATCAAGGTGATCAGGGCGGTGACAGCACTGTCGCTGCGAGCGATCATCGCGAGCAGCGCGAGAAGCGCTGTGCCGGTGAAGACCGCGAGCTGTCGATATGCGGGCCACCACATGCGTTCGCCAAGCGCGTAGATCCAAAGCGTGTTGAGAGGATGGTTGTTATCGACGGGCTCGCCGAACAGGACATGGACCGCGTTTGGAGAAACATGGGCGACGTGCCAGCTCAGTATTTCGTCGAACCAGAAGAGAGTTCGGCTGGCTTCGAATCGTAGCGCGCCGCCGAGAACGATCAGCGCTCCGAGCAGCAGCATGCCGGCACGTCGGCGCGAGGTTGGAGGGGGAATGCGGAGGGGATCCGCGGCGGTCATCGTTCCCGTCGTCACGTGATGCGGCACACTAAGCGCGAGAGCGGCGTTGGGCAATGCCTCATCAGCATGTTGCGCCTTCCCCTGTACATCCGACCTCTGCGTCGCGATTTCAGAGCTACCGGTGCATCGACGTGGTCTCGACGCTTCGCGTCGCCCGCGGCGAGTTACACCGCTGAGACCGCAAAGCCCACGATGCTGCCGGCTCCGTTGCAGCGCGACGGTGGTTGCCTATACTCGCCACCCTCACCGAAAGAGGATCACGAAAATGCTCCCTACCAACACCGATGTGACGATTCAGACGAAGAACAAACCGCCGGGAGATCTGGACGCGGTTGTGATGTTTGTCGTTGAAGGTTCGAAGAACATTGAAGCCGCGATGCTCTCAACGGAGGATCGGGCGGCGGGTGATCGCCTGCTCAAGGCTGGTGTCGTGCGCGGCAAGGCGCGCGAGCTGGCGTTCGATCTGGTGGAAGCGGGGAAGGGATTTCGGCGCGTCTATGTTGTCGGATTGGGCGGTGAAGCGAAGGTCACCGCGGAGACGCTACGGCAGGCAGCGGGAGCGGTCGCGAAGGCGTTTCGAAAACATCGAATCCGCAACGCAGCCGTCGTCCTGCCCCGCGTGGAATCCATTCAGGAGGCCAGGGCGGCGGACGCGATCGTGACCGGAATCCTGCTTGCGTCCTTTGAGTTCAAAGAATATGAGGGCACAGCAAAAAAAACCGATGATGAGACCGCCAAACAACGCGGGCTGCGGCTGACGATCCTCAGCGATGACGATCAGGTAAAGGATTCGGTCGATCGCGCCCGCATCGTTTGCGACGGTCAGAACTTCGCGCGCACGATCGCGTCGCGGCCGGGGAATGTGATCAATCCGCCGGCGCTGGCGAAGATTGCAGGGGAACTCGCGCGCGAAGCAGGGCTGAAAATTCGCGTGTTAAATGAAAAGGAGATGGCCAGGCTGGGGATGGGCGGGATCCTCGGCGTTGGATCCGGCAGCGCTCATCCACCACGGATGATCGTGTTGGAGTGGAACGGCTCAGGCGGTAGGGGTGGTAGCGCGGCAAAAAAGAAAGCGACGACTCATACTGCTCCTTTGCTCGTCGTCGGCAAGGCCATCACCTTCGACACTGGCGGCATTTCCATCAAGCCCGCCGAAAAAATGGGCGAAATGATCTTCGACAAATGCGGCGCCATGGCGGTGCTCGGGTTGATGTACGCGGTCGCGAAGTTGAAGCTGCCGATCAACGTTGTCGGAATCTTGTCGAGCGCCGAGAACATGCCTTCCAGCACGGCATATCGCCCCGGCGACATTCTGCGAATGTACAACGGCGTGACCGTCGAGGTGACCAATACCGACGCGGAGGGGCGATTGGTGCTCGGCGACGCCCTCGCGTGGGGAACCGAAACCTATCAGCCGCGTGCGGTCGTCGATCTGGCGACGCTGACCGGAGGCTGCGTCGTCGCGCTCGGGCACACCATGGCCGGCTTGATGTCAAACAACGACGAACTGGTGCAGCAGCTCCAAAGCGCCGCGGACGAATCCGGCGAGAAGGTCTGGCGGCTTCCGATCGGGGATGATCAGCGTGAGTTTATCAAGAGCGGTCCGGCAGACATCGTGAACTCCGCCGGCCGCTGGGCCAGCCCGCTTCAGGGGGGCGCGTTTCTGAGTCACTTCATTCCGAAAGATGACTCGGTGCCCTGGGCGCACCTCGACATCGCCGGCGTCGCGGATACCGACAAGGAGTTGCCTTACTATGCGCGAGGCGCGACGGGTTGGGGCGTTCGGACGCTCGTGCATTGGGTGACCGATCACGTGGGCAGGTCGAATAGACGGGGGAAGCGCTAACTCTTCTGCCGCTCCCACTACGCCCATGCCTGAAACATTTTTCATCCTGTTCGCCGGTGGCGTCATGCTCGCGGCGGCGGTTTCGGATCCGAAACAGGTAACGCTCCACTGGCTGCGGTTATGCGGCATCATCGCGCTGGCGGTGGGGGGGTTGTCGCTGTTTTTCCTGCTGCGTCGCAGCGATCCCACGCCGCAACTGACAACGGTTATCACAACCGCAACTTTGGCCGCGGTATTGGGGCAGTTGGCCTTTGTACAGATTGGGTGGCGGCGATTGCAGCGGGTGTTCTCGCTGGTCGCCTTCGTCTGCGCGGTCTTCGTCGGCATGACCGACCTTCGTACGACCAACTCTCACGACATCTGGCGAGCAGGCGTCTTTCCCTTCGCATCTGCCATCGGCATTGCAGGAATGACCGGCCTCGCGTTGATGGACATGCTCCTGGGCCACGCGTACCTCACGGCCTCGAAAATGACGATGCAGCCCTTTCGCAGACTCAACCTCTTGCTGGCTGGGATGATCGTCTGGCGAATGCTGTTTGCCGTCGGCGCGGCTCTCGTCGTGCAGAAGATGCAACCGATTTACATGCTCTGGGGCCTCTACGGGCTGTATATTCTGACCCGATGGCTCGTCGGCCTGCTGGTGCCGGCGGTGTTCGTTTTGATGGCTCACGATTGCATCAACCGGCGATCGACCCAATCAGCCACCGGCATCCTCTACGTCGCGGGCGTGCTGATCTTCATCGGTGAAATCATGGCGACATATCTGGTGCGTGCCACTGGGATGCCGTTTTAAGTATGGGTGATCAAGCGGCAAAATTCCTGAACACATGCCCCCAATGCGGGTGTCGTGATCTGTTCGTGCGAAAGGATTTTCCGCAGAAGATCGGACTGGCGATCGTTGTTATGGCGGGGGTGAGTTTTCTGTTCCTGGCGGCATGGCCGAGAACCTTTTATCTTGCGGTGATGGTCTTGCTGGCTTCAGTCGCCGTTGATGCCGTCATCTACCTTTTTGTCGGCAAGGCGACGGTGTGTTATCGATGCCGGGCCGAGTTCAGGGATGTTCCGCTGAATCCGGACCACGAAGGCTTTGAACTGGCCGTGGCCGAGAAGTATCGCCAACAGACCTGATCCTTCACGGTACGGAGAAGTATGCACGCGATTGCCTCTACGCTCGTTTTGTATTCGATTCTGATTCCCACGAAGAACTGGTTCTCGCCCAATCAGCCGTTGCTGACGCATATCAAATCTACCGAAGCCGTGACCCTGATGATGACTGACATCTCGGGCCAGAACATCGATCCTACCGCCGGCGCGACCGCTGAAATAATGAAAGAGGCGGATGTGGATCTGAAGCAGATCTTTCCGCTGAGCAACCCCGGGACCTACATTGTTTATGCCGTGCCCAAGGGGGAGGCGATGAAAGGTTTTGTGGGAACGCCCCTGGTGATTCACGTCCGCGCCGACAATCGCCCCGGCGCGCCGCTGGGCCCCATGGTCGTGCAGATCGAGGCGATGGCTTATGCGCAGATGACGACCGAGAAGGGCGGAATGACGATCGCGTTTTACTATGATGCCGCGCCGCACACGATCGAAAACTTTGTCTCGCTGGCGCAAGGGGGCTTCTACGATGGCCTTGCGTTCAACAAGATCGTCAAGGATTTTATCGTCCAAGGCGGTGATCCGCGGAACGACGGCACGGGCGGTCCCGGCTACCGCCTGCAGGCCGAATTCAATGACAAACAGCATGATGAGGGCGTGATTTCAATGTCGCGGCAGATCGATCCGAATGAGCCGGCCTCGATGCCCAGATCTGAATTTGCGAACAGCGCGGGCAGTCAGTTCTTCATCTGTCTGAATCGTGAGAACTGCAAGCAGCTCGATGGACGATACGCCGCCTTCGGTCGCGTCGTGGCCGGTATGGAGACCGTGCGATCGATCGCGGCGACGCCGGTCACCAACGCGCAGACCGGCAAGCCGGAAAAATTGATCAAGATCAGCAAGCTGGAGATCAGACCGGTCACCGCAAAGGACAACCCTTACGTGAAGCTGTCCGATCTCGCCACGAGCCGCCCCGCCGGCGTCGGACCGTAATGCCGTTCCCGTATCACGGGCATCCTGCCCGTGTTCAAATCGTCCACACTCGTAAGATTTCTCATGCCAGAGAAATCCTCCTTCGCCTCAATAACCCTGCGCGATCAGGCGTAAGATCACAATCAAGCCGGTCAAATTTGATTGACTTTATGGGCCCATTCGCATTGAGCGGGCAAACATTGCGCGTATAATGCCGCCCACTTAACGCTCGCACGGGCAAGACGCGGGCAATTCAAACATGTTCCAAATACTTGCGCAGGAGGCGCTCATGGCAGATCCGGTAAATGATTTCCCGACGGTCCTCGGTCCCGATGCATCCTTCAAAGGGGAACTCTCCTTTGAAAAAGGACTGCGATTGCAGGGAAAATTCGAGGGCAAGATCACGACCCCTGGCCGGCTGCATATCGCGCGCGAAGCGCGCATGAGCGCCGACGTCGAGAGCGGCGCGATCATTGTCGAGGGCGATGTGAAGGGGAACCTCATCGCCGCTGATCGCATTGAGCTCAAGCAGACCGCCCGCTACGAAGGCGATTTGCGGGCGACCAAGCTCACCGTCGATGAAGGCGCGATCTTTTCCGGTCACGTCGCCGTCGGTCCCGACGCCGTCAAGAACCGCAACGGCGGCCCCAAGATCGAGGCGAGCATCAATCGCCCGGTCATTGCGGCGCTGCAGAACCAGAATCAGCCCGTGAATAAGTAAGTAGAGAAAACGCTGTCAGCCGTCAGCTTTCTGCCATCGGCCGATCCTTCTGCTGATCGCTGAAAGCTGGTGGCGGATGGCTGCTTTGCCATGCCCGGACCGGAACACACCGCTCGGCCCAGTGAAGATCGGCAGACGGTTGTCTGCCTGTTCTGCGGGAAACCGCAGGAGGTGGGCCGCCGCGCCATGTCGATCACCTGTAGGTTCTGTCACAAGAGCCTGAAGCTTGAAGACATCCCCATCAAGGACTATCAGGCCCGTCGCCTCATCGCCACCTGCGGCGTCGTCACCGTCGAGAAAAAAGGCAGCGCCATCGGCGACCTCAAATGCGGCGGGTTGATCGTCCGCGGCAAAGTGAAGGGCACCGTCGATAGCAGCGGCCCGGTCCTGATCGGACCGGACGCTGAGGTCAGGGGCGACGTCACCGCTCCGAGCCTTGCCGTCGGCGCCGGGGCGGTTCTCGAAGGACAGTACATGATCGGTCCAAGCCCTAGAGAAGAAGAAGCAGCATCCCCAGCGCCGCAGTGACGCTCTTCGCGTAGCACGGGCATCCTGCCCGTGTTTGAAGTGTTCGACACGGGCAAGATGCCCGTGCTACGGGTGAATGGATTGCTTCAGGCGCTCCACGGCATCCTTCCCGGCAATTTCAATCTGCGTTTGCGCAAGCTGCATCACCGCTTCAATCCCCAGCCATTGCAGGCAACTTTGATGTGAGCATTTCCGCGAATAGCACGGACTGCACGGAAGATCCAGCCGGACCACGCTGTCCATCTTTCCATAAGGTCCTGTCCGCATGGGATTGGTGGGCCCATAAACAGCGACCAGCGGCCGATTCAATGCGGCCGCGATATGCATCGGTCCACTGTCATTCGCCACAACGAGACTCGCGCCCTCAAGCAGTGCCACGAGTTCTGGTAGATTCGTTTTTCCAGCCAGGTTGATGCCCCCGATTTTCTCCCCAAGCGCGACATCATTGCCTCCACCCGCCACGACAGACTCAAAGCCCATCCGATCTTTCAGCGCCCACGCCAGTGCGGCAAAGCGCTCAATCGGCCAACGTTTCGTCCGCCAATTCGTGCCGGGAAGAAGAACCGCATACGGCCGCTCATGTCCAATTTTCTCCACCACGCGCGCGCGGTCTGTGTCGGTCGTATTGAAGACATACTCGACCGGTCCGCTTTCACAACCGATCGATGCCGCGAGTTTCAAATACCGATCCGTCGCATGCTGCTCCGAATCGCCCACATCAACGCGGTGGGTATAGAAAATCGTGGCGAACTCCCGAGCATTGGAGAACCCGACCCGAATCGGAGCGCCCGTCTGCCGCGCCAACCAGCCGCTGCGAAAAAGCCCCTGCAGGTCAAGCACAAGATCAAACTTTCGTCGGCGCAGCTCAACCGTGAATGATGTCAGCCCGAACAGCGACCGGGGGTTTCTCCACCCCTTCCCAAACCGCCGGCGATCAAAAAGAATCACCTCATCCAGCAGGGGATGATTCTCCAGCAGACCGGAGCACGCGGGCGTAACAAGCCATGCAACATGCGCTGCGGGATAGCGCTTGCGAACAAGCTTCAGAATCGGAAGCGTGTGCACGACGTCGCCAATTGCGCTCGGCTTGATCAGGAGAATGCGCTGCGGCGAGATTTTAAGGTCAATTCCCGGCATCAGTTTTCGATTTCATCGCCGGACTGCTGATCTCGAACAGATTGTGATTCCGGTGCTTCCTGCCTCAGCTGCGCGTACGGCGCATATCCCAGGCAAAGTTCCTTTGAGTCGCTGGGCGTGTATTGAGGATGCTCGCGCATGCTGTGCAGGAGCCGATCCATTGGCCACATCGATGGAACGATCCTGCGGATCCCATCGACATCGACAATGATCGGCGTCGGCCCGCACTTTTCATCCCGGCTGATGATCCAATTTGTGGATTTCGAATCGTACTGCGCGAGCTTGGTTTGCTCCAGCCGCCGAAGCGTTCGACCCAGCCTGCGAAAGAGATTCTGCCGTGCCGGCGCGTCAAGCGCATCGAGATCCAGATCCGCCAACTGTTCTCCCGCCACACGCTCGAACACAATGATGCCGTCGACCGCATAACCGAGCCGCCGTCGCTCCATGACCAGCAGCGGCCAAGCCGTGGGAATGTCCCGAACCACCAGCGACCAGGCTTTCTTCCACGCACGCCGCACGCGCGACCCTCTGCCGATTTCCGTGAGATACCGATTCACCTTGTTTCGTTTCGGACGCTTGATAACGACGCTCACCGGCATGCCCCCAAGCACGACTTCACCTGCCAGCACATCGCCGCTGGCGCTGCGCTTCAGAATCTCAAGCTGATCATTCTGAATCCGCGCCAGCAAATAAGGCCACTCCCGCTCCCAGTCCTCTCGCGTCGCGGGAAATCGGCTCATGGGCGCCCACCGCCGCGGGAACTTACCGTACTTATAGAAAAAACCCGCCCAACCTTCGTTCGTCAGAACGCCGAAGTAGTGATTATCACGAGTTGTCGACCCCAGAAATTTTCGCCAGTGGCGCCGGCGCACCGGATTTTTCTTCGGCGGAATCCGCCCGCCCTGAAGGATTTCCCACCCTCGCATGATTTCAGTCCGTGTCGCGAACCGGCTCACGCTATGTGCCAGCAGCAACACATCCCGCATCTTCATCCCACCGGGTTGCACCGAATAACCATCCAGCAGAAATAGTTGGTCATCCTTCAGCAGCATGTTCCCGAAGTGCAGGTCGCTGTGCCCCAGCTTCGCCCGCCCCAGCGCGTGCACGAGCTTCAGCACCTTCTGCCCCAGCTGATATCGATTCGGTATCGGATCGCAACGAAGCAGGTGATCATTCAAATACTGATCCAGTGTCACCGCCGGCTCGATCGATTCCAGAATGACAGCATCGCCCTTGATGCCGTCAATCGTGTAGCCCGACAGGTGCGACACCGCGCGGGGAGATGGAATTTGCGCCTTTTGCAGAAGCTGAAGTCGCGAGAATTCCCGCCACGCCGGGCTGCCTCGAATCAATCGCTTCATGGCGCCCCCCGCGCGCGGGTAGAATTTCAGGATGTACGCCTTCCCCGCCCATTCGAACCTCCACACCTGACGGTACGGCCGCGATTTCAGCAATGTCCCATGACTCGGAAGATCGCGCAGCGCTTGTTCCAGCCGTTCAGTGGACACCGGCGAAGTGTATCCGCCGAGCGATTTGCGGGCGAGGCTGCCTACTGCGAAGGCCGCACCGTACTTTGCATCTGAATCGGGGGCTGAGTTCGATGTGGCTGAATAAAGTTCACCACGATGTAGGAATAAATCAGCGACCCCGCCCCCACAACGACGCTCGCCCACAGCGTGATCTTGAGGATCCGAATCCGGTTCGCGATCTCTTTGTCCCGCCACTCCCCAAGCCGCCGGTCGATCTCATCCAACTTGCGATCGATTCGCGATTCGATCTCGTCCAGCTTCTGGTTCACATACGAATCAGCCGACTTCTTGATCCGCCCGGCGATCCCCCCGATCAGGCCGGACTCCTCAATCTCCTGCTTGAGCGACGCCGCTTGCGGTGCCGGTCCGATCGGACCCCCTTGACCTGCTCCGGGGGACGGTGAAGTCGGAGGAAGGAACTGATACTCCCCTGCCGCCTGTTCCTCCCCGATCATGTTCGACACGAGTGAGCCGAGAAAAGACCGCCGCTTCCGGTTCAGCTTCGAAAACAATCCTTCCTGCCGTTTCAGGCGGCGCACCAGCAGCGGGATTCCGTCTGAATCGGCCGCATTGAGTCCGCGCATCTTCGCCAGCACCACGAGCCCGCGTTGTGACAGTCCCGAAAATCGCATCGAAGTGATCCGCGCGATCTCCTGCGCAACCTGCTCCTTCGTCGCATTCAGCGTCACCGGCCGCCGTCCCCATTTCACAACATCCAGCATCGCCTCGCGGTCCATCGAAGCGATCAACTGCCGCCGTGCGTGAATCGCGGTAACGAGAGACTGCCGCGTTCTGAAATCGCGCGGATCCAGCCCGAATTCTTCCGCAAGATTCTCCAGCTCATCTTTCGGAATCTCCGACATCTGCCGCAGCGGCGCCGTTGCCGAAATAATCTCTGTCGGCATCGATCTCCGATCGTGCAGCTCGTCCGGCAGCAGCTTCACATCGGTCGGATTGCGCGGCCCCTGGCTCATCGATTACACCACCCTCTGGTAAATCAGGCCGTGCAATCGCCACATCAACAGAAACGCAATGCAGAGCAGCGCGCAGATAATCACATCTCCCCAAAACGTCTTGAATCGCAGCCGAAGCCCCTGAACGACTACATACCTCCGCGCCAGCGTGATGAATTTATCCGGCCCCTGGAACCAGACGTACCACCCCCAAAGCGATTGCAGCGTGATCACTGTCGCGTAGATCGTCGCGACGATGCTCAGCATCCAGCGGAAGAAGTTGAAGAAATCAATGTCAGGCATGGCCCGCTACGCGGGAAATCCGAAGTACGAAATCCGAAATCCGAACCCGGCAACGCTCATTCATTTCCCGATTCGGTTATTCGAGTTTGTTTCGGATTTCGTGCTTCGAGTTTCGGATTTAGATTTTTACTCCTCCACCATCTCTTCATCGGCAACTTTCCCCCCGAACAGCAGCGTTCCGATGCGGACCAACGTCGCCCCTTCGAGGATCGCGGCCTCAAAATCGTGGCTCATCCCCATGCTCAGGTGCTTCAGGGAGGCGCCCCCGATCTTATGCCATTTCATTTCCTCAAAAACCTCGCGCGTCCGCGCGAACACCCGCCTGGCCTGCTCTTCACTTCCTTCAAGCTCCGCCATCGTCATCAGCCCCATCATCTGAAGGTTCGGCATCGAGTCGATCTGCTCCGCCAGATGCACCGCCGCCCCAACCGCGACCCCGTGCTTCTGCGGCTCCTCGCTCGCGTTCACCTGCATCAGCACCGGCATCCGCTTGTTCAGCTTCAGCGCCTGCTGATCCAACTCCTCCGCCAGCCGAAGACTGTCGATGGTGTGGATCATGCTCACCACCGGCAGCACCGGCTTGATCTTGTTCCGCTGCAAGTGCCCGATCATGTGCCAGCGCAGCTTCGACGGCATCGCCTCGTCGCTCGCCGCCATTTTCCGGCTGTAAAACTCGTTCACCTGCGCCGCCCGCTGCTGAAGCACCTGCACCCGGCTCTCGCCAAGGTCGCCAACGCCCAGCGACAGCATCTCTCTGATTTGCTCCGGCGCCGCCGTCTTGGTCACCGCGATCAGCGTCACTTCCGAAACCTCGCGCTTCGCCTTCGCGCAGGCAGATGCAATTCGCGCTTTCACCTCATCCAGTCGCTCGGCCAATGGACTTTTCTTCGTCGCCACGTGGACTCCTTCCAACGTCATAGAGCGCCGCATTATAGGGTTCTCGCCACTTGCTACAATCAAAGCGTGACCGACCGACTCCAGATTGCCCTCTGCCGCATCGATGCCGCCAACGCGCTGGACCCCGCCGGCAAAGAGCTTCTCTACTCAAAGCGCATGACCGAATGGCTGGACCGGCTCGCTCCTGACGCTTCTGAACCCCTCCGACTCGCCGCCCGCGCCCAGCACGTCATGCGCTGGAAAATCCCCCGATCCGACTTCCCCATGGATCGCGCCGGGTATCATCGCTGGCGTACGCGTCTCTACGATTTCCACGCCGACACCGCAGCCGCCATCCTTCAAGAGATCGGCTATGACCAAGCCACCATTGCCCGGGTCCGATCCCTGCTTCGCAAGGAGCATATTAAATCCGACCCGGACTCTCAGACCCTGGAAGACGTCATTTGCGTCGTCTTCCTTGAAAACTACTTCCACGAATTTGCACAGGATCACGATGAGCCGAAGCTGATCATCATCCTGCAGCGAACCTGGAAAAAGATGTCCGACCGCGGCCGGGCCGCAGCGCTCAAGCTTCCCCTCCCAAATCAGGATCGTGCGATTATCGAGAAGGCGCTGTCTGGCGCGACTGAAGCCCGCTGATGTCCGCCGGAGCGCCTGTCGCTCGGACACGCACGGCAAACACATTTCGTTCGCCCGGCTGCTGCTCGAACTCCAATTGGGCGGTTGGAAAAATCTCCCCGAGAACCTCTCGAAGCTCCGGCTCCACCGCTGCGAATGTCTCCGGCGTATTCGGAGCCAGCAATCGATCATTCAGCGTTACGAGCACTTCATCCGTCTTGAACTGAATCCGGCCCTCAAGCCGCGAATCGCCTTGCAATTTTACCGCTGCATCGATCGCGGCCGATAGAGCCTGTCGCAACCGATCCGCAAAGCTGCCCTCAACCGGCTGCTTTCGCGAATACGTCAAACCCAGCCGCCCATCAAACTGGTCGGCATAAAAGTTCGCTTCATGCGATACCAGCAAAGTCCCTGGTCCATCTTTGACATGGGCATAGTCAGCCACGTCGATCAGCACATGATCCGCCACGGCTTCCTGCTGAATCCACGAATGGAAAATCGGCACGAACTCATGCGGCGTCAGAAACGACGAGTCCACCACAAAGAATTTCACGGCAATCTTGAAAGCGTCCATCTTCGTAGCATGGGCATCTTGCCCATGTTCTTCATCAATGCATGGGCAGGAGGCCCATGCTACGTTGCAATTAGACCGGCGCCGGCACCGCCCGTTGCTGCGGCTGAACAGATGCCGCCACCGGCGCCGCCAGCGACTCCTGCCACTTCATGTGCGCCTTATGCGCTGCATCGATAAACAGGTTCGCCTCTTCCACCACCTTGTGCACCGTATCCTTCGTGTACCGCGTATCCGCCCCTTCATGCCGGGCAAACAAATACCGGCTGAACTGATCCGCGTGATACGTGTCCCAGAACAATTTCGTCTCCACGAAGCGCTTGCGAAACTCTTCCACAATGACCTTGGGATCGTTTGGCACATCACCCCACTGCAACTGCACCAGCGCCTTCGCCGCCGTGATCATCGCGTGATAGGCCTTGTAATCCGCTTCGTTGAACTTCCCATCATCCAGAAGCAGCGTTGCCTCGAACGCTTCGGTTTCTGCTTGAGTAAATCCGAACTGGGCCAGCGAGACAATCTCTCCCGCGCACTCGCCCACGCCCATGTCGCCGATGGTGAATTCGCGCACGTCGCCCCAGTCGGTGTAGAACGAGGGGTCCGCATCGTGAGGCGGAACCGCCGTGAATTGATCCACTGTTCCCTTCAGCGATTTTTTTCCTACCCGCTGGCACCACACCTGGAACGTTTCTTCGCCGCTCTTTTCTTTCACATATCGATCCGTCAGCGCCGTGACCAGTTTCGGTACAGCCTTGCTCGGCACCGCGCCCATCGCCAGCGCGTAGGACCCGCCGTTTTTATGCCACTGCCCGCCGAGCATGACCTGAAAATGCGGCACCGTGTACTTCGCCACATTCCGGCTATTGCCGTAGAAACCGATGTCCGCGACGTGATGCTGCCCGCAGGAATTAAAGCACCCGCTGATCTTGATCCGCAGCCCTTTCACCGCCCGATCCAGCGTCGCCGACTGAGCCGCCAGTTGCCGGCTCAACTCACCCGCCAGCCCGCGCGAAGACGCGATCCCCAGCTTGCAGGTATCCGTTCCCGGGCATGCCGTCACATCCACAATCGTCCCCGCGCCCGGCGCCGCCAGCCCGAGCGGCTTCAGCTCACTGTACAGATCCACCACCCGATCCTCCGGCACCCACCGAAGAACCAGGTTCTGCTCCACAGTTGTTCGGATCGAATCACCCGCGTACTTCGTCGCCAGGTCTCCGATCGCGCGCATCTGGCTGCTCGTCAAGTCGCCGAGCGGGCACGTGATCGTCACCGTCGCGTACCCGGGCTGCCGCTGACGATAAACATTCGTGTCCTCCCATAACGTATATCCATCCGGCAGGTTCTTCTTCACCCGCAGCGGAACCGCCTGAAACGCCGGTTTTTCCTGGTATCGCGGGATTTCATCGAAGAACGTCCGCCAGCTCGGATCCTCCGGCATTGCCCGCATCTCTTCGACCACAAGCCGCTTGAACTCGTCGATTCCGAGCTTCTGCACGACGAACTTCAGCCGAGCGCGATTTCGATTCTTCTTCTCTCCAAGCCGCGCAAACACGCGCCCGATCGCGCGCGACAACGGAAGCAGATCCTCCTCCGGCAGAAACTCATCAAACAACTTCGCCTGGTGCGGAACCGCCCCTAAGCCGCCGCCGACATAGATTGCAAAACCGCGCTGCGTCTTCCCATCCGTTCCAGTCCGCACTTTCGCAATTCCGCCCAGATCATGAATCGACACCAGCGCGCAAGCCTGATCCTCGCAACCCGAAAATGCGATCTTGAACTTCCGTCCAAAATCCTGCGTATCGCGATGCCCCAGCAGATAAAACGCCGTTGCCTTCGCGTACGGCGTCACATCGAAGATCTCGGTATTGCAAACCCCCGCAAGCGGGCACGCCGTCACATTTCGAACGCTGTTTCCGCAGGCTTCCCGCGTCGTGATCCCCACCGAAGCCAGTCGTCGAAAAAGCTCCGGCGTGTCCTCGATGTGCACAAAGTGAAGCTGAAAATCCTGCCGCGTCGTGATGTGGCAGATCGCGTCCGAATACTCCTCCGCCAGGTCCGCCAGCAGATACATCTGCTCGGGATTAAGACCGCCAAACGGAATCTTGATCCGCTGCATCCCCGGCGCATCGTAGAAAGTATCGGGACCCTTGGTCAGTGGCGGATACGCCAGCACGCGTGTCTGAAGCCCGTCGTTCCGCTTGCCGTTGTCGTAGCGCTGCCCATACGCTCCGCGCCGCAGTCGAGCTTCGGCAAAAACCTTCTCCTCGACCTTTCCCTGCTTGCGCAGGTGCATGACGACTTCAAAGTCATCGATCTCCTGCGCCCAGGCCGGCGGGAGTTCTCCTTGAAGCTTGTCCTTCCAAGTCTGCCTGGACATTGCGATCTGGTCCTTTCAACCGGATGGCGAACAGTCTTGCAAATGCAAGGCAATCGTTATCCCTGCTTAATTCCGGTAAAGCTATAGGAGATGCAGCAATCGCTGTCAAGAAAATTCAATTAGGGAATCAAATGGACCGCTGTAATGAGCTGTCGCGACTAACCTTACAACTTTTTCAGAGAAAATTTAATCGCCTATCTATCCAATAGGAGATCCTACTCCCCGTCCTCTTCCGGCTCGTCTTCCACCTTTGCGGCCGTCGCTTTGGCGCGCTTCGGCGGACGCCGCTTTGGACCCCCGGCCTGCTGCGTTGCCTGCCAGAACTCTTTCTCGTTCAGCTCCCCCTTGGAAATTTTATTAAATTCCTTCCGCAGCGACTCAAACTCATCGCTGTACGGCAACAACTTCCCGGTCTTCCCCGCACGCACCAGCAAAACCTTCAACTGTTTGGACTGATCCTCGGTCAACCGATTATTCTCGCTTTGATCCGTTGCGGCATTGCCGCTGCTGCGCGTGTATTTCAGAATTGCCCCGAAAACCTGCTCCCGCTCGGCGTTTTTGAACGTCCGATCCTGGAATCCCTGCCAGAGTTCCTCAAACTTATCGCTGTAAGGCAGCTCATCCCGCGCCACTGCCGCGGCATCATACAATTCCTGAAGGTGTTCCTGTTCAATCGCGTTAAGCTTCAGCGGCGGCCGCATATCAATCCTCGGGTGAAAGACCAGTGAAAGGTGGATTGTAATGGCATTTGCCATAGCCCGCCAGCACCGGGTTTGACACTTCGTCCTCAACCATCCACCATCGCTCGGTATGTGGTTCGGTGAAAGTTCGAATGGCAATCCGTGGCTCGCCGCTCAGAAACACCTCGCGGATGCCAGTCCTGAGCTATTGGAACTGGTCCCACGCGTTGGCGCCTGCACACTAAAGCCCCGCCGAGATTACTTCGTCGTCCTGGCAAAAGCGATCTTTTCGCAACAGATCTCGACCAAGGTCGCTGCTGTACTTTTTGGCCGTTTCCGGGATCAATTTCCCGCTCGCCGCCCGACGCCGCAGCGAACGATCGAGCTCTTTCGCGACCCCGCCGCCGCTCGAATCTGCGGTCTGTCACGTCAAAAGGAAGCCTACATCATCGATCTCGCGCGACACTTCACCAATGGCTCCATCCCAACCCGAAAACTTTCGTCCATGTCCGATGAAGAGGTGATCGAAGCCCTCACCTGCGTGAAAGGCATCGGCCGCTGGACGGCGGAAATGTTCCTGATCTTCACGCTGAATCGCCCCGATGTTCTACCGGTTGACGACCTCGGTCTGCGCGCCGCAGTGAAGCGAATCTACAACCTTCGCAAACTTCCCGATGCCAAGCGGCTTCGAAAGCTCGCTGAACCATGGGCGCCGTACCGCTCGATCGCTACGTGGTATCTGTGGCGAGGGACCGCGCCCGCCGTCATTAGTCCCTAGTTCATCGCGCCAGACGCGCGCTTTGCCACCGCATTACCAAGGCGCATGTTCTTGAGGATCGTCTTCAGGTGCCCGTGCTCGGACCCGGTGTTGTGCATGCGGTACAACCCAAGCACGCCGGGAGTACGACCGTGAACATCCTCCACCGGTTGCGACAGAACCACCGGCGTCCAGTAGGGCTTCGCCTGGCACACCACCCACTTCGCCTTCAGCACTTGCCCTTCGGTGGGATCATTCCCCGCATGACGTCCCATGAGCGGCAAAAACGGATGGTATCCGCTCGCCAAAAACACCATGCGCTGATCATCGCCGATCTTGTCCTGCACCTGCTTTGCGAAGACCTTCATGTTGTCGGAGTAATGCAGCTGCGCTTCTTTTGAATACATCAAGTGACTGGAAACCATCGTCGCCGCGATCAGTGCCGGCACGACCGCAACCCGCAGCGCGCTCCATTTCAAATTCGGCAGCAGATTGAGCAGCCAGAGTGACGCCAGCGTCACCGCCGGCGGATATACGGGCAACAGATAATCCGCCCGCTTGCCCGCGGAGCAACTGAAAAACACAACCCCCAGCACGACCCAAAGGGCTGCCGGTCCGAGCGGATGGCGGAACCATCGCCGCGACAGCAGCACCGCGAAAATCGCCAGGAGCGACCACGGCTTAAACTCGTCCACAAACCACACGAAGATCTGCCACCACGGCACCGAAATTTTCTCCGGGCTCGCTTCTGTGATCCGCTTCAAAAGCTCCGTGTTCAGAACACGAAGCAGGTCGGTCCGAAACGTAATCAGTGCCGGCACCAGCCAGGCAGCGATGAGCAGCAACATCAACCCCAGACCCCACCACCAACCCACGCGATTCACTCGCCGGAAGCTTCCGTAAATCACCTTTGACGCCAGCACCACATAGATCACCGGCAGCAATGCCGCGGGCCCTTTGGAGAGCGCGGCTCCGGCCACGCAGATCCAGAATCCAGCCGCCAATTTCCACCGGGTCTGTTCCTGTTGCAGCGCGAGGGTTCCGAAACACCATGCCCCCATGATAAACATCGACATCAGCATGTCCGGCCGCGCCAGGAACATGTGCTTCATCGCAGGCCCGCTGGCCACCCAGAACATTGCGGCGATCAACCCCGCCTGAAGCGCCCGCCCGCGCCGCTCATCCACGGGCGCCTCGGTCGCATAAGGCGTTTGCAACGCCAGCTTTTGCGTCATCCAGATCATCAGGCCGACCGTCATCAGCGCCGCCATGATCGACGGCATCTTGAACGCCCACTCCGTCCACTTCCCCGTCGCCTTCACCACCACCGCGCCGATCCAGTTATAAAGCGGCGGCTTGGTGGATTTTTGGTTGAGCGTATCCCGCGGGAGCAGCCAGCGATGATTCAGCACGATGTCGGCCGTGTAGCCGATCGTCTTGGACTGATCCTTATCGTAAAGATCCGCCGGTCCGATCAGCCGGCTGCCCAGCACCGCCGACAGCGTCATCACGAACAGCGCGAGAACCCAAGCCGTTTGCACGCCGGATCGGCTGCGCCTGCTCGTGCCGATAGAGAGTCCCTCGTCAATTGAAATTGTCCCCAACATGCCGAATATCACCAAAAAATGACAGGTTTTGTGCGTCAGCCCCCAAGGTTATGGGAATCGTAACGTTCTCTCGACGATACGCAACACGACTAGAGAATCAGTATTCACAGGGTTCCAATTCCGCGCATTAACACCGCCGCGAGCGCTTCATCCGACAGACTCACGGGATTGAACTTCATACTGCTCGCTTTCTTCGCCAGCGAAACCATTTCGCCAACGTCGTCCCTTCGGATGCCAAACGTGCCAAGCGAAGGAAGTTTCAGAGCGGCCACGAGTGATGCTGTGAAGTCCACGCAATGTTGAGCTGCCTCATCCTCAGATCGCATCCGATCATCCGCCATCGCGCGTCCCACGTCAGCATACTTTCGTCTCACACCCCCATCACCACTTTGCAAGTTTGCCCGGATCACCTGCGGCAGCAGCACCCCGCACACCGTCCCATGAGGCACCGGAAAATTCGCCCCCAGCGGCGCGGCAAATCCGTGCACGGCACCGAGGCCGGCGTTGGTTAGAGCGATTCCACCGAGCAGAGCCGCCAGCGCCATTCCTTCCCGCGCGTCCAGATCCCTTCCGTTGTCATACGCCCGACGCAGCGATCTCGCCGCCAGCGCCACACCCTTGATGGCGATCGCATCCGTCATCGGCGTCGCGCCTTTTGACACATACGCCTCGATGCACTGACACAGCGCATCCATCCCTGAGCGCGCCGTCACATCGGCCGGCACCTCCACCTGCAACTCCGGATCGATCACCGCCGCCCGCGCCATCAGATGCTCGCTGCGGATGCTTGCCTTGAACTTTTTTTCGGGCCAGCCGACGACCGCGTTTCGGGTCACCTCCGCCCCCGTGCCCGCCGTCGTCGGCACGGCAATCCACGGCGCCGCCGGCTTGGTGATCTTGAGTCCTTTGCCAACGACTTCCATATAGTCGCTGGCGACACCGCCGTTGCTGAGGAGGCCGGCAACAGCCTTCGCGGCATCGATCGCGCTTCCGCCGCCAATGCCGACGACGCAGTCGCACCTCTCCCGCCTCGCAAGTTCGAGCGCGGCGTCGATATCCTGAACCTTCGGCTCGCCCCGCTGGCGCACGATGACGGTATCCAGACCCGCCCGGTGAACGATCTCGCCGATTGGCTCGATCTCCCCATTGTAAACGACGAGCGGCTTCGTCCCCAGAGATCGCGCCAGTTCCCCCACACGCTCCGCTTGCCCCCGCCCGAACACGATCCTCGGCACGCTGAAAAACTCGAACGTCATCCGCCGCTCCGTCACCGCAGGCCGTCGCCAAAAAACTTCGAGACGTGCCGGACTGCTTGCCGCGGCTGCGCCATCCACTCCGCCACGGTGTCCTTCCATTTCAGGTAATGAATCGTTTGCTGATGCTTCGCGAAATCCTCTTGGGTCAGATACGCCTCGTACAAAAGAAATTGCGGCGGTTCCGCATCCGCCTGCAAGACGTCAAAGCGCACGTTCCCCGGCTCATGCCGCGTGCCCCGCGCGTTCTCGAGAGTCGCTTCAAGAAACCGGTCGACAAATTCCGCCTTCACGAACACCGTCACACTCACGACATACATTGAGCCTCCTTCGCGCGCCGCTATTTAGCGATCGATACTGATTGTGATGTGAGTCGAAACTAAAGTCACGAAACCGGCGCCGACAATCGGACGGTCGCGATCATGCGATCGGCCTCGCGGATGGCGTCCATGACGGATTTTTCCGTGATGCGACTGGCTTTGCACGCGAACCATGCCGCGACCATTCCGTCCGGACAATGGCGATACCAGATCCGCACGAAATCGGTCCCCGCGTCAAAAGACTCGCCGCCCGCCAGGCAGGTGTCTCCGGAGTACTTGGCCCGATCCGTCCCCGGCGGCGTAATCGCAAAGCCCGAAGTCTCGACCGACGCCGCCATGCACAGCTCATGGGAAGCCGGCCAAGGCACACGCGATGTCGGCACCCGAACGATCGAGACGCCACCGACGCCATTCATGGGCCGGCCGACAAGTCGATTCTCGAGCGGATAAAAACTCCACCCCGGTGAAGCGTCGATCGTCACCACGCCTAGATTCACCGGGCCTGAATTCTCGAATGCTTGCGACATGGCCGGCGCATCATACTCGCAACTGACAAGATGTGGATCACAATTGGCGTCTACGTTTCAGGAAGCCTGCCGCTTGTGACGCGCGCGATAGCGGATGATCTCCTCACGCAATTGGTTCGCCATGCTCACAAGGGATTGAATGCTCTCATTATTCTCAGGTGACGAGGGCCTCGCCTTGGCGAGATCAATCTGTTTGGTGAGCAGATCCAGCTTGTGCTCCGTGTTGTCAATCCAGCCAATCCTTTTTCTGGAGCCGCTCCGGCACGTATTCTTCGGTGACGTAGCTGATGTCCTTGGTGATGAGCGATTCCACTTCCATCTTGAAGCCGTTGCTCATCATTTTGGCGATCTCTTTTTGCCAGCCCTTGTGGTCTTTGAACCAGGGGTAGGCGGCGATTTCGTTGGCGCGTTTTTTGTCGGTGTCGCTGAGGGCGATCTGGACGTCATCGGAGAGGCCGCAGGTTTCGTAGTCCTTGGAGCGGACGCCGAGGAATTTGGCTTCGGGGATGGCGAGGCGCTCGGATTCGAAAGCGAGGCTGATCGAGCCTTGCTTGATGACGGAATAGATGTAGTGCCCCCACGGGTCGCAGTCGAGGAGGCAATAAATCGGGAGGCCGAGTTCTTCGTTGAGCCGGCGGAGAAGCCGGCGGACGCCGCGGGGGGGTTGGCCTGATCCTTCGGTGAGGATGCAGTTGTGCTTTTCCCAGAAGCGGTCTTCGTTAAATCGGCCCCAGACGGTGTCTTTTTCGACGTGGAGGACGAACTTGGCTTCGCACTTTTTGAACTGGATCACATCAGGCTCGGTGATGCTCGGGACGGCATAGCCTCCTGATCCCATTCGGCGGCAGTCGATCTCGTCGCCGGTGTCGATGATGGTGATGTTACCAACCATGGTGCCGCGTTTCTTGGCGTAGACATGAAGCTCTTCGCGGAGAGAGCCCATCGCAACTTCGAGATCTTCGAGGATGGCATCGGATTCATCCTGTGCGGCAAAAGTCTTCTCGTCCTTGGTGCCTTGGATGGTGTGCAGGGCCTTGTAGAACATACCGCGGAGGCTGAGCGTCTTCTCCACGGCGATGAGCTGTTTGATGCTGTCGCCGTGAAGAACGGTCTGCATGAACTGCTTGGCCTGGCTCAGGTTGAACAACTCGCGATTGGCTTTGGCGTCGCCCATCTGGAGGATGCCTTTTTTCTTGTTCCAGATGGTGTTGGAGCGGGTGCGCTGGGGGATAGGCAGGGAGATGTCGCTGCCTTTGAAGGCGCACCTGCTGACGTTGTCGGCCAGTTCGACGACCTTGCTGAGGGTGACTTTATCGCGCTCGCGGATTCGCTTGTTGACGCGGTCGACGGTGGGGAGGGCGGCGGTTGTTTTCTTAGCCATGTGTTCTCAACAATCTGCGATTGATCGCGGTCAGAGATCTTGTTCGGTTAGACCGGCTTGCTTGAGGAGGTGCCTCAACAAGCCCATCTTCAGTGGATGGTTTGCGTGAACGGGTATTGAAAGCCGGATGAGGCTCCGGTTCGACCGTAGATGTGGTGACTGCCGGTCACACGCAACAGATTCCATCCATGGCGCTCGACGATGCGAGCCAAATCCTTCCCTGAGGCTTGCTTCATACGGCAATCTCGACGACGCGATCGTTGCCACCGGTGCTGGCAGGTTGGATGTCCACACTCAGGCATCCTTCAATCGCGTCGTACAGGTTTTTGAGGAGTTCCTCGAACGTGTCGCCTTGCGTGGCGCAGCCTGGTATCGAGGGGACCTCGGCCCAGTAGCCTCCCTCCTCTGCTTCGTGAACGACAACTTTGATTTTCATAAAAGTAGTTTAGTAAGGGTCTTGATTGAAGTACGACAGAATTTCCCTCAGAATCGGGTATTTTCGGGTATTTCCGGGTGTGTCCTAGAGGTCGCGATCCGGCTTGGATTTCTTCTTTTTCTTCGTTCCAGAAAGTTTGACGAGGTCTCCGTCACCATCCGAAGAGGCGGGTGCGGCGTCGGTGGTTTGGGGGTCGTTCAAGTGGGCGGCGCGGGATTCGACCATGACGACGCCTTCATCCTGCTTGAGCTGTTCGACTTCATCCTGCTTGATGGTCTTTCCCTCCTCATCAAGCTGGGCATCCGCGATGGCGGTGCGTTTTCGGGCTTCTTTGAGAAGCGCGTCGTAAAGCTTCCTGGTATCGGTGCCGTTGATGGCATTGACGGCTTTGGAAATCTCGCCGATGTAACGCTCGAAGACATCCCGGCGGGCGGCCTCGCGCTGCATTTTCTGGCGTTTGCGAAGATAGGTGCCGAGCTTTCGACCGCACTCCATCAGTGCGAGCTTCATTTCTTTTCGGATCTCGTCGTAGTCGGCGATGGCTTCCTTGGATTCGCTGGTGAAGGGGACCCAGACGGAGGCCATGTGGATCATGATGACGATGGGGCCGACGGGGAGGGAACTGCGGGGCTGGGAGAGGTTGTAGTTGCGCCAGCCGGTTTCGGAGCAGGCTTTGATGCTGGAGCAGGCGGATTGCTGGAAGAGGAGGGGGACGCGGTTGGCGAAGCGGATGACGCGGGCGGTGTCCTGAGTGGGGAGCTCTCCGCCGAAGGCGATAGCGGCTTCGATCTGGAACGGTCGGCCGCGGTAGACATCGGGTTCGCGGGAACTGGCGGCGTAGAACTCGGCCTTCACGCCTTTCAACATTCCCGCCAACATTTGCCGCACCCCGATCGGCGCTAAGCAATCCGTTGGCGGTGGGGGAAGCTTGGCTTCCTGGAAGGCTTTGAAGAGCTTCTCGATCTGCGGCGGTTCGAGATCGCACACTTTGGTTCGGCTGTGGGCGCCGGCGGCTTTGCAGAAGTCGCCCGCTTTGCCGGGAGAGATTCGGCTGAACTGTTCCTGGAGGAAGTTGTAGAGGGTGCCACCGTGTTTGTTGGAGGCTTCGAAGTCGCGCATCATCTGGATGAGGATGCCAAGCTCGATTCCCTTGGGGTGGGGCTGGATTTCATGGGTTTCGGGGGGAAGCTCTTCGGTTGCTCTCGGGAACAGGATGATGCCGTCTTTTTCGATGGTGGTGATGGTGGGGTCGACGCCGTTGGGTGCGGTGACGGTCTCGCTGCCCGCTGAAGCGGGCAGTCCACCGTGGGCGTGGGCTTCATCGAGGACTTCCGCGTGGGTGGCGTCCTTTTGCGCGTCACCGAGGATATCTTCGGAATCGTCGGCGGCGACGCGGGTGGGGGGGACGAAGGTGATGCGGGCGTGGGGGTTGGCGATTGCGGTGAGCTCGAGGAACTCATCGACGGAGCCGCGGCCCTTCTGATAGCGGCCTTCAAGCTCGATGCTGACGGAGGTGCCGCTCATGTAATCTTCGGAGTGGAGGAAGCCGGGGTCGCGGGTTCCCCCGCTGAGGGTCTTCAAGCGCTGGGGCGGGAATTCCTGGGTGATCTTGTCGACCGTGACCTCGGCGCGGTTGGTCTTGGTGTTCATCGCCAGCTCGATGTGGTGCGCGTCCTTCTTCGCGCCCGGGCGGGTGTGGATCACCATGGGTTTGCCGGTGGTGATGAGGCCGTACATCCCGGCGGCGGAGATGCCGATGCCTTGCTGGCCGCGCGACATTTTCAAGCGGTGGAATTTGGAGCCGAAGAGCAGTCGGCCGAAGACGTTTTCGACTTGCTTACGGATGATACCGGGGCCGTTGTCGACGATGGTGACGCGGTAACGGGATTGCTTGGCGCTCGCGGGGCGGGTGGGCTCCAAATCCTCAATGACGATGGTGACGTTGGGGAGGATGCCGGCTTCTTCGCAGGCGTCGAGGGAGTTGTCGACGGCTTCCTTAACGGTGGTGAGCAACGCTTTGCGCGGGTTGTCGAAGCCGAGCAGGTGCCGGTTCTTGGCGAAGAACTCCGAGACGGAGATGTCCTTCTGGCGCGTGGCCATGGATTCGGCGGTTTCGCGCTTCATGCGGGCTGGTTTCCGGGGTTGAGTTGCGGTGGTGGACATGAACGTCTCTGACTCCTCGAGCGGTTTGGTGATCGTCGATGATGATTCTGATTTATCCATCCTTGGGTCCTCCTGGAAGCTGGGGATGGAGAGATTATCGGCACTAAGGCGTCGTTTCCCTTAGATGCCCAGTTAGGTAATTGTATGGGTTTTGTCTACATTGAACAATGGGAACTTTTTTTCCGGACCGAAATTCTATCCGCCAATCGGATCGAGTTGGGGTGAATCGATGCATTTCCGATCGCGTAATTTGGATCCCGCGTATAATCCCTCCAAGATGGACGACCTTAACAGCTATGTGCGAATTGACGAGCACCGCGTCCTGCGCGTGGGTCAGCGACGGGTGATGCTCGATTCGATTTTAGCTTCGTGGGAGCAGGGACATTCGCCAGAGACCATTCGCTCGGAGTATCCGTCGCTAACTCTCGAAGAAGTTTACGGAGCAATTACCTGGTGCCTGTCGCACCCAAGAGAAGTCGCGGAATACGTGCAGCGTCAGGACGCCGCCTGGGAGCAGGCGCGTGCGCGTTCTGAGCAAGGAACCGACGCGCTGCGGCAACGTTTGCGGCAAGGTGATGGGTCCGCTCAGCGCCAGGTTCTTCCATGAGCCGCCCCCGATTTCTCGCGGACCATGACCTCAATGAGCAGATTGTGGATGGACTTCTGCGCCGCGAGCCCTCGATCCAGATTAGACGCTTGCGTGAAGTCGGATTGCAGGAGGCTCCCGATGGCGAAGTTCTACACTATGCCGCACAGCACGGCTTGCTCTTGATCTCGCATGACGTCAACACCATGCCCGCCGCGGCATACGCGAGGACCGACTCTGGACAAGTCATGCACGGCCTTATCATGGTGCGCCAGATCGACCCGATCGCGCCTGTGATCGACAACCTCCTCTTGATCTGGGCAGCGTCCGAAATGGAAGAGTGGAGGGGACAAGTGTGGTTTTTGCCCTTGTGACCGGGGTTGCACCGGGGATTTATCCGCTCGGTTCGATAACCATGGGTGCGACGCGAGAAGTAGATGCGGAAGTCAGGCGGTGAACGTGTGCCACATCTGGCGGTAGGCGGTTTCCAGATTTCGGGTGAATGTGATTGCATTTATGAGAGGCGAGCGGCGCATACGCTCGCGCAACTCGCGGCGGAGGCTGGCGAGGCGGGGGAGATCGTTCGCGAGTTGGGTGCAGAGTTGCAGGTAGGCCTCTTGCGTGGAGGCGATGAAGTCGGGGAGATTGACATGAGTGAGCATGCACGCTCCCGCGCGAGAGATGGGGCTGTTGCCTTGCAACGTGATGAAGGGGACGGCCATGTAGAGGGAGTCGAGGCTGGTGGTGTGGCCATTATACGGGAAGGGGTCGAGACCGAGATCCGCTTGGTGGAAGAGCGCGAGATACTGGTCGCGCGGGGCGTAGTCGACGAAGTGGAGGCGGGAGCCGGGGATCCCGTGCCGTTCGAAGCGGGCGGCGGCGGAACGGTTGCCGGAGGCGCCGCCCTGGATGAGCATCATCAGGCGGCTATGGGGGACGGCGAAAAGAATTCTCGACCAGAGGGCGATGACGGGATCGTTCACTTTGCCGAACGCGTTGAGGGAGGCGAAGGTGAAAGTGCTCGTGGTGAGCGCGGGTAGATCATTCACCGGAGGGCAGGTGGGCGACGGCGCGTAGCACCAGAAGGTGTCGGGGATTCGCGCGAGGTGCTCGGTGTTGTTTATCGCATCGTCTTCGGCGGATGCTTCAGGATCGAGGAGCGAACAGGTGATGCGGTAATCCATGGCGGAGATTCCGCTGGTCGCGGGGTAGGCGAGGTAGTTCACCTGGATCGGCGCGGGTTTGCGCGCCAAGACGAGGGCGCGGTTGCCGGCCATGTGGCAGGTAAGGTCGATGAGGATGTCGATCTGGTCGGCGCGGATTTGATCGGCGAGGGCTTGATCGGAGAGAGAGGACGTTTCACGCCAGGTGCCGGCGTGGGATTTTAATTGATCCGTGAAGGCGTCGGGGGAGAGGGTGTTGCTGTAGCAGAACACTTCGAACTGCTCGGGGTCGTGATGGCTGAGGACGGGGTGAATCATGTAGGCGATGGTGTGATTGCGGAAGTCGGGCGACATGTAGGCAATGCGCAGGCGGCGATTCGGGTTGCGGTCGTTGTCGTGCGGGCGTGGATCGCGGAGAGGATCGGCGTGTTTGCGGGACCACGCGAGATGCTCATGGAAGATTTCCCGCTGCGACAGCGATGGGGAGAACCAGAGCGCGTAGAGGAGCGCGGAGCCGATGCCGGGATCGTTCGGGGCGGCTTGAGCGCCGGCCTGGTACTGGGGAATGGCGTCTTCGATCCGCCCCTGATCTTTGAGCGCGTTGGCGAGGTTGACGCGGAACTCGGGAATGGCGGGGTGTTGGGTGGTGAGATCCTGGAGAAGGGCGATCGCGTCGTCGAGCTGGCCGCGAAGATGCAGGGCCCGGGCGAGATTATTTCGCGCGAGATGGACGGTGGTGGGGGGCGTCGGCGGGGCGGGAGGACCTTGCGGCGAGGTGGGATGTGCGATTGGGGCGCAAGCGATAGCATGATGGTAGTTGTCGATCGCTTGATCGATCTGGTGGTTGGCGAGCAGCGCGTTGCCGAGGTTGACGAGGGCATCGGGATAATGGGGCTGCAACTGGAGGGCGCGGGTGGCGGCAACGATGGCGTCGTTGGTTCTGCCGAGCGCGGTGAGGACGGCTGCAAGGTGGGCGGGGTAGCCCGCGATATTGGGGTTGATCGCCGCGGCACGTTGCATCATGTCAGCCGCCGGCTGGTGGTGGCCGAGCTTGTGCGCGATCAGACCGAGGAGAAACAGGGCGCGATCGTGTTTCGCGTTGTCGGTGACAAGGTGGCGGCAGATTTCTTCGGCGCGGGTAAGATCGCCCGCCTGGAAGAACCGCAGCGCGATGGGGAATTCATCGGGGTGAGACGGCGCTGGCCCGGAACTCATCACGAGAGAGTTATACCTTCTTGTAGCACGTTGTGCTTGGTACGATGCTGTGCAGTCTTCAACGGGCCTGCTTTGTTCTACTATGAAATAGGGTTCGGAAGATTTTGGTAAAGCGGAGAAACGGGCGGCGTCTTTAGAGGCGAATCGCTCTTGATCGAGAAGAAGGTATTTCGATGGTGAGCTTCGAACAACTGGAATGCCGGCGGCTGCTGAGCGGGATCGAACTGGATCCCACGTTCGGCAACGGGGGTCGCATTGATCTGCCGCTGGGGAAGGATGTCCGGCTGACCTCGATCGTGGCGCGACCGGTTCGGGATGGGAAGCTGGTGGTGGCGATGGAGTATGAGGGGGCTAAAGGCGCAAAGATTGAGCCGACGCTGATGATCATGCGGTTCACCTGGGATGGGCGGATCGATAAGACATTTGGAAAGAACGGGAAGATCGTCGAGAAGCGAACCGGAGCCTCCACGATCAGCGGGCTGTATGCGATGCCGGATGGGTCGCTGTTGATGAAGGAAACGTACGATGGGTCGAAAGGGGGGACCGGTGGAACCGCGGCGGGGAATTATTGGCTGCGGTATACCGCCGACGGGATGCAGACCGCGTCGCGGCAGGTCGGTCCGATCGCGGCGCCGGCGGAGGTGGATGCGTATCAGTTCATGCCCGGTGGGAAACTGCTTCTGGGGATTGATGTGAATCCTGAAGTGGGGGATGCGCAGGTGACGCTTCTCAATCAGGATCTGACGCCGGATCAGTCGTTTGGCGGGGGGACGGCGGTGGATACGGGGCTGACCAGCGTGCGGACGGTGACGGTGCAGTCCGATGGGAAAGTCCTGGTGACCGGAGAAATTTATGATCCGACTTACCAGGACCCGAACGGCGAACGGTTCGACAAATATTACTTCGCGATGGTTCGGCTGAATTCCGATGGGTCGGTGGATTCGACGTTCGGGAACAAGGGGCTGATCAAGATGGAGCAGCCGGGCGTGGGGGATGCGGTGGTGCTGGGAAGCGGGAAGATCATGGAGGTGTCGTTCAACTCGCGCGATGCCATTCCGATGTATATCCTCAACCGATTCCGTGCGGATGGGTCACCGGATCTGACGTTTGGCGTGAATGGACAGAAGCCGATCGCGGCCAACGAGAGCAGCAAGGCTGCGCCCGCGCCGGCGCTCAAAGCGCCGGGGTTGGTTGCGGTGCCCGGGAAAGACGATTTCTGGATGACGGGGTTTGATCTTTCCAGCACGCGGCAGGAACCGGGCGGCGGGTTTCCGACCGCGGTCGTGCTGGGGAAATATTCGGCGGATGGGGAGCCGGACAAAAAATTCGGCGGGGATGGGTTCGTGCAGTCGAAGCGCGTGTTCGATTCGAACAGCGCCCTGACCGTTCAGCCGGATGGGAAGATGGTGCTGGCGGGGACAACGATTGATCAGCGCGGGGTCGTGCTGATGCGCTTCGCGGATACGGATTCGCACGAGGGGCTGGCGGTGCTGACCGAGGATGGAACGCTGGATGTGGCGGGGACGCCCAAGGCCGATGCGGTGCGCGTGAAGCGCCGCGGCGAGAAACTCGTAGTGACGATCAACGACTGGGTGAAGGCGTTCAGCACCGCGATGGTGAAGCGCGTGTATGTTCACACCGGGCGCGGGAACGATTCGATCACTCTGGAAGGCGATGTGCCCAACGCCTACGTGCACGCCGGAATGGGCAACGACACGATCTGGGGCGGGGATGGGAACGATACCTTGTCCGGCGCCGAGGGGGATGATCTCATCTATGGCGGCCGTGGCGACGACCGAATCAACGGCGGGGGGGGCGCGGACATGCTCTTCGGCGGCGAAGGCAACGATCGCGTCTACGGCGGCGGCGGCCGCGACAAGCTCGATGGCGGCGCGGGCGAAAACACCCTCAATGGCGGCGCGGCCGGTGACAAGTTTATGAACGTCGGGCAGAAGGATGTCGTCATCGAAGGAACAGAAGGCGGCGATTCGCCGGTGGCGGCAAATCAGTGATGGCGGAGCCGGAGACCCCGGCAGGGCAATCGCAAACCGGGTCGCCCGACACGATCGTCGCACCCCCGCATTGGGACCTTTGAATAACTCATCCCCACCCGCGATCTCACAGCGGCGTGGCCGCTTTAGCGGCCATGTCTTCGAGTTATTCAAAAGTCCCATTTCGGAAAACATGAAGCAAACTTGCTATTGCTCAAGTTACTGCTATGATCGGTCGAAGTAATGATTAACGGGGTCTCCCTCGGGGCTTGGTAAGACGAATCGATTCCTCCCGCCGATTTTTCCCAGCAGTATCCGGAAGTTCCCATCATTGTTTAGTTTTTGGTAACCGTATTACAGTTTGCGCGCCACGATTTGCGGAACGAATTCCGCTGCGGCGCGATTGAGCCGAATGCCTGCAAGCGTCGGCGGAAAGCAACATGGCAGAAGAACGTATTAAAGAACAGATCCTTTCAAGGATTAAATCAGATCAGTATCAGCCGATCAGGCCGCGGAACCTGGCACGCGATTTGAACCTGGCGAGCGAAGAGCATTATCCCGCGTTTCGGGAAGCGCTCCGCGAATTGATGCATCAGGGAAGAGTCATCATGGGGGCGCGCGGAGCGGTGGTGACACCGACCCAGAAGGCGAGCAAAGACGAGTTTGAAGGCTCCTACCGCCACAACCGGCGAGGCTTCGGCTTCGTCGTCCCGAACGACCCAACAAGCCACGAAGACCTCTATATCCCGCTCGGCGAGAACGCCGGCGCGATGACCGGGGACGTGGTGCGCGCCAAGATCACGTCGCGCGGACAGCGCGATGGCCGGACGATTTATACCGGCCGCATCACCGAGATTCTCGAGCGCAAGAACAAGCGCTTCGCAGGCACACTCGTGAAGCAGCACGGCCAGTGGTTCGTACTGCCGGATGGCAATACCTTTACCGAGCCGATCGCCACGCCGGATGCCGCAGGCAGGCACGTTCGCCCGGGAACGAAGGTCGTCGTCGATCTCACCGTTTATCCTGAAGGAAACGAGAAGCCGCAGGGCGTCATCACCGAAATCCTGGGCGAAGCGGGCGAGAAGGACGTCGATCTTAAGAGCGTGATCGTGCAGCACCAATTGCCTCAGGAATTCCCGGAGGAGGTGCTCGCGCAGGCGCGGCAAGAGGTCGATTCCTTCGACCCCCACGAGGAAAAATCGCAGCGGATGGATCTGACCGATGAAGTCATCGTCACCATCGATCCCGACGATGCCAAAGATTACGACGATGCGATCTCATTGCGGCAACTTGATGATGGGCACTGGGAACTCGGGGTTCACATCGCGGATGTTTCATACTTCGTCAAGGAAGGAACGCCGCTGGATGAAGAGGCGCAAAAGCGCGGAAACAGCACGTATTTCCCGGGCTATGTGATCCCCATGCTGCCGGAGGTTTTGTCCAACGGCGTGTGTTCGCTGCAAGAGGGCGTGCCGCGCCTGACCAAGAGCGCGTTCATCACGCTGGATGAAGAAGCCCGACCGATTCGCACGCGCTTTGCGAACACGATCATCAAGAGCGCCACGCGGTTTCGCTACACCGAAGCCCAGGCCATCATCGATCGCGCCGAAATAATCCCGCACCCTGAAGGCGCGCGGACGATCAAAGATTATTCCGAAGAATCGGTGATGCTTCTCGATCAGATGAACGCGCTGTCCAAGCGCATTCAGACGCGCCGTCGCGCCGATGGCCAGCTCGTGCTGGATCTCCCGCGAGTGGACCTGGTGCTGGATGAGGACGGAAAGGTCATCGATGCGGTGCCTGAGGACAAGAGCTTCACGCACACGCTGATTGAGATGTTCATGGTCGAGGCCAACGAAGCCGTGGCGCGCGTGTTGGATTCAATTGGCGTTCCGTTCCTGAGGCGCACGCATCCCGAACCCGACGTCCAGGATTCAGATCGGCTTCGACAGTTCGTGCAGGTGTCCGGTCACAAGGTGCCGAAGGACATGGATCGCAAGGCGCTTCAGTACGTGCTTGAATCTGTTCGCGGCAGGCCGGAAGCCTTCGCCGTCAACCTCGCCATTCTCAAGAGCCTTTCTCGCGCCGAGTATTCGCCCCAGCCTATCGGCCACTACGCCCTCGCCAGCGAGAACTACGGCCACTTCACCAGCCCGATCCGGCGTTATGCCGATCTGACGATCCACCGCCTGCTCGATGCCTATTTCGCCGCCGGTGGCGGGGGCCTGGATGGAACCAAAGCGCGCAAGGGTGGCCGAAAACGCGGCCGAATTGAGCTCGACAACGTCCCCAGCTTCGACGATCTGGTGGAACTCGGCCGGCACATCTCATTCACCGAGCGCCGAAGCGAAGACGCCGAGCGCGAGCTGCGCCAGGTCAAGGTGCTCACCCTGCTTCAGGGTCACGTCGGCGAAGTCTTCAAAGGCGTCGTCACCGGTATCACCAACTTCGGAATCTTCATCCAGCTTCAAACTTATCTGATCGATGGGCTGATCCGCTACGAAGAGCTTATGGATGATTGGTGGGACGTCGATGAACAGCGCGGCCAAGCTCGCGGGCAGCGCACCGGCGCACGCATTGGGATCGGCGATGTCACCGAAGTCTACATCGCCAAGGTTGACCTCGCGCGCCGTGAACTCGTGCTGGCAATCAAGGAACTAAAGGGCCGCGCCGGTCCGCCCGCGCCGGCAGAGAAGCCCCCGAAGCAATTATCCAAGCACGAAGCCAAAAAAATGAAGCACCGCCACGGCGGCGCCGGCCCCGCCCGCGGCGGACAATCCCGGCGCAACCGACCCGCCGGCAAACAAGCCCCGCCCCGTCGCGGACGAAAGCAGTAGTAGTTCGCAATACCAAACAATTGGCGCCCCATGAGTTGTCATCCTGAGAGTTTGTGAAGATTTGACTGTAGCACGGGCATCTTGCCCGTGTTCGCATCATCAACACGGGCAAGATGCCCGTGCTACGGGGAAAGTTCACAAGCTCTGAGGGTATCCCCGAAGGATCTGCCCACGAATGATCGGTGCCAGATTCTGCGAGCACGCTCAGAATGACAGGGCGATGAACCCCGGCGTACGCTAATCGAGATAAAGCACTTCGCGCGGCTCAATCTCCTTCGGATGCTGCCGCGTTTTTAGCTGATCCCCATTCACCGCATACAGCGGCGAAATCTCAATCACCGCATCCGGTTCCCCGTCGCTCCGTGGGATCCTGGCACCGGCCGCCTCAAGCCACCGCGCCGCCCGCCGAACCTGATCGCGCTTGCACGTCGCCGGCGAGTCATTCCCGTCAGCGTTCTTCACCGGCGAAAACTCTTCCGCACGTTCCGTCTCATACACAATCGCATTCTTCGCAAGTGGGATCGCATCAAACACGAACTGTTCAAGCTTGATTGCGTTCGGTTTATCCGGCTTGATCTCAATCCCCTTGTCATCGACGTACGGCACCTTCTTCTCCGCGCGATGCCAAGGCAGCGTCAGCGAGCCGCCTCGGTTCAATCGCTCGACAAAGTCGACCCGCAGCGCATGAATCGCGATCGAGCCGGCATTAAACGTCAGCGAGCCATCCGCATTGCGCTGATTGGCAAGCGCTTCAGGCAAATCCGAGTATTCGATCACCTGCAAAACGCCATCCCCAACGCAGAAGTTCCCCACCTTCTCCAGCGGCCCGGCCTTGGGGATCGTCTTGCTGCTCATCTCCGATCCCGTGATCTCGTGCAATCCAAGGAACAGCGGATCGACGCAATGCACCAGCGGGTTGTCGACCTGGAAGTATGAAATGTGTTCGATCCCCCGCTTGCGCATGTCCGCCAGTGCGCCCGATCGATCCAGCGCTCGAAGCGATCCCCCATGACCATCCGGCGAAAGCGCCAGCGAATCCTTCGCCGCCAGCAGCATCTTCCCATCCATCGAAAACGCCGGCATCATGCCTTGCTCAAAGAAGAAAACATCCGCCGCGTCGTAGCCGAAGAAGTTGTTCTGCTTGAAAAACCCTCGCGTCGCGGCATCGTTCACGTCACTCGTCATGATGTACCACGGGATCGATCGCCCGAACTCTCGCGAATAGGCCAGTAGCTGTTCCGCGAAAACCTGAAACAGCGGCTTGTTCTTGATCGGCGTGATCGGATACTCCCCCTTCGGCCCCTCGTACCCCAGCCGCGTCCCTTGCCCGCCGGCAACCAGAAACCCCGCAATCTTCCCCTGCCGCAGAAGCTCTTCTCCCCGCCTTTGCGCATCCCGATAAAGCTGCTGCTGATCCGGCCTCGGTCTGCGCGGATAGAGCTTCACCGGACCAATCTCTTTCGGAAGCGGAATCGGCGGCTTGCTCGTGACATGCGTCGTCACAAGCTCCGGAATCTGATCCAGTTGAAGCGACTCAACCTGCCCGCTCAGCTTCTGCCGGCCACTGTCATCCAGTTCGCCCGCAAAACGCAGGACCTGCTGCTGATCGATCTTTTCCAATACTGGACGCAATTGATTTGAGTTCATGAGTGCTCGTGTGAGTGTCCCACTTTGTTAGCGGAACAACGCGCTGGAGGCAATGTTGGATCGCCAAAGGTCAGACGCGCAAACGAAAACGCCCGGCAGCGCATCCGCAACCGGGCGTCTCAAATTTTTCCGCGAAATTAGCTCAGATAACGGGCCGATCCCAGAGGATCAAATCGCGCGCGACCTTGTGAGCCTTCGGGCTCCCGATGCCCGTCACATAGTCCACGCCCGGCGTCGCATCGAAGCCGTTGGTGCCGGTGATAATGTCGTGAAACGAACTCCGGGGACTGGTCGCCAGGTACGGAAGAATGTCCTTGACTCCATCGAGCGAAGGCTTCTTCAAAAGCGTGCGCCCTTCGTTGATCACCGCGATTAAACCCGCCCACTGCGGAGCGCCGGCGCTGGTTCCGCCAAACCGGAACCAACCCGTGTCTCCCCTCTCATCGGGGAGGCTGTTGTAAACGGCCACGCCACTCGCGGGATCCGCATTGAACGCCACGTCCGGCGATGCATTGGGAACCGTGAAGATCGGCGGCCCGCCGCCGCTCTGGTCCCAGGCACGTTCGCTAAGCCAGTTCCCCGCCGCGTCCACGGTCAGATTGGTTCCACCGATGGCCAACGCATTCTTCGAAACCGCCGGCCACGATGTCACCGCACCCGTGTCGCCCGCCGAAACGGTAAACGTCACACCACCGGGAATCCCGCCACCGGCAATGTGACCCTTGGGTGTCGTGAAGTAATTGTCGTAAAATTCCTGGAAATCCCCCAGTTCACCGTCGACGCCCCAACTGTTGGAGACCACGCTCACGCCCGGAATCTTCCTCGCAAAGTCCACCGCCGTCAGCATGTCCGAATAGCTGGCGGACTGCGCCTCGACCAGAATGATCTTCGCGCGCGGAGCGATCACGTGCGCCCACTGAACGTCCAGCGCAATCTCGCCCGCCCAGCCGCGATCGACTCGCGGGACGGGGAGTGTGAAGCGTATTCCCGAACCCGAGGGCGCCACCTTCTTCTGAAGCAGCAGCTTCCCATCCTTGCCGTAATTCGGCAGGCCGAACTGCCTGTTAAACACCTTGAAATCCGACGTCACCCGCGGATGATCGTAAGCGTCAACGATCGCGATCGTCTGGCCCTCGCCGGTACCCTTGTAGGTAATCCCGGTCTTCCTGTTCTTGTACCAGATCTTGTCGACGTTGTAGGCGTGCCGAAGCTGTTGAGGCGTCAGACCCACCGGTGATTTCGTCACCGAAAGGTGCACCCGCTTCTCCAGAGACTCCATCATGGGCGTGTATTTCTGCGCCATACTACTGGTATCCTTTGGCAACTGGGACTCTGGCCGTTGTTCCTTGCACACACCCCCGCAACAGGTGAGTTCTTCCGCGTCACGCCATCTTAACGAATGACGTACCCGCCACGCAAACTAATACCTCAGAGCGTTGGAAGAATCCGAAATAAGAGTCGCGCATCAAGCCGAATTCGTTTCATCCCAAGCTTTTTGAGCATCAATGGGAGCGACCGGATCAAATTTTCGGAATTTTTCTCTTTTCTGTTAGCAATGTTACCGGACTGTGGTAGAGTGAACATGGCTAACAGGCCTTGCGCTACAGGGGCGCTGTGCCTGCGGACATTTCGGGAAGTCCCCGCTGGCGGCGGAAGGCATGAAGTGATGCCGCTATCGACGGACATGAGGAACGGGTGCTGATATGAGAGTGAGCAAAGCGTTAGGATTGGCTGTCGCTGCGGCATCGGTGCTTTGGGGTGCTAAATCCCAGGCTGCGGTAATTCTGAGCGATAACTTCGATAGCTACGCCGATCAGGCTGCCTTCCAGGTGGCTTGGCCGGCAATCGGAACCGTCGCTCCCACGAGCGCCGTCCTTTCGACCGTCCAAGCGGTCAGCCTGCCGAACTCCGTGCAGGTTCCGGGGAACCTGACGACCGGTCAATACCGCAATCGGCGCAGTTTCGGCGAATCGGGATCGGTCAGTACCTCTAACCAGATTCAATGGAGCTTCGATTTCTACGATAGCGCTCCCACAGGTGCGCCCCAGCGCAACTCCTCCAACCTTCAGGACACGACCGCGCCCACTGGAACCAATCAGCTCATCGCCATGGGCTTCAATAATAATCAGACCGGCGCCAACAGCGGTGGCCAGTTCTACATGGCGCGCATTCTCGGCTACGTCGTCCCGACCACCGCAGACCCCGATGGTGGCCCCACCGAAACCGGAACCCTCGGTTCCGGCGCGTTCTTTAAGTTAAACGATTACGCTGCAGGGGCACGGACCTTGGGCTGGCATAACCTCAAGGTTCTCATGAGCACCGACGACGGTCTCAGCACCGATTATCAGTTCTACGTCGACAATGTCCTCGCCGAGACGGTCAGCAACATTGGGACGGCGTCTTCGATTCGCAGCTTCGACAACATCGCCATCGGTTCCGGCCTCTCCAACGGCAGCACCGAAGCCTTCTTCGACAACATGTCGTTGCAGTTTGTCCCCGAGCCTTCGTCCCTCGCCCTGTTTGGCTTGGCCGGACTGATGATGCGTCGGCGTCGCGCTTAAGATTGCTCTTCCATCTGGATATCCCAACCGGCCCGCCCCCGTGGCGGGCCGTTCTCATTTCCCATGACGTCCCCAATTTCCACCCTTCCCCCGCACCCGATCGTTCCGCTTACCCCCATCGAGTGCCCGCTCTTAACTTGCGTCGTGCGCGAAAAGCGCGCCGATCGCGCAGCGCGCAAAATCCCAAAATCGAAAGAATGAATTTTCTTTTCCGCATCCCCGCACGAATTCCCCACAAATCAAAAATAACTCTGCGAGAAATAAATCATTTCCGCGCAGCGCCCAGGGTAAGACAGAAGGACCACGACATGCGTACAAACTCCATCTTCACCTTACCATCTGGACGTCGCGGTGCGGGGTGCGCGCCCTTTCCCGCTCCCTCACCAAAACCCCTTATTGGATATAAAATGATACCTACGGATACACTCACGCCGAATTCATCGCCATCGTGCGTTCCCGCGAGCCTGCTTCTTCACGCCTCAACCTCCCCCCAACCCGCTACCAGTCGCTACCAGCCGCTACAACTTTTCAAAAGCACCCCTTCACGCGTTATCGTCTCCGCGACTCCCCCGCAGCAGGCCAAGCCCAGGGCTGAAGCCCTGGGTTCTCCCCATTCCGACACAAACCGACACAAACCACCACACTCTTTGAACCCTCCCCCACAACCTCCCGCCACCCTCCGCCCCACCCCCATGCAGGGCAACCGCATATGGCTACCCCGCGATCAAGTTGAGCAGGAACTGGTGATCCCAGCCGGCGATTTTGCGGCGGCCGCGGATGCTCTTGCGTTTCGTGAAACGCGAGCCTTTGTCCTTTAACAGGTTCAACGCGATCC
>JBBRYX010000030.1:0-46668 GCA_038237225.1 Tepidisphaerales bacterium | reverse complement strand
TACACCCCCTTGTTGTTATGACGACCTTGGGCGCCACGCCCATGCTACTAAAAATTCACATCCTCCGAGGTAATCCGAAGCATCTTGCATTGATCACCGATCCAGCAAGACCCTTCACGAGTACCGTTCAGGATGACGGTCTTTTTCATGCCATCGCGGGATAAATCAAGACATCGCAGAACTGAATAGGCCCGAATGTTCCAAAATATTCCTTTTTCTACCCTCCAAAATGCTCCACCCGACGCCCCCATGCCATCGGCCTGCGCGGCCTCTTCCCTAAACCCCCTCTCCTCTTCCTCCTCACTTCGTGCCTTCGGGCCTCCATGCCTCCGTTACGCCCCCCCCGCGCCTATCATCCCCAAGTTCAGAATACCCGGAGCACCCAACGATGAGCCATCCGTCTCACCCCCGTCCCGCAGCCCTCGGCCAGCTCAAAGAAACCGGCTACAAGCCCTCCTCGGTCAAGGACGAACTCCGCAAAAACGTGATCCGCAAGCTGCGCAATAAGGAAGAACTCTTCCCCGGAATTGTCGGCTATCGCGAATCCGTCATCCCGCAAATCGTCAACGGCATCCTCTCCAAACATGACCTCCTCTTCCTCGGCCTGCGCGGTCAAGCCAAGACCCGAATCCTCCGCCTTCTGCCTCAACTTCTCGACGAGTGGATCCCCGTGCTCGCGGATGTCGAGATCAACGACGACCCCATCGCCCCCGGCACCCGAACCGGCAAACGCATCGTCGCCGAGCAGGGTGATGATGCGAAAATCTCTTGGGTTCACCGCTCCGACCGCTATCACGAAAAGCTCGCGACGCCGGATGTCACCATCGCCGACCTCATTGGTGAAATCGATTTGGTTAAGCACGCCGAGGGGCGCTATCTCTCCGATGAAACCACCATGCACTACGGACTGATCCCGCGCTCCAATCGCGGCATCTTCGCCATCAACGAGCTTCCCGATCTCGCCCCGCGCATCCAGGTCGGTCTCTTCAATGTGCTCGAAGAACGCGATGTCCAGATCCGCGGATTCCCCATCAAGCTCGATCTCGACGTCTGCCTCGTCTTCACCGCCAACCCCGAGGACTACACCAACCGCGGTCGAATCGTCACGCCCCTCAAGGACCGCATCGGCTCCGTCATCCGAACGCATTATCCCGAGACGGTCGCGGAAGGCATCCAGATCGCCGAGCAAAATGCCTGGCTGACTCGCCACCAAGGCGTCTCCACATCAGGCGTGTCAGTCGAGACCCCGCGCTTCGTGTCCGAAATCGTCGAAGAGATGGTGCGCCTCGCGCGCTCCAGCCCCCACGTCTCCCAGGCCTCCGGCGTCTCCGTCCGCACCAGCATCGCCAACCTCGAAACCGTCGTCTCCAACGCCGAACGCCGCGCCATCGTCACCGGCGAGACCCGCGTCGTCCCCCGCATCTGCGACCTCAACTACCTCATCGCCTCATCGCGCGGCAAAATCGAAATGACCCTTGCGGAAGAGGAAGGCGCCGAAGACAAGCTGATCAAATCCCTCACCGGTGAAGCCGTCAAAGCCGTCTTCGCCCGCTATGCCGACATCGAGGAATACGAAGCCATCATCGACCAGTTCAAAGGCAACCTCACCTTTCCCGCCGGCGACGATCTCAAGGCCGAGGAATTCGTCGCCAACATGAAGCTCATCCGCAAGCTCCCCGAATCCGCCGCCATGCTCGCCAAGGAAATGGAACTCCCCACCTCCGACCCCGCCACCCTCGCCGCCGTCGGAGAATTCCTCCTCGAAGGCCTCTACGTCAACGACCGCCTCAGCAAGTACAACTCGAAAGGAAAAACCTTCTTTAAGAAATGATCATGCCGGGGGGATCCTCACAACTTCACCAATCGCATGTAGGGGCGACGCTCGCGTCGCCCTCTTACTCGCCCAGGAACTCGCCGATCGGCTTGAGATCCTCAACCCGATCCGCCAGCACCTTCACGCTTGCCACGATCGGGACCGCCAGAAACGCCCCCGGCGTCCCCCACAAAAACCACCACAGCAGCACGCCCACCAACACCGCTACCGGATTGAGCTTCAACTTGTTCCCGTACGCATACGGACTTACGACGCTGTTCTGGAGCGTTGTGATGAAAAGATACACGCCCGGCACCGCGAGGATCCGCCCCATCGAATCGAACGTGGCAAACGCGGTGATCGACAGCAAGACCACCATCACGGTCGCGCCCAGATACGGTACAAATTCCAGCACGATCGTCAGCGCGCCCCAGATCAGCGGGCTCGGAACTCCGAGCCACCAAAGCGACAGGCCGATGATCGTGCCCTGCACGGCATTGATGGTCGCCGTCACCAGCAGGTATTTCGCCACGACGCCCTGCGACTCTTCAACCACGTTCAGAGCCACCTGCTTATCGCGTAGCAGCGGGATCACCTTGACCAGCTTCTGGATAAACAGACGCCCGGTCGACAGCAGGAGGTACATCAACACCAGCACCTCGACGATTTCGCCGATCAACTTCGTGGTGGTTCCCGCAAGGTGCGAAGAGGTGAACGACGACGATTCCGCCGGCGCTGGAGCAGGCTCCGGCGCCCCGCTCGGCTTCGAGGTCGCATCATCGGTGACGTGCTGGAGCTTCTGCGCGACATCCGCCATCTTCTTCATCGGTTGGCGCAGCTGGCTTATTTTGGTTTGGGCCGCTTCGAACCGTTCCGGTGCCGCGGCCAGCCAGTGCTGCACCGGGGTGACCATCAGCCATCCCGCCACCAGGATGACACCGATCAATCCCAGCGTGACGATCGCGGCGCCGATCGCGGTGGGGATCCGCGCCTTCTCCATCCACCGCACGAGAGGCCGGAAGAGCACCGCCATCAGCACCGCGAATACGATGGGCACGAAGAACTCGCGCCCGAAATACAGCACCGCCGCCCCCGCGGCGATCGCCACCACCCAAGTCCCCGCAGTCTGCCAGCCGTGTTTCTCTTCTGCCAAAAGGAATGCCTCCGTTAATGCAAGGCATCGTAGCATGGCCGCGGAAAATGCAGTTGTCGATCAGTCAATCTTTTTTCGAACCGGAGTAGCTGTATTTGAGCACCGTGCCGTCGGCTTTCGTCCAGGTGAGTTCCCCTCTGATCTCGCTGGCGGTGATCGTGCCCGACCATTCTGCCTTGCCCTCTTTCTCACTGGTCTGCGTGGCTTTGAAAGTCGCAATCGCCCCGCCGCGGACGTCGCCTTCGTAGGCCCCGCCTTCGAAGCCTTTCTTCTTCAGCTCTTCAGACTCCAGCTTGTTGCCCTTGAAGATGATGGTGTCATCAAACTTCTTGCCGCCGGACCGCCGCGCGTCATCGTCTGGCTCGACCGCGATCTTCCACTTGCTCTTCTCAAACACGTCCTTGGCCACGCTCTGGCGGGTGAAACTTGAGGTAAAAGTGAGCGCGAGCAGGAAAATAAAGGCGGTACGCATCAATCCTCCGGGTGTGGGTGGGATAAGTTTACCCGCAAGTTTCGGTGCAATGGGACGCGCCGGGGGTTATATTTTGAGCACCTTCAAGTCCGGATAGAGGCAGCCCAACATGCGAAACACGATCTTTGCCGTCATCGTCGTTTTCATCATCTCGTTGCTCGGGATCATCGGCTGGCACGTCGCCCGCACCAATCAGTACAAAACGGAGCTCGCGCAGTACGAAGCGGAGGCCGCCAGTCGAAAGCCGGTCAAGGTTGAAATTGCGGTCGTTGCGCCCGCGAATACCCCGAAGGATCAGCCGCTGTATATCTCGGGATCGGTCCCGGCGCTGGGAAATTGGGACGCCGCCGGCGTTCCGCTCAAGGCCGGGCCGGATGGCAAGCATCACGCTCAGATCGAGCCCCTGCTTAACGGGATGGAATACGCATTCAAAGTTACCCGCGGCACCTGGAGCACCGTCGAAACCGATCCCAATGGCAAGGACGTCGGTAACCGTGTCTTCACCGCGTCCGCGAATTCAGTCGTCGAGGCGCCCGTGGCCAACTGGATCGATGGCGGCAAAGCCGTTCCCGGCCGCGTGACCATGACCGGCGACATCCGCTTCCACAAAAAGTTCCACTCGGATGTCCTCGGCAATGAGCGCACGCTGCTGGTGTATCTCCCGCCGGGCTACGACAAGGCATCTGAGAAATACCCAGTCCTCTACATGCAGGACGGACAAAACCTGTTCGATGAATCGACCAGCTATCAGGGCGTTGAATGGAAATTGGATGAGACCGCACAGCAATTGATCGCTGAAAAAAAGATCTCCCCCGTTATCATCGTCGGTATCTACAACGCCGAGACGCGAACAGCCGAGTTCACGCCAAACACACTGGCAGGTAAGACCACCGTGCAGGGCGATCAATACGCCAAGCTCATCGTGAATGAAGTGAAACCCTTCATCGACTCGCACTACCGCACCCTTGCCGACCGCGAGCACACAGGAATCGGCGGCGCTTCGATGGGCGCGCTGATTTCGATGTACGCCGCTAAACAAAACCCCACCACCTTCGGGAAGATCATCCTGATGTCCCCCTGGATGCACCTCAACGGAAAACCCGTTCTCACCGATTGGCTCGGCGATGGGAAATGGCTCAAGGGTGCGAAGCTCTATATCGAAATGGGCACCGAGCCAGGCGACAATTATCCCACAACGAATCCGATCGCTGATGCGCAGCCGCTGCAAAGCGCCCTGGAAAAATCGGGACTCACGAACGGCAAGGATTTTGATTACCGCGAGATCGAAGGCGGACGTCATAACGAATCCGCCTGGGCCAATACCGTTTCTCAACCGCTGCTGTTCCTGTATGGACAGCAGACCGTCGCAACGAATAAGGAATAGTAAGGCCGCACGAGGCGGCTGTCCGATGTACCGATATGGCGGATTTCGACGTCTATCGCGAGGACATGGTCAGCTATTACGACCAGGCGAGTCACCTGGCGTATTGGTTTGATCCTGTCGAGCTCGCGCGGCAGTACGATGGAGCGTACGCCTGCGAGGGGAGCTGGCTGCGCGATCTCGCCCTGGCAATGCAGTACCTCGTCCGCGGCAGGCGAGTGCTGGAAATCGCCGCCGGGCACGGACGATGGACGAGATTCCTTGCCGAATCCGCCCGGCTGGTTGTCGCCACCGATTCATCCGATCGAATGCTCGCCCAGGCCCGGCAAGTCGTTTCCGAAGGCCGCATCCTCCCCGCCTGGCGATGCCGGTTCCTGCGGGTTGACGCTTTTGAGATCGATCGGGTTCCCGGGGAATTTGATTACGCGGTCTCGGTGAACTTTTTCCAGCACGTGCCGATCGCGCGCGTCGGATTGTTCTTAGACGCGCTGCATCGCAAGCTCGGCACCGGGCGCGAAGTCCTGATCGCAGTGAATCGGCTCAAGCGCAGCACCCGCGCGCGGTTCTATCAGAAACCGGGCGAGCCGGATTGGTTTGATCTGCGGCAGCTTTCGGATGGATCGGTGTACGAGATCGTTGACAACCCCTTCCATGAGTCGCAAGTCCGGGCGGCATTGCACGGGTGCGCCGAGAATGTGCGGATTCAGCGAGGCGCGAAGTTCGACTGGGTGACGTACCGGATTCTGTAGCAGCGCTCTACATCCCAGCCAGGTCGCTGTATGAGACGCCGATCCTGTCGCTTTCGCTGATACCCATCGTCTCGGTTAACTTCGCGAGCCGGGCGAGGGAGGCTCGTTCATCGGCATCATCGGAGATCACGGCTTCAAACTCGATAAAGGTTCCCAGCCCCTCGACCTCATCGAGATGGATTCGGACGTTTTCGAAAAGGTAGAGTTCACGGCGTTTTTTAACGATGCCGCGCACGCCCAAGGCGCTGGAAAGCGCGGCCAGCATTGTTGGCGGATCTTCCACTGGGGAGACGACGTAGTCGCTGGAACGGAACGCGGAATTGTTCGAGCGGGAATACCAGATCAGCTCCGCGCGGGCATCCTGGATCTGCCGAAGCTTCAGCCGCCCGGCGGATACGTGAAAGTAGGTGTCTGTCTGGATGAGGAGTTGCGCTTGCTTCGCACCGGCGGCGATTGCCGCATCTCTCCCCAGTTTCAGATCGCGGGTTTTGGCCTTAAGCTCGATATTCCGTTTCATGATGTAATCAAGTCTATAATTCGCACGTGTCGATCGCTCTGCCGAGCTACGCTTCGGTTCTCTCGCCAGCGGCACTGCCGCGCGCAGTTGTGGAGGGGCTATACGTTCACATTCCGTTTTGCTTCCACAAGTGCCACTACTGCGATTTCTACAGCATCACCCGTCAGACGCCAGAGCGGATGGCGCGATTCGTAGATCTAATCCTGCGTGAAGCGGATCTTTGGAGTGGGTATGGGACGATTGGGGCACGGACGATTTTCTTCGGAGGTGGCACGCCCTCGCTCTTGCCGCTTGGGCAGATGGAGCGGCTGATCGCGGGGCTGAAGCGGAGGTTGGATTTTTCAAATGTCGAAGAATGGACGATCGAGGTCAACCCGGCGACGGCAGCTGATGAGTATTGCCGGATGCTGCGCACCCAGGGAGTTGATCGCCTGAGCTTTGGCGCTCAGAGTTTCAACGTCGAAGAACTCAAAGTACTGGAACGTCATCATGATCCTGAAGATGTTCATCGCAGTGTCGAGATCGCCCGCCAAGCGGGGTTCGATCGACTGAATCTGGACCTGATTTATGCCATACCCGGGCAGTCGCTGGAATCGTGGGAGGACTCGCTGGATCAGACCCTCGCGCTCGGTACGTCCCATATCTCGGCCTACAACCTGACGTTCGAGCCGCAGACGCCGATGGCCGTTCGACTGCGGCTCGGTCACCTCCAGCAATCGGAGGAATCGCTGGAGCTGGAGATGTTCCGGCACACCCGCGACCGCCTCGCCGCCAGCGGGTTAGCCGCCTACGAAGTAAGCAACTACGCGCGGCCCGGGCAGGAGTGCCTGCACAACCTCGTCTACTGGACTGGTGGCAACTATATCGGTCTCGGGCCCTCCGCTGCGTCCCATATTGAAGGGCATCGCTTCCGCAACCGCCCGCATCTGGGCGAATGGGAGCGCGCTGTGGAATCGGGACAACTCCCGGCAACGGATGTCGAACAACTCGCCCCGCGGCGCCGCGCGGGCGAGCTTGCCATGCTGCTGCTTCGGCTGAGCCGGGGGTTAAACTTTGCCGCCTTTTCCGCTCGCACTGGGTTTGATGCTCGTGCGGTCTATGCGGATATCATCGATCGCCTGAGCAAGCACGCGCTGATTGAGCTTGATGCCGCGGGTCTCAGGCTCACGCTTCGCGGTTTCGAGCTCGCAGATGCCATCGCCGCCGAGTTTTTGGACCATGCGTCCTAATCTTGCGAAGGCGTTTCCCCAGGTCCACACCTCCTAATCGCTCCCCATCCCCTCGCCGATACGAATTACAGCCGATGCTCCAGTCGCGCCAATCGGAAAGGCGTCTGTAGCTTCGCGAGATTTCCTGGTTTGCCCTGACGGAGACTCAATCGTAAGTCTCCCAGGTCGGGGTGGGATGGAGAGAAGAGAAGATGCTCGGGTTCCTACAAAGCTGGCTCGCACCGCGGTGCAACCCAATCGGCATCGACTTCGGCAGCGATTGTCTTCGCCTCGCCCAGGTCCAGTGGACCGGAGACGATTACAAGCTGATCGCGGCCGCGAGCGCTGATGTTCCACCGCATGTTCGGGCTGATGCGGCGGCTCGCAGCACGTTCTTTGTCGACACGGTGAGAGACTTGCTCGCGCAGGGCTCGTTCCACGGCCGGCAGGTGGTGCTCGCCCTTCCCGCATCCACAATGTTCGTGCGCCATCTGCGCATGCCCAAGCTGGACGATGATGCGATGAAGAAGGCGCTTCCGTGGGAATTGCAGGGGAAACTTCCGATCGATCCGCTGCACGCGCTGCTCCGCCACATCATCGCGGGCGAGGTTTATCAGGACCAGGAACCGAAATACGAAGTCATTGTTCTGGCGGCTGCGAAGGAGCGGATCAACCAGATGCTCGCCGCCGCTGCCCGCGCCAAGCTTGAAGTGATCGGGATGAACGTTGAGCCCAAGGCCCTGATCGACTGCTTCTCGCATGTCTACCGCCGCCGTGCGGATGAGACAGCGACGACGTGTTACGTGGACATCGGCTGCACCGCGTCCCGGGCGATCATCACCCGCGGCACGGAACTGGTTTTCGCACGCGTGATCCCGATCGGAGGGGACCAGTTTAGCCGGGCGGTGTCCGATGCTCTGAAGATCACGCTTCAAGACGCGAAGATCCTTCGCGTAAAGCTCTGCACGCAGCAGGCGGCGCCGATGGAGGATCAACGGGCGAAGTTTAATAATGAGCTGGCTGCGGCCGAGCCGCGCGTCCCGGACACGGCGCGACGTGAGACTGACCCAACGGGAGATAACTCGTTCGCGCTGCTGGATATCGCGATTCGGAAATCGGAGAAGAAAGAACAGCCCGCCAAGGCGCAAGCGGGGAATGAGAGCGAGTTTTCCGAAGCGGAGGAGTGTGACGAGCAGACGCGCGTTCACCAGGCGTGCCAGGAACCGCTTCGCCGGCTGGTGGAAGAGCTGAATCTTTCGCGCCGCTATTACGAATCAACCTTCCCCGACAAGCCGATCGATCGCCTGATCTTCGTTGGCGGCGAGGCGCGTCAGCGCGCTCTCTGCCAGCAGGTCGCGCGCGAAATGGGCCTTGCCGCGCAGATTGGAGATCCGCTCGTTCGCATGGGCCGGATCAGTGAAATCGACATCGATAGCGGGATCGACCGCCGGCAGCCGCAGCCCGCGTGGGCGGTTGCGATCGGATTGAGCATGGGCCCCAAGGGGGGCAAGACCGCCGGCGCAAACGCCGAAATGGCCGAGCAAACGACGACTAGCAGAGGATAACCATGGCTTCCCCTAATCAACTTAGCTTCCTGCCCGACGACTACATGGAGAAGAAACTCCGCCGGCGCACCAACGCCATTCTCGGAACGCTCTTCTTCGTCGTGGTCTGCGCGATCGGTGGAACGCTCTTCCTGAAAGAGCAGGCCACGCGCCAGATGGAGCGGCAGAAATCCGATCTCGACAGCCAACTGACCGAAGCGGCCCGGCCGATCGAACAGTTCAAGCAGATGCAGGAAAAGCAGCAGACGCTGGCCAAGCAGGCGGAGATCACTTCATCCCTGCTCGAGCGCGTGCCGCGGACCTATCTGCTGGCGGAAATCACCAACGGAATCCCCGGCGGTGTGTCGCTGCTGGACTTTAACCTGGATTCCAAGCTCCGCGCCGGCGCGGCGTCATCGGCGCCGAAGACCGCGTTTGATGCCAAGCGTGCGGAAGCCGAAGCCGGGAATCGCGTGTCCCAGGCTCGTGTCTACGACGTCACCATGCGAATTACCGGCATCGCCGCCACCGACGTGCAGGTCTCGCAATTCATCACCAAGCTCAATCGTTCCTCGCTGTTCCGCGACGTGAACCTGCTCGTCAGCGAGGAGTTTAAGCAGAAAGCTGAAACCGTTCGCAAGTTCTCGGTCGAAATGACGCTGAACCCGGATGCCGCGGTCAGCATCAACGACATCAAGAAGGACACCGGCACCGCGGCGCTACCGGTCACGCAGTGAGCACAGGAGCACCAGGAACTACGGACGACTGACAACGGACACTCCCATGAAAATCGGATTTCGAGAAATCATCTTCCTGACCCTGATGGCCGCGCTGCTGGCCGTCGCCTTCCTGTTCTTCAGGAAAACGGATGAGAAGCGCGGCAAGCTGCTCACGGAGATTCGCACCGAGCAGGCCGCCATCACCAATCTCAAGACCGCAACCGCCGGCATCGCCGACCTCGGTAAGAAGCTCGACGAGCTTCAGCAAGCGATCACCTTCTTCGAATCCAAGCTTCCCCAGGAGAAGGAGATGGACAAGATTTTGAAGGAAGTTTGGCAAATGGCAGAGGCGAACAGCTTGCAGACCAAGACCATCCGCACACTGAAAAGCGAGAAGACGGCCAGCTTCTCGGAACAACCGATCCAGCTTTCGCTGGCGGGAGATTTCACCGGCTTTTATTCGTTCCTGCTCCAGCTTGAGAAGCTCCCTCGTCTGACCCGCATCAACGAGATGCGCCTCGAGAAGATCAGCGATCGCGACGGCGAAATGTCGGCACAGTTGACGCTGAGCATCTTCTTCGAACCCGACGCCCTCGCAGGCGCGAATTAACCAGGACGTAGCTGACCGCTGATCGATTCGGAGTAACCATGAGCAACGACATCAATGACATCCAGTCTCCTTCGGCCGAGCAGGAAGAGGCGGATCTGTCCGCCACCCTCGCCAGCGCCGACTCCACGTTCGTGAGCGGTGAAGAGAAGAAGCCGCAGTCGACGCAGTACTTGATTTTCGGCGGCCTGCTGCTCTTGGCGCCGGCGATCCTCTGGTACATGCACAACCGAGGCCCTTCCGCCGCAGCCGCCGCGACGATGATGCCGGAGCCCGCCGCCACCCAGTCGGTGCACTCGTTCCTGGATTCCGGACCTGAGGGGATCCGGGCAATGCGCTCGATGCTGTCGAGTACCGAGAAAATCGTCGCCGAGTTTCTCTCGTACCCCTCCATGGGCCAGATTCCGCTGCAGGACCTGAAGACCAACCCGTTCCGAATGTCCGCGAAGACCGAGGACGGCTCGCAATCCGGTGAAAAACGTAAGCGCGACGAAGAGCGCGCGGCGGTAGTCAAAGCGGTGCAGGGTCTGCAGCTTCAATCAATCATGAGCGGCAAGAAGGGCGCCTGCGTCATCAACAACACGCTCTACACTGAAGGTCAGCAAGTGGACCGGTTCACAGTCGAGAAGATCAGCAACGGCACCGTGATCGTAAAGAGCGGGACGTACCGCTTCGAACTCAAGATGCAGAAGTAATTGCTGTAGGGACGATACTTGTGCCCTCCTGCGTTCATCGGGCGACACAAGTGTCGCCCCTACAAGACAGGTTCGAGATGTTTGGACGAAAATCCACAACCGCCGAAGCCGAAAACGATCGCCACCTCGATTTGACGACGCCCGAGGAGCTGGAATCGCTGTATCAGCCGCCCAGCGCCAAGGCGCGCAAGTCGATTGACCAGCTCCTGCTGGAGCGCGGCCAGATCACCGAAGAGCAGCTCACACAGGCAAAATCCGTTCAGTCTCAAACCCCTGGCAAGAGCCTGGCGCAGGTGCTTCTGACGATGAACGCCGCCAGCGAGGCGCAGATCTTGTCTGCCGTCGCGCAGACGCTCAACCTCCCGTTCGAGACACCTGAGAAACCGCAGGTTGACGCTGAGGCGTTCTCCATGCTGTCACCGGATTACATCCGCAAGCAGCTCGTGATGCCCCTGCGCTTCGAGGAGAAAAGCCTCGTTGTCGCGATGACGGATCCGGCGAATGTGTTCCTGGTGGACGAGGTGAAACGCAAAACCGGTCGCGACATCAAGGTCGTCGTCACCACCGCCGCGGACATCAATCGGATTGTCGAGCAGATGACGGCACAAGTCGTTGACGTGAAGGTCGACGAGATCATCAAGGACATGGCCGAGGATGACATTCAGGTCGTCAAAGACGACGATGACAGCGATCAGGATTTGGCCAAGGCGGGCAGTGAATCCCCCATCATCCGGTTCGTAAACTACGTTCTGCAGGATGCGATCAAGCAAGGCGCCAGCGACATCCACATCGAGCCTAAAGATAAGGCGATGAAAATTCGCTACCGCATCGACGGCGTGATGTACGAAGCCATGAACCCGCCGTGTGCGATGCACTCGGCGATCCTTTCGCGCTTGAAAATCATGGCCAATTTGGACATCTCGGAGCGCCGGCTTCCGCAGGACGGGCGCATTCGCGTGATGATGCACAATCGCAAAGTCGATCTTCGCGTCAGCACCCTCCCGACGGCCTTCGGTGAGAAGTGCGTGATGCGAATTCTCGATAATCGCTCGATCAACGTGCCGCTCGAGGCGCTTGGGTTCGGAGACACCGAACTGGATATCTGGAAGCGGCAGATCGATGAGCCGCACGGCATTCTGCTCGTCACCGGTCCCACCGGATCGGGTAAAACCACGACACTCTATTCGTCCCTCCGGGTGATGGACGGGAACAAACTAAATATCAGCACCGTTGAAGACCCGATCGAATATCAACTGGCGCAGGCGAACCAGGTCCAGGTGCATGACAAGATCGGCATGACCTTTAGCGCGGCGCTTCGATCGCTTCTGCGTCAGGATCCGGACGTTGTGATGCTCGGTGAGATTCGAGATCCGGAAACGGCGCGCATCGCCGTGCAGGCGGCGCTCACCGGTCACCTCGTGTTATCGACCCTGCACACCAATGACGCACCCAGCTCGATCACACGTCTGATAAACATCGGCGTCGAGCCTTACCTCATCAGCGCATCGGTAAACGCGATTCTGGCGCAGCGCCTGGTCCGAAAAATATGCCCGCATTGCCGCGAGAAGTTCACACCGACCGAAGAAGTGATGAAACTGTTGAAATCACAGGGTTTTTTGGCCGAAGACATGTGGAAGGGCAAAGGCTGCGACCGATGCCGCAAGACCGGTTACACCGGTCGATTGGGCATCTATGAGCTTTTGATCATGGATGACGTCCTTCGCGATATGGTCACGCGGAACATCGACGTGATCGAGCTTCGCAAGCACTGCCGGGCGAAGGGCCTGAAAACACTTCGCGAGGACGGGTTCGACAAAGTGAAGAAAGGCCTCACCACCGCGGACGAGGTCATGAGAGTGACGGAAAGCGTTTAACTGAAGACTTGCCACAACGGACAACGGACTACTGACAACGGACAAGATCAATGAGCATCATCAACGACATCCTCCGGAACGCCGTGAATGCCAAAGCCTCTGACGTTCATATCAACGTCGGGTTGCCGCCACTCTTTCGGATTAACACCGTCGTGACGCCCAGCGACTTTCCCATCGTCACGCCTGAGGGCTCGCAGAAGATCGTCAAAGACATCATGAACGAGAAACGCATCGCGGAGTTTGAAGAACACCGCGACGCCGACTTCTCGTATGAAATTCCCGGCGTCAGCCGGTTCCGCGTCAACGCGCACTATCAGCGAAATACCGTCGCTTTCGCATTCCGTATCATTAACGACAAGATCCGGCCTCTCGAGCAGCTGTTCCTCCCCGAAATCGTCACCAAGCTGACCCATCTTCCCCGCGGGCTGATCCTGGTGACCGGGCCCACGGGCTCGGGCAAATCGACCACGCTGGCCGGCATGGTTGAGGCGATCAACCGCCGCGAGCAGGGGCACATCATCACGCTCGAAGATCCGATCGAATACGCCTTCGTCTCCAACAAGAGCGCCATTGAGCAGCGCGAGGTGGGCACAGACGTTCCCACGTTTTCCAGCGGCTTGCGCCATGCCTTGCGCCAGGACCCGGACGTGATCCTCGTCGGTGAAATGCGCGACCTGGAGACAACCAGTTCCGCCATCACCGCGGCTGAAACCGGTCACTTGGTGTTCTCCACCCTCCACACCGTCAACGCGCCGCAGACGATGGAACGCATTATCGATATTTACCCATCAGACGAGCAGAACCAGATCCGGTCGATGCTCGCGAACACGCTGCAGGCGGTTATCTCGCAGACTCTTTTCAAGCGCTGTGACCAGCCGGGCATGATCCCGGGGGTCGAGATCATGTTGTGCACCCCCGCGGTGCGAAACTGCATCCGCGAGAACCGAATTTTCGAAATCCCGAACGTCATTGAAACCAGTCGCGCGCTGGGCATGCAGACGCTGGACAGCTCGATTAAGCAGTTGTACGTCAACGGCTACATCAGCCGTGAAGACGCCGTCGCCCAGGCGGCTCATCCGGAGAAGCTAGAGAGATCCCTCGCAGCTTAGTCGTACGGGCGACACTTGTGTCGCCCTCGGTTGCGGAAGGAAAGGGCGACACAAGTGTCGCCCCTACGAGAGAACGCCATGCCGACCTATCGCTACGAAACGAAAAACTCCGCGGGGAAGGTCACGGCCGGCGTGATCTCCGCCGCCACCCTCGCTGCCGCCGCTCAGCAGTTGCGCGACCGCGGTGAGTTCATTCTCGCTCTCGGATCCGCCGACTCCGGCGCGGTCAAGAAGAAGTTCAATCTCAACATCTCCTTCGGCCCCGGGCAAAAGGAAGTCCAGACCTTTACCAGTCAGCTCTCCGTCATGATCCGCGCGGGTATTTCCATCCGCAGCGCCATCGAAGGCATCGCCGACCAATGCGAACACCCCAAGATGAAGGAGATCCTGACGCAGATCAAAAAGGATGTCGAAAGCGGCAAACAATTCTCCGATGCGCTCCTCCGGTATCCCAAGATCTTCTCCCCGCTGTACATCAACATGGTGAAAGCGTCGGAACTTTCCGGCGGCTTTTCCAAGATGCTCGACAAGATTGCCGTTTATCTCGCGCAGCAGATTGAGACCATGTCAATGGTGCGCGGCGCCATGATCTACCCGGCGATCATCGGCTTCATGGCGATCAGCACCACGATCTTCCTGCTGACTTTCGTTCTCCCGCGTTTCATGACCATTTTCGCCGGTAAAGAAGCCGCCCTCCCCGCCCCCACCAAGCTGCTGCTCGCGATGAGCAGCTTCATGACCAACTACTGGTACATCATCATCCTCGGACTTGCCGTGCTGGTGTACGCGATTGTGCTTGCCCTCAAGACCGATCAGGGAAAGACCGCGTTTGACAAGATGAAGCTCACGATCCCGCTCTTCAAGAAGCTCTTCCGCGCGCTCTATATCAGCCGCTCGCTGCACACCATGGGCCAGCTCGTCAACGCGGGCGTGCCGATGCTCGACACGATCGCGATCACCGCGGAGATCTCCGGCAATATCCTCTACCGCCGGATGTGGCGGAGCGTCTTCAGCGCCGTCAAACAAGGTAAGAAGATCTCCTGGACTCTCCAGAAGAATCCCCTTCTCCCCCGCCCCGTCGTGCAGATGATCTCCGCCGGCGAAGAGTCCGGTAAACTCGGCGAGGTGCTCGATGAGGTGTCGGAGTTCTATTCCCGCGAGCTGAAAGCCGTCATCAAATCCGTCACCGCGATGATCGAGCCCCTCATGATCGTCATCATGGGCGGTCTCGTCGGCTTTATCGCTATGAGCATCATTCTCCCCATCTTCAAGCTCAGTAGCCTGGTTAAATAAGATTACCTCGTTTGACTCTGCCCGACTTTCTATTCGATAGAGAGTGCTATGGGATCACCATTTACCCATCACGGCTCCCGCAAAGTGCGACGCGGCTTCACGCTGATTGAAGCGGCCATCGTCACGGTGATCGTTGGAGTAGGCGTCACCGCCCTTGTTCAACTCATCGGCGCCGGCTCGATGGCGACTGCCGCGAGCAAAGAGCTCACGACGGCTGTTGAGCTGGCGAACAACATCAACGAAAAATTGCAGGGCGCCACCTACGCGACCCTCAAGTCAACCTACGACGACGTCATCTATAACCCGCCCAAGGATGCGTTAGGAAACGACCTCTCGGCCTTTACCGGCTGGACGCAGGTGATCGATGTCTCTTACGTCGACCGTAACTACGTCGCGTCAACGGTCCCCGACACCCAGGTCGAGATTACCTCCCGCGTCACCGTCAGTGTTACCCACAACGGAAGAACAGTTTTAACACAAAGATGGCTCGCAGTTGCGCCGAACTAGAACCGACGCCACTTGTCCTTGTTCCCCACGGAGGTGGATTATGAACGACCGAAGCTTAAATCGTCGCGGCATCACATCCGTCCTGGCGATGCTGTTTCTTATCCTCTTCGGAATTCTGGCTCTTGGGTTTTATGGCTCCGTCACCACAAGCGTGCAAGTTGCCGCCAACGAGCAGCGCAGCAATAAAGCGCGCCTCGCCGCCGAATCCGGCGTGCAGTTCATGAGATATCATCTCGCCAACGTTTCCGTCCCCGCCACCAGCACGACAGTCTTGAATGATCTCTATGTCGATCTGAAAGCGGTACTCGATAACACCTCCAATCTGGGCGGCACCGCTTACCACGTCGGCATGACCAACAACATCATCTACATCCCCGCCGAAGCCGGTTCGTACATCGCGCTCGATACCACCGAGAAGACCGGTTTCACTGCCACCATTAGAGAGTGGAACGGCGGCATCGTCTGCATGATCGCCGGTCAATCGGGCCAAACCAGCACCAAGAATTTCAAAAGCGTCAGCATGGAGTTTTCCCGGGTCACCGTTCCCTACAACACCTTCGACTATGCCGTTGCCTCCAAGGGCCAGGTGAAGATGATGAAGGGTTCGCTCACCGGCGTCGCGGGCGTGTCCACTGATGACATCGCGACAATGATGTCATCCAAAAATTCCGGCGTCGCAATCAACGTCTCGGGCGGCACCATCGGCGGCGACCTCAATGTCCTCGACGACAGCCTCGTCTCCGTTACCGGCGGATCCGTCGGCGGGACCAGCAACATCGTCTCCATCATGAACGCGCATGTTAAAGAAGTTCCGGCGCCCACCTTTCCCATCTTCGATACCACTGTCTTCGCGCCCTACGCGACCACCACCTATTCCTCCGGCTCAACCCTCTCCAACGTGCGCATCCCGCGAAACACCAACCCCAAGTTCTCCGGTGGAGCGACCATTCAAGGCATTGTCTACGTTGAATCACCCAACAACATTGAGTTTCGCGGAAACGTGAAGCTCAACGGCTTCATCGTGTTCGAGAACGCCAACAATTCAACCCAGAACGTAATCGACATGAGGGGCAACTTCACCTGGGGCACCCTGCCCTCAGGCGCCGCTTTTGATTCACTACGATCCACGACCGGCGTCGCTATCCTCGGCCCCACGGCTTCAATGACGATGTCCGGCAGCGCAGACTCCACCGTCCGCGGCAACGTCATCCTCGGAACGTTTGTCAACGGCGGATCCGCGGACATGACCATCGATCAAGGCACCCTCATGACGCTCGACGAAGGCGCCACCGCCTCCGCCACCTTCAACGGAAAGACGGTCAAGTTCAAAGCAACTGGCAAGTACAACCAGCCTTCGCAGGGCGTCACCTATGCTCAGAAATATACGCCTGTCGCGGGCAGCTTTCAGGAGCTCGACTAACATGCTCCAACATTTATTTCATCATCGACGTTTTAAAACCCACGCGCCCCCCGTTAGCGAACCCGCTCGCGGGGCGCGCCCCAACCGCTTCCGCACCGGCCTGGGTCTCGTTGAAGCAATGATCGCCCTCGCCATCGCGGCCATGCTGCTTTCCGCGGTCGGCGTGGCCTTCCACGCCTCTGCGTCCGCAATCGAGATCAACGATCAGCTCTTCCGCGCCTCCCAGGGCGCCCGCGTCAGCATGAACCGCATCCTCACCCAGTGCCGCAAAGGCACCGTGCTGACAACCTCCACCGGATCCAGCCTCAACTTCAACACCGACAAGATGCAGGAGGTCTCGTTTTCCTACAATTCCACGAACAAGCAACTGCTCTATATCACCAATTCCGACACCACCGACCCGGACTACGTTCTGTCGCGCAACGTTTCCGCCTGCAGTTTCCTCTATGTTCACGGCACCAACCCCGCCACCGGCAATGACTGCATCGCCCGCGTCGCCATGACCATCACCGTTTCCATCGGAAGCAACTCCGTCACCCTAACCGGTTCCGCCGCCCCACGTGCGATGGTGGCCTTTTAACGCTCCCGCTGGTCGCGCCAGTTGGGAAATGATCCTTCCTCAATGAATATTGCCCGCGCCGTCACCCGAATCGCTTGATTGATTTGCAGCACCTCGATCGTCGTCCGACCAATGGCCGAAAGTCCTATCAACTCCGCGCCGCGCCACGCGAGATGCATCGCCCATTGATCCATTCGTGGATTAAGCAATCGTGTCAATGCCCCGGTCCCACGGTCGATTCCCGCGATGTTCGTTCCTTTATGCAGGTTGCAATCGATGCAGCAGAACGCCAGGTTCTCCAGAACGCTCTGCCCGCCATGTTTTCGCGCGATGATATGATCTAAGTGAAAGGGCTGATCATAGAGGGATGTGGGGATATGGCAGTATTCGCACCTCCCGCGCGCCCGCTCCCGCACCTGTTGTTCAAGCAGCTTGTCCATCCCCTAAGCGGCCGGTTGATGACGTTGAAGTGATCGTCTGGCTTTTGAATGTGCAATCGCCAACAAATGCCCCATCAGGAGATATGCCTCAAGCTCGCGGCGCTCCTCGGCGCCTAGTTCGCCTTCGCTCGCCTTCCCCGACAGCTCCGTCATTCGCGCACGATCATCGTTACTAAATCGCCAGCTCAAGAGTTCTTGCGCAACCTCAGGCGACAGCTCAACGCCGCCCCGATCGATGATCCGCTTCAGGATGTCAACTTCAGTATTTTCAGGCATTGAACAGTATTCTAACCATTCCAGCATCATTTGCCAAAAACTTTCCCACTCCCTTTGTCGCCCCTACAATCCCCTCGCCATGAAGTACTCTTACGGCGAATTCAACGGCGACCCCTTCCCATCTCACGACAAGCTCTTCGGCTTCGACCAGCTCATGGAGTTCATCCTCCAGTACGGCGATCAAGCGCTGAAAGCCATCGAGCAAATGCTCCGGGACCCGAAGAACGAGGCCCAATCCGAACTTCTCGAGCAACTCCTCAAGGATGGAATGCTCGACAAGGACGGCAAAGGTAAAGTTCGTCTGACTCCCCGCGCCATCAACAAGATGCAGCGCAAAGCCCTCATGGAAATCTTCTCCAACCTCCGCACCGGCACCCGCGACGGTCACGAGAAAATCACCCCCGGCCAGGGCGGCGAACGCACCGAAGGCACCAAGCCTTATCAGTACGGCGACCCTGTCTCCGAACTCGACCTCCACCAAACGATCCACAACGCACTGTCTCGGCACGGGCTTCCACAACGGACAACGGACGACGGACAACGGTCAAAAATCAAATTTGACGAACACGATTTCGAACTCCACCTCCACGCCGGTATGACGAGCTGCTCGACCGTCGTCCTCCTCGACATGTCCGGATCCATGATGCGCTATGGCCGCTTCCTCGCCGCCAAAAAAGTCGCCATGGCCATGCAGGCGCTCGTCCGCTCGCGCTTCCCTCAGGACTCCATCGACTTCGTAGGTTTTTACACGGGCGCAGCCCAAATCCCCGAAGCCGCGCTGCCCATCACCATGCCCAAGCCGGTCACCATTTACGATTACCAGGTCCGCCTGAAAGTCCCCCTCGACAAGCTCAATCAAGCTCCCCAGCACTTCACCAACCTCCACATGGGATTGCAGCTTGCCCGAAGAATCCTCCGCAAGCGCCAGAGCGAAAACAAGCAGCTCTTCATCATCACCGACGGCCAACCCACCGCTCACGTTGAGGGCAACAACGTATTCCTGCTCTATCCCCCCGACGAGCGCAGCACCGTCGCCACGCTCAAGGAAGCCGTCCTCGCCGTTCGAGAAGGCTGCCGGATCTCCACCTTCGCGCTGATCGAAGATTACTGGGGCATGGACTGGGTCGCCTTCGTCGACCAGATGACCAAACTCACCAAAGGCGTCGCTTTCTACACCAACAGCTCCGAGCTCTCCAGTTGCATCATGGAAAGCTATCTGAGCGGAAGAAAGAAAAAGACCCACATCGCCTGATCGTATTGAGCTCCCAGTGAACACACCGGCGGTGAGCGCGCCTTTCCCTCACGGGGCAATCGCATGTAAGCTTTCTCGCGGTTGTGTAGGGGCGACGCCTGCGTCGCCTCTACAGGACGATACCTGCGATTGCCCTGCTTTCCCCCACCGCTCTCCCTCCAAAACCATCGCGCACAATCTCCCGCCGCACAGAACCACCGAATCCCCGGCGTCGTCAGGGCACGGCTGGGGTGTAATACGAACCAAGCTTATCGAGCAGCTTTGCCAGCAGTTCGTCCGATTTCACTTCGCCCGACTGGCGATAAATCACTTTGCCGCCGGGCTCGATGACAAGAGTATAAGGGACCGGGCCGGGCGCTTCAGGATCAAGGGCTTCGAGCAAGGCCTCGAGTTTGCCGCCCGTGAAAAGGTAGTTGTTCGATTGGCGGCCTTCAGCCTTGAGCGATCGCTGGACGCGCGGGGGCATCGATGCATGTTCCTTTTCCAGGAATGCCTTGACCTTAGCCTCCTCCTTCGGATCGTCGACGCTGACCGTGATGAGCTCGAAGTCGCGGTTACCCAGCCGGCGGGAGAGGGAGATCAATGATGGGAATTCCGCAACGCATGGGCCGCACCATGTTGCCCAGACGTTAATCATGCGGAGCTTCTTCGTGTCATTCTTCTTAAGCTTTTCGATACCCGCCGCGTCGATTGATTCGCACGTAACCGGCGCGCTGCTCCACTGCTCTTCGATTTGAGCAACTTGATCCTTCTTCTCCAGCCACTTGGTAGAGCACCCGATCGGCCGGGTGACCTCGACCGGAACAGGCTTACCAGACAGCATCGCTTCCAACGCGTTTCGCGCGTCCGGTGATTTCACCATGGCGGGATCGGCGAAGTGCGAATCATCCACCCGGCCCATGTACCGCAAGCAGCGTTCGCGATCGAAAATGAAAACCTGCGGCGTGCAAAGGCAGCCGTACGCCTTCGCCGTCTTCTGCGTGTCGCCATCGTAGAGATAGGGAAACGTGTATGCCTGCTCCCTGGAATACAGCGTCATCTCTTCGAAGCTGTCGCTGTATTTGCTGTAGCCGAGTTCTCCGATGCTGAGGGCTTCGGGACTGTTCGGATTGATCGCCACGGCGGCGAGACCTCGCGTCTTCATCTCAGCGATGAGCGGCAGCAGGCGCGTTTCAGCGGCGTGCGAGGATGGACAATGGTTCGACAGGAACATCACCATCAAAACACGCGCTTCCTTGAAATCGGCGAGCGAGTAGGTCTTCCCATCGACACCTTTCAACGAAAAGTCCGGCGCCCTGTCGCCGATCTTGAGGCGCTTAGCGTCGGCGGGCAATTCGCCTTCAACATTCGCTGTCCCGGATGTCGCCGGCTTTTTTTGTTGAGCGAACAACAGAGTTGGGACGCTCAGGATCACGATCACGATGAGGCTATGTCGAAAGGCATTTTTCATCAGATCCTCCACGAGGCGCGCAACACCTTTACGCATCGCTGGGCAGGGATTTTGAAAGCGAGCTTCTTCCTCTTTTGCCTATGACAACCATAGCAATAAAATGCCATACCATCGAGCTCATAAAAAACCGCGTTTCCTCGCAGAAACGCGGTATCTAGCGAGCGCGACGGGGCTCGAACCCGCAACCACCGGATCGACAGTCCGGTACTCTAACCAATTGAGCTACGCGCCCTTTACAGCCGAATAAATAGCCCGCATTGGGGGCGGTTGTCAAGGCAGCCGGCACAGAGTCATGCTCGCCCAGGAGCTCATTGAACCCCGACGATCGAATAGGTTACCCGCACATCTGCCTCGATTTCCTACCACGGCGCTCATCGACCAAGACAGGTTTCGCCGGAGAACCGGCGACCTTGCCTGCGCTCCAGAAAAGCCGGACACTTTCGGGTGATGCAGCTCAACGAGACACAGGTTTACCAAATAATCGGCGACGAGGGATTCACTCGCCTTACTGCCGCGTTTTATCGCCGCGTGCGGACCGACGACGTCCTCCAACCGATGTACCCAAAGAACGATTTTGAGAATGCGGAAATGCGCTTGCGCAGCTTTCTGGTCCAGCGCTTCGGAGGACCAAGCAGCTATTCCGATCAACGCGGACATCCCCGACTGCGGATGCGTCACGCGCCATTCCCGATCGATGTGCATGCCCGGAACCGCTGGATCACGCTGATGGAAGCAGCGCTGGAGGAAACGCAATTGCCGCCGGCGGCGATGGACATCCTGCGCCCTTTCTTCCACAACACCGCGACGTTCATGATGAACCGCGACTAAGATGTCGGCGCTTGGGGCGCCCAGTCTGGCGCTACTTTCGCCTCGTCGATGGTGCATGCTATATTTCCGCCCCCCCCCACCATGTCCATGACAACGATCACACCCTTTTCTTCGCGAGACCTGTCAGGAGTTCTCGCGCTCCTCGCCGAGGCCATGCCGCTCGATCCAATTTCGGAGCAGCGATTTACTCGCCAGGTCCTCCTCGATCCGAATTTCCGCCCCCAAGGCGCTCTCGTCGCCAGGCGAGACGAACAGATCCTTGGCTTCTGTCTTTCCCTCGCCCGCCAGGTTCCTTTAGAGAATGCGCCATCCGATTCCGATCGCGGCTACATCACGCTTCTCGCGGTGTCTCCAGCATTTCACCGGCTAGGCATCGGCACGCAACTTCTCTCGCAGGCCGAGACCTGCCTTCGATCGCAGCAGCGAAAGGTCGTGATGATCGCTTCATATGCGCCCAACTATTTCATCCCCGGCGTAGACGTCAGAGGTTATCAAACCGCGCTCGCGTTCTTCGCGAAGCATGGTTACCAAGAGTTGTACCGTCCGCTCGCAATGCAGACGGACCTGGGGTCCCTGATCACGCCGGATTGGGTTCGGCAGAAAGAGCTGGTGCTGGCACGGGAGGGAATTCACGTTCAGAATTTCACCGCGGAGTTAGCGTTGCCGCTGCTCAGTTGTGCTCGAGAAGAGTTTCCAGGTGACTGGGTCCGGGTTGTCCGTGAGACTGCTCATCGGATCCTACAGGGCGACTCCCCGACCCGTCTCATCGCCGCAATCGACCGCGGCAGCGACAAGGTGCTGGCTTTCTCGCACTACGAGAACGAACGCTTCGGGCCGATCGGGGTGGCTACATCACAGCGCGGCAGAGGTCTCGGTCAAGTGTTGATGTACCGAACGCTTGAAGCGCAGCGGCACGCGGGCTTCCGCGCCGCTTGGTTTCTCTGGTCCGATGACAAGACTGCCGCTCGAATCTATACCGCCGCCGGTTTTAAGGAGACGCGCCGCTTCGCCCTGCTTCGGAAAGATCTTGGACCATATCTAACGCCGAAGTCGGCGACTTGATTTTGTCCGCGTGACGTAGTGTAGACAGAGTTGGAAGGCGCGGGGCGCAAAGGACGCTCTCGACGTAAACGCAAGACACGGATACCCCGCGCCGCTTAATTTCGCTCATCCCCTTGCTGCCGTTCCTCCCGCATTGCATCCCGCGCGGCTTTCCCAATAATTCCACGCTCAACAAACTGCACCGAAAGGAATTCATCCTCATGACCAAAAAATCCATCCGTGTCGCAATCACAGGTCCCGCCGGTCAAATCGGATACGCCTTGGTCTTCCGCATCGCCTCCGGTCAGATGTTCGGGCCCGACCAGCCGGTTATTCTCCAGCTCATTGAAGTCCCCATCGAAAAAGCCATGAACGCGCTCAAAGGCGTCGCCATGGAACTGGAGGACTGCGCCTTCCCGCTCCTTCAGGACATGATCCTCACCAGCGACCCAGGCACCGGCTTCAAAGACGCCAACTGGTGTCTGATGGTCGGCGCCAAGCCCCGAGGCCCCGGCATGGAGCGTGCCGATCTGCTGAAGGACAACGGCAAGATCTTTATCGAGCAAGGCCAGATCATCGATCGCCTCGCCGCCGACGATTGTCGCGTTGCGGTCGTCGGCAATCCCGCCAACACCAACTGCATGATCGCTGCGTCCGTCTCGCGCCGCCTGCCACCCGATCGCTTCACCGCGATGGTCCGCCTGGATCAGAACCGCGCCGTCACACAACTCGCCAAAAAAGCCAACGTCGGCGTCTCCGCCGTCTCCGATCTCTACATCTTCGGCAACCACTCGCCAACCATGTTCCCCGCCTTTCATCTCGCCAAGATCAACGGGAAGCCCGTCCCCACCGTGATCGGTCACCACGAATGGCTTCGAGGCGACTTCCAGGAAACCGTCGGCAAGCGCGGCGCTGCTGTCATCGCCGCACGCGGCGCTTCCTCCGCCGCCAGTGCCGCCAACGCACTCATCGACCACGTCCACGACCTCATGACCCCCGGCAAAGTCCACTCCATCGCCGTCAAATCCAACGGCGAGTACGGCTTCGACCCCAACGTCTGGGCCGGCATGCCCGTCAAAACCACCACCCCCGGCGCCTACGAAGTCGTCAAGGGCCTCGCCATGGACGATTTCGCCAAACAAAAGATCGCCAAAACCAACGAAGAACTCGTCGGCGAGCGCGACACCGTGAAAGAAATGTTGAAGTAGATCCCGCTTGTGGAGGTATAATTGAACCAATGGTTCGCGTAACGTCGCCAACGACGCGCTTCACGGTAAAGGAATACTTCCGCATGGCTGAAGCGGATGTGTTCGGCGACGCGCGCGTAGAACTGATCAACGGGCGGATCTACAGAATGGCCCCACAAAATAATCCCCACATGAGCGCCATCTCCCGCACTGCGAGAGTTTTGATGGGCGTCACCTCATCGAATGACTGGGTCATCATTCAAGGCACTCTTCAACTGGATCCGATCTCCGCACCCGATCCTGATTTTTTATGGTTGCCTGTGTCTCCCGGCACACCGGTAAAACAGTGGCCCGCGCCTGTGCTTCTGATTGAAGTAAGCCACACGACCTACAAAAAAGATTCCGGCATCAAGCTTCGAAAGTACGCACAAGCAAACATTCCGGATTACTGGATCTTCAATCTGTCTGCCGACCGCATCGAAGTCTACCGCGACCCACAAAATCCAACGGGCCGGCTTGCGGACTGCCGCTACGCTACCGTCGAACACTTCGCCCGCGGCCAATCCATCTCCCCGCTCCGACGCCCCGAAGTTCAACTTGCCGTCAACGACCTCCTTCCACTGGGTCCAACAACGTGACAACCCGCCTCCCGTCCGTTATCTATTGATCGCAAGCCCATATGCTGCACCTCCGAATCCGTTTCACCGGCTGTGTTCTTTGCCTCGCAGCCGCGCTCTTCGCCGTTTCATCCTTCACCGGCTGCGTGCGCGGGCCGACATTTATCCCTGCCAACCAGCGTCGCGTCATCGACCGCCAACTCGTCGACTATCCCGGCGGCGTCGACATGAAGGAAGTCGCGCGCGGTCTCACCGCACCGGTCGATTTTGAAATCGATGACGAAGGTACGCTCATCGTCGCCGAGGGCGGCTACGACAATACCGGCCCGCGCCTCTACGGCCTTCGCAAAAATAACACCTCGTTTTCCATCTATCCCCCGCCGCAGCGCCTGCCGATCAACATCCCTGACATTCCCGGAATTCGAGCATTCAGAATGTACGGCCCGATCGGCGGCATTGCTCTCGATGATGAAACCCACAAGATCTACGTCACACACCGCGACGCCCAGGGCAACGGCGTCATCACCTCCTTCGGATACAACGGCTCACACTCGACCATCGATGCCGGTCTCCCCTGCCAGGGCGATTTCTCCATCACCGACATCACCATTGGCCCCCCGCCTTTGCGCCGCCTTTACTATGGCGTCGGCGCCGCCACCAACTCCGGTGTCGTCGGGCTGGACAACTGGCATTGGGCGAAGAAGAACGGTCGGTTCCACGACATGCCTTACGTCCCTCTGAGGCTCAACGGCTATCACTTCATGAGCAAGAATCCCGACGCCGGTATACTCGGTGGATCCGACCTCGCCGTCACCGGGCCCTTTCAGCCGTTCGGCGAATCGACGAAATCGTTTATCCCCGCCGCGCGGAACGGGACGCCAACCGCCGCCGTCTACTCCTGCAACCTCGCCGGAGGAGGGAGACGCGTCGAAGCTTACGGCATTCGCGATCCGCGCGGGATCGCGTTCGACGAATACGGCGGTGGCCCTTACGTCACCAATGACGGCATGGAACTTCGCGGCACCCGCCCCGTCAAAAACGACCCGGACGTCATCATCAAGATCTTCCAAGGCCACTGGTACGGGTGGCCGGATTACTCCGCTGATCTGCGCCCGATCAACAGCCCGCAGTTCCAGCCCCCACCGGAGATGGCGATTAAGTTCGGCTATCCCGATGTCTCCAAGCTGATCGATCAGAACGCCTCCAACAGTGGCGAAGGACTCATGGAGCCCCGCCGCAACGCAGCGCTTCAAGGCGTCTTCCCCTCGCTCTCCGGCGCTTCAAAGCTCGATTTTGTGCCCAACACCGGTCCTCTTCGCGAATGGCGCGGCAGCGCCATCGTCGCGCTCTCCGGTGACCGCGCTCCCTTCGCCACCAGCGGCGTCAAAAACTTCCTCGGACCGGTCGGTTTCAAAGTCGTTCGCGTCGACATGGTGACCCGCGCGGTTGAAGATCTCGTCCGCAACACCAAGGGCGGTCCCGCCAGCAAGCTGCCGCTGGGCCAAGGACTTCTCGAGCGACCCTGGGCCGTCAAGTTTGCCGCCGACGGTTCGCTGTACATCCTGGACCTCGGTCAAATGGACAACAAAGACGGACGTGAACGGGTTAAAGAAGGCACTGGCCGAATCTTTATCCTTGAGGCTCAGCAAGGCGCCACAACCAAGCCTGCAACTCAGCCGAGCTAGAGCTTGCCGACCCCGAGCGCGACTGCTCTTCCCAGAACCCTTCCTCGTAAGCGTTTCCAATTCACGACTTGGCAAAGCGCGGGCGCTGTGCGGTCGGCCCAGTGGGCTGTGTAAGTCAGCCGCACATCAAACAGCGATGCCATGAGAACCCTTGGCTGATCCAGCGTGAGCAGGTCGCCGAATCGGATCTCGCTGGGATACCGCTTTCCGGCGGAGATGCTGGGCTGAACCTCCACAACGCGTGCGCCGTTGGCGTCGATGCCCACGATGCGGCCGACGCTGATCTTTGATTTTCGCTTCAGCAGATTTTCGAACCAGAAGGTCCGGCCATTGTCGAGGACGTGTCCGCTGAAGCCGGAATCGAAATCCCACGCGAGCGGGCGGACGCCCCATGCGTGATCGTGGCAGCCGCGACCTTCGAAGCTGGTGACAACCGGCGTCGTGCTGGCGCCTTCGAATATGGAAATCTCTCCCTCGACGTTGCACACCGGCCGGCTGATCGCCCAGCGATGGATGGGGATTTCACCGTTGAGAAGTTCGAGCTCGCGCAGGGGCGCCGAGACGAGCGGTTCGAAGACCAGCTTGGCGGCCACCGTTCGATCACGGAGGACCGCTGGGCCATGCCACGTCTCGCGCCAGGGGATTCCGCGGAGGTTGAGATGCAGCCGTCCTTCGGAATCCAGCGTCAGGCGGTTGGCGCCGACACTGACGGCCGCCTGGCCGCTGGAGACGGAGAATTCGTCGCCGTTGACCGGGATATCGAAGCGCGCGACCTGCTGACCGGCCTGGTAGAGGGCGAAGGACGCACAGCAATGATCCTTGGGCACCGGCGGCGTGGCGCGAGTTGGCGAGCGTCGATACTGCTCGTAGCGAAGCAGGTAGCTGGGGAGGAAGGTGGAACCCCATGAGAGTGAGGCGACGGCCCAGAGGTCGCGGTCGGCGTTGCCGGCGACGAAGCTCCAGGATTCGTAGCCGCCGGGAGCGTTGACGCGATGCCAACTTTCAGGCTCGCCGGCGGTGAGAGTCTGGGCGTATAGCGGCAGCGTTGGCATGTGTACCGGCCCTCCCTTCCCAATCAGGTTCGCAATGTTGCGCCCAGTTCCTGTTGTGCGGCTTTGAGTACTTTCTGAACTTCCGACTCAACCTGCTCGCTGGTCAGGGTGGCCTGGTTGGATCGGAACACCAGCGCGATCGTCACGCTCTTGATACCTTTCTCCAGCGGTTTTCCGCGGTAAGTGCTCACGTAGTCGACGGCCTCGAGATCTTTGAGCTTCTGTTTGATCACGATTTGCTCGAAGGATTCGTAGGGGGTGGATTCTTTCACGACCAGCGAAAGATCACGGCGGACGGCTGGCAAACGCGCCAGCGCATGCAACTGCGGCACGTGCCGCATCCCTTCGATCAATTTTGGGAGATCGAGTTCGGCGAGCGGCGCGAGTTCGCGGAGCGACAGTTTATCGGCGACGTTCTTGTCGATCAGACCGACGTGTCCGATGGTGGTGCCGCCCCATTCGAGGCGGCCGGATGCGCCGCGTGCGAAGCCGGGATGATCCGCGGGGATGACGCGCACCTCGCGGTCGGCGTCGAGCTTGTTCAGCAATGCTTCCACGGCTCCGCGCAGGTCGCGGTAATCATGCCCGCCAACGAGGCCAAGGCGGCGCTGCTCGGTGACTTTTCCGGCGGCGTCGACGCCGAAGGTGGAGCCGGTTTCGAAGAGCTTGGCGCCCGCTGTTCCGACGGTTTCGTTTCGGCGGACGGCTTCGAGAAGGCCGGGCATGAGGCTGGGGCGGAGGCGCGCATCCGCCTTGCGCACGCTGGCATCGGCGCGAGGCAGCGCCCGCGACGTCTCCGGCATGAATGCGTAGGCGAGGTCGTCGCGGGCGAAGGTGAAGGTGACGGCCTCGAAATACCCCGCGCCGACGAGCGTCTGGCGGATCGTTTCCAGCGCCTTGGCGCCGGGTTCGGGACCGGTGAGGCGGATCGAAATCTCATCCTTCACCGGGATCCGCTCGTATCCAATAACTCTCGCCACTTCCTCAATTAAGTCGGTCTCGATGTTGAGATCAAGCCGCCAGGATGGCACCGTTACCGTTACGCGGTCTCCCTCCCGCTTCGGCGAAAGCTGCAATCTTGCGAGCGAATCGACGACTTCGTCAGCGGCGAAATCCACGCCGAGGATTCGCTTGATCTGCGGCAGGCGAACCGCCAGCAACTTGGGCTGATAGCCGCTCGCGCCGGCGTCGGCAACGCCGTTCAGCAGCTCGCCGCCGGCGGTTTCCATGATGAGCTGAGCCGCGCGCCGGCTTGCCCGCTCGGGCACAGTCGGATCGATGCCGCGCTCGAAGCGATACGAGCTGTCACTCTTCATGGCTAGCGCTCGCGCCGTTTTTCGCACGGACAGCGGATCGAAGCGCGCGCTCTCGAGCAGCACGTTTACGGTTGCATCGGAAACTTCGCTTTCTAAGCCGCCCATGACACCTGCCACGGCGACGGGACCATCGGCATCCGCGATGACGAGCATGCCGGGCGACAAGACGCGCTCGTGACCGTCGAGGCTCACGATTTTCTCGCCGGCGCGGGCCTCGCGGACGATAATCTTTTTTCCGCGCAGGCGATCGAAGTCGAAGGCGTGAAGGGGCTGGCCCATTTCGAACATGACGTAGTTGGTGACGTCGACGATGTTGTTGATCGAGCGCAGCCCGATGGCTTCGAGGCGGCGAACCATCCAGTCGGGGCTGGGGCCGATCTTGACGCCGCGGATAATTCGGGCGGTGTAATGGGGGCAGAGTTGGGCCGCTTCGATTCTCACGCTCGTGACATCACTGACGGGTGTTGAACTTTCGGGTGCGGTCGGTTGTTTTTGCGTGAACTGTTTCTGCTGAAGCGCGGCGACCTCGCGCGCGACGCCGATGTGCGAGAGGCAATCGCCGCGGTTGCTGGTGACTTCGACATCGAGAACGGTGTCTTGATTCTTCTGCTGGATGGATTCGATTGGGAAGCCGCCGCGCATGAGGGCGTCGCCGACGGCCTCGGGGTCGAGGGGGCGGGTGACGAAGTCGGAGAGCCAGTCGAGACTGATGTTCATGGGTGGGGTCACTTTGGGGGAAAGGAAGGGAGGAGGCAAGAGGCACGTAGGCACGAACTGGAAATGAGGGATTCACGCGGTTTTAAGTGCACGGGCGACCCGCCCGTGTTCTTACTTCCAAATACAAAACATGGGCGGGTCGCCCGTGCCGCGGTTTTGGTGATTTCTTCTTCATGCCTGGGATTGTTTCTGATTTCGTGCTTCGGATTTCGGATTGGCCCGCCGCTAACGTCCCCCGCCAAATCTGTCACGCACCACCACACCAACCCCTGCTCAGATATCGCTTTCCGTCCCACACCCCCTCAATTATGATCTTCACGGATGCTCGTGTTTCCCTGCAATGTTTGTCACACCGACCTCTCCGCCGATGAGAGCCAGTCAGGATTGCTCGTCCGATGCCCCACCTGCCTCGCAACCCTGCGCGTCCCCGCCGCCCAGAAGCAGCCCCCGCAGCGCGAACTCGCCGGCGCTGCCGTCGGTAGCGCGCCTCCCGCCCCGCCCGCCTCTCGAGGCGCCGGCGGAACCATGGCCCCCGCCCACCTCCGCGCCGGCGGTGGCGCTGCGACCACCCAAACCTCCGGCATCGGTCGACGCTTCGGCTTCAACTGCGGATACTGCTCCTCCCGCCTCGAAGCCACCGAAGCCCAGTGCGCCCAGGAAGGTCAATGCCCCACCTGCGGCAACTCCATCACCATCCCAATCCTCGACCGCTACGCCCGACTCATCGACCCCAAATCCGGCCAGATCATCAAGCTCGATCCCCATCCCGTCCACGCCTACGCCGCCGCCGGCGAACGAGCACCCGTCATCGTCCGCGCTATCGATGACAAACAAGCCATCCAGTGCCCGCGCTGCCGCGCCGTCAGTCCGATCACATCCAACAACTGCAAATCCTGCGGCATGCCCTTCACCATGGAAGGCACAACACTCGAAGCCAGCGGAACCAGCAACGGATTCTGCGTCGCTGCCCTCGTCCTCGGTATCATCGGACTCCCCGCAAGCTGCATCGTCGTACCCGCAATCCTCGCCATCATCTTCGGAATCATCGGCTGGTCCCAGGTCTCCAAATCCGGCACCGAAGGCACCGGCAAAGGAATGGCAATCTGGGGAATCATCTGCGGAATCGCCGGCATCGTCCTCTCCCTGAAAATGTACCACCTCATCTAATCCCACCCCGAGCCATTCCCGCTGAGCCGCGACCGAAGGGAGCGCTAACGACCGCGCCTCTTCTCAACGCGCTGCGTCTTCGCAAGTTCCCTTCCGCATCTCGCAATCCTCAAAAACTCGGCCGACCCCCTCTCCATCCCAAAAACCAAAATCCTCGATTTTGTTCTTGATTTGTTCGGTGTCTTTTTGGTAAATGTTCAGTTCCCCCGGATGCCGCCGTAACGCGCGACATCCTCCTCTCCCCGCGAGGGGAGAAACGGGGTGAGGGGCGCGAACCTTGACTGTCAATGGGTACAGCAAGGGGAGGGTAGCTCACCGCATAATTCGGGGTCTTTACAAAAAAGGAGAGCCGCAAGATGTCAAACCAAGACACCAACACCAGCAGACATTCCGCGCCCACCGCCGCAACAGTCCCGCCCAACCCGCCACACGACTCCATTCGGATACCAACGGATATAAACGGATATGCCGGCGCCGATTTACTCCCCCCAAATGACCCTTCCCTCTCTCCCGCCGCCCGAAAAATCATCGAAATGCGCAAACGCTTCCGGCCTCTGAACGAGAAGCAGTTCCGCGCCATCGAACTCCTGGTCCACGGACACACCGACGCCCAAACCGCCGCCGCCATCGGCTACAAACCCCTCGCCGTTCAACGCTGGCGTCTCTACAACCCCCTCTTCCGCGCCGCACTCTCCCGACGACGCCAGGAAATCTACGGCTCATCCGCCGAACGACTCCGCATCTCCATGTCCAAAGCCGTCAAAACTCTCCGCAAAATGCTCAACAGCGACAACGACTCCACAGCCTTGCGAGCCGCCCGCGCAATCCTCTCCCTCGCCGCCTACAAAGGCTTCGCACCACCCCCCGAACCCATCGACCCCATGGGCATCATGGAACAAATCGCCCGACAAAAAAAAATCGAATGGCACCACTTCGACGACCCAAGATTCGCCGCCCTCGAAGAAATCGACTTCCTCAGAGCCATGGAAGACCTCGACGAACACCAAAGAAATTACCCCCTCTCCCCCGACCCCGACCCCAATCCATCCCCACACGCCTCCACCCCTCATCAAGAAGAGCCGCGTCGTCCCCGACCCGATCCCGACACGCCAGCGCCCGAACCGCACTCCAAATCCACAAACGAGGACCCCCAATGACGCGGCAAACCCTTTGCCCGTCGTCGGTCAGTCGCTCCGTCGCTCCGTCGCTTCGCCCCGGTGCCGCGACCGCGACACAGGCGTCGCCGATACAGAAAAGCAGGAACGATCCACATGCGATTCCCCGGAGAGGCCGCTTGCGTCGTGGGCTAACGCCAGATGATTTCGAACTCTACGATGTCGACTGCGCCGGGTTTGGGTTTGGGATCGGGTCCGAACTCCCATTGGTAGACGGCGAGCTTTGTTTCCTGATCGGCGGTGGCGCTGCCGGTTGGTTTGATGATGTCAACGTTGGCGGCTTTTCCGGCGTTATCGATGCGGACGCGCAGCTTCATTTTGGGAAACTGCATGCCGAGAAGATCGAGTTGTGCGGCGAGAGAGAGCTTGGGGCGAATGGTTTTGACCTTGCGGCCGAGCTTTGCTTCGACCGAGCCTTCGGAGATTTCGACGGTGTTTGTTTTGGCGAAGGCATCGGATTCGGAATCGGAGATTGGCGCGGGATCGGCGGAGGGTGCGCTCGGTCCCTTTTTGCCGCCGGCGGCTGCTCTATTCTTCTCCGCGGGTGTCGATTGTGTGTTGGTGTGGGGCTGGTATTTGCGGGCGGGCTTTAGATCCAGGAGAGAATTCTGAGGACCGAACTGCGCGTTTCGCGCCACGGGCTGAGGGATCACCGGAGTCGCCGGTGACGATTGCTTCAGGGCGTTGGCCAGCGATTTTGCGGCTGGCGCTCCGTCACCGTTTTCTCCGGGAGGAAGAACATTTGCGGAGGGATCGACGCCGATCGCTCCGACGCCCCGCGCATCGCGACTTAAGAATGCTTGGGGAATGGGCGCTTCGTGCCCCTTGAGCTGGAGATCGGATTTGAAGTCGGCGATGGCATTCCCGGTGGCGTGATCTTTGCCGAAGGGGTCCTCGGGCTCGGCCGGCGGGGGCGTCAGGATGGAAGCGTGCCGTAATCCCGGCACAAGGATTTTTTCAAGACGATTGGCGTATTGCAGCGTGAGCGCGGCCGTGACGGCGCCATGCACGATGAGCGATGCAGACAGCGCAATGGTCAAGGTGACATCGTGGGGTCTCACGGCTTTATTTTAGATTGGAGAGCGTGATTCTGAAACGTTGTTTCCATGTGTGCCTTCGCCCCGACCGCCACGCGCGGACTCGACGATTTTCTGGAATCGCGCGCATCTATTCTATCCACGCACGGGCGATCCCCCGGTGGGGATCTGCTACTTGAGGGCGTGCATGACCATTCCGGTGGCGAGCTTGGGGTAGAAGAAGGTGCTCTTTTGGGGCATGACTTCGTTGTGCCTGGCAAGGTCTTCCAGGGCGTGCAGGGGCGTAGGCTTCAGCATGATCGCGATCTGGTATTTCTTTCCGTCGACATGGGGCGCGATGTCGCCGGCAGAGGCGGTGTAACCCTTGGTCACCTCGCCCTGCGCGAACTCGGGTTGGATGACGACGTCCAGGAGATACCGCTGCAAAATGGCGACGTCGAGGCGGCGCCAGGAATCCGATTGGCCGGGCTCGAGTTCCTTGAGAACCTCGTCGTTTTTCAGCTTCAGGAGCCAGAGTTTTTTGGTGGCGCCGTCGTAGAGGCCGAAGGTGTGATTGGCGGTGGCGGCGCTTTCGAAATCCTCCGGCTTGAGGTTGGATTCGGTCACGTCGAAGAATTCCTGGACCGCGTGGATGAAGATGGTCATTTCGAAATTCGAGAGGTTCCCGATCAAGCGGTGGGTGGGGAGAATCTGCAGGCCATCATCCTGCAGGGGGACGAGGACGAACATGCAGAAGTTGGCGGGGTGGGCCGGCGGGAGCTTGCCTCCGTTCGCCTCGGCGGTTTCCTTCTGATACTGGAGCGCGGTGGTGTAGCGGTGATGGCCGTCGGCGATATAGACCGGGCGCTTCTTCATCAGGTCGATGACCTGGGTCTCGATTTCGGCATCAATGACCGACCAGAGATCGTGCTGGATTCCATCCAGGGTGCCGGCTTGTTCGGGCTTGAGCGCGTTCTTGTAGAGAAGCGCGTTGACTTCACCGCGCGGGTCGCTGAATAAGCCGAAAACGGGCGATAGCTGCATGGAGGTGTAGCGCATGAGCTTGAGGCGGTCCTCGATCGCGCCCGGGTAGGTCTTCTCATGGGGCACCACATCGCCTTGACCGAAGGGAGATAATCTGACGAGCGCGTAGAAGCCGCGGCGATGGAAGGATCGGGTTCCCCACTGGAAGGTTTGTGCGTAGGGATAGAGCGCGGGCCGGCGATCCTTCTCAAGGACTCCGGCCTTGAGCCAGGCTTGAAGGGTGTTGTTGGCGCCGAGATAGACTTCATCGGGCCCGACGCTCTTGGGCGGGAGGAAGGGTAGATCGACCGAGACGATGTTATTGGGGTGCTTCGCGATGAGGGCGGCCTTTTGGGCATCATTCAGGACGTCATAAGGCGGCGCAATGAGATTGGAGAGATCTCCGATTTTTTTCGAATATCGAATCCCAGAGAACGGTCGAATCTGAGCCACGGACACTCCTTCTTTGCACTGACCCGGTTTCCCGGCACGGGGGAAAGGCTTTGGGTGATGGGGCGGGTGGCGCTATTGGCCATCCGCCCGGCGCGACGATAAGATTGTTGATTCGCACGGACGCGTCAAGCAGGTGTTAAGGAAGCCACTGGAAAGCAGCCCAAAATGAAGATCATCCTTGCCAATCCCCGTGGTTTTTGTGCCGGCGTGAACATGGCCGTTGATGTGGTGGACCAGGTTCTGGCGCATCGCGGGGCCCCAGTTTATGTTTATCACGAGATTGTGCACAACCGGCATGTGGTGGAGGATTTTCAGCGGCGCGGGGTGGTTTTTGTGAACGATGTGGCTGAGGTGCCTGAGGGTCGGGTGGTGGTTTATTCGGCGCATGGTATTTCGCCCGCGGTTCGGAAGACGGCGCGGGAGCGGCAGCTCGTTGAGGTGGATGCGACTTGCCCGCTGGTGACTAAGGTTCATATGGAAGTCCGGCGGTATGCCCGGGATGGGTTCACGATCATTTTTATTGGGCATCGCGATCATGATGAAGCGGTGGGCACGGTTGGCGAGGCGCCGGAGAATATTATTGTTGTCGAGTCACCGGCGGAGGTTGAGAACCTCCAGGTGCCGGATCCGGAGAAGCTGGCGTTTGTGACGCAGACGACGCTGAGTATTTCGGATGCGGTGGCGATCATCGCGGCGCTGAAGACGAAGTTTCCGAACATCGTTCAGCCGGACAAGGAAGATATTTGTTACGCGACGACGAACCGGCAGGCGGCGGTGAATGATTATTCGCCGGATGCGGATGTGGTGCTGGTAGTGGGATCACAGAACAGCTCGAACTCACGGCGGCTGGTGGAGACTGCGATTATCCAGGGGAAGCACGCTTACCTGATCGATGATGAATCGGAGCTGGATCCGAAGTGGCTTGAGGGGAAGAAGACGGTGCTGATCACGGCGGGGGCGAGTGCGCCGGAGCATCTTGTGCAGAACCTGATCAAGCGGCTTCGCAGAGAGCATGGGGCAGAGGTTGAGACTCGGACGCTGGTTCAGGAAGATATTTCTTTTGAACTGCCGAAATCGGTTCGAAGGCTGACTGTGCTTTCCTCATAGGGCGCTTCAGGTGAATCCGAATCGACCCGATCGCTACGTTTTCGGCCCTAGTGTCACGATGCTCATGGGATCGAAGGGGAAATCGGACATGAGCTTCCGGAGGGAATCGGCGTTGATGGCCATCAGTGTGGCCATGTCTTGTTCGAGTGAGCGGTACTGCTTGTTGTAGATCCATTGCCCGCCGATGGATCGCATGCGGCCGAGGGGGACTTCGCCTTGGAGGACGAGGCTGGATGCGATCTTGTTTTTGGCGCGTTCGATTTCTTCCTCGTTGATGTCCTTCTTGACTTTTTCGAGTTCGGCGAGGGCGATGTCCAGAGCGGGTTGGGTTCGGTCGGGATCGGTTGTGAGCGAGAGATAGAATGAGCCGCAGGCGTCGTGGGGATAGAAGCCGAAATCGGCTTCTTCGGCCTTGGCGTTGTCGACGAGCGCCCAGTAGAAGCGGGAGCCGTCGGAGTCGCCGATGACGTCGGCTAAAACGCGTGCGCCGAAACGGCGATCATCCTGGGCGCTGGGGCCGGGGGTCATTCCCATGGTGTAGGTGCGGTTGAGTTTCTCGTCGGAGAGGTCCTGGCGCTGGGGCTTGTAGAGGGGCTGGACGTAACTTCGTGGGGCCTCGATGTGGGGCCAATCGCCCATGTACTTCTCGGCGAGGGCGACGATTTCGTTGAAATTCAGGCGGCCGGTCACGGACAGGACCATGTTGCCTGGGCCGTATCGGGTCTGGAAATACTTCGCCATCTCATCGCGGTTCAGTTTCTGGATTGATTCGACAGATCCGAGGACTGAGAGGCTGAGGGGATGGTTGCCGAAATGGACCTCCATGAGCTTTTCGTAGAGGCGATGGCCGGGGTCGTCGAGATACATTGCGATTTCTTCGAGGATGACTTTTTTCTCGGTATCGAAATCGCTGGGGCGGATTTTTGGGCGCAGGAGGTGGGCGAGATGCTCGATGGATTTTTCGGTGAATTCGGGAAGGACGTTGGCGTAATAGGCGGTCATCTCCTGGGAGGTAAAGGCGTTGTAGCGGGCGCCGATCTCATCGAAGATGCGGTTGACGTCTTCCCACGTGTATTTGTCGGAGCCTTTGAACATCATGTGTTCGAGGAAGTGGGAGACGCCGTTGAGGGAATTGTCCTCATCGCGGGCGCCGGTTTTTACGAACAAGCCGGCGGCGAAGGAATGGGAGTCGGGGTTTTCCTCGGCGACGATGTCGAGGCCGTTCTTTAGCTGTTTGTAGTGAAATTTGAGTGCCATGTGTTTTTTTGTAGCATGGGCATCTTGCCCATGTTCAGCGTTATGCATGGGCAGGATGCCCATGCTACTGTTCAAGGCAGTTTTAACTCTTTTGGGCCGACGGTCACGATGGTGAAGGGGCCGGGCTTGTTGGCTTTGAGATACTGGTTCACCTGGTCCACCGAAACGGAATCGATGGCGTTTTTGATTTCGTCCAAGGTTCGGATTCGGCCGCGCATGAAGAAGTCGTGGGCGATGGCGCCGGCGCGGGCGCTGGTGGATTCGCCTTGCATGATGGTTGAGGCCTTGAGTCCGGTCTTGGCGCGTTGGAGTTCGGGTTCAGTGACGCCTTCGCTGAGGCGATGGAGTTCGGTCATCAGGCAGTCGAGCGTTGCCTGCGCGCGGTCGTTGCTGGTACCGGCGTATCCGAAGATGGAACCTTGTCCCTTAAGGGATGAGTAGCCGGCCCAGACGGAGTAGCAGAGTGCGCGTTTTTCGCGGACTTCGGTGAAGAGTCTTCCGGACATTCCGCCGCTGAGGACTTCGATTGCGAGGCGAACGGTGTAGTAATTCTCGTCGGTCTCGGGCACGGAGGGATAGGCGACGCCGATGTGCGTCTGCTCGCTCTTTTGATCTTCATGATGCACGTTGCCGGGCGGAGGCATGAGCTCGATCTTGCTGGCGGTGGAGCCGTTCCAATCGCCGAAGAGGCGTTCGACTTCGGCTTTGATCGCGGAGAAGTCGAGATTGCCTGCCATGGCGAGGATGGCGCCCTGCGCGTGATAGCGGCGCTGATGATCCGCCTTGCAGAGTTCGATCGTGAGCTTCTCGAGATCGGCTTTTTCGCCCATGGAGTTTCGACCGAAGGGGGTGGGAAAATGCCACTCGCGGAGCTTGATCATGAGCTTGGAGCGGGGATCGTCTTCGAGGCCTGAAAGAGCCTGTAGGGCGAGATCGCGGCCTGATTCGAAGCCGTCTTCGGGCAAGTGAGGGCGGCGAATGATGTCGGCGTAAACGGAGAGTCCTTCGATGACCTTTGCCTGGAGCGCGGCCGCGCCGAAGCGGGTGTGGTGGACGCCGACGGAGCTGGACCGTTGTAAACCGAGGCTGTCTAAGAAGTCTGTTAGTGCCCGGCTATTGCGAGCGCCGGCTCCGCGTAATACGAGGTCGGACAGCACGGTTGCAGATCCTAAGCGATCGATTGGATCGGTGGCTGAGCCCGCCGGAAGCAGGAGTGTCATGGCCGCCGATTGCATACCGGGCATGCGCTCGGCGAGCAAAGTAAGGCCATTGTCGAAAGTATGCTGGAAATAGCGATCGGGCAAGCGACTCCTTTTGCTTCGGACGGGGGATTATAGGCTTAAGGGGTTGCATTGAAAGATCAGTGAAACCGTGGGGACGAACGCGCCGTGCGGTCGCGGCTCACCCCTAAGGCGAGTGGGCCGGGGGCGCGTAACTTTTTAGTGATCGGGCGCGTAGGATATGAAGCCCGCTGACTGGGGGTTATGGAGATGTTTATGAGCTTGATGCGCGTGGTGATTTTGGCGGTGGTGGTGCTGTTCGGTGCGGTGGCGTGGGCGGATGAAGTGACGCCGTCGAGTTCGGGGCCGGCGAAGATTGAGTTTCAGGAAGAAAACTTGCCGAACGGGATGCACGTGATTTATGCGCCGCTGCATCAAGCGCCGGTGGTTCATGTGCGGCTGCTGTATCATGTGGGATCGCGGGATGAGCGGCCGGACCGGCAGGGGTTTGCGCATATGTTCGAGCACATGATGTTTCGGGGATCGGCGCATGTTGCGCCGGAAGAGCACATGAAGCGCATTGGCGTGGTGGGCGGGCATTGCAATGCGCACACATCGTTTGATGAGACGGTTTATGAGGACACGGTGCCGGGGCAGTATCTGGAGATGGCGCTGTGGCTTGAGGCGGATCGGATGGCGAGCTTCAAGGTGTCGGACGCGATCTATAAGACGGAACGGAACGTGGTGGCGGAAGAGTGGCGGATGCAGCACAACCGGCCGTATGGGGATGTGTTCGAGCAGTTCATGAAGGCGGCATTTCTGAAGCACAGTTACCGGTGGACGCCGATCGGGAACATGGAACATCTGAAGGCAGCGCCGGTGAACGAGCTTCAGGAATTTTTTAACCGGTATTATGTGCCGAACAATGCGACGCTGGTGGTGGCGGGGGATTTTGAGGTGGAACAGGCGAAGCGTTACGTAAAGCAGTACTTTGATTGGATCCCCAAGGGCGGGGATGTGAAGCGGGATATCGCGACGGAGCCGGCGCAGACGGAGGGGCGGGAGGTGACGGTGAATCAACCGGTGCCACTGCATGGGGTGCTGACGGGGTATAAGGCGCCGGAGTACAAATCGGATGATCATTACGCGTTGAATCTGCTGTCGTCGATTCTGGTGAGCGGGGATTCGAGCCGGCTTCGGCGGCTGCTGGTGAATGGGAAGGCGCCGATGGCGGTGGAAGCTTTTTCGATGGATGAACAGTTGGAGGATGGGGGCATCTTTGGGATTGGCGCGATCGTGATGCAGGGGAAGGATCCGAAGAAGGTTCGGGAGATGCTGGTGGCATCCCTTGCGGATGTTCGCAAGAACGGGGTGACGGCGGAGGAGTTGAAGAAGGCGAAGACGCAGGCGCGGATCGGGTTGATTCATGGGCGCGAGACGGCGAAGGATTTGGGCTCGCAGCTTTTGTCGGAGTATGTCTACACCGGCGATGCGGATCGTGTGAACACGGCGATGCAGAAGCTGGATGCGGTGTCGTTGGATGACATCAAGCGCGTGGCGGAGAAATATTTGAAGCCGGAGCAGGCGACGACGTTGCGGATTGAGCCGAGTCTGCTGGCGATGGCGAACAAAGCGGCGGGGGAGAAGGCTGCGCAGGCGCTGAAGGATGCGCCGGTGACTCCGGCGACGAAGCCGGTGGAGCCGCGGAAGGTGGAGTTTCCGAGCGATTATCCGCAGGCGCCCCCTACCGCTTCGGCGCGGGCGAATCCGGAGTTTCAGAAAGGGGTTGAGAGCGACATCAATGGTGTGAAGGTGATCGTGATGTCGGACAAGCGGCTGCCGCTGGTGAACTGGTCGGTGACGATGCGCCGCGGATCGCAGACGGATCCGGATGGGAAGGAAGGCACGGCCTGGCTGACGGCGGAAATGCTGGGGCGCGGGGTGAAAGGAATGGATTTTGAAAAGCTGACGAATGATCTGGATTCGAAAGGCATTTCGATCACGGTGGGCGACGGCGGCGATTACACCCGGCTGAGCGGTAGCAGCACGACGGCGTATCTGGATCACGCGATCGAGCGGTCGCGGCAGATTCTTCGGGAGCCGTCGTTTCCGGAGGATGAGTTTGCGAAATTGAAGGAGCAGTCGCTGAATTCACTGCAACTGGAACAGGAGAGTCCGGGAACGGTGGCATCGAACGAGTTGACCCGCGCGCTTTACGGCGATTCGGTGCTCGGAAGGTATTCGACGCCGGCAAGCGTTAAGAAGATTGGTCTTGATGATGTGAAGAAGTTCTATCAGACGATCTATTGCCCGAACGATGCGATTCTGATGATCAGCGGTGATGTGACGGTGGAGCGTGGGCGGGAACTGGCGAGGAAGCTCATTGAAGGCTGGGAGAGTGGGGATTTGCCGAAGGTGGAGTATGAGCTGCCGAAGAAGCCGACGACGCGGCGGATCATCCTGGTGGATCGTCCTGAGGGCGCTGGCGCGACGGTGCGCATGGCGGTGCCGGCGTATAACCTGCGTGCGCCGGTGAAGTTTGCGGGCGCGGTGGCCAATCAGATTTTGAACAGCACGGGCATCGACGGGCGGTTGATGAGATATGTCCGGGCGGAGAAAGGTCTTTGCTATAGCTGCGGCGGATCGTTTTCACCCAACCGGCAGGCGGGCAAGTTCGGAGGCTCTGTTGACACCAAGACGGAAAACGCGGGCGAAGCGGTGGCGGCGATGTTCAAGGTGCTCGACGACATGCGCGACAAAGAAGTCACGGATCGGGAGATCACTGAGGCGAGGTCGCGGGTGGCCGGTGGGATGGTGATGGGGATGCAGACGATCGGTCAGCAGGCGTGGTATCGCATGGATGGGATCCTGAACGGGTATCCGATCGAATATTACGACAAGTATCCGGAGCGCATCGCGGAGGTTTCCAAGGAGGAAGTTCGGAAGGTGATGCGGGAATTTGTGGATGACGGCAGCATGATGATCGTTGTCGTGGCGCCGGCTGCCGCGGTGAAGGAGAAGCTTGAGAAGCTTGGCAAGGTGGAAGTGATACCGATGCCGTCGAAGCGGTCGGGGGCGACGCAGCCGGCGAAAGAGCTGCTTAAGAAGGCGGCTTAGTGGAGCTTATCGCGGCGAGGTAATCGCCAATTTCCGAGCGTGCTTTTCGATAGGCAGCGTTGGCGGGATCAAGTTGTAGGGCGTGCTGGTAGGCTCGCGCGGCGGGCAGATAATTTTTTTGTCGCTGTTCGGCGATTCCCAGGTTGAACCAGGAGCTGGCGGAGTTCGGCGAGGCGGTGGTTGCATCACGAAGCCACGTTGCCGCTTCCTGATCGCGTCCATCTGCGAGGGCTTGATAGCCGCGATAGGCTTCTTCTTCGCCGGCGTGCTGCGAGCGGTTGACCTGGGGCCGGATCATCGTTGCCAGTGCGATCAGGATGCTCAGGGCTGCGATCGGTGGAGCTGCGAGCATTGCGGGATGCCGCCACGAACGGGTGAGGGTCCAACCGAGAAGTGCGCCGAGCAGAGCGCCCACCAGGTGCGCGACATTCGCAACGGGCATTACGCCCACAAGGCTGAGAACGACGCCGATCAGGAAACATGCGACGAGCAGCGCGACGGTGCGAACATCGAGGGCATCGGCGAGTCGTTCATCCTTGGCCGACATCATCCAGATGAATCCGCAGACACCGTAGACAATGCCTGAGAGTCCGACGCAGCCGTTTAGCAGCGCGAACTCGGCAGCGTTGGAGCCGAGCGCGAGATAGATGAAGAGCGCGAGTGTGGGCATTGCGCCGAAGCGGTCTTCGATCAGGGTGCCGAGAATCCAGATCCAGTAGAGGTTGAAGAAGAGGTGGACGAGATTGGCGTGGAAGAGGGTGGAGGTGAGGAGGCGCCAGATCTGACCGTGAGCGATCGAGGGATCTTGAAGAAGGTAGGTCAGATCGGTGCCGGACCACCAGGAAATGGTGAGTGTGATCGCGAGCAGCAGCGTTGCGGCGGTGACCGGGTAGCGTGGAAGATGGATTGGGCTCGGGATGCGCAGCACGATTGTAATCGGTTGCCTGATGGGCATTCCGATGCTGTTTCATCGGTCGCTCGGCGGTTCACCTTTTGCAGTTTTCCCGGCGCAATTCCGGTAATTCTCAAACGCCGTAGAGTTCCGAAGCCTTGCGGTTCAGGTGGTCCAGTAATGGTTTCGCCGAGAGCGTTTTTTCGGTCACCCGCTGCACAAGCTCTTTTGCTGTGTAGCGCCGCCCGTGCTGGTGAATGTTCTTTCGCAGCCATCCGAGCAAGGGGGCAAAATCGCCGGCGGCGAATTGCGCGTCGATGTCTCCCAGGTCTTGTTTCGCCTGATCGAAGAACTGAGCGGCGTAGAGATTGCCGAGGGTGTAAGTCGGAAAGTAACCAATGGCGCCGTGCGACCAGTGCACGTCCTGAAGGCAGCCCCTGGCATCATCGGGGGGCATGAGCCCGAGATATTTCTTCATCTTTTCATTCCAGGCAGCGGGGATATCTGCCGGCGTGACGTCGCCGATCAGCATGGATTGTTCAAGCTCGTATCGGATGAGGATGTGGAGGTTGTAGGTGGCTTCATCGGATTCGGTGCGGATGAAGCTTGGGCGGATGTCGTTGATGGCGAAGTACCAGTCATCGGATGAGACGTTCTGAAGTTGGGCGGGGAACAGTTCTCTGGCCTGGGGCAGAAAGTACGTCCAGAACGATCGGCTGCGGGCGACGAAGTTTTCCCAGAGGCGGGATTGCGACTCGTGGATGCCGAGGGAGATGTAATGTCCGAGCGGCGTTCCCCAGTGCTCGTCGGGTAATCCCTGTTCGTACAGCGCGTGACCGGTTTCATGAAGGACGCCGAAGAAGGCGTCGCCGAAGTAGGACTCGTCGTAGCGGGTCGTCATGCGGGTGTCGCCGGGACCGATCGAAGAGCAGAAAGGGTGGACGGAGGTATCGAGGCGGCCGGCTTGAAAGTCGAAACCGACTCGAGTTGCGGCCTCTCGCGAAAGCTTCTCCTGACCGGCGGCGGAATATCCGCGCTCAAGGATCTCCACAGGAGCTTTCCGCGAGGAATTCATTACCCGCTGGATCAGATCGATCAGCGGCCCGCGCAGTTCCGCGAACACGGCATTCAATCCCGCCACCGTCTCGTGGGGTTCATAGGGATCGAGGAGTGCATCGTAGGGCGATGTCTTGAATCCGATGCAGTTGGCTTCCTGCCGCTTGAGGTTCAGGATCTTCTCGAGCCATGGCTGGAACGTTTTGTAATCGGCGTTCTTTCTCGCCTCGATCCAAGCTTGCTGGGCCAGCACTTCGATTCGGCTCAGCTCCTCAACCAGCGAGGCGGGGAGCTTTGTGCGGCGGTCGTATTCTCGTCGCAACTCGCGCACGTTCGCAGCCGGGTCGCTGTGGGGATCTTTCATTAAAGAAGAGGACTCCAGTTCCCCGAGCATCTCGCCGATAGTTGGCGCGGTGAACCGCTCGTGGGCAAGGCGGGCGATCAGAGAGGATTGATTGGCGCGATGTTCGGCACCCCTGGGCGGCATGTGGGTCCGCTCGTCCCAGCCCAGAATCGAGCCAGCGGACTCAAGCAAAGAGATCTCTTTGATGGTCTTGATGAGAGAGTGGTAAGTGTTTTGCGGTTCAGGCATAAGAACATTCAAGCACGGAACGATCCAATCGTCCACCGCGGCGTATGATTGAAACAAACACCATTAGGAGCGATCGCGTTATGAAGAAAGTTGCGTTGGTTGGACATTGCGGGCCGGACAGTAGTTATCTCCGAATGAGCGTTCGTCGCGCGGATGCGGAGATTGATGTGCTGATGGTGGATGATGAGAGCGACCTCAAGCGAGCGATTAGTGAGGGGGTTGAACTGCTTCTGCTCAATCGCGAGCTTTCCTATGGATTTCAGGACAGCTTCGGGGTTGATCTGATTAAGCGGCTTCGGCCGCTGCATCCTGACGTGAAAATGATGCTGGTCAGCAACTACCCGGATGCGCAGTCCGATGCGGTGAGAGCCGGCGCGCTGCCGGGGTTTGGGAAGCGAGAGCTGGGTTCGGCGCGGGTGGCGCAGGTCGTCCGGGAGGCGCTGATTGGGGTCAGGGAAGTTTCACAATAGCTGAGCGTGGCGGTTCGTTAGGTTCGCGCCTGGGTAACGCGGTAGACTAGCCTCCATACGGGCGATTGGAGGGCCCTTTTACCATGTCCAGGCTTAAGAAGAATCAGGTCCAGCTTATCGCGAATGGGGATCTCAGGCTTAGCGCCAACCAAGTGTGTTGGCCGGCGCAGGAGGCGATGGAGCGCGAACTGATCGATGCCGTCGAATCATGCGGTTTTGAAGTCGTCCGAGCGCACCCCTATAAGCAGGATCAGAAGCATGGCTTCATCGGCTCTCAAAGAGAGGGGATGGAAGTCTTTCGAAACGTCGATCCGAAGGCTCCGATCATGGTGGCGGAGGCGGTATGGCAGTATTCGCATCACGTTCTGCATGGATTGATCAATCACGAGGGGCCGATCCTTACCGTTGCGAATTGGTCGGGGCAGTGGCCGGGTCTGGTGGGCATGCTCAATCTGAATGGTTCGCTCACGAAAGCGTGTGTGAAGTATTCGACGCTGTGGACGGAGGATTTTTCTGATCCCGAGTTCATCCGGAAGCTGCGCACGTGGCTGAAGGACGGGAAGGTCAAGCACAAGCTGGATCATGTGACGGCGTTGAAGAAGCTGAAGGTGCCGGCGAGAGAGAGGAAGATTGGGGAGACGCTTGCGAAGCGGTTGTTGTGCGAGCGGGCGATCATGGGGGTGTTCGACGAGGGCTGCATGGGGATGTTCAACGCGGTGATTCCCGATGCGCTGCTTAATGCGTGCGGCGTCTTTAAGGAGCGGCTCAGTCAGTCCTCGCTGTATTACGCCAGTACGCGAGTGGCGGATGTTGAGGCGCGCGAGGTTTATCAGTGGTACATCGACCATGGGATGAAGTTTCAACTGGGGACTATTGAGGAGACGGATCTGACGGAGAATCAGGTTTTGCAGCAGTGCAAGATGTATATCGCGGCGCTGCGAATGGCGGATGAATTCGGCTGTGCGACGATCGGCATTCAGTATCAGCAGGGCTTGAAGGATCTGTTACCGGCGAGCGATTTGGTGGAAGGGACGCTGAATGATTCCGTTCGTCCGCCGGTTAGAAGCATGGATGGATCGCGTGAGCTTTACGCGGGGGAGCCGTTGCCACATTTCAACGAGGTGGATGAGTGTGCGGGGCTGGATGGATTGATGACCTATCGCGTGCATCGGGCGATGGGGCAGCCGGTGGAAAACACGCTGCACGATTTGCGTTGGGGAGACTGGGATCAGAGCGGAACGACGAACGAATACGTGTGGGTGTTTGAGATCTCCGGGTCCGCGCCGCCATCGCATTTCGCCGGCGGATGGGCGGGCGCAACCGGAGAGCGCCAGCCGGCGATGTACTTCAGGCTCGGCGGCAGCACGATCAAGGGGATCAGCAAGCCGGGTGAGACTGTGTGGAGCCGGATCTACGTGGCGGATGAAGCGCTGAGCATGGACATTGGCCGGGGGGGCGTGGTGGAACTGCCGATCGAGGAAACGCAGCGCCGCTGGAACAACACGACGCCGCAATGGCCGATCATGCACGCGGTCACCTACGGAATCTCGCGGGATCAGATGATGGCGAAGCACCAGGCGAATCACATTCAGGTTGCGTATGCGAACGATGCGAAGAGCGCGGATGGGGCGATGTTCGCGAAGGCGGCGATGGGGCAGGCGCTTGGGATGAAGGTGAACGTCTGCGGCACACGCAAGGGCGGCAAGGGTTGGAAGTGATCTAAAGCCAAATGCAACCGCAGAGACGCGGAGCCCCCCAGAGGAGGACGGAGAGAAGAGTTGGAACCGCAGATGAACGCGGATGAACGCGGATGGGGAATGCGGCGGGGGGAAATGACCAACCCACAGTGCCCAATCAAATCCCAAGCCTCAATGACCAACCGCGAGCCGCGAAATGGGGCATTGGGCATCGGTCATTGAACGTTGCTTGAACATTTTTCCCTGGTCATTTCGCCCTCCCTCCCGCTCGTCCCTCCGCCGCCCAGGATCGACCGCCGTCACCTCCCGCTCGACCGTCCGCCGCTCCCGCTCGTCCATCGGCCGCGGAGGAACGAAAATCCCCCGCGGAAGATCGTCCGGCGTCACCGCGAGATCGCCCGCCGTCACCCGAAGATCACCCGTCCCCCGTCCCCGCTCGTCCCTAAGCTGACGACGGCCGATCGGGAGCCGCCCAGGATGCACCGTCCGCGAAGGAAAAACCGCCGTGAGCCGCGGAGGGAAAAAGTTTGACTGACCCGCGCTGCCCCCCCTGCCCCCCGCGACGAGCTTTTCTGGGACGCGGCCTCCGCGGACCCGCCGCGCGATCTTTTATCGGAAGGAAAACAGCGAACAAGAAGCTGGGGGCTCGCCGCCGCCCCCAGACCCCGGCTCACCTCCCCGCCCCCTGATCGCGTGAGCTTGCGGCAAATATCCCGCGTCTAAATCAGTTGTCTAGAGCGTATTTAACATCAGTGTACACACTTTTTTGTGTACACTACCCGCTGGACATTTTCGGAGGTTGGCATGCAGGGCAACCGCATTTGATGTTCGGCGCTCGTTAGGTGTTGCGCCCGAGGCCGGAATCGGTTAACACATCTTCCTCGTCGCAAAGCTTTGCGTTTTTGAACATTCAAGTCTGTCGTGCCGGAGCTTGCCATGGATGGT
>JBBRYX010000029.1:0-52463 GCA_038237225.1 Tepidisphaerales bacterium | reverse complement strand
GATGGCACGGTGCCGCCGGCTGGCCAAGGACTACGAGAGATTGCCCGCGACCGTCGCGGGCCTGCACTTCATCGCCTTCGCCTGTTTGATGCTGAAGAATCTGATGGCGGGAATTAGTTTAAGTTCATAACACGCTCTAGGCTGAATGCTCCAGCGTCGCGATTCGCTTGAGGGCTTCTTCGATGTTGGCCCGGGAGTTGAAGGCGCTCAGGCGGAAGTATCCCTCACCCGACAGCCCGAAGCCGGAGCCGGGGGTGCCGACGACGTTTGCTTTGGTGAGGAATTGGTCGAAGAAGTTCCAGCTTGGGGTGTTGTTTTTGGTTTTGAGCCAGATGTACGGGGCATGCCGGCCGCCGAAGACGGTGTAGCCGAGTTTTTCCAGGCCATTGCGAATGAGCTTTGCGTTTTCGAGATAGAACGCGATGAGCTGGCGGACCTGCTGTTTGCCGGCATCGGTGAAAACGGCTTCGGCGCCGCGCTGGACGATGTAGGAGACGGAGTTGAACTTGGTGCTTTGGCGGCGATGCCAGAGTTTATGGATGTTGGTTTCTGTGCCGTCCTGGGTGCGACCCTTCAGGGAGGTGGGGACGATCGTGTAGGCGCAGCGGACGCCGGTGAAGCCGGCGGTTTTGGAGAAGGAGCGGAACTCGATGGCACATTCGCGGGCGCCGGGGATTTCGTAGATCGAGTGGGGAATCGATTCATCGGTGATGTAGGCTTCGTAGGCGGCGTCGAAAAAGATGATCGCGTGTTCGGCGCGGGCGTAGTCAACCCATTGCTTGAGGCGTTCGCGAGTGATGACGGTGCCGGTGGGGTTGTTGGGGGAGCAGAGGTAGATGATGTCGACGTGACCTTTGGGGAGGTCGGGGGTGAAATTGTTTTCTGCGGTGGCGCGGAGGTAGAGGAGGCCCTGATACTCCCCCGCTACGTTGGCGGGGCCGGTGTGACCGGCCATGACGTTCGTGTCGACATAGACGGGGTAGACGGGATCGGTGACGGCGATGGTGTTGCTCGTGCCGAAGATGTCGAGGATGTTACCGACGTCGCATTTGGAGCCGTCGGAGACGAAGATTTCTTCGGGGGAGATTTCTGCATCGACGCCGTCGCGCGACCCGCTGAATCGGGACGTGCCGCTGAAGTCGTTTTGGGCGATGGCGGTGCGCAACCAGTCGTAACCTTGTTCGGGACCGTAACCGTGGAAGGTTTCTCTTCGCGAGAGATCATCGACGGCCTTGTGCATCGCTTCGATGCAGGCCTGGGGCAGGGGCTCGGTGACGTCGCCGATCCCCATGCGGATGATTTTGGCGGTGGGGTTTTTGTCGGCGAAGGCTTTGACGCGCCGGCCGATCTCGGGGAACAGGTAGCCGGCTTTGAGCTTGAGGTAGTTGTCGTTGGTTTGAGGCATGGGTGGAGCATCTTAATGAGGATGCCGGGTTGGTCCAACGACGCGCGGGCGATGGGGATTGGATGAAAGCCGCTCATCGGCGTATGTGGGACATTGTGGAACACTATGGGATATGGGGACGCGAGAAGGCAACGATGCCACCGACGCGGATGGCTTTGCGCCACTTATCTCCCCACTTGCTGAAATCTACCGAAGAGATGAGGGATTCGAAGCGTTCGGAGAAGTTGAGATATTTCTTGCGATTCGCCGCTTCTTGTTTCGAATTTCAGCCGACCGAAGCTAGAGTTAGATCGTGCTGACGCTTCTGGTTTTACAAGGGCCTGACAAAGGACGGCGCTTTGAGCTGCCGGATGCCCCGGCCCTGCTGGGGCGCGACTCGCGGCAGATTCCGCTGGAGGACAATACGGTCTCGCGCCGGCATGCTGAGCTCAAGCCTTCCGAGGAGGGGTGGATGCTGCGGGATCTGGGGTCGAGCAATGGGACTTATATCAACGGCCGGCGGGTGACGAATCGTTATGCGCTGAAATTGGGCGATCAGATTCGGGTGGGGCGGACGCTGATGGTGTTCGGGTCGCAGCCGGGGGTGATGCGGGCGCGCGGGGATGTGGTGGCGCTGGCGGGGGAAGAGTCAGGGATGGATGCGTCGATCATGCACACCGTCACCAGCAACGATGATTCGATGGTGCTCGCGGTCCCGGAGCCGGCGGCGGCGGCGATGAACAATCTGAAGATCCTGTATCAGCTTGGGGCGACGCTGGGATCGAGCTTCGATATGGAGCACGTGCTGGACGTGGTGATGGACCTGGTGTTCGAGCACGTGAAGGCGGATCGGGGGATCATTCTGCAACTGGATGAGCGAACGCGCGAGCTGGTGCCGAAGGTCGTGCGGACGCGGGAGGAATTGCCGCGGAAGGCGAAGAGCGATGACACGGGGACGCCGATCGCGATCAGTATCGACACGGGATCGGCGGCGGATGGGGAGGCACAATCGAACGGGCAGGAGAAGATTCACGCATCGCGAACGATCATCAACCATGTGATCGAGAATGGCGACGGCGTGCTCTCGAGCAACGCGATGGCGGATAAGCGGTTCAGCAAGAGCAAGAGCGTTCATGACCTGGGGATTCGCTCGACGCTGTGCGTGCCGATCAAGTCGCACCGTCTCGATGGGAAGGCGGGCGATCAGGTGCTGGGGGTGATTTATATCGACAGCTCGGTGAAGAATTACACCTACGCGCCCGATCAGCTTCGGCTGCTGGCGGCGATTGGATTGCAAGCGGGGATGGCGATTCAGAACGCGAAATTGTTCCAGCAGGGCGTGCAGGCGGAACGATTGGCGGCGATTGGCGAAACCACCGCGGCGCTGTCGCATTCGATCAAGAATATCTTGCAGGCGCTGCGCGGCGGCGCGGATGTGGTCGAGATGGGACTGCGGTCGGGAAATCTGGCGCAGGCATCCAAAGGATGGCGGATCGCGGATCGGAACCTGGAGAAGATTTATAATCTGACGACGAATCTGCTGGCGTATTCCCGCCCGCGCGAGCCCAAGCTGGAGCCGATCAACCCCCGCCGGCTGATCGAGGATTGCGTGGAGCTGGTCGCCGCGGGAGCGAACGCCAAGGGCGTGATGGTGGTGGCGGATGTGGAGCGGGACATGCCGCCCGTGCCGCTGGATCCCGATGGGATGCACCAGGTGATCATGAACCTGCTGAGCAATTCATTGGATGCGGTGGAGTTGCAGAAGGGGTTGATCCGTGTCGTCGCAAGGTATGCGCCGGAGGAGAAGAGCGCGTACATCGAAGTGGTGGACAACGGGCGGGGGATTCCGCCGGGGATGATGAAGCACATGTTCGAGCTGTTCCACTCAACCAAAGGCAACCGCGGGACCGGGCTGGGGCTGGCGGTGGCGAAGAAGATTGTGGACGAGCACGATGGATCGATCTCCGTGAAGAGCACCGAAGGCGAGGGGACGGTGTTCACCATTCGGCTGCCGGTCTTCCATGTGGAGATGGGAGATCCGAGTCATACGCATGGGCCGGCGCGATAGAGGTTCGGGAACCCGAATGACGAATGAAACCCGAAAGAAACCCGGAGCCCGAATGATGGACAATTAACATTCCGCCCCCTCCTCCCCGCTTCAACGGTTCAACATCCCTGTCCGTTCCGGGGAGAAGGAGTCAAAGGGGAGAAGAGTCAAAGGGGTCAAGAAGAGTCAAAGGGGTCAGAGTCAAAGGGGTCAGGAAGGTTTTTTATGAAAAACCTTCCTGACCCCTTTGTCTTTTGCAAAACCATGGGGTTCCACCCCACACCCCGCCCCCACACCCCGCCCATCGCATCCGCCCCGATGTCGCGCGCGCCCTCCGGCATCGACCGGCGGAATGGGGCGGGTGATCCCTTGATTGGCGCCTGGCGCTGCGCTCTTGCATCGGTCCGCTGCGCCCTTGCATTGCTTCGCTGCGCCCTTGCATGGCTCCGTTGCGCCCTTGCAATGCTCCGTTGCGCCCTTGCAATGCTCCGTTGCGCCCTTGCATGGCTCCGTTGCGCCCTTGCATGGCTCCGTTGCACCCTTGCAATGCTCCGTTGCACCCTTGCAATGCTCCGTTGCGCCCTTGCAATGCTCCGTTGCACCCTTGCAATGCTCCGTTGCACCCTTGCAATGCTCCGTTGCGCCCTTGCAATGCTCCGTTGCGCCCTTGCAATGCTCCGTTGCGCCCTTGCATGGCTCCAATGTCATGGAGTTATTCGCCACTTCGCGGGGGCGCGGGGGGGGAGGTGGGAGATGGTGCGGAATTTTCTGGCGCGCACGATTAAGTGGGGTGGGCCGTGCGACGATGGAAAGGGTGGGCGCAGATAGAGGGTCGCACATCAATCGGGCTGCAATCTGGAAAGAAGGCGAGAGGATTGCTCCCCCCTTCCCCCCCTTCCCGTCTCCTTCCCTCCCCTTCCCGTCTCCGTCGCGTCTTCGTGCCTCCCGCGCTTCCCCGCGCTTCCCCGCGACAACGGACAACGCTCACGCCAATATCGGCTTCACCACTTCCCCGTGAACGTCCGTCAGCCGGTAGTGGCGGCCCTGGTATCGGAAGGTGAGTTTGGTGTGGTCGATGCCGAGGCAATGGAGGATTGTGGCGTTGAGGTCGTGGACGTGGACGGGATCTTTGACGATGTTGTAGCTGAAGTCGTCGGTCTCGCCGTGGGTGATGCCGCCTTTGATTCCGCCGCCGGCCATCCACATGGAAAAGCAGCGCGGGTGGTGGTCGCGGCCGTAGGTGTCGGCGGTGAATTTGCCTTGACCGTAAGTGGTGCGACCGAATTCACCGGACCAGATGACGAGGGTGTCGTCGAGCAGTCCGTGTTGTTTGAGATCCTTGATCAGGGCGGCACTCGGTTGATCGGTGTCTTTGCACTGGCCGCGAATTCCGTTGGGGAGATCATCGTGCTGGTCCCAGCCGGTGTGGAAGAGTTGGACGAAGCGAACGCCGCGCTCGCTGAGTCGGCGTGCGAGGAGGCAGTTGGCGGCGTAGGTGCCGCGTTTTTGCACTTCGGGGCCGTACATTTCGATGACGCTGGCGGGTTCCTTGGAAAAGTCGGTGAGCTCGGGGACGGCGGTCTGCATGCGGTAGGCGAGCTCGTATTGGCTGATGCGCGTGGCGATTTCAGGATCGCCCATGGCGTCGAGGCGCTCGGTGTTCAGCTTGCCGAGATCGTCGAGCATGCGGCGGCGGGTTTTGTCATCGACGCCGGCGGGGTTGGAGAGGAAGAGGACGGGATCACCGACGCCGCGGAATTTGACGCCTTGGTGTTTGGAAGGGAGGAAGCCGCTGCCCCAGAGTCGGTCGTAGAGCGGCTGGTCGAGGGGGCGTCCGGTGCCGCGGGAGATCATGACGACGTAGGCGGGGAGATCGGAGTTTTCGCTGCCGAGACCGTAGCTGGTCCACGCGCCGGCGCTGGGGCGGCCGGCTTGCTGCGAGCCGGTGTGGAAGAGGGTCATGGCGGGGTCGTGGTTGATCGCTTCGGTGTGGAGCGAGCGGATGACGCAGATGTCGTCGGCGACGGTGGCGGTGTGAGGGAGAAGTTCGCTGATCAGGGTGCCGCTCTTCCCGTGGCGGTCGAATTTGAAGGCGGAGTTGGCGACGGGGAACGCGGCTTGGCCGGAGGACATGCCGGTGAGTCGCTGGCCCATGCGGATGGTTGCGGGGAGGTCGGTGCCGCGGAGCTTGTCGAGGTTGGGCTTGGGATCGAAGAGCTCGATCTGGGAAGGCGCCCCGGATTGGCAGAGATAGATGACGCGCTTGGCTTTGGGCGCGAAGTGGGTGGTGCCGAGCATGCCGGGGTTGGTTGTGGGACCGGTGGCGCGGGCGGCTTGGAGGAGGTCCGGTGAGAGGAGGCCCGCGAGGGCGGCGGCGCCGAGGCCGCCGGCGCTGCGGCGGAGGAAGGCACGGCGGGTGAGTGCAGCGGCGAAAGCTTCACGGGGGTCCATTGTTACCTCGGATCAAATGTAGAGCACCTGGTCTTCGATCTCGTCCGCCGCGACATAATTCAGGATCTTGAGCAACCGTCGCGTAAGCTCGGGGTCACGCCTGCGAACGGCAATAATCACTCCTGCGTGCTTTCGGCTCGACGCGAAGTAGTCGGCGGCGAGCTGCTCAAAATGAATTCGGTTGTGAGTCACGAGCGTCAGCTTGTTCTCGGCAGCGTAAGAAAGTTGTTCTGCATCGCTCCTTCCGAGTTGGCCTGCTTCCGCAGTCGTTCGCACTTCAAAACCTCGTGATCGCAGCAGCTTTGCCACGAGCGAACTCACATCCTCGTCGAGGTAAAGGCGGATGAACAACTGACTCACGAGTTCTTCACCAGCGGGTGGATCTTTTCATCAGAAACGTGATTACGCTCGATGTACTCGGCGATCTCTTGTTGATGATCGCTGAAGTAGCTGAGCGCATCGAAGATCTGCGCTTGTGTTAAGTGTGGGAGATGTTCGACAATCGATTCCGGGGGGATACCGAGCCGCCACAGTTCGACGATCGCGCGCACGGGAGTTCGTGTTCCATTGATGATGGGTTCGCCGGAAAGGATGCTGGCGACTTTAACGATGTAGCGATTTGAAGTTGTCGTGGTCATGACGCTCACCCAAACAGTATACACGTTCTCTTTGAAGGGTTTTTGCCCTTTCGACATTCATTCTCTGGTGATGGTTTGATCCATATTGAGGATAACGCTGGAAATCGCGGTGTAGGCGGCTAGTTCGCGGGCATCGTAGTTGGGGTTGCGGGGGGACTCGCCTACCGCGAGGACCTTGGTGGCGGATTCGGGGTCGGAGAAATAGGTGGCAAGGTGGAAGTTGAACCCTTCGAGGAGGACCTTCAGCTCTTTTTCCGAGGGCGCGCGGGCGACGGCCAAGCGGAAGGCGTGGGTGATTCGTTCGGCGGGTTTGACGCCCCCTTCGCTGATGGCGCGTTCGGCGAGCTTGCGCGCGGCCTCGACATAGATGGTGTCGTTGAGAAGTGCGAGAGCCTGGAGGGGCGTGTTGGTGCGTGAACGGCGGACGGTGCAGATCTCGCGAGTCGGGGCATCAAAGACGGACATCGTGGGAGGAGGTACGGTGCGCTTCCAGAACGTGTAAAGACTTCGGCGGTAGAGCGCTTCCCCGTGGTCCTGGGTGTAAGTATTACCGGGGAAGGTTCCGCCGGTGGTTACTTCTTCCCATATTTTGGGCGGCTGGTAGGGCTTGACGGGAGGCCCGCCTACTTTTTCGACGAGGAGGCCGCTGGCGAGAAGCGCCTGGTCGCGGATGGATTCAGCGGGGAGGCGCACGCGCGGACCGCGGGCGAGGAGGCGGTTAAGGGGATCTTTTTCGAGGAGTTCGGGAGTGAGCTTGGCGGCTTGGCGGTAGGTGGCGCTGGTGACGATAAGGCGTTGCATGGCTTTGACGTCCCAGCCGCTGCGCATGAACTCGACGGCGAGTGAGTCGAGGAGCTCGAGGTGGCTGGGCCATTCGGATTGGGTGCCGAAGTCTTCGGTGCTCTTGACGATGCCGGCGCCGAAATACATTTCCCAGAAGCGGTTGACGGTGACGCGCGAGGTAAGCGGGTTGGCGGAATCAACGAGCCATTTGGCGAGGGCGAGTCGGGAGACCGGCGCGTTGGCGGGCAACGGTGGAAGACAGGAGGGCGTTCCGGCAGTGACCTTTTCACCGGGTTGATCGTATTGACCACGCTTGAGGATGAAGGTTTCGCGCGTCGTGGGCATCTCCTGCATGATCATCGCCGTGGGCGTGGCATCGAGCACCTTCTGCCGCTCTGCTCGGGTTGCGTCCGCCTTGGCGATGACGTCGCGCTGATCGGCGGGGGCGGATTCGACGTAGATCTGACGGATGGCGGCGATCTGCTCGGGGGTGCGTCCGGCGGCGGGGACTCGGGCGGCAAGGACGCGCATGCCACCGATCGCATTGACTTCTTCGGGTGAGAGGATCCGGTTGTAGAAGCGGACGTCGTCGATCTTCCCGCGGAACTTCGTACCACCGGTGCGGCTGCCGAGTTGCAGCGGCGTGCGGGTGGTGATGGATTTGGTCAGGGTGTCGCCAGACGTCGTCATCGCCAGCGGCTTGCCGTCGAGGTACACCTTGGCGCCAGTGGCTTTGCTGGATCCGTCATAGGTTGCGAAGACGTGGTGCCAGGCGCTGGCGGCGACGGGCTGGGCGCTGACCAGAGTCAGCATGTTATCCGGCGCGTGGTTGATGAGCTGGAAGTGGATCAGACCATTGGCCCAGTAGAGGTTGTAGCCGTGGGAACCTTTGGGCTCCTCCATTCGCGCGATGAAGGCGGCGTCGACACCGGCAAGCGGGTAAATCCAGGCGCCGAAGCTGAAGACGCTGGTGCGGTCGAAGGCGCCGGCGTCACCGAGGTCGATGCTGCGCTTGCCGTCAAAGTCCGCGGCTCGCTCCAGTATCCCCGCGGTGAACGCAGCCTCGCCGTCGCGGAAATCTCCGCCCCGGCAGGGAGAGGCGGCGTCGACAATGTCACCGTCAAGAGGAAGGTGACTGACCAATCCTGCCTTGACGGGGGCGGGAGGGTCGCTCACCTGAAGGCGCTCCCATTTCCCCTGGCCGGCGTCGATCTGGGGCTGCATCGCTTTGAGCGAGGTGTCGGCGGCGGTGAACTTGGCGTCGAGATCCTCGAGTTGCTTGCGCGCACCCATGTCGCGCGGCGCGGGGATGATGGGTGTCGAGTTGGCGTAAAGGCCGTCGATTCCGTTTTCGGGGACGTTATTGAAGAACGCGTAGAACTGATAGAACTCCTTCTGCGTGATGGCGTCGTATTTATGGTCGTGGCAGCGGCAGCAGCCCATGGTCAGACCGAGCCAGGTTGTTGCGGTGGTTTCGACGCGATCGATGACGTACTCGACGCGATACTCTTCGGGAATGACACCGCCCTCGCCGGTGATGCGGTGGTTGCGATTGAAGCCGCTGGCGATTTTCTGATCGAGGGTGGCATTGGGGATTAGATCGCCGGCAACCTGTTCGACGGTAAACCGGTCGAAGGGCATGTTGCTGTTGAAGGCTTCAATGACCCAGTCGCGCCAGGGCCACTGGGCGCGCTGGGTGTCGACTTGATAGCCGTTGGTGTCCGCGTAGCGGGCGAGGTCGAGCCAGCGCAGCGCCATGCGTTCGCCGTAACGTTGGGAGGCGAGGAGACGATCGACGACTTTCTCATAGGCGCTGTCGGAGGGATCGGCGACAAAGGCGTCAACCTCGGCGGGCGTCGGGGGCAAGCCGGTGAGATCGAGGGTAACGCGGCGGATGAGCGAGATGCGGTCGGCCTCGGGACTGGGCGCCAGGCCTTCCTGTTCGAGGCGGGCCAGGATGAAGTGGTCGATGGAGTTGCGGGGCCAGGCCTTTAACTTCACAGCGGGAAGCGGCGCGGCGACGGGTTTGATCAAGGACCAGTGCGGCTGGTATTCAGCGCCCTGCGCGATCCACTGGCGGAGCGTTTCGATCTGCTGTTTCGTCAGCGTGAGACCTGACGCGGCCGGCGGCATCTTTTCTTCGGGGTCGTCGCTCGAAATTCTTCGATAACCTTCGCTGAGTTCGGGATGGCGCGGGACGATGGCGCCGTATCCGCCGCCCAAATCGGAGGTTGCCCCTTTGAGAGAATCGAGGCGCAGATCGGCCTTGCGCTTGTTGGCGTCGAAGCCGTGGCATTTGAAGCAGGTATCCGAAAGGATCGGGCGGACGTCGCGGTTGAAGATTACCTTCTGAGTTGTGGCCGAAGAATTTGCGGCAAACAAAACCTGGGGAGAAAGCAGCAGAAGGACGCAGAAAGACAGTCGTCTGGGAAAACACATGAACGCTTCACCCTCAAAAGGACCAGCCGCGATTCATTATACCGGCGGCGTGTGGATTTGTTCTTGGGATTGTGAAGATCGCCTTGATTGACGGTCTCACCGATCGTCCCCAAGGCAGGAAGAACAGGCCCAAGCTCAATCTCAAGGGCATCATGCTCGAAGCTGAGCCGTCCCGTTACCATGAACGGATTGACCTTCAGCCTCGACATGCCCGGGCTTTATGCGCTTCCCGACGATGACATTGCCGCCGTGCTCACGTATGTTCGGCGGAACTGGGATCATGGCGCATCGGCTGTTGAGCCGCGGACAATCACGAAGCTTCGCGCGACAACGCGACCGATCCCCTGGACCGAGCGCGAATTGCTCAAGATCAAATAAAGGGAAGTTCTCATGGAAAGAAACCTGAACCGTCGTCAAATTTTGAAAGCCTCTGCCCTCGCCGGCGCGGGTCTCGCGCTCGCGCCGTTTCTTAACACTTCCGCGCTCGCGCAATCACCGGCCACGCCGCGCAAGAAGGTTCTGTTCTTCACCAAGTCCTCCGGGTTCCAGCACAGCGCCATCACGCGCGATGAGAAGAATCCGGACAGGCTCGCTTATGCGGAAGAGATCCTAACGAATCTCGGCGCTAAGAGCGGCTTCGACGTGACCTGCTCCAAAGACGGCACGATCTTCACGCCGGAAAACATCCAGAGCTTCGACCTCTTCGTCTTCTACACCACCGGCGATCTGACTAAAGACTCCGACAAGTTCGCGACCAGGAAAAACGGTGAAGGCAAGACAATCCCCGACACCGACAGGATCCTCCACAAAGAACCCGCCATGCCGCCGGGTGGTAAAGAAGCCTTTCTCGAAGCGATCCGGCAAGGCAAAGGCTTCATCGGCTTCCACTCCGCCGCCGACACCTTTCACAGTCCGAAGCACGTCCGAGGCGAAGTCAACCTCCTCCGCGACGTCAACGAAAAAGGCGGGGATGCCTTCGATCCCTACATCGTTATGCTCGGCGGCGAATTTATCATTCACGGCAAGCAACAGAATGCCACGCTCAAAGCGTTCGACTCGAAGTTTCCCGGCGCGGCGGCGTTTGACGGCGCCAGCTTTACCGAAGAGTGGTACTCGCTGAAAAACTTCGCGCCCGACCTCCACGTAATCCTGGCGCAGGATTCCACCGGGATGGAAGGCAAAATGTACGAGCGCCCGCTCTTTCCCGAAACGTGGACTCGCATGCACGGCAAAGGCCGGGTCTTCTACACGTCGATGGGGCATCGCGAAGACGTTTGGCTGAAGCCGGAGTTCCTCAACCTTATTGTCAGTGCGCTCAAGTGGACAACGGGACAAGTCGATGCCGACGTTACGTCCAACATCAAATCCGCCACGCCGAATGCCGATCCCAAGCCATCTGCGGCTGCGAGTTCTTAGGCAGCAGCCTGTCTCTTCTGTACCTGAAAACGTCCGAAATCATGATTCGTCCGCAATCCACTGCATTGCCTTGGTCGCCAGTCGATCCAAAACCATCACCGACTGCTCGATGTGCTCTTCTTTCGTGTCCTCGATCTTGTTGTGGGAAATGCCATACAGGCTCTGAACGAAGAGCATCACGGTGGGCACGCCGGTGCGGCAGACTTCCGCGGCATCGTGCAGGGGACCGCTCGGGAGGCGGTGGGAGACGCCGCAAACTTCCTTGATGGCATCATCGGCCATGTCGATCAGCTTGGGATGAAACGGGAATGGCTTAATCTGCCAGAGCTTCTTCCATTCGACCTCGATCTTTTCCTCGACAGCGATGCGGTGGCTCGCGTCCTTGGCTTCCTGATACATCGTCGCCAGTTTTGCCGCATCGAGGTGACGCTGGTCGAGCGTCATCTCCGCCTCCCCTACCACCGCGGTGACGATGCCGGGCCTGGTGGTGACTTTGCCGACGGTGCAGACGCCGCCGTGTTTTACCGCGATGTCACGGATTGCGAGGTGAAGTTTGGAGACGCCGCCGAGTGCATCCTTGCGCTGCGCCATCGGGGTGGAACCCGAGTGTGCGGCCTGACCCTTGAACATGATGGTATGGCGCTCGACGCCGAAGGTTCCGAGGACGGCGCCCATGGGGAGGTTCAAGCTCTCGAGGACGGGGCCCTGCTCGATGTGCAGTTCGAGGTAAGCGGCAGCGCCGGCGATTTCCTTGCGAGCATCGAGCGCGCGATCGAGGTCGATGCCGTGGGCTTTCACCGCATCGACCAGCTTCACGCCATCGCGGTCGGTGAGATTTCGAACCTCATCCGGCACCAGCGCGCCGGATACGGCGCTTGACCCGAAGAGGCTTCGGCCGAAGCGGGCGCCTTCCTCATCACACCAATCGACCAGGCGGACGGTGACGGGAGGGGTTCCCTCGCTGGCGATGCGGCGCAGAACCTCGACGCCCGCGAGCACGTTGAGGCAGCCATCGAGCCAGCCGCCGTTGGGGACGGAATCGATATGACCGCCGATGAGGAGTTCTTCTGGGGATTTGCCTTTCAGGGTTGCCCAGAGATTTCCGCCTGGATCCTGATGGACCTCGACAGGAAGCGCTGACAGCTTCTCGCGAAGAAACTTTCGTGCGGCGGCCCAGGTTGGGGTGAAGGCGACGCGCTGGGCGCCATTCGCATCGCCGGTCAGGGATCGGAGTTCTTTAAGCTCCGCGACCGTGCGCTTTGGCTGAAGACCGTTCGAAAAAGCATTCGCCATGATCAGACACTCCGATTATTTCTCGGTGGGTCCCAAGGTGTTGAGGGCTTCTTGCGCTTGCTTTGTCGGGATGGCATCCGGGTGGCCGGTTGTCATGTCCTTTAAGACGGCAGCAGCGCCGGCGGTAGCGATGTGTTCGAGGAGGGCGATGGCGCGGGCGGCGCGGGTCCATTTGCGCTTGGTGGTGCCGCCGATGTTCAGGCGGGCGACGCGGGCTTCGGCCCACCAGGATGAATCGTTGGAAACGAAATTGTACTCTTCTTCTTTTGCAAACTTTCGCAGCGTGACGGTTTTGCCGGCCATGGTGTCAGGGGAATAATCGCACAGGACCTCGACCAGGCGATTTCGGGTGACCTGCTCGGTAACGTCCTTCATCAGCGTGGGTAAGGCGGTTGCGAGCCGGGGATCGAAATATTGGAGCTTCTCGAAGGCGGGCCTCCAGTAGGCTTCATCATCGCTGCCGAGGTCCGTCAGGAGCGTCTGTAAATCTTCGGCGCTCAATTTCAGGGGCGTCAAGTGCTCCTTCAGGAAGGCGACCGTCTCATCAGGCTTTCCGGCGAATTTCAGGAGGGCGCGGGACGCCTGCGGTTCCTCCTTCTCAAGATCTTCCCACCAGGTTTCCATGGACTGGTCATCGCGCGCGGGTCGCGTGGTCGCGGGATCGGCGGCGTGAAGCCTTATTGCGCTGAACCCGCAGGCTAAAAGGATGAGTCCCGCGATTCGGGCAGCTCGCCGGGCCTGGGAAACAACTGGAAGCCGAATAAGAGGAAGAGGGCGCGTGATCATGCATCGGTACTCAGGCCATCGGAAACGGAACTTGCCCTTCGGCGCGCTGGCGGCGGCCCCAGACCATCCAGCCTGGGCGGCCTTTGGATTGTCCGTCGGTCTGGATGTTGTCGGGGTGCTTGAAGCCGACGCGAACGAGGCGGCGCATTTCGTTGGTTGTATTGACGTGTGAGCCGTGGATGGTGTGGATGTTGAAGACGACGATGTCGCCGCGCTTCGCGGGGACGGCGACCGTGTTGTCGAGCGAGTACTTCTCGAAAGGGAGATGCGGCGTGCAGCCCTTGCCTTGCTCGTCCTTGACGATGTGATCGAGGGCGCCGAGCTTGTGCGAGCCATCGATAAAGCGGATTTCGCCATTCTCGTGGCGAGTGTCGTCGAGGTGAACCAGCACGTCGACATACCGATTGTCGGCGTGCTTATAGAAGGCCCAGTCCTGGTGCATGGGGAACGGGTGGCCGGTCTCGGGGGGTTTCACGTGAAGCGTGGAGTGGTGAAGCTCGACCGGGCCGCCGTCGAGAAGATCAGCCATGGCGCCGGCGAGTTTCCGGCTGGTGACGGCCCGGGCCCAGGCATCGGAGTAATACTGAAGATCGTGGAGTGCGATGAGCTTGGATTTTTTCTCGGTGGCTTCGTCCATGTACTTCATGCGCCAGGGGCCTGTCCAGCCTTGATCTTTGATGGCCCAGTTTTCGATAAGCCGGTCGAGATGATCGGAGAGTTCACTGGTTTCGGCGGGGGTAAACATCGCGGGGATGTGGAGGAATCCGTGCTCGCGGTAATCCTCCACCTGCTCGGGCGAGAGCACATAGGTGGTGCCGGGGGCGGATTGGCGGACGGGCCGATCAATCATCGTCATGGTCGCTCCGGGAATGCGAGTCTCACGGGCATCAGACTACCCAATTAGACGCGGATGCAGAGTGGTCAACTCTCCCATTTTCGCGTAATCCGTCAAATAATTCACCCAAAACGCCCAGTCCCACCGGTTGTCTCAGGGTTTATTAATGATTTAAGGCTATGGTATTGCGGTGAGCTGAGGGCATTCCGCTCCCCCTTGTTATTCCGCGTGTACGCTGAATTGAAATCAGAGGCAGACGTGCTAGTGACCAATGCAACAAACTGCTTGCATGCGCGCCGTTTCCACGGCCGACTCAGAGGCTTCACGCTGGTTGAGCTCCTTGTGGTGATTGGGATTATCGCGCTTCTGGTCGGAATTCTCCTTCCGGTCATGGGCAAGGCGAGAGAAGCCGCCAACCGGACGCAGTGTCTGAGCAATCTGCGGCAGATCAGCGACATGTTTGTGATGTACGCCAATCAGAGCAAAGATCAGATTCCCCTCGGCTATTACAGCGGGCAAAAACAAACCAATTACCTGGTTCATTTCAATCAGGGCGGCACGCTGAGTTATGACGCGATGTTCGGCTGGCTGGTAAGGGGGATCCCGATCAAGGATGGGCGCGTGTTGTATTGCCCGAACGAGACGTTGAGCAAGTGGCAGTACAAAACGATGGACAATCCATGGCCCCCGGTCGTGCCGGTTTCCGCGGGTCAGGCGACGACGCGTGCGGGATATGGTCTGCGTCCAACCGCCAACTGGCTGGAGACTGGAGTCAGCCCGGATCCGTTGCCGCGGTTGTCGAAGTTCAAGAGCAAGGCCATCGTCGCCGATCTGGCGCCGACGCCTTATTTCCTGGATCGCCGCCACAAGCAGGGTATGAATGTGGCGTACTCAGATGGGTCATCGAAGTGGGTGAATCGCACCGTTTTCGATAAGGCCCTGAAGGGGATTCCGAACCTCACCAACGCCGATCCGTCGACAGAATTCAGCCCCAACTGGAACAATGCGTTGTTGGATGATTCGACCGTCCCCTCCACGGGGGTGTGGCCCGCCTTGGACAGGCAATGAACGGATCGGCCGTGGAGGCGAGTGTAGTGCATTCGGTTTCGAAGGATGTGGGAGAGAGATGTCATTGATTGATTCTGTTTCCGAGAGACATCTGCTCGAGACACAGGCGCCGATCACTCCGGAGCCATCCGGATCCGTGCGCAGCGTGGTGCGGGGGAAATTCCTGTATACCCCGGACGCGAAGCTCTATGTGCGCGGCGTGACCTACGGTCCGTTCCGGCCGGACAACTCGGGTTGCGAGTATGGCTCTCCGCATCAGGTGAAGGAGGATTTTCACCGGATGGCCGAGAATGGCGTGAATGCGGTCCGCTTGTACACCGTTCCGCCCCGCTGGCTGCTGGATCTCGCGCTGGCCGAGGGGCTGGGGGTGATGGTCGGGATACCGTGGGAACAGCACATCACTTTCCTCGATGATCGCAAACGCATGCGCGCGATCGAGGATCGCGTGAGGGAAGGCGTGCGCGCGTGTGCGGGGCACTCCGCGGTGTTGGCGTATGCGATCGGTAACGAAATCCCGTCGAACATCGTGCGCTGGTACGGCGCGCGACGGGTGGAGCGGTTTCTCGAGCGACTCTACAACGCGGCGAAAGCGGAGGATCCGGCAGGGCTGGTCACGTATGTCAATTATCCGTCGACCGAATACCTGCAACTGCCCTTTCTCGACTTCGTGTGCTTTAACATCTATCTGGAAACGAAGGAGAAACTGGAATCTTATCTGGCGCGGCTGCAAAACATCGCGGCGGATCGGCCGCTGATTATCGGGGAGGTGGGACTGGACAGCCAACGCAACGGGGTTGACGCCCAGGCGATGACGCTGGAGTGGCAGATTGCAAGCATCTTTGGGTCCGGCGCCGCGGGCGCGTTCGTGTTCTCGTGGACGGATGAATGGCATCGGGGCGGGCATGATGTGCTGGATTGGGATTTCGGTCTGACGACGCGCCAGCGGAAGGTGAAGCCGGCGCTGGAGGGGGTGTGCCGGGCGTTTTCAAAGGTGCCGTTTGCGGGGGAGGGCGAGTGGCCGCTGATCTCGGTCGTGGTCTGCACCTACAACGGAAGCCGCACCATTCGGGAATGCCTGGAGGGATTGCGGAGGCTGGAGTATCCGAACTTCGAAGTGATCGTGGTGGATGATGGCTCGACTGATGCAGTCGCAAGCATTGTCAAGCAGTACGATGTCCGATTAATCTCGACGGAGAATCGCGGGCTTTCCAATGCTCGGAACACGGGGATGATGGCCTCGCGCGGCGCGATCGTGGCCTATCTCGATGATGATGCGACTCCGGATCCACACTGGCTGCACTACCTGGCGGTGAAGTTTCAGAACTCCAGTCACATGGCGGTGGGCGGGCCCAACCTCGCGCCGGCGGGCGACGGGATGGTGGCGGATTGCGTGGCACACGCGCCCGGCGGGCCGATTCACGTCCTCCTGACCGATGAACTGGCGGAGCATATTCCCGGTTGCAACATGGCGTTTCGACGAGAGGCGCTGCTGGAGATTGGCGGGTTCGATCCCAAGCTGCGCATCGCGGGGGATGATGTCGACATCTGTTGGCGAATTCAGGCACAAGGGTGGACCATCGGATTCTCACCCGGGGCCCTGGTTTGGCATCGACGGCGAAATACGGCGCGAGCGTATTGGCGCCAGCAGTTTCATTACGGCCGCGCGGAGGCAATGCTCGAGCGGAAGTGGCCGGGTAAATACAACACCCTGGGGCATCCCTCCTGGTCAGGACGCGTCTATGGGAGGGCGCTGTTGCCGAGCTTTGGCTTTAAGCAGTGGCGGATTTATCACGGGACCTGGGGAAGCGCGTTGTTCCAATCCGTTTATCACATGGGTCCGGGGATGCTGGCGACCCTGCCGCACACGCCTGAGTGGTATCTGATCATCATGATCCTGGGACTCTTCTCGGCGGCGAGTCTGGCATGGAGTCCGCTCCTGGTGATGCTTCCGCTGGCGGTGGTCGCGACGGCGATTCCGATTATCGCGGGCGCTTCGGCGATCAAGCAGATTCGCAACGACGCGATCCTTCCCAAAGACGAGATCTGGAAACGGCGACTTCTGGTATGGTGGCTGCACCTCGTGCAGCCCGCGTCCCGGCTGGGGGGAAGATTGACCAGTGGATTGACGCCCTGGCGTTTCCGCAGGTCCCGCAAGCTGAAGAGCCCGCGCCCGAGATCCTGGGCAATCTGGAGCGAGAAGTGGCGCAGCGGAAACGATCGGCTGGCGGCGATCGAGTCGGCACTGAATGCCCTCAACGTCGTCACGTGTCGAGGGGGAGATTACGACGATTGGGATCTGAGAATTCTCGGCGGGCCGCTGGGCGCTGTGCGGCTGAAGATGACGATCGAAGAACACGGCGGCGGCAAGCAGATGATCCGCATCAAGGTTCGCCCCATGGTTACGAGCGCCAGCGTGAGTTCGCTGGCACTCCTGTGCGGTTTAGGATCCGCGATCTTTATTCCGGGACTGAGCGGCTGCGCCGTGTTCTTGGGTGTGGCGCTGCTGCTCATGGGGGTGGCCGTTCAAGAGATGGCAGCAGCGATGGCGACAGTGTGCAGCGTGTTGTGCCAACGCCGCCCGCGCTGAGATAACCAAGTGCCGGTATGAACGGGTTTTCAGCAAAGTTGCAGGAGTGGCGGCCTCTGTTGAAATACGCGGCGCGGCAATGGCGCGCGCTGCCCGCGATCCTGGTGCTAACAACCGTGGGACCGCTGTTTACCTCGCTGGCGCCCTGGCCGTTGAAGATATTGGTGGATCGAGCGCTTGTGGGAACGAACACGCGGGAAGCGGTGAGCCTGCTCGATCGACTTCCGCTGCCCGCGGATAAAAAACAGCTGATTTTGGTGGCCGCCGGGGCGAGTGTTGTTTTGTTTGTGTTGGGAATCCTGCTGGAAGCCGCCAGCACCTGGGTGTGGAGCCTGGCCGGGCAGCGGATGGTGCGGGAACTGGCTTTTGATTTGTTCGCGAAGCTGCAGCGCTTGAATCCGACGTTTCATCACAAACATACTGTGGGGGATCTGCTGAGCCGACTCACCGGGGATGCGTGGTCGGCGTATACGCTGGTGGATGGATTGCTGATCACGCCATGGCAGAACGTGGCAACGCTGGTTTGGGTGGGTGCGCTGGCATGGATGATGGATTGGAAACTGACGCTGCTGTCGCTAGCGCTGGCGCCGGCGCTGGCGTTCACGGCACGATCGTTCGGGCGCCGGATCAAGCGACGGGCGAAACAGGGGCGCCAAAACGAGTCGAAGCTGTTCAGTCTCGTACATCAGACGCTAACGATAATTCCGATCGTTCAGACGTTCGGGACACAGACGCGCAACCGCGAGCAGTTCGAGCAGCTTGCGGATTCGGCCATTTCGATCTCCCAGCGACAGAGTCTGTTGAAGAACACCTACTCGCTCGTCACCGGCGTCCTGACGACGACCGGTGTGGCGATTGTGCTGTTCGTCGGCGCACGGCGCGTGATGACCGGAGCGCTTTCGATCGGCAGCCTGCTCGTGTTCGTCGCGTATCTGAAGTCCATGCAGGCGGCTGCTTCGGGATTGCTTCAAACGCACGGTGCTATCAAGTCGATCGAAGCAAGCGTCGAACGTGTCACGGAAATCCTGAACGCGACCGAACAGGTTCAGGAGAGACCCGATGCGAAGCGGCTGGACTGGCGAAGTGGCCAGGGGATTGCCGTCAGGTTTGAGAATGTGACGTTTGGATATGACAAAGACCGCGCGGTGTTGCACAAGGTAAATCTTCAAGCGTCTGCTGGTGAGACGGTTGCGATTGTCGGGCCTACCGGCGCGGGCAAAAGCACACTACTCTCGCTTTTGTCCCGGCTATTCGATCCGAGTGAAGGAAAGGTGATGCTTGGCGGAGTGGATGTTCGGGATCTGAGGCTTGAAGACGTCAGAAAAGCGGTGGCGGTGGTCCCGCAGGAACCGTTGCTGTTGCCGATTTCGGTGGCGGACAACATCGCGTACGGCCGCCCGGATGCCACACGGGCAGAGATCATGGCGGCCGCGGAGACAGCGCATGCTTCGGAGTTCATCGAGCGGATGCCCCAGAAGTACGACACGATCATCGGGGAGCGCGGCGCCACTTTGTCCGCGGGGCAAAGGCAGCGGATCGCAATCGCGCGAGCGATCATTCGCGATGCTGCCGTGCTGGTATTGGATGAGCCGACCAGCGCGTTGGATGCCGAGAGCGAGAAGCTGGTGATGGATGCGGTACGCCGACTGTGCGCGGGCCGCACGTGCTTCATGATCGCTCATCGATTGTGGACGGTGCAGGCGGCGGATCAGATTATCTCGCTGGAGCACGGACGCGTGGTGGAGCCGGTCGCCGGCGCGGTGGCCACATGAGATTCTGGTGGCTGAGACTTCTGCGATATGCGCGGCCGTCGATTCGGACGCTCGCTTTCATCCTGGCGCTCGTGCTGCTCGGATCCGCGGTGACGGCCCTCGCGCCGTGGCCGATGAAATGGCTTGTGGATCGAGTGCTGAGACAGCCGGGTGGGATCACTCATGCCCGCATCGTTCAGGCGGCGTGGCTGGCCGCGGCGACGGTCGCAATTTTCCTCATCGGTCAGCTCGCGCTGATCGCGCGAAACTACCTGCTCAACGGTTTTGGAAACCGGGCCACTTATACGCTGGGCGCAAGGCTCTTCGATCACCTTCAGGCGCTGTCGGTGCTGTTCCATACCAAACGTGCGGCTGCCGACCTCGTGCGCCGCGTCACCACCGATAGCGCGTGCGCGCGCGAACTGCTGCTGAGCGTCGTCATTCCTGTCGCGACGAGCGTGACAACCCTGGTGATCATGTTCGCGGTGATGCTCCGGATGGATTGGGCGCTGGCGCTGATTTCGATAGCGGTCGTCGTGCCGCTCGGGCTCCTGATCAAGGCGTCGTACGTGCCGATGAGCAAACGCGCGCGCGAGCAGCAGGAGACCGAGACCGAGTTAATGACGCTCGCCGAGCGAACGCTCTCCAGCGTGCCGGTGGTGCAGATGTTCGGACGCGAGAAGTATAATGATGAAGTTTTTGCCGCGACCTCTCAGCGCGCGATCCTGGCCTATGTCGCAACGATCCTCGCCCAGTTGCAGTTTAAGATTCGGACCGGAACGGTTACGGCAGTCGGCACGGCAGCGATCATGACCGTGGGCGGATTGCATGTCCTCGATGGGACGCTTTCGCTCGGCGGATTGCTCGTGTTCCTCGCTTACCTGGGCTCGCTCTACACCCCTTTGGAGGCACTGGCTTATGTATCCACGACGCTGAGCAGCACGCGGGCGAACGCGGAACGCGTGCTGGAAGTTCTGGATTCGACGGAGCAGGTCCGAGAGAAGCCGGATGCTAGGCCATTGAGCGCAGGGCACGGCGAGGGCTTGATCGTAACGTTTGAGGATGTGACGTTTGGATACGAGAAAGACCAACCGGTGCTCCGCGGCGTGAGCCTGCAAGCGCGACCCGGCGAGATGGTGGCGCTTATCGGGCCGACCGGTGCGGGCAAGAGCACGTTGTTGTCGCTGCTGCCTCGGCTGTTTGATCCGTGGGAGGGTCGCGTGTGCCTGGGGGGCATCGACATTCGTGATCTCAGAATCGCGGATCTGCGACAAGCGGTGGCGGTGGTGCCACAAGAGCCTGTCTTACTACCCGTATCCGTGGCGGAGAATATTGGCTATGGCCGGCCCGACGCCTCGCGGAAAGAAATTGAAGCCGCCGCGCAGGCTGCTCATGCTTCGGAATTTATCGACCGGATGCCGCTGGGATATGCCACCTTGATCGGCGAAAGAGGCGCAACCTTATCTGCCGGTCAGCGGCAGCGGATCGCCATCGCGCGGGCGCTTTTGAGAAATGCCGCTGTGCTGGTGCTGGATGAGCCGACAAGCGCTTTAGATGCCGAAAGCGAAAAGTCGGTGATGGAGGCGCTGGCAAAGCTGCGCCAGGGGCGGACGTGTTTTGTCATCGCGCATCGGCTCTCGACAATCAAGGCGGCGGATCGAATCGTGGTGATCGAGAACGGTCGCGTGGTCGAGTGCGGAACGCCGCTGCAACTTGCCGGCAGCGGCGGGTTGTATCAGCGATTCCTGGAGCTTCAAACAACACCGGCGGGCAGCGCCCGGGTCGGGTGATCGGGTGGATTTGTTATGTCACTGAAGATCGTTTGTTCCGGCCACCTCATTCGCCACCCCGTTGGCGGGCTCACCTGGCACCATTTGCAGTACCTCCTGGGATTTGAGCAGATGGGGCACGACGTTGTGTTCTTCGAGGACTACGGCTGGCCGGATTCGTGCTTCGATGCGGGGCGGGATGAAATGACCCGCGATCCCTCATTTGGAATCGCATATTTCCAGGATGCGATACGGAGGACCGGATTCCACGGGCGATGGTGCTATCTGGCGGAGGATGGAACCGCACACGGTATGAGTCGCGACGCGCTGGCGCAGGCTTGCCGCGAGTGCGACGTGTATTTCAACCTCAGCAACGTCAACTGGATTGAAGAAACAAACTTGTGCCGGCGGAAAGTGCTCGTCGATACGGATCCCGGCTTCACGCAGATCGCGGGACACGGGATGACTGTGCCGTTCTCGCACTATGATGCGCTCTTCACCTACGGGGAAAACGTGCACAAGCCTGGCTGCGAGATGCCCACGGGAGGAGCAAAATGGCTGGCTACCCGACAGCCGGTGGTGACGGCGTGCTGGCCTGTGCACGATGGCGATGATCGCGCCGCGCTGACGACGCTGGTGAACTGGTCCGCCTACGGGGATCGGACCCACGAGGGGCGGGTCTATGGGCAGAAGGATCGAGAGTTTGAGAAGTTCTTCAACTTGCCTCAAGAGACTCAGGTGCCCATGCAAGTGGCGTTGAGCGGTCCAACGGAAGTTGCAAAACGGTTTGCGTCCGGCGGATGGAGCCTCGCCGATCCAATGCGGGTGTCGCGCGACCCGTGGACCTATCAGGCGTACATTGCCGAATCCAAGGGAGAATTCTGCGTGGCAAAACACGCTTACGTCAGCACGCGCTGCGGATGGTTCAGCGATCGGAGCTGCGCGTATCTCGCGATGGGAAGGCCGGTGGTCCTGCAGGACACCGGGTTCAGTGATTTTCTGCCCTGTGGGAAGGGGCTGCTCGCGTACCGAGATCGCAAGGGCGCGATTGAAGCCGTTCATCAGTTGCAAGACGACTATCCAGCGCACTGCCGCGCGGCGCGAGCTGTCGTGGAAACGCATTTTGGCGCCGCCGGCGTCCTTGAGAATCTGCTGGAGCGTACGCTATGAGCGCGGGCGAGGAATTATCTCGACCAATCCCCCCCACCGCTCCACGGATCAGCGTGATCGTGTGCACCTGGAATCGGCCGGAGATGCTGCAATGCGCGCTTGCGTCCGTTCGGGATCAAGACATCGATGAGATGTACGAAGTGCTCGTAATCGATGACGGCAGCCAGATTCCGGTCACGGAGACCGAGAACGCGGGGATGGCGGTGCGCATCATCCGGACGCCTCACCGGGGTGTGGGCGCGGCGCGGTTTGAAGGGCTGGCCGCCGCTCGCGGAGAACTCATCGCCTGGTGCGATGATGATGACGCGTGGACGCGCGACCATCTTCGCGTGCTCCGAGATTTCGTGCGGGAGCATCCGGCGGTCGATCTGGTTTATGGGGATTCGCAATGGGCTGAACCCGGCGCCGCCAGCACCTCCGTGGCCTACTCGGTGACGCACGATGGGTCGCTGCTCAAAGATTCGCCTTACATTTTCGCGAGCGATGTGATGCATCGCGCTGCCGCGGCACGGGAAGCGGGTGGATTTGATGCGTCGCTGAAAGCGTTTGAGGATTGGGACCTGTGGCTGCGCATGAGCATGCGCGGGATGCTTCGTCACATCCCGATCACCCTGGGCACGCACCACTGGCATCAGGAATGTGTCTCCTCGACGGACAATTGGGAAGCACGCGAGCGCGTTCGGGCGCAGCATCAGGCGCGGCTCGAACGGGCCGGGCCGGCCGCTCTGCACGATCTCGTTGTGGCCGAACTTCGGCCCGCATCCTATGATCCCACCACCTGGGAAAAACCGCGCCGCGAGATCCTTTGCCACGCCATTCTTCGCGCAAACCAAGGGTATGGATCAGCCGCGCGACAACTCCTGCTGGCGCTCGAAGAAATCGGCGTTGCGGTCACGATCGCCCCAACGCGGAATCAACCGGTGCCGGGGTTTGAGCGTTTTTATCGACCGATCGACGACTGGCGGCGGATCGCGTTCTACTACGACTACCTGGACCGGCCCAGCGTTTTTCCGGCAGAGCGGATCATTCATTACACGATGGCAGAGTCGACCCGGGTGCCGCAAGCGGAAGTGGAGGAGATCAACCGCGCGGTGTCCCTGCTCTACGTCCCGTGCCGGCAGAACGTAGACGTGTTTCAGGAATGCGGCGTGCGCGTGCCGATGCGCGTTCTTCATCATGGTGTCGACCCAAAGGCATTTCCGTTGTTGGAGCGAGCGCGGGAGCGAGATGTTTTCACCTTCGGAACATTCGGCGAGTTGTCGCCGCGCAAGGGCGTGGATGTGCTTGTGCGCGCCTTTCAGGATGAATTTCGCCCGCATGAGGCGGTAAGGCTGCTGATGAAGACGACGGCGTCGCCGCAAAAATGGGGAGCGCTCGATCCGCGCATTCGAGTGGTGGGCGGATTTGTCGATCACAATGGACTGCTTGATTTGTTGCGACAGATGGATGCGTTCGTCATGCCGTCGCGTGGCGAAGGATTTGGACTCTGCGGGCTTGAGGCAATGGCGACAGGTTTGCCGCTGATCGCCACCAACTGGAGCGGCCCGGCCGACTATCTGGACCCGGCGGATTCATTTCCGTTGAACTATCGCCTGGTGGATGCCGGCGGCATCGAGGCGCACGGGATGAACTTTTTCGGTCAATGGGCCGAACCCGATTACCACCACCTGCGCCACCTGCTGCGCTGGGCGTACGAGCATCGCGATCAGGCGGCTTCGTGCGGAGCACACGCTGCCGAACGGGTACACCGCGATTGGACCTGGCGACGGGCGGCTGAGCAGATGTGTTCAGATCTGGACGACTTCGCGCGGCAATGGGCGGATGCCCCGGGGCTGAAAAAATGATCCACCAGATTTCCGCCAATGAATCGAACATCGGCGATTGGATGTCGGCGATTGGCATCCGCCGGTTGCTCGGTCAGGTGCCGATGGTGCAGAGTTACTGCGACGAATATTTTCTTCCCGAGACACTTCATCGCCTGGAGAAGATGGGGCCAGACGATCTGGTGATCATCGGAGGAGGTGGATTGTTGCAGGAATATTTTATGCCTTTCTGGAGGGCTGTCTCGAAAGCGCAGGCGCATGGCGCGGATGTCGTCATCTGGGGAGTCGGCATCGCCGGGCCGGAACTGCCAACCGAAAACGCGACGTTGATCCGCAACATTGTCGAGCAATGCCGCCTGTGCATCGTGCGGGATGAGATGACGCGCCGCTGGCTGGATGTCGCTGGCGTGCCCGCGCCTGTGCCTTGTCCCAGCATTTTTGCGGTCCAGTCGATGATGATCTCGAGTTCTGTCAATCGGCCAGGACTGCTTCATGCGGTGCATTGGGATTTGGTTGCGCCGGAGCGATATGAAGCCGTGCGAACAATCGTAAGAGGTCATGCCCAGCGCTCAGGCCGCGGTTATCAGGAGATCGATAATCGCGTGCCACAAGGTGAGGGAAGCGCTCTGCGAGCGGCGCTGGCGCACTACGCCGAGTCTGATCCTGTCATCAGCTCGCGCCTTCACGGGTGCATCCTTGGCGTGGCAATGGGATGCCGGGTCTTGGCATTATCCAGCGATCCGAAGATCGAAGCGTTTATGCGCCTGGCTCGCTTAGGTGATTGGGTCTGCGGGATCGATGACCTGGAGTCGCTGCAACGAAAGCTGCCCGCCCTGAACCAGCAGCCGTCGCTGAATACATTCATTGCCGAAGCGATACACCAAAACTCGCAGATCGCGAATCAAGTGACGGAAATCATTAAATGTGCAAGTAAGACCTCAGGGAGCGCGCCGTGATCCGCAAGCTGAAGATCGTAATCCTCGGCATGATGGGGCGCTGTCCTTTCGGCGGACAAACCTGGCTCTATCTGAACTGGCTCCGCGCGTTCTCAACGATCGGCCATGACGTCTGGTACGTCGAGGACGACACCGTTTGGCCTTATCACCCCGAGTTGAACAGGGTCAGCGATGACTGTCGATATGCCACCCGGCACATCGCATCGTGCCTGGAGCGCGTGGGTCTGAAGGATCAGTGGGCCTATCGGTTGGCGGATCGAAAGGGCGCCTGCTGGGGACTCGATGAGCCGAAGCTGAACCAACTGTATCGCGATTGCGATGTGCTGCTCAACATCGTCGGTGCAACGGATCTTCGTGATGAGCATCGCAAAGCCAGGCGCCGCGTCTATGTCGAGACCGATCCCGCCACGGCTGAGCTGCACCTGGCGATGGGTGATGAACACACGCGACTGGCCTTTGCCGATCATGATACGATCGTGACCTATGGGGAAAACTACGGTGCCGAGGATTGCGGCGTGCCCACGTGCGGCATTGACTTCAAGAAGACCCGCCAACCCATCGATCTCGAATTGTGGCCCATGCACTTCGACCCCAACGCGCCTTATTTCACAACCATCGGCAACTTCAAACAGTCCGGTAGTGACGTGGTCTACAACGGTGAAACCTATCACTGGAGCAAGCATCACGAGTGGGAAAAGTTCATCCATCTGCCGCGCCGCACGCGCCAGCAATTCGAGCTGGCGATGTGGCCGGATGAGAAGGACCGCGAAAGACTGCAAGCGCAAGGTTGGACTTTGACCCCGCCCTTGCAAATGTCGCTGGATATTTTTGGGGCGTACCCCGCGTTCTTCAGAAAGTCTCGCGGTGAGTTCACCGTCGCCAAGGACCAGAACGTGCGGCTGCGCAGCGGGTGGTTCAGCGAGCGCGATGCGTGCTACCTCGCAACCGGCAAGCCGGTCATCGCGCAGGATACCGCCTTTGGCAGGTCAATCCCGACCGGCGAAGGGTTGTTCGCCTTCCGCACGATGGACGAAGCGCTGGCCGCGATTGATGCGATCAACAGCGATTATCGACGTCACTGCAACAAAGCACGGGAACTCGCCCAGGAGTATCTGTCGGCGCCGAAGATCGGGGCAAAGTTGCTTCAGGATATCGGGCTATGACCCGCCACTTGATCGTGAACGCCGACGACTTCGGCCAGACCAGCGGAATCTCGCGCGGAATCGTGGAATGCCATCAGAACGGCGTCGTCACCAGCACCAGCCTGATGGTGACCGGGCGAGCCGTGGACGAAGCGGTGCGCCTGAGCCAGGCCAACCCTCGCCTGGCGGTCGGACTCCACTTCGATGTCTGGGGAGAGGACGAGCGGGAATTCGATACCCATGACATTTCCGCCACCCACGACGAGTTCCAACGGCAGCTCGAAGCGTTCGAGAAGGCCATGCGACGCCTGCCGACCCATCTTGATTCCCATCGCCATGCGCATCGTGAAGAACATTTATTCGATCATTTTCAGAAGTGGTGCGAGCCGCTCGGAATACCCGTGCGCGGAGACGGCAAAGTCAACTTCGTGGGCGGGTTCTACGGTCAATGGGAATGGGGCGTCACGGAACTCAAGTACGTCAGCGTCGATTTCCTGCGACAGATGTTAAAAGCGGAAGTGCCCGCCGGCATAACCGAATTTTCATGTCATCCCGGCTACATCACCCTCGATTACCGTGGGATTTACGCCCACGAGCGCGAGGCCGAGATCGCAACGCTCGTGCATCCCGCGATTCGCCGGACCATCGAGGAACTGGAGATTCGGCTGGTGAGTTATGCTGACTACGCCAGGATCGTTAGCGCTGGTTAAGCCCTGACAGCAATTTCCGCATTGGGCGCGGAAGCAGAAACCCGCGGGCAAGGGATCTCGAACTGGAAAGCGGCGCCTTCGTTCGGCTTGCTGTCAACGCTGCATCTTCCACTCATCGCCTTGAGGTGAGAGTGAACGATGAACAAGCCCAAACCAAGGTGCCCGCCGTTCTGCTCGCGCGATTTTTCACCCCGGTAGAAGGGCGCAAAAAGATGCGGCACATGCTCCGGTGCGATTCCCGGACCGTCATCGGAAATTCGGGCGCGAAGCTTCTCGCCATCGTGCATCCACGTCATCTCAACCCGCCCCCCGACCCGATTGTGCTCCACCGCGTTCCCTAAAAGATTCATCACGACGCTGCGCAAGCGATTCGGCGGAAGCCGGCAGAAAAGCGGCCTTGGCCCCGAGCGTGCCACCTGAACGTTCGTTGATGACCCGATCGCCGACGCAGCGTCAAGACATTGGTCGATCAGCTGCGCCACGTCCACATCCTGCGGCAATTCATCGAGCGGAGCCTCGTTGCTGATATGTTCCATCAGCCGGTCCACAAGCACCCGCAGCACCTGAACCTGCGCAAGACATTGACTGAAGGTCCGGTGCACCGGTTCCGATTCCCGATGCCGTCGCTCGGCGAGTTCCAACGTCGTCGCCAGAGCAGCCACCGGCGTTCGCAATTCGTGGCTTGCACTGGCAACGAAACGCTTCTGGCTCGCGAACGCCCGGTCCAAACGCGTCAGCAGCCCGTTCACCTGCTCCACCATCGGAACCAGTTCCTTCGGCATCCCGCTCACGGGAATCAGCTGATCCAGCGACTGTTCATCGATCGCGCTGACAAGAAGCGCGGTGGATTTAAGCGGGCGAAGCACGATTCGTGATGCGATGATCGCGACCGCCGCGGCCATTGCAGGAGCAACAGCGATAAATGCCACGAGGGCGATTTGAATCCGGTTGAGCAGCGAGTCAATGTGAGTCATCCGCCCGCTATAAGACACAATCACAGGGATCACGCCGGCACTCCTGAACCGCGAGCTTGCGGCCAGTTTCAGTGTTCGCTGATCCTGCCCGCTGCTTCCTCGCGTGGTGCCTGCCGAGAGTAAGACCGCCTTGCTGATCACACCGGAAGGACGTGACGCATCCGGAACAATCGTATACGTATCCGCCCAGTCGTATTGCGGAGCACTGCCACCATCCGCGCCCGCTCCGTGAACCAGTTCAGGCAACGCCACCGCCCGTGCGTAAAGCAATGAGTCCAGGTCGGCGATCAGGATGGAGCGGACGCTGAAATACGCGACAACCGCCGCGATGAGCAGCATGCTCCAGACACTGATGAGAATGGCAATCGCGATTCGCTTCGTCACGAAACCCTCAGCGGAACAAATAAAAACTCAATCCAGGTTGGTGGATAGCATATACCCCTGCCCGCGATGCGTGTGAATCAGCTTGCTGTCAAATCCTTCATCCACTTTGAGCCGCAGGTAGCGGATGTACACATCCACGACGTTGGTGGTCGTGATATCGTTCTGGTCGTACAAATGCTCGCAGATCTCCTGCCTTGAGACGACGTGGTTAGCCCGATGAACCAGGTATTCCAGCAGCGTAAACTCCCGCGCGGTCAGATCAATCCGCTTGCCCGCGCGGCGAACGCTCTTGCGCGCGGTATCCACCTCGAGGTCCCCCACCGTGATCACCGATGAAGTCTTGCTGTGGCCGCGGCGAATGATCGCTTGGACGCGCGCCAGCAGCTCATTCCACGCGAAAGGCTTCACGAGGTAATCATCCGACCCTAACTGCAAACCCCGCACTCGATCTTCCACCGAACCCAGTGCGGTCAAACACAGGATCGGCGTTTGCACCGACTTCCGTCTCAGCGTCTGAATGACAGTCCACCCGTCCACACCCGGCAGCAACACGTCTAAAATGATGCCGTCATAAGGCCTCATTTGTGCGAATTGCAACGCCTCCCCACCATCGGTGACATGGTCCACGGCATAACCCTCCTCGCGCAAGCCATCGCTGATGGATTGCCCCAGCAGAGGATGATCTTCAACAACCAGGATTCTCATAGTAAAGTAGCATGGGCGTCTCGCCCATGTTCTTCAGAAAAACATGGGCGAGACGCCCATGCTACTAAAAATTCACACCCTCTCAGGACGACAACGAACAGCGCGTGATCTTGCACAGTAATACAGCGGCGCGCCGATGAAGCTCAAGAGCGTACCAGACCGAGGCTTAAGGAACCCTGAGAGCAGCGAGGTGAGCCGGGTTTTAACAACTGTAACGATTAACCAGACCGCATCATCCCCCGCTTGTTGAACTACCCCCAATCATGTATATTACTGGCAATATTCCAGGCGGGGTGAATACGGGCGCCGGTCGTTCATCATCACGTTGCCACACAGTGCGAATTAGAAGTGAGAGAGATGCGTTTTAAGACGTTTACACGCCGGAATCTCGGTCGGGGCTGCGGCGTCATCATGGCCGCCGCGGCGCACACAGCACTCGCTGATGTGCAATACAGCATTCTGGATTTAGGAACTTTGGGAGGCACTCGCAGCGAAGCCTACGATATCAATAACTCCGGGCGCGTGGTTGGATTTGCGAAGACCGCCGCGAACCTCAGTCAAGGTTTTATCACCGCGCCGAGCAGCGCCATCAATCCGACCACCGATGCGATCGGTGTCCTTCCCGGAGGAACCAACAGCTACGCTTACGGCATTAACGCCAGCGGCGTCGTCGCCGGATACAGCCAAAGTTCCGCCGGCGATCGTGCATTCCGGTACAGCGGTGGAACCCTGACCAACCTCGGAACGGTTGCCGGCGCCTGGAGCTACGGGTACGGCATCAACAACAGCGGTCACGTCGTCGCGGGATCATCGACTAAGAATGGCGCATCGCCCCCCACTCACGCAGCCCTCTTCACCGCAACTAAATCTTACGACCTCGGCTCCCTCGCAGGCGTCAACGCCGATAGCTGGGGCCAAGCCATCAACAACGGCGGCGCCGTTACCGGTTATTCCAATGTCGACGCGGGTGGCTATTACGTGGATCATCCGTTCGTCTGGACACCGACCGCTCCCAACGGAACTTCCGGCACAACAACCGATATCGGAACCCTTGGCGGCACCTATGGATACGCTTGGGGGATCAATGACGGCGGTCAAGTGGTCGGTGGCTCCTATCTGGCCAATGATCTCGATTATCATGCCTTCAAATATTCCGCCGGCACCAAGACTGATCTCGGGACCCTCGGCTCTTCGTTCAGCGAAGCTTACGACGTCAACCTCGCCGGCGTGGCCGTCGGAACCTCTGATGCCGTGCCGGGCACGTCTCACGCCTTCGTCTACCTGAACGGTACCATGAACGATTTGAACAGCCTGATCGCCCCCGGGTCCGGATGGACCCTACAGAACGCGCGCGGCATCAACGACTTCGGAAAAATCGTCGGCTACGGTATGAGCCCTTCCGGACAAGTCCACGCCTTTCTGCTGACGCCGATGCTTTCCGAAAGCTTCTGGAACGTGAACGCCGGAGGGAGTTGGTCCGGTGCCGCCAACTGGCTTAACGGCACGCCCAACGGAACCGGCTATAACGCCAATTTCGCAAGCAACATTACCGCTCCGAGCACCGTCGTCGTCGATCAGCCCGTGACCGTGGCGGGATTGAATTTCAACAGCAATATCGCTTACACGATCAGCGGCACCAATACGATCACCCTCGCCAATACGCTCGGAAATGCTTCGGTTTCAGTCGCCGCCGGGAGCCACCTGATCTCCGCGCCACTCGCCATGAGTTCCAACACCAGCGTCACAGTCGAAATCTCGACGAGCACCCTGACCATATCCGGCAATATCTCGTCGCCGACCAGCGCCGGGCTCATTAAGCGCGGCCCTGGAACTTTAATCCTCTCCGGTAACAACGACTACGCCGGCCCCACCAACCTCAACGGCGGCACCCTTGCCGTAAGCGCATCAGCCAATCTCGGCGCGCCCAACAACGCCCTGATCCTGCAAGCGGGAACCCTTCGCACCACCGCGCCGATGATCTCCACACGCACCATCGTCGTCTCCGGAACCGGCGCAACCTTCGATACCGGCGCTAACAACTCAACCTTCGGCGACCTCAGTGCCGTCTCCCCTTTCACCAAGACCGGCTCTGGAAAGTTGAGCGTCAGCCGCATCACCAGCGAAAACCTGAACGTCGCAAACGGCATCCTCCAAGTCCGCGCTCGAGCCGCAAACGCCGGCACCGAGTGCGTCACCCACATCAACGGAGATTTGTCCATCGCGCCGGGCGCAACGCTCGACTTGAACGACAACGGTTTGGTCGTCGCCAACGGATCATTTTCGCAGATATTGAATTGGGTGCTCGCCGGCTACTCTTCATCCCCCGACTCGAGCAAGACCGGAATTATCTCCACCACCGGACAAATTTCCAACGGTCTGGCGATCCTGGCATTGTTTGACAATGCCTTGTTTCAATCACCCGACTTCCCGTTTGGATCGGGCCGCACGATCTCCAGCAACGCCGTCGTCGGCAAGTACACCTACATCGGCGACACCAACTTCGACGGCCAGGTCACGCCTCAGGATTACACAGCGATTGATGCCAACTTAGGCGCGACCATTCCCCTCGGTGTAAGCTGGTTCTACGGCGACACCAATTTCGACGGCAACATCACCGCCCACGATTACACCGGAATCGATGCCGCCCTCAGTAACGGCGAAGGCAATCCCCTGGCCGCTCAGGGACTTGCGGCGGTGCCCGAACCCATCATCGGCCTGCTTCCCGCTCTCGTCCTGCTCCGCCGACGTCGACGCTCCCCTTGCGTCCACCATGAACCGGCATAGAATCCGGTGCACCGGCGCTGGCAACCTCCACCGCCTTCAGCAAACGTTGATCCTCGGTCGTTCGGGTCGCGGCGTTGGACGAAATTAAAGTCTGAAAAAAAGGGCGATTAGTTCAGTTGGCTAGAACGCACGGATCACACCCGTGAGGTCACAGGTTCGAGTCCTGTATCGCCCACTTGATCATTAGGCAAGTATCCGGATGAATCGGAATCGCTCGGTAAAACCGGGCGATCTTCGTTTGTGGCTTGGGTCGCGTCCTGATCGTTTCCGACCGATGCCGCCTCAGACTGTACCGGATTCCGTGCCGCGCTGTTCGTTCGCCCCCTTGCCCGTTGGAAGTCGGCATCCAAGCTCGGCAATCCAAGCCTTGAACCCGTCGGCGTCTGCCGGGCCGATGCCGGCAACGTCGCACCCTTTGCCGAAATGTTCTTCCAAGTTGCGGCGGATGTGCCCGTAGAACGTCCGCGTTGCCTGCTTGGCGGCCATGCCGGCAAAGAACTTCTCGGTCAACTCGCCGACTGTGTGAATCGCCTTGATTCGTGCTTCACCAGCCCCACCGCAGCCAGGCGCGCGTACTCCACGTCATCCCGCTCGGCCGGCCACCGGGACGTTTCATCGTCCAGCGCCCCGTCGCTGATGTTCGCGCCGATGAGCTTCTCCACCCGTCCGCAGAATCGCGCCGCGTTCTTTCGATCCATCTTCCCCAGCCGGATCGTCTTGCGGCTTCCGTCGCCGGCCACAAAGAGGATTCGCTTGCGTCCGTTCGGATCGTTGCCGATGGTTGCCACGATTCACCGTCCTTTTCTCAAACGAACAACCCCGCGTCCACCTTGAAGTAGTCCGCCAGCGTGCGAGCTGATTCCGCGCTGATGCCGCGCTTGCCGTGCAGCATCAACGACGCCATCGCGTGCGTGGTTCCCAGCACCTTGCCCAGCGCTGTCGGCCCCATCCCCGCCTGTTCTGCCAGGTATCTCAGCACTTCGTGCGGCGTGCGCTTCGACGGCACAAACCGGCTGTGCTTCCGGTCGTAATCCTCCACCAACACCACCAGCGCATCGAGATAATCCCGCTCCCCGGCCATCAGTTTTCCATCCGCCTGCCCTGAGCCTGTCGAAGCGGCCCGGCCCAACAGACGGTTGAGCACCTTGCCCGCCTGTTGGTATTCGACCTCACCACGAATGGGGCGCAGCGGGAAAGCGCGCACCAGCTTGAAGTAATCATCCGTCACCGCTCGGCCTTTGCTCGTCGTGCTCATAGTCGGTCCTTCCAGCGATCGGCGGAATACTCCGCGTGCGTCAGCACCTCCGCCACTCGGCAGACGGCGCGGGCGTAGCTCATGACCGCGAGCTTACGATTTCGATGTCCAATCCATCGGCTGTCGTGCCACCCGCCGTCCATCTTCCAATAACCCTCATTTCCGTGACGAACTCAGGTCCATTATATTGAAGCCGAAATGGCGAAGAAGAAAGTACCCAATTCCCACGATGGTTAATCCTTCCAAAACCGTGCTGATGTAGCCATGATCCGTGAACAGAGCGAAAAATCGGAAGACCGCCCGCAGCGAGGCTCCGTTCGCAAATGGACCGTTCGCCTGCGGACCAGGCGATGCCATCGTAGCCGCATCCGTCGCATGCCGAGCAGGAGGGTTCTCAGGCAACTGCACCCCTCCCTGTTCATCGCGGGTTTGCTGTTTTAAGTTCTCCCACCCGGTCCTCGTTGCGCCCTGTTCAACTGATTGTGTTCGTGCCGCGCGTTGCCACTCCCGCAAGACCGCGATTAACTTGGCCCGATCATCTGGTGTGAAATTCTCGTTGTTCCGAAATCCACGCAGCGGCAGATCGGGATACATGATGCCGCCGATACCGTGCGGGCGAGCCACCCATAGATGCAGCTCGCAGGTATATCCTTGTTCGTCGATGTCACCGAAGCGCTTTGTGACCTTGTCCCACGTTTCGTCCGATGCGTCATGTGGGACCGTGACCGTCACGCCGCCGTTGGGGTGACGCCACTTTTCTTCACGTCGAAACAACGAGATGAAGCCGATCAACTCCGTCTTGGCGTTGATCTTCTCTTCCAAGATGAAATGGCCGGCAAACTCCGCATCGGCCGGTAGATCGGTAATGCAGCCGATGTACTCGTCCAGCAGCAGAATGAATCTCTGGATTTCGGGCGTTGGGTCTTGGGGCATGTTCACCGTCCTTGACGGGCCAACGCGGGCGTGGCTGTGGGGACGGTGAGTGCCACAACGCCCGCCCGAGTCGCTTGATGGCCGCTGGCCAGCGAACCATCGTCTCGATGTGCCGATTCTGTCGCTTGCGTGTGGATATTTCGCGGTGTGGGACTATTGGTTTGCGCGCCGCCTCCTAAGCAGCAGCGCATCGCAAGCGAACAATCCTGCCCCAGTCGGCTCCGGCACAATAGGCGTCAGCACGAAGGCATGAGCCTGGCAGGAGGAGTTTCTGCCGTAGCCGGCAACCGATCCGAAGTCATTGACGGCCGTGGCAACGTCGAGGCTCCAGCCGCTGCCAGCCGGTATCAGCGAGTTTAGATTGCTCATGGTGCCATTCTGATAGATGAAGGCATTGCCGTTGGTATACGCACCGCCGACGCTCTGGCCGCCGCCGTTGATACTGAGGGCGAAGCTGGCAGCGCCATCGAGCGTACCTAAATCGCTCATGGCGCCGTTCTGGTAGAGGAACGCGTGCTTTGCATCGCCGGTGATGTTGGCATCCATGATGTTTGATTCTAATTGTGTCCGGCGGAAGTTCAATGAGATCAGGTGATTCGGGAGCCGTACCTGTCGTAGACGGCGACGCCGATAAAATCGTCCTTGCCTTCTGCGCGGACGACGGCGGTGGCGGCGGGCGCGGTGGTGGCGGCAAGCCAGGCGAAGGCATCGGAGAAATCCACGCGGTTGGCCACGATGGCCGAGCGGTTCGCCAGATGCGGCAGAACCAGCGCGTACTCGTGGCGGGAATTGCGCCGCGTGAAGAGGCTGTCGTGCACGAACAACCCCGCCTGCGGAAGCTCAGCCAGCAGGCGCGGCAGAACCCGCGCGCTCGCGCCCCGGTGCAGCACCCACCGCGCCCGCAGCGCATGTGGAATGCCCAGCCCGATGGCGTTATCACGCACGCCGAGCGGCGGAAGATCGATGCTCACCAGGCGTCCGCGCCGGTTGCGCTCCATCGCTGACAGGATGAAGCTGCTCACGATGCCCAGGGCCACGCCGGTTTCAATCACGACCTCCGGCTTGAGCGCCAGCGTCAGGAAATAGCAGATGCGCGCCAGCGCCATGTCGCCATCCATGTACGCGGGAAAGGGAACCTCTTTCAATGGGCGAAGATGCCCCGCAATCTGCTCGCGCATCTGCACAAACCCCGCGTCATCGACCTCCCACGGCATCTGCGGATCAAGCACGGCGGACACCTGCTGCACCATTTCCTGCCACGATACCGGCGAGTAACGCACCGGGGTCGGCCAGCGCTTGCGCGCCTGGATCTCACCCATAGCGCGGATGCGATCTGCGAACTCGGTGGGATCTTGCGCGAGCAGCCGCATCAGCCGCCACGCCTTCTCGCCGCGCGCTATGGCGCGTCGCGGGCTGGCGCCTTCGATCGATCCAAACCATGGCGCCGAGCGCTGGGGTGCTGGTGTGATCTCAGCAACCGCTTGCGTTGAGGGGTTGAAACGCTTCGCCATCTGATCCTCCGTGTCTCCACAAACGGACGCTCTCTTACAAGGTGTCGCAACGCACCGCAAGCAGGCACAGCGATTGCGCAGAGCGAGCACAACTGATAGGAAATTTGATTCCGCGACGACGTGGGTGGAGTGGCCGGGGAAGACGGGTTTGCGGAGAGGGGGAGTTTACGTTGCTCACCTTCGCTCACCTTTACCCTCCACGAGGCCCAGTCCCGCCGCCGCGCCGCTTCCTGTCGCGGGATTTCCCTTTCGTCCGCTGCTCGGCCTGTGCTTGCCGGCCTCGCGGTTGATCTGCTGCCAGGGGAATTCTATGCCAGGATCCTGTCCCCTTAGAATTCCCCTTGTTGTCCCCTTTGAATCTTGTGGTTCGCCGGCGGGTTCCTCGGTGCGGCAGTAGACATGAGAGTCCGCCGCGTGGGGAATGCCCCGTGCCTCCAGCACGCGGATCCCTTTCCTCCGCCCCGCTCGTGAGACAGAGCCTAAGACGCCAACACCGGCCGCGGCCTCACCTCCGTCGCCCCGCGCAGATGCGCGAAGTCCGCTTCATCACCCTTGAAAACCGTATCGAAGGCGGTGTGCACCCGGTCGTACACATCGTGCAGGATCAAGTCGCTGTTGTCGTCGTCCCCGTCCACGAAATCTGCGAACCCCCCCCCGAATCCCGGGTCGATCGCAGCCGCATCCGCCGCATCAAGGCGATCGCGTCCCGCTCCGCCGATCAGCGTGTCGAACCAGTAGCCACCGAACAGGTAATCGTCCCCATCCTCGCCGACCAACGAATCGCCGCCGTATCCACCGTGCAGCACATCATTACCGTCGCCGCCTTCGATGTTCATGCCTTTGTAGATCAACCCGTGTGCAAAGACATGATCGTTCCCACCGTGCATCCGTCCGCGGATGCGCTTGACGGACGCGTAGTGGAACTCCGTCACCTCACCCGATGCGATCACGCGGATCTTCCCCACCGGTGCGCGCGACAGGTCAACGACATCGTCCTGATCCGATCCATCGATCACGAGCGTGCCCGTATGCGTCAACGTCACCGCCACCGCCATCAACCGCCGCGCTTCCAGTGATTCAACCATGCCGTCAACGCTAACCCTGAGCAGTGACTGCCGCAACGGCCTGAACCGCCCAAACACAAGACGTAAAGGAACGGAAATACCGCCAACTTCGGGTCCTTTGCCGGCGGTTTGTGTGCCGGGGTAGGGGGAGATACGTTGAGGGGCTTGGCTTCATCGTTCTCGCCTCTTCCCCGCCAGCAGCCGCCGGATAGCTTCCGCCTTCTCAGCATCCGACAGAGGCAGGCGCATCACCGCCGCCACGGCGTCAGCGAAGCCCAAATCGTCGCCAAGTGTGCCGGATTCCGGGCGGCGCTTCGTCGTCACCCTCAGCTTTTCAGGCGTTTTTGATGTGTGTTCGAGTCCTGTATCCCCTACTAATCTGTTGAGTTCCCTCTCCCCCATCGCGCATCCCCTTTTTCGTTCAATCATCCTCCGCCGCATAGTGGACAGCGCGGGTGATGAGCTCTTGCACCGTCTTGTTACTGAGCGACCGCGGGTCGTGCCCGTTCGCCAGGTAAATGACTTTGCCCTTGCCTTCGGATTTCTCATACCCAACCGGCTGCTCCTTTCCCCCCCACCACGCGCTGAGAAAAACCTCAAACTCGTCGAACGCTTGAAGAAGGTAAAGTTCATCCGTCACGCGGAAATCCGTCAGCCGCTGAGCGATCGGATGGTCCGGATCGGAGACTTTGACCGAGAAGTCGAACACCGGACCGTGACCGATAAACCGTGACCCGAGCAGCTTGGCATAAGCATCATCCGTCTTGTTGGTGGCCGTCGCCGAGTGGATGCCGACAATCGAATGGCCCGCGCGGACCCAGTGGGTGAGCTCTTGCACTTGTTGAGAGGAAAAGGTGTCACCCTGGGTGTACAGAAGCAATACGTTGACTCCTTCGGAGGACAGCCGCGAAACTACGGACACGTCTTCGGTGAGGGTTGCCCTGATGCCGGCGGATTGGAGCGTGGACAGGATAACGTCAGCCCCCGCGGGATCGTGGTGATGGTGGGGATCGCTGAGGATCGCGGCACGTGGGGTCGGCATGCTGTTAGTCTAGACGTATCGGAGGGGTGAAGCAGTGTCAAACGCCCATCCGCCATAAACGCCGCGCTGCGGGTGCGCAACATTTTGGCGGCAAAAAGTGTCGCGCCGAATCACGAAATCCAAAGCCCGAAATTCGAAACAAATCCCAAGCATGAAGAAGAAATCACCAAAATGCGTCGTTTGAAGCATTTCCGCTTCAGTCATTGGTGCTTGTTTCGGATTTCGGGATTCGGATTTCGGATTTGTCCGCCACAAACGTCACCCGCCAAAACTCTCACGCACCCCCCATGTGTCGCCTCTACATTTCTCCCGGTATGATGCCTGGGCAGTTGCAAGGAGGTTCTCCCTGAATGCTGGTGAGCTGAAGAAACGCATCTTGGACCGATACGGGATCCGCATCGATGATCAGATGACGCAGTACGTGCTTCGGCACTTGGAGCAGGCGGGGAAAGCGCCGCCCGGAGCAACGGTGCCGGTGATGGGCGGGGACGCGCGAACAGGAGTGCCGCGGCGAGAGTTTCTGGATCTCGCCAGGCTGGGGGCGCCGGGGGAGCGCGCATGATCATCACGACGCATGCTTATGAACATCATCTTCCCATCGCGCGACAAAGAGATGTGGAAACAGATCCAGCCGTTGCTGAAGTCGCTCATGGAATGAAGAGGAGTGATGTCAGATTCTGTTGCGCCACGTATTGACGAGCACGGAACGCGCGTTATCTTTTAGGCACAACGATATTCATGAACAGCGGACCGGCGGCGGTGGCTCCCCGCCGGTCCGCTTTATTTTTTGACTGAACGCGGATGAAGGGGAAGCGAACGTGCGGATCCACTTATGATTTCGGCGACTCTTCCGGGATGACCGGTTCAAACTTTTCCAGCCATTGCTGTGCTGGGACAGCCTGCTTGGCGTTGTCCACTTTTTCCTGCGCGACTTTCAGCGCGGCATTGGCGGCTTCAAGTTGTTTCCCCGCATCGCTCACGCCGCGGTCAACTGATTTTTGAGCAGTGATCACCTTGGCTTTGACGAGTTCAAGCTCGCGGTTGAGCTGCGAAAGTGCCGCATCCTGCACGCTTCCCTTAAGCAGGCGATAACGCTTCACATCGTCGGCCGGCAACCACTCGACGCCCCACTTCATCTTGCCTTCGTGCTCGGTAATAAACCGGTCGTTGTAGCCGTCGAGCGCTTTCTGGCGGGTGACCACATCGGTCCGCGTGGCCGGGTTGAGGTTCATGGAGCCAAGGTGATCCAGAAGGGTTCCCAGCACATTCGCGCCCAACTCATCGGAGGTCGGTTCGGCGTCGAGCGTTCTGCGGACGCTCTCGACGGCGTCGATGAAGTCCTTGATCGAGGCGTGGCCGGGCGCGGATGCAAGGTAGATGATGGCGCGATTGAGCACCGCGGCGCGGGTGCGGATGTTGTTTTTGTAGGCGAGATCGACGGCAGGCCGACCGTCCTCAGGCTTGCCGCGACCGATGTCGGCAGCAGCCTTGGCGACAAGAACCAGCGCCTGATCGGAAGTGAGCGCCGTCGTGACCGGGCCATAAATCAGCCGACGGCGGGCTTCTTCGAGAAATCGCGCGGCGGCGTCGTAGTCCTTTTCGTTAAGCTTCTGCAAACCGGCGATCAGGGGATTGGAGGAGAGCGCGGTGGGGGAAGCCGCGCCTTCGGTTGGTGGAGACGCTGGCGTGCCGGGAGCCCCTGGGGCGGCCGGCGGGTTACCCTCAACCACCGCCGGTGGCGCGGGACGGATGTGCAGGCTGTCCCACAGCTTGGCGGCGGTGGCGACGGTGCTGCTGAGCAACGGGTCTTTGAACTTGCGACCCTCGATGAAGCTGAACGCTTCCTTATAAAGCGCCTCGGCGTCGTCCTTCTTACCCTCCGCCAGCGCCTGGTTCGCTTTGTTGAAGCGCATGGTGATCGCGTCCTTGTTGGCTTGCTCCCACTCAGCGTCGGCTTTTTCTTGAGCGATTTCCGTAGCCTGGCTGGTGGGAACGAGATCGATTGGCGACGGAGTTTCGGACGGTGCCGCGGTGGTGGTGGCAAAGGCGGATGGGCCTTGCGATCGGATGGGCGCGAGCGAGCCTTGTGAAACTTTTTTCGCTTCAGGCAGCGGGACGAACCGGAGGTAAGCCTGCGATCCTCCCAAGAGAAGGGCGAAGAAGCAGAAGAAAAAGAACATCGCATTCAGGTTGATCAGGCTACCGCGCTTGGACGGGACGTAGGGCGCGGGGGCGTAATCTTCCATGGCGCCGTCGGAACGTTCGGCGGCGGAGGCGATGGCGCATTCCTTACAGACAAGTTCGCCTTCATCGTCGACAAGGTCGGCTTCGTCGACGGAGTTGCCGCAGCGCGCGCACGTGGTGTCGAGACGCGGGGGATCATCGTTGATCGCGGGCTCGCCCATGAACGAGCGCATGGTTTCGCTGTGACTGGCGGCCCCGGCGCCGGGGTTGCCCCCGCCGGCGGAGGATTGACCCGAGGATGCCGCGGATTTCTTCGCGACCAGTTTGATGCCCTTCCCACAGCCGGGGCATTTGACGATTTGACCCATTGCCTGCGGGCTGACTTCGATGGGGGTCGCGCAGGTTGGGCACTTGATGAATTTAGCCATAGCTTATGGGATTGTAGCGAAGTTGTTGGAATTTTTCGCGAGTTGGTGTTGGAAGCAGCGGTGGTCCCGCGGCGGAGCCGCTGGGCTCTCGGTCGCGCGATCGAAACCTTTCAATTATGGACGTTTGACGCGGATGAACTGGAGAAGTTTCGGCAGGGGCCAGGTGTTGATGACGTGCTGGGGCGTGAGCCAGGCGCGGCGGGCCACCGAGATGCCGTGGGGGAGAAGATCCAGCTCGGGGATGCTGTGGGCATCGGTGTCGATGGAAAGGACGCAGCCGGCTTCGCGGGCGGCGGCGGCGTTTTGGTCGTTGAGATCGAGCCGGGGATAGCTCGAGTTAATCTCCAAAGCGGTGCCGGTCTGGGCGGCGGCTTTGAGAATTTTGGGGATGTCGAGGGGGAGGCCCTCGCGGCGGTTGATCAGACGACCGGTCGGGTGGCCGATGACGTTGACGTAACGGTTCTCGATGGCGCGGAGGAGTCGATCGGTGGACTTCTTCGTGTCCTGCTTCAGGGAGAGGTGGGGGCTGGCAATGACGATGTCCAGTTCTTTAAGGACTTCATCTTCATAATCCATCCGGCCATCGGCGAGGATGTCGCATTCGGTTCCGGCGAGGAGTGTGATGCCTTTCAGCTTGTCGTTGAGCTTTCGGATGGCGGCGGCGTGGGCGAGGACGCGCTCGACGGAGAGGCCGTTGGTCATGGCAAGCGCTTTGGAGTGATCGGTGATGGCGAGATATACGTAGCCGCGGGCCTTGGCGGCGAGGGCCATTTCTTCGATGGTGTTGGTGCCGTCGGATTCGTTGGTGTGAGTGTGGAGGTCGCCTTTGATGTGGGCGAGGGTAATCAGGTCGGGGAGTTTTTTGTTGGCCGCGAGTTCGATTTCGCCGTGATCTTCGCGCATTTCGGGGGCGATGAAGTCGAGCCCGAGATTTCTATAAACATCTTCCTCGGATTCGCTTGCGACGGGCTTAATTGGCGGAGCTTTCGCGGTCTCCTTCTTCGCCTTCTCGTATTCACTCAGCTTGTAGAGGCCCCACTCGTTGAGGGTCATCTTCTTCTTCAGCGCCAGACCGCGGATCTTGACGTTGTGTTCTTTGGAGCCGGTGAAGTAGAGGAGGGCGGCGCCGAAATTTTCGGTGGGGACGATGCGAAGGTCCACCTGCATACCGTTGCCGATTTTGACGGAGGCTTTGCTACCCCCCTGCCCGAGGATTTGGACGATACCGGGGGATTTCGTGAACTGTTCGAGGATGCCGTGCGCGAGCGATGGATCATCGACGGCACCTACGAAGTCGATGTCGGCGATGGTTTCCTTTCGACGGCGGAGGCTGCCCGCGATTTCCGCGCGGACGACGCCGGGAAGCTTGCGAACGCGCTCGAGCAGTTCTTCGGCAGGATGAAGCACCTCGCCAATCCCTGTACGTCTGGGAGCGCTCTTGCCATCGGCAGCGCGCAATTTGCACGCTTCGATGCCGCGGCGGATGGTTTCAATCTTCTTCTCGCCGATGCCCTTAATTCCAATTAGCGCGCCGGAATTGATCGCATTCTCAAGTTCCTCAAGGCTGGTGATGCCGCGCTCTTTCCAGAGCATGTGAATGGTTTTCGGGCCAAGCCCTTCGAGGGTCAGCAGCAGGACGAGGCCTTTCGGAACGCTGGCGGCAATCTCTTCGAAGACCGTGCTTTTCCCGGAACTGATGAATTCTTCGATGATCTGCTGACTGGTTTTGCCGATGCCTTCGATGTCGCAGAGGGTGTTGTTCTGAAGACACTCGCGGAGATCGAAGTTCATCTCGCGAACGATCCGGCTGACCTTCTGGAAGGCGATCACCTTGAAAGTGTTTTCGCCACGCAATTCCATCAGAGCGGCAAGGCTGGCGAAGAGGTCGGCGATTTCGGAATTGAGGGACATGGCTTTACCGGTCCACCAGATCGAGGTCATCGACTTCCGGAAAATGCCTGTCGCGACTTAGAAGTGTGAATTCCACAGCGAGCGTCCATGAAAAATGCGTGCCATGTCGTAATCATACCCCCTTACGAAAACAGCGTCACGTTCAAGATTTGTTGAACGAATGGGGACGATCTGTGGATAGTCAAACCGTTTCGTTGTGACGCTCTGGATGGTGTGGTACAAGCGGATTTGGAAGCCACCGGAGAGCGGCCGAAGGGCACGGAAGCCGGTGTGTTTCTGCAATTGCGAAATCGGGAAGGGATCATGTCGAACGGCTCATTCGTTCATCTGCACGTTCATACCCATTACTCGCTTCTGGATGGCGCCTGCCGGGTGCCGGATTTGGTGAAGCGGTGTAAGGCGCTGGGGATGGACTCGATCGCGATCACCGATCATGGGTGCATGTTCGGGGTCATTGAGTTTTTTAACGAGTGCAGGAAGGAGGGGATCAAGCCGATTCTGGGGATGGAGGCGTATATGGCGCCGGGGGATCGGCGCGATCGATCCACGCCCGGCGGGAGCGCGGGAGAGGCGGCGTTTCACCTGCTGCTGCTGGCGGAGAATCTGGAGGGATATAAGAATCTGATCAAACTGTCTTCGCTCGCGTATCGGGAGGGGTTTTATTACAAGCCGCGGATCGACAAGGAGATTCTGCGGGAGTATCGCAAGGGGTTGATTGCGACGTCGGCTTGTCTTGGCGGTGAAGTCGCGTCCGCTTTCATAAAGCGAGATATGAAAGCGGCGAAAGCCGTTGCGGAAACGTATCTGGACATCTTCGGGCCTGAGCGGTTCTACATTGAGGTTCAGAAGCACATCAAAGAACAGGATCTGGTGAACCCGGAGCTGGCGGAACTGGCGAAGAAGATTGGGGCGGGATTGGTGGGGACGAACGATGTGCACTTTCTCACCGCGGACGATCATCGCGCGCACGATGTGCTGTGTTGCATCAGCATGGGCAGGCTGGCAAGCGACGAGAACCGGCTGAAGTATCCGACCGAGCTTTATCTGAAGAGTCCTCAGGAGATGAACACGGCACTGGGGAGCTTTGACGGCGCGATCGATAACACGGTGCGCATCGCGGAGATGTGCAATCTGGATTTGGATTTCAGCAAGAGGTACGCGCCGGTGTACCGAGTGCCTCAAGAAAAATTGCGTAGCATGGGCGTCTCGCCCATGCCATCGGAAGAACATGGGCGAGACGCCCACGCTACGCTAAAGCCGGCCGATGAAATCTACCTCCGGCAACTTTGCGAAGACGGAATGGTGTGGCGGTATGGGACGACGGAGGTTTCAGCCGAGGTTCGCGAGCGGCTTGATAAAGAGCTGAAGGTGATCGCAAGCAAAAACTTCTGCTCGTACTTCTTGATCGTCTGGGATTTCTGTAGTTATGCGCGGGAGAACGGGATTCCCGTCGGCGCGAGAGGTTCGGGCGTCGGGACGATGGTGGGTTACCTGCTGGGCCTGTGCAATGTGGATCCGCTCAAATATGGGCTGCTGTTCGAGCGGTTCATGGATCCGAGCCGCAACGAGATGCCGGATATCGACATCGATATCTGCCAGGAGGGCCGGGGGAAGATCATCGAGTACGTGCGGAACAAGTATGGTCACGTCGCGCAGATCATCACGTTCGGAACGCTGGCGGCAAAGGCGGCTTGCAAAGACGTGGGCCGGGTGCTCGGCGTACCGCTGGCGGAGATCGACAAGCTGACCAAGCTGATCCCGGGGTTGCCCGGCACGAAGCTTCAGAAGGCGCTGGATGATGTGCCTGATTTGCGGGAGATGTACAACGCAAATCCGCAGATCAAGCAGGTGGTTGACCTGGCGTTGAAGCTGGAAGGGATGTGCCGGAATGCCGGGTGTCATGCGGCGGGCGTGATCATCGCGGATCAGCCGCTGGATGAAGTCGTACCGCTTTATCGGGATTCGGATGGAAACATCCTCACGCAGTTTGAAGGACCCATCGCCGAAAAATGCGGCCTGCTGAAGATGGACTTCCTCGGCTTGCGCACGCTGACGACGTTGCAGCGGTCAATCGATCTGGAGAAGACAACGCGCGAAGCGCGGGGTGAAGCAACTTACGCGGGGAAGTGTCCGCTGGGGCCGGATGGAAAGATCGATATTGAGCAGGCGGATTTGGCCGATCAGCAAGTCTTGAAACTCTTCTGTCGCGGTGAAACGAAGGGGATCTTCCAGTTTGAATCCGGCGGAATGCAGGATCTTCTGATCAAAATGCAGCCGGACCGGATTGAGGACTTGATCGCCGCCAACGCGCTGTATCGACCCGGGCCGATGGAGCTGATTCCCCTTTACTGCAATCGAAAGCATGCGCGCGAGCAGGTGCCGAAGGTGCATCCGATCATGGATGCGATCCTCGAAGAAACTTACGGGATCATGGTGTATCAGGAACAGGTCATGCAGATCTTCAACCAGCTTGGCGGGATCGAGCTGGCGAATGCGTACAAGCTGATCAAGGCGATCTCCAAGAAGACCATAGACGTGATCGCGAAGTTTAAGCCGGACTTCATCAAGGGCTGCACGGGCAATGGAATTTTGAAAAATCAAGCGGAAGAGATTTTCGATTTGATCCTGAAGTTCGGCGGATACGGCTTCAACAAATCGCACTCAACCCGTTACGCGATCATCGCGTTCCAGACCGCCTACATGAAGACGTATTATCCGGTCGAGTACATGTCGGCGGTGCTCACGTTTGAAATGGGCAGCACGGAAAAAGTAGTGGAGTACATTGATGAGTGCCGGCGGCTGACGATGCCGGATCAGAGCAAGGGGATTAAAGTTCTGCCGCCGGATGTGAATGTATCGGACAAGGATTTTACACCGGTTTATGTTGAGAAGAGCGACCGCGCGACGAAGCGGCGAAGCGACAAAGGGAAGGTGAAGGGAATGGAGGGGGTGATTCGGTTTGGAATGATGGCCGTCCGCGGCGTGGGCGAGAAGGCGGTTGAATCGATCATCGAGAATCGCAAGGGCAAGGGCGAGTTCTCGAGCATCTACGATTTCTGCGAGCGGGTTGATTCGCGGACGGTGACGCGATCGACGATCGAAGCGCTCCTGAAGTGCGGCGCATTTTCATCGACTAAAGCTCGGCGCGCGCAGCTTCTTCATGTGCTGGATCGCGCGGTCGAAATGGGCGCGCAGATGCAGCAGGACAAGCGGATGGGGCAGATGGCGATGTTTGGCGCCCCCGCTGCCGGCACGGCTGCGCCGGCGGGATCGAAGGGCGCGGCGGCGCTGCCGGATGTGGCTGAACTACCGAGCGCCGATCTACTGAAATTCGAGAAGGAACTGCTGGGTTTCTATATCACCAGCCATCCACTGACCGAGCATCAGGCCACGGTCGAACGCTACGCCACCGCGAGCACGCGCGAGGCGATGAATCTTGCGGAAGGAACGGAGGTGCTGATCGGCGGGATGCTGTCGGCGGTGCGATCGAAAGTGGCAAAGACCGGCCGAAGCGCCGGTCAGCGATGGGCGATTTTGGAACTCGAGGATCTTGAAGGCAAGATTGAAGGGATGTGTTTCGCGGAAACGTACGGCGACATCTCCAATCGTTTTCCGGATGTACTGAGCGCCGAGCGGATCGTGTTCCTGCGCGGGAAGGTGGATAAGCGGCGCGAGACGCCTTGTTTGATGGTGACCGATGTGCTGCCGATCGAGTTGAGCGTGGAGCGGTTGACCACGCACATTGGCGTCAAGCTGGATCCAACCCGGCACAACGCCGGCGCGCTGTCATCGCTTAAGGATGTCATCAAGAAGCACCCGGGGAAGAAGGAATTGATCGTTCAGGTGTTTACCGGGGATGGGAAGAAAGTATCGCTGCGCGTGAACGGAGAACTGGGCGTGCGCATCACCAAAAATCTGGTGGAAGATCTGGAGCAGGCTTTGGGAAATGGATCGGTCTTGCTGGGCGGCGACGGTCAGAAGCGCATGAAGCGGCTCGCGCAGCAGCAACTCTTTAAGGACGCGCAAGCGGATGCAGCGGAGGTCGCGCCGGTGTCGGAAATTGCGGAGCTTGAGCTTTCCGATGCCGAGTCGTTGTAGGAACGGCGCGAACCGCCCCTATTCTAGGGAATCCTCATTGCGGGCCGGCTCGCGGGCGCTGTCGCCGCGGAACTGGCCGGAGCACTTTGCGACGAGGCAGGCCGCGGTGGCGCTGCCGGCCCAGGCGCCGGCTCGATCACATCCATGGGCGACGCGGTGTTGGGCAATCGGGTCGGGAGATCCTGATCTTCGGTAATCCATGGCACCGGCGCGGTGGTCGGGCCCGGAATCGGGCCCGTTGCGCCGGTCGGAGGTTCTTCCCAACCCCCGCCGAGCGCTTTGTAGAGTTGCACCACGTCGGTTGAAACCGTCGCGTAGCTTCGCACCAGTTGATCCTGCGCGACAAAGAGACTGAGCTGCGCTTGCAGCACGTTGAGAAAATCGGCGAGGCCGCGCTGATAGAGCTGTTGGGCGAGGTTGACCGCGCGCTGGTTTGAAGCGACAGACGATGCGAGAGCGAGCGTCCGTGCCTGGTCGTTCTGCCAGGCCACGAGGGCGTTCTGCACTTCTTCGAGTGCAATGAGCACCGTAAGCTTGTAGTTCGCGAGTGCTTCGTCGGTCCGTGCCTCCTGTGCGCGAATGTTCGCTCGGGTGCGGCCGGCGCTGAAAATATTCCACGACACCCCGGGACCAAATCCCCAAAAAAGGTTGTTGCTGTTGAGCAGCGAGCCGAAATTAGAGGAGCGATAGCCGACGTCGCCGGTGAGCGTGAATCGCGGGAAGAGATCCGCGGCGAGGGCGCCGATGTTCGCGTTCGCCGCTGCCAGGGTGCGCTCGGAATTACGAACGTCCGGACGCCGGCGCAGCAGTTCGCTGGGGATTCCGACCGGCACCCGCGGGGGCGGCTCAGGAATTCGCTGCGGCTCCGCGAGCTGATCGAGCAACGCTGTGGGTTCCTTCCCAGTGAGCACGCCGAGCCGATGCGCGGCAGCGGACGCCTGCGTTTGAATCGCGGGGATGTCGGACAGCGTCGACGCGACCTGTGCCTCGGCGCGGGCGACATCGAGATCGCTCGTGAGACCCGCGCGGTACCGGGTTCTCGTCAGCTCGAGGGTTTCGCGCTGCGCTCGCGCGTTGTCCTCGGCAATCATGATCTCGCGCTGGAAGCCGCGAAGCTCGATGAAGTTCCGGGCGACTTCTCCGTAGAGCGTAATCAAAACATTCTGGTAATCGGCGATTGCGGCTTCTTCCTGCGCGGTCGCGGCCTCGACTGATCGGCGGATCCCGCCGAAGACGTCGAGCTCCCAGGATGCGTCGAAGCCCGCCTGATAAAGATCGCGGATATTGCCGCCGGAACTGACGACGGTGCCTGTTCCAATACTCCCGACACCTCCGACGCCGCCCACGCTTCCGCCGGAACTGGTGACGAATCCACCGCCGGCGCTGCTTTTGGTGCGTTGGTAGCTTCCGGTCGCATTTGCAACGGGCCAGTAGCCGGTGCCGGCGATGGTTCGCTGCTCGCGAGCGACGCGAATGCGCGCTTGCGCCGCCTGCACGTCCAGGCCGTTCCTTGATGCGTCCAGGATCAACGCATCGAGCAACGGGTCATTAAAGGTTTTCCACCACTGCACCATCGTTGGCTGAGTGGTAGAAGCCTGCGTGGTTGCCGGCCGGTACTCTTCCGGCATCGCGACTTTGGGCTCTTTGTAGTTCGGTCCGACCGCACACCCGGCAATGAGAACGGCAACCACCGCTGCCGCCGCGCCGTTGATTGAACCTCGAATCCATCGCTTGCAGATCATCTTCACGCCAGATTGCTGATGCATATTCCTTTGTCCTTTGGGATTCATATTAGGGCTGCACGAGGGAGATTGCCTGTTTGGCCGGCTCGGTTGCGGGACGGGCAGCGATCGAGACATCCACCTGCTGTCCCTTAACGCGGATTCTTCAGCGTAACCACGGTGAACGAAAGCGGTGGCAGCTTCAACTGAATGGCGTTTTCTTCCACCCTGGGCGCGGACATGCGCCTTGGCACCACCACATGCGGCCGCGCAAAGCTGTTGGCCGCTTTGGGGTCTGTCCCGGACATCTGCTGCACGTCGATCACCTGCATCGGCGCCGCCCCCTCCCACTTCACTTCGATGGGAAGCGATTGATTTGTATCGCGGTGGATGAGGAACACGGCAGCCTTGCCGGTTTGTGGATCGTAGGCGCCGGCTGCGTCGACGGTCGCGACCTCGCCGAATCGCTCGGTGCGATAGGTGGGGGCGGTGATGCGAGTTCGCAGCGACTTTCCGGACGCGAGCTGGGAATACATCACGAACGGATAGAACGTCGATTGCCGCAGCACTTTCGTCGGTGTCGTCAGGAGCGGCGAGATGACGTTCACGATCTGGGCGATGCACGCGATCTTCAGCACGTCGCAATGGCGAAGAAACGTGTTGAGCCACTGGGCGACTACCAATGCGTCTTCGAGGTTGTACACCTCTTCGCACAGGTGCGGGGCTGCCCGCCAGCCGCCGGCGCCGTTGCGGTCCTTGTACCAGACGTTCCATTCGTCCCAGCAGAGATGCACCTCGCGCGTGGAGTTCAGCTTCTGCTTCACCTCGTTCAGAACCGTTCGAAGTTGAGTGATCTGTGAATCGAACTCGGTCGCGTAGCCGAGGTAATCGGGCGTATCGTTCTTCCAGTTGCCGGCATAATTGTGAAGTGAAAGGTAGTCGACCTGGTCCCAGCAATGCAGGAGTGCCATGCGATCCCAAGCCGGGAAGGTGGACATGGACGGATTCGACGATCCGCAGAGAATCGTCTTAATCCGCGGATCATGCCACTTCATGATCTTGGCGGCTTCGCGGGCTTTTCTGGCGTAGTCTTCGGCGCTGAGCGCGCCGATCTGCCAGGGCCCGTCCATCTCATTTCCGAGACACCAGTATTTGATGTCGTGCGGCTTCGCGTAACCGTGACGGAGGCGGAGGTCGGCGTATTGTGTGCCGGCGGGCGCGTTGCAGTATTCCACGAGCGCGGAGACTTCGTTGAGCGAGCCGGTGCCGAGATTCACCGCCATCATGGGCTCGACGTTCAACTCGCGGCAGAAGTCGATGAATTCGTTGGTGCCGAACTGATTCGTCTCGATCGACTGCCACGCCAGTTCCCGCCGTCGGGGACGGTCTTCGCGCGGGCCGACGCCATCGCGCCAGTTGTAGCCGCTGACAAAATTTCCGCCGGGATAGCGGAGGATGGAGAGCTTCATTTCCCGCAGCGCGGCAAGGACGTCGGTTCGAAAACCGCGATTGTCGCTGAGGGGTGAATCGGGATCGTAGATTCCGCCGTAGATGCAGCGGCCGAGATGCTCGGCAAAACCGCCGAAGAGGAGCGGCGAGATGTCGCCGATTACGTCATCCGGGTCCAGGTGAACAATCGCGGAGGCGGGCTCGCTCATAGTGCGCGCCGTTGCAATAAAGGTCAGACGCGCGACTGTTTCACGATCAGCTCTTTTGCCTGATCGGGAGGAAGGTTCAAGGCTCCGCGGGCTTCGGCGGCGGCGGATTTGACGTCGTTGTTGGTGGTGGCTTCGACGATCTTGTCGAGTTGCGTCACCTGCTCGCGCGAGAGGCGGATGCCGAAGTTTTTGGCATTGGTCGCGATGCTCTTGTACAGGCTGATCTTGACGTCGTCGCCGGTTTTTTCATTGGCGGCAACGGCGAGGATCGCGCCTTGGGCATCGCGGGAGTTCAGCCACCCCAGAGCGTTCCCCGCAGTCTTGACGACCTCCGGACGTGCATCGCGCAAGGCGCTGAGTGTGGCGCCCTCCGCGGGCGAGAGATCGAGAACGGCGCGGCTCATGGCCAGCTTCTGGAGAAGCTCGGCGGCACGAAGGGCGTAGTTGGTCGCCACCTGAGGATCGATCGAGGCGGAAGCTTTGGCTCGTGCGGCGTCGGCGGCGGCTTTGATGCCGGCGGCATCCGCCTGCTGGGTCACGCTCATCGTCGGATCGGTTGCCGATCGAACGGCGTAGGGCGAAGCGTTGGTCTTCGTGATTACGATCTTGGCCGCTCCGGCCAGTCGTTGGTTCTGGGCCGCCAGTGCAAGAAGGCGATCAACTTCGACGCTGCCGAGTTCTTCGGAGACGACCAGTGCGTCTACCGCGGGCAATTGTCCCCCGACGGCCACGGCGGCGTCAGCGCCGATCGCGCCCACCGCGGCCATGTTCTGCTTCTTCAGCTCATCGACGATCGCATTGACCTGGTTCTGAGATGGCATCACCAGCACGATGCTGGGCGTGCCGGTCTGGCTGATCGCCTCGGCCAGCAGCGGAACGACGCGCTCCTGACCTGTGAAGGGTTTGACCGGCATCGCGGATGCAACCGCGAAGGCGGCTTCGAACCGCACCGGTCGATCGGGCGCGCCCATGGCGTCGATGAGAGGATTCACATTCCCTGGAAACAGGGTGCTGTTGCCGCCGATCTGCTCGAGGGAGCGGATGACTTTCAGCGCCACCGGCCAATCGCGATCGCGGAGGGTTCGGGTCAGGGCGTTGTTGAGATACTGAGGTCCGGCATCGACGCCATAAAAATGGGCGTTGGGTTGATTTTCGGCGCGCGTGGTGTCGGTTCCACCCTGCGGGAGATCGACTTCGCGTTTGTAGTTTGCGGCGAGCCAGAGGCTCAGGGCATCGCCGCGCTGGGCGCCGAGCTTGAGGGCATATTCGCTGGATCGCATCGCCATGATCTCGTTGAAGATCGGCTGGGGGACCTGCTTGCGCTGGAGGCCATTGGCTTCATCCCAATACCAGACGTTTGACGGGGCCGTGGGATCGCGACGATCGGCGGCGATGTCGGCGTTGTCGTAATAAAACTTTTCCGCGAGTTCATAAAAAGACTCCGCGGGACTGACCTGGCGGGGATCGCTGACGCCCATGCGCGTGAGCGCCTGGGACGCGGCGAGGCGAACGGCCTGCGGCTGCTCGTTACCGTTGGCAAGCCGGGAGAGGTAAGGAACCGAAACGTTGTAGCCGATGTCACCGATGACGCTGACGATTTCGGCGAGCGTCTGCTGGTTCTTCATCTCCGTCGCGGCGAGCAGCGGATTGAGCGCGGGCCTGCCAAGGTCGCGAAGCCCGCTGCGAACGCCGGAGCTGTATTGAGATTTCGCGGGGTCGCGGAGATAGTCGATCATCATCGGGACGGCCAGCTCCCCGCTTTCGCGCAATCGCCCCACGGCAAGCTGGTACGGACGACCCGGGCGGTTCAGGCGCTTGATGTTTTCTTCGATGTAGGCGGGACTGCCTTTGCGCGCTCGGCGGCCTTCGTTGAGCAGGCCCATGATCTGGTTCGCCTGCTGCTTGAGCGGGTCAACGCCCTGCCAGCGGATGATCCAGGTGTCGAGATCGTCACCACCGTTGCCGCGCTCGGCGGCGACGCGCTCGAAGTTTTCGAGAATGTCCTGAGGCTTGTCCTTGGCGGCGACGATCTGTTGAGCGGCGGCGGCGGCGAGATCGTAGCGGGCGATTTTTCCGTAGTGCCAGAAGTTATCGACGGCGTCTTTGAGATCCTGCCTGGCATCGGGAGCGGGTTGGCCGGAGGCGCTCGCAGGCGTAGCGGCGGGCGCTTCGGCTGCGGGAGCCGCGGGTGCGGCAGCGTCGGGCGCCGTTGGTGCTGGTGCAGCAGGTGCGGGTGCAGTCGGTGCTGGTGCAGCAGGTGCGGGTGCAGCAGGTGCGGGTGCAGCGGGTGCGGGCGTAGTCGGTGCTGGTGCAGCGAGTGCGGGCGCCGGTGTCGCCGCGGGCGCGGGCGCGGGGACGGCAGGCGTGGCGGGTGCCGGCGCTGCTGGGGCGGGCGCTGCCTTTTGGGCGAGGACGGACGCGTTCCATGCAATGGGGACGGACAACGAACAAACAAACACGACTCTAAACAACGATCGTGACAGGCGCGTCATGAAGCTGCTCCAATGGTGATCAACAATAGCTGTTACCGGCAGGCGGCGGCGAAAAATTGCCCACCGCGAATCGATCGTAAAAGCCTGTATCTCCAGTGTCAAGAAAAGCTTGAGGATGGAACATGGGGGTCAGGGCAACCGCATTTGATGTTCGGCGCTCGTTAGGTGTTGCGCCCGAGGCCGGAATCGGTTAACACATCTTCCTCGTCGCAAAGCTTTGCGTTTTTGAACATTCAAGTCTGTCGTGCCGGAGCTTGCCATGGATGGTTTT
>JBBRYX010000028.1:0-54506 GCA_038237225.1 Tepidisphaerales bacterium | reverse complement strand
TTGATCCCACGCTGCCCAGCCCCATCTCGGCGGCGACGTACCAGATCATGGCCGTCCGCTCAACGGCGATGGGCACGCCCGCGCAGTTCCTCGTGAATTTCGGCGGCGGCGGGAGTTTGACGACGATGGCGGTGATGGAGATCGCAGGGGGGGCGCCGAAGCTGGCGGCGTAGTCGTCAGTGATCAGTGAGTCACGAAGCTCGAATGATGAAGGCGCGAGGGGGGGGCGATCGTCATTCATCATTCGGGCTTTTGCCGCTATTCGATCCGGGCCGATGCGGTGGGTTGAAGTTATCGCTCGTGAAGATTATCCGGCTGTGACGGTTTTGCGGTTGAGTGGGGGCGCGGCGCGATCGATGTCTCTGATGTCATGTCGTAATTGTGCGACATCACGTTCCGCTTCGCTTGGATTCAAGCGGCGGAGAAAAGAGGACTCCGATGGGCATTGTTCCCAACACCGAGACCGGGAGCCAAGCCGACTCGGCCCATTCGTCCAACGCGCAGCGCTTTGCCATCGCGAGGTCATCCCGCGGATAGTCGTGCATCAAGCAATGACTCGCGCCGACGACCGTACCTTCCGACCGTTGCCGTGCTTACCCTTACTGTCGCCGATCCGGTGCCGGCCGCCATGGCGAGCGTGATTTCGGAAATTATTTCTCCTCAGGGCGCGCGACGAGCGCAGGTAAGCCTTTTGAAGGTGCAGGTAAATCGCTAAAACTTACCCGGGGTAGGACTGGTGCAGCACGGGTTTCGATTACCCAGCGGCTTCAAATCCTGTCCTGGGCACTGGCTGAAGGCGATCCAACCGGGTCGCCTTCTTCGTTTCAACGACTTTGCGCCCGAATCGTACTGTATGAGGTGTATACGCCACCGCGCGGATCAGTCTGACTTCCGCATGGATAATTGATTGATTTCGGCCCATCCTCATGAGAGAAACGTTTAACATGAGCCAACCCTCCAATCCCATCCCCCAGCGCAGCACCCCCAACCGCCGCGATTTCCTTAAAACGGTTTCCGCGATCGGTGCCGCCTCCGCACTGGCGGGTGTGAACATTCCGCATGTGTTCGCTGCCGAGGACAACACCATTCGCGTGGCCTTGATCGGCTGCGGCGGTCGCGGTGGCGGCGCGGCGATCAACGCGCTCTCGACGAAGTCGGGTCCCGTGAAGCTGGTTGCGATGGCGGATCTGTTCGACAGCCAGATTCAGGTTCACTTCGACGAGCTGAATAAGAAATACAAGGCGCAGATCGACGTGCCGAAGGATCGGATGTTCGTCGGCTTCGACGCCTACAAGAAAGCCATGGATTGCCTGCGCCCATCAGATGTGGTCATCATGGCCACCCCGCCCGCATTCCGGTGGGTGCATTTCAACTACGCGATTGAAAAGGGCGTCAACGTTTTCATGGAGAAGCCGGTCACCGTCGACGGCCCGTCAACGCGCAGGATGCTTGCCCTGGCGGATCAGAGCTTGGACAAGAACATGAAGGTCGGCGTGGGTCTGATGTGCCGGCACTGCGACGCCCGGCGGGAACTGTTCGACCGGATCAAGATGGGGCAGATTGGGGACATTGTGAACATGCGCGCGTATCGCGTGCATGGCCCCGCCGCCGAATGCTTCGTTCCGCCGAACGACGGCAAGCTGTCCGAAACGCTTTGGCAGATTCAGAAGTTCCACGGCTTCCTCTGGGCATCCGGTGGACTCTTCTCAGACTTCTATATTCACAACATCGACGAGTGCTGCTGGATGAAAGATGCGTGGCCCGTGAAGGCGGAAGCCCTCGGTGGCCGGCACTATCGCGGGAACATGATCGATCAGAACTTCGACACCTACGAAGTCGAGTACACATTTCCGGATGGGTCGAAGCTCTTCTTCATGGGGCGGTGCATCGATGGGTGCAGCAACCAGTTCGCCAGCTACGCGCATGGCTCGAAGGGCGCGGCGCAGATTTCCGCGGGCGGACACACACCCGCGCGCTGCAAGATCTGGCGCGGTCAGGATATGACTTCCACGGCAATTTGGGCCTTCCCCCAGCCTGAGGCTAACCCGTACCAGCTTGAGTGGGACCATCTGATGGAGGCGATCCGAAAGGACAAGCCTTACAACGAGGTTCGCCGGGGCGCGGAAGTGAGTCTGGTGACGAGCATGGGACGGATGTCAGCCCACACAGGGCAGGTCATCACGCGGGACCAGATGCTCAACTGCGATCACGAGTTCGCCCCGACTGTGAACAAGCTGACGGTGGATGGCCCCGCGCCGCTCGTCGCCGTGGCTGGGAAGTATCCGATTCCGGAGCCGGGGACGAAGAAGACGCGGGAGTTCTGATCGATTCGGTGCGGAGGCTCCCCAAAAACGACGCGATCACGGGCGGGATGCGCCGAGGATCAGCGCTGACGCGGCTTCGTCGCAGGCTTTGGCGGCGTCGTCCCCGGCGATGTTGGTGGCGGCCAGCACTGCGAAGTGCTTCTTCGGGGATATCCAGGCGGTGCAATACCACATGGTATTGCTGCCGTTGTGATTCAGGACAATCCCATCGCCCCAGCCGCGCTTCACGAACATCCATCCCCCGGCGTACTCCGCGCTCGCGGCAGGTGTAAACAGGCTGTCAAAAGTCTCAGGCTTCAGCAGCGGCGCGCGATCCTTGGGCGCGACGACGAAGAGCGCGATGAATTTCGCCCAGTCGATCATGGTGCAGTGCACGCGCCCGGCTGGACCCATGACGGCGGGATTGTCGAACTGCATCGGCCGCATGTTTGGAGCGACATGACCCCACGGTTGATTGATCTTTCCGGTCTCGCCCGGAGGGCCGAATCCCGCTGAAGTCATGTTCAGGGGCCCGAAGAGTTTTTTTTGGACAAGCGTTTCCCATTGCGTGCCCGTCTTCTGTTCGAGGACCGCGCCGAGGATCACATAGCCAACGTTGGAATACTCGAAATGTGGGCCAGGCTCCGTTGTTGGCGCCTGTGCCAGCGCGTCGCTGGCCACCCTGCGGCGCTGATCGATCAGAGGTTTGCTCGAGCGCTCGTACTTCCACCAGTCGGGCATGTTGGCGGGAAGGCCGGCGGTGTGGTTCAGCAAGTGAGACACGGTAATTCCCGCGGCGGCGGCGTTCATCTTCGGAGCGAGAGCGGGAAAGATCTTCGACATCGGCGTATCGAGCGCGAGCTGCCCGTCATCAACGAGCTGACCGATGAGAACAGCGGTCATGGCTTTCGTGTCGGAACCGAGATGGATCTGGTCGTTGGGCGTCACTGGCTCAGGCGCGCCGGACTTGCGGACGCCGAATGCGCCAAGGGAGGTGACGCGATTGCCGTCGATCCGGGCGGCGAACAGACTGGGGATCTTGTGGCGGTTAAGGATCGGCTTCAGCAGAGATGAGATGTTGCGCGGCGCGGGGGTCGAGGGAGCCGTGCTGGCGCGGGTTGCCGGATGGGGGGCGTTGGCGCCTGTTGCGAGATGGATGAACAGCAGCATCGGCAACAACGGAGCGATAAGGTGGAATCGCATGGAGATCCTCCGGCAGGTGTGATGTGGGTTTGACTGGTACAGGGACAATTCCGCTGCCCGAAGCATAGACGATTCCAGCTTCAAATTATTTCGCCGTCGCTTCGAACGGTGTCGCCGGCAGATCTGCCTTGTTGTAAAGCGTGCATTTCGGATCGTTTTCCCAGGCGTATCGAACTGCTTTGGGCGATGAGATGTCTTTGGCGCTGACGATCACTTTTTCACCGTCGATTTTGGCTTGGGCGGGAACGAATTTGTCGTTCGCGCCCGCAATCTCAAAGCCTTCAGGATCGCCGCCTTTGGCAACCAGTCCGTCGTAAATATGATCGAAGGTGATCACGGCATTGCTGCCGACGATCTTCATGGACTTGAACGTCGGCCCGGAATACGGCACGTCCTGGTTATACGCAATTTTCCGAGCGACTAGCGCCAATCGGTGGCCGACCGGTTCCTTGTTCTTGGGGTGGATGTCTTTGGGATCTCCAAGATCAATCGTGACGGCCAGGCCGACGTTCGGGACATCTTTCGCGACCTGCGCCTGTGCCGCGCGAAGCGCGGGCCAGAAGCGGGTGTTCTTAAGGTTGGGCAATTGCACGATGAGAAACGGGAAATCACCCTGCGCCCACGCGGCACGCCAGCTTGTAACAAGGGCGCTCAAGACATCGTGATACTGATCGGGATAAGCGGTATTGGTTTCACCCTGGTACCAGACGACGCCTTTCATGGCGTAGCCGGCGAGAGGGGCGATCATGCCGTTGTAGAGGACCGCGGGCGCTTCGTGCGGGCGCGCGGGCTCTTGTGGCGCTCCGGGAGTCTTCTTGGGATGGAGCCACTGCTGGGTCCATTCCGGTTCGTACGGTAGCTTCAGGCGATCGAAGATGGGCTTGGGCAGCCAGGCTTCGGCGCGGGTGCCGCCCCAGCTTGAGTCGATCAGACCGATTGGCGCGTTCAGCTTCTGCTGAAGTGCCAAGCCGAAGAAGTAGGCGACGGCGGAGAAGTCGCCGACGGTATCGGGGGAGCAGATTTTCCACTCGCCTGCTGTTTCATCCTGGGGTTCGTTTTTGATTGCGCGGCCGACGGTAAAGAGGCGGATCTTCGGCCTGTTGGCGGTCTTGATTGTCTCTTTTCCGTTCGAGGCGCGGTTGAGTGCAAATCCCATGTTCGATTGGCCGGAGCAGAGCCACACTTCGCCGAGCAGAACATCCTTGAAGGTAATTGAATTCTTTCCGGTGATCGTGATTTCAATAGGATCAGTTGCATCGAGCGGATCGAGCGTGATCCGCCACTTCCCTTGACCATCGGCGGTGGTGCTTTTCTCCTGCCGCGAGGTCTTTACGGTAACCTTCTCGCCGGCATCGGCGGTTCCCCAGACGGGCACTTTCACCCCCCGCTGCAGAACCATGTGGTCGCCGAAGATCGCGGGTAATTTCACATCCCCGCGCGCGACATCGGATAAAGCAACGACGCTGATCAAGGTTATAGCGAGAAGGCTTTTCATTGACTGCGATGATACCGCCTACGATCAAGGTCTGTCGCGATCGGACCGGAAAAACGGGATGGCACGATCCAGTTATTGCACCAGGGCCACACGCTGCACTGGCAGGAGTTGGGCGAGAGACCGTCGCGGGCAAAGCCCAAGGCGAGGGTGCGGAACAACCAACCCTGGAAACCGCCGGCACAGCACCCCTGGCGAGACGCTCCGCGTGTAAGTCTCGCTCCGGCTGCGCCTACGCGAGACTTACACGCGGAGCGGAAAGCAGGCTGACACTTCTATTGCCATGAAAACCGTGACAGTTCTATTGACATGGGACACGCGGCGTTGGGCGTGTTGATCTCGCTTGATTTCCTCGATACGATTCGTCCACCGGCCGACTTAGCTCAGTGGTAGAGCGATGCTTTCGTAAAGCATAGGTCGAGAGTTCAACCCTCTCAGTCGGCTCTAAGACCTTTCAGAAATATTCGAATCTCTTTCGGACGAATTCGTCACGACTTCAGGTACACCCGATCTAGGCCCCTCTCGCCGGCTCGATGTCGCATGTTTCGTCGCGCTCATCGGCGCGGATGTGTTCAGGGATTTTCGGGAGGTTGAGTTCAGCATCTAAAGAGAAACACCCGGCCTTTGGGGGGCCGGGTGTTTGTGTTCACATGAGATCAGTCGTGCAGGCTTACGTCGCATCCGAGCCGGCCTGGGCCAACTGCTTGCTTTCCTCGGCGGTTTCGCCCGAGAAGCTCTCGAAGTACAGGTGCTTGTTGCCGCCTTCTTCGATCTTCAGGGCGATCTTGATCAGGTGCTTGCCCTTGAACGAGCCACGCAGCAGATCCTCGGCGAGAGGATCTTCGACGTGCTGTTCGATCGCGCGACGCAAAGGACGGGCGCCGAAGTCAGTGTTCGTGCCCTTCTCGATCAGGAACTCCTTCGCTTCCTCGGTCAGCTCGATCCGCAGGCCGTGCTCGGTCAGGCGCTTGGTCACCTTGTTAAGCTCAAGCTCGACGATGAGCTCAAGGTTCTTCACGCTCAGCGGCCTGAAAACGATGACGTCGTCGAGCCGGCCGATGAACTCGGGGCGGAAGTAACGCTCGATTTCCTTCATGAGCGTTTCCTTCATCTTCTCGTAGGACTGCTCGTCGGCGGTGCCTTTGCCGCGGCCCTGGAGGCCGAAGGGTTGCACGCCGCCCTTGATCAGATCCGCGCCGATGTTGGAGGTCATGATCATGACCACGTTTCGGAAGTCGACGTGGCGGCCGAAGGAATCGGTGAGCCGGCCTTCCTCCATGATCTGGAGGAGCATGTTGAAGACGTCGGGGTGCGCCTTCTCGACTTCGTCCAGCAGCACGACGGAATAGGGACGTCGGCGGATTCGCTCGGTGAGCTGGCCGCCTTCCTCGTAACCGACGTAGCCGGGAGGCGCGCCGATGAGACGAGAAACGTTGTGCTTCTCCATATACTCGGACATGTCAATCTGGATCAGGGCATCGGCGTCGCCGAACATGAACTCCGCCAGCGCTTTGGACAGCAGGGTTTTCCCGACGCCTGATGGGCCAAGGAACAGGAAGCTGCCCATCGGACGATGTGGATCCTTCAGACCGGAGCGCGCCCGGCGAATGGTCTTGCTGATCGCCCGGATGGCCTCGTCCTGAGACACGACCTTCTTATGAAGCTCGTTTTCAAGCTCAAGGAGCCGCTGCGCTTCTTCTTTCTCGAGGCGCGTGAGCGGCACGCCGGTCATCTTGCTGACGACTTCGGCGATCACTTCTTCATCGACGACGCCGTCGACTTCCTTGGCCTTCTCGCGCCACTGACGCTGCATTTCTTCCTTCTTGGCGCGCAGGCCTTCCGCCTGATCGCGAAGCTTGGCGGCTTCTTCGTATTCAGCGTTTTTGACGGCTTCATCCTTCTGGATGCTGAGCCGCTCGATCTGCTCTTCGAGCTCCGCGAGATTGGGCGGCTTGGTCATCGAACGAAGCCGGATGCGAGCGCCCGCTTCGTCGAGAACGTCAATCGCCTTGTCCGGCAGGCAGCGCCCGGTGATGTAGCGATCGCTCATCTCCACTGCGCATTCGAGCGCTGCGTCGAGGATCTGCACGCGGTGGTGCGCTTCGTAGCGGTCACGGAGACCCTTGAGGATCTCGACGGCATCTGCCTTGGAAGGCGGCTCAACATGGATCGGCTGGAATCGCCGGGCCAGGGCCGCGTCTTTCTCGATGTACTTGCGGTATTCATCAAACGTGGTGGCGCCGATGCACTGGATCTCGCCGCGGGAGAGCGCGGGCTTGAGCACGTTGGATGCGTCGATCGCGCCTTCTGCGCCACCCGCGCCCACGAGAGTGTGCAATTCGTCGATAAAGAGGATGACGTTCTTGGCGCGGCGGACTTCGTTCATCACCGCCTTGATGCGCTCTTCAAATTGGCCGCGGTACTTGGTGCCCGCGACCATCATCGCCAGATCCAGCACGACGATGCGCCGGTCATGCAGAATCTCCGGCACGCTGTTGTTGATGACCATCTGGGCAAGACCTTCAACGATGGCGGTCTTGCCGACGCCCGCTTCACCGAGCAACACCGGGTTGTTCTTCTGCCGGCGGCACAAGATCTGGATGACGCGTTCGATCTCGTTCTTGCGCCCGATGACGGGATCAAGTTGCCCTTCGCGCGCCAGTTCGGTCAGATCGCGACCGAAGCTGTCGAGCGCGGGGGTCTTGCTCTTGCCTTTGGTTCCTTGTTTTTCCTGCGCTTGAGGTTCTTCGCTTTCCACGCCAGCTCCTAAGAGGTTAAGAACCTCCTCCCTGACTTCTTCCAGTTTCAGACCCAGATTCATCAGAACCTGAGCCGCTACCCCATCGTGCTCACGCAACAATCCCAGCAGCAAATGTTCCGTCCCCACGTAATTGTGGTTCAGGTTTCTCGCCTCTTCGATCGCGTACTCGATCACCTTCTTCGCACGCGGCGTCTGAGGCAGCTTTCCCATCGTGACCATGTCGGGGCCGCTCTTGACGAGCTTCTCGACTTCCAGACGCACCTTCCGCAGGTCAACGTCGAGGTTCTTCAATACGTTAGCGCCAACTCCCGACCCTTCCTTCACCAAACCCAGCAAAATGTGCTCAGTCCCGATGTACTCGTGATTGAAACGTTGGGCCTCCTGATTGGCCAGCGCCATCACTTTGCGGGCTCGGTCCGTGAATCGCTCAAACATGTTTTTTTCTCCTACTGGCCGGTCGAGCGCAGCGCCGACCCCTCACCATTGAACAGCAAAACGCAACTCGTCGCACAACCGGGATTAAATATCGTACGGCTTCTTCCCGGGCGTGTTCATTCATCACAATGCTCGATTCTAGGCTGGCGCACGGGGTAATCAACAGACTGGGACGGTGCAGCAAACGGTGAATCTGCACGAATTTATCGGCACATCCGAGGGGCGGTCTGGAGCGGATTGAGCAACCTCCACAGGAGAAGTGCAGAAACCGCCGCCAATATCGTTGACGCGAGGTCAAACGGAGGTCCTTCCCCATCCGTCACAATCGCCGATCCAGCAAGCGATATTGAATCGCCTCGGCCAGATGATGTTCCCCGATTGTTTCCACCCCTTCCAGGTCGGCGATCGTCCGCGCGACACGCCTGACTTTGTCATAGGCTCGCGCTGACAGTCCCAGTTCATCCATGGCTTGCTTCATGAGCAGCAGGCACGAATCGGAGAGTTCGCAGAACTGCTTCAATTGCTTGCTGTCCATGCTGGCGTTGGTCGTTTGCGACCTGAATCGCTTGTTTTGGATGGCTCGCGCGCGTTCGACCTGTTCGCGAATCACTGCCGAGCTTGTGCCGGCGTGTTTGCCGGTGAGCTCTCGATAGGGGACCGTCGGGACTTCGACGTGGATGTCGATGCGGTCGAGGAGGGGGCCGGAGAGTTTTTCGAGATACTTGTTCTTCGCGCGGGGATCGGTGGGATTGTGGCCACTGGCGGTTGGGTTCATGGCGGCGACGAGCATGAAGCGGGCGGGGAACTTAATCGAGCCGAAGACGCGGGCGACGGTGACTTCACCGGCTTCGATAGGCTGACGCAGGGTCTCGAGCACGTGGCGGGAGAATTCGGGGAGCTCGTCCAGAAATAGAATTCCGTGGTGCGCGAGGGACACTTCGCCGGGGCGGGGGATGGAGCCTCCGCCGATCAGTGCTTGCGCAGTTGCGGAATGGTGCGGGGTGCGCACGGGTCGGGAATCCATCAGCGCGATGCCGTCGGGCAGGAGGCCAAGGGCCGAATAGATGCGGGTGGTTTCAAGCGATTCAGAACGGGAGAGTGGCGGAAGGATGCCGGGGATTCGTGACGCAAGCATTGACTTGCCGGTTCCGGGTGGGCCGATCATCAGCAAATTGTGAGAAGCGGCACAAGCGATGGTGATGGCGCGTTTGACCGCTTCTTGACCTCGGACTTCCGCAAAATCCAGATCGGGGGCGAGCTTGGAGAGTTGATAGGCTTCGCCGTCGAGTTCGTAGGGCTCCATCTCCAACTGCTCATTCAGGAAGGCGACGGCTTGGGAGAGCGTGGCGACGGGATAGACATCGATGCCGTCGACGACGGCGGCTTCGCGGGCGTTTTCGTAGGGGATGATGACGCCGCGCATTTTCTTTTGGCGGGCGAGCAGCGCGAGCGACAAGGTGCCTTTGATCTTGCGGACCCGTCCATCGAGTGCCATCTCGCCGGCGATGAGATAGTCCTTGTGGCGATCGTTCTGGATGAAGTTTGTGCCCTTGAGCACCCCGATCGCCATCGGTAGATCGAGCGCCGGCCCGTCCTTCTTAACGTCCGCGGGGGCGAGGTTGATAAGCAGGGCGTGGCCGGGGAACGCGTAGCCGGAGTTGATGATCGCGCGTTTGACGCGCTCGACGGATTCTTTCACGGCGGTCTGCGCGAGACCGACGATGGTGGTCTTCTGCAATCCACGATTGGCGACGTCCACCTCGATCTCGCACGGATGCGCATCGATGCCGACCAGGATGAACGAATGAATTCTCGCGAGCACGCATTCCCCAAAAAATGATGCGCAGAGTGTAGCCGCAATCCTCGGACGCTACAATTTTTTTCCGCGGCACCATCCATTTCGCCCCGGAAAGTTGTGATTCCGCTGAAACCGCCTAAGATTGGAGCGGTTTTAACCCGCCATGCCTAAGAAGCTTTATCTTGAAACCTTCGGTTGCCAGATGAACGTACTCGATTCGGAGCTCGTTCTTGGGCAGCTTCGTGCGCAAGGATTTGAATCGACGGAGGAGCGGGATCAGGCGGATGTGGTGATCTACAACACCTGCTCCGTCCGCGAGCATGCCGAACAGAAGGTTTGGTCTCGGCTGGGTGAGCTGCGGGAGACGAAGAGGGAGAAGCCGGATCTGATCATCGGGGTGATCGGGTGCATGGCGGAGCGGGAGGGGAAGTCGATCTTCCAGCGGTTTCCGCATGTGGACATCCTTTGTGGGCCGGGGGAGTTGGACAAGCTGCCGCGAATGGTTCACAACGCGGTGGTTACGTCTCCGTCCGTTGTAGGGGAGACACTTGTCTCGCCCTCATTGAACTCTCGCGAGACTGAGGACGACACAAGTGTCGCGCCTACGAAGGGGAGGCAGGTTGCGTTGATGGGGGCGACAAGCCGGCGCTCGTCGACGCTGGCGGCGGCTGAGGACACGCTGGAATTGCTGGATCTGTCTCGTTCCGTGTCGGCTTCCGATGAGGTCTCGCAGGCGTACGTCCGCATTACGCGAGGCTGCAATAAATTCTGCACCTACTGCGTGGTTCCGTATACGCGTGGCCTCGAAGTTCATCGCCCGCCGCAGAATATTATTGACGAAGTTCGAAAGCTGGTTGATGCCGGAACGCGCGAGGTGACGCTTCTTGGGCAGACGATCAACCACTACAACTACAGGCATGGGGATGGTCGGACCACTTCGTTCGCGGAGCTTCTTTACGAGATTCACGAAGCGATGCCGGACTTGCCGCGGCTTCGATTCGTCACCAGCTTCCCGCGTGATTTTTCTGATGAAGCGTTGCAGGCGATGCGCGACTGCAAGCGCATCTGCCGTTATCTCCACGTCCCTGCCCAGCATGGGAACGACCGCATTCTGAAGCTGATGAATCGGGGCTACACCGTCGCTGAATACACCGATTTTTTGGGTCGCGCGCGCGCCTACATGCCGGATATTTCGGTTGCCAGCGATTTCATTGTGGGCTTCCCGACGGAAACGGATGCCGAGTTCCAGCAGACGATGGATCTGGTGAAACGCTGCCGATTTAAGAACAGCTTTATCTTCAAGTATTCGCCTAGGCCCGGGACCACAGCGATTGATCGGTTCGTGGATGATGTTCCGGAAGACGTGAAGCGCCGGCGCAACAACGATCTGCTCGCGGTTCAGCAGCAGATCTGCGGCGAGACCAGTCGCGAGATGATCGGGCAGACGGTCGAAGTGATGGTGGAAGGGGAATCGAAGCTGGTGAGCCGGCACGCGGCGGCGCTGTCCAGGATTGAGCTGGGCTGGGAGAAGCGCGCCGAGCAACAAGCGTTGCCCGACGACAGTGAACGGCAAACGCAACTCGTCGGAAGAACGCGCGGCGATCTTGTTGTGTGCTTCCAGGGATCACTATCGCTGAAAGGGCAGATTCTGGATGTTCAAGTCACAGATGCGCGAGGCATGACGCTCTTCGCACAACCAGTTTCCGAACCGGCGCTCGCGTAACGCAGATCGGAACACTCGTGCAACGCACCGACTCAATGCCATAGAGTCTGACAAGCTATGTCATCCACCCCTCATATTCTTCCATCGCTGCCGCGGTCGGCGGGGAATCGGCCGCAGACAGCTCCTTATGAGCCAGTCTGTGCGCTTTTTCGGCGGTATCTTCATGGGGAGAAACTGAAGTTCACGCCGGAGCGCGCGATGATGTTGGATGCGGTGCTTCGGAAGCAGGGGTTGTTCGATCCGGATCAACTTGTCATTGACTTGAAGCAGTTGGGTCATCGCGTGTCACGCGCTACCGTGTATCGCACCTTGGCACATCTCCAGGATGCGGGGGTGCTCAAACAGGTTTTTTTCGACAACAAGCGCTCATACTATGAGGTGATCGCGGGGCGGCAGACTTATGACTATCTGATCTGCGTTGCCACCGGCAAGGTGATTGAATTCAGCAGCGAGAAGCTGAAGAAGCTCCGCGACGAGATCTGTCGTGAGCACGGCTTCGATCCGATTTCCCACCAGTTTCACATTCATGGAATTAGCGCCGCGGCAAAGGCGCAAGGCGATAAGCCCAACCCGTGATTTCTCTTGTTGATCCGGGGCAGCCCCGGTGCGTGCCCGCATTTTCCCCGCCAAATTATCGCGCAATTTTCCTGCCGCGGGTGAGTGGTGCACGCCTACAATCAGCAGAGTGCAGCGAAGGTCGCGAGCGTCAGGATTGCGATCTTCAATTTTGGGTTCCAGAACAGCGGAGTCACGAGAGCGGCCATAGAAATTTGTCCTTCTGCTGCATCGGACTCAACAAAGCCGGTGCCAGCTTGCTCGAAAGAGTGGCGAGCATACCGCGAACCCTCGCGAAACCGGCAACAAAAGCGGGTTGACGACAGTAAGGGTGGTAGGGCCTGTGCCGGATGTGGCACAGAGGCAACAAAAGACGGGGCCGGGCGGCGATCAGGTGTATCGATTCGTCAACGTGATGATCCAACACTGAAGGTTTGAGCAGACCGATCGGTATCCGCAGAGTCTCAATTAAATTATTGCGAATACATCAGATTGCTTGAATCTTAAGTGAAGCTCAGCAAAGGTTTTATTCGGAGTGATTGATTTATTTTTGTTCGGGAATAGGGTTTTCCCTTGTCGATGGATTGAGCAATCTTATGACCAAAAGCACCGTAGTTAGTCGTACCGCCGAACCGCTTTCCGAGGCGAAAGCCAAAGAGGGCGTGCCTTTTCGCCAGATGCTGGACACCTTTGAGAAACAGGTGCCGATCACGGAAGGACTTGTGATCACAACGCTGCCGCGGGGCTCGCTCCAGATCGTGCAGCCGGCGAAGCTGCCTGAGTCGCTCGTTAAAGATTATGCGCGCGAGTTTCACCTTGAGGATCGGCTGACTTGGCAGGCGATCCTGACGGACAAAGCGGTCACGGCTAATGAGCTCTGGCCGAACGGTGAAGGCCGATACGCCCGAGAGTTCCTCGGCACGCGCGGCCTTCGCTATGCGGCCGCGGCGCCAGTCGATGCGCCCGTGCTTGACGGGTATCCCGGGGCGATTCATCTTTATCGAACGGAAGCGCAGGGGCCTTTCACACGCGCCGATCTGCAGAAGCTGACGGAGTTTGCCAAGCAACTCGATCAGGCGAACGAAAAAATTCGCGCGAGCCGGCCCAAAAACGGGTCGTGCCTGGTCGATACAGCACTGACGAGTCGTCCAAAAATTCGGCAGTTTCTCTTCGACGGCAGCCTCCGCGAACTGTATGGGAGGGGCGAATTTGAAAATCTTGATCCGCGCCTTAAGGAAGAGATGCTTCACACGGCGCGGCAGGAGCTTCACCGGCTGAATGGTGAGCTGGCGCTTGCCGACCGGGCGAAGCTGCCGGATTCGCGCGGCGATCTCTGGACCTTCCGCATCGTCGTCTATCGCAGTTATCCCGCTGTCGGCGAAGGGCCGTTTGTTGTTTTCTGTATCCAGCCGAGCTGCGCGGATTGGTTCACCGTCCGCCCGAGCGACTTTCAGGCGGATGCTGAAATCGCCCGACTGATTCCGGCGCTGAAGTTCATGAAGACGGAATTTCGCCGCGGGCCGACGCTGGGCGAAATCGCGAAGACCGCTCATCTGAGCCCGTTCCACTTCCACCGCCGATTTACCGAGCTTCTCGGTCTGACGCCTAAGCATTACCTCCTTGAGTGCCAGATCCAGGATGCCAAGGCGCAGTTGCTGGCACGGAAGAAGGTTCTGGCGCAGATCGCCGCGGACTGCGGCTTCGCCCATCAGAGCCACTTCACCAGCCGCTTTAAGCAGGCGACCGGTCTCACGCCGACGAAATGGCGCCGAATCGCCATCGAAACCCGCAGCAAAGACGCGGCGTAATCCGCGGCGTGAGAATCCGAAATTGCGACCGAAGCCCCGGATGGATCGCCGGGGCTTTTTTTCGCAGCTTTCAAAAGTCGCGAGCGCAATCGCCAAGATGGGTTGTCCTTCTAAAATAGTGGCATGTACCGGATTGCGAGCGTCAGCTTTCTGAATTCCAAACCTCTGATCGAGGGGCTGGATCGTTTGCCAAACGTGAGGCTCTCGCTGGAAGTTCCTTCCAGGCTTCTGGAGAGCCTGCGGGAGAATCGGGCGGATGTGGCTTTGCTTCCGGTGATCGATTATCAGCGAATGGAAGGGCTGACGCTGCTGCCCGCCGGCGGTATTGGATCGGATGGGCCGACGCTGACGGTTCGCGTGTTTAGTCGCGTGCCGATTTCACGGATCCGCACGCTGGCTTGCGATCCTGACAGCCACACGTCCGTTGCCTTGGCGCGAATTATTCTTTCGCGACGGCATCAGCTTCGGCCGGAGTTTGTTGACCTTCGAAACGCGGGTGATGATCCGAATCAAGCGCGGCTGCTCATTGGCGACAAGGTGGTGTGCGAGGAGCCGATCGGTTTTGAGCACCAGCTTGATCTGGGGGCGGAATGGAAAGCGCTGACGGGGATGCCGTTTGTCTTCGCGACCTGGATGGCGCGCAAGGGCGTGGAACTTGGGCCGTTGAACGAGATTCTGGAGCGGGCGAAGATCGAGGGGATGGGAAAGATCGAGGAGATTGTTCGGCGGCACGCGGTGCCGTTGGGTTGGCCGGTGGATCTGGCGCGGCAGTATCTCACGCGGAATCTGACCTTCGATCTGGGCGAGCGGGGGTTGGAAGCGGTTCGGTTGTTTCATCGACTGGCGGGGGAAGAAGGGGCGATTGCGATGCCCATCAAAGTCCTTCAGGTCTTCTCCGGGTAGGGGCGACTCTCGTGTCGCTCTTGTTCCATGAGGGGAAGATGGCGAGCCAAGTCTCGCCCCTACAACTCGGTATACTTTTTGGCGCTTCCTTTGGCTTTGCGGACTGGATATTTCCGTTGGTTCACGCGCATTTTCTGATTGAACGCTTCGATTAGATCGATATCGAGATCTTCCGCGAGGAGCAGCAGGAGGTGCAGAACGTCCGCGAGCTCGTGGGAAACATCTTTCTTTCTTTTCTTGAGATGATCGCGAAGCTCCTCGCCATTACGCCATTGCATGTGCTCGAGAACTTCCGTGGCTTCGAGGACGAGGGTCAGGGCGAGATCCTTGGGGTTGTGGAACTGCTTCCATTCGCGGGCATCGCGGAACTTCAGGGCTGATTGCATGAGGTTTGAAAGCGTCGTGGAGTTCATCGGTATTTGCTCACATTTCCCGCGCGCAGGTCGGCAAGCATTCCGCGGAGCCGGGATTCGATCAGCGGGATGATTTGATTGCCCTTCATGCCTTTGACGTTGATTGGTGGTCCGTAGAGGACGCGGATTGCGTGTGTTTGCGGGAGCGTCTTACCCTTCGGCCACGCTTGGTACGATCCGTGGACGACGGCGGGAACGACGGCGACGTTGGCGCGGCGGATCACCAGCGCGGCGCCGGGCTCGAGGGGTTTCATCTCGCCGTCGAGCGAGCGGGTGCCCTCCGGGAATATCGCGAGCATGTGGCCCTCTTCCAGTCGGCGAATCATTTCTTTGACCGCGCCGACATCGCCCTCGCCCCGTCGAACCGGGAAGGCGTTAAGGTTCGTGATCAGCTTGGCGAAGAACGGATTCTTGAACAGAGTCGCGCGCGCGAGATAGCTCATGGGCCGGCGGAGCTGGACGGCGAGGATGATCGGGTCGAGGTAGCTCTGGTGATTGGAGACGATCAAGACCCCGCCGGTGGGGGGGATGTGGCGGGCACCGTAAGTCTTGAGGTCGAAATAACGGGTGGTCCAGATTCGGAGGACGGATTGGGCGAAATTCCAGAGGGGGGATTTTCTGGGACGCGCGGAGGAGAGAGGACCCGCGGCGGAGCCGCTGGGCTCTCGCGCGGTTGCGATGCTTGGTGGAGATCTAGGGACGGACATCGCTTTCCCCCTCTGAGGACTGGACGTGGGAGACGATGTGATCGACGACCTGGCCTTCGGTGAGGGTGGTGGTGTCGATGACTTCGGAGCCTTCGGGGATTGCTAGCGGGCCGACCGGGCGGGAGGCGTCGCGACGGTCGCGGGAGACGATTTCGCCGAGGAGCTGTTGAATGTCGACAATCTCGCCACGGTGCCGGAGCTGGGTGGCGCGGCGGCGGGCACGCTCCTGTGGCGTGGCATCGAGGTAGAACTTGAAGCCGGCGTCGGGGAAGACGATCGAGCCCTGGTCGCGGCCTTCGGTGACGAGATGGGTGCGCTGGCTTCCGATGAAGCGCTGCTGGGCGACGAGCATTTCTCGAATGGCGGGGACGACGGCGACGTACGATGCGGCGCGCGTCGCTTCGGAGCCGCGGAGGAGATGGCCAACGGTGTCCCCGTTGAGGAGAACCGTGGGGGGTTTCTTGTTCCAGTCGAAGTCGATCTTCGCGTGGCGGGCAATGAAGGTGAGCTCGCGCTGATCTTCAAGATTCGCTTCGCGACGAACGGCTTCGAGTCCGATCGCGCGGTACATGGCGCCAGTGTCGAGGAAATCAAAACCGAGCCGCTCGGCAACCGCGCGAGCGACTGAAGATTTCCCCGTACCCGCAGGCCCGTCGATCGTGATCACCATGGAGATCAAACTTTTGCGCGAATTTGCAGAGTGTGCCGGGACGTCGCCGAAGTTGTATTCGGGTCGCGCGGTTTGAGCAATGGGTGCTTGGCCGAAGTTGGGGGATCAGCGGATCAGGGTGGCGGTGCGTTCCGGTCCGACGCTGACAATCTTAATCGGCGCCCCCACCAACTGTTCGACTCTTTTGACGTAGAGTTGGGCTTCTCTGGGCAGGTCGTCGAAGGTTCGGCATGCGGTGATGTTGCCGCGCCAGCCGGGGAGGGTTTCGTAGATGGGTTCCACGTCGGCGAGGGTGTCCATATCGGCGCGGAAGGTGTCAAGGCGTTGGCCTTTGTATTTGTAGGCGGTGCAGATTTGAACGTGGTCTAAGCCGGAGAGGACGTCGATCAAGGTCAGCGCGATGGAGGTGATGCCGCAGAGTTCCACGGAATACTTCACCGCCAAGGTATCGAGCCAGCCGCAGCGTCTGGGGCGGCGGGTGGTGGTGCCGTATTCATTGCCGCGTTCGCGGATGTAGTTGCCGATGTCGTTGTTTTGTTCGGTGGGAAAGGGACCGCCGCCGACTCTTGTGGAATAGGCTTTCATGACGCCGAGGAATTGCTGTACAGTCTGTGGCGGAACACCCGCGCCGGGGAAGAGACCGAGGGACGAGCAGGAGCTGCTGGTGACGTAGGGATACGTGCCGTGGTCGACGTCGAGCAGCACGGCGTGGGCGCCTTCGAAGACGATTTTCTTTCCCGCCTTGTACTGCTGGATCACGAGCTGGCTGGTGTCATCGACGAAGGGCTGCATTCGGCGGCCGAAGTCGCGGTAGGTTTCGAAGATGGGCTTCCAGTCGAGAGGCGGGGCATCGTAGAGACATTTAAGCACGCTGTTGCGCTCTGTGCAGATGCGGGCGATCTTTTCCTTGAGATTGCCTTCGTGGGTGAGATCGGCAACGCGGATGGCGGTGGTGCGGTGCATTTTGTCGGCGTAGGTGGGACCGATACCGCGCTTGGTCGTTCCGATTCCCGCGGCACCGGAAGCATGCTCCCGCGCCGCATCCTCCGCCTTGTGCCAGGGCATGACCAGATGCGCCTTGTAGCTGATCTTGAGATTGACCGGAGAAATCGCCAGCCCGCGCCCCAGAAACTCATCGATCTCCTTGAACAGCACTTCCGGATCCAGCACGACTCCGTTGGCGATAATATTCAGCACCCCCTCGCGAAAGACGCCGACCGGCAGCAGGTGCGTGGCATATTTCTCCCCGCCAATTTTAACGGTGTGACCGGCGTTGGCCCCGCCGCAGTAGCGGACGACGACATCCGCCTTCTCCGAAATCAGGTCGACGATTTTGCCTTTGCCCTCATCGCCCCACTGGAGACCGAGGACGCAGGTGTTGCCTTCGAGAAAAGGGGAGAGATTCATGATGATCCGTGATCCGTTGTCAGTTCGACTTCGCTCACTGCACGCCGTGGTCCATTGTCAGTTGCTAAGAGAGTACAGCAGGAGGGAAGCGGTCGATTCGCTTCGGCTGGAAGGTACCGGAGGGTGGGGGAGTGGGCAAGGGGGACAGGTTAGAGGGAAGCGGCGACCGTGGGGGGCGGAGTTTTGGACCGCAAGGGCTCGATCAACGCGGCGGCGGGCTATGCGCCGCGAAAGGAAAATCGGCGCGATGGAAGGGAAGGGGGCGATCTTGTGCGAATCGGCGCGGGTGGTGGGGGAGATGCCTGAAAGTGACGCGGGCGCCAAGCGCCAGCGAAAGCGGTGGGAGCACGGGCATTTGCAGACGATTGTTTCGCAGGTCCCGCGCATGCTGTGGGGGGCGATGAAAAAGCGGGATCTCGGCTTGCTGGTCCTGGCAATGGATTTGGGTGTGCCGCCGTTGTCGCTCCTCGTGATCATCGTGGCCGGTGGAATGGTGGCGGCGATGGCGGGAGGTTTCTGGATGGCGGCGGAGGTCTTGGCGTCGGGCGGGGCGGCCTTGGTGGCATGCGTAGGTCTGGCGTGGGCGAGGTTCGGGAGAGGGAGCGTGTCGGGGTGGTCATTGCTCTTAGCGCCGGGGTACGCGGCATCGAAGATATTTCTGTATGCGGGATTCGTGATCAAGCCGGAGCGGGAGTGGGTGAGAACCGAGCGGGTGCCGCACGTTGGTCTGGGGATCCGAAATCCGAAATCCGAAGGAAGTCCGAAATCGTAAGTTCATAAAAAGGCGGCATCGGAAGAGTGCAAGAGAAACCCGACCGGTTTCATAAATGAGGAACCGAAACCCGGGGGAACGAGAAACAGGGGTCAAGAGCGCAAAAGCCGGTTTCGCTGCCGTTGGGCGTCAGAAATGCCGGGGCGGTTGGACGAAAGAAATCGTCGGGGTTGGACCGATAAATTTGATGAAAGGATCGTGCGCCCATGTTTCAGGAATTGTTGGCGTGGATGCCCAAAGCGGGTGGCGCGGGAGGTGGCGCGATCGGTCTGTCTTGCGCGGGCGTGGTGCTCGGATTTGCATTGTGGGTAGCGGGCGCCCGATTCAGCCGGATGTTGATGGCCCTCCTGGGTGTCACGATCGGTGGGATGATCGGAATGTGGATTCCGCGGTGGATGGCGTGGGATGTGAATACGATGGCCACGTCGCTGAGCCTTGCAATGTGTTTCGGAGTGATGGGATTTGCAAAGCCTCGGGTATGGGTCGGGGTGGGATTGATGATCGTCCTCAGTGTCTGGGCAGCGGTCGCGACCTGGATATTGCGGAATGAGAACGCAACGCTCGTCTTTCCGGTGGGCAGCGAGACGCTGCGCGATTTCTGGGCCGCACTCTGGCGGGCGCTGCCGCCGAGCGTGAAGGGAATGCTTCCACTGGCGGTGGGAATGGCATCCCTCGCGGGGTTGGCCCTGGTGGTGATGTGGAGGCGAATTGCAACGGTGTTCTTCTATAGCCTGCTGGGTGTGTCAATGATGCTGGGGATGGGCTTGTGGGCAGTTTCAATGAGGGGAGGAGAGAAGGGAGGGTGGCCGCGTTATCTGCCCGAGCACACCCAGATGCAGATCGTGTTGATCCTCGGAATGGTGGTGCTGGGCGCGATGGTTCAGTGGCTCTCTCTGCCGATGAAGAAGAAGGTTGTCGCCCGGCGCGAGGGCCGGTGTGAGATAACAGCGGGGGCGGAGGCGTGAAAGACTGGGGCTAAAGAATTCTCAGCCGGAGGAAAGGCCAACCGAACGATGAAGGAGCGATCGTGATCTTGAACGTAATAGCTGTAGCACAAGTGGCGTCGAAGGCGACGACCCAGGTGGTCGGGGAAGCCGCTGCGGTGGCGCGTGCGGCGGGCGCATGGCCCATGTTGCCCCACCATGTCCCGGCGCAGGGCGACCTGCTGACGTGGGCGCAGAACATGGGCCCCGCCATGGCGGCGCTGCTCGTGCTCGCGGGCATCATCTACCTCGCATTCGGCGTCTATTTCTACCGCGGGCTCGTCACGCTGAACGCCGCCTTGGCAGGTGTGTACATTGGCGGATTGCTGGGGGACAGGTTCGGCAACTCGCTCGCCGGAGCGATGGTCGGTGGATGCGCGGCCGCCGCGATCGTCTGGCCCGGCATGAAGTACGCGGTCGCGGCCATGGGAGGAATATTCGGCATGCTCCTCGGCGCCAGCTTGTGGCGCAGCATGAACCTCGAACCGGACTACGCCTGGGCCGGCGGAATGATGGGCGTGATTTTCTTCGGGATGCTCTCCTTCATCCTGTTCCGCGGAAGCATCATGATGTACTTCAGCCTCCAGGGATCGGTGATGCTGGTGTTTGGAATTCTCGGGATGATCTACAAGTATCAAGGCGTCGCCAAGGATGTGACCCAGCATCTATCGCTGAAGCCGTTCATCCTGCCTATGTGCATTTTTGTGCCGGCGGTGGTGGGGCTGATCTACCAGCAGACCCAATACCCCGCGACCCCGGCAGGCGTCGGCGGGGGTGGAGGGAATGGCGGTGGCGGCGGTGGACGGAAGTAGAAAATGACTGTCGCGACGTTGACTGGCAGTTGGCATCAAACGTGCGATCGGGTAGGAGGCTTAGGAGTCGCCGCGTTTGCGGGAAGCACATTGCAATGCTGCCATCTCGAGGGAATCTTCGATTAAGCAGGTTCTGCCTTTGGGCGGGCGTGGTGGTCGCGCTCGCGGTTTCCATCGGGTGGAGCCGCAAAACCTTCTGGGCACGAGGTGACGCTCAGCACACAGAACAACTTAGCGCCGAGACAATCGAAGCGCTGCATGTCCGGCTCGCGGGGGATTGGGTAGCCAAAGATGTCTCCTCCGCCATCGGGCCGCTGAAGGTCGAGATGGTGATTCGGAAGAACGGCTCCTGTCACGTCAACCTCTGGACTTGCGGTTTCGTCAACGCGCAGATCCGCGATAAAGAAGGTGCCTACGAGCTGAAGGGCGACCGCATCTGCTCCGAGATCCTCAAGCGCGGCTCATGCAAGTATTGGTTCGCGGGCGACAGGCTGATGATCGAATACAAGCAGGGGAGCATTGTCGGATTTGAGCGTGCCAACACTCGCGTCGCCCTTCAGTAGCCGCGTCGCACATTGCAAGGTATTTGCGGTCTGCATTCCGCGTGGCTTGGCGTCTCCCCCGCCCATCCCTAGAATTCGCGCATGATCTATCGCATCGACGTCAGGCAGCTCGCTCTTTCGCGCGAAGGCGACGCCGGACTCGATCCTGTCGGTGAAGCCGTCCGCCACCAGATTCAGGAATTCGGCACCACTGTCGGCCGCATCACGACCCGCCGAATCTTCTTGATCGATACTGATTGTGATGAGCAACAACTCCTGCGGGTTGCATCGGAGCTGCTCGCCGATCCCATCGTTGAAAGTGCGGAGCTTGTCCGCGAAGGCGCAAACGACAACGGCCAAAGCCGCGTTGAAATTCATCTTAAATCTGGCGTCATGGACCCTGTCGCCGCCTCGACCGAAATGGCCATCCGCGACATGGGCCTGACGGTGAACGAGGTTCGCACGGGGCGCGCTTATCTGATCGACGGGCAGGTGGATCGCGCCCAGCTCGAGCGCATCGCATCCCGCGTTCTCGCCAACGGCGTCATCGAGTCCATCCACTTCGACGCCTACATCCCCGAAAAATTTCAGTCTCTGCGCGAGCCCCCATTCGAGCTGCGCCACGTCGCGTTGCTCTCTCTTAATGATGAACAACTCTCCAAGCTTTCTCGCGAAGGCCATCTCTTCCTCTCCGTCACCGAGATGAAGGTCATCCAGACCTACTTCCAAAAACAAAACCGGGAACCCACGGACATCGAGTTGGAAACCGTCGCCCAAACCTGGAGCGAGCACTGCGTCCACAAAACCCTGAAGAGTGCCGTAGACCTCGAAGTCCGTAACGAAAAAGGTGAGACGGTCAGCACCCGCCACTACAAAAACCTGATCAAAGACACGATCTTCGACAGCACGATGAAGCTGATGGGTGCTCGTAGCACGGGCATCTTGCCCGTGGCAAGCTCTAAACACGGGCAAGATGCCCGTGCTACCTCGGATCATTTCTGCCTCTCCGTCTTCAAAGACAACGCCGGCGTCATCGCCTTCGACGAAACCGACGCGGTCTGTTTCAAAGTCGAAACCCACAACCACCCCAGCGCCATCGAGCCCTACGGCGGTAGCGCCACCGGCGTCGGTGGCTGCATCCGCGACGTCATGGGAACGGGACGCTCCGCCAAACCCATCGCCAACACGGATGTGTTCTGCGTCGCGTATCCGGACTATGGATTGAGCGACGAAGCGACGAAGCGACGGAGCGACGAAGGGACAAACGAGGCGGACGGCTCTTCCCCTTCGTCGCTTCGTCCCTCAGTCGCTTCGTCGCTTCCCAAAGGCATCATCCACCCGCGCCGAATCCTCCAGCAAGTCGTCGCCGGCGTTCGCGACTACGGCAACCGCATGGGAATCCCCACCGTCAACGGCGCCGTCTACTTCGACAACCGCTATCTCGGCAATCCCCTTGTCTTCTGCGGCTGCGTCGGAATTATCCCACGCGACAAAGTTGCAAAAGAAACTCAAGCCGGTGACGCCATCGTCCTCATGGGCGGGCGAACGGGTCGCGATGGAATCCACGGCGCCACCTTCTCCTCCGCCCAGCTTACCGACACCCACGCTGACGAATTCTCCCACGCGGTCCAGATCGGCAACGCCATCACCCAGAAGAAAATGGCGGATGTCATCCTCCATGCCCGCGACAATAACCTCTTCAGCGCCATCACCGACTGCGGCGCCGGCGGTCTCTCCAGCGCCGTCGGTGAAATGGGAGAAAAAACCGGCGCCCGGATGAACCTCGATCAAGTGCCGCTCAAATACGCCGGTCTCAAATATCACGAGATCTGGATCAGCGAAGCGCAGGAGCGCATGGTCCTTTCGGTCCCGCGGCAAAACGTTCCCGAGCTTCTCAAGCTCGCCAGGGACGAAGACGTCGAAGCAACGGTCATCGGAACTTTCGGCACCGACAACCGCGACCTCACCCTGCACTATCGCGACACCGAAGTCGGTCGCATCGCGATGGAATTCCTCCACAAGGGAATCCCCATGCCCACCAGAAAAGCCGTCGTAATCGAACGTAGCATGGGCGTCTCGCCCATGCATCCCAAATCACATGGCCGGGTCACCCACGCCACCTTCAAGGATCGTCTGCTCAAATCCCTCGCCCATCCCAACACCGCCAGCAAGCACTGGATCATCCGCCAGTACGATCACGAGGTCCAGGGCGGCTCGGTGATCAAACCGCTTACCGGCCCGCTCCAGCGCGGCCCCAGCGATGCTTCCGTCATCCGCCCCAAACTCAACAGCTACAAAGGCGTCGCGATCGCTTGCGGGTTAGCCCCACACATCCAGGATCCGTACGACATGGCTATTGCCGCCATCGACGAAGCCATTCGCAACGTCGTCTGCGTCGGCGCCGATCCTTCGAAGATCGCCATCCTCGATAACTTCTGCTGGCCGAGCTGCGATGATGAAGAAACCATGGGTACGCTCGTGCGCGCCTGCGAAGCCTGTCGCGACGCCGCCCTCGCCTACCGCATTCCCTTCATCTCCGGCAAAGACTCTCTGCACAACCAGTTCACCATCCAGGAAACCGGCGAAGTGATCCGCATCCCGCCGACACTCCTGATTAGCGCGATCGCCGTTCTGGACGATGTCCGAAAATGCGTGACCATGGATCTGAAGAACCGCACCAGCCGCGTGGTCCGGGTCTCAGCCAACAATCCCGCCGATCTCACATCGCTTGCCGAAACTCACCGCCGAGTCGCCTTACTCATCGGGGCGGGAAAAGTCGCATCCGCCCACGACATCACTGAAGGCGGCCTCGCGGTCGCCGCCGCCGAAATGTGCATCGCCTCCGGCCTGGGTCTTATTACGGGTGCCGAAGTCATGTTCAGCGAAGACGCTTTCCTCGAGCGCCCCGGGCAATATCTCGTTGAGCTCAAGGACGAATCCGACGCCAGCGCTTTAGAACCCGACTTCGCACCCTTCGCCGGGATCACCCACGTGGGCCTGACCCAGCACTTCGGTAAACTGACCATCACCACCCACCGCGAGCGTGCCCTCGAGATCAGCCTGGAAGACCTAACCAAGGCCTGGCGCGGCACACTCGACTGGTAGATGGATGCGCGTGAAACAAAGGGGATGAGTAGATTTTCCAGCGACGACTTTGGAGGCGTGGGAGGTTTTGGGAGGTTTTGGGAGGTTTTGGGAGGTCGGGGGTGAGGCAGAGGATTTGTGACTCGTGACAGTTGCGCGAATAGGCGCGGAAGGGGCGGTGTTTGTCGGGAGCGGGCGGGGGGAGAATTTCAAAGAGCGCATCTTGGGGATGCGACGGCTCTGGGGGCCGCTTAGGGGAGTTTACTATGGGGGAGAGAGGGGGAGCAAGGGAAATGTTTGGGTTTTGTGGGGTAAGATGATGTCCGTGTTCAATCCCCAAATTGTAAGTGTTTCGCGGGTTTCGCGGGTGAATGGGAGTGGATGAGCGGATGCTTGCGACGGGCTTTACGCGAAGCTTGGGTTGCAGCTATAGTTATCGGTATGCATTTCCTACCTCGCATGCTTGCGTGCATGTGTACGGGTCGCGGGTTTTGATCCGCGACCGACCCCTCCCCCAGTTTCAATTTGATCAATCAGGACACACGTGATGGGAGAGTCAACACTCTCCGGTGCAACTATGGATCGTAAAGAACTAAACGAGAGTCTTCCCGGGGTCGTTGATTCGATTGTGAAGAGCGTGGTGGATGAGCCGCGGCTTCAGCATCTGAATCGTGTTTATCTGCCGAGCCGGGATGTCATCATTGAGGGGATCAAGACGCTGCGCGAACTGATGTTCCCGGGATATTTCGGCAAGCAGGGACTGACGCGGGAGAACTTGCCGTTTCGGATCGGCGAGTTGGTGATGGAGGTGTCGGATCAGCTGTTTGAGCAGGTTCGGCATTGCTTGCGATATCGGGAGCAGTTGCCGGGAAACAACGGAGATTCGGAGCGATGCGAGTTTTGCGATCAGGAGGCAGCGGGGATTGTGTCGGTGTTTTTCGAGCGAATTCCTGAGATTCGCGCGTTGCTCGCGGAGGATGTGCAGGCCGCGTTTGACGGAGATCCGGCTGCGCAGAGCACGGATGAGACGGTGTTCTGCTATCCGGGTTTGTTCGCGATCAGCGTGCAGCGGATGGCGCACGAGTTTTATGAGTTGAAGGTTCCGCTGTTGCCGCGGATCATGACGGAGTATGCGCACAGCTTGACGGGTATTGACATGCACCCCGGCGCGAAGCTGGGGCGGCGGCTGTTCATCGACCACGGGACGGGCGTGGTGATTGGCGAGACGACAGAGATCGGCAACAACGTGAAGATTTATCAAGGCGTGACGCTGGGCGCGCTGGCGCCTGGATTCGGGCAATTGCTTCGCGGGCAGAAGCGGCATCCGACGATCGAAGACGATGTGACGATTTATGCGGGTGCGACAATCCTGGGTGGCGATACGGTGATCGGAAGGGGCGCGACCATTGGGGGCAACGTATTTATTACCAGCAGCGTGCCGCCGCTGAATCAGGTGAGTGCTGAGCCTCCGAAGCTGAAATATCGGGACAGGCGGCCGCGTGCGATGCGGGAGCAACAATTTGTGGTGGATTTTCAGATCTGACGGTACAATCAGCATTTACGGCGGAATCGGCTGGATCCTGGATGGGTTCCATGTGTGGGAGCCTAAATTTTCTTGAATTTAGTCGCAACCAAGGTCATAGTGATTAAGTCTGTTTCCCATCGTATCTTATCAACCTTCGAGGGCGAAGAATGGCCACGAGAACGAAGAAGGAATTGATTGACCGCATTGCCGAGCACACCGGCGCGAAGCGGGTTCAGGTGAAGCGGGTGGTGCAGCAGTTCCTCGACGAGGTTGTGAGCGAGCTGGGGAATGGCAACCGCCTGGAGTTTCGAGACTTCGGGGTGTTTGAAACCAAAGTCCGCAAAGCGCGCAAGGCGCAGAACCCAAAGACTTTGGAACCGGTTGAGGTTCCGGAGAAGCGCACGGTTAAATTCAAAGTGGGCCGATTGATGAAGCAGAGGCTGGCGGAAATGACTGGGGCGGCCATCGATGACGAAGCCAGGGACGTTGCCGAGATGTCAGATCAGAATCACGACGAGGAAGAGCATGAGGAAGAGAAAGAGAACATGAACGAGCAGGCGGGGACGTAAGCAAGGTTTGATTTGAGATCCACACGACGGGCACGGCAACGGGCCCGTCTTCGTTGGGGGGTTTTTGATGTGGAGTCATTGAGGTTCGGATGGATTCGGAACTGGAGCGATTGGGTGAGCGGGCGATGGAGGAACGCCGGGCGGCGCACCTTTATCGCGAGCGTCGGGTGGTCGAGCCTCTGGATTCGGCTCATGTGCGGATTGAGGGGCGGGACTATGTCAACTTCTCGTCGAATGATTATCTGGGGCTCGCTCAACATCCCGCGATTCGAGATGCGGTTGCCCAGGCAGTTCACGACCACGGGACGGGAAGCGGCGCCTCGGCGCTGATTACCGGTTACACGCCAGGGTTGGCTTCCGCGGAGAACGCGCTGGCGCGGTGGAAGGGGACTGAAGGGGCGGTTCTTCTGCCAAGCGGGTATCAGGCGAATCATGGCGCGATTCAGGCGATTGCGGGGGCGGCGGGGAGTGTGAAGAGAGATGTTCGATTTCTTTTGGACAAGCTGGTGCACGCTTCGCTGATCGATGCGGTGCGCGGGACGGAGAAATCGTATCGCGTGTTTGGGCACAACGATCTCGAGAAGCTGGAGCGGCTGCTGGTGGATCGAGAGGATCGGGATCAGCTTCAGGTGGTGGTGACCGAATCGATCTTCAGTATGGACGGCGATGCGGCAGATCTGGGAGGTCTGGTCGCGCTGAAACGACGGCAGCCGTTTGTTCTTGTTGTTGATGAAGCTCATGGGAGCGGGGTGTATGGACCGAATGGAAGCGGGTATGTGGCGGAGCTTGAACTTTCGGCGGATGTGGATGTGTTTATGGTGACGCTTTCGAAAGCGTTAGGCTCGATCGGTGGCGCGATCTGTGGGTCTCAGCGGTTTTGCGAGATCGTGGTTAATTTTGGGCGCGCGTACATTTACTCGACGGCAGTTCCTCCGGCCGTTGCCGCGGGATGTGAGGCTGCGATCGAGGTGATGAAAAATGAGCCGGAGAGGCAGCGGCGCGTTCGCGAAGTGGCGAGGCGGGTTCGGGATGAGTTGAGTGGCGCGGGCTGGCGTATCCCCGCGGGTGACTCGCCGATCATTCCGATCATCATCGGGACGGAAGAATCAGCGATGAGGTTAGCGGAGGAGTTGAAAGAGATTGGGATGATCGTGTCGGCGGTGCGTCCGCCGACGGTGGCGCGGGGATCGAGCCGGCTGCGGGTTACGGTCTCGGCGGCGCATTCGGATGGGGAAGTGCGCCGCTTGATCGAAGTGTTTGGAGAAAAACCGATGTGATGGCGAGTGTCGCGCCATCACATCGGCTTGAATTCGGGATCCCGTTGGAGCGGCGCGATTCGAAGCGCTCGCTGCGGTCGCGGCTCAACGGCACGCGGTCGGTGATCAGGCGGGCAGTTGCCCCGGCCCGAGGTAGGGCGGGATTTGGTTTTGGTCGTTGACCCGCGGCGCGCTTTGATCGATGCGTCGCTCGGTGCGGCTCATGAGATCCGCGGGCGGGTCCGCGACGGGCATTTGTGCGAGGACGGCGAGGATTCGCTCGACCGCCTTCACATTGGCGTCGGAGGGCGCCGCGGCGGCTGCCACGACACCGTCGCTCCCGCGTGGGGCTGCAAAGCGATCCATGACCAGGTCGACAGCCTGACGATCCGCATTATTGAGTTTTCTTGCCATTTCCGCCTCAGATTTTTGACGCCCCTTGGAAGTGTCGACGACAAGATTACTGTATCTGCGTGACGAATTCCAGAATTCGGCGTCTGTCAATGTTTATCGACCGAAGTGCCTACCAACGACACGACTCTGGGACTGCTACGACGCCATTTTCCCCGGGTTCGTCGCCCGCCAGCGGTCGGCAAAGTAGGCGACTGCGGCATGAAGGCGGGATTTCACGGTTCCCAGCGGAATATCGAGGATGTCGCCGATCTGTTTGTATGGAAACTGGTGGAAATAACTGAGAAGAAGAATTTCCCTGAGGTGCTCGGGCATCGATTGCACGGTTTTTTGAACTTGTTGCTGGAGTTCTTCGCGTTCCATAGGCTCACCCGGGAGGGATGAGGCCGCTTCCATAAGATCGATGAATTCGCCGGATTCATCGTCGCCGGAGATCGATGCCTGGAGCGGGTTGGTGGGGCGGCGAGCTTGGGAGCGGATGAGATCGCGGGCCTTATTGGCGGCGATGGTGAACAGCCAGGGGCGAAAACGGCGGGACGGGTCAAACTGGGAAGCGGATTGGTGGACTTGAAGGAAGGTCTCTTGGAAGACATCCTCGGCCGCGGCGCGGTCACCGAGGAATCGGACGAGGAAATGATACAACTCGCGTTGGTAACGAGCCATCAAGGTTGTAAAGCTGGGGCGATCACCTTGGCGGTAATCGATGAGGAGTTGCTCATCGGTTGGTTCAGCAGCGGGATGCTGTGGGCCGCGGGAGTGGCCATTGTCGCCATCGGGACGGTTCATGTCACCAAGGCGATCATTAGCTGCCTCCGACCCATCCCCGCCGGGGTGGTGCTGACTGTCGCGGTTATGCGCGGAAACACCCATTGGCACACCCTTAACAGACCAGCTATTGTGTCCCGGGTCAACATAAAATCCGGGTGGAGCAGGTGATGTTTTAATAGGATTCATCAGGCCTGCTTTATACAAACTGTATGCCGCTGAGCGTGCTTAATCTTGAAAAACCGCGCTTCCTTGGATTTTCGTCCGGGGAATTCGATGCGGTTGCGCAGTCGTGGGGGTGGCCGGCGTTTCGGGCGGGGCAGGTACGGGATTGGGTCTATCGAAAGATGGTCGATCGGCCGGCGGCGATGAGCAATCTGTCGAAGGCGGATCGCGCGCGGTTGGAGGATGGGGTCGCATTTACGGAGGGTGAGATCACCAAGCATCAGCGCAGCAGCGATGGGACGCAGAAGCTTCTGCTGGCGTGGGGGGATGCGAACGCGGAGACGGTGATGATTCCGGATGGGGATCGGCGGACTGCATGCGTGAGCTCGCAGGTGGGATGTCCGGTGGGGTGTAAGTTCTGTGCGAGCGGTGTGAATGGGGTGAAGGGGAATTTGTCGGCGGCACAGATTGTGGAGCAGGTTTGGAGGCTAAACCGGATTCTTAGGAAAGGTGAAGAGGCAAGAGGCAAGGGGCAAGAGGCAAGAGTGACGAATGTGGTTTTTATGGGGATGGGGGAGCCTTTGGCGAATTATGCGGAAGTGATGCAGGCGGTGAGGGTGCTGCATGATCCGGCTTGTTTCAACATGAGCGCGCGGCGAATTACGATTTCCACTGTCGGGGTGCCTGCGAAGATGCGGGAGTTGGCGCGGGAGGAGTTACCGATCAATCTGGCGATTTCGCTGCATGCGCCGAACGAATGGCTGCGTAAGGAGTTGATTCCGTGGGCGGAGCATTTTGCGCTGGATGAGATTCTGGATGCGGGGCGGTATTACTTCGAGAAGACGGGGCGGGAGATCACGCTGGAATACATCCTGCTGGCGAAAGTGAACGATCGGGCGGAGCATGCTCGGGAGCTTGCGAAGGTTTGTCAGACGCTTCGGGCAAATGTGAATTTGATTCGGTATAACGAGGTGGAGGGTTTGCCTTATGGGAGGCCGAAGTCGGGGGATGTGGTGAAGTTTCAGGACATCCTGCGGCATAACGGGATCAATGCCCATGTGCGGAAGTCTCGGGGGAGGGATATTGATGCGGCATGCGGGCAGCTTCGGCGGAAGGAACAGGCGGTGACGGCGTAAGGGTTTTTCGCGAAACTTGTGTCGCCCGCTTGCCTGGCGGAGAAAAGGGGGGCACAAGTGTCGCGCGTACAAAATCCGGGATTTTTTCGTAGGCTTTACGCGGGGCGGGACGGAACCTAATATCGCTTGAAATATGAGTGAAACCACCCCTCCTGATGCGCTCGGGCGGCTCGTCGCTGCGCGGGAGCTGAAAAAGCTGGCCGAGGTTCTCGCGGAAAAGAATGTCGCGACGGCTTCGGGACTGTGGGGATCGAGCGTGGCGGCGGTGGTGACCGCGATTCGGAAGGAATTGGATCGGCCGATTGTTTTGATCTGCGGTCATCTGGATGAGGGGGATGATCTGGCGGATGACATTGAGCTTTTCCTGGGGCGGCGGCCGGATGTGGTGCCGGCGCTGGAGCTTGGGGGGGCGATGGGGAAGGTTAGTGAGGAGCAGGTTGCGAATCGGTTGAGGTTGGTGTCGCGTCTCGCGGGAGAGGGTTCAGGGGTTAGGGTTCAGGGTTCAGGAAATGCTGCCGCTGCTTCTTCTTCTTCGCTGAACCCTGAACCCCGAACCCTGAACCCTCTGTTGGTGTCGCCGATACAGGCGTTGATGCAATCGGTGCCGGCACGGGGGGAGCTGAAGAATCTGGTTCGGGCATTGAAGGTGGGGGATGAGCTTGAGCCGGAGAAGCTGATCGTTTGGCTGGCGGATCATGGGTACAACCGGCTGGATCAGGTTGAGGTGCCGGGGGATTTTGCGGTGCGCGGGGGGATTGTGGATGTGTATCTGGCGGGGGAGTTTGATCAGTCTGATGATCAGGTGGGGCTGCCGGTTCGAATTGATTTCTTCGGGGATCAGATTGAGTCGATCCGCACGTTTGATCTGGAGACGCTGGGTTCGGGCAAGCCGATCGACAGCGTGCGGATCATGGATCTGAAGGGGCAGATTGATTCGGTCGATTCCACGCATCTGTTTAGTTATCTGCCTGAGGACACGATAGTGATCCTGTGGGAGCCGCTGGAGATCGCGGAGCAGGCGAAGAGTTATTTCGATCGGTTGCCGGAGGTGAAGGGGATTTATCCACTGGCGGCGGTGCTGCGGAATTCAGAGAAGCTGACGCGGCTGGAGCTATCGCAATTTGACCAGGGGTCGGGGGCGACGAAGAGCCTTTTGGGGAATGAGCCGGTTCCGCATTTTAATTTGCCGGTGCGGTCGCTTCAGAAGTTTGAGACGGAAGCGAAGAAGGCGATTGGTGAATTGGCGGAGTTGGCGAAGAGTGAAGAGGTCACGGTTTTTTGTGAGAACGAAGGGGAGTCGAAGCGGTTTGCGGAGTTGATCGATCAGGATGCGCCGGGGCTGCGGGAGAGAATTACAATTGCGGTGGGGTATTTGCATCGGGGGTTTGTTTGGGAGGCTGGGGAGGGTCCAGGGTTCAGGGTTCACGGTTCGGGAGAAGACGAAAGAAGAGGGACGGACGAAAGAAGAGGGACGGGAGCCCTTCTTCCCGAGAGAAGAGGGACGGGAGCCCTTCTTCGTCCGATTGTGGTGGTGGGGCATCATGAGTTGTTTCATCGGTATGAGATGCGGCGGCGGGTCAGGCGGGTGATTGCATCGCGGCCTGTCGACTCGTTTCTGGATTTGAAGGACGGGGATTATGTGGTTCACGTGGCGCATGGGATCGCAAAGTTTTTGGGGATGCGGACGATCGCTAAGGATGGGAAGAGCGAAGAATATCTCTCGCTGCGGTTCGCGGACAATGCGACGCTGCATGTGCCGGCGGCGCGGATCAACCTGATTCAGAAATACATCGGCGGGTTCCACGGGCATCCGCAGTTGTCTCGGCTGGGATCGGGGGTATGGGAAAAGCAGAAGGCGAAAGTTTCCGAAGCGGTCATGGACATGGCCGCGGAATTGATCGAGATCCAGGCGGCGCGGCAGGCGGAGGTCGGGACGTCGTATCCGCCGGATACGGAATGGCAGCGGGAGTTTGAGGCGGAGTTTCCGTATGAGCCGACGGAAGATCAGGTGACCAGCGCGGAAGAGATCAAGCAGGACATGCAGCGGCCGAGGCCAATGGACCGGTTGCTGTGCGGGGACGTGGGGTATGGGAAGACCGAGCTGGCGATGCGTGCGGCGTTCAAGGCGTGTGAGTTTGGGAAGCAGGTTGCGATCCTGGTGCCGACGACCGTGCTGGCGGAGCAGCACTATCGATCGTTCCGCGAGCGGATGGCGGATTATCCGTTCATGATCGAATCGATCAGCCGATTCCGCAGCCCGAAGGAGCAGAAGGACATCGTCAAACGCACGAGCGCGGGTGAAGTGGACATCCTGATCGGCACGCACCGGCTGATCAGCAAGGACGTCAAGTTCGCGGATCTTGGGCTGGTCGTGATCGACGAGGAGCAGCGGTTCGGCGTCACGCATAAAGAGCGGCTGAAGCAGATGCGCAAGACGGTGGATGTGCTGACAATGTCGGCGACGCCGATCCCACGGACGCTGCACATGTCGATGCTGGGACTGCGGGATATCAGCTCTTTGACGACGGCGCCGCAGGATCGGCGAAGCGTTGTGACGGAGGTGATGGCGTACGACAAAGCGCGGGTGAAGATGGCGATTCATCGCGAGCTGGCGCGCGAGGGGCAGGTGTATTTCGTTCACAACCGCGTGCAGAACATCATCGAAGTGGCCGATGAGATTCAGCAGATGGTGCCGGATGCGCGGATCATTATCGGGCACGGGCAGATGGGAGATGGGGAGATGGAAGAGGCGATGCTGAAGTTCATCCGGCATGAGGCGGATGTGCTGGTGTGCACGACGATCATCGAATCGGGCCTCGACATTCCGAACGCGAATACGATCATCATCAATGCTGCCGACCGGTTTGGATTGAGCGAGCTGCACCAGCTTCGCGGTCGGGTGGGGCGGTGGAAGCATCGGGCGTATTGTTATTTGCTGTTGCCGGCGGATCGTCCGGTGACGCCGGTGGCGGCGAAGCGTCTTAAGGCGATCGAGGAGTATTCGCACCTTGGCGCGGGGTTCAAGATCGCGATGCGCGACCTTGAGATTCGCGGGGCGGGGAACATTTTAGGTCCCGAGCAATCGGGGCATATCGCGACGGTCGGTTACGAGATGTATTGCCAGCTTCTGGAGGAATGCGTTCGGCAGTTGAAGAACGCGCCGCGGCCGACGGCGCCGGAAGCGCACGTGGATATTGGCGTGAGCGCGTTTATTCCGAAGACTTACATTGCGGGGGATCGGCCGCGGATGGATGTATATCGACGGCTGACGCGGTGCTCGAGCATCGAGATGCTGCATCTGCTGGAGCAGGATTTGAAAGATGCGTTTGGGGACCCGCCGAAACAGGTGGTGATTTTGCTGGCGCTGACGGAACTGCGGCTCTTGGCGGGGCATTTTGGCGTGGAAAGCATCATCCGGAAGGAGCCGGATGTGGTGATGACGGTGCGCGAGGCGGCGGGGGCGCAGAATGGATTGGCGGGCGCGCCGGGGCGCTTGAGCGTGATTGATCCGCAGACGATTTATCTGCGCATGCCGCCGACGTTCATGGAGAGCGAGACGCTGCTGATGGTGCTGAGGAATCTGCTGCGGCAGGCGTATGATCGGGAGAAGAATGCGCCCGCTGCGCCTGCGCGGACTCCAAGCTCTGGGGATGGGGAATCCAAGAAAGCACCGGCGGCGGTGGCACAACCGACGCCTGCCGGCAATCCGGAGGTTGAAAAGCTTTCATCGCTCCTGGAGCAGGGGATTCTGACGGAAGGAGAGTTTGAAGCAGCGCGGAAGCGATTGGTCGGTCGGCGCAATCTGTAGCACAGGGATCTTGCCGGTGTTGAAGACGGGCCACACGGGCAAGATGCCCGTGCTACGTTTAAGCGAGAATTCCTTTGACGACTTCTCCTTCGACGTCCGTCAGGCGGAAGTCGCGGCCCTGGAAATGGTAGGTGAGCTTTGTGTGCTCGATGCCTAAGAGGTGGAGGATGGTGGCTTGGAGGTCGTGGACGTGGACGGGATCTTTGGCGATGCGGAAGCCGAGCTCGTCGGTTTCACCGTAGCTGAAGCCGCGTTTGACACCGCCGCCGGCCATCCACATGGAGTAGGCGACGGGGTGGTGATCGCGGCCCATGGATCGGCCGATGGCGGGGTTGGTTTCGACCATGGGGGTTCGGCCGAATTCACCGCCCCAGACGACGAGGGTGTCGTCGAGGAGGCCGCGCTGCTTGAGGTCTTTGATGAGTGCGGCGGAGGCCTGGTCGGTGAGTCCGGCCTGGGTCTTGATTCCACCGGCGACGTCGGAGTGATGGTCCCAGTCGGCGTGGTAAAGATTGACGAAGCGCACGCCTCGTTCGACGAGCCGGCGGGCGAGCAGGCAATTCATGGCGAAGGAAGCTTCGCCGGGTTTCACACCGTACATCTCGAGTGTCTTGGGATCTTCCTTCGAAAGATCCGTCAGCTCGGGCGCACTGGTCTGCATCTTATATGCCATCTCATAAGAATTGATGCGGGTGGCGATTTCAGGATCACCCACTGCCTCAAGATGTTGTTTGTTCAGAGACTGGATCAGATCGAGCGAATCGCGCTGCATTTTGTCGTCGATACCCGCGGGATTAGCGACATCGAGGACGGGGTCCTTGGCGGCGCGGAAGAGAACGCCCTGGTGCACGCTGGGCAGGAACCCCGGGCCCCACAGCGATGGGCCGCCGCTGGTGCCTTTGCCGCTGGTGAGGACGACGAAGGCGGGGAGATCGGTGGCTTCGGAGCCGAGTCCGTAGCTGACCCACGATCCGAAGCTCGGGCGGCCAAGCTGCGCGGAGCCGGTCATGGTGAAGATCTGAGCCGGCGCGTGATTGAACTGATCCGTATGAATGGAGCGGATGACGGTGATGTCGTCGGCGACTTCGCCGAGGTGGGGGAGGACTTCAGAGAGGTATTGGCCGGACTTGCCGTACTGCTTGAACTTGTGCCGGCCGGACATAAGTGCGGCACTTTTTTCGATGAAGGCGTAGCGCTGGTCCTTCACGAATTCGGACGGGATGGGCTGGCCATCATATTTGACGAGTGTCGGCTTATGGTCGAACAGGTCGAGCTGGCTGGGAGCGCCGACCTGGAAGAGGTAGATCACATGCTTGGCTTTTGCGGCGTGGGGGGGCAGCTTGGGGGCGAGCGGGTTGACGGCGAGTGATGGTTGGGTTGCGGCGGTGTTGGCCCAGGCACGCGCCCCTTGCTGCGCGAGGAGGGACGCGAGGGCGATCTTGCCGACGCCGAGGCCGCATTCCCGGAAGAAATGGCGGCGGGTGAGTCGGTGGAGGTCTTCGATCGTTCGACAGGCATGGGATGGGTCGTGATTGCAGCTCATAATCTTTCTTCCGTAGCATGGGCATCTTGCCCATCGATTAAGAACATGGGCAAGATGCCCATGCTACTTCACTCTCGGGTCACGGTCTCGTCGAGGTTCAGGATCGCGCGGGAGACGGTTGTCCACGCGGCGAGTTCGTTGACGTCCATATCGGTCGGTGGGTTTTTGGGATCCACCGCAGCGACGGGCATGGGATCGGCAGCCTTTTCTTTGAAGCGCTTGAGCTGTGATTCGTAGAAGGTCTTCACTTGCGTCAGCTCTTTTTCATCCGGCACACGAGCCGTGCAGAGGCGGAAGGCTTCGCGGATGCGACTGTCCGAATCAGGCAGCGCGCTCTTGATCAGCTTGCGGGCGAGTTGCTGGGAAGCTTCCATGAACACGGTGTCGTTCAAAGTCGTCAGCGCCTGCAAAGGCGTGTTGGAACGAATGCGCCGGGTGCACGTCACCTCGGCAGTCGGAGCATCGAAGGTCGTCAGACCGGGATAGAGCGCGGTGCGCTTCAGGTAAGTATACAACCCGCGGCGGTACTTCTCTTCGCCGGTGGAGGTGACCCAGGGAACGGCGCCGTAAGAGAGGTTCTCGATTCCCGGGGGCTGCGGTGGAAATACGCTGGGCCCGCCAATTTTCTCGCTGAGCAATCCCGAAGCGGTGAGGGCAATGTCACGAACGACCTCGGCCTCAACCCGCAACCTCGGGCCCCGCGTCAGCAGCACGTTCTGCGGATCCTTCTGCTGAAGCTCCGGCGTCACGTGCGACCCCTGACGGTAGGTCGCGCTGGTTACGATTAACTTGTGCATCGCTTTCATCGACCAGTGCTGCCGGGGCAACTCGGTAGCGAGCCAATCAAGCAACTGCGGATGTGAAGGTTTTTCGCCCATGATTCCGAAGTCGTCGATGGTGTTGACGATTCCGCGGCCAAAATAGGTCGCCCAGATTCGGTTCATGGTGACCCGGCCAACGAGGGGGTTCTCGGGGTCGACCAGCCACTTGGCGAGTGCGAGGCGGTCCTTCGGTTCATCGTCCGGAAGCGGCGGCAGTGTCGCGGGCACACCCGCCGTAACCGGATCCTTCTCCTGGAGATATTCGCCGCGATGATGAAGTTTGGTCACGCGCGAGGTGGAACGTTCTTTCATGACCAGCGTCGTTTGATACGCGGGCATCGCAGCGCGAAGCTGCGCGACCTCCTGATGCTGCGGTGCGAGCAGGGGGGTGATCGACAGGAAATACTTCTTCAGTTTCCGCGATTGCTCCGGTGTGCGATCCCTGGCGGGGATTACGATGATTGCTTCCACCTCGGGCGGCACACCGGATGCCTGGGGATTGGGATCGGTGGTCACGGAGATGCGAATTCGGCCGAGGCTGATGACGGAAAACTGGTTCTGCACGATCGACAGGGACAAGAGGGTGCCGCCCGCGTCGCTGAGCTTCTCTTTAACTGGGAATACCGCGGTGCGATTGGCGCCGCCGCCGACGGACCAGTGAGAATCGCGCTTGCCGTCGATCGCGTTGGCGACGGTCTCCGGCGAAAAATCGGCGGTGGGTTTTTCGAAGACGACCGGACGCGTGGTGGCAGGTTGCGTTGTGGGGGCGGCGATTGCGGTTAATTCGCTCAGCAAACCGCCGCCGTTGGGATCGCGACCGGGGCCGCCGTTTTCGAGATCTTCATGACGGAGGACCTCGAGCTTGATGGCGGTCACGTCCTTCTGTGGCACCTTGTAATCGAGCTTGTATTCCTCGCGGTAGAAACTGTCGCCGGTGAAGAGAAGGGATTGATCATCCAGTTTGCTGATTGTTGCATCGTGAAGCCGCGAAAATTTCACCGGCTCTGCAAGGGTCCACTTGGCGCACTTGGCGGCGATGGATTTCTCCCACTCGGTCTGCTTGGCGGCGATGAGATTCGAGCGCTGCACTTCGACCGGCTGGGTCGAAGGCGGTGGGGGCGCTGCACGGCCCAGCGACAAGCGAAAACGCCCGATCGTGTGCTTGGGAAACTGCTGATCCAGCGTAATCAGCAGCTTCGTTTGTCCATCCGGCAGCTTTTCCTTGAACGTAAACAACGCGGTGCTCGGCTGCACCAAATCTCCCGCCTGCGCCACCGCCCAACCTGTCGCCGGATTGTTGTCGATCGCCTTGGCGACATCGAATTCCGCCTGCTGAAAATCAGCTGATGCGCTCGCAATCGCAAAGGGCTTGGTTGTAGGCTGCGTGGTCGCAACCTTGATCTCTGAGAGAACAAAGTTTCCATTGGGCGCGCGGCCGGGCCCCTTCTTGGGGAGCGAATCATCCGAGAGCGTCTCCACGCGGATCATCGTCATGCCGGTGGTATCGGCGGTCGCTTCGAGGGTGTAGGTGTCCTTCTCGGGCTTCTTCCCCTTGGCGAGGATGGAATCATCCGGCTGCAGGATGAGCTTCGCGCCGGAAGCGGATTTCTGCGTCGTCGGCTTCAGCGGCTGGAATTCGTTCTTCTGCTCGAAATAAGGAAACGCACTCTCGTACCCCGCTTGCGCCTTCGCGATCTTCTCTTCGATCTCCTTGCGTTTGGCCGTAACTTCCTTCGAAGGAATCTTGTAGTCCGGCTCATCGGCGTTGTTCAGCATCGCGAAGAACTGGTAATACTCCTTCTGACTGATCGCATCGTATTTGTGATTGTGGCATTGGGCGCACTGCATCGTGAGGCCGAGGAAAGCAGTGCTGGTGGTTTGCACGCGATCGACGACGGCCTTGAAGCGGAACTCTTCGACGTCGATCCCGCCCTCTTCGTTGAACATCGTGTTGCGATGGAAGCCGGTCGCGACCTTCTGGTCCGGCGTCGCGCCCGGCAGCATGTCGCCGGCGATCTGCCGGATCACGAACTGATCGTAAGGCAAATCCTCGTTGATGGACTTGATCACCCAATCGCGGTAGGGCCAGATCGTTCGACCATTATCCTTTTCGTAACCGTTGGTGTCGGCGTAACGTGCGATGTCGAGCCAGTGGCGGCCCCAGCGCTCGCCGTAGTGGGGGGATGCAAGCAGGCGATCGACAAGCCGCTCATAAGCATCCGGCCGCGGATCGTTGACGAACGAATCCACTTCTTCGGGCTTGGGCGGAAGTCCCGTCAGATCCAGAGTCACTCGACGAATCAGCGTGGTCCGATCGGCTTCGGCAGAAGGTTTCAGCCCTTCCTTTTCAAGCCGCGCCAGAACGAAGGCATCGATGCCGTTCTTCACCCACGCCTTGTCCTTCAGTTCCGGAAGCTTTGGTCGCGCGGGCTTCTCATAGGCCCAGTGCTTCTCATGGGTCGCTGAATCGTTGGTGAGTGTGTCCGGCCAGATCGCGCCCTGGTCGACCCAGGATGCCAGGATCTTGATCTGCGCATCCGGCAGGGGCGGATGATCGATCGGCATTCGCTTCTGATTGCCCTGGCCCCTGACGCGCTTGAGGAGCAGGCTGTCTGCGCTCTTACCGGGGAGGATTTCCTTTCCGGTGTTGCCGCCTTCAAAGAACATGGACTTGGAGTCCATTCGCAGGCCGCCGCGCTTCTTGACAGAACTGTGACAGTCATAGCAGGACTTCGCGAAGATCGGCTGAACGTGTTTGGCGAAGTCGATTTTGCCGTCGGTGGGAAATGAAATCACCTGAACAAGTGGCGTGGGGGCGGGTCCCATCGGCACCGCGGCGAGATCCTGGGCCTTAAAGAGAAGCTCGGTTAGGTAGGCGTCGCCGTGGGTGAGAGTTCCACCGAAATGTCCGGCTGCTCCGACCAACAAGGCGCACGCAATGGTCGCAAATCGGTAGGGTCGAAGGGTGCGCTTTCGCGCCAGCAGCGCGAGCAAGGCGACGACTGCGAGGGCGGCCGCGGCGATACCGAACCATTGATGGAATCGTTCGGTTGTGAGTTGCTCGCCGGAGAATTGGGCGAACTCGCTGTGGAACCATCCAAAGAGTGCGGCGACGATTGCGGAAATCGCACCCAGCCACAAGCATGCAATGGCGGTTGGAGAAGGCCCTGGCGCGCGGCGAACCATCCGCCAGGTCTCCACCAGCGCCGCCACGAGGAGCAGGGCGATGGGGAAATGGACAATAACCACGTGAAACCGGCCAAGCGCCTGGAGCCACGCGGTACTCTCAACTGCGATCATCGAGTGAAGCATTCAACCTTAATACTACCAAAACGCACGGCGGTTGATCGAAGTTCGGGAGGAATTACGACGAATTGCCGGGGTATCGATTGACCGGTTAACAACCGCCTTGACGGCAGCCGCGTCCGCTGCTAATCCCGGCGGTATGAGCACTTCCAAAGTTCTCGGAGCGGCGATCTTTGGGGCTGGGTGGGTTGCGGGCGAACATGCCAAGGCATACCAGGCGTGCGCTCGCACGCGCGTGGTCGCGGTCGGAAGCCGGAAGGAGGAATCCGCCCGCACATGTGCGGTGGCGGCAGGCGCTCCTGATGCTTTGATCACGACCGACTTTGATGCACTCCTGAAACGTCCGGAGGTCGACATCATCTCGATCACGACGCCCCCGGACTCGCATCCCGACCTGACGATTCGAGCGGCGCGCGCGGGCAAACACGTTTGCCTGGAGAAGCCCATCGCTCTGGATTGGAAGAGCTGTCTCGAGATGCAGAAGGTTGTTCAAGAATCGAGAGTGAAGACGATCGTGTCCTTCGTCCTGCACTGGAACCCGTCGCTCCAGAACACGAAGTCGCTGATCGACCAGGGGGCGATTGGCAAACCGTACTACATCGAAGTCGATTACTGGCACGGGATGAAGAAGTGGTATCCCCAGTACCCGTGGTCGGTCACCAAAGCGCAAGGCGGCTCGTCGCTTCTTTCCGCGGGGTGTCATGCGGTTGATGCGATGCGCTGGTTTGCCGGCGTCGATAACGACATTACAGAGGTCACGGCCTATAACGTTCCGCATCGCGGGGACAATACTGACTGGCAATACGATCCCACCACGCTGATGACCTGCCGGTTCAAAGACGGCGCCGTCGGTAAGACGGCATCCATCCTGGATTGCAAGATGCCGTACCAGTTCAATATTGACGTGCTCGGGACCAAAGGCACCATTCGCGACAACCGCCTCTTCTCGGAAACCCTCCTCCCCGGTCAAACCGGGTGGGCTACCATCCCCACCGTCCTGCCCGATTCCGGGGACGTTACCCATCACCCGTTCAACGGCCAAATTGAAGCGTTGGTCGCCGGTATTCTCGACGGCGCGCCGATCCTTCCTGACTTGGATGATGCGGTCAAAACCCACGAAGTCATCTTCGCCGCCGACCGGTCCGCGGCGGAACACCGTGCGATTTCGCTGCCGCTGGAGCGGTAGGTGCGGTTCTGCCGGACGTCACAATGTGAAAGCGATATCGTCCACGCGGGCACGTCTGATAAAAGCTCCACGCTCGGCAGTTTTCTAGTCTCCACAAGTGCGGATTAACCCTTGCAGCGACTGGTTTCAGTTGCACATTCCAATCGCTGGATCATTCTCCTCTCAGGCCAGAGTTGTCTAACGATTTCGTGCGACGGCGCCCTTACCCGGCGCCGGCGGTCACAACCTCGCTCCAGGTGGAATTCTTATGCTCGACAGACGATCGCAGAATCCCGTGCCCATGTCCTCGCCCGCGGGGCGGATGGTTCCGCATGGCCGGAGCGTCAACATCCCGCGTCCGAACGCTGGCACTTCAGCGCAGCAGGACGGATTGAATCTCAACCACATTGCCGCGGTGCTCTGGCGCCGCCGGTTCGTGTTCGCGGGCACGATCGTCATCGCGCTCGTTTCCGGCATCGTCTATCTCGTCAACGTCACGCCGCTATACAACTCCAGCTCGAAGATCTACGTGCAGCAGAACACGCCGCGGATCGTCTCGGATGGCATGAACTTCCAGATGAACGATCTTAATTACCTCACCACGCAATGTGATCTCATCCGTTCGACCGCGATCCTTTCCACGGCGCTTGAATCCGAAGAAATTCGGCGGATGAAGTCTTTGGAAGGCAAAGAGAACCGCGTCGCGTTCCTGAAGAAAAACCTGACCGCCAGCGTCGGAAAAACCAGCGACGTCATCACCGTCTCGTGCCAGCTTTCCTCCCCTGAAGACGCCGCCCTCGGAGCCAACGCCATTGTCGATTCGTATATTGCATACCAGTCCAAGCGCCAGCGGAACACCGCCGGCGAAGTGTTGAAGATTCTTCAGAAAGAGAAGGATAAGTACGAGGCAGAACTGCACAACACGCAGAAGATGATGGTCGAATTCAAGAAGCAGAACGGCACCATCAGCTTCGAGACCGATCGCGGCAACATCGTCAACCTCCACCTCGCCCAGATCTCCGAAGCGCTCACCCGGGCTCAGCTTGAAACGTTGAACGCGAAGGTCCTCATGGACGCAGCCGACGCTTTTGGCAGCGATCCGCAGAAGTTCAAGCAGCTCCTCGCCAGCGAACGCATCACCACGCGGGACACGATGGATCTCGGCATCGACAGCGGGGATCTCTGGTCCGACTATCGCAAGATGCGCCGCGCGTACGATCAAGCCAAGGACCAATACGGCCCGGAGCACCCGGCCAACCGCCGGCTCAAGATTGAGCTCGACCGCATGCGCACGGAGCTGGGACAGTTGGATGCCGAGACGCTGGAGAAATACCGCGCCGTGATCCACCAGCAGTTTGCCAAGGCCAAATCCAAGGAAGATGAGATCCGCAAGCAGCACGACTTGGCGCGCAACGCCGCGCTTGAGCTGAATGTGAAGGCCGCGGAGTTCGGTCAATTGGAGTCCGATGCCAAGCGCGCCGAGCGCACCCTCGACACGCTCTACTCCCGGATCAAGGAAGTCAGCCTCACGGAAGACACCGGGCAGATGAACGTCTCGGTCCTCGAAGTCGCGCGCCCCAACGTCCGCGATGTCACCCCGATGAAAGCTCCCACCATGGCAATCGCCGGCCTGTTCGGCGTCATGATGGGACTCCTCTCGGCGCTTGCACAGGAATGGATGGATCAGCGCCTCCGCTCCGCCGACGAAATTCGCGCTACGCTCGATGTCCCTGTTCTCGGCGTGATTCCTCATATTTCGGGCAAGCAGCGCCCTAAGGAGCTGGGGCAGGAGGTCCATCTCCGCCCGCGCTCCGACGTTGCCGAGTCCTATCGCACCGTTCGCACCAGCATTTATTTTGGTATTCCCCGCTTCGCGGCCAAGACCCTTCTGGTCACTTCGCCGTCGCCCGGTGACGGCAAGACGACGCTCGCCAGCAACCTCGCGATCGCGGTTGCGCAGGCGGGTCGTCGCGTGCTGCTGATCGACGCGGATTGCCGCAAGCCGATGCAGCACGTCATCTTTGGATTGAAGCCCGACATCGGCCTGTCCAGCGTTCTCTGTGGAGAAGCGACGCTTGAGCAGGCCGTCCAACCCACCGAAACCGAGCGCCTATTCATCCTCCCCTGCGGCCCGATACCCGCCAACCCCGCGGAGATGCTCAACAGCGACCCGTTCACGGATCTGATCAAGGTTCTGTCGACACAGTTCGACCAGATCATCATCGACTCGCCGCCCGTGGTTGCCGTGACCGATGCCCGAATCCTCGCCGCCTTCTGCGATGCCACGGTCCTGGTCCTTCGCGCCGACAAAAGCACGCGCAAGCTCAGCAGCCACGCGATGGAAGGCCTCCGCGCTGTGGGCGCCAACGTCCTGGGCATCGTCGTCAACGACGTCCCCCGGCAACGCTCCAGCTATTCCTACTACGGTTATGGATATGGCTACGGGTACGGGTACAGCTACGGGTACGGCCAACGCCAACTCCCCGGATCCCCGAACATCGCCAAGCGAGCCACCCCAATGCATTCCCCGGAACCGATGAGCACGGACATCGAAGCTTAGGAATCCACTCGCGCGATTGGCTGGGAGACCGCGCTGGGAATTGAGGACCCAGGGCTGAAGCCCTGGGCTTGGCAGAATCAATCAACATTAGCGCTGCGACCGCGCATCTCCTTTCCTCCAACGATCCAAGGTACAATTCCCACGATCAATTGAGAGCCAAAAGGACGACCCATGTTTACCGACGACGAACTTCGCAAAGCCCTTAAAGCGTTTCGCAAGCGCATCAAGATGAACCAGCTTGAGGACGACTCCCGCCTGGGCCATTCGCCGCTCACCGGTGCCCGCAACAAGATCGTGGCGATTCAACCTCCCACCGGATTCGGCCGCGAAATCTGGGAAGAACTCGCCACCAAAGGCCTCCTCAAGCGCGACGGCGGCGGCTTCTACGAACTGACCGATAAGAATCTCTGACGCGAATATCTCTCAATCATTTAGCCGTCCCGCTTGTGGGGCGCGTTCCGCGAGCATGTCTGATCAACCCCTCGAATCCGCCCTCCTCCATTACGCTAAGGGCGACATCTCACAAGCGCACGATGTCACTGTCGCAGTCCTGAATCAAGATGCGCAAAATGCGCAAGCCCTCCACCTCATGGGCCTGATCCAGCTCGCTCAACACAATATCGCATCCGCTCTCGACCACCTTCGCCGCTCCGTCCAATCCGATCCCACCAACGCCGAATTCCACAACAACCTCGGGGTGATTCTTCGATCCGAGCAGAAGCTGGACGAAGCCCAATCCCATTTCAAGCGCGCCGCCGAACTGGATCCGCAAAACGCCACGGCGCTCTACAACTGCGGCACCAGCCTCCAGTTCCGCGACGACCTCGCGGGCGCCGAAAAATTCTTTCGCCAGGCGATTGCCGTCGACAACGAATACGCCGACCCATGCTGCCAGCTTGGCGACATCCTCGCTCGTCAGAACAACCTGAAAGAAGGGCTCAGCTGGTGGCGCAAAGCGATCGAGCTTGATCCCAACCACGCATCGGCGCACCTGTTCATCGGGTACGCCTTGTCTTCAAGCGGTCATCCCCAGGACGCGGCGACCATGCTTTCGCGTGCCGCCCAGCTCATGCCTGATGACTCTCGTCCTCACTGGCTTCTGGGTAACGTTCTCCAGCGTCACCAGCGCTATGACGCTGCCATTGAGTCATTCCAGCGAGCTGCCGCACTCGATCCTAAATGCGCCCCGGCGTATCGGGGCCTCTGCCAATCTCTCGCGATGCGCAACCGCGTGCCCGAAGCGCTTGAAGCCGGTCGCTATGCCATCCAGCTCGATCCTGATTCCGTCGATGCGTACAACGCAATGGCGATCGCTTTCGAGCGGTCAGGCCGCAAGAACGAAGCCGCCGTCTGCTACCGCACCGCCGCGCGTCTCGATCCCGGCGCCGAAAAATGGAAGTACAGCGCCGCCGCTTTTTCCGAAGCCAAGGACACTCCACCCGCCGCTCCCCGCGATTATCTGCTGGGACTGTTCGGCGAATATGCCGCCAGCTTCGATCAGCACCTCGTGCATGAACTCAAATATCGCGCGCCCGAGCACCTTCTCGCGGCGGTAAGGTCGCTCTCGCCCAATGATCACATGGACATCCTCGATCTCGGTTGCGGCACCGGTCTCGCCGGCGAGCTGTTCAAACCCTTCGCCCGTTGGCTCGTCGGCGTCGATCTCGTTCCGCAAATGATCGAGCAGTCGCGCCAGCGAAACATTTACGATGAGCTCCATCAGGAAGAACTTCACACGTTCCTGCGTGCTGCGGAAAAAACCTTTGACCTCATTCTTGCCGCCGACGTCTTCATCTACATCGGCGACCTCTCCAACATCTTCCCCCACGTCTGCCGCATCCTCCGCGCCGGCGGCCTGTTCGCGTTCTCAATCGAACGGCAGGACGACCCCGGCTACCGCCTGCGCGTTTCCCGCCGCTACACGCACAACATCGAATACATCCGCGACCTCGCCCGCGCGCACGCCCTGACCGAGACTTTCGTGCAAGAGCATTCTCTTCGCCAGGAAGACGGCAAAGACGTTGCCGGGTGGATTATCGTCCTTAGGAAATCTGACTCCACGCCCGGGGGAGGCTTCTCGGTCTCTTAGAGATCCTCAGGTTTCAAGCCGCTGTTTCGCGCGAGGCGTGCCATCATGCGCGGACCGATCTCTTCGTTGTCGTGAAACGCGAAAACAAAACTTGGCCACCCTTCGCGAGAAAGCACCCGATGTGATGTTCCGCCCTATCGCTTGATCTGCCACCCGATCCGCAAGAGCGCTGCGAGCACCCGCCGTGCTTTGTAGGAACCAAAGCGACTCACGCCGCTACCACGAAATGACGGGCCACTTCAGGAACGTCTTCTCCGTGCTCGATACGGTCTGCCAAGACCCGCAGCGCGAGCGCCTGTACCTTGGAGATGGCCTCTTCGCGGGTTTTGCCATACGCAAGCGTGCCAGGCAGCAGCGGAACATCCGCCAACCATCGGCCATCGTCCTCCCGCTCCGTTTCAATTGTGATTTGATTAGCCATATGGCTTCTATCATAACAAATCAAAAATCATCACGCTTGACCACGGGGGAAGGACCCAGGGCTGAAGCCCCTGGGCTTGGCCTTGCGGGTGGATCATTTGTCTGCGGAAGATTCCCATGGTCCGCGCTCATGGTGGATTGAGGGATGGGCGCGGCGGTCGTGTTCGCGCAATTTGTCTTCCCTTTTACATCCGGCCCCTCCTCCGCTTATCGTATCCTCACTATGTATCGCTTCCTTCCCATCGTGCTGTTCGCGCTGTTCATCGGTTGCACCACCACGCGTATTCTGACCGTTACCACCAAGCCGCCCGATGCGCTCATCCGCATCGACGGCGTCGAGCGCGGCAAGGGAAACGTCACCGACCAGATCATCTTCGGCTCCAATGCCGAGACCCACACCGTCACGGTCTCTCGAGTCGGCTATAAAGAACAGACGATCCCGCTCAAGAAGGATTTTAAGCCCGACAGGCAGGTCGTGGAGCTGAAGTATCTCACCAAGCGCGTCACGTTCACCGTCCAACCGGTCCCCGCGACGATCAGCGTGGATGGCCGGTCGATTACGACGGAGCCTCAGGACACGACATCGGTCGAGTTGGAATTCACCGTCGATGCGAGGAGCAACTGGACGACCCATACCGTCACCGCCGACCGCGAGGGTTACGAGCGCGCCCAGCAGGTTGTCTCGTGGCAGGATCAGCAGCAGTCGTACGCGCTTCAGCTTCAGCCGCGGAAGAAGACGCTCAACATCAGCACCACGCCGCCCGGCGCGCAGATTTACCTTGACGATCAACTCGTCGGAACCTCGCCCGTGACTGTCACGGACCGGGCATTCCCGGTCGACCGGGACACGGATGCCGTCATCCCCCAGCACATCAAGGCCATCAGGAAGGGATACCCTGAAGTCGCCCTGAAGATCGGCTGGGACGAAGCCAAGAGCGATTACAGCATCCCTCTTGTGGCGCGCTCGAAGGAAGTTCATATCACGACCGCGCCTCTGGGCGGGACGGTCACTATCGACGGGAAAGAGCTTCCCCGCGACGCGAGCGGCGTATCGACCACCACGCTTGCCTTCCCACCGACCGATGAGAAGGGCGAGCTGAAAACCTACACCGCCGTCGTTGCGAAAAAGACTGCGGACTCCGAGTGGTATTCCCAGAATCTCGTCATCGCGTATGACGAAGGCAAGAGCGACTATTCCGTCACGTTGAAGGAAATTCGTACCCGTCCCGTGGCGCTGCTCGCGCCGACGCTCGAGCGCGGCGACGAAGGCTGGGAGATCGTCCCCAAGGTCACCCCGAACACCCTGGCCTGGAAAGACGTGAGCGAAAACCAGAAGGATCCGCCTGCGCAGCTGACGCGACTGCCCAAGGGCACCCAGATCGACACGCTTGCCGTTTCCCCCGACGGCGTCAGTGTCCTCTTCACCATTCTCTACGGCAACGACAAGAATAATTTCCGCTCGCAGATGATCATGATCCGCTCGGATGGTTCCCAGGGCGCGGTCTATCTCAACGACGGCAAGAGCCTCGAGATCGCGCCCGTCTTCACCCCAGGCGGCGACAAGATCGTATTCTCGTCAAACCGAGCGGGCCGAAGACTCAGCATCTGGCGCATGAGCGCCACCGGCGCTCCCGGGATTGAACAGCTCACCACCGGCGACACCAACGACCTCTGGCCCTCGATTGACTCGGATCCCAAGCCGAGGCTCTTCTACCAGGCCAGCGTCGATACCCGCCCGGATCCGCGCCTCTACATGACGCTCCTGGGAACGGTCACTCGCACGGACCTCACCATGGTCGGCGGCTCGCAGCCGCGCGTCAGTCCGAAGAACGATGCCATCATCTTCTGCGGCATCAACGACAAAACCGGCAAACGCGATCTCTACGTCATGAGCGACAACGGCGGCTCGCCGCAGAACATCACCAACACCCCGGATGTCGATGAGTTCGACCCGATTTTTTCTAAAGACGGGACCAAACTCGCCTACGTCTCCGACTCCGGGGTCGACGAAGACCGCCGGCACAACTGGGACATCTGGGCCATGGACCTGGCCCACCCCGACCGCCCCGTTCAGATCACCACTAACGGAAGTTGGGACGATCACCCGGCCTGGGACCCCGGCGGCAGCGCCCTCTACTTCCGTTCGAATAGAGGCGGCGACTGGGCTATCTGGCGGGTCTCCACGAAGTAAAAAGGTGGTATAATTGAATCATGGTCAGGAGCATCGAATCCTCCATCCTCGGACGCGTCATACAACCCGATAAGGGCGATCTTCCGCCCGACCTGGCGAAGTATGTGCTGACGCTGGACTTTCCGGAAACGGATCATCAGCGGATTGCAGAGCTGTCAGAGAAGGCGCAGCAGGGAACGCTCTCCGCACAAGAGCAAGCGGAACTTGATGGATTTCTGCACGTCAACGACTTCCTGATGATCATCCAATCCAAGGCCCGCTTGTCGCTGGGCAGGTCCCCGGATCGACGGATCGCTTAGGATGACGCGGCAACTCGAGCAGGAAGTTCGCAACCGCGCTCACAACCGATGCGAGTACTGCCAGTTGCCGCAGGCCGCTTCCGCGATTCGTTTTCCGCTCGATCATGTGATTGCTCGTCAGCATCGTGGCGGATCAGAGTCTAACAACTTGGCGCTCTGCTGTGCGCGGTGCAACAGATTCAAGGGCCCGAACATTGCAGGGATCGATCCAGTCGCAATGCAGATGGAGCGCCTTTACAACCCGCGAACAGATGTTTGGAGCGAGCACTTTCAGTGGCGGGGGCTTGAGCTTGCAGGCAGTACCGCAGTAGGACGAACAACGATTGCGGTGCTTAACATCAATGATGAGTCGACGCTTGCTGTTCGCATGCAGCTTAACCGCGAGGGTCAGCTATTTGGCTAAGGCGCCGGCCCCACGCCAACAGCCGCGTCCGCGGTGGGGAGGGGAATGGGTTGCTTGATCCGCTTGATCGCGTAATCAATTTCCGCGTTGATCTCGGCGCCGATGAGGATCATCAGTGAGTCGAGATAAAACAGCAGGAGCAGGACGGCGACGCCGCCGACGGTGCCGTAGGTTTGGCTGTATTTGCCGTATTTGTCGACGTAGAGGCGGAAGACCAGCCCGAGCAAGATCCAGCTTGCGACGGTGAAGACCGAGCCGGGGGTGATGATCCGCCAGCGCTGCTTCACGTTGGGCCCGAAGTGGTAGACGATGGCGACGACGAAGAGCATCAGCAGGAGCCCGATCGAGTAGCGAAAAAACTGCCAGAGGATCAGCCAGACGGGATTCAAAAATTTCTCCGCTGTTGCGGGCAGGGTGGTGGCGGTGGATGTGCCGGGGGAGATTGTGTTGAGCATGGTCTCAGCGCCGCTGGTCAGTTGGCGGGTAACGAGCGAGCCGATGGGAATGAGGATCACCACCGCGAGGATCATGGTCGCGACGACGATGGTCAGACCGACGGCGAGAGGGCGCTGTTTGTAAAATGGCCTCGCCTTCTCGACGTCGTGGCATTTGTTCATCGCCGCCATGGTCGTGTTCAACCCGCCGCTGGCGGCCCAGATGGTGACGAGCAGGCCGATCGAGAGGATGCCGGTGATTGCGGGAGGGGGCTGGAAGAGCAACTCGTTGAGCTTGGGATCGAGGTACGTGTGCAGCGTGATCCGGGTTTCCCGCGGCAGCGTGTTGACGGCGGAGTTGATGCGCTCAACCGCTTCCTGCTTCCACGCCGGCTTAAGCAGCGGGATCAGCGTGAGGAGAAACACGAAGAACGGGAAAATCGCGAACAGCCACGAATACGCGAGGGAAGCGGCCCAGGTGAAAAGGTTGTCGTCGTTGATTTCAAAATAGACTTTTTTCACAAACGGGATGAACCCCATGGTGCGAAAGACCGTGGGGATGTCGCGGAGCCGGGCCATGGGGATGATGTAAGGCGTGGGCGGGGGAAAGGCAAATTGATCATAGGATTCCGCGCGCAATCAAGAAGCGGGGGGAACAGGGACGGTCAAAATCCGATTGGATTCACGAGCGGCAACGGTGCCGGGAAAGCGAGGATGATTCCGGAGCTCCTGATGCAGTGCGCGCCAGGATTGGCGAAGCGTCGCAGCAGCCGCATTAACGTCTTCGTTCGCGGTGACATGGAGTCGTTGTCCAATATTGACGGCGTAGCGGGTTTGGCGCAGGGGATACCATGCCGGCAACTCCTTGTACGCGCCGGTCCCGAGGATAACGGTGGGGATGATCGGCACCTTCGCGAGTTGGGCGATGCGGAGTAGTGACGGCTTGAAGGGACCGCCGGCGAGAACGGATTGGACCGGGGAACGAAGGTGCCCTTCTGGGAACATGACCACGGCGCGGCGGTTGTTGAGCCGATCAAAAATGATACGCGTGGTCGCGGGATCCACGCGGCCGCGGTCGAGCGGAAACGCGTTCATGTTGCGGAAGAAGGTCGCGAGCAGCGGGTTGCGAAAAAGCTCGACGATGGAGACGAAATCGAGGTTACGCGGGGAGATGGCCATGAGACAAGGGACATCGAACGCGCTGAGGTGCGTGGGCGCGATGATGCAGGCGTCGCGCCGCGGGATTCTATCGGCATGGAGGACGATCGGCGACGACGAGATGGTGAAGGCGGGCTTACAGACGAGAACGGTGAGGTTGTAGAAGGGGTCGGACAAGGGGGTGGGGGAAAAACGTGAAACGTGAAACGTGAAACGTGACTACGGGTCTTCGGCGTCGTTGAGATTGTATGCGGCGCGAAGCTCTGCGTAGAGATCCTGGTAGGATTGGCGAAGCTGATCGGCAAGCGCTTGGCGGGTGGTGCGGGTGGATTTTGTGTTGGCGGGGGGGTGAATGGGATGGCCGTAGGCGACGTAAAGCTCGCCGCTTTTGATGGGGAGCCAGGGGCGGATTTTGTTGAGCTTGTGGGTGCCGAGCATGACGCAGGGGATGATGGGAGCGCCGGAGCGGATGGAGGCGGACGCAACGCCGCGCTTAATGGGACCTCCGTGGATGGCGGCATCTTTTCCATGAGTGACGCCACCTTCGGGGCAGATGCCGACGACGCGGCCATTCTTGAGTCGAGCGATCGCCTCCCGAATGGCGGCCACCGGAACGCCCTGGCGATTGACCATGAAGCAGTCAAGCGCGGCAAGCAGCCAGGCGATCGGACGATGCTTATAAAATTCCCTCCGCGTCATCCATTCGATCCTGCGCTCGATCAGGACGCACGAGATAATCGGTTCAAGGTGCGAGAGGTGGGTAATGGCAAGGATAAACGGCCCGCGGCGACTGGGGATTTCCGGTCGAACTTGACGCACATTCATCGCGACGGAGAACACGAAGCGACCGAAGGCGGTGCCGGCATGGTAGAGCGGACGGCGGGGAGCGCGCGGTGGATAAGACGCCGCGGAAGGAGCGGTGCGCGGGAAGCGGGCAATGGTCGTCGTTTCGGTCATACAGCAGCGGTTCGGTCGGGCCGTCAACTTATAAAGCGACTCGGCGTCAGGGTAAAGGTTTGCCTTCGCCCCAACTGACGCCGGGATGGTCCGGAAGATAGGTGTTCAGCAACAGATTGAGGTGTCCGTGGTTGCCGACAGGCTTGGAATTCGCGCCGCGAACGAACCAGGGTCGGGTGCCGTTGAGTTGTCTGTTGAGCTCTTTGCTCAAAATGTTCTTGAGTCGGCGAAGGATCTCAGTCCACGACGAATATTGGCGCCAACTGATGACGTAATGGATGTGAGACGGATCGGATCCGGCGGCGTGAAATCTTAATTTGCGCCGCGCGCAAAAGTCCGCGGCTGTGCGGATCAGGATGCGCTGGACTTCTGTCGTGAATACTGCGGGTTCATCACGTGCGCGATCGTCGTATTTCCTGGCTTGCTTCGGATCGGGGAGGGAGAACTTTTCCACCGCGCCTGACGTATCCACGTTTATTGTCCGGTCCCCAGCTTCGATAGGCGTGCAATGTGAAGTGATATGCGGGCATGAAGGGGGGGAGTATAACGCGCGTCACGACCGACGGGCTTCCGCCCGCGGCTAAAGCTTCGCCCACCCCAGCACCTGTTGGTTGTCGAAGAGCGTGCGACTTCGAGCAGTTTAGCCGCGGGCGGAAGCCCGTCGGACTTTCCTTGAAGGTTCTCCTATCGCGGCGCCATCCCCGCATACAGATCTGCATTCGACTTTGTCTTGCTCAAAGCGTCGATCAATGTCTTCATCGCCTGCGCCGGGGGCATGTCGATGAGATGCCTGCGAATCGACCGCGCGGCAGCCAGCTCCTTTTCGCTCAGCAGCTTTTCTTCCTTGCGGGTGCCCGAACTGGTGATGTTAAACGCGGGATAGATTCGCATGTTGGCGACATTGCGGTCGAGCGTCAGCTCCATATTCCCGGTGCCTTTGAACTCTTCGAAGATAACCTGATCCATGCGGGAGCCGGTGTCGACGAGGCAGGTGGCGATGATCGTGAGCGAGCCCCCGTGCTCGATTTTTCGAGCGGCGCCGAAGAGTCGCTTGGGGATTTCCAGGGCGCGGTTATCAAGACCGCCAGACATGGTTTTGCCGCCACCGGGTCCGCCGACGTTGAACGCCCGTCCCAAGCGCGTGAGGGAATCAAGCAGAACGACAATGTCCTGTCCAAACTCGACCTGGCGTTTGCAGCGCTCGATGACGAGCTGGCAGAGGTCGAGGTGTTTCTCGATCGTGTTGTCGTTGGAGCTGGCGAAAACTTCACCCGGGACGTTCCGCTTCATGTCCGTGACTTCTTCGGGGCGCTCATCGACGAGAAGAAGGACCAGCTTGACGTTCGGATAGTTCGCGTGGATGCCCTTGGCGAGGTTCTGAAGGAGGACGGTTTTCCCGCTGCGGGGCGGCGAGACGATCAGGCCGCGCTGGCCGAAGCCGATGGGCGCGAGGATGTCCATCGCGCGGGTGGTGTATTCCTTGGGGTCGTGCTCGAGCTTGATCATGGGCTGGGGGTCGAGCGCGGTGCCGTCGTAGAGATGGACTTTTTCGGCGTAGTCGGCGGGTGGAAGTCCTTCGATGGACTCGAAGCGGTCCATCATCTTCCCGCGCGGCATACCGCGCAGCAGCAGCCCCGGTCGAAGCTGAAGCTGGTGGATCACCTGCTTGGGGATCACGATCCCGTTCACCGGCTTCAGCGGGTGCTTCGGATCGCGAAGCTGCCCGTCGCGGCGGTCGCCCGGGGGAATGTTCAGAATCCCTTCAATGAGTTGTCCGTGTACCATCCTGTATGCCCGTCTGTTGTCAGTTGCCCGTTGTCCGTGGTCTGTGGTCTGTTGCGCGATCCTCGCGAATGCCCTGCCACGTTCAGCGAACGCGAACTTGCGAGATATGGGAAAGCCCCTCGTTCGGGATTATAACATAACAAAACTCAAACGGAGTACAAAATGGACCTTCTTACGCAACTCACGGAAGACATGAAGACAGCACTCAAAGCGGGGCAGAAGGATCGGCTGATGGTCATCCGGATGCTGCTGAGCGACGTGAAAAACGTCGATTTGGCCTCAAAACCGACGACGCCGCTGCAAGCCGTTGAATCCTACGGTAAAAAGCTACGAAAGAGCGCGGAGGAATATGAGAAGCTTGGGAAACCGGAGGAAGTGATCAAGCTGAAGCAGGAAATCGCAATTGTGGACGAATATCTTCCGAAAAAGGCGTCGGCTGAGGAGACGGAGCGGCTGGTGGATGAGTTCCTCGCGGGCAAGGAATTCACGGATAAACAACTCGGGCAGGCGATGGGCGGATTTATGAAAGCGCACGGTCAGAACGTGGATGCGGCCATCGCGAACCAATTCCTCAAGAAAAAAATCACCGCCAACGAATGATCCGAAGCGACAGGCTCCGTGAATAACCATTCTCCTCCCGAGACCTCGAACCGGCGTGGCCGCTTCAGCGGCCATGTCTTCGAGTTTGTTCACGAACCCAAAGCTCCACGACGCGAAATAACTGTTGACCCGCGGGATTTTTCCAAAAAAACTCTGGTCCGATAAGTTGATCTCAGCCGATCAGTTTGATAAATGCTGACCGATCGAGTGCCGGTTGGATGGCGCTTGCGGGCATTCTAAATCAGATGCAAAGGAGTACACCCATGGCTCGGAAGCCAATTTCTTCGACAACATCAACCCCCCCGACGCCCTCGTCCCTCCCGACCTTCACAACCGCAACGAAGGCCGCACCGGCACCCACGCGGACGGAAGTTCGCAATACGTCCATTCCTCGCCCGGGCGCGGCCGCTGCTCCCAAGGCGATGCGGAAACAGATCACACCGGAAATGGTCGCCAGGCGCGCCTACGAAATCTGGCAGTCCGGCAAGGGCGGCTCTGAGCACGACAACTGGCTTCGGGCCGAGCGCGAGCTGCGCGGGTAATCTGCGGATCCTCCCTTAATCAAACCACCCTGAACCGGCGCGGCATCTGGCTGCGCTGGTTCTTCATACGAGTGGATGCGGATGATCTTCTTCTGTGGTGGCGACGCTGCGTCGCGGTCGCGGCGCAGCCGCTAATCTTGGGGTTATTTGACGCTGCGGGTCGACCGCGACGCTGGCGTCCCCACTACGAGGAATCCAAGGAGGATACTACCTTCCGGCAGAAGGGC
>JBBRYX010000027.1:0-58967 GCA_038237225.1 Tepidisphaerales bacterium | reverse complement strand
TGACTACCGCACCGTGGGTACGGGGTGGTGGGCTTGTTCGGGGTGATTATTTTCGCGCCCTGTTTTCGGGGGTATAAAAGCGGGCGATAAATGTCTCGCCCCTACGAATCCCGTAGATGCTCTTGCGCCACAATACCTCCCTCGATATCACTGTGCAGGATCACTCGCCGTTCGTTGTCATCCTGAGAGTGTGTGAACTATTTCCGTGGCACGGGCATCTTGCCCGTGTTGATGATGCAGACACGGGCAAGATGCCCGTGCTACAGTCAAATTTTCACAGGCTCTGAGGTACTCCGAAGGATCTGCCCGGTGAGCAATTCAGGCCAGATCCTTCGGAGTACCTCAGGATGACAATCAGCGCCGAATCACGCACGGCCATTTAAGCCTTCAGGATCGGCAGCAACGGAAACTGCTGCCCCAGAATCGGCTTGCTCGCCGTCCCCATCCAATTCTGAATCACCGATGCGTAAACGCTGCGGAAGTCCGTGTTGTACTTCAGATCCCCCGCATCCAGATCCGTAAGCGACGGATGCTTCCCAAGAATGCCCGTCTTCAGCTTCGGCCCCATCACAAACATCGGCGCCGCCGCCCCGTGATCGGTCCCACCCGACGCATTCTGCTCCACGCGCCGGCCAAACTCGCTGAACGTCATCATCATCACGCGATCGTTGTTCCCCTGCTTCTTGATGTCCTTCCAGAACGCGCTGACGCCGGATGCCAACTGCTGCATGAGCTGATCATGACGCCCGCGCTCGTTCGCATGCGTGTCGAAACCCGTCAGCGAAACGTAATAAACCCGCGTCGGCAGCCCACCGGCGATCATCGCCGCAATCGTCCGCAGCCCGTTCCCGAACGTTCCCGCGGGATACGCCATCGGACCCTCGTGCCGAGCCGTCATCCGCAGGATGTCATCGCTGCTGAGCTGCGCATCCATCGCCGTGCGATGCAGGAAATCCAACTGATCCGATCCCGCCACTATCTTCTTCGCGGCACGGGCATCCTGCCCGTGTCTTTCTTCGGAACCCACGGGCAATTTGCCCGTGCCGCCACTCGGTATCTTATTCAACTCAAGATAATGATCCTTATCCTTCCCGTTGTACCGATACGTCTCCGGCCGATCGAAGCTCAACGGCATCACCCGATCCCCCCGCATCGCCAGCGGCATCGTCTCGCCAATCGCAACCCCCACATGCGGATCTGATCCCACGCATGTGTTATCGAAATACTTCCCGAGCCAACCGCTCGTCACGATTTCCTTGTCCGGCGCCGCGCTGTGCCAGATATCCATCGACCGAAAGTGCGAACGGTTCGGGTTCGGATACCCCACGCCCTGCACGATCGACATCCGCCCGTCATCATACAGCTCTTTCAACGGCGCCAGGTTCGGATGCAGCCCGATGTAATCGTTCACCTTGTGAACGCTCTTCGCATCATGCTTGATCGCAGGCCGCGCGCGGTGATACGCATCATCCCCATAGGGCACCACCATGTTCAAACCATCGTTCCCGCCCGAGAGCTGCACGACAACCAGGATCTTTCCATCTTTCCCGCTCGGCTGCTGCGTCAGCTTTACATCTTCAGGATTAGCCATCGCCAGCACCGTCTGATCCAGAAACGTCGGCACCGTCGGCGCCAGCGCCAGCAACGTCAGACCCTTGTGCAAAAACACCCGGCGTGTCGACATATTCTCAAGCATATTCATCACCTGTAGCCGGGCATCTCTGCCCGTGTTCCCGATTCACACACGGGCAAGATGCCCGTGCTACGATCAACACAACTGATACTCCGGCATCGAAACAATCAGTTGTACCATCTTCTTAATCGACTGCTCATTCTCCGGCTTCGATCCCAGCGCCTCAATCAACGCCTTCTTCTTTTCCGTTCCCACCGGCCTCTGAATCAAACGCGAAACCCAATATTCCACCACCTCGTCCGTCTTCCCGCCCTCATGCTTCACATCAAAATCCTCGACCGTCCCCTTCTCCATTTTGATCCGCGGCTTCTGCAGTTTGCTCCCATAAGCCGCCGGAATCTGCCCGCCGCCGCCCGCCAGGAAAACCGCCGTGTTATATCGAACAAACAACGTACTCGTGTTAATCCACGACCTTCCCCCCGGCCATCCTTTCACATTCGGCGGCTGCAACGGCACCTGCCCCATCTGATTCAGTGCCCCCTCCAGCATCCTCCCCGGCGGCGGCTCTAACCCCAGCATCCGAATCGTCCCCACCACCAACTGAATCGGCGACTTGATCTGCGAACCAATCGCCTTCTCACTATAGAACGCCTGGCTCGTCAGGATCGTCCGCAACAGCGGCCGCATCTCCCACTTGCTCTCGCGGAGCAGCCCCGCCAGACCCTCCGCCACCGGCTCTTCCACATCCTCATATCCAAAGTACCTGAACAGCTTCGTCGAGATGTATTTCGCGCACGCGGGCTTCTGAAGAATGATCTCGAGCACATCGTCGCCATCGAATTTGCCGACCTTCCCGAAGAACGCCTTCTCATCGTAATCGTGGTCGCTCTTGCGGAAGTAAAAATCCTCCCCATCATGCCCCCACCCGGTAAACGCGCGCGCTGCCTGCTTAATATCGACTTCGGTGTAGTTGCCGATCCCAAGCGTGAACAACTCCATCAACTCTCGCGCGTAATTCTCGTTCGGATGCTTTTTCCGATTCTGCTGGTTGTTCAGATAATCCAGCATCGCCGGATTCCGCGAGATCAGCCGCACGAACTCCCGAAAATTCCCCGCCGCCTGCCGCCGCAGCAGATCATTCTGATTCCACATCAGAAGCGCCGCCCGCTCATCCTTCGCGCTCGTCGTAAAGTGACCATGCCAGAACAGCGTCAACTTCTCCTGCAAGGGATGCGCGCCGTACGCCATTCGCTTCAGCCACCAACTCGCCGTCGCCCGCACCGCCTCGACGTTCGCCCGCATCAACTCCGCGCGATACGTCTTCCGCGCCTCAGGCGCCAACTCTTTGAGCTTCTGCGATATCTCCCGAAACGTCCTCGGATACCCTTCGATGCTCGACAAGTTCGGCAAATCATCCTGGCTCTGCTCTTCCGCCCCCGCATCCGGAAAATCAAACAGCCAGTCCACCGCATCCACCGGCCCAAGCTTCAAAACCTTCTCGATCTCCTCCGGCGTCCCACCAAATCCCGCCCGGTTCAACAAATGCGCCGCCTTGATCGCGTCAAACGGATCGTCGCTATTCGCCTTATAAGGCCGAAGCAATGGATGCAAAGTCGTCATGAACTCCCTTTCTCTACCCCCCTACAACGCCCGACCGCCCGGCTTATTGACCATCCCCGCATCCATTAGTTTATCGAATTTCACATCTTACCACGCAGGGTCCCCTTCGGAGGACCGGTTATTCAACCGCCTAGCCCCCGGTCCAATTTGCGATTTCCCCTACCGCGCCGATATTCTCCCCATCGCCAAATGACCCCCGCCCAAATCCAACAATCCCTCCAGCAAGCCACCCGCCTCCACCAGCAAGGCCAACTTCCCGCCGCCGATCAACTCTATCGCCAGATCCTCGCGACAGCCCCAAACAATCCCGATGCCCTCCGCCTCCTCGGCCTTCTGCTCCTCCAAGCCGGTCGCCCCGCCGACGCTATTTCGCTTCTCGACCGCTCCATCAGGATCGCCCCCAACGTCCCCAGCACCCACAACACCCTCGGAGAAGCTTTCCGCGCTCTTGATCACCTTTCAGAATCCGAGGCCTCGTACCGCTTCGCGCTCCGTCTTAACCCCAAGTTTCCCGAAGCCTGGAACAACCTCGCCAACGCCCTCCAACAACAAGGCCGCACCCTCGAAGCCAAAGAAGCCTACCACAAAGCCATCGCCATCCGCCCCGACTACTTCCGCGCCTACAGCAATCTCGGCAACCTCCATCTCGCGACTGCCGAACTCCAACCCGCCGAACAAAACCTCTGCAAGTCTCTCGCAATCAATCCCAACTTTCCCCCAACCCACGCCGCCCTCGGCGAAGCCCTCCTCCGCCAAGGCAAATCCGCCGACGCCATCACGTCCTACCAGACCGCCATTCGTCTGAACCCCAACGACCCCGACACCCTCGACGCCTACGCCCGCGCGCTGCGTCATCTCAACCGTCTTCCCGAAGCCATCGCCGCCTACCGCGCCGCGACTCAACTGAATCCCAACGACCCCCGTCTCCACCTGAACCTCGGCGAAGCCCTCCAGCACGCCGGCCAAGTCGCCGCCGCCGTCGAATCCCTCCAGCGCGCGATCCAGCTCAACCCCAACCTCCCCGAGCCCCATAACAACCTCGCCACCGCCCTCGCCGCGCTGGGCCAACACGACCAATCTCTCTCCCACCTCCGCACCGCCCTGCAACTGAACCCCAACTACACCGACGCCCACAGCAACCTTCTCCTCCACCTCCACTACACACCCCACGACCCCCAGGAAATCTTAGAAGAACACCAACGCTGGGCCACCCAACACACACTCCACTCTGCTTCCCCCGCTTCCCCCCCTCCGTCGCTTCGTCGCTCCGTCGCTACGTCGCTTCTCCCCAAGCTCCGCCTCGCCTACCTCTCCCCCGACCTCTGGCATCATCCCGTCGCCGCATTCCTAGAACCCCTCCTCCAACATCACGACAAATCGAAGTTCGAACTCTTCATCTACTCCGACACCATCACCAAAGACCAAGTCACCGCCCGACTCCAATCCCACGTCCACCACTGGCAAGACTCCAAACCCCTCACCGACGACGCCCTCTTCTCCCAAATACGACAAGACCAGATCGACATCCTCATCGACCTCGCCGGCCACACCGCCAACAACCGCCTGAAGCTCTTCGCCCGAAAACCCGCCCCCACCCAAATCACCTACCTGGGCTACCCCGACACCACCGGCCTCCCCCAAATCGACTACCGCATCACCGACAATTTCGCCGATCCCCTCCCTTCGTCGCTTCGTCGCTCCGTCGCTCCGTCGCTCTCTCCCCACTCCCTCCACACCGAATCCCTCCTCCGCCTCCCCCACTCCTTCCTCTGCTACGCCCCCTCAAAAGATTCCCCCCCCATCCAAATCCGCCCCGACCGTCCCCTCACCTTCGGCTCCTTCAACCGCGTCGCAAAACTCTCCCCCGCCACGCTGAACCTCTGGTCCCAAATCCTCCGCGCTCTCCCCAATTCCAAACTCCTCATCAAGTCCACCTACCTCGCCGACGAAATCACGCGCCAAAAAGTCCGCGAACACTTCCTCTCCCACCAAATCCCCGACAACCAGTTAGACATCCATCCCCCCGTCCAGGCCTTCACCCACCACCTCGACTTCTACAACCACATCGACATCGCCCTCGACCCGTTCCCCTACAACGGCACCACCACCACCTGCGAAGCCCTCTGGATGGGCGTCCCCGTCATCACACTAGAAGGAACCACGCACGTCTCCCGCGTCGGCATCAGCATCCTCACCAACGCCAACCTCCCCGAACTCATCGCCGGTTCCCCTGATTCTTACCTCGAAATCGCGACCACTCTCGCCAGAGACATTGATCGTCTCGCTTCTTATCGCGCGACCCTCCGCGATCGACTCATGACTTCTCCCCTCCTCGACGCCCCCGCCTTCGCGCGGGACTTTCAGAACATCCTCCTCACGCTGCCGCGCCGATAAGCACTTCCGCCGGAATCCCGAGCGCGCGATGCAATGCTCGAATCATCCGTAAGCTCAACGACCGCTTGCCGCTCAACACCTCCGACACGCGGCTGCGGCTCCCAATCAAGGGGACCAAATCCTTCGGCTCCAACTCTTGCTGCTCCATTCGAAATCGAATCGCCTCAATCGCGTCCGGCGGATCCACCGGATGACGCTCTTGCTCATACCGCTCAATCAGAAGCGCCCACAATTCCAACTCCTCCCCTGCGCCGTCCCCGCTCGCGCGCTCATCAGCTCCTCCACGCGCGCCAGCGCCGCCTCGTATTCCCCTTCAGTCTTCAATACGCGTGGCTTCGATACTCCATCACGTTTAGATCGTTTGCGCGTCGATTTCATCGTACTCCTTGTGCGTCCCGACGAACCGGATGTAGATGATTTGGAAGTCATCGTTGATCCATACCACGAATGAATACTTTTCACCGGACAATTTCAGGTATTCTCCGCTCTTCAATTCTCATGAAACTTGCGCAGCAGTTTGATCTGCAATCAGCGATCCAGAGAATCTCCGGAAGATATGAACCAAACCCTCCTCAACCTCGGCCATTCCCCCGACCCCGACGACGCCTTCATGTTCTACGCCCTCGCGCAGGACCCTCCCCTCATCGACACCGGCCGATACCGCTTCCAGCACGTCCTCCAGGACATCCAAACCCTCAACGACCGCGCCATCAACGGCGAACTCGAAATCACCGCCATCTCCATCCACGCCTATCCCCACGTCGCCGACAAATACGCCCTCACCTCCTGCGGCTCATCCATGGGCGACAACTACGGACCCATGGTCATCGCAAACAAACCGATGACGACAAATGATTTGATCGGCAAAACCATCGCAATCCCCGGCGAACTCACCACCGCCTTCCTCACCCTCCAACTCGCCCTCGGCCGCGGCGCACCCGATGCCAAATCCATCGGCATCCGCGACGACAACCGCCCCCGCGCCGAAGCCAGGTTCCACTATCACGTCATCCCCTTCGACCAGATCTCCCAGTATGTGAAAGACGGCAAAGCCGACGCAGGCCTCATCATCCACGAGGGCCAACTCACCTACCAACAATCCGGCCTCCACCTCGTCCTCGACCTCGGCAAATGGTGGTATCAGAAAACCAACCTCCCCCTCCCCCTCGGCGGCAACTGCATCCGCAAAGACCTCGGCACCCAAACCATGCAGGAAGTCACCAACATCCTAAAAAAATCCATCCAATATTCCTTGGATCACCGCGCCCAAGCCATAGACTACGCTCTCCAATTCGGCCGCGACCTCGACCGCAACCTCGCCGACCAGTTCGTAGGCATGTACGTCAACAAATGGACCCTCGACTACGGTTCAACAGGAAGACAAGCCATCACCAAACTCCTAAACGAAGGCGCCCAAGCCCGACTCGTCCCCCCCATCAAAGAAATCAACTTCGTCACCGCCACCTGACCGCGCGCAGCCGTCGGGCCGAAGGCCCACCCGTCCCCCCATCCTACCCCCCCACGATGCCCACCCCCTCAAATCACCGGCTCCTCCTTCGCCGTCCGAAAAAACCGCAACACCGCCCGCGCCGCACCCTCATCCCCCAGCACATCATTATGATCCCCCTTCTCAATCCAAAGAAAAAACTTCGGCAGCGCCGCCCCCTCGTATAACCGCTGCGCATGCTCAAACGGAATGATCCGATCCTGCACCCCGTGAATCAAAAGCAGCGGACGAGGCCACATCTCCCCCGCCAGGTTCGCCGGTGAAAAAGATCGCAAATCCGCCCCCGTCTGCACGCTCGCCAGCGGCACTCCCACCTTCATCACCAACCACCCCAGCGGCGGCAAAAAGTAATTCTTCGTCACACTCTGCGCCAGCCCGTCCAGGCTGTCATACGCCGCGTACGTCGCCACCGCGTTAATCGCCCGCCCCTCCTCACTCGCATCCGCCGCCGCCGCGATCAGCGCACTTCCGCCCATGCTCGCCCCCACCCCAAAGATCTTCCGCCCCTCGTCCGCCCGATTCTCCCGCACCCACTTCACCGCCCCCAGCACGTCCCGCCGCTCCAGATCCCCGAACGTCGACAACTGCCCGCCCGATTCCCCAGCCGCCCGAAAATCAAACGCCAGCACATTAAATCCTCCCGGCACCAACTGCCGCGCCATGAACAACTGATTTGATTTATTCGCCCCCAGCCCATGACAAACCAACACCGTATTCTCCCCCCACTCCTCCCACCGCTCGCTCCGCTTCGTCTGCTTTCCAGCCGGAATCCACCACCCCACGAGCGATACCCCATCGCTCGCCCGAAACTCCACCCGCTCAAACTCAAACCCCAACTGCGTCTTCGGATTATCCCCCGGCCCCACCTTCGGCCGATACGTCATCACGCTCGACATCACATAAGGCAGCGCCACCCCCGCCACGATCACCACCCGCACGATCGCCCCAACAAAAATCCTCACCAACAACCCCCCACTCATCTTCACGTTCTCCGCCCGCGCCGATGGAATGAACAAACCCTTCCGCACTCCCACCCGCACGACCCAATCGAACACCTTCAAAAGCAGCAACATCCCCGTCGCAAAATATCCCCCCAACAGCACCTGCCCCACCAAAACCCGCCCACCCGCCGCCGTCGCATAAATGACGGACATCGCCAGCGACAACGTCACCCCCGCGATTCCCGTCAGAACTATTCCTTTGATCGCCCCCTTCTCTCCGCGCCGCCTTTGCCGAATCGCGAGCACCACCGCCCCCACCGGCAGCAACAGATAGACCGCGACAATCACCCAATGCAGCACCTGCAACATTCAGCGTCCCAGGCTTGCACTATTCCGGTTGGGGTGAATGACTCGCGGCCAAATCCCACAGCCGCAGATACTCATCGCGCACGAACGCATTAAGCTGATCGCTAAACGCACGAGCAAGCTTCAGCAACTGGATCAGCTCTAAAACATCCGTGATGTCCTTCATCCGAAGCGGATTCGTTAATCCCGATGCCAGCTTCAACTCAACCAGTACCGGCAACTTCAGATACCGGATTCCGTCAATCTCGGCACCCGCCTCAGACGGATCCGGAAAGGCCACTGGCTTGGGTTTCCCATCTCCGGGAAACTGCCCTGCAACCAAAAATTCGATGCGCACCTTCGCCTGAACATCCTTGAGGCTCTTACTGCCCGCAAAAGGCGGAACATAACCCAGCCCCTCCAACTCCTGATGAATCTTGCGTAGCCCCTCTCCCGTCACCAGTACGTCGACATCAGAGGTCGCACGTTGATAGCCGTGAGCATTTAGCGCCATCCCTCCAGCCACCGCGTAAGAAACTCCAAGTTCATCGAGCTTCGACGCGATCGCCCGCAAAGCGTCGTAAACATCCCCTTCCTTCATAAAGAACCTCCCGATCTGCCGCATGGCGGCATCGCCCCCGCGACGAGCGACTTCCTGATAGTCCAATGACGATACGGGTTCCTGCCGCATATCCAATAGTATACCAACAAAAACGGGAGCACGGCTTTCACCATGCTCCCGCTCATTTCCTGCTTGTAGAGGCGACGCCTGCGTCGCGGTGCTTACCCAACTTCCTCCAGAATCGCCGCCTTCACCGAACTCGGAACCGGAGCATACTTCAACGGCTCCATCACCGAACTCGCCCGACCCGTGCTCATCGACCGCAGTTCCGTCGTATACCCAAACATCTCCGAAAGCGGAACTTCCGCCTCGACCACGCGAGTGTTCCCTCGCTGCTCAGAATTGACGATCAAACCGCGCCGGCGATTCAAATCACCCGTCACGTTACCCACAAACTCTTCCGGTGTCGTCACGACGACCTTCATGATCGGCTCCAGAATCGTGGGCTTCGCCTTGCTCACCGCATCCCGAAACGCAAGCTGACCCGCCAACTCAAACGCAATTTGCGAACTATCAACCGGGTGATAAGAACCATCCGTCAACGTCACCTTCACGTTGATCAGCGGATAATTCGCCAGCACGCCCGTCTTCGCCGCCATGCGACATCCATACTCGATCGATGGAATGTATTCCTTCGGAATCGAGCCGCCGAAAACCTTGTTCTCAAACGCGAAATTGTCCTTCCAGCCAAGCTCCTTCAGGGTCTCCGCATCCAGCGGCTTCCTATCCGGACCCAGTCCATTAAACGGCTCAATGTTGATCGTGCAATCGCCGAACTGACCGCGCCCGCCCGACTGCTTCACGTGCTTGCCCCGAATGTGCAATGCCGTGCCGCTGATCGTCTCCTTGTAAGCAACCTTCGGCTTACCGACCAGCACATCCACCTTGTGATCACGCGTCAACCGATTCCGCAAAATCTCCAGGTGCAGTTCACCCATCCCCGCGATGATCGTCTGACCCGTTTCTTCATCGTAACTCGCATGAAACGTCGGATCCTCGCGGCGCAGCGTCGTCAGCGCCTCGCCCAGTTTCTGCTTGTCCGCCGCCGTCTTCGGCTCGATCGACATGCTGATCACCGGGTCCGGGAACGTCGGTCGCTCCAGAATAATCGGATGGTCCTGATCGCAAAGCGTGTCGCCCGTCAGCGCATCCTTAATCCCGATGCACGCCACGATGTCCCCCGCTTCCGCAACGTCGATCGGATTCCGATCATCCGCGTGCATCTGAAACATCCGGCTTACGTTCTCTCGCTTGTTCCGGTTGCTGTTCAGCACCCGGCTGCCCTTCTCGAGCCGCCCGCTGTACACGCGCACATACGTCAAATCCCCGTGCTGATCGCTCACGATCTTGAACGCCAACCCGCAGAACGGCTCATCCGGATCCGAATGCCGCTCGATCGTCTTCTCCGGGTCCTTAACATCATGCCCAATCACCGGCGGCGTATCCATCGGGGAAGGCAAATAGTCAATAACCCCGTCAATCAGCCGCTGCACGCCGACGTACTTCAGCGCCGACCCACAAAACACCGGGTGCATCTTGAAGCTGATCGTCGCCGCACGAATCCCCGCCCGAAGCTCGTCCTCCGTCGGCTCCTCACTCTTGAGATACTTCTCCATCAGGTGGTCATCCGTCTCCGCCACCTTCTCAATCAGCGCGCTACGCCACTTCAAATACCGCTCCTTCTCTTCTTCAGGAACAGGCTTCTCAGTCTGCGACTTCCCCTTGTCCTTGTCGTCTTTCAGGTTGTAATAAATCGCGATCCCGCGGATCAGATCGATCATTCCCTGAAATGTGCTCGACTGCCCGATCGGAATCTGCACCGCCACCGCCGGCGCGCCCAACCGCTCCAGAATGCTGTTGAAGCTGAAGTCAAAGTCCGCCCCCATCTTGTCCATCTTGTTGATGAAGCACAGCCGAGGCACATTGTACTTCGTAGCCTGACGCCACACCGTCTCCGACTGCGCCTCGACCCCTTCCTTACCGTCAAACACCGCCACCGCGCCGTCCAGAACTCGCAGCGAACGTTCGACCTCCGCGGTAAAATCCACGTGGCCCGGCGTATCAATCAAATTGATCGTGTAGTTCTCCCCATTGCGGATCCACGGACACGTCGTGGCCGCCGAGTTAATCGTGATCCCCCGCTTCTGCTCTTCCTCGTCGAAGTCCATCACCGCCGTGCCTTCGTGCACCTCACCCATCTTGTGGATCTTCCCCGTGTAATACAGAATCCGCTCCGACACCGTCGTCTTCCCAGCATCAATATGAGCGGCAATCCCAATATTCCGAATCTTCGTCAAGTCGCGTGACATATCAGTCTCCAATAATTCGCGTTCTCAAAACACAAAACCCGCAGCAGCATTAGTCTTTTGCTTCCGCGGGTTCATCTCCGTCTCAGCGAACTGCCCGCTTCAGCGGGTAGTGCATTTGAGACGGTCTAAGCTTCGAATGTCGCTACCCGAAGCTCTGCAGAGGCCCGCATGATCAGCCCCGGCGTCACCCGGGAGGGCTCACACTGACCATGCTTTGCTTCGGTCAGCATGAGCCGCTTAATTTGGCTCAATCTTCACGGCCACTCCCTTGTCAGAGAAACATCGACCACACACCCACCGGCAACTTCATGCTTCCATGAAATCCGCCAACGACGGCATACGGCGAAGATGCAATAATGTAACCACCCCACCCGCTCCGTCAAGCAGCCACACCACACCCCCAGCGCAACGGGTCTAACGCTTATTCTTGGCAGAATTGTCATCCTGAGCGGTACTCCGCAACCCCAACTCATCTTCTCCGACAAAACCCCTCCCCCCGCGCGCCAGCCACGGACAACGGACAACTGGGCGAATCAAGAAGAGGGACGGGAGCCCTTCTTTCCATCAACCGCTCACCTTCTCGTCCCCCGCCAGATGCTGCGCCGCGTCCGAATCGTCCCCGCGTGATATAGATCATGCATCACCATCACCGAGAAAAAGTTCGCCGCCGAAACCCTCCCATGATGCGTCGCAATCGCCCGCCCCAGCGTCACTTCCGTACAAGCCTCCAAGCATCCCAGCAAAACCTCCTGCGCCCGCTCCAGCAATCCCACCGCCCCCTCAATCCCCGGCATTTGCTCGCACCCCCATGCCGCCCCACACGGAAACTCCCACGGCAATCCCCCGCCATCCCCGCTCTCATTCACGCTCGAATCCTCAATCACCATGTCCACCCCGAACCCCTGGCAACAATACCGATTCTTTGCCCAAGCCACATGCCGCACGATCTGCTCCGCAGTCGGCATCTCCTCATCCGCCCGCCAGGAAGCCTCCTGCTGTGTGATCCCCGCCAGCGCCCCCATGATCGACATATCCGCCCGCCCGCTGAACGCCTCGACAGTCTGCTTCAACAAGAACTCCTTCAGCATCGCGCTATCCTCCAACTCTCTCCACCAAGTCACCAATGATAACAGGACTGCTGTTCAGCAGACGAATGCCATTCGGCTGCAACCCTTGCTCTCCCGCCGACTATTAGATGGGGATAGGATATACGACGATGCTCAACGCCCAACAAACGCTGGATCAATACTTCCCCGAGATGCGCTGGCGCTGCCTGTCGCTGGCCGCGGACCTCGACCGAATCGCGCGCGCCGATGGTGCGCAAAAAGCCCTGACCGACCCGCGCTTAGCTCAACTCAAGGAAGCCCTAAGGCTCCTCCTCGCGGATGCCCCCAACCGCGCCGAACAACTCCAATTCATCTTCTCCGACAAAACCCCTCCCCCCCCGCGCCGGCAACGGACAACGGACCACTGACCACGGACAATCAATTGAAATTCATCGACCCCCACATCCACTGCATCAGTCGCACCACCGACGACTATCTCTACATGGCCCGCACCGGCGTCGTCGCCGTCAGCGAGCCCGCATTCTGGGCCGGCTTCGATCGATCCAGCGCTTCCAGCTTCAGTGATTACTTTCACCACCTCACCGACATCGAGCCCCACCGCGCCAAGCGCTATGGCATCGACCACTACTCCTGGCTGTGCATCAATGCCAAGGAAGCCGAAAACATCGAGCTGTCGCGCGAGGTCATCAAGTTGATTCCCAGATTCATCGATCGTCCCACGGTGCTCGGGATCGGAGAGATCGGTCTGAACAAAAACACCACAAACGAAATCACCATCTTCGAAGAACAAGTCGACGTCGCTGCCCGGCTCAACCAGTTGATCCTCATCCACACCCCGCACCTTCACGACAAGCACAAGGGCACCAGCATCATCGTCGATATCCTTAAGAACGACTCGCGCATCAACCCCGAGCGCGTGCTCATCGACCACTGCGAAGAGCACACCCTCCGCCTCGCCCGCGATAACGGCTTCTGGGCCGGCCTCACCATCTACCCCGTCAGCAAGATCACCCCGCAGCGCGGCGCCGACATCCTCGAGCAGTTCGGCCCCGGTATGATCATGGTCAACTCCGCCGCCGACTGGGGCGAAAGCTCACCGTCCATGCTCACCGACACCTGTTTAGAATTCCAAAGGCGAGGCCACACCGAGCGCGAAGCCACCAACATCTTCTACAACAACCCCTGCCGATTCTTCGGGCAGAACCCGAAATGGAAACTTAAGCCAATGGAAGCTTAACCAATCATCCGGGGGATCTGTGTTCTTCATCCATCGTCCGCTGCAGTTTTTCCTCGAGCATCTCCAGCTCCTTCTGCTGGACCGCCAGCCGCTCGCGCCGCTGATCGAGCTCGCGCGCCAGCCGCACCTCGGGCGTATCATCGTGATAGTGCGAGTACGGAATCTTGTAATCCTTCGGCAGCAGATCATGCCCACGGGGCGGCGGATCACGCCGCATCTCGCGGAACGAGGCACAAGCGAAAACAAACAGCACCACGAAGATGCACGCGAGAATTGCCGCGATCAGGATAAAAACGATCGACCCAAACTGCGCCGCGAATACCGTGTGCACCATCCAGAAAGCCGACGCCAGGAATGTGACGACGATCGCATAAATCGGCGCCGCGCGGTTTTCCGCCTGAAGCCCCAGCCCGATGCCCGCCAGCGCGATGCCGAAGAAAATCGCCGCGAACAGCGAAATCGTCAGCGCTCTCTGTGCCGAATACAACCGCCAGCCGATCTGCGTGAGATCCGAATGCGTCGCGAACTCCTTCGACAGCAACCCGGACCCGCAGCAGATGAACATCATCACCACGAACAGCAGCACACCCGTCACCTGAAACACCTGCCCCAGCCCCTGCGTGAAGGCGCGAGCCGGCGGAACAGAATCCGGCGGCCCAGATCGCGTTGGACCATTCGTCTCCAAGATGCGGTGCTTCTTCACGCGGCGACGATTCTATCGTTCCAGGCCGACGAGAGGCAATCAATTGCTTCGACGCGCATGCGCAATCTGGGCGGCCGAGAAATCCGAGCGGTTATAAATGTAGATCGTCCAGCCAACCCGCGCGACCGGCGTGCGCTCCTGAAGTTCCTCGAAGCACTCGATCCCCGCAATACCCGTTACCCCTTCCTGCGTATGCAGCCGCTGCGGCATCCCGGTCAAAAAAAACGAGCTGATCGCGACGTATTCGTCATCCGAATCCTTCGAGAGCGGAACGTAATCGATCCCGTACGCCGAAGGTTCCACGGATCCGAAATACGCCAGGTGAACGCGCCGCACGCCGCATTCGCGCATCCAGTCCTTCAGGTCCAGCAGACCCTGTCCCCAGTCAAAGCTCGAATCGTTCAGGATCGTGTACCCGTTCCCCGGCCCACCCCATGCGATGTTGACGAACGGGAGAAATCGCGGCGCCGCGATCAAGCTTTCCAGCGCCGCCAGCCCGAGCAGCGCAACCACCGACCACTGAAGCGCCGGCGGACGCTCGCGCTCATCCGGCGGCCACAGCCTGCCCGTCAGAATAAACGTCAGAGGCAACAGCGGCAGAACGTAACGCACGCCCAGGTTCACACGTCCAAGAAACATCGCGAACAAAAGATAGAAAAATGCTGTCCAGATGATCGCCTTTTCGGCCGGCATCGCGTCTTTCCGCGGTCCGCCCCATTGCCAAAGCGAAAACAACGCCCACGCGATCAGCACGATCGTCGCGACCGGCACCTTGCACATCAGCGCGACCGGATAATAGTAGAACACCGATCCGCCGTACGACTCCCCCAGAAGATACGCGCCAGCGCCCGCCTCCAGTTCTCCGTTGAGCGCATCGATTCCCTGAATCAACGGACCCGGCAACGGAAGACGCACCGCGCCCATCGACGCCTGCGCCTCCTTCATGCGCGCCGAGGTGAACGTAAACGAATCCAGCCTGCGAAAGCTTCCCTCGAAAAGGTATCCGACGTTGATCAGGATCAGGATCAGCACGACCGCCCCGGCGTAGGCCAGACCGAGCCGGCGCCACGCCTCCCTTTGTTTGGGCAACAGGAAGCAAGGCATCAGGATCATCATCGCAAGCAGAAGAATCGCCGTCTGCTTCGACAGCATCGCCGCCGCCGCCGACAGGACCGCCAGCGCCCACCAGCGCCATCGTTGTTCCCGGCAGAACTTCGACCACATCCATGCCGCCGCCAGCATCGCCACCGTCGTGCACGTATCCGTTCCCACAATGCTCCCATGCGCCAGAATGTTCGGGCAGATCACATACAGCGCGCAGGGAAGCAGCGCCGGCACATCTCCATAAATTTCGCGCGCCCATTGATAGACCATCCACGCGCCAAGACACGAGATCGGGATCAGCGCCACCCGCCCCAGCAGAAACAGTTGGTGGTATCGCTCCTTATTCTCGCGGAGAAACTGATCGCCGTACATCCAGTGCCGTTCCTGGCTCGGCATCTTCAGATAAGGACCGATCTCCGGCGATCGCACACTCGTGAACAACAGCGGCCACGAGCCCAGCAGGCGCGGGAGCGGCGGCGTGTAATCGTAAACGTCGAACTTCCCCGACCGCCAATACGACAACCCTGCCGGGAGGTGCGCGAACTCATCAAAGGTCACGGAGTTTCGACATGCCGACCAGATCAGCAGAATCGCATGAAGCGCCAGCAGCCCCGCAACCACCAAAGCCACCTGCCGCTTGCGTGTCAGCATCGATTTTTTCATGAGATGTGGCGCCCATCATACCGCGGCCGTCGCCGGTTTCTCCCGAAGCGCCTGCAATTCCGCCAGTCGTTTCCCCGTCGGCGGCTTCTTGGTCTTCATCATCTCGACGAAGGCGTCGAACAAATACGCCGCATCATGCGGCCCCGGCGCGGCCTCGGGATGATACTGCACCGAAAACAGGGGAAAACTCTTGTGACGAAAACCTTCAACCGTGTTGTCGTTCAAATTGATGTGCGTCACGATGCACCCGTTGGATTCGAGGCTCGCCCGATCGACGGCGAAGCCGTGATTCTGGCTCGTGATTTCAACCCGGCCCGTGTCGAGATTTTTCACCGGCTGGTTCCCGCCGCGATGGCCAAACTTCAGCTTGTAAGTTTGCGCGCCCAGCGCCAGACCAAGCAACTGGTGCCCGAGGCAGATCCCAAACGTCGGCACCTTCCCCATCGATTGCTTAAGCGATTTGATCGTGTAGTCGACCGCGGCAGGATCGCCCGGACCATTCGAGACAAACAGCCCGTCTGGATTATGCTTGAGAATTTCCTCGGCAGGCGTATCCGGTGGAAGAACCGTCACCTTAATCCCGCGCTCGGTCAGATGCCGCAGGATGTTGTGCTTCGCGCCGCAATCCAGCGCGACAACATGCAGACCGTCGCCCCGCTCCTCGTTCCCGAGCGCCCAGGCGCCTTGGTTCTCGTCCCAGTTGTACGAGCGGTCGGGCTTCACTTCCTTAACCCAGTCAGCGCCGTTCATGTCCGGCGAATTCTTTGCAATATCGACGAGCTTCACGTCATCGAGAATCTCCGTCGACAGAATCCCGCGCATCACGCCCTTCACGCGGAGCTTTCGCACCAATGCCCGAGTATCGATCCCTTCGATCCCAATGACGTCGTTCTGCTTCAGGTACTCCGTCAGCGTCATGTCCGAGCGATAGTTCGACGGGATCGGCGAGAGTTCCTTCACCACGAACCCCTTGACCGAGACGCGGCGCGATTCCACGTCGGTCTTGTTGATGCCGTAGTTCCCGATCAGCGGGTATGTCATCGTCACGATCTGCCCGGCGTAGGATGGATCGGTCAGGATTTCCTGGTATCCGGTCATCGAGGTATTGAAGACGACTTCGCCTTGCGAAGTTCCGGTGGCGCCGAAGTGGGTTCCGGTAAAGACGGTCCCGTCTTCGAGGGCAAGCTTGGCGATGGGGGCGCTATTGGCCATGGGTCGCGGATTATATCGGTCGTGACCCGCGAAGCGAGGCGTAGCAATTTCAAGTGGCTCGGAGGGATAGCCGATAAACGCAATAGGCTGTGGGTCTCCAACCTGTTGGTTGGGCAGCCTGATTTGGGGCCGGTGTTACGGCGAGCACCGGCCTCTTTTTATGCGCTCAATTTCTCGTGCCCCAGAAGAGCTATCCCGGCAAGTTTAATTCCCACCAGGCGCCGGATGGCTTGTGCACTGCGATCACATGCGATCCGTCCAGCGTTAGCTCAAACGCATCGGAACGGGGGAAAGAGCTGTATTCCGCGGGCGCGTTGCGCTGGCCGGGGAAGCGCTGCTTGCCCAGCCCTTCGTTAAAGTTCCGGTACATGTGGAGAGATTCGTTGCTCTTGGAGCTTAACACCCACTTGAATTCGCCGCTGCGCACCCGGAGTGCCGCGAGACGGATTTCTTCGACCTTTTGATTCTTCACCACGCCCACGAGATAGAGATACCACGGTTTGCCGGCGACGACCTTGTGCCCAAGGAGCAGTCCCTTGGCATCCGTGCCCCGGGTCGGGTCTTCTTCGCCGGCCATGGCGAAACCCTGGCGGTTTTCATCGAGGGTGAGGTCGCGCAGGACGTTGGGATCGCCGCGGCCGTCTTCGCGGACATAACGCTCGAGGCTTTGTTGCCAGGTGGAGGTGTTGACGGTTGTCCCGCACCCCGTGGTGATCAGGGTGAGCAGGACGAGGATCAGGACTCGCGCAAGCACCCCGGGTTTCAGCCCGCGGCTAAATGGATGCGCCTGATTTTGGAACATCATCCGCATTAGCGTAGCGGTCAGGCCGAAGGCCCACCTGGGTCGACGTTTCAAAATCACGCTCTCCAACTCAGATCGTGGTTGCGCGGAACTCCTGAGGAGCAAGCCCGCGCCGATTTGGGGCGAAACGATATTCAATTTGGCTCGCGGGTTCCGGTAGTGAAATGGGCGGCGGCGGCTTCGGGGGGGCCGCGAAGTGCAGCGCCGCGCAGCGTGGCGACGACGGAAGGCACGCCCGATTGATCGGCTTCGTCGATGGGCATCAACCCTGCCGTGGTTCTGGCGTAGATGTCTGCGCCGTGCTGGAGCAGCAGGGTCACGATCGGCTCATTGCCGAATCGACTGGCCAGATGCAAAGGCGTTCCGCCGTACAGGTCTTTGGCTTTGGGATCGGCCCCGGCGCGAAGCAGGAGCGCAACCGCATAGATGGAGCCGGCGCGGGTTGCATCGTGCAGCGGGGAGCAGCCAAAATCGTCGGTTGCGTTGATCGGGGCATGGGCTCGAACCAGCAGGTCGACCAGTTGGGGATCTCCCGTGCGTGCGGCAAGATGCAGCGGCGTCGCGCCGTAGTGGTCAGTGATTTTGATGTCCGCGCCGCTTTTCAGCATCATGAACGCGGCATCGGGATTCGTGTACGTGGCGGCATATCCAAGCGCCGTGCGACCCTCACTATCTTTCTGGTTGATGTCCGCGGCCTTATGAAGCAAGAGGGCCAGAGTCCTCGCTTCCTTATCCTCGGTGTCCGCGGCGGCGCAGTGGAGCGGCGTCCGCCCGAAGGCATCGGCGGCGTTCACCCCCGCGCCTGATGTCAAAAGCAACTGCGTGATTTCAGGTGAATGACTGGCGAGATGGAGCGGCGCTACGCCGCGATCGTTTGCCACATTCAGGTTAGCGCCATGCGCAATCAGGAAACGCGCCGCATCGGTCCGCCCCCTTCGGGCTGCGAGGTGCAGAGGCGTATTCCCCCAGTCGGAATTTTCATGCTCGCTCGATCGAACGGCGGCATTGATGTCCGCCCCGCGATCCACGAACTGCTGCATCGCGGCGACGTCTCCGGATTCAGCGGCAATGTGCAAGGGCGTCCGCCCGCCCCGATCACGACCGTAGATCCGATCCGGCGCAGGTCCGAAACAGAGATCGGCGACCAGAAGCAGATCCTTCTCATCGCCTAGATGCCCGTAGTATCGGCCGTAGTAGGTGCTGAGTTCCTTTTGCTTGGCGCGGAACCAGTCGGGGGATCGGCGATTCCCGAATTGATCGCTGTAGTGCTCCAGGATCAAAGTCGCGCGCTCGACAATCGCGCGGCGAATGCTCTTGCGCGGGCCTTCCAGATACACGCTTGGATTCAAGGCTTCATTGAGATGTTCGGAAATGAACAGCGCGTAAAAGTCTGAATCGCGCTGCACGCGCGGAGAAATTTTCCAGAACTCGCCCTCGCGCTCAACCATGGGCGACCGCACTTGGCCCTTCAGCATTACCGGCTGCGAAAGATTGAGATAAAACAGGAACCCGTTGTAGTTAGCGACAAGATCCGCGTTTGAATACGCGCCCGCGGTGGCCCAACCGAGCAGGCCCTTTTCGGAGTACACGGGGTCCTCGGTGCCAAGCTTCAAAGCCGACTTGATCGCTTCTTCTTCGGCAGCGCCCTTGGCTTTGGAACTTCGGTAGGCAACGAAATAGTGCATTCCCATGTCGGTGAAGTGGCCGATTTTATCGGTCCCCATGAAAATGCCGAAAGCCTTGATGGACCCGCACTTCCAGGCATTGAACGGGCTCAGCGGGAGATCGATATATTTTCGTACGTCGCCGGAATTAAGCTTGTAGTCGCAAATCCGCCCCGGATAATGGTGCCTCGACTCGGGCTTGATCAGGGTATCGTCAAAGCTGTTAATGAGAAACAAAGCGACGGGAAATTCCCGATTGACCGCTTGAGCCAGGGTGTCAGCCGATTGCAGGTCGGCGATTTCCTTCTTGTTGCCGGCTTGGACTGCGGATTTGATCTGTTCGTTGGTTTTGGTGACGCCGCGGTCAATCGCGTCATAGAAGTATCGCGTGAGGTAGGTTCCCATATCGGCGAACTGCCGATCCGGTGGGAACGTAAACTGGTCAGGCTCGTGCCCAAACGCTGGGAGCGTTAGGGCCGCGAGCACCAGGGCAACTACAACTTTTGTTCGAAAAGCTACGGACACATTGCCTCCATGCCTGGGCTAGCGAAAGAGATACCAGAGCGGGCTGAACTCTAGAATTTATCGGGATCAACGGACGCCGCCTGCTCTGAAAAATAGCGATTGTCGTTATCGGAGCAAGCCGGCGGAGCCTTTGGATCTAAGTCCGCAGGCTGTCCTCCCCGATCTTAATGTAGGGGCGGCACTTGTGCCGCCCGGGCAAGACAAGTCTCGCCCTCCATGTGTCGTCGTCATTTTCGTCGCAAGATCCCAATATCCTTGGGATGTTCGGTGAATCAGGAGCATCTCCAATGCATTTTGCTGTGCGGGTTATCGCGGTGGTGATAGTAGGCTTTCTGGCCGGGTGCAGCAGCACGAGCGCTGAATTCAGCGCTACCAACCAGATGCTTCTGACGCAGCAGAACCTCAGTGTCGCCGCGACGCCTGCGATGGCGAGCACGCCGGCGCCTCTGCCCGCGTTGGCGCCGTTGCCTGCGGCTCCACCAGCGGCTGCGGAAGCTCAAGCCTTCGCGCTGGCGGCTCAGCCGAATGATCTCAAGATTATGTCGTTCAACCTCCGGGTGCCGTTTGTCCTGGATGGCTGGAACTATTGGACATTCCGCCGCGATTTTATCGTCTCGACGGTCGAGAACTTTCAACCGGACATTCTGGGCACCCAGGAGTGCCCGCGCAGCAGCGCAGATTATCTTCGCGAGAAGCTCACCGCTTACGACTTCGTCGGCGTGGGTCGTAATGACGGCAAGCTGCGGGGCGAAATGTGCGGGATGTTCTTTCGCCGCGATCGATTCACAAAAATGAATGAGGGACATTTCTGGCTGAGCGATACGCCCTCAAAGGCGGGCAGCAAGAGCTTCGGGAATGGTGTCCCTCGCATGGTGAGCTGGGTGACGCTTCAGCCGAAGGACGGCAGTGCCGCGTTCTGCTGGTTCAATACTCACTTCGACAACGCATCCGCTCGCTCTCGAATGGAATCGGCGAAGTTGCTCCGGGCTGAGGTGAAGCAGATTTCCGGCGCGATGCCCGCGGTGGTCACGGGTGACTTCAATGCGGATCAGCACACGGAGCCTTACGAGCTGCTCGTGGGCGGGCGGCCGGGGATTGACACGGATTTGTTTGATGCGTTCCGTCTTGCGAATCCGATTGTGCAAGACAATGAAGGCACGATGCACAATTTCCATGGCGGAAAGAACGGGCCGCGGATCGACTGGATCCTGACGAACGCGGGCTTTCAGCCGTTGGACGTGGTGATCGATCACACGCAACGCGGGCCACTCTTTCCGAGCGACCATTTTCCAGTGCGGGCGATTATGCGGTTCAATGCCCCGGCTGTGGCGATGCCGAATTTGGCCAAGGCGGAATAACCGACCAATCCAACAAAAGCACAAGTGAAAGCCCCGGACAAGCGTCCGGGGCTTTTTTGTAGGGTGGGCACAGCCCACCGAGTTTTGGATCCAGAACCTGGGCGGCGCCCACGCTACAGGAGGACGTTGTCGAAGGTGGCGGTATTGAGTGTGGTCGAGTTCCTGGAGCAGACTGCCAGGCCGACGTTGACCGTTGATGGCATACTGACGTTTGCGGATCCGATTAACGTCCAGATGGTGCCGTTGGCGGAGCGGTATGCGGTGAAGGTGTTGCCCTTGCGCGTCAGCTTGAGATAGGTCGGACCGGTGGCGCCGGCGAGCGTTGTGGTTTGCGTGGTCCCACCGGTGCTCGAGCGGCGGGTGAATACAACCGATCCGGTCGGCGTGACAAAGAGGCCAACCTCTTTTGCATTCGACGCCGTTCCGTTGCGGTACATGATGCCGGCGAGCGCGCCTGCATTGGTGTTCGTGATGCCGGTCACGCGGGCGACGATCTGACCGTCGCCGGTTTTGGATTGATAAGCGTACTGGAAGGAGTCGGCGGTGCCGCCGATGGTCGAGCCGGCGCCTTTGACGGTGTAGACGCCGTTGGAATACGACGCGGCGCCGGCAACCTGGACAGGGCCGATGCTGACCGCTTTCCAAGGCGCGGGCAACGCGTTCGTCAGGGGGACGAGTGCAGCAGCGACATTGGAATAGGCGGAATTTCCGGCGGCGTTGTAGGCGACGATGCGATACGAGTAGGTCGTGCCCGCAACGGTCGCATTGGTATCGGAATAACTGACGATGTTCGCGGCGAGGGAAGCGACTTGAGAGAAGGTGAGGTTGTCGGTCGAGCGTTCGATGCGGAATCCATCCTCGTTGGTGGCATTGTCCGCCCAGGCGAGTTTGATCTGCCCTGTTCCAAGGGTTGCTGTGAGATTGGCGGGCACGGTCGGCGCCGGAGTAGGGGTGGGCGCGGGCGCGGCAGCGGTCAGAACTCTCGCGTTCGCCCAGTCGGCATGGTCATAATCGATGCCATCGCCCGCATCGGTGACGATGAGTTTTAGCAGCATGACGCCGGTGGTGTCGACGGTGAGAGTTTTAGTGGCGCTGGTTGCGGTCATGATCCCGCTGTCATAAAGCTTGATACCGTCGCCGAAGACCTGAAAGACGACTGTGCCGTTAGTTGTCTGACGATCATCGATGCCGAGATCGGAGATGAACTGTGCGTACGCGCCGCCGAGGTTGAAGGACACTTCTGAGTATGCGTGAGCGCCAAGTCCCTTGGCATAGGTGACGCCGTTGAGCGTAAGCGTGCCGCCGTCATTAACGCTTGAGGCGCCGACGTTCTGGTCGCGCTCGACCGGACCCCAGCCGTTGATTGTGGTTCCGTAGAACGGGAGGTCGCTGAGATACGTCGATGAGGTCTGCGCCGGCGTGGTCACCGAGAACTCATTCGAATATCCGGAATTGTCGCTGCTGCTGGTGGCCCGCACGCGATAGGTGTAGCTGGTTGCCGGCTGCACGGAGTTGTCATTGACGAGCGTGATGTTCGCGGACGTGCTGGCGAGGGTCGTCCACGCGCCGGAGCTACCCACCTTGCGCTCGATCACGAAGCCGGATTCGTTGGAGGAATTATCGCGCCACGAAAGGTTCACGGAAGTCGCGCCGAGCGCAGTCGCAATGAGCCCTGAGGGCGCGGCGGGAAAAGAGCTGACGCTGGTGTTGGTCAGCTTCAGCCAGTTGTAATTTCCCGCGGAACCCGCGCTGTCGCTGGCATCGAAGACAAGCCGAAGCAGATGCATTCCGGCCTCGACCGAGAGATTCGATTGTGTGAGCGTGGTAAAGTTTTGATATCCGCCGGTGCTCGGGATTGCGATGCCGCCGGTGACATTGACGCCGTCGATCTCGACATGGAACGAAGCTCCGGCATTGGCATTGGCGAGGCGAATGGACAGGTCAAAGGTGCCGCCCGATGTGAGGTCGATGGTGTACGCGAGCCATTCGCCTGCGCGGGTCCAGCCAACGTCGTAACCGCCGCCGACGTCGTTGGTGGATTCGATGTCGACGCCTTGGATGCGGTATTTGTTGCCGCTGTTGCTCGTGTCAAGGTCGTGGTAACCGATGCCTTCGCCCCCGTGGTCGTAATTCTCGGCCTCGATGTTCGCGCCTGCCGACCACGGGAGTCCGAGGTACGGCACTTGGAGATTTTCGAGCGGGCTTGTAGCCCACTTTGAGAAATCCACGCTGTTGCCGTTGGATTGCACGCCATCACCCAAGCCCGATCCGGCGCCGGAAGGTCCGGTTGAGCTTCCCCAGTAGTTGCCGGTTGCGTCAAACGTTCCGCTGTATTGCCCGGACCCCACGATCAGTGCGTAGCGTGGGCTGTAGTTCGTGTCCGTGAGAAAGAAGTTGTTGCCGTTGACGCGGAAGCCGGAGTTACCTCCCCCAAAGCCCTTCTGATCGACACGCACGGCGGGGCCGGGGTTCATGTAAACGGTGTTGCTCTTGACGCTGACGTTCGTCATGCCGCCTTCGAAGCGAAGCGCCGCCGAGAAGTGGTCGCGACACCAGGACACCATGTTGTTCGACACAGTGATCTGCGTGGCGTTGTAAAAGAGCACGGCCTTGCCGTTGTAGTCAAACGTGTTGTTCGAGACGGTGATGTTGGATTGCGAGTTCGCGAGCCGCGATTCAATCGCGATGGCGCCTTCCAGGCCGGTGGTTCCCGTGGAACCGTAGTTCCCGACGAAAGCGTTGGCGTCGATCAGCACGTTGGTAAGATTGCCCCCGCTGATCACACCGTCGCTGTAGATTCCCCGTCCGCCGTTTACGCCGGGGTTGTTGTTGTAGCGGAAGACATTGTGCTGAATGATTGCCGCATTGGTCGTGCTGTAGCTGGAGAGGAAAAGACCCGCGACGTTGTTCTGGACAATATTGTTATAGATGTGGGCGCCCGCGACCTTGGGACCGATAACGATGCCCGCGCCGTACGTGAGGCTCTGGCTGGTTTCCTCTTGAACGATGAATCCGTCGAGCGTGACGTTGTCGGCCGCCACATAAAAGGCGCTGCTTCGGGTGCCATCAGAATTGAGCTGCCCATTCAGGATCGTCTCGGCGGCGCCGGACAGACGCCTATTGGATCGGGCATCCAGCCCGGCCTGAGCACCCCGGAGGGTCAGGGCTTTGTAGATCCCGACATTCTCTGAATACGTTCCTGCATCGACATCAATCACCGCGCCCGGTTTGGCCGCATCGACCGCGGCTTGAATGGTCGCATAGACCGTCGCGTTGCCGGCGATGTGGGCGGCGAAGAGGCGACGATCTTCAAGCGTCTCGAACGCCCGATAACCCTTGCGTGCATTTTTGCTATTTCGAGCCTTCAACGACATCGGCAGTAACTCCATAAGTGCGACGTGCAGAGAAACTACCCCATGAATTCAGCCCTGAACGTCCCAAACCCCGCGCGAACTTTATTGTCTGCCGCCTACGCGATTGCCCAAGTTCGCCACTCGCCCGATTCGACTGATGTCAGGTTATCGGTCCCGAATCAGAGATGCGCCATGGACGACCGGTAATACGCGAACTCCCCAATTTTGCGGAAACCGAATCGCGAGTACAGCGCGACGCCCGCCGGGTTATCGGAGTGCACGCCGACAAAGACATGCTTGAACAAGGATCGCGCGCAGATTTCCATAGCGCGGCTCATCAGCGTGCGCCCAATCCCCTGCTGGCGAAACGGCGCCGAGACAAACATCTCCTGCACCCCCCCGATCTCCCCCACCGCCAGCACGGCTGCGAACGCGGCGGGTTTGCCATCCCTTATCGCCAGCAGCGCATCCACATGGGGATCGTCCAGGTGCAACATCACCGCTTCCGCAAACTCGGGCGTCTGATATTCAGCTGCCAACTCCTCAGCCAGAATTCGATAATGCTTGTAGCTAGCCCGCGCCGGGATAATGGTCAGCCCGGAGACTTCGCGGATCGCGGATGCCGGCTGCTGCGCCAGGTGCAGAATATCGAAACTCGCCTGCACGTAACCCAGCGAGAAAAGATGATCGATCATCTGCCGCCGCACAGCGGGGTCCGAAGTCGGCGCCATCACCCAACTCCGGCACCGGGTGCCCTGCTGATCAAAATGTGCGTTCGCCTCTTCGACCGCCTGTTGCGGCGTCATCCCTTCCGGTAGCGAAACATCGAACATCCGATTGGCGTCGGAGACGTTCGGCAGCTGTGGATTCGCAAACGCCGTTCCCGCATCCAGCACCGTTTCCTCGGCGAGATGCCGCGTCCAATGAAGCTCGATCCGGTGGAAAAACCGGATCAGATCTTCCGGCGAGGCGGCTTGTGCGGCGCTAAGAATCGGCAGAGGCATCCGATCATCATAAAGCGGCGCTGCGCCTGCCGCACCTGCGCTTCATTTCGATTGCGAGCCGACGAGCGTGTCACTAACCTTCCACACTTCAGGAGACACCCCTCATGGCTCGAGTTCGTAAAGCCGTCATCACCGCCGCCGGTCGCGGCAGCCGCCAGTATCCCGCATCATCCGCGGTTCAAAAAGAAATGTTCCCCATGGTCGATCGCGACGGACTCACCAAGCCCGTGATTCAGATCATCGGTGAAGAAGCCATCGAATCCGGCATCGAGGAAATCTGCATCATTACGCAGCCCGGAGAGGAGAAGCACTACCGCGAATACTTCCGCCGATTGAACGATGATGAAGCGAAGAATTTCCGCGGCAAAGACTGGGCGATTCTTGCGAGCGAAAAGCTCGGCGCCTTTGGCGAACGCATCCATTTTGCGGAGCAGCATTCGCCCGAGGGATTCGGTCACGCCGTCTATCAGGCGAAGAAGTTCGTCGGTGACGAGCCATTTCTTCTCATGCTCGGCGATCACGTCTACATCAGCGATACCAAGGACCGCTGCGCCCGGCAGATCATCGCCGTCTACGAGCAGTACATGCTCGATGCCGTCACCAGCGTCCAGCCCACGCTCGAGCGGCACTTGCATCTCTTCGGGACCATCCGCGGCAAACCCATCGACGCCAACCGCGGCATCTACAAAGCCGAACTGATCATCGAAAAACCCCCGATCGAAGTCGCGCGAGAACAACTCGCCACGCCGGGCTTGCCTGCCGGCAATTACCTCTCCCACTTTGGCATGCACGTCTTCAGCCCGCGCATTTTCGATTCGCTGGAACACGTCATCAAAAATAATCTGCGGGCAAAAGGCGAAATCCAGCTCACCGCCGCCCAGGAGCACATGCGCCGGCACACCGAAAAATACTGGGCCTGCATCACCCAGGGCCAACGCTACGACACCGGAATCCCCTATGGCCTGATGGAATCGCAACTCGCCCTCGCCCTCAATGGCATCCACCGCACGGAGATTTGCGAAGCGATCGCGCGCATTCTCGCGATGCAGGTGAAGAGCTGACCTCCCCGTACCACGGGCATCCTGCCCGTGTTCAAAGTCCAAAACACGGGCAAGATGCCCGTGCTACAACTTAAGCCGCCACCAGTGGTATGCTGCCCGCCACGGTGATGCGATTCTTTCCTGCTTCCTTCGCCCGATACAGCGCCGCATCCGCCCGGGCCACGAGTTGATCGGCACGGTTCAACTCCTGCGTCTTCACTGATGCGATTCCCACCGACATCGTCACGCCGGCATTGCTCTTGAGAAGCAGCGCCGAAGCTTGCCGATACTGATCCCCAATTCGTCCCGCGGCGAGCGAAGCATCTTCCGTGCTCGCGTGCGGAAGCAATAGGACGAATTCATCCCCGCCGTAGCGCGCCGCGACATCCATCCGCCGCATGTTCGCAGAGATCACTTTGCTCGCGCAGACCAGCAACTCATCGCCAACCTGATGCCCATATGAATCGTTCAATTTCTTGTAATGATCCAGGTCAATCATGACGCAGGAGAGATCCTGATCGTGACGCTGGGCCTCGGCGAACATCTGGTCCAGCACCCGCCCCAGATACCGCCGGTTATACAAACCGGTCAGCGGATCGGTTGCGGCCATCTGCTCGAGCTGCGCGTTCTTTTCTTCAAGCTGCCGTCGAAGATCCTCGCGCTCGCGGATGATCTTGGCGACGGTCAGGTTCTTCTCGATGACCAGCGGGATCGTGAAGAGGTAATCACCGAATTTCACGATGTAATCCACCGCCCCTTGTCGAATCGCCTCCGCGGCAATCGTCCCGACATTCTCCCCCGTGACCATAATCACCGGCGTGTTGCAGCGGCTCTGAACGTCCTTCAGCACATCCATCCCCGTGCCGTCCGGCAGGTTGTAATCCGTCAGAATCAGGTCGAATTCCGCGAGGTTGTGCTCGAGCGCGGCCTTGCGTCCGCCCACGCCGACGACCGTGCCCGCGCCGAATCGGTCTTCGACCTGCTCGCGAATCAACTCCCGTTGATCGGGATCATCTTCAATAATTAAAAGCTTCAGCGTTTCCACGTTCCCACTCTCTTCCAGCTACCGGCATCCTCTACCCCCTCGCCCGGTACTCCGGGAGAGGGCTGGGGTGAGGGTCTTCCATTCAGACGTACGATACGCACAACCCTTCAGCCAATTACATTTCCACCCCGTTACCGGACCTCCTGCATTCGGTTGCGCACAAGTGATGATTCGGCCTCTGGTGAATGTTCAGCCAGTAGTCCGTGCTCGTCAGAACCGTTCGAAGAAACTGCTCCGCACTCGCGGGTTTCAGGGTGTAGGAATTGGCGCCGTTGCTTGCCGCCAGTTTCATCTGATCTTCTTCGCAGACGCCGGTCATCATCACCACGGGGATCTCTTGCAGCGCGGGATCTGCCTTGATGTTTTTGAGCGTCGTCTGCCCATCCATCCCGGGCATCTCGATGTCCAGGTAGATCAGCCCGGGGCGCGGCGCGTTGGCATGCTTGCCCTGCCGGCGCAGAAATTCGAGCGCCTCAAGACCGTCACAAACTTCATAAACGGAGTTGCTGACTTTGCATTCCCCGATCGCATCCCGGATCAACATCCGGCAATCCGCATCATCATCAACGAGTAGGATGACAATCGGCTTCTCATCCCGAGTCAGCGTCATCCCGCCTGCGCTTTGCACTCGATTCGCAACCATAAGCAACCTCACATTTCCTCTGGCGCCAGGGGGTTCCCAGGGCTGAAGCCCTGGGCTTGGCCGTTTCATCCTCGATCATGCCGCTTTCGCTCCCGGTGTGCTCGACCTGGGAAGAAACTTTCCATTGATCGTGAACCTGAACGTGCTGCCCTGCCCGATTTGGCTTTCCAGCCAGATCGATCCTTCGTAAGTCTCAATGATGCTCTTGACGCTGGCGAGTCCGACGCCTTTGCCCGGGACCGCCTGGGTAGCGGTGTTTTTTCCGCGACGGAAAACGAAGAATACTTTGTCCTGATCTTCCGGATCGATCCCGATGCCGGTATCGCGAACGTAGAATTCCGCCTCGCTGGACCGCATCACGCACCCCACGTGGATCTCGCGGGTCAGCCCTTCGCCCATGTATTTGATCGAGTTATCGACGAGGTTCTGGAACACCTGCCGCAGCCGCGCCTTCTCGCAATGCAGGACGGGCAGCGGCGTATCCACAATCAGCTCGATTCGCCTGCTCTTCAGATCATTCTCAAACATCCCGCCGATGTCGTGGACGAGCGCTTCGATCTCGACCGACTCCATCTTTTGCCGTCGTGTTTTGATCCGGCTCAGTTCCAGCAGTTCCGCAATCAGATCCGTCTCAATCTGAACGTTCTGCTGAATGCGCTCCAGCCGGTGGATGATCTCGGAATCAAACTTGTCCCGGCTCTTCATCAGCAGCATCGTGGCCATGCCGGAAATATTGCGCAGCGGCGCGTTCAGGTCATGGGAAACCGCGCGAAGGAAGTCTTCCTTCTCCGCGATTTCCGCTTTCAACCGTTTATTGGCCGCCTCGAACTGGCTCGTCCGCTGCTTGACCTTTTCTTCCAGGTCGTGGTTGGCATTGGCGAGATCCTGACGCTGCTGCTTGATCTGCTGCACCATGTGATTGAACGACCGCGCCAGGGTGCCGATCAGGTCAGGACGATCGATATCGACGCGCGTGTCCAGGTCGCCTTCGGCAATCTGATTCGTCGCACCCACCAGTTGGCGGATCGGAAGGAAGATCCGTCGAACCAGCGCGTACACTGCCGGGAACGTCAACAGCAGGACGCCGCAGCCCACCATCACCAGCACGCCGTACACTCGGCTCAGCCCCGCCTCTTCATCCTGCTCCGACGTGCTCAGCGTGACGTAGCCGACCAGGCGCGTCGTCGACATCCGCACGTCCGGATCGTGATTCGGAATCGTCCGCACCACCGGCGCCGTCACCGTCACGTAGGACCCGAGCACTTTCGATTTTCCTTGCCGAGGCTTCAGAAGCTGCTGCGGATCGACGCGTCCATCAGGCGTCAGGTCCTGCCAGTGAAAATCCGGATCGGGACAGTAGGCCGCCAGGACGGTGCCGCCGGAATCCGCGAAAGCGACGTTGACGATGTTTTCATTCTTCACGAACTCGCGCGCCATCCGCCCGAGTTCTTCTTTATCGTAATTATCCAATGGAATCCGGCTTGCCATGGCGAGGGTCTGCGCCACGCAAATCGCCCGCTGGCTCGCCCCTTGTCGAAGCGCGGCGCGCGACTCGCGCAGAAAGACCCAGTGGCTCCCGCCGAGCGCAGCGGTCAGCAGCATCATGAAGCAGATGATCAGTTTCCCCTGGAGCCCCAGCCGCTGCGATACGCCGCGCGCAGCGTTCAATCGCAAGATCGCTCGGACGAAGCCGGGCGCGGATGTGCGAGGTTTGAGTTGCTCCATTTCCATGGCAATACGAACGCGGAGCGAGGCGATGGCGCACCGCGTTCCACTCATTTCTCATCGTCGTGCCATAGAACCGAGTTAACGGGGCATTATGCTAAATTTGACAACCCGAAGTGATCGGCGACCTCGCTCAAACGATTGAGCTCCGTTATCGGACGCGAAGAATCTTCCGCGCCGGCCCGATTCTCTATCGCCTGCGATGAAAATGATGTCCCCCCGCCCGCCCGATTACCTTGGCTGCAGATTCACGCTCAAAGCCATTTCCTTGCCCTCTCGAAGAATCTTCAGCTCCGTCGGTCCGCTGCGCTTCGAGATCGCGGCCGCAAAGTGCGCCAGGTCATTCACCGCATCGCCACCAAGGGACAAGATCAAGTCGCCGCGCTGCACGCCGCCTTTGTCCGCCGCGGAACCCGGCGCGATCGTCTCCACCCGCGCCGCGGTCCGATTCCCGAGCGTCTGCGGATATTCGGTACGCCCCGGATCCTCCGGCCCCAGTTCTCGAATCAGCACGCCGAGAACCCCGCGCTTCACCTGACCGGTCTCGATAATCTGCTCAACCACCGACTCAAACGCGACCGGCTCAAACAGGTGCCCGTACCGATTGAACCCCGCCAGCGCCCCCGCGGAATTCATCACCATCGCATGCTCATCGTGCCCCCCCGTCCACAGCCCCACCCGCACCTGCCGCCGCACCGGGGATATCATCAGCACCAGCGCGCCCAATTCCGGATTCTCATGCGACATCTTCACCGGCTGCCCCACCGGCTGCTCCAGCTTCAGCACCGACACGTTGGTCTGACGATCCGATCCTAACAGTTTCCCCTTCGTTACCTTGTTCTGCCCATACGTCACTCGAAGCGATTTATCGCCCACGAGCTTCTTATCCACGAACAGCGGAAGCAGAACATTCCCATCCTGATCCAGCACCAAGCCCGCGAACTCCGCAAAGGTCACACGCACCGGAGGCGAAACCTCAATCTTGCCCTGCGCCTCGGTCCCCTTCGACAATTCCAGCGGTTGCGTTGTAGAAAGCGGCTGCTGCACATACACCCGCACCGCCTCGTTCGGGTTGGTCGTGTTCGACTGCGCGCGGGGAGTCTGGATTTGAATGGGGACGATCACCCGAACCACGGAAGCGTCGACAGTCTGATAAAGCTGCTGAAACCCCTGATCCAAATCCACCAGCGACGGCTGTGTCGCCGGCGCCCCAGTGCGAGCCGTCTGCGCAACGGCGATGCCGCCCCAAAGCATCACCGGCAGCATGACATTCGCAATTCGCATCATCCGCATCTTTCGTGGCTACGGCGACTCGCCCGTTTATTCATCCGCAAATGAACATGGGCAAGATGCCCATGCCACAAATCAAAACTCGTCCGCCACCGGAACAATATTGTTCGAAGGAATCGGCCCGCGATTGTCCTGCACCGCCGGCGCTTCTTCCATCGCCCGCTCGGTATCCGTCGTTTCATACCCAACCAACTGGCCGTACTCGTTATAGATCCCCACGCTTCCCGGCTTATGCGCGGGGCGCACCGCATCGGCAACCGCGCTCGTGCCCGGCTGCACCGCCGGCGCCGTCGCACTTCGACCCGGTCCGACTCGGCCCACAAAGACTCCCACCAGGATGCACGCCGCCGCTCCGCTGACCATCCGCAACTGCGACAAACGCTTCGTCCAGTTCCAATGATGATCAATCTTGCGCTCGACCCTCCCCATCAGACGTTCCACCCGCTCATCCCCCGGCTCACAAGACTGCCAAACCGCCGCCCGAAGCTGCCGCTCCGCCCGCACCGTCTCCATCGCCGCCGCCAGCGCCGGCTCCTTTATCAGGCGATCGAGCAACACCTTCTCCTCAGCGTTGCCGGCCCCACCATCCAGGTAAGTCTCGAGCACTTCAAGATCGTTTTCAGATACCGGCATCACTTCACCTTACGTTTGGGCAAATTCCTTCAACATCTCCGCAAGCTGACGCCGAGCCCGGAAAATCCACGTCTTCACCTGCGGCACGCTCGCATCCAGCGTCTTGGCAATATCGGCGTACGGCATCTTCTCGTACTCGCACAACACCAGCGCCGACCGATAATGTTCCGGCAACTTGGCGATTGCTCGCCGCACCTGCTGCACCGTCTCATTCTCCACCATCCGACCGGACGGATCGCCGTCGTCCTGGCTGGGATGATCGTCGGCGACGACCGACATCTTCGGCTGCCGAAGAATCCGAAGTGATTCGTTAACAACCGCACGACGCAACAACCCCCCAGGTTCGCGCCAGTCGTAACGATCGCGATGCTGAAAGAGGTTCATAACCGCTTGCTGCACCACGTCCTCGGGACTCGCCCGCGTACCCACAATGGCCCGTGCAATCGCCAGCAGCCTCTTGCTATGCTGTCGAACCGCCTCCTCAAACAGACTGACGGTCTCAGCCATTCTCGCTTGTGAAGGTTGTTCATCCGATGACACGCGCGAACTCCAGCGAAGTTTCAGCTTGACCACAGCCTACACGCCATCGCCCGTCCCCCCAAACTCACCAATCCGCGACAACTCGAGCAACCTTCCCCATCATAGACAGGCCTGACCTCAATCCCCCCAAGTGCTCGCGTTCCCTCACGCTGTTTTAATTTTGCACTTCGCGCCGTGCATGTTCCCGCGTATCAATACGAACGACGATGGTGCTGATCTCGCTCACAGTGAAGGGATTCGCTGCCTCACGTCGCGTCGCGGGACGTCTTCCCGCCAAGGATCAGGGAGTCAAACATGTTCAATCGCACACGCACCACGCTTCAAAACGCCTGCGCCTTTCTGGAGCCGCTCGAAGTACGACGTCATCTCAGCGTATCCGTGAATGTTCAGGGCCGAACCCTTGTCATTGAGGGTGACAAGAACAACAACACCATTCAGGTGACCCAGGATGGCAACAATCTCCTCGTCAGCACCGACAACAACCAGCAGACGATCACCAAGCGCATCGACGCCATCCGCATCAACGGCAGAGACGGCAACGACGACATCGGTGTGCTTCTCCTTCAGACCCACATCCATCACTTCGACATCGACGGTGGCGGCGGCAATGACTTGATCAGCCTTTCGCTCGCAAACAATCCGGATTCGGAGACCACCGCCGGCACCAACAACCGATCCTGGTGGGACCACAACAACGACGACGACCGCGATCCGATCGAAATCAACATCCAGGGCGGCGGCGGTGTGGACGTCATCGCCCTGACCGCAATCATTACCGCCAATGGTGATTCGACCGTGACCACGGAATCGCGCGGCAGCAACAACGATTGGAACCACCACGATCGCGATCACCGCCACGATCACGATCACAACCGCGAGGATCACGACGGATTCCCGGACATCAACGTGAACATCGACGCCGGAGCCGGCGACGATTCAGTCGATGCTCGGATCGCGCTCCTCGAAACCACCGGCACCCCCACTGCCCAGCTCAGCAGCGGTAACAACGACAACAATGACAGTGACGATGACGATGAAAGCGGTTTCGCGCTCGGCAATTTCAAGGTGGTGATCAACGGCGCCGGCGGGAATGATACGATCGCGCTGGGAATTGCCTCACCCGATGATCTGCACAACCTCGGCGATAACAACAACCACCACGGCCGCGGCTGGGACAACCACCGCGACAACCGCGAGTTCCTCGTCCGTGTCTTCGGCGACAACGGTGACGACGACCTTACCCTCAACGTCACCGGCGAACTCGAAAACGTCCGCCGTGGTTTCCTGATCGACGGCGGCCGAGGCTCAGACACCTCGACCACGAATCTCAGCGATCAAGCCGTCGTGATTCGAAACGTCGAGGATGAAAACTCGACCGTGTAAATGGATTGATAAGCTGAGAACGATCTTACGACCACGAAACGCGGCGGCCGCCAACGGCCGCCGTGCTTGTTTCCCCCTTAATCACTTCCCCAGCTTGAACGAAATCCCATCATGTTCCCACTGCTCGATCAGCCGGTTCAGATCCGAAACGGTCGTCTTAAGCTGTCCCGCCGTTTCCACCAGGCTCTGATACAGCTTGGGATCGTTCACCAGCGCCCCCGCCGTCCCCTTCCCTTGATCGATCTTCGCTGTCACCGATTCAACGTTCTGAAGCAGCTTGGCAACCTGAAGCATTCGGTCGTTCATCTGCTTCGTCAACGTGTCGATGCTCGTATTCGTCTTGGCGATGGTGCCTCGCACATCCGTCAACGCCTCGCTCACCTGGCTCGTGGTCTGCTCAAGCTTCGGACCCAGACGAGCCGCGGATTCCGACGCCGTGCGCAAACTCGCCAGCGCCACCCTGATGTCTTCCCGAAGCTTCGGATCCGAGATCAACTGATTCGCCGAATCCAAAATCTGCCCAACCTTCTGCACCTGCTGATCCAGATGCGCCATCAGATTCGTTTCCCGAAACTGCTTCGAAGTCGTCGTCAACTCCGCCGCAAGCTGAGAAAATTCCGGCGGAAGCAGATCAATACCCACATACCGGGCCCGCAGGTTCGCGCCCCTCTGCAACTGGCCCTCAGGTTTCGGCCCCGTAAGCTGGAGCGACAACTGCCCGCTGCCACCAAAAACCTGCGACCGAATCACGCCTTCCAGATTCGCCGGGAGCGGCGGCGGAACCACATCGATCAACGCATCAAGCTGCACGCTCAGACCATCCCCCGTCCGCCGGATCGTCGCGATCCGCCCCACGCCGACACCCCGATAGCTGACCATCGAACCTTCCGACACCCCGTCCGCCCGTTCGGTAATCAGCGTGATCGGCATCATTTCCGGCGCAAACAATCGCGCCGGGCGGTCCCCAAACTGCATGATCATCCACCCCAGGATGACCAACGCCCCCACCATGGTAATTCCAACAACGATGTTTCGGCGGTATGGCGTCATGCGGCGTCCGTAGCCTTGTAATGGGCTTGCCCCTCGGATTCAAGCCAAGCGTGTACAATCGCCTCATACCGATGAAGTGCAATGCCGCAATCTTCCTCCTCTTGCTGATCGGCCTGATCCAACCCGCAGCCCGCGCTGAGAACGGCGGCAAAGTCTCAATGCCCAGCTACGAGACCCGCTACTACACCATCTACACCGATCTCCCACCGCAGCGCGTGCGCGAGGCCGAGCTGCGCATGAACAAAATGGTCGAGGTCTACCAGAAACGCACCCGGGATTTCTCCGGCGCCGTACGCCAGCGCCTTCCCTTTTACCTCTTCTCGAAGGAACAAGACTACCTCGACGCCGGCGGCATCGAAGGGTCCTCCGGTGTCTTCGACATCTCCAGCCAGGTGCTCATGGCCGTCGCCGTCGAGAAGTCCTCCGAGACCTGGTACACCGTCCAGCACGAAGGCTTTCACCAGTTCGCCCACGCCGTCATCGGCGGCCAACTTCCCGTCTGGGTCAACGAAGGATTGGCCGAGTATTTCGGCGAAGCCATCTTCACCGGCGAAAGTTACGTCCCCGGCATCATCCCGGACTGGCGCCTCCGCCGGATCAAAATGGAGCTGACCGCCAATAAGTTCCGCCCCATCGAAGAAATGATGAAGCTCGCCCACCGCGACTGGAACGACGAGCTTTCCGTCATCAACTACGATCAGGCGTGGTCCATGGTCCACTTCCTCGCCCACGCCGAGAACGGCAAATACCAAAGCGCCTTCATCAGCTTCATGCGCGATGTCGGCGCTCATCAGCCCCCCGAAAAAGCTTGGGAAAATAACTTCGGCAGCGCCCAAGGCTTCGAGCTAAAATGGAAGGATTACTGGCAATCAATGAAGCCCGGCTCCACCGCCGACGCCTACGCTCGCGCCACCCTCCAAACCCTCGCCGCCGCCTTCGGCCGCGTCCAAGCCAAAAAACTCCACTACAACTCCCTCGAAGCCATGGAAAAAGCCGTCACCACCGGCGCCCTCAAGTTCGACGACCAACAATACCTCCCCACCAGCGTCCTCGAAGTCGCCCTGGAAAACCTCGCCCAACTCCGCAAGGCCGGCCACCGCTTTAAGCTACTCACCCCCCCCGGCCGCCAGCCCACGATCATCGCCGACATGACCACCAACACCCGCTGGACCGCCCAATACACCCTCCAAAACAACCGCGTCACCCAAGTCACCGTCAACAAATCCAGCAACACGCCTCGTCCGCCCAACTAGTCTGCAATCTCTGCACACTCAAAAAGGCGACACACTCAAAAGGGGGACATTCCAGCTTTTCAGGGATCGATTGAAGGGGTCAGGAAGGTTTTTTTGCGAAAAACCTTTTCGAAAAACCTTCCTGACCCCTTTGATTTTCTCAATCCGCTGGGTTTTCGTCGGCATAAATAGACTCCTCGAATCATTGATGTTGCTGATGTCCACGCATAACTGTAGCAATGTCGGATGCGCGTACATCATTCTACCGGATCGCTCCTGCCATGGGCAACGCCCGCGGGTGCAGATGCCAATCGCCAAAGCGCTGCGGGTTCATCCCGCCGTTCTGCTCCGGGAACGGTAACGACCCGCCGTCCTGTGCGGCTATCCCCTTCGGCATGCGCCCGCGGGTGTTGCAGTCGATTACGGGCGAGCGTGATAGAATCCGCTCCATGCGATCCGCGAAAGTAAAAGACGTCGAAGACTACATCGCCAATAAGATCCGTTTCAGTGCGACACTCCTCCGGCCGGCGGCGACTGCGAAGGCGGTCTCTTGGACCTTTCTGACCCTGCCAAAACAAGCCAGTGCGAAGCTCCCCTCGCGGGGACAGACGACCGTTGACGGCACCCTCAATGGCTTGGCCTTTCGAGCCACGCTCGAGCCGGACGGCCAAGGAGGCCACTGGCTCAAAGTGGACCGGAAGATGCGCGAAGCGGCGGGCGCGGAGGTGGGCGACGTCGTCACGCTGGACATCGCGCCGGTGGCCCCCCCTCAGGAACCGGAACCCAAAGTGCCGGCAGATCTGCGGAAGGCTCTCGCGGCCGCCCCGCCGGGAGCGCGGGAGTTGTGGTCGGACATCACGCCCATCGCGCGCAGAGATTGGATTCACTGGATCGTCTCGGCCAAGCAAGCAGAGACTCGCGCGCGTCGGATCAGGAACGCCTGCGACATGCTCGCCAAAGGGAAGCGACGCCCTTGCTGCTTCGATCGGTCTGGGATGTATGGCAAAAGCCTCAGCTGCCCTGTAGCCGATGACAAGTCAAGTGACACAAGGCGCTAAAGAGGGTTCTGGCCTTAGCAGAATCGCGGTGCCTCGCTGGGATCAGGCGAAGGGGACAGGAGTCATTTTGCTTTGCACTCCGCGCACACCTTCCCCCGCCGCGCCTCCCGCGCACAGAAACTTACCGGAAAAATCTCCCCGTCGTGACGACATGCTTTACGCGAACTGTTGCGCGCCCTCGATGTCGATCTCGATGCACTCCTGGATGCATTTCGCATCCAGGCCCAATCGAGCCTCATCTCGGTGCGTCTCCAGCATGAGCTGAAGGGCATCGCGCAGGTTGCCGCGGCACTCGTCTAATGATTTGCCGTGGGTGAGGGTCCCCGGGACCTCTTCAACCCATCCCACAAACCACCCGTTCGACTCCGGCTTGATGATGGTGTGGTAACACTGCTTCATAAGTCGCATTCTGAGCAACTTGGATGATTTAGGTCAAGAAAAACTTTTATTCCGCGCTCTCTGCGCCCTCTCGTGCCCTCATTTGAGACCTCTCAATATCTCGTAAACATAGTCGCGGAAGCGACCACGCCCCTTGGAGGTTGCGGATTGAGAATAGTGCCTCCTGCCTTTTTCCTCCTCCCTCGCAAATGTCAAGCAAACTCTAAATCTATTTCCCGCGCGAACTTCGCACCTGCAAATGTGTCATTTCTTCTATGGAAACGCCATAAATTAGCGTTACCATTCGTTATTAGAAACTTTCGATCCGGACCGATCTTATTACTAGAGTGGACCGCGCCATCGAATCGATTTGATCACGCCTTCCACCTCGGCCCTGTGGGTCCGGGCATCCGGCAGATGCCGCCCGTGGCGAAACTTGTGAGGTCGCGCTGCCGCCACGACCCGCGCATTTCAAGTGCCCGCGAGGCAGTTGTCGAAGCGGACACTTCAAGTCTTCATGAGCCTCTCAACAGAACCCCCGCAATTCACCGTCGCTCCTTCCCCCGCGCGCAAACGCATCACGACTCTCCCCTCCGTGACCATCCGGTTCGCCGGTGATTCCGGCGACGGGATGCAGTTGGCGGGAACGCAGTTCACGGATACCAGCGCGCTCCTCGGCAATGACATCAGCACGCTGCCGGATTTTCCGGCTGAGATTCGCGCCCCGGCCGGCACCCTCGCGGGCGTCTCCGGGTTCCAGATTCATTTCTCCAGCACGGATATTTTTACGCCGGGTGATTCGGTCGACGCACTCGTTGCGATGAACCCGGCCGCGCTGCGCACGAACCTCAAGAGCGTGAGGTCCAGCGGCATCGTCATCGTGAACGAAGACGCGTTCGCGGCCGGCGATCTGAAGAAGGCGGGGTATCTCGCCAATCCGCTGGACGATCCATCCCTCACCGCGAATTACCGCCTGATCAAGGTTCCAATTAATAAGCTGACCGCCGCCGCGGCGAAAGATTCCGGTCTCGGCGCCAAGGACATCGATCGGTGCAAGAACATGTTCGCGCTGGGGCTTTGCTATTGGCTGTACGGCCGTCCGCTGGATGCGACGCTTCAATACATCAGCGACAAGTTCAGCAAGAAGCCCGCGGTCGCCGCCGCGAATGCGTTGGTCTTGAAGGCCGGCCACGCCTTCGGTGAGACGACCGAGCTTTTCAATGAGCAGTATCAAGTTCCCAAGGCGAGGCTCGCGCCCGGCACTTACCGCAAGATCACCGGCAACGAAGCCGTCGCCATCGGGATGGTCGCCGCCGCAAGTCTGGCGAATAAGGAGCTTGTGTACTGTTCGTATCCGATCACGCCCGCCAGCGATATTCTCCACAGTCTCGCCACTTATAAGAACTTCAACGTCATCACGTTCCAGGCCGAAGATGAGATTGCCGCCGTCGGCGCGGCCATCGGCGCTTCGTTCGGCGGCGCGCTTGGCGTCACCGGGACCTCCGGCCCCGGCCTCGCATTAAAGGCGGAAGCTGTCGGACTTGCCGTCATGACAGAGCTCCCGCTCGTCATCGTGAACGTCCAGCGCGGCGGCCCCTCAACAGGTCTGCCCACCAAGACCGAACAAGCGGATTTGTTTCAAGCGCTGTATGGCCGTAACGGCGAATGCCCGGTCCCCGTGATCGCCCCCGCCAGCCCCGCCGACTGCTTCAATGCGACTGTCGAAGCCTTCACCGTCGCAACCAAATACATGACGCCCGTGCTCCTGCTCAGCGACGGCTACATCGCCAACGGTTCCGAGCCTTGGCTCATCCCGCAGTTCACGGATCTCAACCCGATCAAGATCGAGCACCCCACCCAGAAGAACGACGACCGCGGCTACATGCCCTACAAACGCAACGCCGATGGAAGTCGTCCCTGGGCCATCCCTGGGACCCCGGGCCTCGAGCATCGCATCGGTGGTTTGGAAAAAGAAGAAGTCACCGGCTCCGTGAATTACGAGCCTGCGAACCATGAGCGGATGGTGCGCCTTCGTGCCGCCAAGGTCGCCAACATCAAACCGCCTGGCCAGGACCTGATCATCACCGGCCCCGAAACGGGCGACGTTCTGATCCTGGGGTGGGGCTCCACCTTCGGCGCCATTAAGGCTGCAACACTCGAACTGCGCTCGCTTAACATGAATGTCAGCGCGTGCCACATTCGCTATCTCAACCCGCTGCCGGCGCGATTGCCGCTGATTCTCAAAAACTTCAAACACGTTTTGATTCCGGAGATGAACCTCGGCCAACTCCGCCTGCTCATCCGCGGGAAATACCTGATCGACGCCAAGGGCCTCAACAAAGTTCGAGGCCAGCCCTTCACCATTTCCGAAATCACCGAAGGCGTCCGCTCCCTCATCAAAGGCGCGTTCATAGGCGACGAAGTCCCCATGACCACCACCACCGACGAAAACATCGGTGGCGGGGGATGACCGTGGTGTTTAGCCCCCGGTGAACACACCGGGGGTGACCGCTCTTAGCAACTGACCCCTGACAACGGACACTAAAATGAGCATCGCACCTGCAAATCCCCTTCCCGTCTTAAAAGCCACCGACTTCGCCTCCGACCAGGACATCCGCTGGTGCCCCGGCTGCGGCGATTATTCCATCCTGATGCAGACGAAGAAGGTCCTCGCCAAGCTCGGCGTCGACCGCACCAACACCGTGTTTGTGTCGGGAATAGGCTGCTCCAGCCGCTTCCCCTACTACCTCAACACCTACGGCTTCCACTCCATCCATGGCCGCGCGCCCACCTTCGCGACCGGTCTAAAGCTCGCGCGTCCGGAACTTAACATCTGGATGGCCACTGGCGACGGCGATGCTCTGTCCATCGGCGGCAACCATTTCCTCCACATCATCCGCCGAAACGTCGACGTGAAGATTCTCCTCTTCAACAACCGAATCTATGGATTGACCAAGGGCCAGTACTCTCCGACGAGCGAACAGGGCAAGAAGACCAAATCGACCCCCATGGGCGCTCCCGACTACCCCGTCCGCCCGATCAGCATCGCCATCGCCGCCGAGGCCACCTTCGCCGCGCGCGCGATCGATGTGGATGTGAAACACCTCGAGTACGTCCTCGAGCGTGCCGCCAAGCACAAGGGCACAGCGGTCGTTGAGATCTACCAGAACTGTAACATTTTCAATGACGGCGCCTTCGACTACGCCACCGACAAAACGACGAAGTTAGACACCACCCTCTACCTCGAACATGGCAAGCCTCTCGTCTTCGGCAAAGAAGCCGGCAAAGGCATCCGTGTCTCCGAGATGCGTCCCCAGGTTGTCAGCCTGACCGAAGTCCCCAAAGACGATCTTCTCGTTCACGACGAGAAGGGTCCCAGCAGCTTAGCCTTCATGCTGAGCCGGATGCGTCAGCCCGACTTCCCCGAACCGCTTGGCGTCTTCCGCGATATCGATCAGGAACGCTACGTGGATCTAGTCCGAAAACAGAACACCGAGGCTGTCGCGAAGGCCGGTGCAGGAAACATCCAGAACTTAATCACCGGCCCCGAAACCTGGACCGTCTCCTAACCGCAAATTTTCTTCTCTGCCTCCCTCTTGCGTTCCTCCCGCTGTTCTCCCCGCGCCCTTTCGCCTATCATCCTCCCCACGCGCCGCGGATAGCGGCCGGGGCCGATGCAAGGGTCGGCTGCGAACCGGGTCAGGTCCGAAAGGAAGCAGCCCTAAGCAGTCCCGATTCGGTGCCGTCGTCACTCCGGTCGCTTTCCGCGGCGCTTTTTTTGCGCGGGGGAAAAGAGCGCGGAAGAAGCCCAGTCGTCCTCGACCCGAGCGCAGCGGATTATTTGGAAAGCAATCGCGTTGAACGAATCTACGAAACCAATTTCAGTTTGGTCACGCGCCCGTATGGAAGCCACTCCACGCAGTAGATGTTGCCGGTGCGGTCCCAGATCGCCTGGTGCGGCGTGATGAACTCACCGGCGACCAGCTGCTCCGGCTTCACGCCGTGGTTCCCGCGTTTGCCGGCATCGGAGGGATCGCCGAGGTGGCAGACGAGGTTGTTTTCCTTGTCGAAGATCGTCAGCCGGCCGTGAAGGTCGGGGATGAGGATGTCCGTCCCGCGCTGATCGAAGTGGCAGGGGTGACGAAGCTCGTGCTTGACCATCTTGATGAACTGCCCGTCCAGCGTGAACCATTGCAAACGAACGTTCGAGCGATCGGCGACGAGGATCGTCGGATTGGCTGGATCGCGCGTGTCGCACCAGATCCCGTGCGGGCATTTCAGTTGTCCCTCGCCGTCGCCGGTGCCGCCCCAGGTTCGGATGTATTTGGCGTCCTTGTCGTGCTGATGGATGTAGTTCGAGCCGTAGCCGTCGGCGACGTAGAAGTCTCCGTTGGGCCCGAAAGCGATGTTCGTCGGAACGTACTTGTTCGGGTCGGGATAACAGGCTTCACCCTTCGCGTTCTTCGCGTCAGGCACACCTAATTCTTTGACGACTTCGCCGTCGAGCGTTGTCTTGAAAACCTTGTGCATGCCGGTCGGCGCGAGATAGAGGAACTCTTCGTTCCCTTCCTTGCGCAACTGCATGCCGTGGGCGCCGTCCTTGAACTGCGGGCCCCAGGATTTGATGAACTTTCCATCGGCATCGAAGATGCAGGTCGAGTCCCCGGTTGGGGAGGCATTGTGAACGAAGATTCGCCCATCAGCCGTCTCGCACACGCCGTGGGTATGGCCGAGCTTCTTCCCTTCGGGAAGCTGGCCCCAGCCCTCGACGACCTCGTATTTGTAACGACCTTCGCCGAGGGTCTTCATATCCGCACCTTTAAGAATCGCCGGCGCTGCCGAAACCGCGATTGCGGCGGCGACGCCTTGCTTGACGAAACTGCGACGGGAAACATTTGAATGATCCTGTGCCATGATGCTCTCCTCGATCTTTTTTGTCCCCTCAACGGAGAGAAAGTATAACGGTTGGAGTTCGGTGATGGCAAACGCGCGGGGCAGGCCTGCGGCTAAATAATTCAAAAAAAGGGCATTGTTTCGATCGGGCGGCGCGCTCGACAAAGACAGAAGGACCGCGCGACGCGCGATCCTTCGTCAGCTTCATGGTGCATTTTGCCGTGACTATGCCGCGATCATGTCGTGGGGGTCGATGACGAACTTCTTGGCGGCGCCCTTGTCGAAATCCTTGTAGCCCTTGGGCGCTTCATCCAGCGAGATCGTCTGAACGTTGACGGCCTTGGCGATTTTGATCTTGTCGTGAAGGATCGCCATCATCAGGTCGCGGTTGTACCGCATCACGGGGCACTGTCCGGTGGTCATGCAGTGGCTCTTGGCCCAGCCCAGGCCGATGCGGATGAGCAAGGCGCCGATCTTGGCGTTCTCGTCGATGCCGCCCGGATCACCGGTGACGTAGAGGCCGGGAATACCGAGCGCGCCGCCGGCTCGGGTGATTTCCATGATGGAGTTGAGAACCGTCGCGGGCCGCTCGACCTTGGCGTCTTTGCCCTGGCCATGGGCTTCGAATCCGACGCAGTCGACGGCACAGTCCACCTCGGGCACGCCGAGGATCTGCTCGATCTGCTGGCCGAGCGTGGCGGGCTTGGTCAAGTCGATGACTTCGCAGCCGAAGCTTTTCGCCTGCTTCAAACGATCCTTGATCATGTCGCCGACGATGACGACCGCCGCGCCCAAAAGATGACAGCTCGCGGCACAAGCCAGACCGACTGGTCCCGCGCCGGCAACGTACACCGTCATACCGGGCTTGACGCCGGCGGAAACCGCGCCGTGATAACCGGTGGGGAAGATGTCGCTGAGCAAGGTGAGATCCTTGATCTTCTCCATCGCCTGATCTTTGTCGGGGAACTTCAGCAGGTTCCAATCCGCGTACGGGACCATGACGTATTCGGCCTGGCCACCGACCCACCCGCCCATGTCGACGTAGCCATAGGCGGCTCCGGGGCGCGCGGGATTAACGTTTAAGCAAACCCCGGTTTTTCCTTCCTTACAATTTCGGCAGCGTCCGCAGGCGATGTTGAACGGGACGGAGACGATGTCGCCGACGCTGAGGAATTCCACATCGCGACCCTTCTCAATGATCTCACCGGTGATCTCGTGGCCGAGGATCAATCCCGAGGGCGCGGTGGTTCGTCCGCGCACCATGTGCTGATCGGAGCCGCAGATGTTGGTCGAGATGATCTTGAGGATGACGCCGTGCTCCGCCTTCTTTCGGTTGGTGGGGTTGACGAGCTTGGGATAGTCGATCGATTCGACTTTGACTTCACCCGGTTTGATGTAAGCGACGCCGCGATTGCTGGCCATAAGAATCTCCTTTCGAGAAATGTGAGCGGTCAGTATGCGCGCATCACGGCGGAAGTGGCAAATGAAAATCCGGCGAGCAGTCGAAATAATGGAGCCGTGGGATCCGTTAATCCGGACGTTAAACCGCTTTTACTATGAGTCTAACTCACATTCTTGGTATCACCTTCACGCAAGCTGTCGTCCAGAACGGTACTCCGTGAAGGATCTGACCGCGTGCGACCGGTGGCTAGCTCCTTCACGGAGTACCGTTCAGGATGACAGTTATCGCCGGGGGGAATTTGGCCGGGCCGGCCACTGCGATTCGATCTGTCCCTGCCGGGCATAGTCGATGGCTTCGGCGAGGATGCGCGCGGTTTCCTGCGAGGCATGGAAGCCCATGGAGTTCTCGGCATTCACGAAATCGAGCCTCCATTGCGCCTTTCGCTGAAGTTCACGGGCTGGTTGAAGCTGCGCGTCGGACGCGCCGGCGGATTTGGCGGCTTTCATTGCGTCAAGCATATCGGTCAGTGCGCCGCCTGCGCGTTGCATGAGGGCGTGGGTGCGGTCTTGAATCAACTCAACCCGCGCGATCAATTCCTCTTCGGGAAATCGATGACAGGTCTGGCAGGACTGGTTGACCATGAGCAGAGGGCTCTGCACGTGGTGCTCGCTGACCTTGAGCGCGCCCTCGCGCTTGTAAGGCATGTGGCAATCGGCGCAGGCGACGCCGCTGCGTGCGTGAATGCCCTGGCTCCAGGTCTCAAATTCAGGATGCTGGGCTTTGATTACCTCGGCGCCGGTCTCGGCATGCTTGAAATCGAAAAAGCGATGGCCGTCGGGAAAGGTGTGTTGGTCATAGGTCTGTTCGATCTGCTCGACCTTCAGGCCGTTCTGCCAGGGGAAAAAGAGGGTCTCCTTCGGGCCGCAGTAGTATTCGACGTGACACTGTCCGCAGACGAAGGTTCGCATCTCCTGCCGGGTGGCATCGACGTTGGGGTCGTAGGGAGAACTGCGATTGGTTTTTCGCCAGCGCTCAATGCTGGGCAAATGAGGGGTGGGCGCATTGCTGCCGGCCAGCGCCTGAATGCCGTTGATGAATCCGGGGCGTGTGATCCGCAGCGACATCATTTTCGGATCATGGCAATCGATGCAGGAGACGGGATGCGCGTCACCGATATGACTGGCCAGCGCTTGGCGCGTGGTCAGCACGGTGGCGGTTCGGGTGCTGGAACCGCCCGGCCGAGGCTGGGCTTCGGGCGGGGCGCCATCGGGAGTTTTCAACAGCTCGGCGTGCGCATCCGTGTACGACATGGCGCTGGCGCGTTTGAAACCTTCCATTACCGCGCGCCATTCGAAGCCGCCGGCATCGGCAAGAGTCTTCCCCTGTCCTTCAAGGCCAAGCCGCCGGTAGGTGGGAATGATGGATGCGTGGCAGTGCAGGCACGCGCCCGGTTGGGGCTTGTCCTGCACGCGCGGGGTCTGCTCCTGATCGTAGAGCATGTACGCATGGCCGCGCCGCTCGCGGAAGTCTATTGCGAACGCGTAACCGGCGAACATGCGCTTGAGCCAAGGATCGGCGTCAAGACGGCTTCGGGTGGGGGCGCCTTCGCTGCCACCGTAGCGCGTGCGCTGCTGATCGACAGTGCGAAGATAGCCGTCGTACTCGCGCGGCCAGTTCTTGCCCCACTGGGCTGGATCCGTTGTTAACTCGTTCACGTCAACAAAGCGGATGTAGGGATTTTTCGCTTCCTGCTTATGGGCGAAGATGTTGGTCAGGAGCGCGGCGATTCCGGTCGTCGCCACAGCGGTGAGCAGGACCGTGATCAGAAAGAAACCAATTGAGCGTTTGCGCGTGGCGCTCCTGGCGGGCTGTGACTGAGGCTCAATTGATGGATCGTTGTCACTCATGGCGGTCTCGCTTATCCCCCTGCGCCCGTTGGGCCGTGACCGACCTGACGATGGCAGATCACGCATTTGACGGAGCTGAGATCGGTCTTGTTTCCCGCGACAACGTCGTGCATTAATTCGCTGTGACAGCGAAGGCAATTGCCCTGGAGGATGCGGCTGTTGCGATCATTGATCAGGATCGGCTCGTGAAAGTTCTCGAGCGTGAAAGCTTTGCTGTGGTTCCACCCGTTGATGGATTTATCGACGTAGTACATGGGTAGTGAGTGGGTGAGATGGCAATCGTTGCAGGTGGCGACGGCGTGATGACTCGCTTTAGTCCAGCCGGCGTATTGGTCGTTCATGATGTGGCAGTTCACGCAGGCCGTGGGGTTGTTGCTCAGATAACTCAAACCTTCAGCGTACTGAAAGGTGTACGCGCCGGTGCCTGAAAAAACACCGAGCAGAATTGCCAGCGAGAAAGCGAATCGACCCAGCGGGAACGCGCGCTTGGTGAAGGGCAGACGCACCCAAGACCTCCTGAAATCTTGCCCTGAGGAGCGAGATGCACATTCTGATACATTCTGTGCCTGGGGGCAACAGTTGCTCTGGCTTTACGAGATGTCGCGGCCGGGAAAGCTTCCGGAATGAACCTGAGATCGGGCGATGACGCTGTCGATCCCGACGCGGTACATTCACACGGTGACAGAGTGCGTGAGCAAGAAGGATCTGCAGGCGGCGATCGATCTGCAGGCGGCTTGGATGTCGAGCTAGGGACCCAGGAATTCCATGTCGCACGCGCTCCTGCAAGTCTAAGAAACTGGGGCCGGCGCGATTGGCGTTGCATATATGATTTTTTACACCGGTGGGGCAGACATCTGTCTGCCCCCGATCTCTTAAGTGAGAACAATCTGAGGCGCAAGATGAGAATGAGGCCTTGTCGTAGCGGGTGACGAGATGGACAATAGGGGGATGATTTCACGACGACTGTTTCTGGGTGGGGCCGCGGCGGTGATGGCCGGTGGGATGACGAATGCCTGGGGTGCGCCCGGGGCAAGCGCGACGCAGGCGTCGGCGGGTGCTGCGCAGAAGCTTCGGCCGCTGGACTACGGCGATGTGAAGCTGACGGCGGGGCCGATCAAGGCGCAGCAGGACCGGATCTTCGCGGTCTACCGCGGGCTGGATCTGGACCGCATGTTCAACGCATATCACCGGCGGCTGGGGATGCCGGCGCCGGGGAAGGAGATGGGCGGGTGGTACGATGCGAACGCTTTTGCGCCGGGGCATGGGCTGGGGCAGTTCATGAGCGGGCTGTCACGGTTTGTGAAGAATACCGGGAACGATGAGGCGCGGCAGAAGGTGCAGCGAATGGTGAAAACGTTCGCTGAGACGCTGGGCGCCGAGAAATCATTTCTGGAAGGGCTGCGATATCCGGCCTACACGTTCGACAAGATGGTGATCGGTTTGGTGGATGCGCATCGGTATGCGGATGACACGACGGCTCTGGAGGTTCTGGCGAAGTGGGTGGAGAAATCGAAGAGCTATCTGCCGGAGAAGGCGCTGACGCGCGAGGAGATGAGCGAGAGGAACAAGAAGGATATGTCGTTTGCGTGGGATGAATCGTACACCTTGCCGGAGTATTTGTTCATCGCGGGGGAAGTGTGCGGGGAGAAAAAGTACACGGAAATGGCGGGGAGGTTTTTGCATGATAAGCCGTTCTTTGATCCGCTTGCAGCGGGAAAGAACGTGCTGCCGGGGTTGCACGCATACTCGCATTACAATTGCTTGAGTTCCGGGGCGAAGGCTTATTTCGCTTTGGGGGATGAGAAGTATCTGCGCGCCGTGACGAACGCTTGGGAGATCATCAAGACGACGCAGCGGTTTGCATCCGGTGGTTGGGGTCCAAACGAGGCGTTTGTGGAGCCGGGGAAGGGATTGCTGGGCGAGAGCCTGAAGAATTCGCGGAATCATTTTGAGACGCCCTGCGGGGCGCTGGCGGAGTTCAAGCTGGCTCGTTACCTGCTTTGCGCCACCGGCGAGGCGAAATATGCCGATCCGATGGAGCGGATGTTGTACAACGGAATTCTGGGCATCAAAGATCAGCAGGAGGATGGTTCAACGTTTTATTACTCGGATTATCAGGACAACGCGCGGAAGCGGTTTCATCCGGATAAATGGCCGTGCTGCTCGGCGAGTTTGCCGCAGGTTGTGGCGGATTATTCCGTGAGCTTGTACATGCGGGACGAGCGGGGGATTGCGGTGTGTTTATATGCGCCGTCAACGGTGAAGTGGGAGCAGGGAGGAGCGGCGGTGGAGATGACTAGTGCGACGCAATATCCAATGGAGGGGGCGGTTGATTTTGGGATGAAGGTTGCGCGTCCGGTGAAGTTTGCGCTGCGATTGCGCGTGCCGGACTGGGTTAAGGGGAAATGCGTGGCGAAGGTGAATGGTGAGCCTGCTGACGTTGTCATCGGGAAAGAAGGCTTTGCGGAGCTGGAGCGGGAGTGGAAGGATGGCGATCGGGTGCAATGGATGATGCCGATGGAGTGGCGGGAGGAGCGCGTCGATCCGCGGCATGAGCAGACGGTCGCGCTGATGCGCGGGCCCGTCATGATGGTGGCGGTGAGCGAAGGGGTTAAAGCGCCGGCGGAGACGAACGACAAGCTGCTGTCAGAATCGCTGGCGGCGCAGAGGGTGCGGTTTAAGCCTTACTTTCAGGTGGGAGATGAGGCGTACACGACCTATCTCAGCAAGTCGTAAACTGCGCGTCCCTTCTTGCGCAAATCTGAAAGACGTTGGCGTCTCCCTACGGGCGGCGACGTCCGCGCTACGAAAAACCGGCGCGCGGGATTATCGTTTCGAAAATGGCTGAGCAGGATTCCTTGACGTGGGAAGCGTTGACGCTGAATTTGCGGAACCCGTTCCGCGTCTCGTATGGGGTGAGCGAAACGCGGCAGTCGTTCTGGATCCGGTTGAAGGGTGATGAGGGTTGGGGCGAGGCATCCATTCCGCCATACTATCGGGTGGACCCCGCGGAGATGATTGCGTGCTGGCAACGGGCGGCGGATGCGCGGCGGAAATTTCCCGACACGGTGGAAGAGATTTCGGGATGGATACCTGTTGGCCCGGCGCCGTCGCGGTGCGCGCTGGAACTGGCGCTGGTGGATCGAATCGGGAAGAAGCGAGGGGATCCGCTCTGGAAGTTGCTGGGGGCGGAGAAGCCGGCGCCGTTGTCGACTTGTTTCACGATCGGGATCGATACGCCGAGTGCGATGGCGCAGATGGCCAGGCAGATCGCGGCGTATCCGCTGATCAAGCTAAAGCTTGGAAGCGATGATGATGAGGCGCGGGTGAAAGCCGTGCGGGAGGCTCGGCCGGATGCGCGGCTGGTGGTGGATGCGAACGCGGGGTGGACGCGGGAGGATGCGCTGTCGAATTTGAAGTGGCTCGAGAAGTACAACCTGGAGCTGATCGAGCAGCCACTGGCGAAAGAGGATCATGAAGGGATGGGAAAGGTGCAGCGGGAGACGGCGATTCCGATCGTGGGGGATGAATCGGTGCAGACGCTTGAGGATGTGGAGAAGCTTGCATCGGCGGGCGTGGCGGGGATCAACGTGAAGCTGATGAAGGTGGGAGGAGTGATGCCGGCGCTGCGGATTCTCAAGCGCGCGAAGGAATTGAAGATGAAGGTGATGCTGGGTTGCATGATCGAGACTTCGATTGGAATTACCGCAATGGCACATCTGACGGGGTTTGCGGATTGGATTGATCTGGATGCGCCGCTCTTGATCACGAATGATCCGTTTGACGGGGTGCAGTATGATTCCAATGCTGGGATTACCGTGCCAGAGCGCGCGGGCATTGGTGTGAGGAGACGGAGTTGAGAGAGTTGATTGCACAAGTCGTGGCGGAAGTTGCGGGGCGGCACGCCGACCGGCGATTGAACGTGTTTGACGTGCGGGTGCAGTCGGCGGAGGGATCGCGCGCGGCGCTTGGCGGGCGCGTGCTCGAGCAGGAGAATCTCGATGAGTTGCGGGCGGCCTTGGCGGCACGAGTTCCCGCGGCGACGGTCGACGATGCCGGTGTGAAGGTGTTGCGGAAGAATCCGCCGGTGTTGCGCGTGGTGGCGACGAATCTGACGGATCTACATAAGGAGCCGTCGTTCCTGGCGGAAATGCTTACGCAGGTGGTGAATGGGTGGATGCTGGAGGTGCTGGAGGAGGATGGGAAGTGGTGTTATGTCCGGCAGACAGATGGATATCTGGGGTGGGTTTATCAGCCGTATCTTTTTGAGGGGAATGCGCCGAAGGTCACACATATCGTTTGCGCGCCGGGCGCGGCGATCAACCCGGAACCGATGGCGACGGAGACGCCGCTGACTCGGCTGATGGCGGGGACGTCGGTGCAGGTGCTGGAGGAGCGAGCGAATTTCTGCAAGGTGCAGCCGGCGGGAGCGATGCTGCCGGCGGGGTGGATCTTTTCACGGTGTTTGCGGGACCTGACATCGCTGCCGTTGCCGGCGGACGATGCGCGGCAGCAGATCGTGAGCGATGCGCGGAAGCTGCGAGGGACTTATTACCTCTGGGGCGGATCGACAATGCTCGGGACGGATTGCTCAGGCCTCGCGCAGTTGGTGCACCGTCTTAGCGGTTACACGATTCCGCGGGATGCGAGTTTGCAGTTTCCGGCGGGCGGGGAGGTGACAGAGCCGTTCCGCGCGGGTGATTTGCTGTTCTTTTACGCGGAGAACAGCAAGCGGATCGGGCATGTCGGGATCAGCACCGGGGGGTGGAATATGATTCATGCTTCGCGAGGACGGAATGGGGTTTATGAGGAAGACGTGCAGCAAAACGAGAACCTGAAGGCAACTTTCGCCGGAGCCCGAACCAATCTTCCCCCGTAGCACGGGCATCTTGCCTGTGTCTGTATCGTCAACACGGGCAAGATGCCCGTGCTACAGGAAAAGTTCACATGCTCTGAGCTCGCCGAAGTCCCGTGATACGGGAGAACTGATTATGCGGCAGCCAGCGCGCGATTGATCATGGCGATGTTCTCATCGACTTCTTTGGCGCTCCTCATCCCGATGACGACGCAGTCGATGTTCGGGTTGTTCATGGCGAAGCGGATGGATTTATCGCGGTCGGCGGGATCGCTGAAGGTGCCGTTCCCGCAGATTTTCATACCGATGACGCCCCGGCCCTTGTCGTGCATCGACTTGATCTCGGCAAGGACGGGATCGACGGCGACGGCAGCTTTCCCCCACTGCTCCTTCGGCGCATCGGCATCCATGAACTTGCCCTGAGGGTTCACGCGCACGAGGTGAACTTCGCAGAACTCGCTTTTATTCCCGTCCTTCAGCGCGGGGAGCGTGTGACAGGAAACGCCTTTGGCGCGGATCCACTTCTTTTCCTTTGCCTGGTTGAAGCCGTCCATGATGCGCTTCCACTCATCGGTCCAACCCGGCTTGGTCATGCAATGCACGAGCAAACTGTCGATGTAATCTGTCTTATAGACGGTTCGGTGATTATCGATCGTTGCGAGAATATCCTCCGGCTGGCCCGGCACCTTGGATTGAATGAAAACCTTCTCGCGATCCAGTCCCTTGATGGCATCGGCGATCCAGGGAAATGTTGCATAGGCCTGCGCGCAGTCGATGTAGGTGATGCCTTGGTCGTGCGCATAGCGAATCAACTTGATGAATTCTTCTTTGCCGAGATCCTTCTGAGTGTGCCCGTTGTTCGAACCGGTTCCGATGCCCAGCCGGCTGATCAACATGCCGGTCTTGCCCAGAGGCACCTGATCGGCGGCGGTGCGCTTGGCGCCCTGGGCTGCAGCGCCGGCGAAAGTGAAGGCCGCGGGGGTCAAGGCGGCGATGCCTGCCCAGGCAGCGGAAGTTCGAAGAAAATGACGACGAGAGGGATTGTTTCGGCTCATGGATTGACCTCCTGCGGATTGTCGTAGCATACCCGCGGATTTCCACATATCGAGAGCGATTTCATTGACACCGTGTCAAATTCCAGCGTGTGCCTGCACCTGCTTCTCCGCGTGGTATGAACTTCTCACCAACGGCCCGGATTCCACATGCCGCAAGCCACGGGCTTCGCCCTTGATCTTCCAGGCCACAAATTCATCGGGATGCACCCAGCGCATCACCGGCAAATGATTCACGGTCGGCTGCAAATACTGCCCGATCGTCAGGATATCGCATCCGATCGACACCAGATCATCGATCAGCGAATCTACTTCGTGCTCTTCTTCGCCGATTCCAAGCATGATTCCGGTCTTGCTGACGAGCCCTTGTTCCTTCGCGATCTGAAGGAGCTTCAAGCTCCGATGATACTTTGCCTGCGGGCGCACCACCTTGTATAGCCGCGGCACGCTCTCCAGATTGTGATTCAGAATTTCGGGTTTCTCATCCAGCACCAGTTGCAGCGCATCCCAATTCCCGCAGAAATCGGGAATCAAAACTTCCACGCTCGTCCCCGGCGACTGCAACCGAATCTGCCGAATCGTTTCCGCCCACACGCCCGCGCCGCCATCTGGCAACTCATCCCGATTCACCGAAGTAATCACCACATGGCCAAGGTTCATCACCCGCACCGCATCCCCCACGCGCGCCGGCTCATCCAGATCCAGCTCCGGCGGCTTCCCCGTTGCAATGTGACAAAACCCGCAGCTTCGCGTGCAGACATCCCCGAGAATCATCAACGTGGCCGTCCCCGCTGACCAGCACTCTCCCATGTTCGGGCACTTCGCGGACTCGCACACCGTGTGTAGCCGATGGCCATCGATCAAGTGCTTCAGCTTCGCATAAGCCTCGCCCCCCGGCATCTTCATCTTGAGCCAGGAAGGCTTCCGCCGCTGTAGCCCCGACGCTTGCGTCGTCCGCATCTCCCTCTCTCCCTTGGGGAGAGGGCCGGGGTGAGGGCTTGGCTCGTTTGACAACATCAAATGGTTCAACGAAAAGTTCATGGCTTGCCCGCCCCTCAAGGCGGTAATCCAGTCTAGGAACCTGACCCATGAGTGGCAAACCGGTCGTCGCCCTCGCCCTTTCCCGCAGTCTGTACGACATCATGTTCGTGCCTGAGGATCTCGCGCGGCTCAGTCACGCGGCCACAGTGGTGGGTCCGGTGCCCGAGTCCAACCCAGGCACGATTACCCCCTTGCTGAAAGAAGCAACGGTTGCCATTACCTGCTGGGGTTCTCCGCAGTTCAACGCATCGCTGCTCGACCAAGCCCCGAGCCTCCGCCTGATCGCCCATAGCGCCGGCTCCATCCGCCCGGTCGTTACGGATGCTGTTTACGATCGCGGCATCCAGATCACGACCGCCGCTGCTGCCAACGCCGCCCCCGTCGCCGAGACCACCGTCGCCATGATGGTCGTCATGCTCAAGCGGATTCCCTGGCTCATCCCCCAGCGCGCCGACCGCCGTGCGATGCTCAAGCCTGTCAAACCGATCCGGGAACTGCGAGATCTGAACATCGGGATCATCGGCGCCAGCCGGGTTGGTCGAGAAGTCATCCGACTTCTGCAAAGCTACCCGCGCCTGCGGATCAAAGTATACGATCCCTTCTTCACCGACACCGAAGCCCGCACCCTCAGGGTCGAGCGCGCATCGCTTGAGGAAGTCTGCACCTGTGACGTCGTCAGCGTCCATGCCCCCAGCCTCCCTGACACCCACCACATGCTCAATGCGCGGACTCTCGCGCTCCTGCCCGATCACGCCATCCTCCTGAACACCTCTCGCGGGTCTCTGGTCGACGAAGCCGCGTTGGTTGCCGAAGTTCGTAATCGCCCAATCTACGTTTACCTGGACGTCACGGACCCCGAACCTCCTGCCGAGGACTCGCCCCTGCTCAACGAACCGAATATTCTCCTCACCCCCCACATCGCGGGCGCGATGAATCAAGCCCGCCAGGACATGGGCCGCCTGGCGATTGACGAAACCCTGCGCTTTCTACGAGGTGAACCGCTGGAACAATCAGTGACGCGGCAGATGCTGCCGAGCCAGGCTTGATCGTTGTCCGACTACCCTTTACCATTCATCGCCAACTTCAATCCCACTGCAACCAACTCCGAACGACTCATTTTGTGGCGCTTCGCAAACGAATCCGCCTTACTTAACAAGCCCTTCTCCATCGAAACAAGGACGTTCGTTGCTCCCATGCCGACCGTCGGGCGTCCCCTTCCGCGCTTAGCCGCGAGTCCATGTTCCCGACGCGCTTTCGCCGTCAACGGCCGCGCTTTCTCAAACGCGAACTCCTCATCAAGATCCTTCGTCGCCTCGCGAAGTTCATCGAGATTCATTTCTGTGTATTTCTTCTTCTTTGTCATCGGAAGGCTCTTTGTTCTCGAGCAGATGCGCGTAGGCAATTACTTTCGCCGCCTGCGAAACGGTCGCGCATGATCAATGACATACTCCGCCTCGTCCATAGAAACGCCGTGTTCGGCAATGTGTGCGACATTCCACGGGATCCAACGGTATTCATGCCGCACTATTTTACTATATGGTTAAATCATAGCAGATGCAAGTCTGTTTTGGCACATCTTCAAAGGCTATACTCCCCCCATGCCCCTCCGCATCCTGGTTCTCGGCGACATCGTCGGCCGCCCCGGCCGACAGGTTGTCTCCCAGAAACTCCCCAACTTCGTCAAGAACAACAACATCGACCTCGTCATCGCCAACGCCGAGAATATCGCCGGCGGCTCCGGCATCACCACGAACCTCTTCCACAAGATTCGTTCCTACGGCATCGATGTCGTCACCCTTGGCGATCACATTTACAAGCGCGCGGACATCATCCCGACCCTTCAATCTTCCGAGCGCGTCGTTCGCCCCGCGAACCTCGCATCCACCGCCGCCGGGCGACCGTTCACCTGCGTCGTCAGCAACTCGGGCGTCAACGTGTGCGTCTTCTCTCTTCTCGGTCGGATCTATATGAACCTGCCTTCGGATGATCCTTTCGCCGCTGCCGACCGCGTGCTCAATCAGATCCCCGCAAACGTTCGCGTGTGCGTTTGTGACATGCACGCGGAAGCTTCGAGCGAGAAGATCGCCATGGGCCATCACCTCGACGGCCGGGTCTCTCTCATCTTCGGCACCCATACGCACGTGCCCACCGCCGATGCGAAGATCCTTCCGGGCGGCTCCGCGTTCATTTCCGACCTCGGGATGTGCGGTCCTTACGACTCCGTTCTCGGCCGCCGTAAAGATCGCGTTTTGAAGTTCATGACGACCAACATGCCCGTCTCCTTCGACGTCGCCACGGGTGACCCGAGAATGTGTGGTGCCGTCGCCGAGATTGAGCCCGAAACCGGTCGCGCCATCAGCATCGAGCGGATTGAAGTCGCCGGGGAATCCTCGGACCAAGCCTACGATTCCGATGATAAGCCTACCTCGCAGCACATCCCCTCCACATGAGCGAAGGCAACTGCCCTCGCTGCTTCTGATGCCTGCGGCGTAATTTTGTGCGAAGATCGCCGCTGCAGCGACCACGACTACGACTACTTCGGGGAGGGCCGCCGGCCACGCGATGATGCGCGAGGTGCTGGAGATTATTCACATGCTTCGCGGCGCCCTTCGTTCGCCGTGCTCGATCGCGCTGATCGCGATGGAATACGCGGCGTTCCACGCCCCGCCGGATGCACCGGTGCCATTCACGACCGATCAGGCGATAGACCTCGCGGATCGATGGTTCCCGGATGCCGCGGGTAACCGCTTTCGTGTCCTCCTGCCCCGCTCGCTTTGAAAGCCGTTCGCAAGAATTTGAACTTTACTTTAAAATTCCTGACCGTCCTGCCGACTGCGCAAGAGGCTTCTCTCTCGACTTTATATTTCCTGCCGGACGTTTTGGTTAGTTCTCTGCGTTGTTCCATGTGGTATGATCTGGGAAGCGGGAAATGGCAGGGTCGCTTGCTTCGGTTAAGTGTTTATTCGTTCACCACATGCGACGAAAACATCAATCCAGCTATCTTCTTGAAGGCCTCGAATCACGTTGCCTTTTAGCCGGGCTCACCGCCCAGTATTTCGATCGCGTTGACTTCGCCGATCTGAAACTATCGCGCACCGATGCCGTGGTCGATTTTACGTGGGCCGGCGCGCCTGATCCCGCGGTGGGCGCGGACAACTTCTCCGTTCGCTGGACGGGGCAGGTCGAGGCGCAGTTTACTGAGAATTACACCTTCTATGTTAACAGCGACGACGGCGCACGCCTGTGGGTGGACGGGCGCTTGGTCATCGATAACTGGGTCAATCAACTCCCCACTGAAAAGAGCGCGGCGGTGGCGCTCGAGGCGGGCAAGCGCTACGACATCCGCATGGATTATTACGAGGCGAATCTGGGGGCGCAGGCTTCGCTGTCGTGGAGCAGCGCGACCCAGCCCAAGCAGATTATTCCCTCGTCGCGCCTGTTCACAGCGCCGTCGGGCCTGCGCGCCACGCTCTACGACAACGCGGATTTCACCGTCCCACGCGTGTCACGCACCGACAGTATTGTGGACTTCACCTGGGGCAGCGGATCACCCGATCCAACCATCGGCGCCGACACGTTTTCCGCGCGCTGGACGGGTGAGATTATTCCGCTCTACAGCCAGACCTACACCTTCTACGCCGCCACCGACGCCGACGCGACGGTGCGGCTGCGCGTTGACGGGGAGTTGCTCATCGACAGCACCTCCGTGCAGGACGGAGCGCAGATCAAGCTCGAGGCCGGCAAACGCTACGACATCCGCCTTGATTACGCCGAAGCAACCGGCACCGCCAATGTTAAGCTGGAATGGAGCAGCCCCTCGCAATCCAAGCAGGTGATCCCCTCCACCCGTCTCTTTGCCGCAACCGATACCTCCATTCCCTCTCGCCTTTCGCCATACACCAACTCCGTGCTCAACTTCGATCGCCCGGATCCCGGCGTCATCTTCGCTGACGGCGCCTACTGGATGGTCCACACCACCGGCGGACCCGATAACGGCTGGCCGCTTTACAAATCCACCGATCTCACAAGCTGGACCTTCGTCACCAACCTGCTGACCTCATCCAACAAGCCGGCATGGATGACCGACGCCTTTTGGGCGCCGGAGATTCACAAGATCGGCGACCTTTTCGTGCTCACCGGAACTTCGTATAGCGCCCTTTATGGCCACCTCGCCATCGCCCTCGCGACCTCACCCGAACTCGCCGGCCCGTATACCGTTCAGCCGACTGCCATCGTCGTCGATACAAGAAATGTGCTGGATTCACACATCTTCCAGGACCACGACGGTCGCGTCTTTTTGGTCTGGAAGCGCGACGGCCCCAGCAATGGGGATTTCGGTTCCATTCGCTTGCGCGAGATGAACTCTTCGGGGACCGCATTTCTCGCCGGCTCGGTCGAAACCACCATCCTCTCCAACACGGGCGCCGCCGGCTGGGAAAATAACCTCCAGGAGGCCCCGTGGATGATCCACCGCGGCCAGTACTACTACCTGTTCTTCAGCGGCGCCAATATCGACACCACCTACGCCGACGGCGTCGCTCGCGCCACCTCCATCACCGGGCCCTACACGCGGTATAGCGCAAACCCGATCATCACCAGCAATGCCACCTGGGGCGGTCCCGGGCATGGCGGGTTCGCTCTCGACAACGACGGGACCGTCTGGCACCTGTATCACGCGCGGCCGCAGTCGAATCCGAATTACGGACGCGTTCAGATGCTCGACCGCGTCGTTTGGACAAGCGACGAGTGGCCCACCTACGCCGGCGGGTCGCCAAGCACAACATTGCAGGCGGGCCCACGCGTTTCGGCGGTGTCCGGAACGGGACGCATCACGATCAATGGCAACACGCTCACCGCGGATGTCTTCCAGGTTGTGCGCAATGCCACGGATTCTTCGCTGCTGGACGTGATCCAAAATGGCGCGACCGTTCGCTCGGTCCCGTTCGCGGAGATCGAGCAACTCACCATCGACGGTAAGGGGATGAACGATACGCTGACGCTGGATTTCTCGCGCGGGGATGTTGTACCGGGCGCGGGGCTGAGTTTCATCGGGGGTTCTGGCACCGACACGCTGCGGATCATCGGGGAATCGGCCGACGACGTCCTCCGCCACGCTGCCGGACAAGCCACGCGAGGATCCGGGATTCTCACGTATGCCACGACCGAGAAAGTCGCCGTCGAGAACGGCATGTTCCATTTCGATGCCGACACCGCCCTCGCCACCCTCGATGTGTCCGGCCAAGCCATCTTCCACGCCGCCCAGGCGCTCGGCGCGTTAAACATTCTCAGCGGCGGCGACGCCTCGCTGGATGCCGGTGGCGCTCGGGTGCTCCGCACCAATACGCTAACGCTCGGCGCGACCACGCGCCTTGACCTCAACAACAATGATCTGGTCGTGAACAGCGGCAACTTCGCGACGCTTCAGGCGCTCGTCTTAGGCGGATACCGAAGCAGCCCCGACACCGCCGCCGTGGGAATCGTCTCCACCACCAGCCAAACCATCCACAGCGGCACCACCATCCTGGCCCTCTTCGACAACTCGTTAGCCGGCTTCGCCGACTTCCCCTCCGGCAGTGGCAATTCCATTGCCACTGCAGCCATCGCAGGAAAATACACCTACATCGGTGACACCAATTACGACGGCCAAGTCAGCGCCCAGGACTACACGGCCATCGACGCCAACATCGGAACGAGCGTCGATCCCGGCATCTCCTGGTTCTACGGCGACACCAACTTC
>JBBRYX010000026.1:0-63260 GCA_038237225.1 Tepidisphaerales bacterium | reverse complement strand
GAATCCTCAGCGCGGTGGACAAGGTGGAGAAGCTTACGCCCACTAAAGGGGCCGCCGGTATGGGCGATGCAAACCCGCGTGGATCGGGTGGCGGCGGCGACACCTTCCCCGCGCCGCAGTATTCCGGCATGATCGTCCAGTGCATGGTCGACAACCAGCTCGGAGCCGGCTACCTCACCCTCGTCGCCACGCTCGCATGAAAACGCGCAACGTATGCGCGAAATGCGGCGCAAACCTCGCGCGCAGGCGCGCACTTTTTCACCCTTTGAACACGCTTCACGCTATCGATAAAGCGGATTCGAAGATCGATCAAAACCGGATTTCGCCTGCCAAATCCGGTTTTGATCGGCGCGTGTGCCTCGCCCCCACCGCCGTTCCCCGCGCCTAAGTCTTGGACCCACCAACGCATCCGTCCATATCCGCTGTTGTCCGCCCAAATCCGGGATTGATCTAACCTTTATGCTTACTTTGGCGCTGCGCGGAAAAGAGTTCTGGCGCGCAGCGCGGTTTTGGGAAACGCGGTTTTTGGGGTGGGGCGTGGGAAAAGTTTTTTCAAGTTTTGGATTTTGTGATTTGGGGCGCTGCGCGATTTGCGCGCCGGGCGCGCAGCGCTCGAGTTATGCGTGATTTGTGGAGGGAGTGCGGTATCCCCTTATGGCTCTTCCAAATGCAATCGCTGAGACACGGAGGCGCGGAGACAGACGCGGAGAAGACAGAGGGATAGTGCCGAGTGTCCTGATCATTCCCATTGGAAGTTCGACGTGGAATGAAGGACAGGCGATGCCGGTGTTATGGGGAGGGGTTATTTGAGGCGGGGGTGGGTTGGGAAGCGGGGGGTGGTTGGGTGGTGGCGAGCGTCTGGTGGATTGCGGTGAGGAGTGATCGCTCGCCTTTCACGTCGTAGTCGAGGGACCAGATCATGATACCGCCGAGCTTTTGGTCGACGACGTATTTTGTTTTGGCGCGGATGGTGGGGATTCCGTTGTACCAGATGGTTTTGCCGACTTGATCGGACTGCTCGGCGGCGGGGTGTTCGGTGAGGATGTTTTTGTAGGGGTAGTCTCGCTTGCGGAAGGCGTCGCCGAAGCCGTAGCCGTAGAAGGGGACGCCGAGGACGGCCTTCTCCCTGGGGAGACCGCGGTCGAGCCAGTACTTCACGTTGTCTTTTGCGAACTCGAGGGATGAATGCTGGCCTGGGGATTTGGGGTCCCAGGGGCCGGTGGCGTCGTAGGCCATGATGTTGATGAAATCCAGATGTTGGAAGACGGAGTTGGGGACTTTTTTTCCGCCGTAGCCTTTGGAGAGTGCGGCGGTGAGCAGCAGTCCCTTTGGTTCGAAAGCTTTTGCAAGATCGGCGATGAAGACGCCATAGTCTTCGTTGATTGCGGGGCCCTCGATGTCGACGTCCAAGCCGTCGAGGTTGTGTTGCATGACGTAGTCCGTCAGCTTGCGAACGAAGTCTGCGCGCTTCGGATTGGTCAGCAAAGCGAGGTATCTTGGGACGAGCGTCTTATCGGTTGCCGCGGATCCACCGCCGATGGAGACGAGGATTTTGACGTGGTTTGCTTGCGCTTTGGCGATGAGGCTGTCGTTATGCGGGTGGAAGGAGAGGTCGCCGGTTTCGTTGGTGGGGTTTTCGAAGGCGATGTTGATGTGGGTGATCCTGGGGTAATCGATGGTTTCCGCAAAGGTTTTGAGATCGATCCAATTGGGGACGTAGGCGACGACCATGTTGTGCGCGGAGGCGGCGGGCGAGTGGGGGAGGAGGATTGCGAGGAGCGTCACGACGATCAGGGATCTGTATTGCATGGGTTCGTTGTTGGGTTGCTACTGGTCGTTCATACCTTGGCTTTAAGATAGGTAAACCTTGCCACTCGCGCCGAACATTCGTGAAACACGGAAATATCGAGGCCCTAATTTCCGGTTCGCGGAATAATGCCATCGCAGGGCTGCTGTCTCCTGTGGTAGTCTTCGTTGCCCGATGGTGTTGTTGGAGTGGAGATGCACAGCAGTTTTTCGCAGCGATCCCATTTCATCGCGGAGTCCCTGGAGTCGCGCCGGCTGATGGCGTCGGGCCCGCTGGTTATCACGCATGGGGGCACTTATACGGGAAGTTTTGAGAGCACCGATTATCGGGTGGCAGCGATTTCGGTCAAGACGACGGAAGCCGTCGTTATTCAGAACGCGACAGTCAAGGGCTCCGGGGATCTGATCGCATCGGGGATTCCGCACACGAACATCACCGTTCGCAACACGAGAGGGTATTCGGTCAATCCGAACATCGCGGGAGCGCCGAAGGGTAATTTCTTTACGAGCGATATGTTCGACAACGCGATCCTGGAGAACAATTACCTCGAAGGAACATCGGGGATTCATCTTGTTGAGTATCAAGGCAACCATACGGCAGCGAACAGCGTGCGCGTGTTTGGCAATCGCGTTAAGAATATTGACGGTCGCAAGTCCGATGGGAAGGGGGGGTATCTCGACTTTAATGCGCGCACGCGACTGTCTGACAACTTCTATGAAGAAGGTTTCGTGCTGACCCATTTCCTGCAGCTCAATAAGGTGATTGGGGCGCCGGGGATCGATATCGGCTGGAATGAGATTATTAATGAGCCGGGCGAGAGCCGGGTTGAAGACGTGATCAACATTTACAAAAGTTCCGGGACGTCCTCCAGTCCGATCCTGATTCACGACAATTACGTTCAGGGGGCGTATACGATCAAGCCGTGGCAGGCGACGCACACGGATGCGACTTATACGTGGGACTGGAGCTACACCGGCGGGGGCATTCTGCTCGGTGACGGGAGCAATGGAATTCTTTCGGAAGATCCCGGATTCGTGCGCGCTTACAACAATCAGGTTGTCGACACCACCAACTATGGCATCGGGATCTTCACCGGGCATGACCTCCAATACTTTGACAACCGGATCATTTCCAGCGGCATCCTGGCGGATGGGCGCACGATCGCCGCACAGAACACCGGTGCGTATGTCTGGGATGCGAAGCGGCTGGGCGCTACGCGCTTCTTCAACAACGTCTCGAGAAATAACGTCATCGGTTGGCGCCACGAGGACACGCGCAACGATTGGTGGATTCCCGATTCGAATAATAACCAGGGGAATATCCATTGGCCGCAGCCGATCACACGCGAAGACGAAAGTGTGGAGTACGGCGTCTGGCTTACGAAGATGTATGGGAAGTTTCCGGAGCGGAAGCCTGGTAAGCCGCCGGCGCCGAAGCTGTCGCTTTCGGGCACCATTTTCAACGACACCGATGGCGACGCTGTGCGCGATAGTTCTGAAATGGGCATCGGGGGCTTCCGTGTTTATCTCGACAAGAACAACAATAAGAAGTTTGATAAGGGGGAGATTGGAACACGTTCGACCTCCACGGGCCGGTATTTGTTCTATGATCTGCTGGCCGCGAGTTACATGGTGCGGGTTACGTCTGTTGAGGGGTGGCGCGACACGCAAGGCATGTTCGCACGGGTATCGGTTCGCGCTGCGGCTGGCACCACGCGATATTTTGGGTTTACGAACAGAGCGCTTGCGACCGGAGTTGTGTTTCTGGATTTCAACAAAGATCGGCTTATCAATAAAGGCGAGCTGGGGCTTGCGGGGTGGCGCATTTTTGCGGACCTGGACAATGACGGGGTGCTAGACAAAAACGAACCGACGAGTCTCACGAGCAAGTCGGGGGTTTATGCGCTGTCCCTTCCGGCGGGGAGTTACAGTCTGCGGGTGGTGAGACAAGCTGCGTTTAAGAACACGACGTTTGCGGTCAGATTGGTCACGCTGGGGAATGGCGCGATCGGTATCGTGCATTTTGGGCAGAACCGGATTGGTTAGACGTTGTGTGCACGTGGGCACATGGACACGTGGGCCTTCGGGTGCGACCGCTCCGCGCGAATGCTGGTTTGAATGTGATGGTCATTCGGTGGTTTGAGGCGCGGACGTTGTTGCGGGGGCTGTAATCCTTAAGGTGTTGGGGATGTCGCTTTATCCGTTGAAGTTTAAGCCGCGGTTGGTTCCGAAGATTTGGGGTGGGAGGAAGCTGGAGACGGTGCTGGGGAAGGTTCTTCCGGTTGGGGAGATGATTGGGGAGTCCTGGGAGTTGTATGATTTTCCGCCGGGGGTGGTGGATCGGTCGGGGGGGTCGGGGGAGTGGGTGAGTGCGGAAGTGGCGAATGGACCGCTGGCGGGGACGACATTGCATGAGCTGGTGGTGTCGCGGCGTGGGGAGTTGATGGGGGATGTTCCGGTGATGGGGTTGGCGGAGCAATTTCCGATTCTGATCAAGTTTCTCGATGCGCGGGAGGATCTTTCGGTGCAGGTGCATCCGGATGCGGATTATGCGAACACGCATCCTGAGTGCAGCTTGAAGACGGAGGCTTGGTATGTGATTGACGCGGAGGCGGGTTCGCGAATTTACAAGGGGATTTTGCCGGGGACGACGCGGGAGACGATGCGGGCGGCGCTTGCGACGAACAGCGTGGAGCAGCATCTGAAATCGATTCCGTGCAAGGCGGGCCAGTGTTATTTTTTGCCGAGTGGGGCGGTGCATGCGCTGGGGGCGGGGATGCTGGTGGCGGAGGTGCAAACCCCGAGCGACACGACGTTTCGGCTCTATGATTTCGGGCGGGTGGAACCGGCGACGAATAGGCCGCGGGCGCTGCATGTGGAGGAATCACTGCGGTGCATTGATTTTTCTGGGAAGCCGGAGGCGAAGCAGGTGCGTAGCCATGCCGCGGGTTTTTTTACGACGGTGTCTCGGCTGGTGACGTCGGAGTATTTTAAGTTGGAGAAAGTGCGGTTTACGGAGGGTGTGGAGGAACCGGTGCCGTACGATCAGCCGGTGGTTTGGATCATGCTGGAGGGGAAGGCGGAGATTAAGGTGGGGGATGTTGGGGAGGCGATGCGGTTTGGGCGGGGGGAGACAGTGCTTCTTCCGGCGATCATGGAAGATCCTGTGATTAAGACGTTGACGGATTGTGTTTGGTTGGAGGTGACGTTTCCGACTCGGCCGGAGCTGCACTAGGAAGCAGCGCACGCACGGGGATGGTTAACCGTTTTTCGGTTCCGAGGGCGATGACCACTTTTTGTTTAGTCGTGAGGCTCACGACCTGGGCATAGCGTCCTTTTCCCTTCACTGGCCGCGTGTAAACCTCGACCGTTTTCTCCGGCAGCACAATGATAACGTAGGTGGGTATTCCGGCATCAGCGTAGATCTGCTGCTTGTAGCCACGATCTCGACGGAGTGACGCCTCGGCAACTTCGATCACGCAAAGCACATCATTAGGTCGCGGATGCCCGCGGGCATAGTCCTCGATCGTTCCCCTCACGATGGAGCCGTCGGGCTCGGGTTCATCGTAGGGGGGCAGCGTGATGGGCTGCTGTTGACGGATATGGCAGCCGAATTTTTTCAGGCGGGGATTTAAGCGCGACAACTGAATGACGGCGGTGGCATGGGCTGGATTGATTGTCATTGGGTTGTCGATGTTCCCACGGATCTTGCGAACGACGTGGCCGTCGAGCAGCTCGAAGGGGGCTCCTTCTTCGAGCGCTCCGGATTTGATCATGCGGTGATACTCGCCGACAGTCAGGCGGTAGAGCAGGTCTGGGTTCTGGATGAATTCTTGGGTGATTGCGGTGGTCATCGCGGGAACTCCGTAGAACAGCATACCCAAAGCGGTGGGGAGCGGGTAATAATGGGTTGAAGTGAAAGAACGAATTCAAAAGATATTGGCGAACGCGGGGGTGGCTTCTCGGCGGAATGTGGAGGAGATGATTTTGCAGGGGCGGGTTCAGGTGAATGGGAGGATTGTTACGAAGCTTCCGGTGCTGATCGATCCGGCGAAGGACAAGGTGGTGGTGGATGATGAACCGGTGCGGTTGAGCGGTCGGCAGGTGGCGGAGCGGGTTTATCTGCTGATGAATAAACCGAAGGGGGTTTATTCGACGAATGTGGCGCAGGGGGATCAGACGCGGGCGATTGATCTGTTGCCGGAGAGCGTGCGGGCGCGGGTTTATCCGGTGGGGCGGTTGGATTCGGAATCGAAGGGGCTGTTGCTATTGACGAATGATGGAGAGTTGACGAATCAGTTGACGCATCCGCGGTATGGGGTGGCGAAGACTTATCGCGCGGTGGTGGATGGGCGGGTTGAGAATCAAACGGTGAGCGACCTTCAGGCGGGGATCTGGCTGGCGGATCCGAAAAGCGGCAAGGGGTTTAAGACAGGGCGGAGCCGGATTCAGATCGTGAAGCGGCTGCGCGATAAGACGGTGATTGAGATTACGATTCGGGAGGGGCGTAATCGGCAGGTGCGGCGGATGCTGGCGAATCTTGGACATAAGGTGCGGGATTTGACGCGGGTTAAGCTTGGACCGCTGACGTTGCAGGGACTGTCGCCGGGATCGGTGAGGGCGTTGACGCCGCGGGAGATTAAGCAGTTGCGGAATTTGTCGAAGGAGGGGGAGGGAAGGGGTGAGGATCAGCCACGGGGGCGGACCAAGGGGCGGGAAGAGGACGCGCGGGGCAAGCCCCGCGGGTAAAATAATTCATTGCGGTTGCGGTGATCGGGGGGCGTCGTGGATGACCGTTACTTGGTTTCAGTCCACTTGAGCGGGGAGGGGTCGAAGCGTTTGAATTTGGAGCGGCCGGCGAACTCGTCGCTGACTTTGAGGATGGCGTCCTTGTATTGCTCAAAGTCCGGGGAACTGCGGATGCGGTCGAAGCCTAACTTGCCGATGACGCTGTACATTTTGTAGGTCGAGTGAGACCAGGAAGCGGGTGCGGGTTCGACCGTGCATTCGATACCGCGCTTGATGAGGAGCTTCATCGCGTTTTCGGCATCTGCCTGGTCCGGGTAGCTTTGAATGATGACGTAGTTTAGACCGACGACGCGGGGACCGTCTTTGGCGACGTAAGTGGATGGGGGACGGGGATCGTTCCAGGTTTGGGGCTTGGGACTTGGTTTGGCGATTGAGGTGGGCGTGGAGACGGATCTGGTGGGCGTGATCGGGGCATGGGTCTGATCGCGGCCAACATCCAGGACATCGGCGCGGGGTTTGTCCTGGCGAACTTCTTCGGTGGTGCGTTCGGCGAGGAGGGGCAGGGGGCCGCGACCGGAGTGTCGGCCCATGACGAAGGCGAGTCCGATCATGAGAACAACGGTGAAGCCGGCGACGGCGGCGCTGCCGTAGCTGAGGATCAGGCTGATCGTTTGGTCGAGGGAGTCAATCGCGATTCGCACGCCGGGGCGAGAGGGGGATGTGTCGGCGTGGTCATCCGGGATTTCCATTCGGATGTTTCGTTCGGGCCTTGGGATGGGCGGCGGCTCATCAGTGATCGACAGGAGCGAGGGTGATGATTCAAGGTCGGTTTTGTTCTTGGCGAACCACTTGGGCGCGCGGAACTTGAAGCCGGGTTTACCGGACTCAGTTTGAACGGTGCGTCTGTAGACTTCGAAGAGTGCTGTTGCGTGCTTACGCCTGGCCATCCTTGACCTCTGTAAGTTATCGGCCCCAATTTCGACGCATCCATGCGTCGTTGAAGCATTTGGGCGGGATTATGGCCCTCGGCTTCGGAATGTGCCGCAAGTCACCAAGTTACGATTGAGGAGGGCGTGGGTCAAGATCCGGCGGGGAGATTGGGCAAATGAGGAAGATATATCGTAGATGATCACTAGCACGGCAAAACATGCCGACGGAGTGAATATGCAGCGGCCCATCATGAACCCGACGTTTCTGAACGACCAGGACTCCGCGCCATCCCCCCGGCGCGGCACGCTCTGGGTGTTGGTGAAGGCGATCTACAAGCTTGGGCGGTTCCTGGTGATGGAACCGTTCACGCGGCGTCAGCGGCTTCGCATTGAGGATGGGACGCGATGGCAGCGGTTCCTGCGCGGCCTGATTTATCGAATGGCGCTGGTGCCGGTGTTGCTGGTGGCGTTTTTGACGCTGCTTGTCCTGGCGGCGACGCATCCTGGGCGGACGACCGTGGGCGCGGATCCGCTGGCGTATGGCGTGTACTTTGATCCGATCAGCTTCCTTTCGGATGACGGCGCGAAACTGGAAGGATGGTTGGTGCCGGCGGTAGATGCTCGACGGGTGATTGAGGAGGGCGAGGCGACGCTTCAGAAGAAGTCGCCCGCGGTGGTGCTGGTTCATGACTTTGCAGGGTCGAAGCAGCAGCTATTGCCGCTGGTTCGGCCGCTGCACGATCGGGGGTTTGTGGTGCTGGTTGTGGCGCTGCGCGGCTCGGGTGCATTGACGAGCGATGCGCAGACATTTGGATTGAAGGAAGAGCTGGATGTGAAAGCCGCGGTGGATTTGCTGCGGCGGCGATCCTTTGTGGATGCCAACAAGATCGCGGTTCTCGGAACGGGCACGGGCGCGAATGCGGCGCTGCTGGCGGCGCGGAAAGATCCGGCGATCGCGGCGGTTGTGATCAGCAACGCCATCGATGGGTTTGATGATGCGTTTGCGCGGCGGGTGGGAACGGATCATATGTGGTTGCCGCCGCTGCGGACTTTGTTTCGATGGACGTTCACGGTGATTTATTCGGTGGATACGGAGGATCTGAACCTTCGGAACTTCCAGGAGATGACCACGCAGCGGCCGGTGCTGGTGATGGATTCGAAGCGCGAGCTGTTGAGCCCATCAGCGGTGCGGGATGTGCAGACGTTCCTGGCGGCGCGAATGGGGCTGCCGGATGCGGTGGCGGCGGGGATGCGTTAGAGTTGCGAACGGGCGCCGCGGGTCAGTAGATGCTGAGACCTGGGGCGTCGGCGCAGAGAGTTCGCCGAACCGGATATGGTTGCCTCTCCCGGAGGGCGTGGGGAAATGCGGGCGACACAAGTGTCGCCGCTACAGGAGACATCACCCGTGCGCCTTGGGGGCGCGGGCGTTCGTTGACCATTGGGGCGGTCACCTTTACCATCGTCGCTCTTTGTATGTTTGCAGTTGTGAGCGACATTCACGGGAACATGGAAGCGTTTACCTCGGTCCTGGCGGAGATCGAGAAGCGCGGGGTGCAGCACATTATTTGTTTAGGGGATGTGGTGGGGTATGGGCCGAATCCGATGGAGTGCCTGGATTTGGTGAGGCAGCGGTGCCGAGCGTCGCTGATGGGGAATCATGACTTTGCGGTTTTCTATGAGCCGTTCAATTTCAACAGTGGGGCGGAGTCGGCATGTTACTGGACTCGGAAGCAGTTTGAGGAGGATCCGGATCCGGTGAGGCGGGCGGATCGTTGGCGGCATCTGGGGTCTTTGCCGGCGCGGATCAAGACGAACGACTTTGTCGCGGTGCATGCTTCGCCGCGGCGGCCGATAAACGAATACATTTTTCCGGACGACATTTACACGAATCCGGGGAAGTTTGTTTCGATTTTTGAGCGGTTCGAGAAGCTGTGCTTTGTGGGGCACACGCATGTGCCGGGGGTGTTTCTAGAAGGGCCGGATTTTTATAGTCCCGACGAGCTTGATTACAAGTTCGATATCACGGATGAAAAGGCCGTGATTAATGTGGGCTCGGTGGGCCAGCCGCGGGATCGTGACCCGCGATCGAGCTTTGTGGTGGTGAACGAGTCGAAGATTGAATTTGTTCGGTTGGCGTATGATGTGGAGACGACGGTGAAGAAGGTTGCGGCGATTGATGAGCTGGACAATTTTCTGGGGACGCGGCTTTTGGATGGGCGGTGAATGCGCGTGTAGGAGCGAAAGAAAAGACGTAGACCCGCGGTCCGACCGCTACGCGCATTCGCGCAAGGGGAAACAGGAAGGTAAGCGCCCGTTCGATGCAAACTAAACGGCTGATTTTGACGATGTCGGTGGCGCTGGTCATTATTTTTGGCTGGCAGTTTTTGATGTTCAGGTTGTATGGACCTCCGCAGCGGCCGGCGGCGAATGTACCGACGACGGCGCCGGTGGCGACGACAGGGTCGACGACGCAGACGGTAGTGGGAGGGGTTCCGACCGGGGCGGTTCCGGCAACGCAACAGGCGGCAACGCCTGCCACGACGGCGGCGACACAGGGGGCGGCTTCGATGAGCGCGGCGGCGATGGTGCCTGCGGCATCGACGACGGCGCCTTCGGTGATCGCGCTGGGGGAGAGCGCGGAATATTCGCTTCGACTGAATGTGACGACGATGGGGGCGGCAATCGCGGACGCGACGCTGAAGGATTTTCCATCATCAGATGGGAAGGGGAGGTACACGTTTCAGAAGCCTTACAACTCGAGCGATGCATCGACTTATTCGATGGCGCTGCGCACGGTGACGGTGAACGAGACGGCTGTGAACGTGACTGGGGCGACGTGGAAGGTGGAGGAGAAGACGGGGAATTCGGCGCGGCTTTCGCTGGAGATCCAGAACCTGGGGCAGCCGATGGTTCGGGTGGTTCGCACGTATACGCTGAAGCCGAAGAACGATGCGAGCAAAGGGCTGGAGCCGGCGATTGCGCAGTCGTTCGTGAACCTGACGAAGCAGCCGCTGACCGTGCGAATGGTTGCGAATGGTCCGACGATGCCGCCGCACGAATCGGACCAGCATGGGCGAGGCGGGGATTTGCAGGTGATCGCGGGCTACAACAATGAGGGAGAAACGGTCGCGTATAACCACCTGGCGGAGAGTTTTACGGAGAAGCAGCCGTCGCTGGAACTGGTGACGAGCGACAAGAAGCAGCCGATTTTGTGGTTTGGGACGGCGAGCATTTATTTCAATTCGGTTTGGAAACCCGAGTCGCTGGATCCGAAGAATCCTTCGCCGAAATACGTTTCGCATGTGAAGGCGGAGGCGTTGAACTTGTCGTCGGATGCGGCGGACAAGGACATTCGCCTGAGCTATGAGACGGATACGCTGACGGTGCCGGCAAATCAGAGCGTGGATCTTCCTGGGTTCTTGTTTCTGGGGCCGAAGCAGCGTTCGTTGCTTCAGGAAAACTATTACGCGGCGTTCCCGCGGAGCTATAACACGACGCTGGTGATTGCATCAGGCATGTGCGGGGTGTGCACGTTCCAGTGGTTGATCTCGATCCTGGTGAACATCCTCGGATTCTTCCACATGGTGCTTCGCGACTGGGGGCTGGCGATTATCGCGCTGGTGCTTCTGGTGCGGGCGATTCTGCATCCGATCACCAAGCGGTCGCAGGTTTCGATGATGAAGATGGGGAAGATGGGCCCGGAGGTTGAGCGGCTGAAGAAGAAATACGGGGATGATAAGGATGAGCTGAACAAGGCGATGATGAGTGTTTATAAGGAGCAGGGCTTCACGCCGGTGCTCGGTTGCCTGCCGATGTTTCTGCAGATGCCGATCTGGATCGCGCTGTGGAGTGCGTTGCAAAGCACGTTTGAGTTGAGGCAGGCGCCGTTTCTGTATGGGTTGACGTGGATTCACGATCTGGCGAAGCCGGATCAGTTGATCAAGTTTGCGCAGCCGATCCCGCTGATGGTTTTCGGGTGGCATTTGTCCGCGATCAATTTGCTTCCGCTGCTGATGATCGGGGTGACGTATCTGAATTCGAAGTACATGCCGCAGCCCCCGGCGACGACGCCGGAGCAGTTGCAGCAGCAGAAGATGATGAAGTGGATGACGATGGTGTTCCCGCTGATGTTCTATTCGATGCCAAGCGGGTTGAACTTGTATTATGTTACGAGCATGGGATTGGGGATTGTCGAGTCGAAGATCATTCGCGATCACATCAAGCAGAAGGAGCTGGAGGAAAAGGAGGGGAAGGTGATCGTGGATGCGCCGCGGAGCATGAAGAAGAAGCGGGATGATGAGGGGGGCATCGGTGGGAAGCGGAAGGGGCCGAAGGATCCGCCGAAGGGTTTTTTTGGGAAGATGATTGCGGATATGCAGGCGAAGGTGGAAGAGGTTCGGAAGCAGGCGGAGAAGAAGTGAGGCGCCTCGTTCGTGCGGAGGAGTGCGTGCGCGCGAGGCAGATCTGAGAAGAAGTGAATCGATCGGCCTCATCGGAAAGCACGCATTTCGTGAGTGGCGGGAAAGGCGGGAAATACGGTAGGTTGGAGAATCTGCTGGAGGTGGCCAAGTCAAATTGATAAAGTGAGCGGTGGATGGCAAAGACGGATCCCCAACCTGAAGCTGCGCCGGAGCTTGTCCCGGAGAAACCGGAACGGGTGGAGGGGGATCCTGAGGATTCGCGGGAAGGTTTGCCACCGGGTGTTCGGTTTGATACGCCGGCGGGGCGACGGGCGCAGGGAATGCATCCGGATATTGGCAATCCTGATGAGGAGAAGCGTAAGCAAGAGGATGAGGGGGAGCGGGAGCGGGAGAAGAAGGAGTGAGGAGTTGTGCGGGATGCGCCAGCGAAGGCGCAAGCGGGGCTTTCGGTTGTTTGTTGGTCGGGGGATTGGGGTGGTTTGACTTCGGGGGTTGTGCCGATAGGATTTTGGTGGAGATGAAACCGATGCGGCTGATTGTGATGATTCGAATGAGCAGGAGCGAGAGCGACTAAAGGCGGTTTGGGTATTCATAGGAAGTGAAAATGAACCCTGAAGCCCGGAGGCTTCGGGGTTTTTCGTTTTCCGGGATTAACGAAGAAGCAATGACGTAATGGACGGTCGGGGATCGAATCTTGGGGAAGAGAAGGCGGAGATGCGGCCGCTCGTGGAGTTGTTGCGCCTGGCGGGGCCGACGGTTTTGCAGATGGCGTCTTATACGGTGATGCAGTTCATCGACACCTATCTGCTGGCGCGGCTCGGCACGCGCGAGGCGGCGGCGGCGGCGATGAGCGGGTTGTTTGCCTTCAGCTTGATGTGCTTTGGCATCGGTGTGCTGCAACTCGTCAACACGCTGGTGAGCCAGAGCTACGGGCGTGGAGACTATGCAGGGTGCGGAAAATATCTGTGGGCGGGTGTGTGGTTTGGGTTGATGTGGTCGATCGTGCTGATTCCGCTGGCGCCGCTGGCCGGAAAAACGTTCAGGATGATGGGGCACGATCCGGAACTGGCGCGGCTGGAGGCGGTGTATCTGCGGATCATGCTGGTGTCGACGTTTGTGAAGATGGTGAGCGTTGCGTTTGGGCAGTTTCTGCTGGCGGTGAATCGGCCGCGCGTGGTGTTTGCATCGGCGGTGATCGCGGTGTCGATCAATGCGGTGTTTGCGTATGGAATGATCCTGGGACGGCTGGGATTCCCCAAGCTGGGGATCGTCGGGGCGGCATGGGCGCAGAATATCGGGCTGACGATCGAGGCGCTCGTGCTGGTGACGTTTGCGATGCAGGGTTGGGTGCGCGAGAAATTTAATTCGTTGGAATGGCGGCCTCAATGGGATGCGCTGGGGACCCTGCTGCGCGTGGGATGGCCGTCGGGGGCTCAGTTCATCGCGGATGTGCTGGCGTGGTCGATGTTCTCCAGCGTGGTGATGGCGAAGGCGGGGGATGCGGCGATGGCGGCGAACATGTTTACGTTTCGGTTCATGAGCGTGAGCTTCATGCCGGCGATTGGGATCGGGACGGCGGTGACGGCGCTGGTGGGGCGGTACATCGGGCGGGGTCGGCTCGATGTCGCGGAGCAGCGGGCGCACCTGGGGTTCAAGGTCAATGCGTTTTACATGATCACGTGCGGGTTGTTCTTTTTAGTGTTTCGACATCAACTCATTCGGCTGTTTACGAATGATCCTGAGGTGCTGCGGCTGGGGGCGAAAATGCTTGTGTTCGCGGCAGTGTTTCAGTTTGCCGACGCGCTGTATGTGTCGTACACCGGCGCGCTGCGCGGGGCGGGGGATACGTTTGTGCCGGCGGTGGCGACAGGGATTTTGAACTGGGGGATGACAGTGGGATTGGGGTTGGTGGTGGTGACGGTGTGGCCGCGGTGGGGGGCGATTGGTCCCTGGGTGGTGGCGACTTGCTATGGGCTGACGCTGAGCACGTTCATGTTGATGAGGTTCAGAAGAGGGGCCTGGAAGCGCATCCGTTTGGAGCGTTCCGAACCGTCCGATACAGTAGCTTCTTTCCCGGAACAACTGGCAACCGAATCATGACAACGCAACCCACCCAACCTGTTGAGAAGAAGAATTACAAGCAGACGTTGAATCTGCCGCAGACGCAGTTTCCGATGGAAGCGAAGTTGGTGGCGAATGAGCCTGCGCGTTTGAAGATGTGGCAGGAGGGGCGGCTTTATGAAAGGATTCTGACGGCACGGGCGAACGCGCCGAAGTGGGTTCTGCACGATGGGCCGCCGTTCGCGAACGGGGACATCCACATCGGGCATGTGATCAATCATGTGTTGAAGGATGTGGTAATTCGGTTTCGGACGATGCAGGGGTTTTGGTCGCCTTATGTGCCGGGATGGGATTGCCACGGGTTGCCGATCGAGCACAGGATTCAGCAGGAGGTCGGGCCGAAGATTCGGGAGATGGCGCCGCAGGAAGTGCGGAAGCTGTGTCACGATTACGCGCAGAAGTTTATCGATGTGCAGCGGGAGCAGATTAAGCGCCTGGGGATGCTGGGTGAGTGGGATTGTCCGTACGTAACGATGAACGCGACTTATGAGGCGTCGCAGCTCGAGGTGTTTGCGAAGTTTGTGGAGGCGGGGCTGGTGTTTAAGAAGCTTCGGCCGGTGCCGTGGTCGGTGACGAATCAGACGGCGCTTGCGGAGCATGAGCTGGAATATAAGGACGTGGAGGACCCGAGCATTTACGTTGAGTTCGCGGCGGCGAATCCGGGGCAGGTGAAGGGATTGTTTGATGCGCGGGTGAATGCGCCGGTGTCGTTCATGGTTTGGACGACGACGCCGTGGACGTTGCCGGCGAATCTGGCGATCGCGGTGCATCCGGAGCAGAAGTACGTGATGGTGAAGTACAATCGCGGCGGGAAGGAGCGGCTGGGGGTTGTCGTGCAGGAACTGCTGGAGCGGGTGTTCAAGGATCGGACCGGGGTTGAAGGATACGAGGTGGTGGGGCAGGCGGTTTCGGGATCAGGTCTGGTGGCGGCGGGGCTGGAATATAACCATCCGTTTATCGACCGGCGCGGACGGGTGTTGCCGGCGATGTATGTGACGACGGGCGACGGCACGGGGCTTGTGCATACGGCGCCGGGGCATGGTGTTGAGGATTATGGAACGGGGCAGGCGCACGGGCTGCCGCCTTATTCGCCGGTGGGGGGGAACGGGCGGTTTGATGACACGGCTCCGGAGTGGCTGCGCGGAAAGACGGTTTGGGAGGGGAATCCCCTGGTCATCGATCATCTGCGCGCGGCGGATGTTCTGTTCGATCAGCAGAAATTAAGACACAGCTATCCACACGATTGGCGGAGCAAGACGCCGGTGATCCAGCGGGCGGCGGAGCAGTGGTTTATTGCGGTGGATAAGGCGTTTGTGGCGGCGGATGAGGAGAAGTCCGCGACGCCGGGGAGGCCGCGCACGCTGCGCGAGCGGGCGATGCATGCGATTCATCATGAGGTGAAGTTTGTGCCGGAGTGGGGGTCGCGCCGGTTGGCGGGGATGGTGGAAGGTCGCCCGGACTGGAGCATCTCGCGGCAGCGGTTCTGGGGGTTGCCGATCCCGGTGTTCTACAACGCGGCGGGCGAGGCGCTGCTGACGCCGGAGTCGGTGCGCGCGGTTGCGAAGCATTTCCGCGAGATGGGGAGCGACGTTTGGTACATCATGTCGCCGAAGGAATTGCTTGGGGCGGATTTTGTTTATCCGGACGGATTCCCGGCTGAAGAATTGCGGAAGGAACAAGATACCTTTGACGTCGGTTTCGACAGCGGGTCGAGCTGGCATGCGGTGCTGCATGGGAACCGCAAGCTCGACTTTCCGTGTGAGATGTATCTGGAAGGATCGGACCAGCATCGGTTGTGGTTTCAGTTGTCGCTGCTGTCGAGTTTGGGGGCGACGGGGAAGCCGCCGTTCAAAGAGGTGCTGACGCATGGGTTTGTGGTGAAGCCTGATGGGACGAAGGTTTCCAAGAGTGACAAGGAATACGTGACCGCGACCAAGGAGGTGAACACGCACGGGGCGGACCTGCTGCGGCTGTGGTGCTGTTCGGTGGATTACGAGAATGACATCCCGGTTTCGCCGCAGGTGATCAAGGAGTTTGGGGACAAGTACCGCAAGATCCGCAACACGCTTCGGTATCTGCTGAGCAATCTGTATGACTTCAATCCCGGCACCGATGCGCGGGAGGTGCCGGGAAATTCGCTGGATGGGTGGGCGCTCTCTCAGTTGGATGAGCTGATTAAGGATGTGACGGCGAGCTATGAAGCATATCAGTTGCACAAGGTATACCGGGGTCTGCATGATTTTTGTTCGGTGCAGATCAGCGCGATCTACGGGAACGCGATGAAGGACCGGCTGTACTGCGAAGCGCCGAACGGCCCGCTTCGCCGGCGGGCGCAGACGGTGATGCACCGGATGCTGGTGGCGCTGGTGAAGATGCTGGCGCCGATGATCGTGTTTACCGCGGACGAGGCGTGGGAATATATCGTGCATAAGCCCGCGGAGGATCGCGACCTCGCGAGCGTGCATCTGACGCTGCTTCCGAATCCGTCGATGCAGGATGTGACGGATGAGCAGAAGCGGGAGTGGGAGATGATCATGGAACTGCGGGATCAGGTGATGCTTCAGGTGGATCCGCTGCTGCGGAAGTTTCCGAAGCAGATCAAGCCGTTGGATATGGAGGTTATCTTCAAGGTGGATGATGATGGGGTTCGACGAAAGTTGCAGGCGTATGGGGCGGATCTTGAGGATCTGATGGGGGTTGGTTGCACGTCCTTTGCGGAGAAGGGACCGGATAGGCCGGCGGTTGTGGTGGAGGTGGTGGATCGACGAGAGACGTACAAAGCTTGTGCGCGGAGTTGGAAGCGCCGGCCGGATGTCGGGTCGGATGCGGAGTATCCGGATCTGACGGCGCGCGATGCGGCGGTGGTGCGGGGACTGGCGAAATAAGCGTGTATCCACAAGATGAATAAGAAGCCGATTCAACTTGCGGTGCTGGCGAGCGGCGGGGGGAGTACGCTTCAAAATCTGCTTGATGAGATCCAGGCGGAGCGGTTCGATGCGCGGGTGGCGGTGGTGATCGGGTCACGTGCCGGAATTCTCGCGCTTCAGCGGGCGGCGGATGCGAAGGTGATGAGCTTTGTCGTGGATCCAAAAGACTCGGCGACGGTGGGGGAGTTCAGCCGGAAAGTGTTTGAGCTGTGCGATGATGCCGGGGCGGACCTGGTGTGCCTGGCGGGATGGTTGTCGCTCCTCGAGATTCCGGAGAAATATCAGGGAAGGGTGATGAACATTCATCCAGCACTCTTGCCGTCGCCGTTCGGGGGGCAGGGGATGTACGGAAGGCGTGTGCATGAAGCGGTCATCGCGCACGGCTGCAAGGTGAGCGGGTGCACGGTGCATCTTGTGGATGAGACTTATGACAGCGGGCCGATTGTGGTGCAGAAGTGCTGCGAGATAAGGGAGGAGGATACGCCGGCAACGCTGGCAGCGCGAGTGGGGGGGCTGGAGCGGCTTGCGTATCCCGAAGCGATTCGGTTGTTCGCGGAGGGGAGGTTAAAGGTGGAGGGGAGGAGGGTGCGGGTGTCGCCGGAGGCTTAAGCGCTGAGGTGAGACTGCTAGAGCCGCGCGCGATCGTGTATGGCGGGGGACGTTGAAGTTGTGTCATCCTGAGTCATCATGTGGCTGCGGCACACCCGCGATTCGCTCTTGCGTGGCATGGGCGACTCGTCCATGCGCCTGACTTAACCCCGGTTGCGACGGTTCTTAAAGATCAGCGAATCAAGGCTCCAAGGCCCGGGTCCCATGAGCACTAGGCCGAGGGTGATGCTGAGCATGATGATGTTCGGGCTGATGGATTTCCCTGGTTCAATAATTCCGGTAACAGCGATGGTGATGCTGATGAGAACCAGCGACATGATGGTTGCGGCGATGCGGCCGAACAGGCCGAGGACCAGGAGGATGCCTGTGAGAAGCTCAACCCAAGGCAGCGCATAGAGGTATGAGCGGCCGAGGGGAGAAGGAAGCCATGGCGGGATCGTGCCGGATGCCTGATTGACGAATGCGCTGATGCCCATCCTGGCGATCTTCATCCAGCCGGCGTGGATGAAGAGAAGTCCGGTGGGAATGCGTTCGATGAGCAGACCGGCGGCGACGAGGACGTTGGACCGGGCGCTCTTGGTGAATCCATAATCGAGTGTCATTGACCGAGCTCCTTGCCTCTAAGTTCGGCGGCTTTGATGGCGTCGATGGCGATCTGCGGCCAGCCGTGGGATTCCATGAACACGATTGCCGCCTCGGTGGTTCCACCGGGGCTGGTGACTTTGCGACGGAGAGATTCCGGGGATTCGCTTGAATTGATCATCATCTTCGCTGCGCCCGCGGCGGTTTTGGTGGCTAGTTTTGAGGCTTGTTCCGGCGTGAGTCCGAGTTCGATCCCGGCGCGGATCATCTGCTCGACGAGAAGGAAGAAATAGGCGGGCCCGGAACCGCTGACGGCGGTGACGGTATCGATCCTGTCTTCGGCGACTTCGATCACGTCGGCGGCGGATTCGAAAAGCTTTCGCGCGGACGTGATGTCCGCTTCGGTGGCAAAGGCGCCGCGCGCGAGAGCCACCATGCCTTCACCCACGAGCATCGGCGTGTTGGGCATCGAGCGAATGACGCGCCATTTGGATCGAGCGCCGAGATGGCGCTCGATGTAGGCCGTCCCGATTCCGGCGGCAATGGAAATGACTAGCGTATCAGGCGAAATGACCGAGCCAATCCCGGAAAGTGCCGCCTGCATTTGTTGAGGTTTCACACCGAGCAGCAGCATCCGCGCCTGGCGAGCCGCTTCGGTGTTGTCAGCAATGGACTTGACGTGCAATTGTTCTTCGAAGAGCGCCCGTCGTTGGGGAACGACGTCGGCGGCGATGATCTGGTCGGGGCGCAGGACGCCTTGTGAGGTGACGCCGCGGACGATGGCCTCCGCCATGTTGCCGGCGCCGATGATCGCGAGCTCATAATCCATGGGTCGGCAAGTGTAGCGACGGAGGGAGCCTGCGTCGCGGGGGCTACTCGAGTTTCTGTTCCAGCAGGCTGCGCAAGGTCGCACTGTCAAATTTCATCGGCTGCGCGGGTTGACCATCCATTCCGTGGCGCACGGCGACAAGTTCGGCGGCAATGCTGACGGCAATCTCGGGCACCGTTACCGCGCCGATCTCAAACCCGATCGGCGCATGAACGCGCAGGAGATTGTCGATCGGAATTCCCTGGTGAAGCAGGTCCTGAAAAATGGTGATCACCTTGCGGCGGGAGCCGATGAGCCCAATGTACCGGGCAGGAGAATTAACGACGGCCGCGAGCGCATGACCGTCATGCTTATGGCCTCGCGTCACAATAACAATGTAGCTTTCGGAGTCGATCGGCTGACGACGAAGCTCTGTTTCAATCTCGCCAATGATGCGATGCCTGGCGGAAGGGAAGCGGTCGGCGGAAGTAAGATCCGCGCGATCGTCAATGATCGTAATCTCGAATCCCGCATCGGCAGCCAGTCTTGCCAAAGCCTGACCGACATGGCCCGCGCCCGCGATGACAAGCCTGGGCGGCGGCGTGAGCGTCTCGGTGTAGGTCTTGCGCTCGCCCTCTTCGGTCGAGTATTCAATCGCGAGCATCGGCTTATTCCCTGCATGAAGCGAATTGAGCGCCGTCTCAAACTCGGAAGCGGCGTTGGCATCCCGCAACGTCTGCACATAGATGTGCATCGTGCCGCCGCAGATTAAGCCGTCGTCCCAGCCGTAGTCGTGGTCGAGCTTGAATGTGAGCAGACCGGACTGACAATCGGACAACATCTTCAACGCGCGTTGACGAACCTCGGCCTCCACACATCCGCCGCCGAGCGTGCCGACCTGTTGGCCATTGCGAAGCAGAACCATCCGCGCGCCAGTGGATTGCGGAGTGCTGCCGCGAGATCCCACGACAGTGCACAAGGCGACGGGCTCGCCGTTGGTGCAGCGCGTGGCGATCTCTTCCAGCCATTCATGCATAGGGTCCAACGATCTTACCCGATGATATGTCGGCAGATGGGAATCGATACCAACCAACGAACCCTCATGCCTCCTTGACAGTACGAATGGCAGTCGTATGATCGACTACATAATCGCGGGGTAGAGCAGCCTGGTAGCTCGTCGGGCTCATAACCCGGAGGTCGGAGGTTCGAATCCTCCCCCCGCTATTCGATGCAGGAAAAGGACTTGCGATCACGCAAGTCCTTTTTCGTTTGGTATCTGTTTGCCTGCGCGTACACTGGCGCGTACACTACCAACGTCAAAGGGACTTGCCGGATCGATCGGTTCTCCAACACAAAGGAGAGTACCGTGGCAAGTCTCATCAAGCGCACATGGAAGAACGGGCCCGCGTGGTACATCCAGTATTACATGGGCAACCAGCAGCGTCGCATCCGCGCCTCGGACAACTATCAAATCGCCAAGGAAAAGCTCCGCCGCTTTGAAGCGGCCAAAGCCGCCGGCAACGACCTGCCGCTGCCGACGCGCACACCCATCCCCGAGATTGTCGCCGCCTACGTCCAACACATCCGCCAGGTCAAGACGGCCAAGAGCGCCCAGACGGATATCTACTACTTGCGCGACGTGTTCGGCCCAGTCTGTGACGAATTGAAGATCAACAGTCGCAAGCCATCCATAAAGGCGAAGAAGAAGCCCGCGAAGTCCGGCGTTGACGCGCGCACGAAGGCGCCGGTTATTGAGGCCGACGGCTTGGAGACCATCCGCACCGCCGACATCACGACGTTCATTTCCGCGCAGGTCTCCCGGCGCGGACTCGCCCCCAAGACCGCCAACCGCTACCGCGAGATTCTGATGCGGCTGTTCAATTGGGCGATGGAGCAGAAGAACGTCCGGATGCCTAACGACAAGAACCCCGCTACCAAAGTCGAGCGCTATAAGGAACCGGCGCCGACGATCCGATTCCTTACGCTCAAGCAAATCGACGAGCAGCTTGAGGCGCTGGCAGACAACGTGAAATTCCAGGCGATGACCGCGACGCTCATCTACGCCGGCCTGCGCCGCGAAGAATTGCTGTGGCTCACGCCGGACGACATCGACTGGTCGAGCGGTCAGTACGGCTTGATCCGCATCCGCGCCAAGATGGTGGAAGATGAATTCTGGCAGCCGAAAACGAAGGTGAATCGCGCGGTGCCGATCAGTTCCCGCCTGCGGCACTACCTCGACAAGTGGCGGCTGAAGCGCAGCAACGGCGAATGGTTCTTCCCTAATTCGGCCGACGGGCGCTATGACCCGGATAATTTCAGTTCGGACCTGCGCGTACTCAATATGAGCAAGGGGCTTCGCTGGGCGTGCCTTGAATACCGGCATACCTTCGGCAGCCAACTCGCCATGAAAGGTGAAAGCCTCTACAAGATCAGCAAGTTGATGGGCAATTCACCGGAGATTTGCCGGCGGCACTACGCGGCGCTGATTCCCGAGGAGATGGGCGATGCGGTGGAATTTCGGGCGCTTCAACCGGCTTTTGCCGGCCAAGCGCAGGTCGCATCGGCGTAATTCTTTTGTTCAGATGCCAACGAGGTCACACCGTACGTCGGAGTTCGATTGCGCCGCCCAAGAATCATTCATCCAATATTGCGGTTGCCCCGGCCTCAAACTCTCGCGCCGACAATTCGTAGGCAGCACCGGGCCGCATACAGCGTCAGATACCTTCCGAATGCCGGAAGTAAAGCTCGATGATGGCGAGCGGATTCTGTCCCTCATTTTTCGGAGGGATGGGGTCACGCCTGAACTTCAAGGATGTGTTGCCGTTCACGCCGACGAGGTAGTAGCGTAATCTTATCGAATACAATCCTATCGGGTTACCGGGTGTGATCGGCGCGGTCCAGTCAAAAAAACAAGCGGCCGTTCCGGCGGACTTGCATTTCCGGAACGGCCGCAGCGGTAGCGTTGCAATTGGCAGGCATCATTTCAGGCCTGCCGTTTGATTTCAAATGCTTCCACCTCCTTTCTGCTATACCGAACAATACCGTTTCGGCCTTCGCCCAAGCAGAATCGCGCGAGTCCCGCTCGCCGAGCGATTCGGTCAACGCTTGTCCGCGAACATCGCCATCGCTCTTGAAGTTCCTTGGGCGACAGATACGGGGATGATGTCGAAGTGTTCGGTTCTAGCGTCTTCATGGACTCACGAACTTCAGAATGGCCGACTACCATCATGCCGCCAGTTCGGGAGATGTTAGCATTCGTATTTTACTAAGTCAATGGTATTGTCTATACCATTCCGTTTAATGGAGTGCGTGCGTGCGAGGCGATCACGGGGTGGATTGCGGAATTGGCTTGCGTCACGAGCGCGGCACGTAATCAGCTTGACCCAAAGCCAGCCTCGAAGCAGTGGGCGCTACACCTTGTCGTCCGGCGGCCAAGCCCCGACCATCTTCCCGATGCACACGACGCTCAGAAGGTCCAGGTCATGGCGCTTTCCATCCGGCGTGACTACTCGCGCCTTGGATGGCTCTAGATAGACGCGACCGAACCAGCCTTGAGCTTCCCACCCGTTCCAGCAGTACACGGCAGCCATCCCTTCGCGAAATTCCCAAACCGGAATGTTCCGCAACACGACCGACTGCCCGGCCTGATCCAGTACGGATCTCGCCTTCAAGTATCACGCACTTGGGGCCGGGCGGCCAAAATTGACACACGGTTTCAGACCCACTATGGTGCCGGGCCTGTGCGATTTCGGCCGTTTCATGTTCTGCTCTGGACTCTGGTTGCGATTCAGAGTCTCTCCGTCTGCACCTGCCGATTGCAGGGCTTGCTCGATTCAAGCACAGCGGCATCGCAGCAGGAGACGAGCCAGGCGACCTTGCCACATTCGGACGATCACCCCGACAGGTCCGACAGTTCGGGCACCCAAGTCTGTCAGTTACATCTTGGGGTGAAAGCCTCGACAGCCTCAAGCGCCTTCGTCTTGGCGTTTTTCTTTTTCGACGACCCCGGCGTCCGGCTTGCAAACCCGCCGCAGTACATCGTCCTCGCTCCGTGTGCGCGCAGTGCTCCCGTTGCGCCCGGCGATTTTCGATCACTCCCACTCCTGATTTGATCCATCAGCTTCTTTGACTCTGACGCAACGCGCGCCAGCGCGTCGTGTGTGTTTTCGTTTTCTTAGTGTCGAGGTTGCTGAGGATTACACGCTTGGATTCCGCTACACCAATAACCCCATTGCGCGGATTGGCATGGTCATTATGCCTTCCGCTGCTGTTCATGGTCGGCTGTGCCGCGATGCCTTCGCCTGATTTCGATGCGCGGATCATGCGCGCGACCGGCGCGGCGGAACCTATCCGATTTGAGACAAATGGCGGGCCGACTGATGACGGCGATACCGTCGCATTGACGCTGACTTTGCCGGAGGCAGTTCGCCAAGCCTTGACACACGACCCGGAGGTTCAAGCGGCCATCGCGCGAGTGCGTATTGCATTGGCGGAAAGCCAACAAGCAAGGCTGCTGCCGAATCCCGTCCTGAGCGTTGCCTTCCGATTCCCGGAGAACAGCGGAAAACCGATTATCGACGCGGGCCTGACAGCCGACCTTATCGCCGTTCTGCAACAACCCCGCCGGACCGCGGCGGCAGACTCGCGGTTGCGCGCGGGAAGCGCTGAAGTTCTCACCGCCGTCCTCGACTTACTTTCCAACGTGCAAGGTCATTACGCGGCCATCCAGGCGCTGGACGCGGAAATGGGCGTGTTGGATGAGCGCCGGAAACTGATCGTCCGACTGCTCGATCTTGCACGCGCCCGGCTGAACAAGGGCGAGGGCATTCCATTTGACGTGACGAGTTTGGAAGCGCAGCAGGTCGAACTGGAGACGGAGATTGCCGAGCGTCAGTTGGAACAGCGGGACGAGCGGTTAATGCTAACCCGGCTCATGGGCCGCCCATCCGACGATGCTCAATGGGAGGTAAACAAGTGGGAAGTGCCGGCGCGGGCTATGGCGAGAGAATCGGACTGGATCGCAACCGCAGTGACTCACCGGCCAGAGGTTCAAGCGCGCCGCTGGGAGCTGGCCGCGCTGGGTGACGAACTGGCGTTGGCAAGGCTTGCTCCGTTCGAGGGCAGCGAGATCGGAGTTGATTCGGAGCGTGACGCGAACTGGTCGGTCGGCCCGGCGGTTTCAACGCCGCTGCCATTCTTTGATTGGGGCCAGGCGCGGCGCGCCAAGGCAACAGCCCAAGTCATTGAAGCTCGCCACAACCTGACCCAAGCGCGGCGTCAGGTCGTGGAAGATGTCCGGCGCGCATATGCCACCTTCGTTTCCACCGACGCCACTCTCGCCAAGGTTCAATCGCAGTTGATCCCGTTGCAAGAGCGCCGCCGCCAGCAGGCAGAGGCGGCGTACCTTGCCGGTCAGACCGACATCACGGGCTTGTTGCTGGTCGAGCAAGCCCTTCAGGCATCGCGCACGAAGCTGGTGGAGTTGCAGCGCAAGACATCTGAGGCATCCATACGCCTTCAACGCGCCGTAGGTGGTCCGGGCGTGGTTCCACCCGCTGGCGTGCTCCCCGCCACGACGCGACCGGGCGCGCAGCCGACAACGATGCAGAAGGCGAAATGACTGCAACAGCTTATCAACGACATGAACGAACGAAGGAAGAAATTATGAGTGATCGCAAGGCGAACGGATGGGGATGCTATCGATGGGTTCAGCGCCACCGGCTAGGCGTCGTCGTGATCCTATCGCTAGTCGTCATGGCCATTGGGTGTGATAAGGCGCCAGAGCCGAAGAAGGAGAGCGGCGCGGATACTCACGCCGAACATAAAGACGAGGTAAAGCTGACAGCCGACGCGATCAAGAAGTACGGCATCGTGGTCGAGCCGGTGAAGAGACAGGTGCTCGTGCCGACGCTCACTGCTCCCGGTCGTGTCTCATTCAACACCGATGCTATGGCCCACGTCGGGGCTGTGCTGCGCGGGCGGGCGACGGAACTGAAAGTGAAGAAAGGCGACACGGTGAAGAAAGGGGAGGAGCTTCTGGTCGTGGAAAGCCCGGAACTCGGCGAGGCTCAAAGTGATTTAATCCAGAAGCGAACGGCCGTGGAGATTACGAAGCCCGCCGTGGACTTGGCTAAGAGCGCTTACGAGCGAGGCAAGAGTCTCTACGAGGAGAGCAAGGGCATCGCGTTGACCGAGTTGCAGAAGCGCGAGGTCGAGTACAGGGCAGCGCAGGGCGCTTTGCAGTCGGCTCAATCCGCGGTGACGGCTGCCGAGAACAAGCTGCACCTGCTGGGGATGGATCAGCAGGCGGTCGATGCCCTCGCCAAGTCCGGCGAGATCATGCCCCACTATATCGTGCGCGCGCCGATCTCCGGCCAAGTCACCAACCGAGAAGTCACCCTCGGCGAGTTGGTGAACCCCGACAAAGAAGCCCTATTGGTCATAGCGGATCTGAGCACGCTTTGGGTGCTTGCCGACGTGCCGGAAGCCAGGTTGAAGGACGTGGCCATCGGCGCCAAGGCGAAAGTGCGAGTGGCAGCCGCGTCGTCCGAACTGATCGAGGGTACGGTCTCTTACATCGATCCGTCGCTCGATCCTAATACCCGATCGGCGCGGGTGCGCATCGTGGTTAAGGGCGGCAACACCGGAATTCGGCCCGGCATGTTCGCGCAGGTCGAGATCGCTGCGGTCAGCGCGAACGGCACGCCGGAGGCTGTGTTGGCGATTCCCGATGACGCCGTGCAAACGGTCGAAGGTGAACCCGCGGTCTTTATGCCAGTCGCCGGAGCGGAAAACACTTTTTCCAAACGTCCTGTCACGGTCGGCAAGGCGGTAGGCGGAATGGTTGCGGTCGTATCGGGGTTGAAGGAAGGCGATCAGGTCGTGGGCCGAGGGAGTTTTCTGCTCAAGGCCGAATTGGGCAAAGGCGCTGCTGAAGAGTAATGAGCAACTGATTCGAAGGAGAGACAATCCAATGAAAGAGATCAGAGCAATCATCCAGCCGCACATGCTGAGCAAGGTGATGGATGCGCTGCACAACTGCGAGCACTTCCCAGGCGCGACGATCAGCGATTGCCAGGGGCAAAGCCGTGGACGAGGCAAAGGCGGGCACTACGAAGCAACGCAGGAAACCATCTTCTTCGCCAAGAAGGTGAAGCTGGAAATCTTCTGCTCCGACGACGTGTGCGATCATCTCGTCGGCGTCATACAAAAATCAGCACGCACCGGCAACCCAGGTGACGGCTTCATTGCGGTCGCCGATCTGACGCGCGTGGTCCGCATCCGCACAGGCCAAGAACAGGACGAGGCCGTCTGATGGCAACTGTCATGTATAAGATTCTCGGGATGGACTGCGCCGAGGAGGTGGCAACGCTCAAGAAGGAGCTTGGCCCCATGCCCGGCGTCCAAGACCTGCGATTCGACATCTTCAACGCGAAAATGACCGTTGACTATGCGGAAGACGCGGTGAAGCCCGACGATCTTCAAGCAGCGGTGAAGCGAACCGGAATGAGGGCCGAGCCGTGGAGCGAGAACACCGAAAATCTGCACCCGCCGACGTTGTGGGCGCGGAGCGGCCGAACGGTGCTCACCGCAGCAAGCGGCGCATTCGTGGCCGCTGCGTTTTCCACGAACGCGGCTATGTCCGGCCTGCGCGCGGCGGTGAGTGAAGGCGCAGCGCCGGTCCCGCTCATCGTCAAAGTGCTCTACGCGGGCGCGGTTGTGACGGGCGTCTGGTTTGTTGCTCCCAAGGCATGGCTCGCGCTGCGCCGACTGCGGCCGGACATGAACCTTCTGATGGTCATTGCCGTCATCGGAGCGATCGGCATCGGACAGTGGTTTGAGGGAGCAACGGTCGCATTCCTGTTTGCTCTTTCAATCTTGCTGGAGGCATGGAGCGTCGGCCGGGCGCGGCGTGCCGTCGCGGCGCTCATGGCGCTGACACCGCCAAAGGCGCGGGTGATTCACGGCGACAATGCCGACGGCGCGCCCGAAACCGGCGATGCTCAGGACGGTAATCACGAACGCGACGCGCACGAACACATGATGGACGTGGCGGACGTGGCGGTGGGATCGACGGTGCTGGTGAAGCCCGGCGAAAAGTTCCCGCTGGACGGCAAGATCGCCAAGGGGCAAAGCAGCGTCAACCAAGCGCCCATCACCGGCGAGTCCATGCCGGTATCCAAGTCGCCCGGCGACGACGTATTCGCCGGGACGATCAACGGCGATGGTACGGTCGAGTTCACGACGACAAAAAAGACCGGCGACACGACCGTCGCGCACATCATCAAAATGGTGGGTGAGGCCCAGAGCCGCCGTTCGCCGAGCGAGCAGTGGGTGGAGAAGTTTGCGCGTTACTACACGCCGATTGTGATGATCCTTGCCGTCGTCGTGATCGTCATCCCGCCACTACTGTTCGGCGGCGCGTGGTCCAAGTGGTTCTACGAAGGGCTGGTGCTGCTGGTGATCGCCTGCCCGTGCGCGTTGGTCATCTCAACGCCGGTGAGCGTCGTCGCGGCGTTGGCTTCGGCGGCAAAAAACGGGGTGCTCATCAAAGGTGGGCTATACATCGAGACGCCGGCGCGGCTCAAAGCGATCGCGATGGACAAGACAGGCACGCTTACCGAAGGCCGGCCGGCGGTTCGCGAGGTTGTCCCGTTGTCAGGGCACACCGAGCGGGAGTTGATCGAGATCGCCGCCGCCATCGAGTCGCGCTCGGAACATCCGCTGGCGCGTGCGGTCGTGGCGTATGCCGAAGCAGCGGGCATCCGTGCTCAGCCTGCCGAAAACTTTCAGGTACTCCAAGGGAAAGGCGCGAGCGCGCGGCTCGACGGCAAGGACGTTTGGATCGGCTCTCATCGCTACCTGGAAGAACGCGGCCAGGAAACGCCCCAGATGCACGAGAAGTTGGAATCCCTTTCTTCGGCGGGGTCCAGCGTGGTTGTCATCGGCAACAGCGAGCACGTTTGCGGCTTCATCGCCGTCGCCGACCGAATACGCCCCAACGCGAAAGACGCCGTGGCGAACCTCCGCGCCGCGGGCATCGAGCACGTCATCATGCTGACCGGCGACAACCGGGGGACCGGCGAGGCGGTCGGCAAGGAAGCGGGGGTTGACGAGGTAAAGGCGGAACTGTTGCCCGAGGACAAGGTTAAGGCAATTGAAGAATTGGTCGCCCGTTTCGGCCAGGTGGCGATGGTGGGTGATGGCGTAAACGACGCGCCGGCCATGGCGCGGGCCACGCTCGGCATCGCGATGGGCGCCGCCGGGACGGACGCCGCAATTGAAACCGCGGACATCGCCCTGATGAGCGACGACCTCTCAAAGCTGCCGTGGCTGCTGCGCCACTCCCGGCGCGCAATGTCCATCATCCGCCAGAACATCATCGCGTCGCTAACCGTCAAGGCGGTTTTTGTGGTGCTGACACTGCTGGGTCATGCCTCATTATGGGCCGCGATCGCGGCCGACACCGGCATGTCCCTGCTCGTCGTTTTCAACGCGCTGCGGCTGTTGGGATCAATCGAATGAGACGAACAGCCATGTTATCGGCGGGCGTCCGTCGCCTACGGACGTCACGGCGCGGCGCAGAGACGCCTTTTCGCGGCGCAGGGAAGCCCCTTCACGGCGCAGGGAACTCCTTTCGCGGCGCAGGGAAGCCCCTTCACGGCGCAGGGAACTCCTTTCGCGGCGCAGGGAACTCTTTTCGCGGCGCAGAGACGCCTTTTCACGGCGCAGGGACGCCTTTTCGCGGCGCGGAGGCGTCACGGAAAGCCTGACGGGGTTCAGTTGTTTTCAACGCGCTGCGGTGGTTGGGTGAATGAATGAAGGAACTGGAGCGATTTTATGTTGGAACGTTTGTTGAGATTTTCTGTTTTGAACCGCTGGCTGATCGTGTTGTTCACGGGCACCGCCGCCGCCGTCGGCGTCTACTACCTCCTGCGACTGCCGATCGACGCCGTGCCGGACATTACTAACGTCCAGGTGCAGATTAACACCCCGTACCCCGCGCTCAGTCCGAACGAGATCGAGAAGCAGGTCACATTCCCATTGGAGACAGCGCTCGCCGGCATACCGGGACTGCAATCGACGCGATCGCTCTCGCGCAACGGCTTTTCACAGATCACCGCGGTATTCGATGACGGAACGGACATCTATTTCGCACGACAGCAGGTGAAGGAGCGACTGGACCAGGGGAAGGAGGCGTTGCCGCCAGGGGCCGAGCCGGTGATGGGTCCGGTCTCCACCGGATTGGGCGAAATTTACATGTATTCCGTCCGGTACAAGCACCCCGGCGGCAGCGGCGCGGAGATCAAGGACGGTCGGCCGGGATGGCAGAGCGATAGCAGTTACCTGACGGCGGATGGGGAGCGTCTCGGCAACGATGTGCAGCAGGCTTCTTATCTGCGCACGGTGCAGGATTGGATCATCAGCCCCCAGTTGCGCAACGTCGTCGGCGTGGCCGGCGTGGACTCGATCGGCGGCTACAAAAAACAGTACGCGGTACAACCCGACCCGATGCGTCTGGTGAGCTATGGATTGACATTCCGAGACGTGATCGAGGCATTGGAGAAGAACAACGTCAGCACGGGCGCGGGCTTCGTTGAGCACAAAGGCGAGATTTACCTCGTCCGCGCGGCCGGGCGGATCGAGAACGAACGTCAGATCGCCAACATCGTCATCGGCACTCATAGCGGCACGCCAATTTACGTGCGCGACGTGGCGAAGGTTGAGATTGGCAAAGAATTGCGTACCGGCGCCGCCAGCGAAAACGGTAAGGAAGTGGTCGTCGGCACGGCGTTGATGTTGATCGGCGGAAACAGCCGCACGATCGCCGCGGACGTGAACGACAAGATGCAGCAGATCGTCAAATCGCTTCCCGCGGACGTCGAGGTGCAGACGGTCCTGAACCGTACCGAGTTCGTAAACCGTACGCTGGCCACGGTGCAGAAGAATCTGGTCGAAGGCGCACTGCTGGTCATTGCCGCTTTCATCCTGCTGTTGGGCAACGTCCGCGCGGCACTCATCGTCGCAGCCCTCATTCCCCTGTCGATGCTCATGACCGCCGTGGGCATGGTGCAGACGGGCACGAGCGGCAACCTACTTAGCCTTGGCGCCATTGACTTCGGCATCATTGTGGACGGCTCCGTGTTCATCGTTGAGAACTGCCTTCGCGCGCTGGCCGAGCGGCAGCACCAACTCAGCAGGCGGCTCACGCTTGCCGAGCGATTGCACGAAGTCATTCAGGCTACGATTCCAATGATCCGCCCCGTCGCATTTGGACAGGCGATCATCATGACCGTCTACGTTCCGCTCCTCACCCTGACCGGCATTGAGGGGAAGATGTTTCAGCCGATGGGCGTCACCGTCCTGTTCGCCCTGGTCGCGGCATTCATCCTCTCCTTCACGTTCTTGCCCGCGATGGTGGCGATTTGCATGACCGGCAAAGTGAAGGAAAAGGAGAACATCATCGTTCGTACCGCCGCCCGCGGCTACGCACCCTCGCTGCGCGGAGCGCTGCGTTGGCGCTATGCCGTCATCACAGCCGGCGCCCTGATCTTCGCAGTCAGCGCGTGGGTGTTCACGCGACTGGGCCAGGAATTCATTCCATCGCTGGATGAAGGCAACCTTGCCATTCAAATGCTTCGCATCCCCAGCACATCCCTCACACAGTCGATGGAGCTTCAGAGCGATGTCGAGCAGACGCTGGCCAAATTCCCTGAAGTCGCGTTCGTCTTCTCCAAGACCGGGACCGCCGAACTCGCTTCCGATCCGATGCCTCAGAACGCCACCGACAATTTCGTGATCCTCAAGTCGCGATCGGAGTGGCCGGATCCCGGCGAAGAGAAGGAGAAGTTGATCGGGCGCATGGAGGAAGCGCTCAACCAAATCCCCGGTAACTCGATGGAATTCACCCAGCCGATCCAGATGCGGTTCAATGAACTGATCGCCGGCACGCGCGGCGACATCGCCGTGAAAGTCTTCGGCGAGAAGTTCGAGGAAATGGTCCCGCTGGCCGACAAGATCGCCTCGATTCTGCGATCGATCCCCGGATCAGCGGACGTGAAGGTCGAACAGACTTCCGGCTTGCCGGTCATGAATATCGAGATCGACCGTGACGCGATTGCCCGTTACGGCCTTAACGTCGCTGATGTTCAAGATGTCATCGCAGTGGCAATGGGTGGCCGCGAAGCGGGGATGGTTTTTCAGGGCGACAAGAGATTCGACCTGATCGTTCGTTTGCCCGACGAAGTGCGCCAGCAGATCGACAGCATCGATTCTCTGCCGATTCCGCTACCGCTGCATGAAGCAGATCGCGCGGCGGGCGAACTGGCGTCGGCAGCCGAAACCGTCCCGGACACCGAAACCGCTGGCCCCCCGGCGTTCGTGCCGCTCGGTTCGATCGCGCGGGTGAACGTCGCGGAAGGCCCCAACCAAGTGAGCCGCGAAAATGGCAAGCGCCGCGTGGTCGTGCAGACAAACGTGCGCGGCCGCGACATCGCCTCGTTTGTGACCGAGGCACAGCAGAAGATCGACCAGCAGATCAAATTGCCGGCTGGGAATTGGCTCACTTGGGGTGGTCAGTTCGAGAATCTGGCAGCGGCGCGTAAGCGGCTGATCGTCGTCGTGCCGGTTTGCTTCTTTGTGATGTTCCTGCTGCTGTTCATGTCATTTAACTCGCTCAAATATGCGCTGATGGTCTTCATGTGCGTGCCATTGGCACTCACGGGCGGCGTTGCAGCGCTCTGGCTGCGCGACATGCCATTCTCTATCTCGGCGGCGGTTGGCTTTATCGCCTTGTCCGGAGTGGCCGTCTTGAACGGGCTTGTGATGATCGCGTTCATCAATCAACTTCGCCAGGAAGGCGTGTCGCTGGAAGAGGCCGTCGTGCGCGGCCCGCTTGTCCGCCTGCGGCCGGTGTTGATGACCGCGATGGTCGCCATTCTTGGTTTCGTTCCGATGGCTTTGGCCCACGGCGCTGGAGCGGAAGTACAAAAGCCATTGGCCACTGTGGTCATCGGGGGCCTGATTTCGGCCACGCTGCTAACGCTATTCGTCCTGCCGGCACTTTATCGGATTTGGCATCGTGGCGAGCAGGCATCCGCAACGATCGTCGCCGCAGACGCTCACGGCTTCGATCCTGTCGTTCCGGGCAAGGAAAAGGGAACAACAACCGAGTCAGATCACGCGGCAGTTTCTGGCGAGGCAGGGCACGCGGACGAGAAACGCCCCGAGCATTTGTAGGACGCATTTCGTCAAGTCGGCGGTTGCGGTGATCCGTCCATCCTGCGCGGCCTCAATGCAGCCCGCGACTGTGAGGATCGAGGCAGGCAAGCACGCTAAAGGGACACTCGCCGAAGGCGCAGAGAATTTCCAATTACGGAAACGGAACTCAAACTCATCGCCGCTGCTGCGATGATCGGGCTAAGAAGCAGGCCGAAGAACAGATACAGAATCCCGGCGGCGATGGGAATTCCTATTGCGTTATAGATGAATGCGAAGAAAAGATTCTGGCGAATGTTCCGCATCGTTGCGCGGCTCAGCGTTCGAGCGCGGGCGATCCCGCGCAGGTCGCCCTTCACCAGCGTCACGCCGGCGCTCTGCATCGCAACGTCGGTCCCAGTTCCCATTGCAATCCCGACTTGTGCTTGAGCCAGCGCTGGCGCGTCGTTTACGCCGTCACCCGCCATCGCGACGGTACGTCCCTCTTCCTGCAACCGCTGCACGATCTTACTCTTTTGGTCAGGCAGCACTTCTGCCTCAACTTGATCGAGGCCAAGCTTGCGGGCGACCGCTTGAGCTGTCGTACGGCTGTCGCCGGTGAGCATGATTAAGCGCACGCCGTCGTCTTTGAGCAGCCGGATGGCTTCGACGGTCGAATCCTTGATCGAGTCAGCAACGCCCACCAGCCCAGCGGCCTTCCCATCCACCGCCAGGAACATGACCGTCTGTCCATCGGCACGCAGATGTTCAGCTTTTTCGGCCAACTCGCCGGGATCAACATGCAGTTCATCCAGCAACTTGCGATTCCCCAGCGCAACGGCATGGCCGTCCACGGTTCCCGTGATCCCTCGGCCCGTAAGAGATTTGAAGTTCTCTACCGCAGTCAGTTCTACTTTTCGGTCCGCGGCGCCGGTGACGATGGCGGCGGCCAGCGGATGTTCGCTGCCGCGTTCGAGGCTCGCCGCCAGACGCAGCAGCGATCCTTCGTCATGCCCCGGCATCGCAACCACCGCGACAAGGCGCGGCTTCCCCTCGGTGAGCGTGCCGGTCTTATCGACGACCAGCGTGTCCACCTTCTCCATAACCTCCAGCGCTTCAGCATTCTTGATGAGCACACCCGCATTTGCGCCACGACCGACGCCCACCATGATCGACATCGGCGTAGCCAAACCCAGAGCGCATGGGCAGGCGATAATCAACACGGCCACCGCGTTCACAATCGCGTAGGCAAGCGATGGTTGCGGACCGAAGATCGCCCAGATAATGAACGTAATGACGGCGATGAGTATGACGGCAGGAACAAACCAGCCTGCAACGGTGTCGGCCAACCGCTGAATTGGTGCGCGGCTGCGCTGCGCGTCGCTGACCATCTGCACTATTTGCGCGAGCAGCGTGTCACGTCCAACCTTCTCCGCACGCATGATGAAACTACCCGTGCCGTTCACCGTGCCACCGATGACCTTATCCCCGGCCTGCTTCTCCACCGGGATCGGCTCCCCGGTCATCATGGACTCGTCCACGGCGCTCGCGCCTTCAAAAATCGCACCATCCACCGGCACCTTCTCGCCCGGACGAACGCGCAGGCGTTGACCGACTTGCACCTGTTCCAGCGAGATATCCTCTTCTTGTCCGTCGTCGCGCACCAGCCGTGCGATCTTGGGAGCCAGTCCGAGCAGTGCGCGGATCGCGCCGCTGGTTTGGCTTCGGGCGCGGAGTTCCAGCACCTGCCCCAGCAGAACGAGAGCGGTAATGACGGCGGCGGCCTCAAAATACAGACCGACCTTGCCAGTGGCGTCGCGGAACGAGGGAGGAAAAATGCTTGGCGCAATCGTGGCGACGACGCTGTACACATACGCCACGCCGACGCCCATCGCGATGAGCGTGAACATATTAAGATGGCGATTGATGAGCGACTGCCCGCCGCGCACGAAGAGCGGCCGACCCGCCCACAGAACCACGGGCGTTGCAAGGGCTAATTCCACCCACGCCATGACGCGCGGTGAAGTGATGTGGCCGAGCGGATTGCCGGGAATCAGGTGGCCCATCGCCAAGATCATCACGGGCACGGCGAACGTGACGGCAACCCAAAAGCGCCGAGCCATGTCGGCAAGTTCTGGATTCGCCTCGTCGTTTGTCGAAACCGTGCGCGGCTCCAATGCCATGCCGCAGATCGGGCAATTGCCCGGCTCATCCCGCACGATCTGCGGGTGCATCGGACAAACGTACTGCGTCGTGGTCGCTGGGAGAGCGACTTCGGCCGGCTCCAGCGCCATGCCGCACTTGGGGCACGAGCCGGGACCGGCTTGTCGAATTTCCGGATGCATCGGACAGGTGTAGATGGCCTGATCGACCTTGCCCGGTGGTCGCGGCGCATTGTGTCTGGCATCGCTCGTGTGGATGAGATCGGACTTCGCAACCCGCTTCATTTCAGCCGCGCCGATGTTCTTGTCGGCGCCGGTGAACGCGGCGGGGTCGCGGCGAAACTTGTCGAGGCAGCCGGCGCTGCAAAAGTAGAACGTCTCGCCGTTGAAATCGTAAGACCCCTTCGCCGAGTCGGGGTTCACGGTCATGCCGCACACGGGATCAGTCGCCATCACACACCTCGATTTGCCGGTCAGTCGCACCGTGCGTTCATGCGGCTCTATTCGGCGTTCTTGTACATCAGTTCCACGAGCTCGTCGTACATCGCTTCAGCCTGGCCCTCGCCTGCGCGGATCGCCTTGGTGGCGCAGTGGCGCAAGTGGTTTCGCACGAGCTCTCGTCCAACCGCCCGAAGCGCTTTCTGAACCGCGGAAAGCTGGCCGAGAATGTCGGCACAGTAGCGGTCCTCCTCGACCATTTTCTGCACGCCACGGATTTGCCCCTCGATTCGTCGCAGCCGCGTTAGATTTCCGGCCTTGATTTCAGGGTCCACGGCCACGGCCTTGCGCTGACCTTCGGCTCGGTGCTTGCACGCGACGGCTTTTGTCTTTGCCTTCTCCACGGTTCCCTCACCTCAATCGAGAATTTGGTTAGGACTTGTGGCAGCAGCCACAGCTTTGTTTGTCTGACGCGCCCGATGGTGAGGCGGAATCATCGGTGGCCAGACTCGATACCTGAGTCGGATACCCGATCTTGGCTAATGCATCGACTAAGGTTGTGGACGAAGATTTGCCGGGATCAAGAGAAACTTCCGCCGTCCCGACGGATACCCGCTCGACTTTCACGCCGTCCAAAGCGCTCAATGCCGCAGAGACGCGGTTGACGCAGTGGCCACAACTCATTCTCTCGATAGACAGCTTTACCGCGTCCATGACAAATCTCCTTTTCGCAGGCGATACCCACCGGGGTATTTAACTATACCCCATAGGGTATATACGGTGGATCGGCGTTGTCAAGGACGATAAGGGGAATTGAAGGTCGAAGGCCGCGGATTGACCACCCCTTCGCGTATACCTTTTCTGCCTCTGCCGTAAAACTCAATGGGGGTGCAGGCCGGTGAGATGAAGGATGGCAAACAGCAGAACAAGGACGGCCGCGTGCAGGGCGACAATGCGCGCCCACCGGGGTCTGCCGGCCGCGAACACCGGCTCGCGCACGGGCTGGGGCAGCGGCGTGGCGGCATCGTTGGGACGGGAACGCAAGTCAGCAAGCGATGCCCGCGATCCCCCCTGTGCCTCACGCCGACCGTAAGGCGTCATGCCCCACGGCTTGAACACCGATAGCGTCGCGGCGGCGAGCAACACGAGCAGCCCGCCGCCGGCGTGAACCAGTTCCGGGCGGAAATCGGCGCTGGATAATACCGTCATCGCCGCCTTGCGCGACACGCGGCTCACATCCTGCATGTGCCGCAGCAGGACAGCGATGGCGACAATCGTCAGCACGAGCTTCGCCACGATCCACCAGTGCCGAAACAGGCCCCATCGCGTGCCCAGCGACTGGACAAGCCCGCTGAGCAACGTCGCCAGGCTAAAGGGGACGATCACGAACCAGCCAATCAACTCCATCGAGAGATAGGCGGCGCGCGCCGTCTGCGCGTCACGGCTGAGCAGACCGGCGATGGCCAGCGCAAGATAAGCAACGACCGCGCCGACCCAGCCCAGCGAAAACGTGAGATGCGCCAGGAGTGCGAACTTTTGAAAGCGCGGCGTCATGTTCATGGCAGTCCAAACTATCGCCGCAGCAATGCCGGTGCAAAGGGAGCAGGCGCGCGTTAAGCATCCGCCCGACCCGAAGACCTCCCGCTTGGCGGGATCCCCGGGCTCCCCGCGCCGAGTTGAGGAAAGCGGGAGGATCAAGACGGACTTCGACGAGCTCAGTCGAGTCGTGGAGTACCGCAGCGCCGCACTCCGCGGAGGACCCACAACAGGAGACCTCCGACGAACAATGCCGCGCTGAGCAGTTGTCCCATCGTGAGCCAGCCGAATGCGATGAAGCCAAGCTGTTCATCCGGCTGGCGGGTGAACTCGATGACGAAGCGGAAAACGCCGTAGAGGACGAGGAACAAAGCCGCGATTCGCCCATCGCGCGGTCGCCGCCATTTCCAGATGACCCAAAGGATCAGGAGAAGCAGCGGTCCTTCCAACGCCGCCTCATAGAGCTGCGAGGGATGCCGCGCGATCGACTCGCCGGGGAAGATTACGCCCCACGGCAAATCGGTGGGTCGGCCCACGAGTTCGGCGTTGATGAAGTTGGCGATCCGGCCGAAGAACAAACCAATCGGCGCGACCAGCGCCAGGCAATCTGCCAGGTTCCAGAACGGAGTTCGCCTTCTCCACGACCACAGCAGCAGCGCTGTCACCACGCCAATCAATCCACCGTGGAAGCTCATGCCGCCGTGCCAGACGGCAAGCGGCTCGTACCACGGCTCGGCAGCTCCCTCGGTGCGGTGATAGAACAGCCACCATCCCGCGCGGCCACCGACCATCACACCGAACGCAAGCCAACTCACCAACTCGCCAAGCGCATCGGCTGGCACGCGAAGAATGCCGCGGCCAATCATCCGCCGAAGAACCCAGTAGGCTGATAAGAATCCGAGCAGGTATGCCAATCCGTACCATCGCAACGAGAACGGTCCGAGACTGAATAAGATCGGATCGAGATTCGGGTACGCAATGAACGCGATTAAGTTGCCCAAGGTAAACTCTGTTCGCGAAATCCGAGAATCGCCAGGCTCAATAGTGTGTTGAACATGACAACCTCCTGTCTATGCTCTTGTCTCGGATCAACCACTGGGACATCCCGAAAAGGTTGTCCGTTCATTCATCAGAACGAGGCAGACGAATCGAAAGGTTCAACGGCCGAAGGGTTTTTGCCGTGAACCTTTTGCGCGACTCTCATCGTTCTGAACATTGATGGGAAGCGGCAGGCGAGGAGCGATTTGGACCCACAGGAAGCAACGAAGCGGTTCTACGACCTCATCTGGCCGCAGCGAGCCGCCGTGTTGCGCATCGCGCAAATCCTCGCCAGGAACATCCACGAGGCCGACGATCTCGCGCAGGAGACGATGATTAAGGCATTTAAGGCAGTTGACCGCTTCCAGCCTGGGACGGACGCGAAGAAGTGGCTGATGACCATCCTTCGGAATGCTCGGATTGATCGGCTGCGTATTTTGGCTGCCACCGCACGAGACATCAGCTTGGACCAGTTGCCTCTGGAACCAGCCGAGGCTTCGGCGCCGGAGGGCGGGGAAGCCGTTGATGTCCTTGAGAATCCGCAAGATGTTCTCAACCGTTTCGCCGACCAGGACATCATCGACGCACTCCAGTGTCTTTCCGAAGAGGTTCGTTGGACGCTATTGCTCGTGGATGTGGAAGAGCTGACGCATGACGAGGTGGCGACAATCCTCGATGTGCCGGTCGGAACCATCAAGTCTCGGACGCACCGTGGCCGAGCGATGTTGCGACGAGCGCTGTTGCCGATGGCGAAGGATCGACGTCTCATCCGGGAGTGAGAGGACGCAGATGATGATGGGAGAACCCAATGGACAGTCTGGATAATGCTCGTGAATCGGACCGTGAATCGGACATGGATCGAGCCATTGCCCGGCGGCTGGCCAAGCTGCGGACGTTGCCGGTTGATACGACACGGTTGGACCGCTTGCTCAGTGCGCAACTTCCCGACCGCGCGGCGAAGCGCGGATGGCCACGGATTGGGTTACAACCCGTCCGAGCACTAGCCGCGAGCGTCGCGATCCTTGCGGTCGTCGGAGCGATCCTGTTGAGTTCTTCCGGTGGTCCGGTGTTGGCGTCTGCGACGCAAATGGCGCAGGTTCACGAAGACATGGTGGCAGGTCGCGCTCCGGCGATGCAGGTTGATTCAATCGCCGGAGCGAACAAGGCGCTGGCGGCGCAGTGGCCGCAGTCACCGGAAATTCCGAATGTGCCACAAGACCATGTGATGGCCTGTTGCATGAAGTCGGTGCGGAACAAGAAGATGGCGTGTGTCCTGCTCAAGAGTGAGGGCGTGCCCGTCACGATGACGGTGGCGAACGCGGCGGACATGCAACTGCCTGCCGTTCCCACGGTATCCCACAACGGAATCGATTACCGGGTTCAGTCCGTCGCCAAACTCAACATGGTCATGGCGGAACGGAACGGACGTTGGGTGTGCCTGATCGGCGAGCTACCGGCTGAGCGGCTGATGGACCTCGCCGCGAAACTCCAATTCTGATGCGGATTAGCGGCAACGCTTTCGACGCGCTCCTGGCGCGCATTGCTGAGAATTCCACCTTGCCGGGCGACCCATGACCGGGCCGCCCGGCTCGACGCATTGCATCCCGCGGCAAGCGATAACAACCACAATAATAGCCTGAATTGCATACTTGACTGCCGCCACGCTCGGTGGGTGGAACCTTTTTTGCCCTGCGCTACGTTCTGAATAGTGTTAGGGAAGGCTCGTAATTCTCGTTGAGAGGCTTGTGGGACATGGAGCATTGAAATGACGAAGCGCTGGCTCGCCATCGGAGCGGTGTTCATCTTGGGCCTCGTCACCGGCATCATCGCGGTGCTGGCGTCGCGAAGTTTCGCGGGGGCCAAGCGCGATGTTGTTACCGCGACCACGGAATCAACCAAGGGCAAGCCACTGTACACCTGTGGAATGCACCCGCAGGTGATCCAGGATCATCCGGGTAACTGCCCCATCTGTCACATGAAACTCACGCCCCTCAAGTCCGACGGCGATGATGCTGCGGACCAAGGAGCCGCCGCCAAGGGGCAGAAGAAAATCCTCTATTGGTGGGACCCCATGCTCGGCCCCTCGTCGATCTCCGACAAGCCCGGCAAGAGCGCGATGGGGATGGACATGGTGCCCGTGTATGAGGCGGGACAATCGGGCGGCCCCGCCGTGAAGATTGATCCGACCCTTGTTCAGAACATGGGAGTCCGCACCGCGGAGGTAACGCGCGGGCCGCTGGAAAAGACCGTCCGTACCGTTGGCGTTCTTCGCGCCCCGGAGCCGGGCTTGCACGACGTCAGCCTCAAGATCAACGGCTGGATCGACAAGCTGTACGCGGATCAGGAGGGGATGCACGTCCACAGGGGCGAGCCGCTGTTTAACGTGTACAGCCCGGACTTGCAAGTGGCAGAAGAGGAGCTCATCAGCGCGGTCAAGGCGCTGCGCTCGCTCGATGTGGGCGCCAGCGACCCGGTTCGCAAAGAGTCGGAGGGGTTGGTGGCGTCGGCCAAGCGGAAGCTGGGGCTGTGGGATATCGCCGAAGAAGATGTTGAGGCTATTGACAAGGCTTCCAAGGCGCCCAAGACGGTTACGTTCCGCAGTCCCGCTGATGGCGAGGTCGTCGAAAAGATGGTTGTTCAGGGATCGGCCGTGCAGGCAGGGATGAAGCTGATGCGCATCGAGGACCATTCCAAAATGTGGCTCGACGCCCAGGTGTACGAGGAGCAGATCCCGGTGGTGTCCCTCGGCCAAACCGTCGAGGCGGCGGTGGACGGTGTTCCGGGCAAGACGTTCAACGGCCGCATCACGTTCATCCATCCGCATGTCGATCACATGACGCGCACGGTGACAGTGCGAATCACGCTGGACAATGTTGAGATGAAGTTGAAGCCGGGCATGTACGCGACGGCAAGGATCGTTACACAGCCGTTCGCCGACGCCATCCAAGTCCCGCGCGAGGCCGTCATCGACACCGGCACTCGACAGATCGCATTCGTGGTACAGCCAGAGGGGCGCTTTTCACCACGCATGGTTCGCATGGGCATTGTCGGCGATGGCGACCGCGTGCAGATACTCGAAGGGCTGGCGCCGGGCGAAACGGTGGTGACGAGCGGACAGTTCTTGTTGGATGTTGAAAGCCGGACCACCGAAGCAATCCAAAAGCTACGGAAGACGTCGGGTGCAACGGGCGCTGACGACATGGCAGGGATGAAGTTGCAGACACCCGCGCCCGCGTCCGCTCCCACGAGCCAGCCAACGACCTCCGCGACCCAGCGGCAGCCACTCGTTGTTGCGCACTGTCCGATGAAGAATGCGGACTGGCTCCAGCAGGACGAGACGATCGCCAACCCGTATTTCGGATCGGCGATGCTGGGTTGCGGTGAAGTGAACAGGAAGGTTGCCGCGCCCGTCGAACGATCGGACTTGATCGGGCTGGTGCAAGCGTATTTGAACGTGGAGCGCAGCTTGGCCGCTGATAAGCTGGATGTCCAAACTATCGGGTCTCTGAAAGCAGAAGCCGACAAGCTACAGGGGGATCAGTACGCAGCGTTGCGACAGGGCGCCGGCCCTCTTGCAGAATCCAAGGACATCAAAGTTGCCAGAGCCGCATTCAGGGCCGTCAGTGCAGAAGTGATTCGTGCGCTGGAGCAATCTGCGAAATAGCGCGCGATCGTCAGCGCCGCTGCTGCCGCAAATCTCGACCCGAACGACGAATGAGATTGGTCCATGATTGCCAAGATTATTGAGCTATCCGTTCGCAACAAGTTTCTCGTGCTGCTGCTGACGGCGATGCTGGTTGGAGCGGGCATTTGGGCAACCCTTCACAGCAGCGTCGATGCCATCCCCGACCTGTCCGAAGTGCAAGTGATCGTCATCACCGACTACCCCGGCCAGGCGCCGCAGGTGGTGGAGGATCAAGTCACGTATCCGCTGACGACCGCCCTGGCGGGTGTGCCTGGCACCAAGGCGGTGCGCGGGCAGAGCATGTTCGAGACCTCGATGATCTACGTCATCTTCGAGGAAGGGACCGACCTGTACTGGGCGCGCAGCCGGGTGCTGGAATATCTCAACTTCGCCAAGTCGCGACTTCCCGCCGGCGTGGAACCCGCGCTAGGCCCGGATGCGACCGGCGTGGGGTGGGTCTATCAATATGTTCTCTATCCCGGCTACTACTGCCCCGATCATCCGAACGGCATCTGGCACGATAAAGAAAACGACCACTGGTATGGCGATCCCAGCACCGCGACGGTTGATCGCCAAATCCACCTGACGAAGGTTCGCGCCTTCGACAATCCCGGAACCTGCCCGCTCACCGGCAAGCCGCTGCTCTCGTCGAATCAGGATTTGGGGAGTCTTCGCAGTCTGCAAGATTGGTATCTGCGCTATCAACTCACGGCCGTCCCCGGCGTGGCGGAAGTCGCGTCAATCGGCGGGTTCGTCAAGCAATACCAGGTGGTGCTCAAGCCGGAACGATTGCTCGCCTACAAGCTGCCCATCAAAGAGATCATGATGGCCGTGCAGCGCTCGAATAACGACGTGGGCGGGTCGGTCGTTGAGATGAGCGAGAGCGAGTACATGGTCCGCAGCCGCGGGTATCTGCGAGGACTTGCCGACTTGGCGAAAGTCCCGGTGGGCGTCGGCGAGGGCGGCACGCCCATCTTGCTGTCGGAGGTGGCGACGCTGCAAGTGGCCGGCGAAGAGCGCCGCGGCGTCGGCGAATGGAACGGCCGCGGCGAAGCCGTCGGCGGCGTGGTCATCGCCCGCTTCGGAGCAAACGCATACCAGGTCATCCAGGATGCCAAGGCCAAACTTGCGGACTTGGAAACGGGCCTGCCCCCGGGCGTCTTCATTAAAATCGCGTATGACCGCTCCGACTTGATCGAGCGCTCCATCCATACGCTCAAGCGCACGCTGCTGGAAGAAATGATCGTCGTCGGCCTGGTCTGCATCCTGTTTCTGCTGCACGCGCGCAGCGAGCTGGTCGCCATCTTCGTCGTCCCCAGCAGCGTTCTGGTGAGCCTGCTCGTCATGCACCTGATGGGAATCAACGCCAACATCATGAGCCTCGGCGGGATCGCCATCGCCATCGGCGTGATGGTGGACAGCGCCATCATCATGGTGGAAAACGCGCACAAGCACCTCGACCGGGAGGAAGAGCGCGTCCATGCTGGCGGCGAGCCGCGCCCGCGCAGCGAGATCATCGTGGAGGCGGGAAAAGAGGTCGGGCCGACCCTCTTTTTCAGCCTGCTCATCATCACCGTCAGCTTCGTGCCGATCTTCGTGCTCACCGGCGAGAGCGGGCGGCTCTTCAAGCCTCTGGCGTTCACCAAGACTTTTGCGATGGCGTCGGCTGCGGTGCTGTCGATCACCATCATCCCCGTGCTGATGGTCTACTTCATCACCGCCCGCGTGCTCCCGAAGCAGTGGGGCTGGAAAACAAATCTGGCGATTACTTTGGCCGCGATGTTCCTGCCGGCGGCTGTGCTCTGGTGGTTGCCGGAGATCGAGCCGGCGCTCTTGCCGTATCGCTGGTGGATGGCGATTGGCTGGGCCGTGCTCGCGGGGATGCTGCTGGTCCCGCAGAAGATCATCCACGAGGACAAGAACCCGATCAGCCACGTCCTGCAATGGGTCTACAACCCGTTCTTTGCGCTGGCGATCAAGTTTCGCTGGGTGGTGCTGGTGCTGGCGGTCCTGTTCGTCGCGTCGGCCATCTGGCCGTTCAGGCAATTGGGCAGCGAGTTCATGCCGCCGCTGGACGAGGGCGATTTGCTCTACATGCCCACGACCGATCCAAGCATCAGCATCACCAAGGCCAAACAGGTGCTTCAGCAGACCGACAAGCTGATCATGACTTTCCCCGAAGTCGTCAGCGTCTATGGCAAAGCCGGCCGCGCCGAAAGCGCCACCGATCCCGCTCCCTTGGACATGATCGAAAGCGTCGTCCGCTTGCAGACCGATGAATCAAAATGGCGCACGCGGACGCAACAACATTTCTTCGACCGCTGGCCCGCGTTCCTCCAATGGCCCTTCGCGCACACGTTCTGGCCGCCGTCGCGGAAGATCACGATGGAGGAGCTGGTCTACGGCTGGCAGGATGCCGACGGCACAGATCATCCCGGTCTCAACGCCGTCGTGACGATGCCCGGCGTCGCCAACGCCTGGCCGATGCCGATCGAGAACCGCACGAACATGCTCGCCACCGGCATCAAGACGCCGGTGGGCATCAAGATCATGGGACCGGACCTGCAAGTGCTGTCCGACCTCGCCCGCCAGGCGGCGACGATCGCGCTGACGGTTTCCGGCACCACCAGCGCCTATCCCGAGCGCTCCTTCGGCGGCTATTACCTCGACATCAACATCAACCGCAGCGCCGCCGCCCGCTACGGCCTCACCACCGGCGATGTGCAGGACGTCATCACCACCGCGCTCGGCGGCATGAAGACGACCACCGCCGTCGAAGGGCTGGAGCGTTATCCGATCAACATCCGCTACGCCCGCGACCTACGCGATGATCCCTCGTCGATCAAGCAGGTGCTCGTCCCCACGCCGACCGGAACACAGATTCCCCTGGGGCAACTGGCGGACATCAAGATCGAACCCGGCCCGCCAATGGTGAAAAGCGAAAACTCCCGCCGCTCCGCGTGGGTCTTCGTGGACGTGGCCGGGCGAGACCTGGGCAGCTACATCGCCGATGCGCAGAACGCGATCCGTCAAAAGCTAACGCTTCCACCCGGCTACACGCTTGTCTGGTCGGGGCAGTTCGAGAACATCCAGGAAGCCAACCGGCGATTGAAGTGGGCGGTTCCCCTGACGCTGCTCATCATCATCCTGCTCCTGTACAGCGCGACACGGAGTTGGTTCCGCGTCTGCGTCGTGCTGCTGGCCGTTCCGTTCAGTCTCGTCGGCGCGGTCTGGCTTCTGTGGCTATTGGGCTATCACCTGTCGCTGGCGGTATGGGTCGGCGTCATTGCCCTGGCGGGATTGGATGCCGAAACCGGATTGGTGATGTTGCTCTATCTCGATAACAGCTTCGAGCGCTTCCGGCGCGAAGGCCGGATGAACACGCGCGACGATCTCTGGCACGCGGTGCATGACGGGGCGGTGAAGCGCATCCGCCCCAAGACCATGACGGTGGCCGCGGCGTTCATCGGTCTGGTCCCGCTCCTCTGGGCGCACGGGACCGGCGCGGACGTGATGCGCCGGCTGGCGGCTCCCATGCTCGGCGGACTGTTCACCAGCTTCCTGATGGAACTATTGATCTACCCCGTCATCTTCTACATCGCCAAGTCAATTTCGCTGCGCCGGGAGCCATCTTCACGCGGCGGCTGAGCGCTCGGTCAACAACAGAGCGGGTTTCGGAAGAATCATTGTCCGGTCAAGTGGGCGGCTCACGTCATACTTTCCATGTGATAGAAGCGGCGTTGCATTGACCTGCTCCAGCCAACGATCGCGCAGCTCGCGGGCCTTTGCAGCGAGCGCCGGATCGTTCTTCTTCGGCGCTTTCATCTTGACGGGCTTTTCGCTTTCCGCTTCGATCGCCTTCGGCACACCGAAATACAGCCCACCCGATGCGCGCGCCGGTTTCGGCTTGGACCTCTCGCGCGGTTGCTTCTCCTTCACCCGTGTTTCAAGCGCAGGCAAGGCCGTCTCATCCTTCGGCCCTTCGACTCCGCTCCCTTCGGGTCTGAGCCTCAGGGTCGAAGACAGGGCAGGCAGCAATCTCGGCAACTCATCCGTCCACTTCACGCCGGGCGGTAAGGGCAGCGCGATTCGTGCCGCATCCATCATCCCCCCGGATGTCTCGCTCGGAAACCACCATGGTGTCACCGTGTCGTTCGCGCGAATCCGCTTCTGCCAGAAGATATGCACCCGATCTTTCTTCGCGCTTCCCGCGCGAAACGCCAACGGTACGAAGGCCATGCCTTCCCAGAACCGATTCGCCTCGATGTCCTGTGCGCACCAGCAGCAGTAGAGCTTGCAGCCGTAGGCGCTTCGCTCTCGCGGCAATTCTCGAACGTCCGCATCAGCCCCACGACCGAATTCACGTCGGCCGGCACCAGCTATGTCGGCGAGGAATCAAGCTGCTTTAGATCAGCGAAAAATTCTTTGTGCTTGTGTCGGGTGAACACTGCGCAACCACGTCCGACAACACGCAAATCCCACGAAGGGACCGAAAAACGCGGTTTGCGTCCGCATTCTCCGAGGAAAACAAGTAATTCTCCGAGGAATACAAGTTGTTCTCCGAGGAGAATGCGTTGTTTTCCAACAAGAAAAAGTGAGTCAACAAGCAGAACGCCGCATTCTCCAACAAATCCGCGTTGTTCTCCGAGGAGAATAACCTGTTGACCAAGGAGGACGGCGCATGGGCGAGGGAGAAAAAGTCGCGCTCCTGTCGCTCTGGCGTGTTGTCAGACCAACGTTTAGCTAACGCAAGACCTCGACGAAAATTTTTCCCGCGGCGCTGCGCCCGAGCGTCAACGGGTTTCCGTCGCTCAGGACGAACGTCGCCAGGTCGCCGGCCTCGTCGACGCTCAGGACTGACAGTTCCACGCCGGGCACCAATCCCTTCTCGGCCGCGTACTTCAGGAACCGCGAATCCTGATCGGCGATGCGCCGGATGCCCACGCGGTCTTTCGGGCGCGCGTCGGTGAGGGGTATGAGGGATCGCTTGGGCAGCTTCCCGGCGGCGTCGGGAATCGGGTCGCCGTGGGGGTCGTGCGTCGGCCGGCCGAGATACTCGTCGATGCGTTCGAGCAGACGATCGGACAGGGAATGCTCCAGCTCTTCGGCTTCGACGTGGACGTCCGACCAATCCAGATCAAGCGCTTTGACGAGGAAGAGCTCGATCAGGCGGTGGCGGCGGAGGACGCGCATCGCCAGTTTCTGTCCGGTCTGCGTCAGGCGGACGCCTTGGCGCGGCTCGTAGCGGACGAGGCGTGCCTCGGCCAGCGACTTGATCATCGTCGTTGCCGTTCCGGGAACGACGCGCAGGGCCGTCGCGAGTTCCCCCATGGGCACCAGATCGTGCGTCTGTTGCAGCAAATAGACGTGCTTCACGTAATTTTCGACGGTGCTTGAGGGCATCGGCAACGACTTCTCCACCGACAGCATATCCGCAACGAGCACCCCTTGACAAGACTTTGAATCCACGCTATTTTGTCTTTGAAGAATCAAAATTGAGACAGCCATTATTCAAAATAAGGTCGTCATGAAGAGACTCTGTTTCGCTGCCGCGTTGATTGCGTGCGGCGGTCTGTCGGCAGCGGGCCAGGAACGCGGGGAATTCACGACCGTGACGCCCGCCACGCCGGTTCCTAACCGCACGCCGCTGCCGGACAAATCAAACTTCAGTTTCTTCAATCCCACGCCGCGGGAGTTGATGCGGGAGATGAGCACCGATCGCCCGGACAGGACCGAAAGCCCTTTCACGGTGGATGCGGGGCATTTTCAGTTCGAGTTGAGCCTGGTGGACTACGCTTACAACAAAGATAACGGCGTGAGAACCAACGCGCTGAGCGTGCTGCCCAGCAACGTCAAGGTGGGGCTGCTCAACAACGTCGATATCCAATTCGTCTTCACGCCGTACCAGCGCGTCGAAGGCAAAGCGGACGGCGCGAAAAAAGACGTGGCCGAGGGGTTCAGTGACGACACGCAGATTCGGCTGAAGATCAACCTGTGGGGCAACGACGGCCCGCAACCGGGCTTCGGCGATACCGCATTCGCCGTCATGCCGTTCATCAAGTTCCCCACCGGCTCCCATGACCTGACCAACGACCATGTGGAAGGCGGTCTAATCCTTCCGCTGGCGGTCGCGCTGCCCGGTAAGTTCGAGTTGGGGCTGATGGCAGAGTTCGATTTCGTCTACAACGAAGGGACCGGCGGGTATGGCGTCGATTTCGTCCATACCGCGACCCTCGGCCACGACATCCCCGGCATCAAGAATCTCGCCGCCTACATCGAATATGTCGGCATCGCCCCGCACGACACCGGCGGAACGTATCAGGCGATCGGCAGCGGCGGATTTACTTACACCCTTACCGAGAACTGGGTGCTGGATTTTGGCGGAACCGTGGGCCTTTCCAGGAGTGCCGACGACTTTACGGTCTTCGTCGGCACATCGTTTCGATTTTGACTTCGGCGGCGACAGCCGCGATTCGCTTCTTCCCTTGACGAGGAGTTCGCAATGATTCCCAACAATTCACCAAAAAGTCTTCGACGTTTGGTCCAGAGGCTATTCCCGCGCGACATCGGCACTGCCGCGGCGCAGATGCAATCGCGGCGCGATTTGATGCGGACGGGGGCCTTCGCCGTGGGCGCTGCCGGTGTTTCGGCACTGACGGCGAAAGTGGCGATGGCATGCAATAATCCCAACAACCCCAGTTGTCCGAGCTACGGCAAGCGCGACCCGAACTCTCCCACCGAAATGATCATGATGCCCGGCTTTAACACGCAGCAGGTGGACCATGCTGCCAACGGGTTTAATCCGACAGAGGTGCTGCGCAATTTCGACTATGGCAAGGTAAGCACGCTGCCCAGCGGTCAGACCTTGCGGGAATACGAAATCGGCGGAATGGAAAAGACCATCGAGGTAGCGCCCGGCATCGCCTACAACGCCTTCACCTATAATGGACGAATTCCCGGCCCGACTATCCGCTGCCGCGAGGGGGACCGCATCCGCATCCGGTTCACCAATGGGAGCGTGCATCATCACACGATGCACTTTCACGGCATCCACCCCGGCGGGATGGACGGCGTCTACGAGCAGGTGAGACCCGAGAAGGAGTTCACCTACGAGTTCGACGCCGAGCCGTTTGGCGTCCACCTCTATCACTGCCACTCCTCGCCGCTGGCCAAGCATATCTCCAAGGGAATGTACGGGGCGTTCATCATCGATCCCAAGGACCCGTGGGCGCCGGCCGATCATGAGCTGGTGATGGTGATGATGGGACTGGACCTCGACTTCGACGCCAAGAACGACTTCTACGCCGTCAACGGGATTCCATTTCACTACGACCGTAATCCTATCAAAATCAAGGTCGGCGAATTGGTGCGCATTTTCCTCGTCAATATCCTGGAGTTTGACCCCGTCAATTCGTTCCACCTGCACGCCAATTTCTTCCATTATTACCCGACCGGCACCAGCAAGACGCCCTCGGAGTTCACCGACACCATCCTGCTCGGGCAGGGGCAACGCGGTATGTTGGAATTCCGCTACAAACACCCCGGCAAGTACATGTTCCACGCCCACAAAACCGAGTTTGCCGAACTGGGATGGACGGGTGTATTTGAGGTCGAGGGACCGCCATCCGTCACCTGATTGATTGAACCTGATTTGTTTCGGACAACACAAGAGAGGCCTGACATGAGCAATTTGGAACCGACCGCACCGGCCGTGAAGCCGGGCTGGAGTTCGAAATCCGCGATCTTATTCCTGCTGCCGGTGGTGGCGCTGGCGGGAGTGATCGCATTGTTCTGGCGCACGAATGGCGCGGGCCTGAACATCGCGCCGGCGGCTCCCGTCGAAACGCTCGTCTTTGAGCGCACGGTCCTCCGTCCCGGCCAGATCGAACTGCACGTGCGCAATACCAGCCCGCAGCCCGTCACGCTTTGTTCCGTGAACATCAACGACGCGATTTGGCCGTTCACTATCCAGCCAAACAGCACAATCCCGCGACTGGGCGCGGCGACGGTTACTCTCAACTACGACTGGATACAGGCTGAAGCGTATGAGCTTACGCTTTTCTCCGGCAACTCGATCGCCTTCAACACATCCATCGGCGTGGCCAGCGAAACGCCGGTGCCGGGCAAGAAGACTTTCCTGAGCTTCACCCTCATCGGGCTGTACGTGGGCGTGATCCCGATCTTCCTGGGAATCTGCTGGTTCCCCGCCCTCAAGCGGATCGGACCGGGCGGCATGGTGTTTTTGCTGGCCCTCACGGCGGGAATGCTCATTTATCTCGGCATCGAATCCACCCACGAAGCCAACGAGCTGGCGGAAAAAATCGGTAGCTCATTTCAAGGCCCGGGCATCGTCGGCATCGGCATCATTGGAACCTTTCTTCTCCTGGAGGCGGTGTCACGGCTGCAATTCTCCAAGCAACGCTCCGGCAGCGATCAGCGCATGGCAGTGGCATGGCTCATCGCGCTGGGCATCGGCCTGCACAATCTCGGTGAAGGTCTTGCCATCGGCGCTTCCTACAGCGCGGGCGCGGCAACGCTTGGAACCTTCCTTGTCATTGGATTCATCATCCAGAACCTCACCGAAGGTCTGGGGATCATCGCACCGATCCTGCGCGATCGTCCGTCGATCGCCAAGTTGTTCTGGCTCGGCATGTTGGGCGGCGCGCCGGCGGCCATAGGCGGATACATCGGCGGTTTTACTTACTCCGGACCGTTGTCGGTTCTGTTCCTCGCGATCGGGGCCGGCGCGCTGTTCCAAGTCGCCTTCGAGATCGGAAAGATGCTCTGGAAAGACGTCAAGACTGACCTGCGTCCAGTCACCATTTTCAGCGGAGTCTGCGCGGGGATGGCCATGCTCTGGCTGACGGGCTTGCTGGTCAAGTAAAGCGGCACCCGGAGAAGTCATGAAAAAGGTGCTGATCATTCTATTCGCAATCGGTTGCGTCGGCGCGTTGGCGCTGTTCGTCTTCGCGTACACGCCGTCTGTCGAAACCCCTTTGAATGCCCCATGCCCCGTGATGCCGGAAAGACGGGCGGTCCGCACCATCCATGTGGAGTATGAGGGCAAGACCTACTATTTGTGCTGCACCACGTGCCGGCGAAAGTTCAGCGAGAATCCCCGAAAATATGTCGCCGTATCAGAGTAGGTACGAAAAGGAATGACTACCGATTGGCCATCTCCCCGGCGCGGATCAACTTCGCCCAATCATCCCGCCAGTCGGATTGGTCGATAATGCCCATATGCTCGCCCTCTCCATCCGCCAGCCGTATGCCGAGTTGATCCTGCGGGGATTGAAGACGATCGAGTATCGTTCGCGCTCGACGAAGATCGTCGGCGAGGGGTTCTGGATTTATGCTGCCGGGAAGTGGCCGAGGAAAACCGGCGAGGCGGTTTGGTCGACCGATCTTTCGACGGCTGGCGCGGCCCCGCCGCCGTGGATGATGGAGTTGGCGCAGGCGCTGATGTTCAAAGACCTGCCGACCGGGGTGATCGTCGGGAGCGCGGTGATCGAGCAAGTGACGCCGCGCGATGACGGGATGTTCCAGTGGCATCTCGCGGATGTCGAACGCGTAAAGCGTGTTCGCAAACCCAAAGGTCATCCGCAGCCGGTATGGTTTACGCCGTTCTGACACGGCGTCCGCAAACCGACACGTCCCACGCCATCATTTCTGATGAACCTTTGCGGCGTTCGCTTACGTTTAGAAGATTGTGAAGACGCTACCGCTGGCTGTCGCCGGGATTGCGCTGTTGGCTGGAATGGAGGGCTGCACGTTCCATCCGCCGGGAGAGCGCGCCGAGCGACTTGCGGCGACTGACGCGGGCAAGGCGTTTGAGAAACGGATCGAGCAGCGCGAGGTTGTTCCGTTACCCGCCGACGCCTCGCTCGATCAGATGGTGCGCTACGCACTGCTGGCGAATGCGGAATTGGAGCAGCGCTATTGGGAGTGGCGGTCGGCCATCGAGCAGATTCCGCAGGACGGCACGCAGCCGACCAACCTCGTGCTCTTCGCCGGTGTGCCGATCACCAACGGCTCGACCGCGTTCGACCGCACCACGGTCACGGCGGCGAACGACCCGATGAACGACATTCTCTGGCCGACCAAGCTCTCCACCGCCGCGCAGATGGCGCTGGAGAAGGCGCGGGCGGCGGGACTGCGATTTCAGAAGGCGCGGTACGACCTGCGGAGCAAAGTGCTCAGCGCCTATTACGACTACGCGCTCACCGCGCAGCTTATCCGATTGGAACACGCCAACGCTTCCCTACTTGAGATGACCGCCACGGTTTCCGAAGCCCGCAACCGCGCCGGCACGGGAGGCCAGCAGGACTTGCTCAAGGCGCGCAACGAAACGGACCTGTCGCGCAACGACATCGCCCAGATGCAATCCCAACTGCCCAGCCAGCGGGCGGCGCTCAACGCGCTATTGAGCCGCGAGGCAGGGGCAATTGTTCCCGTGCCGATCACGCTCCCGTCCCGCCGCGACATCGCGTCCAGCGATGAACAACTGCTGGAGCTAGCGGTGAAGCAGAACCCCGAGCTGGGCGCGCTGGCCTATGAGATTCGCGGTCGCAAAGACGGGATCAAACTGGCAAAGCTACAGTATCTCCCGGATTTTTCCGCCAGCGTCGGCACCGACTTGGCCGGGACGGCGCAGAACCTCATAGGAATGGTGACGGTCCCCCTGCTGCGGTACGAGGCGATCAACGCCGCGATCGCGCAGGCACGGGCGGACCTCCGCATGACCGAGGCGATGCGCAGGCAGACGAGCAACGACCTGAAGGCTCGGATCGTTTTGGACATCACCACGCTCCGCGATTCCGATCGGCAACTGGAGTTGTTCGAACACTCGATCCTGCCCCGCGCCCGGCGAGTGGTTGAGATCGCTCGATCCGCCTATGAAGCCGGCCGTGCTACCCTGCTCGACCTGCTGGACAGCCAACGCTCGCTCATCGCCATCGAGAGGCTGGTGGCGAACCTGCGCATCGCGAGAGAGAAACGGCTGGCGGACATCGAGGCCATCATTGCCGCTGACCTCGAAAGCCCGACGAGATAAAAATTGCGAGGATTGAACCTTTCGTCCTGTGTCCGGCGTTTAGACAGAAGGACGAGGACCATTGACGGTCGCGTTCGAGGTCTTATGCTATTTAACATGGGTTTCGTGACCCAGCGCATCATTTCGAGCATAACCGCGGCAGTGATGCTGCTGACGAGCCTGAACTGCGTATGCCACGGCGCGTCGTTTTCGTCTGGTGATGCTGGCTGTCACGAGCAGCACGAAGCAACAACGGCGAAGTCATATTGCGAACACGATCCGCACAAGAGCGGTCTCGAGCAAGACAGTAATCATCACGATGAACAAGAGTCCGCTCCTTGCAAACATGATGGATCAGGCGACCACGATCCATCGTGCAATCACTGTCAGTCGTCGCTCGTCGTCGATTCATCATCCGCCAAGAATCTGACCCACCTGTTCGACTTCTCGCTGTTCGCGCCGACCTTCACTACGAACGGCATCAGCGCGATCACGCTTGTTCAACTCAACCCGCACCATTTTCTCGGTGATTTGCCCCCGCCCTTACCCGACTCCACGCTTCTGAGCTTGCATTGCGCGCTCATCATTTGAATACCCGCCCACTCGGCCCGCTCTCCGAACCCCGTTCGTGAGGGCCGGGCTTTTCGTGTTTCGACGTCGGGACGGCGCGCCGGCTCCCACGCCGAAATAGTTCGCTTCCCGTCACAACAACCAGAGGAGTTCTCCAGTGGCGACACGAACATTACTCGTCGCACTTAGCGCGGGCCTGCTCGCGGGCTGTAGCAGCCCATCCGCGCCGCCGTTATCCATGGACCATCCGGCCAACCCCGAGGCGATGGCCGCGCCGATGCGCGAGCGTTCCATGACGTTGGCGCTCGACGAGCCGGTCGGGTCCGGGTCGTCGGACGCCATGCCGGGGATGCAGCACGACATGGCTGGGATGAAAGACGGATCGGGAAAGATGGACCGCGGCACGCCGGGCGCCGAAACGGCACAACCATCCGGGCAGCAAGGCGGTCACGAAGGACACGGCTCGGCCACGACCGGCGCGCCCGCGGCTGCCGAGCAAACGCCGGCGACGCAACCCGACTCGGGGCAAGCTTTGTACGCCTGCCCTATGCACAAAGAGGTTACCTCCACGAATCCCAACGAGCGGTGCCCGAAGTGCAAGATGAAGATCAATAAGCCTGTGAAGAAAGCCGCAGCACCAGGGGCTCCGCCAGCCGCGCCGACCAGCGGGAAGACGGATCACAGCGAACACGGAGGCCACTGATGAAACCGGCAAGAATGATGATCGGGCTGCTGTCGGCAGCGCTCGCGGGCGGCTGCGCCAACGTGCCAAAGGAAGCGGGGTTCAGTGACGTTCGCGCCGCGGTCGCCGAGCGGACGGAAGGCAAGCGTGTCGCGTGGTATCAGGGAACTGAAGCCGACAAACAAGTTCAGCGCGAACTCCGTTCGATGCTCCAGAATGAATTGTCGGTGGACCAGGCGGTGCAGATCGCGCTGCTGAACAACCGCAACCTCCAGGCGACCTACGAAGATCTGATGGTCGCGCAGGCGGACTTGGTGGCCGCCGGGCTGCTGAGCAATCCCGTGCTCACCACCGACATCCGCTTCTTCGACGCCGGGGTGAGTTCGGAGACGTCGATCGTGCAGAACTTCCTGGAGCTGTTGTACATCCCGCTGCGCAAAAAGGTGGCGGAAGCGCGCTTCGAGGCCGTCAAGCTGCGCGTCGCCGGCGCGGTGATGGACTTGGCCGGCGAGGTGCGCTCGGCGTTTTACCAGCTTCAAGGATCACAGCAGAGCGTGGAGATGCGCCGGCAGGTGCTCGTGGGGACCGAGGCCTCTCTTAATCTGGCGCGGCGCATGCGACGGGCGGGGAACATTACCGAATTGGACCTGGTTAATGAGCGCTCGCTTTATGGGCAGTCCAAGGTGAACCTCGCCGCCGCCGAGGCCCAAGTGGTGCAGGACAAGGAGCGGCTGAACGAGCTGATGGGGCTGTGGGGCGAGCAGACGCAGTGGCAGGTCGCGGGCCGGCTGCCCGAGCCGTCATCCGAAACGCTCGCAGGCGAGGGGCTGGAGCGCACGGCGATCGAGCGCAGCGTGGATCTGGGCGCGCTGCGCAATGAGATCACGGCGGCGGCGCGCACGCTTGGGATCGTCCGGCCGTTCTCGGGATTTTCATTCTTCGACGCTGGAATCAGCGCCGAGGGCGAGCCGGGCGGCAACTGGGGATTGGGTCCGGCGTTGTCATTTCCCATCCCATTGTTCAACCAGGGCCAGCCGGCGATCGCGTCGGCGCAGGCGGAGTATCGGCGGGCGGCGCAGCAATATGCCGGGTTGGCGGTGACGATCCGCGCTCGGGTGCGCGCCGCGCACAACGCAACCGTCTCGGCGCGGGAGCGCGCTGATTATTACCGGCGGGTGATCCTGCCGGTGCGCGGGCAGATCGTCGATCAGACGCAGCTTCAGTACAACGCGATGCAGGTCGCCCCGTTTCAGTTGCTGCTCGCCAAGCAGCAGCAGATCGACGCCGCCGGCGAATACATCGAGACGCTCGAGGAATATTGGCTGGCGAACGCCGAGCTGGATCAGCTTCTCAATGGCCGGTTGGCGCGCGTCGAGCGCCGCCAGCCCGCGGAGGCGCGCTCCTCCATCCGCGTTCCTGGCGGCGCGATGGGGACAGGGATGAACCAACAGATGAACGGACAAGGACAGGAGTAGTCAATCATGAACAACAACAACCACCACAACAACAACGAGAATCCGGTGTCGAAGATCACGGCGCGCGCGGTAAGCCGGCGCGGCGCGATGGTCGGCGGGGCCGCGGCGCTGGCGAGCGGCGCAACACTGCTGAGCGGATTGAGGCAGGCGCGCGGCGAAGAGACGCGCGCCGCGTCGCGACCAACTTTCCAGCCTAAGTCCGCCGACGCTCAAGGCAAGCTCTATTCCGAGGAGCACTGGGACGAACCCGGCATGCCGGGCACGCACTACACCCCCGTCGTCACGCCCAACGGCTGGACGCTGCCGTTCAAAATCATCGACGGAATCAAGGTCTTTCACATGGTCGCCGAGGAGGTGGAACACGAGTTCGCGCCGGGAATCTCGGCCCACTGCTGGGGCTACAACGGCGGGGTGCATGGCCCGACGATTGAAGCGGTCGAGGGGGATCGCATCCGCATCTATGTGACCAACAATCTCCCCGCCGGCACCAGTATTCACTGGCACGGCATCCTTCTGCCCAACGGCATGGACGGCGTGGCCGGGCTGAATCAAGCCGTCATCCATCCGGGAGAGACCTTCAAATACGAGTTCACGCTGCGCCAGCACGGCACGCACATGTACCACTCGCATCACGATGAGATGACCCAGATGGCGCTGGGCACGACCGGCCTGTTCATCATTCACCCGCGCAACCCCAAAGGCCCGCGCCCCGACCGCGACTTCGCTTTTCTGACCCACGAGTGGCAGATCATCGTGGGCACGTCGCGGCCCAATCCCAACCAGATGACCGACTTCAACATCTTCACCTTCAACGCGAAAATGTTTCCCGGCACCGCCCCGATGGTCGCCAAGCTCGGGGACCGCGTGCGCATCCGCGTGGCGAACCTGGGAGCAATGAGCCATCACCCGATTCATCTGCACGGCTACCAGTTCCGCATTACGGAAACCGACGGCGGGCAAATCCCCGAATCCGCGCAGCAGCACGAGACCACCGCGCTGACGGCCGTCGGACAAACGCGCACGTTCGATTTTCTCGCCGACGAACCGGGTGATTGGGCGATGCACTGCCACATGACCCACCACGTCATGACCCAGATGGGCGACATGTTCCCCAACATGATCGGCGTCGAGCCGGGCGATGTCGACGAGCAGGCGCAGAAGCTGCTGCCGGGTTATATGACGATGGGCCAGGACGGCATGGCAGACATGGCGGAAATGGGCATGCCCGTGCCCGACAACAGCACCCCGATGGTCGGCGGCAAAGGGCCGTTCGATTACATCACGATGGGCGGACTGTTCACGATCCTCAAGGTGCATCCGGACCTGACCAGTTATGACGATCCCGGCTGGTACAAGCATCCGCCAGGCACGGTCGCCGACCGCGCTCCCGCCGACCGGATGCACCAGGACGGCATTACTGCGGACGGCAGCTCCGCTCCCAAAGCGCCGGCGGAGACGCAAAAGTCGCATCAACTCGCGCCCCCGCCTCCGGGGCAATACCGCGGGGAGGACATGCCCCCGATGCACCACGGCGGCGGCGGGATGAAAGGCATGAAGGGCATGAATCACGGCGACATGAAGGGCATGAAGAAGGACATGCCGGGCATGAAGGACGATATGCCAGACATGAAGCACGACAAGCCCGCCAGTCAACCGGCGACGACGCAAGCGGCGGTCGGGGGGGCCGGCGGGGTGCTGTACACCTGCCGAATGCACAAGGAGGTCATCTCCGACAAGCCGGGCAAGTGCCCCAAGTGCGGTATGAAACTGGTCGTGAAGAAGTGAGCATTGCTTCCACACCCAGGGTCCAGGCTCAGAGGTCAGCCATGGTGATTGAGAAGGACAACCCGCTTTCCCACCGGAAGGCCCTTATCGCCGGCACGATGTGTGTGCTCGGGTGGGCGACGTGCTCGCCCGCGCGTGCCGATGCACAGACGATTGTAGCGGTCGATGCGGCGGTGAAGTACCAGGTGATGGACGGGTTCGGAACATCCGTGCGCGTGTTCGAGGACCCGCACGTGTTCGACAACTTCGACCCCGCCACCAAGCGGGCGGCGACGGTGATGACGCCGCAGCAGCAGGATGAAGTGCTGGACAAGCTGTACAAGGAACTCAAGCTCACGCGCGTGCGCCCGGTGAACGGGGAGGGCAAGCTTGGCGCCGGGATCGAGCCGGTCAATGACAATGATAATCCCGACGTCACGGACCCGGGCAAGTTCAACTTCGCATTCAAGAACCTCGACGCGCATGCGGATTACCTCATGCGGGCGCGGCGGCGCGGGGCGGGCACATCGTTTCTCTCGCCGCTGGGTCGCGAGAGCTGGATGGACACTCACACGAACAACGACGCCGGGGAGTATGCCGAGTGGCTGCTGGCGCAGGTGAAGCGCTGCGCCGAGCGGGACGTGCGTCTGCCTTACCTGTCGGTGGCCAACGAGCCGTCCACCTACCGCAACCCCATGAGCGGCGAGTTCGTCCGCGACGTGATCAAGAATCTGGGGCCGCGGCTGCGGAAGGCGCGATTCGACACCAAGTTCATCACGCCCGACGACGTGCGATCCTCCGACGCCGCCGCCAGGACGAAAGTGATCCTCGCCGATCCGGCGGCGCGCCAGTACGTCGGCGCGCTGGCGACTCACCTGTACGACGAATCGGTCTCGCACGTCGGGCAGATGAAAACGCTGGCCGATCAGTATGAACTTCCGCTTTGGATGACCGAGTTCAGCATCGGCGGGATGCGCTCGGCCAAGCTCCATGCCGACCCGCTGCACTGGGCCTCGCTCATGCACGATCTGATTTCGACCTACAACGTCAGCGCCGTGGATTACATGTGGGGCTTCTTCGGAAAGTGGGAAGGCGACAAAACCACGCTCATCATGCTGAACAACACCGGCGACAAGTACGACGGTTACACCCTGACCAAGACGTACTACATGACCGGCCAGTTCTCGCGTTTCATCAGGCCGGGCTCCAGAAGGATCAAGGCCGAATCGAGCGATCAAGCCATCGAAGCGAGCGCGTATCTGGATGATCGGGGACTGACAATCGTCGCGATCAACACCGGCGATGCCGACCGGAAAGTCGCCTTCAGCGTGAGTGGCTATCCCGCGTTGGCGAAGTCGCGCGTTGAGGCGATCCGAACCAGCAGCACGGAAGACTGGGCGTCGTTGCCCGCGCTCGCGGTCGATCGAACGACCTTCGCGGCGACGTTGCCGCACAACAGCATTACCACGTTCACTGCTAATCGAGAAAAGGCGAGCCGCTGACATGAGCCGTACTGATTCATCGCCTCAGATACCCGCGCCCGTGGTCGTCTCGACCACGGCAGGCGCGGCGTCGGCGACGACCTGGGCCGGCGTGTGGCGCATCGCGCTCTATGCGAGCTTGTTCTCCGCCCCATTGCTGGTCGCGGGATGGGTGGGAGCGCCGGGAGGGCATACGCTGACTCAGCAGATCGCCAACAACTTCGGTTTGCTGGGTTACACCGTCGTCGCGTTGCAGTTCGCCGTTTCCGCCCGCTGGAAGTGGGTGGAGCAGCCGTTCGGGCTGGACATGATCTTCCTCTTCCACCGCGCCATGGCGCTCTGGGCGGGCGCGCTCCTGCTGGCCCACCCGCTGCTCATGGCCTGGGGCGGCGGGGATTGGTTCCTGCTCACGCGCCTGCGCATCGACTGGCCCATCCAACTGGGGCGGCTGGCGCTGCTCACGATCGTCGCGCTCATTGGGATCTCGGTGTTCCGCGCATCGATCAGGCTTGACTTCGAGCGCTGGCGGAAAATTCACAACGGACTTGCCTTGGCGCTGCTCGCCCTGGGCTTCGCCCACAGCACCGCCATCGGCAGCGATTTCGGCGCGTGGCCGATGCGCATCCTGTGGAGCACGCTCGCGGGCGGAGCGATCGTCGCATACGGCTACCACCGCTTCGTCTGGCCGCGCTGGCATCGGCGCAGCCCGTACGAAGTCGCCGAGGTTCGGCAGGAATCGCACAACGTCTGGACGCTCAAACTCCAACCGCCCGAGGGCGAAATCGGTCACGATTATCTCCCCGGGCAGTTCCACTTCCTCACGCTCTACCGCCGCCAGGATCTTCCGATTGAGGAACATCCCTTCACGATCTCCTCCAGCCCGACCCAGGAGGGCTATCGCGCCTCGACCATTAAGGCTTCGGGCGACTTCACGCGGCTGATGGGCGAGACCCGCGCCGGTGATCGCGTCGCCGTTCGCGGGCCGTTCGGACGTTTCTCGTATTGCCTCTACCCGGACGAGACGGAGTTGGTCTTCATCGCTGGCGGGATCGGCATCACGCCGCTGATGAGCATGTTGCGCCACCTGCGCGATACCGGTTCGAACAAGAGCGTCCTGCTGCTGTTCGCCAACCGAACTGCCGGGGACATTGTCTTTCAGGACGAGCTTGACGAAATCTCGGCGGGCGGGCGGCCGCGCTTGCGAGTCGTGCATGTGCTGAGCGATCCGTCGACGGATTGGACCGGCGAGCGCGGCAGGATTGATCGTCAACTGATCCTCCGGCACTTGAATGAGCCGCGGGACGGCATGGGCTTCTACGTCTGCGGCCCTGCCGCGATGAACAAGGCATTAACGCGAACGCTCCTCGACATGAAAGTTTCGAGCAGCGCAATTCACAGCGAGGTGTTCGCGCTTTGAGAGGTGGCCTATGAATCGCATGAAACATCTGATGACCGCCGTCGTGACCGTCATCGTCGTGGTGACGGGACTGAGCTTGACCGCGGCGGTGCTGCGCCATCGGGCGAACGCGGGCAGCGACGGCGAGGCGGGCGGTCATCGTCACGGTTCCGGCGGTGGCGGCATGGAAGTGTCCGGCGATCATCCAGCCGACCCTGCGGACGGGCCGGACCAACACGGCCACCAACACGGCCAGACGATGGAACACGGCGAAGAAGCAGCGCCGATGAAAGAAGCGCAGCCCGACGGTCACGCCCACACCCACGGCGGCGCGGAACCGGCCATGAAGCACGGCGACGACAAACCGATGACGCCACCGACCACCGCCCCCAGCGCCGCCGACATGCTCGAACCGTTGCTGTCGAGCACCAAACCCGCCGACGGCGCCTCCCGTTCGGAAAGCAAACCCGCGCCGCAGCAGGAGGGTCATCAGCACCACTAATCCGGGAATCGCCGCGCGCGCATCCACGGCGCGCGGCTGAGCTGGTGCAAAGCGGGCAACGAGACGGATGGTGACGAAGGGAACAGGGCAGTCGGAGTCAAGAGCATGGGCGTGATGCGGCGGATGCCTTCCCCGCCGTCATCGCGAATTCATCACGAAGGCGTAAAGGAGTTTCGTTATGGCTCATCAAGAGCATCAATCATGTATCGAGGCGTGCGTGAAGTGCGCGCAGGAATGCGAGCACTGCGGCAACGCGTGCATCAAGGAGAATCGTCCCGAGTGCGCCCAGGTCTGCATCGACTGCGCGCAGATCTGTTGGACAACGGCGTCGTTCATGAGCCGCGGGTCGCATCGACATGCGATCGTCTGCGGCCTGTGCGCCGACATCTGCGAGGCATGCGCCGCCGAATGCGCCAAGCACGAGAACGAGCACTGCCAGGCGTGTGCCGAGGCGTGCCGAAAGTGTGCGGCGGCGTGCCGCGAGATGGTCGCGTCACACAAGTGAGCCGCCCGGAGAGAACCCATTAACCCGCTCGCGAGCGAGTGCCGCGAGCATTTTTTCAAGGAGTCTGTCATGAATCGAATCGCGTTTGTTATCGGAGGCGGCATCATCGCCGCAGGTCTGACTGTTGGAGCTTTCGCGCAGGACGATGGTCACAAGGGCCACGACCACAGCAAGAAGAGTGCGGAGGCCAAGCCGATCACGGTGCAAGGCGAGTTGATCGACACCGCCTGCTTCGTCACCAGCGACGGCGACGCCAAGGGCAAGGATCATGCCGCCTGCGCCACGAAGTGCATGGCCAGCGGCGTGCCGGCTGCCATCCTGCCCGAAGGGAGCAAGGATGCCGACGCGGCGATGTTCCTGCTCACCAACCCGCAGGTGCTCGCGCCCTACGCCGCGCAGACCATCAAAGTCGAAGGCACGGCCTACGAGGACAAGCACGCCATTGACGTGAAGAATCTGTACGTCAAGGACGGCGAGAAGTGGAAGGAAATCCCGCTCAAGGACGAGCACCACAAGATGGGCGAAGGCGCGGCACCCGCTGGCGGGGCGAAATCTGATGGTCATACGGATCACGAGCACAAGTAAGCATCCCGGCTGGCTGTGTCGTCGCGGATTTGGCCGCGCGACACGGCCGCCGTGGGGGATTGCTTAGAACTGGGTGAATAACATGAATAATGTTAGAGCCGCCAGCTTGGTCATCGCAGCGGGCAGAGTCTTCGGGGCACTGGCGTTTCTGGCGCTGCTCGGCGCCTGGATCACACAACTGACAGCCCGGCCGCTTTTCGGCATGAGTCAACAGCACCTTTTCAATGATGCAATTGTGCTTGCTCTGTTCAGCATCAGCATGTTGCTTGATGGGCTGCTGCACTCAAAGAACTTGTAAATCAAGTGGACGATCCCTACTTGCCTGAACGAAGTGATCGTCGCAGCGCCGGAGGTTCATTATGTTTTTAGCCATCCTCGCGCAAGGCGACGCGACTGCCTGGCGGCTTCCGCCGCTGCACCCGATCCTCGTCAACTTCACCGCCGCCCTCGTGCCGGCGTCATTCATTAGCGATGTACTGGGCCGGCTGTTGCGGAAACAGTCGCTCACATCCGCCGGTTGGTGGATGCTCCTATACGCCACAATCATCACGCCGTTCACCGCCTTGGCCGGTTGGTTGTGGCTGCGACAGATGGGCGGCATGGACGTGAGCGAGATGGTTATCCACAAGTGGCTCGGCACGGCACTGGCGTTCGTGTTCGTGGGGCTGGTGTTCTGGCGCTGGCGCATTCATCGTCGCGCGGAGCGTGCGCCAAGCTGGACCTATTTGATTTGTGCCGCACTCGTGGTTGCGGCGCTCACCGTGCAAGGACACCTCGGCGGTTCAATGAGCTTCGGAACCGACACCGATTCCTTGATGCCGCGGCATACCAGCCCCGCAGACAACGAATCATCGGATCACGCCAGCGATGGTCACGGTCTGCAATGGCATGACCACATTGATTTGAAGGACAAGCGATGAAACTGACGCGAAGACAGTTCGGAATGCTCGCGGCCGCCGTCGCGGCGGGTTGTGGACGCAACAATGGTGCGGCGGCAACCACCGGGCCGGCGACCGATCCGTCGAAGCCCGCCGCCCCGGTCGATGCCGGTCCTATCGGGGAGTTCAAGACCGACGACGTGTACGACGCCTTTCGTGAGCAAGGCTTCTTCGTGATTCGACGCGACGACAAGTTGTTTGCCCTATCGTCGGTCTGCACGCACAAGGGGTGCAAGGTGCGCGTTCAAGATGACTTGTCGTTCTTGTGCAAGTGCCACGGATCGAGGTTCGACAAGGACGGTCATGCGACCAAAGGGCCAGCCACACGCGACCTGCCGCGGCTGGCGGTGGCGACGGACGATCAAAGGCACCTGCTGGTCGATCCCGACCAGAAGCTGGACGCGCAGGCATCGGTACGTCAGCGGGAGCCGTAGTTCGAACGCATCCAGAAGCCGAACTGTTGCGCGGGGATGCGCGACAACATCCGCCATATCAAATCGATCCGGGCTTCTCGCAATCAAAGAGAACGGTTCATCATTTAATCCATACTTGATGAAGTCTCTTCGCATGGCGGCCATCGCCCGACTACTTTTCCGATCCGCACCACGCTCAAGAGGTCCAAGTCGTGCCGCGTCCCGTCCGCCGTCATCACCCGCGCCCTCGATGGTTCCAGATAGACGCGGCCGAACCAACCTTCGGCTTCCCATCCGTTCCAAGAGTAGACCGCCGCCATCCCCTCGCGAAATTCCCAAACCGGAATGTTCCGTAACACGACCGACTGCCCGGCCTCATCAAGTTCCAGGCCATAGATGTCGTGGCCCTTTCCGAATCGCTGCGGAATGTGTCGTCCCCATTCCTCTTGCCAATCTCCATCCGGTTCGGCCTTGCCACTCGGCCGAATCCTGCCGATCAGCGGCGTACCACGATCTTCGGGCTTGGTTTCCTTCGGAATCCAATACGCCGGATCGTTTTCCTCCCAAGGCGCCGGCCGGCCCTGCACGCCAACATCGTAGACGTGTTTATCTTCGATCCAGTCGATTTGGCCGTCGTCGAGCTGCTCCAGCTTGCGCAGCGACACGCGCAACGTGGCGGCCATCAAGCGCCGCTCCGAGCGGCTTAGCACGTCCAGCGAACCGCAGGTATTCATGTCCCGGATCGTCTGATCCGGCACACCCGAGTAGTCTGACAGATCCTTCCACCGATTCAGTCCCACCACCTCCATGCGATGGTCGAGCCATTGTGTGAGCTTCGACATCGTCTTTCCCTTGTTGGAACAAATCACTTCTTGCGGATCAGCACCCCCACGCAGAGGGCAACCCGCG
>JBBRYX010000025.1:0-64914 GCA_038237225.1 Tepidisphaerales bacterium | reverse complement strand
GAAGTTGGTGTCGCCGTAGAACCAGGAGATGCCGGGATCGACGCTCGTTCCGATGTTGGCGTCGATGGCCGTGTAGTCCTGGGCGCTGACTTGGCCGTCGTAATTGGTGTCACCGATGTAGGTGTATTTTCCTGCGATGGCACCCGTGGCAATGGAATTGCCACTGCCGAAGGGGTAGTCGGCAAATCCTGCGAGGGCGTTGTCGAAGAGGGCGAGGATCGTGGTGCCGGCGTGGATGCTTTGGCTGGTGGTGGAGACGATTCCTGTTGCCGACGAATCTGGTTCGACTCGGTAGCCGCCTAAGACGAGCGCCTGGAGCATGTTGAAGTTGCCGTTGTTCACGACGAGATCGTTGTCGTTCAGATCGAGGGTTCCCTCCGCTTGCACGTTGAGTGCGTCGAGATAACTCACGGATGGCGCCCCGCCAGTCCGGGCGGTGATCGTCACTCGCCCGCCGATCGTTAGATTGCTTTGCCGAGCGCTTCCTGCGATCAGGCTCGCCCCCGCGCCAACGCTGGTGGTTCCGCTTCCTGACAGCGCGCCGCTGAGATTGAGAATTGCGCCAGAGCCCGCGATCTCCAGCGGACCCTGAGCGGTGATGCTCCCCGCATTCAGCACTCCGCCGCTGAGCGTATAGCGGCCGTTGCTGTTGATGATGAACGAGCCCACGTTGTTGGTGCTGGCGCCGGTCTGTGAGAAAGTTGCCGTGCCGGTCGTTCCCGCGCCGCCGACGATGATCGTGGGATCGTTAAGAACACCGCCGGAGAGGATGTAGACGCCGCTGGATCCGTTGTTCGCGCCAATCGTCATGGCGCCGGTCTTGGTGAAGGTTCCACCGCTCTGGACAAAAGTTCCGCTGCCGCTCCTGCCGACGATGAGGCTCGACGCCTCCACGATTCCGTTCTGAAGTTGGTACAGACCGAAGCTGCTGACGGAGTTGGCGACAATTAAAGTGCCGCCAATGCTGTTGGTTCCACCGGTTTGAGCCAGCGTTCCTCCCGCGGAGGTGCCGACGTTTTCATTGAGGGTCACGGACAGCGATTGAGCCGGTCCGAGGCTGACGATGCCGCCGAGAGGCCCGGCGTTGGTGATGATGAGATCAGAGGCCGTGATCCCTAATGTACCGCTGGTCCAACTGAAGCGTTCGGGATGGCCATTGTTGTCCAAGGTTCCGACGGAAAGGCTGCCACCGGCAAGGCTCACCATCCCGGTCGGATTCCAAACCTTGAGCGTGCCGGTGACGACAGCATTTCCGCCGGTAATGGAGAGCACGCCGTTGCCTCCAGCGGCACCGGACGTACCGCCGACATAAGCGTTGCCGGTCACGATCAGGTTTCCCCCGCTGAGGTTGTACCGACCGGAGCCCGCGGCGCTCGCGCCGATGACGAGGGTTCTGCTTGCGTTGATTGATCCCACGCCGTTCTCACCGCCGGTTTGCGTGAGTGTGCCGACGCCGAGGTTGCCCACCGTCTCGGTACCGCCGGTGACGGCTAGGCTCATGCCCGCGCCGATTGTGAAGTTCGCCAGCGGCGCGGTGTTTTCGACGGCGAATCCACTTGCGCCCGTCACGGCGAGCTTCCCGCCCGTCCAGTTGACGCGCGAGGGTGACGGAGAAGTGACCAGCGTGCCTACATTGAGCGTTCCCCCGCTGAGGTTCACGGCGGACGAGCCGCTGTTGTAGATTTTAAGGGTGTCCGTGATGGTGAAGGTGCCGCCAGAGATAGCCATGATGCCGGTGCCGTTGGCGCCGGCGGCGCTTCCGCCGAGGTAGACGGATGGGACAGAGACAGAGCCGGTGCCGGATAGGCTGTAGATTCCAGCGCCTAGTTGAAAGTAGCCCAGCGCCAAACTGTAGGAGGGGCTCATCGAGACCGCGCCGCCGGTCTGCTCGATCAACCCCGGGCCGTTGTAACCGCAGTAGATGTCCGACGTGACGCTCAGGCTCCCGCCGCTGAGGCGATACGTTCCCGCGGCGTCGGGATTGAGACCGATATAGATCGGGTTCAAGGCGCCATCCATCGTGTGTGTGCCGCCTGTTTGGACGAAGGTGGCGCTGCCGGTATACGCCAGGTATTCCACGCCGCTGCCGTGAAAAATCCCTCCCGTCAGTCTCAATGTGCCATCGTTGAGGGTGAGGCTGTGGATCGTCGTGTTACCCGTGAGCGTCAGAACCCCAGGACCGCGCTTCTCGAGCGTGCTGAAATCATTGACGATGCTGCCGGCATAGGTGCCGTCGACGGTCTGATTGATCGTCAGGATCTGCACCGACCCAATGCTGATCGCGCCGCTGGCGTTGCCGCTGAGCGAGCCGACGGTTTGGGCGGTGCTCATCGCGACCCGGCCATTGACGATGAGGCTACCAATCTCATTGCCGGTATTGCCAAGCGTGGCGACACCCGTCGTACCGACAACTGTGAGGGGATTCGAGCCGGAGATTTTGCTGGGAATCGTGATGCTTCCGGAGGAGACGTCGATGGTTCCGCCGGCGGGGGTGATGGTGATCCCGCGCTTGCCGTTCAACGTCACGTTCCAACTGCTTCCGATAGCGCCGCCATCGAGTGTGATTGCGCCGGCGAGTGTGGCGGTCGGCACAGCGCCGAAGCCTGTTTCGAAGTTGGCTCCGAAGACGTTTCCAAGTCTGAATAGACCTTCTTTCACGATCAGATTTTGAAAGGTGGAGTTTGCGGTCCCGGCACCTTGGTAGCGGAATTCACCCGGCCCGGTCTTGGTGAGCGTCCCGGCGCCGCCGTTGGCGGTCGTTCCGCCGGTCCCTGTTAGCGTGCCGGCGTAAATGCTGGATAGTCCTGCGCCGCTGGAGGTGTAGTTGACAGCGCCGCCGGCGGGTCCGACTTCGATGGGGGTGGTGGGTTCAATGAACGTGCCCGCATTCGAGGCGTTTGTTTCCTGAAGGATACCGCCGTTGAGGACCACTTTGCCGCCGGGGGCGAGCCGCGTGCGATTGTCGATGCTGAGCGTGCCGGCAGTGATTGTTCGCGTGCCGGTGTTGGTGGTGTTGGCGCTGATGACAAGCTTGCCGTCACCCGTTTTCGTGAATCCGCCGATGCCGGATAAGTTGGTCGCGAGCGTGGCGGTCTTTCCGGCAGCGACTGAGATGTTACCGGCCGACAGCGTGATGCTGCCGCCTGATAAGGTGTAGCTTTCATTGAATAAAAGCGATTGACCCACTTCCCCCGAGCCCAGCGCGATGGTACCGCCGGTCCCAAGCGTCGGTGATCGGACCACGACATCATCCGTTGCCAGCGGCTTGCGGCCATTCCAATTTCCGACCGTGTCCCAGTTGCTGTCGATGGGGTGAAGCCAGATCGAGGGAACCTTAAATTTCTTGACGTACTCGATGTCGCCATTGGCGACGTTCAAATCGATCGAATTCTTGGCCAAGCCAGTGCTCAGATCGATCTCCACGCCAAAGTCGCCCGCATTCTGCGTGATGGCCGGACAAGCGTTGTTAGCTGCATTCGGCTTCGCCTGACCGTGTTGCCAGAACGCCCAGTCGCCGGCCCACGCGCCGGTGACCGGAGTGCCCGCCGCAAAGTTACAACTGACGGTGGAACTCCAGAGCGAGTACTCCGTCTGCGTCGTGAGAAAGTCGGTGATGAACGAGTTGTAGCTGTAGATGATCGGCTTGACGCCGGTCGCCGCTTCGATGGTGTTGCTGAAACGGGGGATCCAGTCCGCGAGGTAGCTGCGGAACGCGGGGAACTGCGAGAACTGAAGGCCAGGCCAGAACGACTCGATGTCCATCACCGGCCGGAGATACCCTGCCGTCATCCGATCGGAAGCCTGCTGGAGAAAGTGATTGGCCTCGTCCTCTGGAACGCTCGTCGAGTTGAGATCGGTGCGCGCAAAGTGATAAGCGCCGGCGAGCACTCCGGCTACCGTCGCATCGGTCATGTTGGTCTGAAACAGCGGATCGTCGTAGCGCCCCTGCCCGACGGTGTTGCCCGTTCCACCGGAATCGGAGGAGCCCGTCAGTCCTCCCCGGGATGAGCGAACGAAGGCGAACCGTGCCCCGGCGGTGTAAGTTTTCGACCAGTCCATGTTCAGTTGAAACTGCGACACATCCACCCCGACGACCCGCGTCTGCGCCCATGCAAGCGACGGCGCTGCGGCGGCGACCGCGGCCAGGACCGCGCGATGCGCGGGGAAACGATTTCGAGCGACAGGAAACATAATTTCATTCCGGCCGCCCGTGATGCACTCCGCGGCCAGACCAGTGAATGGGCTGAGAAATGACGTGTTTATCGTATAGGGCAGCGGTGAGTGGAGCAACCCCTAACTCTATCTTTTCGCATGAATCTGCGAGCCCACCGGGTGCTCACCGTCTGACTCATCGGCAAATGTAACTTCGTCGCATCGGTCTCATCCCTCCCCTTCTCATTCCGGCAGATTTCGGGGAAACTCCTCCGTCCCATGGATAAAGCCGCTCAGCCTTCTTCGCGCCGATCTGGACGCGCGAGGTCAGCCGATCGCCCGTTCGACCCGATTGCTCTTCTCGATGCGGTGAACAATCAATCGCGCCCGGCGTTCGTCGCATCCACGGCCTCGGCAGCCCGAAGCTGGCAGAAGAAAACTCGCAAGGCGCTGGGCGACTGCCTGGGTTTCCTGGATCAGCCAGCGGTTGATCCCAAACCGCGAACGGTTGAATCGGTGGATCGTGGATCGTACGTCCGCCACAAGATCATTTTGCGCACCACGCCTTACTCCGAGCTTCCCCTTTATCTTCTCATCCCGAAAGCGCGCAAGAGTAAACCGCGTCCGACCATCCTCGCCCTCAACGGTCATGGCTACGGCGTGAAGGAGATCGTCGGCCTTTGGGAAGACGGCTCCGAGCGACTTGCCCCGGACGGATACCAAGGGGACTTCGCGTGCGCCTTCGCGGAACAAGGCTTCATCGTCGCCGCCCCCGAAATCTCCGCCTTTGGAGAGCGCCAACATCAATATCAGAATTCTCACCTCTGGCGCCTCACCCCCACCTGCCACGGCGGAAACACGTACGCCATCATGCTCGGCAAATCCATTGCCGGCTTGCGCGTTCTCGACAACATGCGCGTCCTCGATTACCTGCAAACGAGGAAGGAAGTCGATGCGAATAACATCGCCGCCATGGGCATCTCCGGCGGCGGAATGAACGCCTTCTTCACCGCCGCGATGGATGATCGAATCAAAGCGTCCGTGATCTCCGGTTACTTCTGCGACTGGCGGAAGAGCATCCTGGACATCTTCCACTGCACCTGCAATTTCGTCCCGGGTCTGCTCAACCTGGGGGAACTGTCGGACGTTGCCGCCCTGCTCGCGCCGCGGCCCCTCCTCGTCCAAAACGGAATCAAGGACGACATCTTCCCGATCGAAGGCGTCAAGCAAACCGTCCAAAAAGCAAAGCGCGCCTGGAAGCTTTTCGGCACAGAAGTCAATTTTAAGACGGACTATTTTGAAGGCCGACACTGCATCAATCTCGAACCGGCTCACCGCTTTCTCCAACAGCAACTGACAACGGACCCCTGACAACGGACAAGAAATGGACCTCTCCATCAGCTACTGGTCAATCAAAGACGGGCTCTCCAATGAGCGCCCCATCGAAGACGCCATCATCGAAGCCAAAACGGCCGGCTTCGACGGGATCGAGCTCGCCTGCTCGACCGGCGGTGTGCTCTCCGTCGAGTCCGATCAACAAACCATCGAGGGTTACCGCGATCTCGGGCTCAAGCACGACATTAAGCTGGAGACCATGGCCTGCGGTTTGAGCTGGGGCTGCTCCCCGACCGATCCGAATCCTGAAATCCGCGCCAAGTCCATCGAGCTTCATGCCGCCGCCCTCCAGCGCGCGGCGTGGCTCGGCGCCAAGGCGATGCTGATGGTCCCCGGCGCGGTGAAGATTCCGTGGGATCAGCACTATGGTCCCGCGAAGTATGATCAAGCCGTGAATTGGGCGCGCGAGGCCGCTTTGCGCCTTCGCGGAACAGCCGAACGACTTAACATCGATCTCTGTCTCGAAAACGTCTGGAACGGGCTTTTCTACTCGCCCCTGGAGTTCCGAGACTTTATTGACTCCATCGGCTCCGAAAAAGTCGGCGTGTACTTCGACGTCGGCAACGTCCTGGGTTATCACCAACACCCGCCCCACTGGATCGAGCTTCTGGGCAGCCGCATCAAGCGCATCCACATCAAGGATTTCAAAAACACCATCGGCAACATCACCGGCTTCTGCGACCTCCTCGCCGGCGACGTCCCCTGGAAAGAAACCATGACCGCCCTCAAAGGGATCAACTACAACAAGACCCTCGTCGCCGAAATGATGCCCCCGGATGAATCCCTTCTCAAACGAACGCACGAGGCGATGAAGAAGATTGTGAAGATGTAAAAACCCTATTCACCACGGAGATCACGGAGGAACACGGAGTAAATCACATGCAGGATTTTCTTCTCCGTGTTCCTCCGTGAGCTCCGTGGTGAATCAGAATTTGAACCGGAGAAGAAAATGATCCGCGTCGGAATTATCGGTTTGGGCATGATGGGCCGGACTCATTACGAGGCGTACCAGGAATTATCAGAACTGGCTCAGGTCGTCGCCGTCTCGGATGTCGATCCCAGGCGCGCCGCCGGTGATCTCACCGGCACCAGCGGCAACGTCATCGCCGGCGCCGTCAACTCTCTTCCCATGGACCGGATCAAAGGCTCCATCGACTACAACGATCTCCTCGCCAATCCCAACGTTGACCTCGTCGACATCTGTCTCCCCACCACGCAGCACCTTGAGGTCGCCACCGCCGCCCTCAAATCCGGCAAGCACGTCCTCTGCGAAAAACCGCTCGCCCGCACCAGCGCCGAGGGCGACAAGATCGCCCAGGCTGCTAAGCAGGCCAAAGGCTTCTTCATGCCCGCCATGTGCATGCGCTTCTGGCCGCAATGGATCTGGCTTAAACAAGCCGTGGATGAAAGACGATACGGCAATGTCCTCAGCGCCACCTTCCGCCGCGTGGCATCCATGCCGGCGGGCTGGTACAAAGACGGCCGAATCTCCGGCGGCGCCGCCCTTGACCTCCACATCCACGATACCGATTTCATCCAGCACCTCTTCGGGATGCCCAAAGCAGTCAGCTCCCGCGGTTACACAAAAACGTCCGGCGAAATCGACCACCTCACCACCCACTACATCTACGATAACATTCCGCTGGTCTCTGCCGAAGGCGGCTGGACCTTCGCTCAAGACTACGGATTCACCATGCGCTACACCGTTAATTTCGAAAGCGCGACAGCCGATTACGATCTTGGACGCGACAAGCCCCTGGTTCTCATCCAGGATGGAAAATCTGATGCAATCGATGCCGGCCCCGGCTTTGGCTACACCGCCGAAATCCGCTACTTTCTCGACTGCATTAGGAACAATCAGCGCCCGACCGTCGTCACGGCCGAAGATGGCGTGCGCTCCCTCAAACTCGTCGAAGCCGAAGTGCAATCCGTTCGCGCCGGCGAAACCATTTCACTTTAATTGGATCCGCTAACGTTTTTCTCACCACGGAGATCACGGAGGAACACGGAGATGAAGAAGAAACGAATTTAAGCGTTTTCGAGATGAATCCGGGGGCTGAATTTATTTGATCGTCTTCGTTCCCGAAAAATCGCTGCTTGTCTTCTCTGTGATCTCAGTGGTGAATCAACCCGGTGGTGAATCAACGCTACCGGATGTACTGAAACTCCGGACTCGTCACCAGTGCCCAGATCATGTCGCCAATCGTCTCTCCATCCGTCACCGCCGGCCCTTTGCTCACGCCCGTTTTGTCCCAATAGACCTTTCCCAGCATCTGATCGAAGCTGATCCCAGCCACGATCATCGGCTTGTCGATCCCGATCTTCGACGCGAGAACTTCCAGCCGCACCCACTTCCCCGCGGCGGGCAGCGCACCCATATTCACCGTCGGCTTGTACGGAATCGCCTCGGCGCCCCAGAACGCCCGCTTCCAATCCCCGCCCGCGTTGAACTGCAACATGATCTCCCGCGGCACGCTCTCCGGATCAATGTAAACATACGTGAACAGCACATCCGCCGGCTTCACCTCGAACCGCGCGCCAGTGAACAAATGCTGCGTCGCGATCGGCTCCGTCTGCCCATCCGTGTGCGACATCTTCCCGCTGAACACCGGCTGAGCCGTCGCCCGCGCCCAGACCCAGAGTCCCTGCATGGTCGCCCCCGGCGGCACCGCATCCTCCACCCAAACCAAATCCACCGGCTGCGTCGTCGCCGGCTTGGGCGCGGTCTTCAAATACTTTGTCCCAGCCTCCGTCTCTCTGGTCGTCGGCCCACGACCATACGCGGACCAATACATGTCCTCGACAATCGCCGACGGCTGTGTCGTCACCGACATCGATGCAACCTGCGAACCCTTGTAAACCCGATCGTGATATTCCTGCCCGTTCAAAAGCTCGAGCGACTGCACTACCGCCGTGTCATCCGGTCGCGCTGTCGATACTTCATTCCGCGTCGGCGGCCTCCCCAGCGCCCGCGCCAGCGGCGTCGAATTATCGTTTGCAAACGTCCGCCCATCCCCCAGTTCCTTCTGATTCACCGCCACGTTCACGCTGTCCAGAAGCTGTTCCGCCGTCAAACGCCGCAGCGCCGGCGCCCTGAAATATCGCGGCGCTCCCGGCTTCTCCACATCAAATTTGTCCGCCAGCTTCGGATCATATTTCAATTGATACGTCCGGCTTGTCAGGATCAACCGGATCGTGTGCTTCAGGTTGTATCCATGGCGCACAAAGTCGTTCGCCAGCCAATCCAAAAGCTCCGGATGACTGGCCGGCACATCCGCGCGGTAATCATCCGCCGGCTCAAACAGACCCAGCCCCATGTAGCGCTTCCACAATCGATTCACGATCGTCCTGGAAAATCTCGGATTCGTCGGATCGGTGATGAGCTGCGCGATTTCCTTCATCCGCGTCGACTGCGTCGTGGGCGCACTCGTCGGCATCTTCGGCAGATCGAACATGAAATGCGTTTCGACAAACTTCCCCGTGCCTCGCTCGCAGCGCACGATCTCCATATCCTTCTGCTGAAAGTATCCCGCGAACGCCACCGCGCGAGCCTGCGGCCACTCATCATTCAGGAAGTGATTGTGGCAGCTCGCGCACTTGATCGCCGTCCCCAGGAAAACCTGCGCCGTGTCCGCAGCGCTCTGCACCGTCCGGGCATGATCGCTGTTCAGCACATACCGCGCCGGATGATTCGGCTCCTTCGGATCCAAAAGCTCCTGCACCATCAGGTCGTAGGGCTTGTTTTCCTTGAAACTCTCTAACAGCCATCGGCGATAATTCCCGTGCGTTCCCACGCCACCCTGGTGCAAGCCGTTCGAGCACAGCGCATCCTCCCAGAACGGCGCCCAGTTCTGCGCATACTGCTCATCCCGCGCGAGCAACGCATCCACCAGCTTCACCCGCTTGTCCGGGGTCTTGTCCTCAACGAACTTCCGCGCCTCCGCCGCCGATGGGATGAACCCCACGATGTCCAGAAAAGCCCGCCTCACAAACGAAGAATCATCACAAACATCCGGCACCACCGGCGCGGTAGTCGCGTGCGCCTTCGCGGAAGAAGCCACCGGCGCCGAAGCCCACTTCGCCGCAATAAACCGATCAACCTCATTAAATGCAGGCACATCCCCCTGAGGCACCGCCGGCGGCGCCGGGACAAACTTCAACCGCTGATACCTCCGAACCGCCACCGCCTCCGCCGCGCTCCAAGGCACATTCGGATCCCAATCCTCGCTCACCACCCGCGGCGCCGGCGCCGTTCCCCCCGCCACCGGCTGCGCCGCGACCGCCGCTTGCGCCTTCGCGGAACTCGGCCCTTGCGCCACGGTCACTCCCACCTTCCCTGCATCATCTACCGCCCCCTGCACAATCCACGCCTTGATGAGACCCACCTGCTCATCCGTCAATGGCTTCTTCCCCTTCGGCATCCGCGGCTTCCGGGCTCCCTCGATATACTGGATCACCGCGCTCTCGTTCGCCTTCCCCGCGATCACCCCCGGCCCCGCCTTCTTCCCCTTCTTCAAAAGATTCGCCACGCTCGTCGTGTCAAACTCCCCCTTCGCATCATCACCGGAATGGCAAGACTCGCATCGGCTCTGAAGCATCGGCGCAATCTGCTTCGAATAACTCACGGGAGCCCCCGCTCCGCCGGCCTTCACCGCGCTTGGCTCTGTCGGAGCGGGTGCTGTCGCCGCCGCCCCCACCACGATTGCGCACAACGCGCAAACACCCCAGCGCATTGGTCGGAGCACCGCATCTCGAATCTGATTCATCATTCGCAAGTCCGCCTTAAATCGTTCGAACCCACACGTCCGCATTAGAAATACCATCCCCGCCACCCCAACGTTCAAACCGAAATCGATCGAACCCGCCCTAAGCGGTTCGAAGGATCGAAGGAAAGAGCGGGCGAAGGGAGTTGAACCCTCAACATCGGGCTTGGAAAGCCCGCACTCTGCCAATTGAGTTACGCCCGCAAACGCCCCAATTTGTAGCCGCTTCAAGCGCACCATTCAAGTTGAATCCTTCGGCGCGTGCGCAATCGCCTTCTGAAACACCACCGAATGCCCAGGTAGCGGCCTTCCATTTTCCATCCGCAGCGTCACCGATTGAGCGACCTTAACTTCAAACCCGGCGTTGCGTGCCAGCAACTCCAGATAGCCCAGAGAATGGCTGTATCGCCGGGTCTCCTGAAGCCGAAACCCCGGCTCACTCTGCGCTTCAACCGAAAACACCAGCCAACCACACGCTCGAAGCGATCGCGCCGCAGCCGGGATGATCCTTCCAAGGTCCCCCACGTAGATAAATAAATCCGCGGCGATAATCAGGTGAAATCGATCCTCGCGTTCGGTCAAGAAAGTCGTCACATCCGCAATATGCAGCTCATCATAGATGCTGCGCGCTTTCGCTGCCGCGATCATCCGCGGCGCAAGATCCACGCCAACCAGAAATCTCGCCCCCGCACGAAACGGAACGCCGCTCAATCCAGTCCCGCACCCGAGATCCGCGACATCCACCTTCTCAGCGCTCAGAAACGGTCGAACCGCCTCGTACAACTGCCGCGGGGCATCGTACTTGAGCCTTTCAACCATGTGCTGGTCGAATCGCGCCGAGAAGCCATCAAACAAGCCCACCACATAATCCGCGGGCGCTGTCGGCGGCGAATCTCCGTCGCCGAGTGCCGCGATCTCGAACTGAACACGATCCGGATCAGAAGCCAGACTCGCGGCACGCTTAAACGAATGCAGCGCTTCCTGCTTCCGACCCGCGCGCTCAAGCGCCAACGCCAAGCCGTAGTGCGCATCGTAAGAATCCGGCGCTTCGACGACGGCTTCCGTCGCGACCGCCACCGCTTCCTGCAACCGACCCGCCGACCACAGCGCGCTCACCAGCAATTGCTTGGCCTGCCCATCCCGCGGCGTCAGAGACAAAACCTTCCGATAGCTTCCGATCGCCTCGTCAAAATCCCCCAGCGTCTGGAGCACGCGACCCAAAGCCAGATGATCTTCCGCGAGTTCTGGAGAGAGCGTGATGGATCGACGATACGCAGCGCCCGCCTCGGAGAACCGCCCCAGCATCGCGAGCACACCCGCGAGATTGGATTGCGCCGATGCGTGATTGGAATCCAGCGCCAGCGCGCCGCGAAACCATTGCTCCGCCACATCCAGCGACCCGCGCATGGAGTAGACCGTGCCAAGATTGTTGTGTGCTGGAGCGAAGTTCGAGTTCAGCTCGATCGATCTCTTATACGCTGTCTCCGCTTGATCCCCATGTCCCATCGCCTGAAGCAACACGCCAAGCTTGAAATGCACATCGGCGGCATCCGGCTTCAGCACAATCGCTTTCCCAAATGCCTCAACCGCTTCCTCTGCGCGACCCGCTGCTTGAAGGATCCCCGCCAGGTTCGAATGAAACTCGGCAACATCGGGAAGAATCTCGATCGCATCACGAATCAGCTTCAGCGCCTCAACCGTTTCCCCCCGCTGCGCCTTGATCAATCCCAAAAGATGCAGCACGGCAGGCTCCTCAGGCTCCTCCTTCAGAATGAATTGATAGAGTGCCTCTGCCTGCGCGAACTCCCCCGCCTGATGATGCCGAACCGCGCGCTCGAACGCCTGCTGAAGCGCCATCTCCGCCATGTTACGGACGATATCACGGCGACGCAGTTCGCTCCAAGCGCTAGTCCTCCATCAGTTTCCCTGTAGCACGAACATCCTGCCCGTGCTACGAAAAAGCTCATCGGTCACATCAACAAGAGAGGCCGAGCGTTTTCAGCGCCCGGCCTCTGCAATCACAGTGTGAACTCACATCTTCCGCGTCGGTGCAGCCGCCGAATTGGCGGCTGCAACCGCGGGCGCCGCCGGCGGCTTAATATCCACCCCCGCGTCGCCGTTCCCGGCGATCTTGAAGCCGGACTTCTCCGCGAGCAGCATGTTAATCAGTGTACCGAGCATTCCCATGCCGGCGTTACCGTCGGCGCCACCGCTCCCGCCACCCATGAACACCTGCTGCGGAACCAGCGGCTGAGCGCTCTTGGACAAGTGCTCCGCGAGGATCGCCATCGCGTACAGGCGCGGATCGCCGTAGCTGCTGACCTTTCGCATCAGCACCTTCGCTTCGGCCTCACCGATCTCCGCGATCTTCGCGGCCTCGCCCTGACCGGCGAGCATCCGCTGCTTGGATTCGGCCTCGGCGGTGACGATCGTCTGCTCCGCCATCTTGCGGGCACGTTCCAGATCCGCATCCGCCTGGTTGCGGGCGATTTCAATCTGCACCTTCGACCCCGTCAGCTCCGTTTGCCGCTGGGCCAGCGCCTGGGCCTCGTTCAGCTTCTTCTGCTCATCCGCCGCCAGGCGCTGCCGCTGGTACGTCTCGACCTGCTCCATCGAAAGCTGTCGTTGACGAAGCTGCTCGAGCAGCGTCTCGATCTTGCCACCCGCCTCGGCGGTGTCGGGTTTGCCGACGAGAACGTCCACGCATTCGATATCAAATTCCTGGAATCGCCGCTGCAGCTCCTTTCGCGAATCGAGCTGAATCACGTCGCGCTGCTGGAGCAATTCCAGCATCGTGCGCTTGTGCGCGATGTCGCGGAAGTAGGCGCTCAGCATCGGGTCGAGCGTCTGCGTAATCAGCTTCTTCACGTCGCCGAACCGCTGGATCACGCTCGGCGCCTTCATGTAGTCGATATGCACGACGACACTTAGCGGGAGGCTCGGCTCGTACGCATCCTTCGTAACCATCTCGATCGACTTGAGCGTGTCATCATAACGATGGACTTCAGTGCGACCGGTAATCCAGTGCAGGACGAAGTTGGTGGTCGGCACGTGAATGATCTGACCGGCGTAAGTGTTGAACGGATACTTGCCCGGGCCCAGCGGCCGTTCCCAGACGCCACGCTCGCCGCGCGCAACGCGCTCGCCGTGCCGGAACGCATCGCCCGAGACATCCTTGCCCATCGGTCCGTAGTAGCTGACGACCACGCCGACGTAACCAATCGGCACGATGGTCTTGGGCAGAAGCTCCACCGTCGCGAACCAGCGGTTGAGGAAGTAGGTCCCGTCCGTCAACGGAACATACTGCCGGCCACGGCGACCACCGGCCGCCAGGAACTTCTCCGGGTCCTGGTAGTTGTTGTGATAATGATCGCCGGCGGGATCGTTACCCACCGCCGGTGCAATGATTTCACCCGGCGCCAAACTCGGCCCGTCGTGGATGGTCACAATGCCGATGGAGTCCACCGCGATTGCGTGATCGGGATTGAGCGGATCGATCGCCGACACTTCTTCGCCGATAACAACCGGGCTGAAGCCGCTGATCTCGCGAAGCTCCTGCTGCCAGCTCATCAGCTTCTGGAGTTCAACCTTGCTGTCCGATTCCAGGTAATAAACCTGGGCTTCGGTGATCACGATGAAAGCCGCGAGGTTGATCGCGTACACGCCTTCACGCAGGATCGATCGCTGGCGGCCGCGCTGCCCGCGCACGCCTTTCTCCTCGCCGCCATACAGGAACTTGGAGGCATCCTGAAAGTTGTCGCAATCGACAACCCGGCCGAGGGTCTGCCCAGGCTCGAGCGTCTCGCCGTCACGGGCATAAAGATATCCGACCTTCCCCTGCGGGATCGTCACCAGCGGCACCTTGTGGATGCGGTACTGCCAGCTCCACTTGCCGAAGTGAATGCCGCCGCGAAGCACCCCCGCTTCGAAGCCAGCTTCACCGTTAAAGGCGAGGATGCGTCCCTGCCCAACCGAACCTTTGTTTGACCAGAGCTTTTCGATGACGCCGACGCGATCGTTGGGGATGAAGCGCACGCCCATCGCGGGCAGCGCCCATTTGGCGCAAAGGAAAAAGAAGAGCGCGACCGCCGCGATGGCGACAACCGCAACCACAACGTACGAGTTGGTGTCCATCGCGACGGCAAGCGGCATCGGTACACTTTGAAATAGAGTTTGCAACATGGTCATGATCCATACCTCCCTGGTGACGCGGCACGCGACTCAACTGCCTGTGCTTCGATTGGCCGGTTCATCGACCGGCCGGTGCGGCTCTTGTCGCCTCCGGTAAAGCCGAGCCATTTGGCCGGCTCTACCGATCGAAGCCACGGGTTAGGCGCAAGTTGATGGCGATCGCGTCACTCATGAACAGAATCATATCCGCCCTGGCCTCGCACTACACGATTGCTGTGCACGCACACCACCCGCGCAAGTACAGAATCCAAATGCAGTTAGCTGTGACTTTAAAGACCTTAATTCTTTATAACTCGCCGGCCCTCCTACACGGCCCTGGTGGGGCGGACATTCCTGTCTGCCGCGGGCGGCGTTACTCCGCCGCGCCAACATTCCAGCCAGGTCCGATCGCAGACAGGATGCCTGCCCCACCATAAATCTTGGTGTGGCTGAGGCGCGCGTCAAGGAATTATGTCGAAGCCGACAACTCCCGAGGCTTGCCCATCAGGTTCCAAGCATGCCTTCCCAGAAGAACCGACAACAAATCGGTCCCGCGTGCCGTCACCAGTCGCGTGAGCAGAAGAATTATCGCCAAGAAAGCTCCCGCCACGAAGCCGCCAAGGTGAGACCAATGCGCCACATGATCACTGCTTTTCAGCAACGTCGGCACACCGTCCTGCCAGGCAATCCACAGCAGCAGCATCCAGATGCCGCGCATGCGGAAGATCTTCCAACCGCGGATCACCAGGATGCGGAACCACGCGATCATGTGGACCTTCTGTGCCGGGAACAGCACGACGTACATTCCAGCCAAACCCATAATCGCGCCTGATGCGCCAAGATACGGCGCCAGCGGCTCGCCCGATGCCATGACGTGGTGCGTCGCCGCGCTTGCGATCATCAGCAGCGGGTAGACGAAGATCATCTTCACGTTGCCGATCAGCTCATTCACGCGCCAGCCAAAGATCAGCATGAAGAGCAGATTGCCCGCCAGGTGCAGCACACCGGCGTGCAGGAATCCCGACGTCACAAGCTGATAACCATGAAATTTCGCCGTCGACGGCGGAAGCTGATGCTCAAGCACTTTATTCAGCTTCTGGTCCAGCTCTCGTTCAGCAACCACATCCTCCCCAGCCCCGCGCTGCGTCCGCCCGCGCGCCGGTCGCTCGGATGCCAGCTGTTCGCGATAATAGCGCAGGAACTCCTGCCGCACCTTCTGGAAATCCCGAAGCGTCGCATCCCGATTCCCCGACCATTGCATCAGCAGGATCCCATCGCCCGGCTCGCCCTTCTCAAAATTATGAAGCACCGGTAAATACGCGAGGCTTGTCAGGATCGTCAGCGCGGTCACACTCCACACGACGTACGGCTTGCGCGTTCCAAACGCCTCTGACGCAATCGGCAAAAACCCCACCGGCATAAACCAACTGATAAACCGAATCCAGATGCTCGCATGTTCTTCAAGCGTCTCTTCATCCAGCCCCCGGCTCGTCACCAGCGCGCGACCGGTCTTAATGTCGATCCCGCAACCCACGCAGATCTTCGCCCCCGCCGCCAGCATCTGTGAGCAGCTCGGACAGCGCGGCCCCGGCTGCGTCACCGGAATCACCCGTGCGGGAAGGGGCGTCGCCGCCAGCGAAGCATGAATCGGCGCCACCGCGGCACGCGCCGGCATCACAGGCGCCGGCGCCGCCAGCTCATCTTCCGCCGACAAATCATAAAGCCCCTCTTCCGACTCATTCTCAAGTTCGAACGGCGCCGCACTCGCCTCGAACGCGCTCGCCGAAAATGATCCCGTCATCGTCAGCGCCCGCGAATCCGCAATCGAGTCGCTCGCCAGAACCACCGCATTCTCGTCACTGCCTCTGAAGCGCAGAAGGAAGTCCCCCACCCCAATCCGATCGCCTTCATTCAACGTCTCGCACGTGATGCGCTCACCGTTAAGATAAAGCCCGTTCGTGCTCCCGGTATCCTCGATCGCCCACCCGCCATGAATCGTCGGAATCAGCCGGCAATGGCTCCGCGACACGCGAACCCCTTCCAGTTGAATCGCATTCTCCTCGAGCTTTCCGATCTCAATCGTCCCATCACCCCCGAGAAGAAACTGCTCACCCACCCGCTCGATCCCATCGACAATCACCAGCCGACAATCAAACTCCAGCACCTGCCCGCCACCGCTCACCGCGCGCATCACCGTCTGGCATTTCGGACACGTCACCGCGCGTCCCAGATGCTCCTCCGGCAGCTTAAGCTTGGCCCCGCAATCACACACAACGCGCAACATGGCACCTCAACTGGTCCCGATAGAGCAAGCAACCCAAGAGATTTGATCAACGCGCCCAACAGCCCGGCAGTCAAGCCGACATGATAAACATGACAGCCCCTCGGAACAATGAAAAACCGCGCCCATGGCAGGCATTTCCAGGGGCACGCGCATGCGACCATTTTCATAGGGGCGACACTGGGGTCGCCCTCTGCACTCACCGTGGGAAAGAGGGCGACACAAGTGCCGCCCCTACTGCGGATTTCGTCCTCACAGATCGAAAAGTTCCCGCACCTTCGCGCCGATGTCGTCGCTGCGCATCAAGCTTTCCCCCACCAGAACCGCGCGAACCCCCGCCGTCTCCAGCTTCTCGATATCCGAAAACGTGTTGATCCCACTCTCGCTCACCAGCACATTCCGATCCTCGACCAGTTCCGACAGCCGCAGCGTCGTCCCCAGATCCGTCTTGAAGTTCCGCAGGTCGCGATTGTTGATCCCCAGCAGCGAGTAACTCCGATGCGGAAAACCAATCACCCGATCCCGCACGCGAATCAGGTTGTCCATGTCGTGCACCTCAATCAGGCACGTCATGTTCAGCTCTGTCGCCAGGATTTGCAGATCGATCATCTCATTCACCTGCAAACACTCCGCGATCAGCAGGATCGCATCCGCGCCCGCGGCCCGCGCCTCGTGCACCTGATACGTGTCGATGATGAAATCCTTCCGCAACACCGGAAGCTTCACCGCATCGCGAATCATGTGGATGTATTCCAGCTTGCCCTGGAAATACTTTTCATCGGTCAGTACCGACAGCGCATCCGCGCCCGCTGCCGCGTATTCCAGAGCGATCTTCACCGGATCAAAATCCGCCCGAATCACCCCCGCGCTCGGCGACGCCTTCTTCACCTCCGCGATCAGATTCAGCCGCTTCTTCTCCGGCGCCTTGGTCACCGCATGAAAAAAATTCCGCGGCCGGCCCAGCGTCTCGATCGTCTCCCGCAATTGCTCCAGCGGCACGCGCTGCTTCCGCTCCGCGACTTCCTGTTTTTTGGTCTCGATGATTTCATCCAGAATCGTCGCCATAGGAATTCGCTCGCACCCGATCTACAATCCGCCGCCGCATGTTCAGCCGAGCCAGCGGGGCGGCCAATTTAAGCCGGTCTGATTCTATGTCAATTTGCCTCGCTCAGGACACCCTCACCACAAATCAGCAGATCCTCTACATCGCCGTCGGACTCGGAATCGCGGCAATTTTCGCAGCGCTCCTCGGTGTCTTCCGCCGCAAATCCGTCCTCGGCCCGCGCCGTTTACCGGCAGATCAACCCGTGTGGCCAATCGGCGTCAGCGCCGTCATTGGCTTGATCGTCTGGATCGGAATCCAAGGCGTCTACATCGGCACCAAGCAGTCCGATTTCGTTCGCGTCAATCCCGGCACAGCCTTCGACCCGGAAAAGAATCTGACCGCTGAAGATTACGCATTCCTCTCCTCACTCCCCGCCGTCATTGGGTTCCTCGCGCTTCTTTTTATGGACCGAGTGCTCGGCGCAACAAGAGCGATCGTTCCCTCTCTGCGACGACTGCCCGCCGCCCTCGCGCAAGGCCCCGTCGGGTTCCTCGTCGTCTTTCCCCTGCTTCTCGCATCAGGCCTGCTGCTCGAGTCATTCTACAACTTAGTCCACTACCCGCATCCTGATTCGCACGTGCTGCTCGGCGCCATGAAGGACGTCACGAACCCGGTGACGAAGGCCCTCCTGATCCTCGGCGCGTGTCTCGCGGCGCCGCTCTTCGAGGAATACTTCTTTCGCGCTCACGTTCAAACTTTCCTCGCCCAGATCTTCGACCCCCCCGTCGCTCCAGGCTTCCCGGTGGTGCAGGAAAATGTTCCCCTTGAACCTCCCCCGCCGCCGCGCGGCCGCTCCAGTTCCCGCATCTGGGCCGCCATCCTCCTCACGTCCTTCTTCTTCGCGATCGTCCACCCGCTATGGATGGCCCCTCTCATCTTCCTACTCTCCATCTGCCTCGGCTACGCCTACGAGCGAACAGGCAACATCTGGCTGCCCATCGTCATCCACTCGCTCTTCAATACGCTCAACACACTTCAGTTTCTGTACTTCACCTGATTTTGAAGCCCTGCCGTGACGCTCTACAATCCGCCCTCGCAATCGGAGTCCCTTCATGCCTTTGCTCGCCGATCTTAATTCGCGTGGCCTCGTTCACCAGACCTCAGAGCCCGCCCTTGATGCACGCCTCGCGCAGCTCGCAACCCGCGGCCCCATCTCCTGCTACGCCGGCTTCGATCCCACCGCCGATTCCCTCCACGTCGGCAACTTCGTCCCCATCCTCGCCCTCATGCACGCCCAGCGCAACGGCATCCCACCCATCGCCGTCGTCGGCGGCGCAACCGGAATGATCGGCGATCCCTCCGGAAAAGCCGCCGAGCGAAATCTCCTCACCAAAGAACAGGTCGCGCAAAATTCCGACGGCATCCGCCGCGTGCTCGAAAAATTCCTCGACTTCAACCACGCAACTGCCCCCGCGAAGCTCGTCAGCAATCTCGACTGGTTCGGCTCCATTGGCGCGATCGATTTCCTTCGCGACATCGGCAAGCACTTCCGCATCGGCGCCATGCTCACCAAGGAATCCGTCCGTTCCCGCATGGAAGCCAGCGACGAAGGCATGAGCTACACGGAGTTCAGCTACCAGCTTCTTCAGGGCTACGACTTCTACCGCCTGTACAAAGACCACAACTGCGTCCTCCAACTCGGCGGGTCCGATCAGTGGGGCAACATCACCGCCGGAACGGATCTCATCCGCAAAGTCGAAGGCGAATCCGGGCACGCCTTCGCGCTTACCATGCCGCTCATCACCACCAGTTCCGGCGCGAAGTTCGGCAAATCGGAAGGCAACGCCGTCTGGCTCACCGCCGATAAAACCCCGCCCTTCGACTTCTACCAGTTCTGGCTTCGCACCGACGACGCGGATGTGGCACGCTACTTGAAAATCTTCACCTTCCTACCCATTTCCGAAGTTGATGCGATCGTGGCCGAACATCAACGCGCTCCGGAAAAGCGCGCCGCGCAGAAGCGTCTCGCCGAGGAAATGACCACCCTCGTCCACGGCCCCGAAGCCGCCCGCCTCGCGGTAAGCGCCAGTCAAACCCTGTATGGCGCGCCCGTCGCCGACTTCACCGAAGCGACCATCGACGCCCTCGCCGCCGAAGTCCCCACCACCACCATCGACCGCGCCAAGCTCGAATCCGGCTGGCCCATCATCGACGCCGTCGTCGAAACCGGTCTCGCCAAAAGCAAAGGCGAAGCCCGCCGCCTCATCGCCCAGGGCGGTCTCTATCTCAACAACAAACCGGTCACCGACGCCAACACCAAACTCGATCCAACCACCCTCGCCACCCCCGCCGCCATCGTCCTCCGCAGCGGAAAGAAAACCTACCGCCTCATTCGTCTTAGTTAGTTGATAAGGCATCGCCTCAGATTGGGTATAAAGGCGTCGACAAAGATGTCGCGCCTTTAGTTCTCGCAATAATTCGGAACCTCCCCCAACGCCACGGCGTAATACCCTCGTCGATACCAAACTAGACCGGGTCGCTGTGCAGGCAAACCACGCCGAGTTTAGAAACGATGTAATACCCTCGTCGATACCAAACTAGACCGGGTCGGGGCGAAACTCCGCGCCGCGGACTGTGGATTGGGGATCTCTCCTATCCATGGCGCGCAGGGGGGGATCGCCCCGCCCGGCTTTCTTACTCACGCAACCTCCGCGTCTAGAGCAGCTTTTCAGCGATCTGAATTGCGTTCGTCGCCGCGCCTTTGCGGAGTTGGTCTCCGGAAACGAACAGCTCAATCCCTCGACCATCGTCCCGCGAGATGTCCTGGCGGATTCGGCCAACCAACACATCATCTTGCCCGCTTGCCTCCAGCGGCATGGGGAAGTGGTTGCCTGCGGGATCATCGACGATCTTCACGCCCGGCGCTTTCTTGAGAATCTCGATCACCTGCTTCGGCGTCATCGGCCGCTCGAATTCGAGATTGATCGATTCGCAATGCGCCCGCGGCACCGGCACCCGCACGCAGGTGGCGGCGATCATGATCTTCCCATCCCCGAAGATCTTATGCGTCTCGTTCACCATCTTGTTCTCTTCTTCGTTGTAGCCGTTCTCGGCCACCTTGCTGTTGTGGGAAAAGAGGTTGTTCACGATCTGGTGCGGAAACTTTTCCTTCCTCACTTCCTTACCGGACGCATAGCTCTTGATCTGCTCTTCGAGTTCATACAATCCCCACGCGCCGGCTCCGCTGACGGATTGATAGGTACTGACGATGATGCGCCTCACCCGATTCGCCTGATGCAGCGGCCAGACCGGTACATTCATGATGATCGTCGAGCAGTTGGGGTTTGCGATCAGACCGTTGTGCTTGTGAATCGCTTCAGGATTCACTTCCGGAACGACAAGGGGGATACCATCCTTCATCCGGAAGGCCGATGAATTGTCGACCACCACCGCGCCCGCCTGGACGGCCGCGGGCGCGAACTCTTTGGAGATGGCTCCGCCCGCGGAGAACAGCGCGATCCGCACGTCCTTGAAGGAATCTTTCGTCAGCTCTTCGATCGTGAACGTCTGCCCCTGGAATTCCATTGCCTTGCCCGCGCTTTTGGCGCTGGCGAGCAGCTTGAGGTTTCGAATGGGGAAGTTGCGCTCGGCGAGCACGGTCAGGAATTCCTGGCCGACCGCGCCGGTGGCGCCCACGACAGCGACGTTCACGGACATGATCGCTCCTCAACTCGGGCGGCCGAAGCCGCCCCTGCAAATAGAATTGGCCACAGGTCGATAGCCGCTTGAACCAACGCTGCGGGCAGGACGGGAGACGAGGGAAGGAGGTTCCTTCACTTCGTCGGCGTCGTGCTCGTAGTCGTTGTGGTCATGGCAGCGAACCCGTGGCCGAGACACAATTGCCAGAATTAGCCGGACAACCCGCCCGGCGATGACAGCAGTATCTGATTCTGCCGGGGCGAAATCAAGCATTTTAAGAGCATCTGAAAGAAGCGGACTCTCCCGGCACCTTGTTTGCAGCTTCTTCCTTCGTCCGCGGTGTGAGCGGGCAGTTTGTCGTGTTCGCTTTATATAAGGAGGCATCCTTGACATCCTCTGAAACCGCAACTGTCGCAGCTTTTCAAGACCGCATTGCCGCTGAACATGCGGTGGACGAATTGGAACAGAGCGGCTTTTCGACCGATGAGGTCGGAATGGCCATTCGGGGCACGAACTCCGAACAAAAAGGCATGATCTCGGACGCCCAAGGCACCAAGGACGGTCGAGGTGCGGCCACGGGCATGATGACCGGCGCGGGGCTGGGCGCCATTCTCGGGGCGGCCGCGGCATTTTTGATTCCGGGCGTCGGGCCGATTATGGCGGCGGGAATCTTTTCGATGGCGTTCGGCGGCGCGATCGCCGGAGCCGCCGTTGGCGGGATTTTCGGGGCACTCACGGGCCTTGGGATCTCCGAGCACGAGGCGAAATATTACGAACAGGCATTCAATTCCGGCCACGCGATTGTTGCGGTCAAGGCCGGGGATCGATCCGACGTGGCGGCAGGAATTCTTCGCAAGCACGGCGGATACGACCTTCAAAATAGAGCCGACGACCCGGTTAACACCGAAGGGCCGTTTTCTACGCCTTAGGCACCGGGCAGTCGGCATAGGCTTAGATGGATTGACAGCTTCAAACCCAAAGCAGGTGATTTATGACTCGCTATCAAAGTGGCTCCAAGCGGAAGGCTTCGACTCTCAGGAACGGTCACTCGTTGACCACGGATGTAATGGAAATGGCCGCCACTGGGCTAGGCGGACTCGCAATCGGTGCGACGTTGATGTACCTCTTTGACCCCGAAACCGGGCAGAAGCGGCGTGATCGCGTGGGAGAAGTTGCTCATTCTGCATTCGACACAACTGGGCAAGCGCTTTCGTCGCTGACCAGCGGCGCGTCGTCGATGGCAAGCGGCGTGGGCGAGTACGTGAGCGATTTGAGCGGCCGGATGGATGTGAGCGGAGCGCGCGATGAATATGGGGGCCGGATTGGGTCGGCTTATCGTGGGATTCGCGGTGCGGTGGGCGAGTATCTCGGCGATTTAACGGACAAAGCGCAGTCGCATTACCGCGGCGCGTCGAAGAGCGCTCGACGGTACTCGAAATCGCTCCCTTCGATTCCGTCGCTGCGTGTGACGACGCGTGAAACGGATGGGTTCTCGGGTACGGCGACCGCGCTGTCCGCATTCGGCGCTTTGGCGCTGGGTTGTGCGGCGATGTACTTCCTCGATCCGAGGCAAGGCCACGGCCGGCGGACTTATGTGACGCAGAAGGCCGGTAAATTCGTCCGCGAGACCGGTCAAATGGCCCGAGCGACGGGGCGGCATCTGGCGAACAAGAGCAGGGGCTACTATCACGAAGCTTCGAAAATGGTCCCGGACGTTGGCTCGAAATTGGGCAATATGATGGGTTCTTCGGATTCGGAGCAGAGTCCGTCGCCGACTTCGGGCGGTGAATCGAAGGCGGATCAGCGTTCGGCCTACGGTTTGCAAGCCAACATCCCGGCGGCGACGCGGCCCAATTCGTCGGCCCTGTGACATAGGATTTTTCACAATCGCTCTCACTCTCCCCTCCCGAGGCCCGGACAAGCCCTCCGTCCGGGCCTCGATTTTTTTTGGGAAAGCAGGAGGCAAGGGGACGGCAAGGATAAGATCAAGAGGTAAGAGGCAGGGGAAGAGAGTATAAGGGAGGGATGAAGCAGCTCATTCTGGTTGTCCTGTTGTGTTGCAGTTGGTCGTGGGGGCAGGAGAAGTTGGAGCGGGGGATTGGGATGGGGGAATTGAAGGAGCGAATTCGAGGTGCCTGGGCGGGGAAGATAGTGGGCGTGGTGTATGGGGCGCCGACGGAGTTCAAGTTTCGAGCGCAAATCATTCCGATGGATAAGCTGGTGAAGTGGACGCCGGATTTGGTGCGGGCGGCGCTGAAGCAGGACGACCTGTATATCCAGATGGTGTTCGCGCAGGCGATGAAGGAGAAGGGGCTGGGGGTGACGACGGCAGATTTTGGGGCGGCTTTCAAGGAGACCAAGTTCGGGCTGTGGCACGCGAGCCAGGCGGCGCGTCGGGCGCTGCGGCGCGGGGCGACGTGGGAGGAGTCGGGGACGCCGAAGTGGACGACGCATGGGAACGACATTTCGTTCCAGATCAACGCCGATTTTGTGGGCCTGAGTTGTCCGGGGATGCCGCGGAGCGCATCGGATTTGATCGATCGAGCGGGACGAATCATGGCTTGGGGGGACGGGTTGTATAGCGGTTCGTTCATCGCGGGGATGTACAGCGAGGCGTATTTTTCGACGGATCCGCGCCAGACCGTGGAGACGGGGCTGAAGTGTTTGCCGGGGGAGTCGAAATATGCGGAGGTGATACGGGACGTGCTGAAATGGTCGGCGGAAAATCCAGAGAACTGGGAGAAGACGTGGCATCTCGTCGAGGCGAAATGGGACCAGGACGACATGTGCCCGTACGGCGCGATGGCGCCGCTGAACATCGACGCGAAGCTGAACGGCGCGTACGTGGCGATCGGGCTGCTGTATGGGAAGGATGATTTTGCAAAGGTGATCGAGATCGCGACGCGCTGCGGACAGGATTCGGATTGCAACCCATCGACGGCGGCGGGAATCTGGGCAGCAGCTCGCGGCTTCGCGAAAATTCCGGCGCGGTACACGGAGCAGATCGAATCGATCGCGGATGAGAAGTTCCAGTATACGAACGCATCGTATCACTCGATCGTGGAAGACACAGTGAACCGGGCATTGGCCATCGCGGAGAAGAGCGGCGGCCGGCGCGAGGGGGAAAAGTTGATCATTCTCGCGCAGATGCCGCAGGCGGCGAAGTTGCGTGAATTCAAGGTGGAGAAGCCGATCGAGCGGATCTCGTGCGCGGATCCGCGGTGGGTTTGGACGGGCGCCTGGACCGACTTCTCGTCCGCGAAAACAGGGTTGGAGAAGCTGGGAAGCGAGAAGGGGTGCGAGGCGAAGATTCGCTTCAACGGCACCGGCGCGATCATCGTCGGCCCGTATGTGGGGGCGGGTGGGAAGGCGGATGTGTATTTGGATGGGAAGCTGGACCAGACGGTGGACGTGTGGCCGGATGATTCGCGGCGGGTGGTGATGGAATGTGTGTGGCACAAGTACGGACTGCCCCCGGGCGAGCATGAGGTGAGGCTGGTGGTGAAGGGAGAGCGGATGGGGGAATCGACGGGGACGGAGGTGCGGGTGCATTCGCTGGTGGTGATGGAGTGAGGGCGGCGCGGTTCGGCGGGGGAAAGGGGCGCGCCAAGTTCGCCAAGATGCCAAGATCGCCGAGGAGGTGTGATGGGGAGCCTCGCAGATCGAATTTCGAAAAGTGTTGCATTTTGATGCAAAGTGATGCATGGGGAGATTGAAACGGAATTGATTGCGGTGCGATGGGTAATGGCGGGTAATTTTGGGTAATCGGGTGCGGGTGTGGGAAGAGCGCAGCAGTTTAGACGGGACAAAACGGGTACTGGTGCAGTTTGAAATTCTGGCCCCACGGATTTAGTTTGACGCCTCGCCCGCCACACGTCACAGTCTGTTCATGCCTTCACGAGCAAGCAAACGCCGGGACTTCACACAGATCGCGTTCGCCGTCGCACAAGCCGCCACGGGCGAGGGGGCGAAGATCCCGCCGCCGGGCACGCCACCCGAGAATGATACGCGCAACCCGCACGCCGTGGCGATGAGCAAGCTGGGTGCGAGCAAGGGGGGAAAGGCGCGGGCGGCGAAGCTGACGCCAGCGAAGCGTAAGGCTATTGCCAGGAAAGCGGCGGCGAAACGATGGGCGAAGCCCTAGTCTTGCGATGTCGGCCACGGCTCAACCGCAATCCCTCCGCCGACTCTCTTGATCTTGAAACGTTCGCCGGCGGCGGCGCTTTGGGCGGCACGCATGATCTCGGGAACCTTGGAAATAATTGCCCGCGCTCTTTCCGCGCCCGTCGCCTGCGTAAGGGTTTTCCCGCCCAAGAAAAAACCGGTAATGCCGATCTTTGGCAAAATCAGATGGAGAGGCGGTCCCTTGGCGTGAATGCGCGGCCCGCTTTTGCCGCAATCTGAACTAATGACGATCCAATCGCTTGGCGGCGTCAACAGTTCGCACCAATCGCAATCCAATGCTCCTTGTGCGCCAAGAAAATCGACCAGAAATTGCGCCTCAACAGGCGGGCTATGAAGCTTCCAAAATTCGATGATAACGTGCGCGCATTTGCGAGTGATGCATTCATCCAGCATCACTTTCATGCAGCTACCCCAGAGAGCATGTCTTCGTATTTTAGGGCGCGAGCAATATCGTCGACATCAACGCCGCACATATCCGCCGCCGCCTCAATTGAGCCTTCTGCTTTCACCGCGGCGACGAGGGTCTGCACGGTGTAGTTGCACGATTCCACAATTGGAGCGCCCCACTCTCGTTTGGGCGTGAGCAAAATTCCTGGCAGCGGTCGATATTGAAATGGCAAGCCGTCTGGATCAAACGACAGTTCCTGAAGGTAGGGAAGAATAACGGGTTCCATCAGATAGTTTTTTTTCGTCTTCCCGGTCGCCTGAATGTAGTCGCCGTTGGGCAGCATCAGGACAACATTGTCACCCAGCAAGAACACGCGAGATTCGAGCCGCGCGAACGGAAATGAAACCCCAAACCCCTTCGCCCTCTTCACAACAGCGCGGATTTTTTGTAAACTGAGCCGGCGCTCCAAGCGTATTTCGCGCACGCCAAGCAACTGGATTAGGTCAACAAAGCTTACGAGCCTCTCATCATTTTCAGGCATCCGCATTTGCAGTGCGGCGTTGTCATCATCAAACCAGCGGGAGACCGTCTGCGCGCGAACGCGAGACAGACGTGATGCTTGCTGGCGCGTATACACGCCCAGTCGCAATACGTCTTTTGTGTCTACAGCTTGAACCATTGTAATTCCTGCCGAATTGATACCTAACAAAGCATAGTATTCTAGTCGATTATCGGCGATTGTCAAGACATAACTTGAGTGGCGAACGCAATTTGCGCTAATTCCGGCGGTGTTAGGTACTTACAACTGAAAGCGAGGGCTATCTTCAACGAAAACGATGAATTAAACTTGACAAAGCATGCACGAGTAAGCATAATGTGCATTATGAACAAGCTTGGAACGCAACGCCGCGTGCAGATCATCAAGGGATTGATCGAAGGCATGGGCGTAAATGCGACGTGCCGAATGACCAGCGCGGCAAAGCACACGGTTCTTAATCTGCTCGCTGAGATGGGCGAGGCGTGCGCGGTCTACCACGATAAGAACGTCCGCAACCTGAAAACGAAGCGCGTGCAGGTCGATGAAATTTGGTCGTTTTGCTACGCGAAGGAACGCAACGTCCCGGCGGAGAAAAAAGGCCAACCCGGTTACGGCGATACTTGGACCTGGACCGCAATCGACGCCGATTCCAAGCTGATCGTTTCCTACCTTGTCGGCGGACGCGACGGTGGATACGCCACCGAATTTTTGATGGACGTTCACGATCGTCTCGCCGATCGCGTTCAACTCACGAGCGGCGGTCACAACCCCTACATGAAGGCTGTACCCGATGCGTTCGGTAATGACGTGGACTACGCCGCGCTCGTCAAGATTTATGGCAAGCCGTTCGGGTTCAAGAGCCGTCCCGACGTTTCCGACGTGTGCCTCGGTGCGAAGAAAACCCCTCGCATCGGTAACCCCGATGATGCGCATATCAGCACGTCTTTTGTGGAGCGGCAGAATCTTTCCATGCGAATGGGCATGCGTCGGTTCACGCGGTTGACGAACGCCCACTCCAAGAAAATCGAAAATCACGAGCACATGATCGCGCTCTACTTCATGCACTACAACTACTGCAAAATTCACTCGACGCTTCGCGTCACGCCCGCGATGGAAGCTGGACTTACCGACCACGTTTGGGAAGTGGAAGAACTTCTCGCGTTGATGGTCTGATTCGGATAGCCTGCAAACGGAGTAAAATGGAAACCCTGCCCGGTCTCAAAGGAAAGTTTTCGACCATTCTGGCCGATCCGCCCTGGCGGTTCACGAACCGCACTGGCAAAGTCGCCCCCGAGCACGTTCGGCTGCGCCGCTACGAAACGATGAGCATTGACGAAATCTGCGCAATGCCCGTTGCGGCTCACGCCGAAAACCCCGCACACCTGTACCTGTGGGTGCCGAACGCACTTTTGCCGTGGTGCCTTCGCGTTATGGATGCGTGGGGCTTTTCCTACAATGACAAGGGAATAGGGAGGTTGATCATGATTGTTTGCCGTGTAAGCCGGCGGCCTTTTGGAATTGCGGTCGCGAAGGAAAAGAGACAACTGAGAGAGAACCGCATCTGTTCTCGTTTTGCATGTCACGCGGCCAGATAACACGATTCAAGAAAATCTCCTGTTCACAAAGCCAATGTCCCATCGCGCGAGAGGTCATAGGAGCTTGAGAGGAGACCGATGCGAGGATCGCTCTACGTCTCCACCTCCGGCGCGGTTTGTTGGACCTGGGTTACCATTTTCTCATCGCCTTCAGTCCAGCGGATGTCTCTTCTGGCGTAGACGGCTTTCATGGTTCGTTTGGCGACGTCGATGTTCATGGGTTCTGTGCCTTTGTCGGACCAGAAGGTGAAGGATGGCAAGAAGCGGGGGGCGATGGAGGAGCCGGCCAATGTTGTGCAGAATCCGATGTAGGTACCGGGCATGAGTCGGGTGTTGATGGCGGTTTTGACGTGGTCGCCGATAAGGGTGCCGAGGAACTGGCGGTCGGTGGGGATTTCTTTGGAGCCTACGTTGAGGCTGATGGTGCCGTAGGTGCTTTTGAGGTTTGCGGTGGTGGTACCGGCGCCGAGGTTGACCCATTTGCCCAGATAGGAGTGACCGAGGAATCCGTCGTGGGCTTTGTTGGAGTGGCCGAGCATGATGGAGTTGTTGACTTCGCCGCCGACTTTGCAGAGCCGGCCGATGGTGCAGGCGTCTTTGATGTAGCTTAGCGGACGGACCTGTGCGGCGGGGCCGATGTAGCAAGGTCCTTCGATGACGGAGTTGGCGCCGATTTTGGTGCCGGTGCCGATGACGATGGGGCCTCGGGAGGCGTCGAGGATAACGCCGGGCTGGATGGTGGCGTCGTCGCCGATCCAGATGTCGTCTTCCTCGATCAAGGTGAAGGGGCCGATCATTGGGGGTTTTTTGGCGCCCTTGAGGAGGTGGATGGAATCTTCGATGAGGGATTCTTCGTTCCAGCTAATGAGATCGGCGAGGGACTGGACGAGGCGGGCTTCGGGCTCGACCTGCTCGAGGTTCGTGAGTTCGAGCCAGCGGTCGGTGCGGTTCATGACGTCTTCGTGACTGAGGCCGGGGCGCGTGGCGTGGGCGATGCGGATGTGGTCGTCCTCCATCGACACACATTCGATCGCGGGTGGCGTGAAGGGGCGGAAGAGGAGGGTTCGGCCGGAAACAAGAAGCGCGGGCTGGTCATCCAATGGGGTGTTGACGGTGGCGGGGATTTTTAATTGGGGGATGACTCGGGTGCGGCAGAATTCGACGAGTTCGGGGCGGACCCAGAGGGTGATGCGGCTGGCGTTGAGATAGCGGATTTGTTTGTCGAAGAGGGTGGCCATGCCGGTGGACAGCATGAAGACGGGTCGGTTGAGGCAGAGCGGAGCGAAGGTGGGCCAGGCACGGCCTTCGTAGATGACGACGTGCATGGGGGGATGATACCGTGAAATAGGAAATGGGAAACGTGGAACGTGAAACGTGATGGGGGGAAGAAGAGGGTTGGGGACGGGAGCAGTGGGATTTGATAGATGACGAAACCGCGATCTGTTTTGCGGACGGATAGCGCTCCCTTCGGTCGCGGCTCATCGGGAAGGGGGGCTCGCGGGGGCTAGTCTAGTCCGCTTGAGTGGACGCGGGTGGGGTAAGTTCTGCTCCAGCGTAGATTTCCGCTAAGGGCACGTCGACTGCCACCGTGGCGAGGCGAGCAACGGCCTCTGATCCGGCAGACACCTCAAATCGCCAGGAGCGGTCCGGAAAGCGGCGGTAGGTCTCTACGCGGTGCGACTGTTGGGACACCAGAACGTATTCCTCGAATGAATCGATCTGGCGGTAGCGATCGAACTTGGTTGTGCGATCGTATTGCTCGGTTGTTGGCGAAAGCACCTCGATCAGCACCCGGGGGTTGGTAATGACATCGCGCATCGCACCGGCCGCGGGATGGAATTCGGCGGGGCCGCAGATGATGGAGCCGTCGGGGTAGGTGATGTGCCTGCGTTTGGTTATTGCAACTTTCAAGTCGCTTCCGTAAACGCGGCAGGGCTTGCCTTTGAGGGCGTTACCAATTTCGCGAAGAAAATTGGTCGCGATCAGCGCGTGGTCGCGAGTCCCCCCGGCCATGGCGACGATCTCACCATCACAATATTCGTGCTTCACCTCCGAGTCGCGCTCGGCGCTGAGGTAGTCTTCAATCGAGTGTAGACGAGGTTGGGGCGGGAGCGTCATGAATGAATTATGTCTCCGGAGACGGGAACTCAACCCCCGCATAAACTTCGGCCATCGGCAGGCTAATCTTGATGGATCGCAGCGCAATCTGCGAGTTCAGGTCAGAAATCGGAGTGAGGAGCCAAGTGCCGTCCGACTGGCGGAAGCATGTCTGAACACTCGGGATGTCTTGCGCGACGATGACGTATTCATCGAGCGTCGGGCACTCGAGATATCGCCGGAACTTGATACCGTAGTCGCGGTTTTCGGTGGAAGCGGAAAGCACCTCGAAGATCACACGCGGATTGACGACCGTGAGCTGACTGCGATCGTTCGCGTCGAATTCCGGTGGGCCACAGATGACCGTCGCATCCGGGTACACGTAAAGCTGCTTGCGGGGCACACGCACACGCAGATTCGCATCGTAGACGCGGCAGTGGGAGCCCTTCAGCCTGGCTCTTGTCTCGCCAATGATGTTGGAAATGATCAGGCTATGCTGCGGCGTTCCCCCTGCCATCGCGATGACTTCGCCATCGAAATACTCGTGGCGATCGGAGGAGTCGTTCTCGATTCGGAGATACTCCTCGATCGTGTACCGATGCTGCTGGACTGGGAGGCTCATGATGAGATTGTACCACCGGCGGCTGAAAGCCGCCTCGGATTGATTTGACTATGCCGGGTTGGAGGAACTATCTCGGCTCGAGAGGCATCTGATCGTCGTAATGCGGCGATTTTCGGGCGCATTCGGAACCGCAGATCGGGCAGCGGTATGCGCGAAACAAATAGATAAACGCAAGCAGAAGCCAGATTGGGAGAAAAACGCCCACGGTCAAGGATCGTCAGAAGGCAACCCCTGCCGCCCCCGATTGCCAGGGGACGCTCTGCGTAGACGCTACGGCGACAAACCGGGCAAAGCTTCTGCTTTTGATGACGGCGCTCACAACAAAATCGTAATCTCGCGTCGTTTAGTGAGCAATCGATGCCGCGGAAAACACCGCCTGCGCAATGCGTTCATAATCGAGCCAGCAGCGCGTCATATTCAGCGTGGCTGCCGATAAAGAACCAAACAACAACCTCGCCTTGTCGCTGTCCAACGGCGCGATATTGGTCGGTTACACGGACGGACCAGATGTCGTCGTGGGGCGGAAGCTTCTTGAACTCCAGGCTCCGGTGACCGCTGTCGGTTTTGAAGCGACGATACGCGCTTCGCGCTTGCTTCTTGATTCGCCCCGGAAGCCTCGCAAAATGGTTTCTGAACCGGACATTGACGTGTGAAATCAAAGCGTCTCCGGATCCAGCTCGGAAGTGCGCCCAGCGCGAAAATCATCCGCTGCCTCGTCGGCAAGTTTCCTCAACTCCTCGGCATGCTTGCGCGAAGTCTCCGACCACTTGCGATCATCCTCCAATTCGGAAAGAACGAAACGAGCCACCGCGTCCTGCTGATCTTCCGGCAAAGACCGCAAAACCTCGAACACCTTTCCCATCAGTTCCGTCATAACCATTATTATACCACATGATGCGCCGGCGGCGGGAGGTCATCATGAATCGTCTGCTGCATCGGTTGATCGCCGGCGAAGCTGAAGAGGATCATGTCGTCGTCGATGCGCGCCTGGAGGTGGACGGGGCGCTGCCAGATTTTGTGGACGTTTTTCAGGGTTTCGATGGCGTACTTGATTTCGAGATCCAGGCCGTTGTGCTTGTGGACCATGTAAAGCTCGCGGGCGTTTTTGTAGTTGCCATCGACGACGTAGATGAACGGGCGGCCCAGGTTGGTCAGTTGGTAGAGCATCGTTTGCTTGATGCGAATGGGATCGCGGCTGACGATGCGGAGTTGGCCGGTGTGGGGGTCGCGGCCGTACTGGTAAAACTTGTGCTTCTCGATGAACTCGGGGGTCATGAACTCATCGATGAAGTTGACGTCGTTGTAGACGCGACGGACTTCGAAGATTTTTTCGCGACCGAGGCCGAGGCCTTTGTCCCAGCGCTTTTTAGCGCCGAGATCGTCGGCTTCTTCGTAGTCTTTGCCGAACTTGCCCTTGTTCCAGCGATCTTCGATATCGCGGAAAAGCTCGATGCCGATCTTGTAGGGATTGAAGTTTCCGGGCGGCATGTGGACGGTGCCGGAGTGGTGGTCGGCGTAATCGATGATTTCCCTGGCTTCAACGAAGTGGCGGGTCATGAGCATGGAGTGCCAGAAGCTGGCCCAGCCTTCGTTCATGACTTTGGTCATGCCTTGCGGCGCGAAGTAGTAGGCTTCTTCGCGGACGATTGAAAGGCAGTCGGCCTGCCAATCGTCCATCCGGGCATTGTCGAGAAGATACTGGAGAATGTCGCGTGTCGGACGCGCGGGCGTTGCGTGACGCATCTTGGCGCGGTCGTCCCTTAGCTTTTTTTCTTCCGCGGCGATCACGTCGGGGGGATTGATCCAGCGGTCCATGTAGTCCTTGCCGGACTTGAATTTTCCGGTGGACTCCTCGCGCTTGGGTTCGGTCTTTTTCTGCTCCATCGGACCGCGGTTGAGAAACATGGAATGCGGATCAATGAGATCTTCGATGCTGAGGCAGACATCCATCCAGCGCTCGACGGTGTCGTAACCGTGTTTTTCGATGTGCTTGCGGACGTGGGTGGAGTGGTTCGCCATCTCATCCATCATTTTGCGGTTGGTCCGGGCGAACCAAAGGTTGTTCTTGAAGAAGTCCGAGTGGCCATAGACGTGAGCGATGACGAGCTTCTGATCGACAAGCTGATTTGATTCCTGAAGGTAGGCGTAGCAGGGGTCGTTGTTGATGACCATCTCGTAGATGCGGCCGAGACCGTAATGATGGCGCTTGCGAAGCGATTCGTATTCGGCGCCGAAGCGCCAGTGCGGATAGCGCTGCGGGAATCCGCCGTACGCGGCGATCTGGTTCATGGTTTCGTAGTCGCACATCTCGAAGATGGTGTCGAAAGAATCGAGACCATAGTTACGCGCCTGCGCGCGGATTTGCTTCTTGGCGGCGAGGAGTTCGGGGGGGAAGGGGTTTAGCGTTTGAGAGGGCATGGTTACTCATTCCCCATCGCATGAATCAGGATCCGCAGCAGCGGCCAGACGAGAAGCCAGGAGATGCACGCGCCGATGATCGACAGCAGGACGTACGCGGCCGATAACCACAATCCCGCCTGCTCGTGGCGGATGACCACAACGATCCCAGCGAGCCAAAGCGCGACCAGAAGTACGCAAATCGCAAACTCGAATCGCGTAGGAGTCCAGAAGGAGCGGCGAGCATGCTTATTCGGCAGGCGTCTCATGTCATGATGGGTCGAACAAGTCTGGAAGCTTCAATATAAATCCTGGAAGAGTCGGCTCGTTGCGCAATTCATCGGTGCCGCGGTATCGTATGAACTCCCGGCCGCGACCATAGACATCAAGGGTCCGCGTTCGCGGATCGACGACCCACACTGAGATCGTGCCCGCGTGCAACCAGTGTTCGACTTTTTCACTAAGCTCCGAGGCCAGGTCATTGAACGAAACCACCTCGATGGCCAAGTCGGGCGGACCCTCGAAATACCCTCTTTTCCCGGATGGCGGCACGCGTTCGCTACGAACAAATCCAACATCCGGCGCGCGTGTCGTGTCAGGATTGCGCTGAATAGTGAAGCCGGTTTCCGCCGCATACACCTTTCCCAGCTTGCGCTCATGCACAAAGTCCCAGATTAACCCCAGCATTTGCGCCGCGATATCTCCGTGCTCCGCTCCCGCAGGTGACATGTGAATGATCTCCCCTCTCACCAGTTCGCAGCGACCGATGTCGCCCATGGCGAAAAGTTCTTCAGAAGTGATGGGCTTTGTGGTGATGCTCATGATTGATCGGGCGGCCGACGCCCGCCATAGGGTCTTATCCGTCCATCGCTATATCAACGCAATTCTCTCCAGCGGCATAGCTTCAATGCCCCTTCCCGAAAAACGTCTTGATCGAATCGTAAATGTCATCCTTGGAATTCACCCGGCTGGTCAGCACTCTTTCGTGATTGCGCAGATGCTCGTGCAGGACGTTGATGAAGTTTCCGGAGCCGTAGGCGCTGGCGACCTGGCAGTAGCCGAACATGTTGGAGAGGGGAAGGAGCTGTTCCTTGAGGAGCTTGACGCAATCGCGGGAATCGGCTTCGGAGGAATTGTCGCCGTCGGAGAAGTGGAAGAGGTAGATGTTCCACTCGTCTTTGGAGTAGTGGGAATCGAGCAGTTGCCTGGCGCACTTGAAGGCGGAGCTGATCTTGGTGCCGCCGTCTTCTCGGAGGTGATAGAAGGTGTGTTTGTCGACTTCCCTGGCGGCGACATCGTGAACGATATAGCGGCTCTCGATTCCTTCGTAGTTCTTGCGCAGCCAGGTGTCGATCCAGAAGCTTTCGAGGCGAACAAGCTCCTTCTGTTCTTCGCCCATGGAGCCGGAGACGTCCATCATGAAGACAATCACGGCATTGGATTGCGGCGACTTCACTTCCTTCCACGATCGGTAACGGATGTCCTTTTTCTGGGGGATGATCGTGGGATTGTCGGGGTCGTAATCGCCGAGCATGATCTGGCGCTTGAGGGCTTCCTTGAAGGATCGCTTGAAGTGGCGGAGCGATTCAGGGCCGACGCGACGGAGGGAGCTGTATTTGTCGCGGATGGTGGTGATGCGGTGACTGCCTTTAGGCTCGATTCGGGGGAGCTTTAATTCCTCGGCGAGAATTTCCGCGAGCTCATCGAGGGTGAGATCGACCTCCATGATGTGCTGTCCGGGATCGGTGCCGCCCTGGGATTTACCGGAGCCGGGCTGACCCTTGCCGACGACATCGCCTTCCTTGCCGTCGCCCGCGCCGATGCCCTGGGAGTTATCGCCATAGCGGAAGTGGGGAAGCTCGATCCCGCGAACGGGGATGCTGATGAGGTGCTTGCCTTCCTTTCCGATTAGTTCGCCCTTGGTGAGGAATTTGCGCAGGTCTTCACGGATCCGGCCTTTGACGATCTGTCGGAAGCGCTGGTGATCTTTTTCGATCTTGAGGATCATGGCTTCTTAACTGAATGCAAATACACGTCTTCCTCTCGGGGGAATGTGAACGGGAACGAATCTCTTCGCCGGAAAGAGATAATCTTCCCCGCTTTCATCGATGACGCGCACCCATCCCACAGGATCCTTTTTTCGGGTCCGAAGCGTCCGATAGACCTTGCCCAACTCCAGGGATGCGGGGTACGCATCATTGTCAATGCAAAGGACGAACCCTGCGGAGGTTCCCTTGGACTTAGCGGTACTTGATTTTGACTTCGCGTTTACCAATGCCATGAGCCTCATACCAGTGAATTTCCTCGCGGCGGATCTCGCCACTTTCGACCAGACGAACTAACGCATTTCCTTTCAGCTTGCGCCAACGCCCGTTGCCATAGGCGCGCTGAATGCGCTTTAGCTCTCGAATTTTTCGTCCTATGGCAATGACTTCAACCTCGGTAATTTCAGAAAGAAGACTGAAGTCCATTCCGGCGTCCTCAATTGACTACTCTTCCTGCTTACTATCACCTCGGGCAAAGATGCTCGCGACATAATTCAGCACATCCGTGGCGCTGGTCTCGTTGTAGCCGAAGTACTTGATCAGTCTCTGCTTGACCACGTCGATCTTCTGTTGGGTTTCGTCATCGACGACGCTGCTGACGAGGTTCTTCAGCTTGATCGTATCGCGCTGATCTTCGAAGAGCTTTAGCTCGAGTGCCTTGAGCAGACGGGCGTTGGTGTTGTATTCGAACTTCTTGCCATCGAGGGCCAAGGCGCCGATGTAGTTCATGATTTCCTGGCGGAAATCGTCTTTTCGGCTGTCGGGAATATCGATCTTCTCTTCGATGGAGCGCATGAGGCGTTCATCGGGGTCTTCGTCACGGCCGGTGTAACGGTTGCGGACCCTTTCGTGCTGGGTGTAGGCGCGGACGCTTTCGATGTAGTTGGTCGCGAGTCGCTTGATGGCGTCCTCGTCGGCGGAGATGGCGCGCTGGACCTCGCCCTTGAGGATGTCTTCGTATTCTTCGCGGACGACGGCGAGCAGCTCCTTGTATTCCTTCTTGAGCTCTTCATCCGTCAGCAGCGAGTGATGGCTCAGGCCCTCCTCCAACTCGTTCATAACCATGAAGGGGTTGATGCCCTTGTCGATCTGGGCCTGGTGAGAGACGAGCGAGTTGCTGATCTTGTCCTGGATGTAACGCGGAGAGATGCCCTGCATTCCTTCGCGGGGCGCTTCTTCTTTAAGCTCCTTGATGGAGTCCTCGGTGAATCCGGGGATGCTCTTGCCGTTATAGAGCTTGAGCTTTTGAAGCTTGGTGATGCCGGCTTTTTTGGGTTCGGCGAGACGGGTCAGTACCGCCCACATTGCGGCAACTTCCACCGTGTGCGGCGCGATGTGCACGCCCTTCACTTTCTCCGGGCCGAAGTCTTTCAGGTAAATTTTCACCTCATCATCGAGCCGCACGTTGTAAGGCACGTCGATCTTGATGGTTCGATCGCGGAACGCCTCCATCATTTCGTTGCCCTGGAGCTTCTTGTATTCGGGCTCGTTGGTGTGGCCGAGGATGACTTCATCGATATAGGTCTGCGCGAACTTCTTCGGCTTGATCATGTGCTCCTGGCTGGCGCCGAGGAGGTCGTAGAGAAACGCGACATCGAGCTTGAGCACTTCGATAAACTCGACGATGCCGCGATTGGCGATGTTGAGTTCTCCGTCGAAGTTGAAGGCGCGGGGATCTGAATCGGAGCCGTACTCGGCTATTTTGCGGTAGTTGATGTCGCCGGTCAGTTCGGTGCTGTCCTGGTTCTTTTCATCCTTGGGCTGGAAGGTGCCAATGCCACGGCGATCTTTCTCGCTGAGGATCAGGCGCTTCACCTTGACGTGCTCGATTGCCTTTTTCCAATCGCCGTCGTATTGCTCGAGCAGATCCGCGTAGACCTTTCGGCAGAATGGGCATACATCCCCGTAGAGCCTGATCTTGCGGCCATCCGGAAGCTTCTCGTTGATCACATCCAGAACTTCCTGGCGCGCTTCGCGCGGGATCAGCAGCAGCGGCTCCTCGTGCATCGGGCACTCGACGAAGGTCTCACCTTCATCGCCGACTGGGCCGCGATGGTGCACGCGCCACATGTAGGTGTAGACCTTGCCGGCATCGGTCTTTGAGTAGGATTCCAGACCCTTTTTCAGCAGCCTGGCGATGGTGCTCTTGCTCGATCCCACGGGGCCATGCAGAAGCAGGATTCGGCGCTCGGTGCCGTAACCCTGGGCGGCGCTCTTGAAGAAATCGACGAGCTGCATGAGCGGGCGCTCGAGGCCATAGATCGCATCGGTGCCGTGATCGACGGGATCGGCAAAGAATTTGTAGCGGTTGTATTCCTGCTTGAACTGCGTGTACTGCTCATGCCCGTAGGTCAGGATCATGTCGTAGACGCGCTGGAACGCATTGCGCGAGACGGCGGGATTGTCCTGCACGATGTCGAGGTAATCCCAGAACGTGCCCTCCCAATGCTGGTCGCGGAAGTGGGTAACGTCGAGCCGTTTATCGATAAGGGAAATGAGTTGGTTTTTGGTGGCCATGAGCGATTCTCCGTTGGACCGCGCGAATGTTGATCGCGTGACGCGCCCCGCGAGCGGGGCGGCTAACACTCAACTAGACACTATCAAAGATCGGTTGGGTGGGATGAGGCGCGTGAGGGCCGATCCAACGTCGACTCGGAAAGAGCTCGAGCCGACCGAATGGCGGCATGCACCGGGGTAGGTGGGACACTTGACTTGCACGCCGGCGGCGTCGCAGGCGGCACAACAAGCTCCGAACGGCTACACGACCGGCGAACACATCACACACGCCAATCGCCAACGTCCGCGGATATTGCGGAGCCTGTCTAAGTATAGGACCAGACTCCGACTTGTTCCGCATCGAGCCTGGCTCGTTCGGGGGGAGCGCTGCCATTCAGTCCACTCCCGATCAGCGGGCATGGCCCGCGGATGAAACACTGAATGAGGCCGGCTTGTAGACGCAAAACTTGTGCGGATGCTGTCGCAGCCGTTTTGCTGCCCTGTGGCCGGACGTTTCCATTCGGGTGTAACCCTACCTATGGGGTCGGCGGTGGGTCAATTATTAAATGAAGTTCCGGGAGCGGTAGAGGGTGCGAGTTGAGTCCGGGTTTGCGGGAGGTGGCAAGATGTGCCGTTCGTGAGGAGTACGATTGGCGGCGGAGGGTGAAAGGAGACCGCGACGCAGGCGTCGCCGCTACAGCTACCGACCGACGATTGCGATGCCGTGGCGGTCGGCGAGCTCGAGGACTTTTTGCTTTTCGAGGAGGATGGTCTTTCCCACTTCAAGGACGACGCAGGCGCAGCGGGCTTCTTTGAGTTTCTCCAGGGTGGTGATGCCGATCGTGGGCACATCCATGCGCATGTCCTGCTGACTGTTCGCCACTTTGACGAGGGTCCACCCCCCTACCTTACAGAGTTGACCGGCGCGCTCGATCATGGCGTTGGTCCCCTCAAGCGCTTCGACGGCGATGACGTCTTTGTTCAAAATGGCGATCGATTGCCCGATGTCCATCGTGCTGATGGCGCGGCAGATATCCCAACCCGCCTGGATATCGATCTGCTGGGCGGGGGTCGGCTGCTTGCGCGTCATGACGCCGGGCGTGGCAAGTTCACTCGGTGTGTACCTGGTCGAATCAATCAAGGTGATGCCCTCGGAGGCGAGTTCGTCGGCGACGGCATTGAGCATCGCGCCCGGCCGCCGATCGTGCCTCAGCTTCGTCAGCCAGATCCGTGCGGTTCGCAGGTCGGGAATATAGCGGAAGTATCGCCAGCGGTCGTACATGCGTGTCTTGAGAACCCGGCCGACCATGATGGCTTCGAAACAGCCCGCGGCGCGGAGTTGGCGGATCCAGGTATTCAGTCGGACGACGGAGACCCAATGGAAGCGGTCGCATTCTTTTTCCAACTCCGGAAATGCGCTTCCGGCGAGCGCGATGCAGACGACCTTCCGTCCCGCCGCCCGCGCGCCCCGTGCGACGAGGATGGGGAAAACGCCTTCACCGGCGATGAGACCCAGGGGAGTCATCAGGTGGAGAATTGTATCGCTTTCGCGGTTGATCGGGAGCATGTCGTCGGCGGCCTTTCCGGTATGATACGCACGAACTCGATCACTTGAAGCGCATGGCTCGCACGACGCCCGTATCCTATGAAAAAGCGGCTGTTCACCCTCGCGACGGTGGTGTCGATGGTGCTTTGCGTGGCGTCGGCGGTGGTGTGGGCGCGCAGCTACAACGTCTCCTACTCGTTCGGACGAGACTTCTTTGATGCTTCCACCCATACCGAGGGAGGCCAACGGGTATCTCTCGCCAGCGGGCGCATTTATTTTTCATGGGATCGCTTTTTCGTTCCGCCAAATGCCCCGGAGCGGCTTCCGTCGCGGGAAGGCTGGCAGCTTTATCGCGATCCGTACTGGTTCGCCATCCGGCAAAAATACGGAGATGACTGGCTACTGTGGACAGTTACAAAGGATGCCACACCCGCGCCGAAATCGTTTGGCCGCTCGGAGGGCTGGACCGTCGGCTTCAACCTGCTCATGCTTGTCTTCTTGACGGCCATTGCGCCGACGATGTGGCGAGTCCGTTTCCTGCGGACGAAACGCCGCCCCCGATCCGGTCTCTGCCCCTCGTGCGGTTACGACCTTCGCGCCACGCCTGAGCGCTGCCCGGAATGCGGAAACGCGTAGTACACTCAATGGACCGGGTTAAAGGGGCGCGAAGATATACTGGTCCCCAATCCTGTTCGGCACTCGCCGTGCAACAAAAGTATTGTTGGGCTTGCGCTATTTTGGCTCTTCGCAGAAATCGAAGAAAAACAAAGGGGTCAAGAAAAACAAAGGGGTCAGGAAGGTTTTTCGTAAAAACCTTCCTGACCCCTTTGATCGAGTCTGACCCCTTTGAATGCAGGTGAACCTTCGGTCCGACCGCTACGCGCGGCGCTTTGATGTTGCGCAATAAAGGGAAACTTTAACGGGACCAGGTGGGGACGGTCGCGGGGTGGGATCGCGGGATAGTCGGGGAATAATCGTTAGATGAACTTGATCCGCTGGGCGGCGAAGAGGGTCATTTTCAGGAGTAGGAGTCCGTGGCGGAAGCGGCTGATGTTGGTGCTGCCGTAGGTTCGTTCTCGGTAGCGGACGGGGAGGTCGGTGATTTTGAGGTTGAGTTTGGCGGCGCCGAAGAGGAGGTCGAAGTCGCCGAAGGGGTCGAAGTCGCCGAAGTAGGCGCGGTTGCGGGAGACGAGTTCGTAGTCGGATTTGGAGAGGACCTTGGTGCCGCAGAGGGTGTCGCGGACGGGCTGCCCGAGGAGCCAGGAGAAGGCGAGGCCGAAGAGTTTGTTGGCGAAGAAGTTGAGGAACTGCATGGAGCGTTTTTCCATGGGATAGACGAGGCGGACGCCGTTGATGAATTCGCCTTTGCGCTGGCGGAGCGCGTTGTAGAAGCGCGGGAGATCTTCGGGGGGTACGGTGAGATCGGCATCGAGGATCATGAGGACATCGCCGGTGGCCTGGGCGAAGCCGACGCGGACGGCATCGCCTTTGCCTTTGCCGGGCTGCTTGAAGAGTTTGGCGCGGCGCTCGGGGTGGGCGGCGATGGCGCGCTCGATGGCGTTGTAGGTGTCATCGGAGGAGTTTCCTTCGATGAAGACAAGCTCCGTGCCTGCGCCCATCTCGGGGACGCGCTGGAAGATGGATTCGATGTTTCCTTCTTCGTTGCGGGCGGCGACGATGACGGAGACGATGGGCTCGGGGCCGAGATCGGGGATCATCGCGGGCTCGGGGCGGGCGACGATCATATTGGTGAGCGCGAGGTGTGTGATCGGCCAGAACCTCACGAGGAACTTGTTGAAGAAGGAATCGACGAGCGGCAGACGGAAGGGGAAGGCGATTTCCTGCCAGTGGCGGATGCGTTCGAATCCGGCGAGGTGGAGGAGATTCTCCATGTCCTGGACGGCGAGCCAGTTCTGATCCAGCACCGGCCTTGCCCAACCCAGCCGGCGCGCGGCATGAAGCGGTTTCTCCCACAATTTGCTGAAAAGATTCATCACGATCCGCGTGCGCGGGTGACACAGCGGGCGGATTTTTTCCAGCACGGTTTGCACATCCCACAGGTCGTTTACCAGGTCCGAGAGGATGATGGCGTCAAACTGCTGATGGAGTTGAAGGTCGTGGGCATCGGCTGACTCGAACCGCAGATTGGGATACTTCTTGTTCGCGCGTTCGATCATTTCCTGCGAGAAATCGATACCGACCCCACTTGAAGGCTTCATTGCGGCAAGCAGATCGCCCTCGCCACAGCCGATCTCCAGGACGCGCTGGCCCGGGGAGATGACGTGGGCGTAGATCTGCGAAAGTCGATCGTGATAGTAACCGCCGGGCAGGCGCAGCTTGCTGTTGTGCGCCAGATGATCCCAATGCGCGATGCGCGCCTGGCGATATTCGAGGGCCGCGGCATCTTGTTGGGGTGTGCTGTCGTGCAAAGTCTGGGCGATTATTGGCACATCCGATCCGGCTACAAGGGCCGGTCACATATCCCTGTTCACATTCCCCACTGGTGCGTATTGTGCTTCAACGCTGTGACCCATCCGGCAGACCCAGCCCAATCTCGCGTGCGCGCCAGCGATTCCGCATTCCTGTTGGTGATGCTGGTCGCCAGCGTTGTTCTCTGTCTCATTCTTTACTGGCACCTCTACCTGGCCGGCTCGCGCTTCCACAGCTTTAACTGGCATCGGACGCCGTTTTGGCCGCTGTTTCCGCTGACGTTTTTGTGCGCAGCCCCCGTGTTTCTTGTCGACCTGTTACCGCCACGATTTGTCAAGCCGGTGTTTATCCTCCCGGTGCTGATGCTTTCGTGCTTTGCCCTGGAGATGACGGCTGCGACGCTTCAGTGGAACACGTTGGAGCTGATGCCGATCGTGCGTGATGTGAAGAATCCGCTTGCGACGAGCTTTTTTAACGATGCGGAGGACCTGGTGCGCGAGCCTGTGCCGGTTCGGGAATTTCTGCGCACGTATCCGGTGCGGCTGGCGGGATTTCACTATCATTCGCACAACAAAGGACCGGCGCCGATCCTGTTTTATTATGGGATGCTTCGGCTGTTTCCGAATCCGGATACGGCTGCGCTGGTGGGAGCGCTGGTCATTGGCCTCAGTGGAGCGTTGGCGATTCCGGCGACGTGGTACATGATCCTGTCGCTGACTTCCGATGCGCGCGCGGCGCTTTACGGGGCGGCGTTTTTTACTTTGATTCCCGGTCTGCACGTTTTTTTGCCGGAGTTCGATCAGGTTTACGTTCCGCTGACCGGTTTGCTGGTTGCGTTGTGGGGGCGCGCGCTGTCGAGTCGGCGTCCTGTTTTTGCAGTCCTGGCGGGGCTGACCATCAGCATCACATGCCTTTTTGCGTTTAATACTCTGGTGATTGGAGCGTTTCTACTGGCGGTATCCGTTCTGTTCGTTGTTCGGCGAGAAACGACGTGGAGGCAGGTCCTCGTGCAGGGGACGATTGCTGTTGCTGCGATGCTCCTTTTTTATGCGATTCTTTATGTCATCGCGGGGTACAACCCGATTGCCACGTTGCGGGAAGCCTGGCGTCACCAGAACATCAACCTGATTGAGCTGAATCGTCCGTGGCCGGCGACCATTCCGACGGACTTGACGAACTTTGTGATTACGCTGGGGTGGCTGCCGCTGCTGGTGCTTGTTTCGTTTTTCACGGCGGTTCCGCTGCATCGGCGGCAGGTTGCGCTGGTGGTGATCTGCCTGGCGCAACCGGTGCTTGTTGGACTGACGGGTCTGCTTCAGAGCGAGACGACGCGCCTGTGGCTGTTTATGACGCCGTTGGTGGTGTTGCCGATCGGTCTGGAGATTGCGCGGTGGCCCCGCGCTCATCGGTTGGCGTTTATGTTCTGCCAAACGGTGTTGCTGGGGTTCATCACGCAGAATCTTCGATTTCATTGAAATTGAGAGGTCTGAATAAATCGAAGACCGGGTCGCTGAAGCGTCCACGCCGCTTTGAATTCGCGGGTTGGAATCATTGAAATGTGAACGGGATTGACCGTACGATACGATCGTGCTGTCAGCCGCGATGCTCGCCGATTCCGATATTGTTTCTGTGCTGTTTCGTTCACTCGTTCTTATCGGACTTATCGTTGGGGGATTTTATGCGGTCGCGCGTTTGCGGCGGTGGTTGAAGGAGGATGAAGAAGTCTCCGCCGGCAAGATTGGCTTCACGCTGGGCGACCTCCGGGAACTGCACCGGATCGGAAAAATGACCTCGGAAGAGTATGAGAAAGCAAAGAACCAGATGCTGGCGGCGGGGAAATCGATGACGAAGGGGATCGATCCGCTGGCCCGGCCGGATTCGTCGAAGGCGAGTCGGGACCGGTAGGGATTGTGGTTTGGGTCCGGTAAAAGCGCTCCCTTCGGTCGCGGCTGATCGATTTGGGCTGAGGGTCTCTCCCAGTCCTCCTTTATTTTCATGAACGGGGGTTGGAAGGATGCGTTACAATCCGGGACTTGGCGGTCAAAAAGCTCCGGACGCTGCCATTCCTGATTCTTCCGGACTCGCCTAAGATGGCTGCGCCGGTGGGCTTAGCCCCTGATTGGTCAAGTTGCTCCCGGTTGATGTTCGATACTGTACGGGTAGGCGGCGCAGTCCCCGCCTCCCCTACCTGCGGCAATTTCTGCCGTCATGGTTGATCGGAGCGAACGGGTATTTGCGTCGCTTCTGGACTGATCGCACAACAAGGAAGGCGTCTTCGAATGGCCAACGGAAATCGCACAGGAAGTGGCGGCGGCGGATCCAACCAGCCTCCGACGAACGGTTCAGTCCCTCCCCCGGGCGGTTTCCGCGGACGGCGCGTCACCACCTGCTCGTTCTGCGGGAAGAGCTCGCGCGATGTCGGGCCGATGGTCGAGGGTCCGGCTGATGTTTACATCTGCGCGAACTGCGTGGATCTCGCGCACAACATTATTCGCCAGGAGAAGCGTAAGCTTTCGAGCAGCACGCCGCTGTTCACGACGATCCCGACGCCGCGGCAGATCAAGGAGTTTCTGGATCAGTACGTGATCGGGCAGGAGTACGCGAAGAAGGCGTTGTCGGTTGCGGTGCACAATCACTACAAGCGACTTGGGACGCTGGAGCCGGCGGTTGAAGGCGCTGCTCCGGCTGCCGCGGCTGCGTTGGCGGCTGAGAACGAAGTTGAAATTGATAAATCGAATGTGCTGTTGATCGGGCCCACGGGTTCGGGCAAGACGCTTTTGGCCAAGACGATGGCGCGGATTTTGAATGTGCCGTTCGCGATTGGTGATGCGACGACGCTGACGGAAGCGGGGTACGTGGGTGAAGACGTTGAGAACATCCTGCTCAAGCTTTTGCAGAACGCGGATTATGATCTTGAAGCGGCGCAGCGCGGGATCGTGTACATCGACGAGATCGACAAGATCGGGAAGACGCAGAACAACGTCAGCATCACCCGCGACGTGAGCGGCGAAGGCGTGCAGCAGGCTTTGCTGAAGATGCTCGAAGGCACCGTCAGCAATATTCCGCCGCAGGGCGGGCGGAAGCATCCCGAGCAGCAGTACATTCAGATGGACACGACGCACATCCTGTTCATCTGCGGCGGTAGCTTTGTCGGACTTGAAGACATCATCCGCAAGCGTCTTGGCAAACGGCAGATCGGATTCAATTCCGAGAATACGCCGATGGAATCGACCCGCGACCGCGCGGATATCCTCTCGCAGGTTCAGCCGGAAGATCTGATTGAGTTTGGGATGATTCCGGAGTTCGTGGGGCGGCTGCCTTTGTGCGCCACGCTGGAGCCTCTGGATGTCTTGACGTTGACGAACATTCTGACGACGCCGAAGAACGCGCTGGTGAAGCAGTACAAGAAGTTCTTCCATCTGGAAGGCGCGGATGTCGAGTTCACGACCGGGGCCCTTCAGCTTATCGCGGAGCGTGCCTTGAAGCGCGACACCGGCGCCCGAGCGCTTCGCGCGGTCTGCGAAGAGATCATGCTCGACCTCATGTATAAGCTGCCGGACCAGGGGCAGGGCGGGAAGTACATCATTGACGAAGCGATTGTTGAAGGCCGGAAGAGCCTGTTCGAAATCAAGCCTGAACGCAGGCGTGAATCGGCGTAGCGCCCAATCCAAATAAAACAGGCCAAGCCCACGGCTTCAGCCGTGGGTTTTTTCTTGCGCCCATTGAATTTTCGCGCTCCCCGATCCACGATCTCGATCTCGAAGGAGCACAATCAAAATGGGTTTTCTGCGTCTCTCCGCACTTGCAATGATTTGCGTTCTCTACGCCGGGTGTCGACCACACACCCCCGCCGCTCGCGTTGAGGATGTCTCTCGGAGTGCCGCGATCCCGAGCACGCGCGACGAAATCATCGTCTGCGGCCAGCGCATCCACACCGGCGCTCCTGTCGTGCTATGGACTGACGTCGGGGGATACGACGCTTACCGCGGGGAAAGAAATATCGGTCGCACAACCGGTGCATCGCGGCCGGTTGGCGGCAGGTCCTCGCGGATTCGCTCAGCTCCACTGACGGATGCCGAGGTTGAACGCGTGCGCGCCGACGGCTGGACGATCGACCTCCTCCGGGACAAAGTCGACCAGTTCGTCGTCCACTACGATGTCTGCGGTTTGAGCAGCACGTGCTTTCGCGTTCTTAGCGATCGCGGGTTGAGCGTTCACTTTATGCTGGATATCGACGGGACGATTTACCAGACCCTCGATCTTCAGGAAGAGACGTGGCACGCGACCCGTTCGAATGGGCGGTCGATCGGGATCGAGATTGCGAACATGGGGGCGTACGCGAGCAGCGAGTTCGCGCCGCTTCAGGAGTGGTACGCGAAGGATGCTGATGGGCATACCCGGATCACCATTCCGGCGCGGGTTGTCGATCCGGCGGTGCGCACGCCGAACTTCATCGGACGACCGGCGCGGGATGAGGTGGTGCGCGGGATTATCCAGGGCGGCAACTATCGGCAGTACGATTTCACGCCCCAGCAGTATGAATCGCTGACCAAACTTACCGCGGCGCTGTGCACGGTCTTCCCGAAGATCCAGTGCGATTACCCAAGGCAGAAGGCGCTCCTGGGCGCGCCCGCCCCCGCGCTCGCCCCCGCGCCCGCCCTGCTTCCCGACGGCAACCCCACTACCCGTCCCGGTGCGCTCGCGGCCTCGGGGGAAGCGGGCTTGCTGATCCCCCACACGCTCACCCCGGAGCAACTCGATAACTATCAGGGCGTTCTGGGGCACTATCACGTTCAGACTGACAAGCAGGATCCTGGGCCAGCGTTGCAATGGGACCGGATTATCAGCGGCGCGCGGCAGCGGATGACGCCGGAAGCGCTCTCCGCCAACGCCGCCGCCCGAGGGCATCCTGCTCGGTTCATCGCTTCGGAAAGCAAGCGTCAACGGTTTCGAAGAGCCGCCACCTCCCGCGCAGATCTCACCCCGATATCCATGCCGATTCACATCATGTCCTTCAACATCCGTAATTCCAACGCGATGGATTTTTCCAACGCTTGGCCCCTCCGCAAGGAGCTTCTCTTCCGCACCATCGAAGCCTACGACCCCGACCTGCTCGGTCTTCAGGAAGTCCTTCCTGATCAGGCGGAACAACTCAGAGATCGGTTCAACAAGACACACGACTTCCTTGGTGTCGGGCGCAACGATGGTAAGGAAAAAGGCGAATTTGCTGCTGTGCTCTTTCGCCGGGAACGTTTTGAGAAGGGGAAGGACGGGCACTTCTGGCTCAGCCCCACGCCTGACGTGGCGGGCTCCAAGGGCTGGGACGCGGACCTGACGCGAATTGTTACCTGGGTTGAATTGCGGGATCGTCAATCGAACAACCAGCGGCTCTTCTACTTCAACACGCACTGGGATCACAAAGGCGTCCAGGCGCGGCTTGAGTCTGCGTCACTGATGCGTCAGCGCATTCGCCAGATCGCCGGGGACGCAGCGACTGTCGTCAGCGGCGACTTCAACGCGGCGGATGGGTCTCCTCCTTACAATCGCATGCTCGGCTTCGACGGTGCGAGTGAGCCGGAACTGGCGCTGAAAGACAGTTACCGAGTGATTCATCCGACGCCGTCGCGCGAGGATTTCACACCGCACCCGTTCACGGGGAAGAACGATCACCCGATCCGAATCGATTGGATTTTGTACACGCCGCACCTCCGCGCCCAGGCGGCGGGAATCGATCACACGAATGACAACGGCCGGTATCCATCGGATCATTTTCCCGTGACCGCAACGCTGGTGTGGGGCGTGGGTCGGTCATGATGAGATTCGAGATCTCTTGGTAGCTCAAATTAATAACTCGAAGACATGGCCGCTGAAGCGGCCACGCCGGTTTGAAGATGGCGGGTTGAGGTTATTCAGAGGTTCCATTCTACAACGCGTCGTGTGGCGGAGGGTGCCTAGAATAGAAACCTATGCGCCATCGATGGCTCCGCCGCGTATCTCGAACGTTTGCAATCGCACCACTCATTTCGATTGCGTTGGTTGGATGCAAAAAGCGTCAATCGCCGATGGTCCCTCCGCCGTCGGCGGTAACCGTGGCCCGACCGGTCGAGCGCGAAGTGATCGAGTGGGACGACTACACCGGCCATCTCGAAGCGGTGGAAACCGTGGAAGTCCGCGCCCGCGTGAGCGGGTTCATCGAATCCGTCCACTTCGTTGAAGGTTCTATCGTGAAGAAGGGGGATCCTCTTTTCACCATCGATCCGGCACTCATCAAAGCGGATTTCGATCGGGCCAGGGCGCAGGTCGCGCAAGCGGATTCGCAGGTTTCACGAGCCCAAGGCGAGTTCAAACGGGCGGAGGGAGCCCTCGCCAGCAAGGCGGTGTCGCAGGAGGAGTATGAGACGCGAAGGTTCCAGGTGCAGTCGGCACAGGCGGCGCTCACCGCCGCCCAGGCCGCCGCCGAAACGGCTCGGCTGAATCTGGAGTACACCAAGGTCGTGGCGCCGATCGCGGGCCGCGTCAGCCGCGCTTTTATCACTGCGGGGAACCTCATCAATGGCGGATCAGGCCAGACCACGATCCTCACGACCATCGCATCGATCGATCCGATCTACGCCTACATGGACGTCGACGAGCAATCGGTCCTGAAGTATCAGCGCCTGGCGCAGGAGAAGAAGCGCATCAGCGCCCGGGACATGAAGATCCCGATCTTCATGCGGCTATCCAGCGAAGCCGGCTTTCCTCATGAAGGCGTGGTGGATTTTGTGGACAACCGCCTGGATCCGCAAACCGGAAACATGCGTGCTCGCGGCGTTTTTAGCAACCCTCCGCCGGGTTATCTCACGCCCGGGCTTTTCGCTCGCGTGCGTATTCCGGGCAGCGGACGATACCGAACGCTGTTGATCCCGGATCTCGCCATCGGGACCGATCAGGACCAGCGGTTCGTGCTCATCGTCGGCGCCGACAACGCGGTCGAGCGCCGGGTCGTGAAGCTGGGCGTTCTCTTCGGCCGCTACCGCTCGGTTGAGGAAGGCCTTGATCCGGACGATCGGATCATCATCAACGGCGCCCAGCGCGCCCGCCCGGGGGTGAAGGTGAATCCGCGGGATACGCAACTGAACGTGGACGAGATCCCGATCACCGCGCCCAACTCGCCCGCGACTCAATTGCTGCCGACGACGAGGCGTTTGCCTTCACCGCGCTCCGCTCAAACGACGGCGCCCGCTAACTCGGGGGCCGAGCGATGAAGTTCGCACACTTCTTCATCGACCGTCCAGTGTTTGCCGCGGTGCTGTCGATCGTGATGGTGCTCGTGGGCGGGATCGCGTTGTTTAATTTGCCGATCGCGCAGTATCCCGAGATCGCGCCGCCCACCGTGGTCGTTAATGCCCGGTATCCCGGCGCCAACGCGCAAGTCGTCTCCGACAGCATTGCCACGCCGATCGAGCAGCAGCTCAACGGCGTCGAGAACATGCTGTACATGTCCAGCCAGTGCAACAACGACGGCTCGCTTCAACTGACCGTCACCTTCGCTCTGGGCACGAATCTCGACATCGCACAGGTTCAGGTGCAGAACCGCGTGGCGCTGGCGGAGCCGCAGCTTCCCGAAGAAGTTCGCCGGCAGGGCGTGACCGTTCGCAAAAGCTCGCCGGATATCACGCTGGTCATCCAGCTTTATTCGCCGACGCAGCAGTTTGATCGGCTTTATCTGAGCAACTTCGCGACGCTGCAGGTGCGCGACCAGATCGCGCGCGTGGCGGGTGTGGGCGATATCCGCGTCTTCGGCGCGCGCGATTACTCGATGCGCATCTGGCTCGATCCGCAGAAGCTTGCCGCCCGCGGCGTCACCGCCACGGACGTCGTCAGCGCGATCCGCGAGCAGAACGTCCAGGTCGCCGCCGGCGTCGTTGGCGCGCAGCCTCTTCCGCCCGGCGCAGCTGATTTTCAATACACCGTCAATGCGGAAGGGCAGCTCTCCGATCCCGCGAAATTCGGGGAGATCGTCGTCAAGCGCGGGGAAGGCAGCCGGGTTACTCTCATTCGCGACATCGCGCGGGTTGAACTTGGCGCCGCCGATTACAGCACTGCGAGCCTTTACAACAACCAGCCCGCGGTCGGCATCGCGGTGTTCCAATTGCCCGGTTCCAACGCCATCGACACGGCCAACGCCATTTACGCCAGGATGAAGGAACTCAAGCAAACCTTCCCGCCCGGCATCGACTACGCGCTTCCCTACGACACCACCCTCTTCGTCCGCGACAGCATCCGCGACGTGATCCAAACTCTTCTCGAAGCCATCGCGCTGGTGGTCATCGTGGTTCTTGTCTTTCTCCAAAGCTGGCGCGCTTCGCTCGTCCCGCTGCTCGCGATTCCGGTGTCGCTCATCGGCACCTTTGCTTTTATGAAGGTGTTCGGTTTCTCGCTCAACAACCTCTCGCTCTTTGGCCTCGTGCTCGCGATCGGCATCGTCGTGGATGACGCCATCGTTGTGGTGGAGAACGTCGAGCGCTGGATCGAGCAGGGACTTTCCCCGCGCGATGCCACGTACAAAGCAATGACGGAAGTCACGCCCGCGGTCATCGCCATTGCGTTCGGGCTCTCCGCGGTCTTTATCCCGGTGGCCTTCATCAGCGGAATCACCGGGCAGTTCTATCGCCAGTTTGCGTTGACCATCTCAATCTCGACGCTGATTTCCGCGTTCAACTCACTCACGCTCAGCCCCGCTCTCGCGGCGCTTTTGCTTCGTCCCAAGCACGGGAAAAGAGATCCGTTCACCCGCGTGATCGATTTCGTCCTGGGCTGGTTCTTCAGGATCTTCAATCGCACGCTCGAAGTCTCGACCAACGCCTATACCGGCGCTGTTCGCCGCATCGTCAGGCTTGCCGCCCTGGCGCTCGTTGTCTATCTCGGCCTGGCGTTCGTGGGATACCTCGGCTTCAAGACCGTTCCCACCGGATTTATTCCCTCGCAGGACCAGGGCTATCTTCTCGTCAACCTCCAGATGCCTGATGCCGCTTCGTTCGAGCGGACGGATGCGACCGTTCAGCGGCTGATGACGCTCGCTCGCAAGAACGAAGGCGTTAAAGACGCGATCGCGATCGTCGGCTTCTCGTTCCTGACCGGCGGCAGCCAGTCCAACACCGCGACGATGTTCGTCACGCTCAAACCGTTCGACGAGCGCGCCAAGCATCCGGAGCAGGCAGCGCTGGCGCTGGCTGGAAAAATGATGGGCCAGTTTTCTCAAGTGCAGGAAGGCTTGGCGCTCGTGTTCCCTCCGCCGCCCGTGCGCGGGATCGGACCTGCCGGTGGATTCAAAATGCAGGTGGAAGATCACACCGGCACCAACGACTTCAAAGCGCTCGAAACCGCCTCGAACGGTCTGATGGCCGCCGCACGCGAACACCCCGATTTGCAATCGCTCTTCAGCAGCTTCCGCGCCAGCGTGCCGCAGCTTAAGGTTGAAGTGGATCGGATGCGCGTCAAGCAACAAGGCGTCGCGATGACGGATGTGTGGGATACGCTTGGCGTGTTCCTCGGCTCGCAATACGTGAACGACTTCACGTTCCTCGGGCGCGTCTTTAAGGTCATCGCCCAGGCCGAGTCCAGCTTCCGCGGCAGCGCCAGCGACATCGGGCAATTTCAAACCCGCAACAACGCCGGGCAGATGGTTCCTCTCGGCGCATTCGTGAAGGTGAAAGAGATCACCGCGCCCGACCGCATCAGCCGCTACAACCTGTATCCCGCCGCCGACATCCAGGGCGGCGGCGCCACCGGCGTCAGCACCGGTCAGGCCATCGCCATCATGGAAGGCCTGGCCCGCGAAAAGCTGCCTCCGGGTTACGCCTTCGAGTGGACCGAGCTGGCCTTCCAGGAAAAAGCCGCGGGGAACACCGCGCTGCTGATCTTTCCGCTCTGCGTGCTGTTCGTCTGGCTCACGCACTCCGCGGAATACGAAAGCTTCGCCCTCTCCACGGCGATCATCCTCATCGTCCCGATGTGCCTCGTCGCCGGGATCGGAGGCGTCTGGCTCAGCGGGAAGGACAACAACATCTTCACCCAGATCGGTTTTATCGTGTTGGTGGGTCTGTCGGCGAAGAACGCCGTGCTGATCGTGGAATTTGCCAAGCAGCAGGAGGAGCACGGGAAGACTTACGTTGAGGCCGCGATTGAAGCCTCGCGACTTCGCCTCCGCCCGATCCTGATGACCAGCTTCGCGTTCATCCTGGGCGTCGTCCCTCTTGTCCTCGCCACCGGCGCGGGCTCCGAGATGCGCCGAGCCCTGGGCACCGTTGTGTTCTGGGGAATGCTGGGCGTCACGTTCTTCGGGATCTTCCTGACGCCCGTCTTCTACGTCGTCATCCGCTGGACCGTTACCAAATTCCGCGGTCCCCAACCCACCCAACCCGCTCACCAAGAGCGCTCCCCGTAACACTTCCGTCCTGCCGCGCGCCCAAAGAAAAAATGTGAACACAGAGACACGGAGACCCAGAGGAATTCGCTTCCCCCGTGCCTCCGTGTTCACATTCTTCGGAAATCGGGAGTTGATCCACAGATTTCGCAGATTGCGCAGATTAGAAAAGGTCCCTCTGCAATCTCTAAATCTGCGTAATCTGTGGATCTCCGTCTTGGGTTGCGGGCGAAGCCAGCGCTCGGTCCATCCGTGTCCATCCGTGGTTCCAATGATTTGATTCTCACCCCGACTTCGCAAACTCGACCAGCTCCGAGATTTTCGCCGTCGCCATGCAGAATACCGTATCCGCCGCTCCGTAATAAATCCGGCATTCATCCTTCTCGTGATAGGGGATCACCGCCGTCGGGAAGACCACGTTGGGCACATCCCCCACGCGCTCATACATCTCGCGCGGGGCCATGAGATACTCCTTTCCCCGCGCGATCACTTTCCGCGGATCCTCCAAATCGAGCAGCGCCACGCCGGCCTTGTAAATCTGCGCATTCACCCGCGGCGTGATGCCGTGATAGATCACCAGCCAGCCCTCCTTCGTCCTGATCGGCGGCGCGCCGGGACCGATCTTCCCCTGGTCCCAGGCAAAGCCGCGGTTCTGCATGATGCACTCGCTGCGTCCCCAGTAAACCAGGTCCGGCGAATAGCTGATCCAGATATTACCCTTGCCGCCGTACTCGAAGGGGCGGTCGAGGCGCGCGTAGAGACCGTTGATTTTCTCGGGGAAGAGGACCATGTTCCGATTGGTTGGTTCGCTGGCGATCGCGATCTTTTCGAACTTCTTAAAGTCCTTCGTCCGCGCCACCGAGATCGGACAGCCAAAACGGTTCTCTGACGCATGGCAGATGTAGTAGTCCCCGTCAATCTTGGTGATCCGCGGATCGTAGCGAGCCTCTTCATACGTGATGTAGGGCTCTTCGGTCGGCACGAGCACTTCATCGGGATCGAACGTCCAGCCGGTGATGCCATCGTTGCTCCACGCCACGCGCAGCGACTGGAAGCCCTGCTTTCGCTCGACCCGAAACACGCCGACATAGGCATCGGCAAACTGCACGACTGAAGAGTTAAACACCGCATTGGCGCCGGGAATCATCTGAGGGGTGAGGATTGGGTTTCCGGAGTATCTTTTGATTACTTCATTCATAAATGTCCTTATGAAGGTGTTTCCGGCAGGGTCAGACACCGACGAGCCAAGCAGTTTAAACGTTGTTGCGTTTGCCGCATCGCGCCTTATACTCATGTCACCTCAACAAAAGGGGGCACGTCATCGCGGCTCGCAAAACATTCAACCGCAGAATCACCGCAGCCACCGCGCTATCTTTAGCCGCGTCTGCAACGCCATTGCTGGCACAGGCCAATCCGTATTTGGTGAGTTTCGACCTCCGTGTCCACGGCACCAACGCAAAAGAAGCCTACGTTAGCAAGGGGGGGGACATCGTCACCCTTGATCTCTTCGCCACGGTATTCCAAACGGGTCCCTCTTTCATTGATGACGGTTTCCAAAGCACAATGGGCGCTTTGCGAAGTTCGAGCGGCGGGCTGCAGGGCGATCTGCTCGGGTTGACCGGACCATCCCCCTTCAACGCTGGCAGCCGAGGCGTACAGAGTGATTCCGACGGTGACGGCGATCTCGATATTGGCGTTAATACCAACACGTATTATTACCCTCGAGCTTCCGGCCCGGCCTTCAACAATAGCCCGGCCACCGAGTTTTTCATTGGACAAACACAATTCACCGCGACGTCGCTCGCCGCGCCTTCTACCGAAATCTCATACATCCCGACTGTGTATAAGACGCAGTATCTGAATTACGGCGTCCTTCTCTACAACGAGGGAAAGCCGAAGGCATTGACGGGTAACGATTCTCGCGTGTTTGTTAACAGCCCCGTCACCATCCGCGCAAATCAGGTCAACGACCCGGGCGCGATTCAATATATCAGCGGGATTATCCCTCAGCATCTCAGCGTAACCGCTACGGTGATGCCAGCCGTCGGTTCTTCCGTGAGCCTCACCGGTGGCATTGACGTCGCCGCACCCGGTATGTTTGACGCAAGGACGGGCGCAAATTCCATTGCCATCAACGATCTCACTTCTGCCAACAACGGTGGGTCCATTTTTGTTCCATCGTTTTCCGTAGCGACTACCGCGCCGGGAGTCTTCGCCCAAAGCAATGGTGTGACGTCCGTTTCTTCGTCGCTCGACGTTGGTTCAGTGAATTTTACAGGCACACTGAACATCGGCGGCGGTTCGATCTCCGCTCCCACCGTCACCGTCGCCAGCGGCTCTTCCATCCACCAGACCGGGGCCAACGCCACCTTCTCCACGCTGTACGTGAACGGCGCCGGAGCGCAATTGCTCGTTGACGATGGTTCATTGAGTGCCGAAAACGTTCAGTTCCATCAAGGCGGTGCAGGAATCATCAACGGAGGAACTTTCACCATCAACGGGCGGCTCGCCGTCGGAAACGACGGGAGCGGAAGTCTTACCATCAACGGCGGAACGGTCTTGGCGAGTTCTCTAACCGTTGGCTTGAAGAGCATCGGTTCAGTGATCCAAAACAACGGCGACGTGAGAGGCATCGTGCAGGTAGGACGGATTCAAGCCTTCTCTCAGCCGGGCACGTCCACGTACACGCTCAATGGCGGAACCATAACCGGCGCGCTGTTCGTTTCCACTAGTAGCAGTTCACTCTTCATCCAAAACGGCGGCTTGGTAACGGGTGAGGTACTTCAGGGGCTCGTTGTGCGCGCGCCGTCTCCCGCACGCGCGTCGTATGAGCTGCATTCAGGGGTTTGCGATCGGCCTGGCGTCACGTACATCGCCTGGGACGAGTTCAACTCGCTAGTTGGCAGATCTTATACCGGCACGGGATCGCTCAGCCAGAGCGGCGGCTCCGCCAGGTTGGGGACCCTCAACATCGGGAAAAACGGGCTCTATACCCTCTCCGGCGGGAACCTCACCATCAACAAAACCCTCGCGCACTACGGCACGCTCGACTTCGCGAACTCTGCCGCCACGCTCACCGCCGGTGCTACCAGCTTCCTCGATTTCTCTCACGGACAGATCACCAGCGCCACCAACGCCACCGTCACCGGACTCGCCGGGTCGCTCATCAATTTCGCTTCGGGTTATGATCCCCTTGTCTCCATCGGCCACTTCACCAGCAATGGACTCGTCCACATCAACGGACAGCCGCTTACCATCCCAGCCAACACCGCCGTGCACGGTTCGGGAACCCTCGAAGGCGACGTCATCAACAACGGCACCCTCTCGCCCGGCAACTCCCCGGGAGAGCTCGATATCGTCGGAAACTTTGCCCACACTGCCTTGGCCAATCTCGAGATCGAACTCGCCGGCACAACCTCATATCTCTTCGACCTCGTCACCGCCACCGGCACCGCCACCCTCCAGGGCATGCTCACCGTGGACCTTCTCGGCGACTACATTCCCCTCGCCACTGATCGATTTCCCATCCTCACCGCTGCCAACATCACGGGCAGCTTCTCCAATGCCACAACCGGCATCGACATTGCCGCGGGGCACTTCGACGTCCTCTACTCGCCCACCGCCGTCACCCTCGCCAACTTCTCGCCAGTTCCCGAACCCACCGTGGCCCTATTCGTCCTCGCTGTCCCGCTGCTCCTCCGCCGCCGGCGCAATTTGTAATCAGGACTCCCTGGCGTCGTCCCATGTGGGCCTTCGGGTGCGACCGCTACGCAATACTGAAGAGGTCCCAGAAACACGCGCATCCAATTCGTAGATTGACCCTACGGGGCGGGCGCCGGTGCTAAGGGAGCACCCACAAAGGCCGCACCGGTCTTGAACTTCAGCAAATCCCCGGTTCCACCGTTCAGGTCCAGGTTCATGACGAACCGGCCCGGATCTTTCGCGATTTTCACCAGTTCCACATCCTCGGTCTTGCCCGTCTCCCGGCTCAGCCGCTGCACACCGCTGATTCCTGATTTTTCAAAATGCAGGTTCACCGAGACCCGCTGCCGGCACTCGGCGCCGGTCGAATTCCGATCGACCAGCCCGTTGGTGATCATCAGGTAAATCTCATCGCCGCCTTCGAGCGGCTTGAACCACCCCACATAGAGATTCCCCCGAAGTCCATCATTGCGGCTCCCCAGGTTCTTCACCGCAAATCCCCGGATATACGGATCGTTCTCCCTGTACTTCCACGACAACACATCCACCCACCCGACGTGCTCGTTGTCCGCGGGCTTCCCATCCTTGATGTGCTGCCCGGGCACGATCCGCACATCGGTGCTCCGCAGCCGCACGAGCGCCGGTCCGAGATTCAGCGACTCGCGATTGATCGTCTTTAACTGCTGATACGCGAGCTTGGGGTTCTGATCGCCCGGCCCGCGAAAAAGATTGGTGGACCCCGCGTTGTACGTAAACGCGGTCACCATCGTGTAACCAAAAGTCCACGGCGCGAATTGATTCAGCCGCATCTCTGAATCGCTCGGGTCTCGATACTTGTCCTCGCCATGAAAGGTCTGAATCCAGCAGGCGTACGGAATCCCCCACCCCAGCGCCAGCTTCCGATAGCGCTGCAAATCCCCGAAGAACGGGTTCCAGTTGTCGGCGGCTTCCAGCATCGGGTACGTGTCGAACGAGAGCATGTCGGGGTGACACGCCTCGTAATATCGGGCGAGCGCCTCGGTGGTCACCTGCCCGCCGTATTGATTGGAGTAAAGGATCGTGTTGGGAAACCGCTTGCGCGTCGCGTTGAACCACTTCACCGCCGCGGCGAGAACTTTGGGGTCGTTGAGGTTCTGCTCATCCCGCAGTTGCCACGCGATCAGTTTGCGCGAGTAAGGCTGTTCCGCCGGCTTCAGCGTTATCTCGCCCTCGTCCCTGGCCCATCGGTTCCAAAGCAATCCCGGCGGAGGCCCCATCAATTTCGGGCTGGATTCCCAATTCCAGTTCACGCCCGTGAAGTTGCACCCGGTCAGCGTCGGCAGGTGAAACGGATCCGATGGAAACCCCAGTGCGTGAATCTGAAGCCCATGCTGGATCAAGATCCGATGGCCCTTGGATATCGCCGGCTGCGAAGCAGGCCGGGAGGAGGTCTGAGCAAACGCGGAGCCCACCAGCAGCAGGGATATCATCGCCACCAAGCTAGATTTCATGGCCGCATCATACTGCACGGGTCGATTCTGGCGGATTTTCCGCTCCGAAAACGTTCGCGAATCACCCGGAACGGTCATGCTGAAGAGGGTGTGAATTTTTAGTAGCATGGGCGTCTCGCCCATGTTTTTCTGAAGGACATGGGCGAGACGCCCATGCTACTTTTGAAAAGGTCACAACCTCTGAGGTAATCCGAAGCATCTTGCATTGATCACCGATCCAGCAAGATCCTTCACGGAGTACCGTTCAGGATGACGGCCCTTTTCATGCATCGCGGGTGCGGCGAAGCTGCCTGATGACTCAGGATGACAACGAACAGCGCGTGATCTTGCATAGAGATATAGAATAACCCGCCTCTGAATCTTCTCGTCACGTTTCACGTTTCAGGGTTCGCTTCCGCTTCACCCCACAATCCCCATCCAGTACCATGCCTCCCCTATGCGCATTCCGATGTTGCTCATCCTGTTGTTGTCCGCTCCGCTCCTCGCGTCGCCCACCACGCAGGAGATTCTCGACCCTCCGAAGAAGGACCCTGCCTTCGACGAGGCAGCCAAGGCGATGGAGCAATACAAAGTCCCCGCCGGTTTCAAGCTTTCCATCTGGGCGGCCGAGCCTCAGCTCTCCAACCCGGTCTGCATCTGGCCCGACGACAAGGGGCGCATCTGGGCCGTCGAAACCTTCCGCTTCAACGGCGGCGGCTCGGGCGAAGGCGTCTACGACATCCGCCACATCTACGACCGAATCGACGACGACCTCGCCTGCAAGACGGTTGAGGATCGTCTCGCCGTCATCAAGAAGTGGAACCACGACGACCTTACATCCCTCTCCACCTGGCCCGACCGCATCCGACTCCTCGAGGACAAAGGCCACAAAGGAAGAGCGGACACCTCGACCGTCTGGGCCGACAGCTTCAAAGATCCGCTCGACGGCGTCGCATCGGGCATCCTCGTGCGCTCTTCCCAATCCGGCGACGATGTCTACTTCGCCAACATCCCCCACCTCTGGCTCCTCCGCGACAACGATGGCGACAGACACGTCGACTTCCGCCAGTCGCTCAGCTATGGCTACGGCGTGCGCTACAATTTTCTGGGCCACGATCTCCACGGCCTGCGCTTCGGCCCCGATGGCAAACTGTACTTCTCCATCGGCGACCGAGGGCTTCACGTGAAAACCAAGGAAGGCAAGATCCTCGACGCCCCCGACACCGGCTCGGTCCTGCGCTGCGACCCCGACGGCGCCAACCTCGAGCTCTTCGCGACCGGATTGCGCAATCCCCAGGAGCTTGCCTTCGACGCCTTCGGCAACCTCTTCACCGGCGACAACAACTGCGACCACGGCGACCCCGCCCGATTCGTCTACCTCGTCGAAGGCGGGGACACCGGGTGGCGCGTGGGCTACCAGCACATCGAAGGCAACCGCCCCACCGGACCGTGGCTGCACGAAGGGCTCACGAACGTCGAGAAACCGGAGACGTCTCAAACCGCCGCCGCTTACATTGTCCCGCCGCTGGCGCACATTGCCTTCGGTCCCTCCGGCATCGCGTATTATCCGGGCACCGGTTTCACGCCCGAGTGGAACAACCATTTCTTCCTCGTCGACTTCCGCGCCGGCCCGCCGAGCCTCATCCACAGCTTTTCGATCAAGCCCAAAGGCGCCAGCTTCGAGGTCACGGACTTGAAGCCCTTCGTCGAGCACATGACCGCCACGGACATCGACTTCGGCCCGGATGGTTCTGCGTACATCGCCGACTGGAACGCGGGTTTTGCCAAGAACCAGACCGGCCGGGTCTGGAAAGTCAAGAGCGAGGAAGGCGCGAAAGATCCGCTCGTCGCCGAAGTGAAGAAACTTCTTTTCGACGGCATGAGCAACCGCGACAGCGAGGAACTCGGCAAGCTCCTGGCGCATCGTGATGCGCGGGTCCGCCAAGCCGCCCAGTTCGCGCTCGCCGCGCGCGGCGGCGCATCGATCCCGACGCTCGCGAATGTTCTCGGCGACACCGGGACGCTTCCGAAGTCGCCCACAACCGCCCCGAGCACCCAACCCCACTCGCTGGTCACCAACAACCGCACGCTCCCGCGCATCCATGCCCTCTGGGCGCTCGGTCAGATCGCGCGCAAAACCCCGCAGGCGATCAATCTCGTCACGCCGCAGCTCGCGGATGCCGATGATGAAGTTCGCGCGCAGGCCACGAAGATCGTCGGCGACGACAGGGACATCGACTCGCTGGGAAAACTGATCAAGCTGATGGAAGACCGAAGCGCGCGGGTGCGCTTCTTCGCCGCCCAGAGCGCTGGGAAACTCGGCGATGCGCAGGCGATCCCCGCCCTCTTCAAGCTGCTCGCGAGCGCCGCCGACAAGGACGCTTTCCTCCGCCACGCCGCCGCGACGGCGCTGGCGAACATCGGAGACACCAAGCCGCTGATCGCGGCCGCCGGCGACAAGAACCGCTCGATCCGCCTCGGGGCCATCGTCGCCCTCCGCAAGCTGCAAAATCCCAACATCGCGCTCTTCCTCTCCGACAAGGACCCGAGTCTCGTGCTCGAAGCCGCCCGCGCCATTAACGATGTCCCGATCGAAAAAGCTTTCGACGATCTGGCCACGCATCCCGCCGGCCCGCCCACTCCCGCCACCGCGCCTGTTGCAGAAGCGACACTTGCGTCGCCCTCTGCTCCCGCGAAAACCCCTCCCGTCGCCGCCCTCTCCGACGCCCTCCTCCACCGCATCCTCAACGCCAACTTCCGACTCGGCACGGCCGACAACGCAAAACAGGTCGCCGAATTCGCCGCCGATAAAACCTACCCCGACTGGCTGCGCATCGAAGCCCTGCAGATGCTCGCTGACTGGACCAAACCCCGCGGCGCGGATCGCGTGATCAGCGTCTGGCGACCGCTTCCCGCGCGCGATCTCAACATCGCCATCACCGCCGGCAAGCCGATCCTCGCCCCGATTTTGACGCCCGCGCCCGCCCCCGCGCCCGCCCCCGCGCCCGCGCCCGCGCCGGCCCCCGCGCCCGCGCCCGCGCCGGCCCCCGCGCCCGCGCCCGCGCCCCCTGTCAACGTCCGCCTCGCGGTCCTCGATCTGGTGAAGAAGCTCGGCCCCCCCGTCCTGGCGGGTGACAACGACGACCTCCTCGCCACCGTCGTGACGAGCAGGGAAACGCCGAGCGAAGTCGCCGCCGCGGCGCTGGTCGCCATGGATGAGCTGAAAGATCCGCGCTTCCACGACACGCTGCAAACCGCGCTCACCGCCGGCCGCGGCCCCCTGCGAAGGGAAGCCATCAAGCTCGTCGTCCGCGAGCCGGGGGGCGGCGGGATTCAGAAAGTGAATGCCTTCCTCACGAACGGCACGCTCGCCGATCAGCAATCGGTCTTCGAAGCGCTCACTTCACTCGACCCCTCCCCCGCGATCGACCAGATTCTCAGCGTCTGGATGGACAAGCTCACCTCTGCGCCTCCGACCCTCCAGCCCGAACTGACCCTCGACCTTCTCGAAGCCGCCAACCGCAGCGCCTCGAGTGAGATCAAGGCCAAGCGCGCCGCCTACGATGCCCAGCGCAGCAAGGACGATCCCCTCGCCCAATACCGCGAGTGTCTGGTCGGTGGCGACGGCGCGATCGGCAAGAAAATCTTCTACGAGAAAGCCGAAGTGAGCTGCTACCGCTGCCACACGATCGCGGGCAACGGCGGCGCCAACGGCCCCAACCTCTCCGATGCCGGCGTGCGGAAAGACCGGCCCTACATTTTAGAAAGCATCGTCAATCCCAACGCCCAGATCGCCCCCGGCTTCGAGAACGTCACGGTCAAAGTGAAAGCCGGCAAACGCTACACCGGCGTCGTCAACGCGGATACCGACAAGGAAATCGTCTTGGACAGCGGCGACGGCGCCATCGTCCACATCGCCAAGAAAGAGCTCGAGACGAGAACCAAAGGTCTAAGCCCGATGCCCGCCGACATCGCCAAACCCCTCAACAAGCGCGACCTGAGAAACCTCGTCGAATATCTCGCATCGCAGAAGACGCCGGCGACGCAGCCCACCACCGCCCCGGCCCCCCCCGCCCAAACCGCGGCGGCGCCGAAATAGAAGAACCGCGGAGGCGCGGAGGCGCGGATTCTTGAAGGGCGCGCGTGCGGGACTAAGCCGCGTTTCTGCCGAATTGCATCGACATCCCTGAACCCCCCCCGCTCACGCCCAGGTTGATCGTGTAGCGGGCTTCGCTTCCCCGGGCGGTGGAGCGGACGGCGATGAGGCTGTAGGTCACGCTCGCAGCGCCGGCGGGAAGGGTGGTGTCGAGAAACTTTTTCTCACCGGAGCTGCCGACGAACGTGAAGGATGTTTCAATTCCAGCCTGCCGGTGGACCTGGTACATCGTCCCGACGCTGCCGGGCGGGTTCCTGCATTTCCATCTCAGCAGCAGTTCCCCCGCCTGCCGCAGTTCGGACGTGATATCGGCCGGCATCCCCGGCGGAGGGATGCGTGAGGGCTGCTTCGGCGCCGGGATCACCGCGAGGTTGTAGATCGACTCACCCTCGGTCGCCGCCTTGAAGCGGATCTCTTTGACGACGTCCGACCCGGCCTTGAGCAACTCCTCCATCAGCCGGTTCAGTTCCTGCGTCGCCGCCTGCGCCGCCTGCTGCGCTTCCAGTTGACGCAGGTAGGCGAGGCGGGCGGCCTCAGTTCTGTCGACCAGCGCCGCGATCGCCGCCGGTGTTGCGCCGATCTCGCCGGCGCGATCGGCCCAGGTTGGGTTGTGCGAGATAAAGAATTGGATCCGTCCGTACGTGTCCTGGGGAAACAGTCTCATCCTGCTGATCCCCATCGACCCACCGCCCCCGCAAAATTGAAAATCGGGGCTTTCGCCCGCTTTTTCGCCTCTTTGCGTCCCATAACCCCCCTGCTGGAACCACTCCAGCACGCGCTGCGACCGATGCAGCACGAGCGCGAGCCCGTAAAACTCGTGCGCGCTCCATCGCCGCGCGTGCGTGCGCGATGCCAGGCCGAGCGGGATGCGCGGCAACTCGTGATGGCGAGGAACAAGCTCGATGGTGCGCGGCGGAGACACGCAGGGGCGCAACCCACCCCCGCACGCTTCTTCAGGGGGGGGCTTTCCGAAACTTCCGACTCTCTGTGAATGGTTCACCCGCCCCATTCTTGGCGCTCTTGGCGTCTTGGCGCACTTGGCGCACTTGGCGCATCGTTCAACCACGTGATTTCAACAGCGCGCCAAGCGAGATCAAGGAGCGAGATCCGGCACGCGCCAGCAGTAGACGCTGTAGTTGATCTCCGACCACGCGGTCGGATCGAGGTCGCGGCCGGGGAAGAGGGGGATCTTCACCGGGTCGAAGACGAGCTTCACGCGGATCTGGGATTGGTTCTTCGTCAGGGCCAGGGGAAGAAGCAACTCATCCTCGCGGAAGCGGCGGTTGCTCGTTTGGACTTTGTGTTCGGCGGGGCCGAGTTCGTCTTTGGGATTGGAGTAGATGCAGGTGTTGCCGCCGGCGAGATACCACACGCCGGCGGGCTGGAAGTTGGCGGTGTTCGTCTCGGGGGCGATGAAGACACGGGCGCGCTGATTGGGGAACCGGTAGTCGAGCTTGCGGCGGAGGAGGACGCCGGTGTTGGCTTTGTCCAGTTTGATCGTGAACTCGGTTGCGCCGCCGGGTTTGGTGATCGTGCGGCCGGTATCCGTCGTCGCGGGGAAGATCTCCTGGTCCTTGAGGTGATCGGGGCCGAGCTCGTAGCGCGAGGTGATCGTGTACGGTGGGCTTGCATCCGGCGAGTCATACGCGTGGTCGTGCTCGGACTGCTCATCGCCGACTTTGAGGAAGTCGCTCTGCACGAGCGAGGGCGCGGGCAGGCCGTACCAGTAGGCGAGGGTTTCGTAGTGCTCCGTTGATTCATTGGTCCCACCATGCTCGAGCTGAATGCGGGCGTTCTTGCCGAAGGGGAAGAGATCGGCGAGCAGGAAGCGGTAGGCGGATTCGATCTTGTCCTCCTCACACTTCGCCTCCTTCGCCGATCGCGCGCCGGTGGGATGGCCTGCCAACGGGAGGGTCATGTTTTGTCCGCCCCAGTAGTCGCCGCCGCCCGCCCATTCTTCGGTGCCGGTGCCGTAGCCTTGCGGGGAATTGGAGTCGTCGAAGAAGAAGCGCGGGTCGCCCTCGAGCGTGGTCAGCACGGCGTTGTGGGAGAAGATGAAACTGGTGCCGATGAAGGAGCCGGACCAGTGCTCGGAGGATTCCGTGTTCTTCGTGTCGAGCAGAACGAGATCGCGGCCCGGCTCGGGGTGCGGATGATCCCTGTAGGTGGCGTGGAAGTAGGCGAGATGGTTCGCGGGCGCGGCGAGGGGCGCGGTCTGGACGACCGAGCCCACGACGCCGAGGTCCGCGCCGTCGCTGATGAGCTCAATCTTCGCCGAGCGGAAGAACGGCATGGGGAAGTAGCAGTCCAAGTGGACGAGGCGGTCATCAAAACGGATGTTCACCGGGAAGGCTTTCACGAGATGCTCGCGGCTGTCGCCCGCGCGGTTGTAGAGCGTGCCGGCGCCGAAGAACAGCGGGAGCGGGGCATCAACCGACGGCTCCCTGCGCTCGTCCCAGGTGATCCGCAGGCGCACCTTCGAGGCTTCGAGGGCGGCGGATTTCATGAAGACCAAGGAGAGCGAGCGGATCGTCGACGGGCCTTTCAGTTGGTGGACGGTGATGGAACCGGATTTGGGGAGAGCGACTTGAGCCGCAAAATCGTGGTCGAGATCCATCTCGGGAGCTGAGCCGGAGCGGGAGAGAAGTTCGAGGACTTTCGGATCGGGCGTGGTCGCGGTGTCCCACGAATGAATCGGCTGCGAGAGCGGGATGCCGGAGACGAACTGGTGGAAGATGGAGTAGCCGGTGCCGTAGTGCGTGCGGGAGTAGGCGATTTGCAGCGACTTTTCGAACGGGATGGGAAGCCAGGAGAGATCAGCGCCCTGGGTGGTGGACCAGGTGTAGGCGAGCGGCTCGGTGAAGAGATCGCGCGGGATGAAGGTCGAGTTGGGCGTGGGATGCCTGGGATCGACCGTGGAGGATTCGGCGATGAGATGGTCCGTGCCGTCGACGATGTAATGCCAGGGCGAGCCGTGCCAGTGGTTGGTGCGGGTGAAGTACAAGATTCCACCGCCTGCTAAGTCCAGCGTGACGTTGCGATCATCGGCGAGTTGGTAGAGGAAGTGGGACGCATCCGCGCCTTCGTTTCCACCGGCGCGGTCGTAGGTGGAGCGCATGTAGGAACGGACCCCGATGCGCTGGAGGGGCCAGAGGCGCCAGGATTTGTAAGCATCCAGTCCGATGGGGATGGGGGGGATGGGGGGGATGGTGGGGATGGTTGGGATGGTGGGGATGGTGGGGACGGGGGGGACGGGGGGGACGGGGGGGGGACTGTGGGGACGGTGTGGTCGGGGTGGACGGTGGTGAAGGTGTGGAAGGGGTGGACGGGGTTGACAG
>JBBRYX010000024.1:0-67792 GCA_038237225.1 Tepidisphaerales bacterium | reverse complement strand
ACAAACACTCGAAAGGGAGCCAGTCCCCGGTCATGCGAGGATCGGCTTCACCACGTTGCCCGAGACATCGGTCAGGCGGAAGTCCCTGCCCTGGAATTTGTAGGTGAGCTTTTTATCGTCGACGCCCATGAGGTGGAGCATGGTCGCATGAAGATCATGCACCTGGACGACATCCTGCACGGCGGCGTAGCCGAATTCATCGGTTGAGCCGTAGGACACGCCGCCCTTGATCCCGCCGCCGGCCATCCAGATGGAAAAACCCTTGATGTGGTGATCGCGGCCATTGCCCTGAGCCATAGGCGTGCGACCGAATTCGCCGCCCCAGATCACCAGCGTGTCGTCGAGCATGCCGCGCTGCTTCAAGTCCTTGATCAGCGCCGCCGAAGCCTGGTCGACTTCCTTGGCGATCACGGCCATATCGGTCTTGAGGTTCCCGTGATGATCCCAGTCGCGATGATAGACCTGGATAAAGCGCACGCCGCGCTCGGCTAAGCGGCGAGCCAGAAGGCAGTTGGCGCCGTAGGAGCCATCCGCGCCTTCGGTGCCGTACATTTCCAGCGTCTTCTTCGACTCGCCCGAGAGGTCCATCAGGCCGGGGACGGAGGCCTGCATCCTGAAGGCCATTTCGTATTGGCTGATGCGGGTGGCGATTTCGGGATCATCGACGACTTCTTCGCGCTGGTGGTTGAGCTTCTGGACGGCGTCGATGACATCGCGCTGCTGATCGCGCGAAACTCCCGGCGGATTGTTCATGTAGAGGACGGGGTCGCCCTTGGAGAGGAAGTGAACGCCCTGGAACTTGCTGGGGAGGAATCCGCTGTGCCACTGGCGGGTGGCGATGGGCTGCATCTGGCCGGACTTGCCCGTGCTGGTGAGAACGACGAAACCGGGCAGGTCATCGGCTTCGTTTCCGATGCCGTACCAGACCCACGAGCCCATGCTGGGCCGGCCGGTGATGGTGGAGCCGGTGTTCATGAAGGTGTGGGCGGGATCGTGGTTGATGGCTTCGGTCTGCATCGAGCGGATGATGCAGAGGTCATCGGCGACGGATCCGATGTGGGGGAAGAGCGAGCTGATTTCCTGTCCGGACTTGCCGAATTTCTGGAAGTCAAACTGCGGCGCGAAGCAGCGCAGCTCTTTGCCCTGGAGCTGGGCGATGGGCTGGCCCTTGGTGAAGGAATCCGGCATGGGGTTGCCGGCCTGCTTCTTGAGGGTGGGCTTGTAGTCGAGGGTTTCGAGGTGGGACGGGCCGCCGGCCATGTAGAGGTGGATGACGCGTTTGGCTTTGGGGGCGAAGTGTAAGGGGTTGATGATTCCTTTGTAGTGACCCGCGGCCAAAGCCGTGGGCTTGGCCTGCTCGGCGGCGCTGAGGAGTTGCGGGTTGAGGAGCTGCGGGTTGAGGAGCTGGGCCAGGGCTATTGCGCCGATTCCACGAGTGGTGTTGCCGAGGAAGGATCGGCGGGTGAGGCGTCGGCGGAATTCTTCTTCGGATGGGGTCATGGAGGTTGCTCCGGAAGGGGCTGGGGTGGCTTTAAGTATACCTTTTTGTACGCGGGGGCGTTGAGGGAGGATCGGGGTTGTGATCGCTCGCCCTCTCCCCTGCGGTCTCCCGGTGGGAGAGAAGGAAAGTGCGACGGAATTTCATTTGGAATCGGGTATTTTCGGGTGTTTTCGGGTTTTGTCGTAGTCATCAATATCTCCTTGCTTCGATCTTGTGGCTGGTGGTGGCGTTGATGAAGAAGTAGCGGAGGGCGTCGATGAGGTGGTCGTGCTCGCCGTCCTTCAAGGGGATTTCGCCGGCGAGGTCGGGGTAGCGGTAGGCTTGGAGGGCTTTGATGAGGCGGGCGCAGCGGGGGTGGATGAAGAGGGTGGATTTTGCGGTGCCGGATTTTAGACCGAGGCGGAGGAGTTCGAGTCCTTCGACGATCTTGCTGCCTTTGGTGCGAACGGAGAAGTTGGCTTTGCGGAGGACGTCGACGTTGCTCTTGGCGGTTTGATCGTTGGCGGCGCCGCCGGCGGGGTCGCAGCCGATGTGGGCGATCTCGCCGTAGGCGCGGGATTTGATCTCGGTGATGTGCGTGTCCGTTGTCTGGGACTGCTGGACGTACTCGTCGAGGACGTGGATGACGCCATCGGCGTATTTGCGGATCCAGAGGCAGACGAAGGGGTTGGAGAATCCGAAGTCGATGCCGAGCCAGAGTTCGGAGTCGGCGGAGGTTTCGACGGTCTGCTTCACGTGCAGTTCTTTGTTGAAGGTGGGGAAGACGCAACCCTTGATCGTGGGGCGCTGGCAGAGCATTTCGGTTTCCCAGGTATCGATGCTGACGCGGCTTTTCATGGCGATGGCGTCATCGATGGAGAAGAAGCCATCGCAGTCGGTTTTGGCTCGGCCGGCGCAATCGGGGTGAAGGGGGCAGGTTTCGCAGGCGCGGGTGATGGGGCAGCGCTCGAGGACGTCGAGAAGACACCAGCGCAAGAGGGTGGCGCCCCGTGCCTGGGCGGCATCGGTGATCTTCTGCATCATTCCCCAGGGTCGGTGGAGGGTTGAGAAGACTTCGACGACGCCGTTGACGACGTTGGGGCCGGGCTCGTTGCCGGATTTTTTGAGGGTCCGGGTGACGAGTTGGGCGGCTTCCCAGATTTTGGGTTCGAAGAGCTCGACTTCATCGCAGCGCAGCTTCTGGACGCGGAGGCCTCTGACGGCTTTCTCGGATTGCGTGAGGACGGCGGCGACGGAGCCGTTGTTCATGCGGACGCGCTGGGCGCCGACGGTGAAGGCGATGTCATCGCCCGCTTTTTCTTTCAGGAGCTCGAGGTCGTCGCGGAGGTGTTCCCACATTTTGAGGCTCTGTTCGAGAGAGCCGCCGAGGATGCGGATGGAGCACTTGGGTTTGTGGACCAGATCGAGGAGTGTGGCGATGGCGCCGAGGCGGGTTTTTCCTCCGCCGCGGGGCGCCCAGACGACGAGGTCTTTTGAGGGCTCGAAGTAAGCGGAGGCGAGGTATTCAAAAGGCGCACAGTGGCCGGGACAGCATGATGTTCTTGGAATGTTGATGTCGAGGTATTCCTTCACCCAGGCGTGGAGTTCATCGCGGGTTTCGCATTGTTTGGTGAATGAAGTGGGCGCGAGCGTTTTGGTGGTTTTGGGTTTGAATTTGGATTTCGTTTTCATGATCCCCTCGTAGTGGTGATAAGTTTTGTTCTTTGCGTGAGTTGAAGACACGCCCCGCTGAAGCGGGGGCGCGCCGCGGTTAGCGCGCTTTTCTGGGTGGCGTTTTGTGGATTGCTCGATCCCAGAGGTAGTAGATCGGACGACCTGCAGGGTCCGGTTCGTACCTCGTCATTCCGGCGCGTTGGAAGAATGGAACGGCGATGCCCATGACGGCCATCGCTTCGACGTATCGGACGCCGCTTTCCGTGCAGAGGGTTTGCGCGAGTTCGCTGGCCAGACCGACGCCTCGGAACTGGGGGTGGACGATGATGCGGCTGATGGTGCGGAGGTTGTGGTTGAGCCAGCGGATTTTCGCCGGGGCATATCGTTTTGTATCAACGTGTATCAACTTCTCGCGGATCGCGCAGGATGGGACGGGATAGGACAGGACGCCGACCGCGACGACGCGCGCGGCGTCGTTGTGTTGATAGATGGTCCTCCAGACGCCGGCCCAGACGGCGGGTCGTTTTGAGATGTAGTGGAATCGTTCCAAAGCCAGGTAGTCGGCTCGCGTTCCCCGCTCGATCGACAATGTCCCCGGCAACCAGGTGATTGGTGCGCAGCGCATGTTCCCCTCCCGCTTCCCCTTTTAAGGTTTAGTCAAAGCTGCTGGTAAAAATAGATTGGGCCACAGAGATCACAGAGACCACAGCGAAAAACATGAAAAAAAAGGCAAGGCGTTTTACCTGCCTCTGTGATCTCTGTGGCTCAACTCTGTCAGGAGCCAAAACTATTGTTGAAAATCCCGATACGGATCATGTGGAATCATCCCTGGGGAATGTCTGTGACTGATGTCGTTCCAAAGTCGCAAGCGACCCTCGTGTCGGGCTGCAGGGCCGGAATGAGGTCGTCGCGGGCGCTTGCGACAACCGCGGAAACGGTCGGAAACTGGCTGATCATCCGCCGAAGGCATCGGGAGACGACCCTTGCGGTGACGGCATCCAGCACAGAGCAGAATTCATCTGATGTAACGATGACCTTGCGATTCGTCTTGCGATCCTTCGTCGCGCGCCAGAGCGCGATCGCCCAGCGGAGGCGCCAGCGCTGGCCTTGGCTGATTTGGCTGGGCTTTCGGAGGTAGGTCCAGACCTCGCCGAGGCCGACCCTTCCGAGCATCATCAGGACGGTCTCGAGATCTTCGTCTTCGAAACAGTCGACGACCCTCTGTTCCGGAAGGCGGATCTGGTCGACGTCGATCCAAGTTGCGTTGTGCGAGCGGCGGATTTGCCGGAGAAGGGTGGATTTCCCGGAGCCGCTGGCGCCGGTGATCAGGGTGATGGTGCCAGGGGCGAGGGTTAACGGTGGCGGTGGCGGATTGACCGTTTCCGGTTGGAAAGCGGAGGTTTGTTGAACGCCGAACCAGCGCGCGACGGTTGCCGCGCGTTCGCTGATCAGCGCTACTCCCGTTTGGGCGGTTGATGGGTTGTTCTTTTTAGCGGTCATGTCTCAACTCCATTTCAAAAAGCAGTTTTGGCCTTTGATTCTGTCGGGCGAGAAACGGACGCCGATTCGTCGTTGGCGTTCGCCGCGGGTGAAGGCGAATTCGCGGTGCTACACGCCGGGGCTTGGGTGGCTGCTGGTGGAATCGGTGGAGGCGCTTGAGTTGGATCACCTGACGGCGGTGGATGCGCAGGCGGATGGTTTTGCGACGCTGGAGGCGATGCGCAGAACGCTGTTCGAGTTCTATCCCGAGCATGCCGGCGAAGGGCGGAACTGGTTTCGGGTGACGTTTAGGCCGGAATGTCCGGAAGCCGCGGCCGCGACTTTGTTTGGTTAGAAGACTCGTTCCCACAGCCGCCTCCCCGCGTCGACGCCTTCGTGCCAGCCCTTGAGAAAGCCGAGCTGATTTCGAAGCTCGACGGGATGGAGCTGGTGCTTTGTCGCGATTTCCTTGAAGTGCATTCCGAGCAGCAAGCGTTCGACGCCCATTTGCCGGAGCTCGGGTGGAAGCGTGCAGGTTTCGTGCAGGAGCGCGATCACCATGGGATCGTAGAGGCGCTGGCTGAGTTTGCGGACGCGGCGGGTTACGCTGCCCGGCGCGAGCTTGAGCAGCGCGGCGATTTTGCGATGGCTGGTGCTGCGCAGGGCCAGCTCGACGATGAGCCGATCCTGCTCGGGTAATAACTGTGCGCGTTTGAGCACCTCCTGAATGCGTTTCCGATCGTCCTGAACCTCGACGCGCTGGGCGCGTTCGACGACTTGAGAACCGACTGTTCGCATGGCCTCACTTCCCGGAAAGCTGTTGACAATCGCCATCTTTGTATTACTTTACTAATACAAATGGTTTTGCCGGGCAGCGTTCCCTTTTCCTCCCGTCCGACTGCGACGCTCTGTGTGTTCAACATCTGTTCAACATCTGTTTAACACAGGGTGGAAGTTAGCGTTATGTTAGGTTAATGTAAAGGGTAAAATTGAAAATCTTCATGGCGTATAATCTCTTTGTTGCCAACCTTTTATGAAATCTAAGAAACATTTGTGAATTGTGAGCGACTAATGGTCACTGAACCGCCCGTGAAATGTTTCGGAGCAAAATTCGAAGACCTGTTCAGGGCGAACATCCGATTCGGGTGCGAGCGGTCATGGTTATAAGATGGCTCACCGCGGGCCGGGCTCTTCAACGGGAACGACAACCCCAGGTGCCGCTTTGCTCCTCCACAATTCACAGCGACGGGGCTTGAACGTGAAGATTCTGATTATCCTGATTTCGGTCGTCCTCCTCGGAGGGACGGCGGCAGTGTTGGTGGGCGTGAAGATGCGCGGGAACGTCTCGGGTGGAGATAATGCGATGGCGGTGCGCGCCGAGCCTGTGACGCGCGGGGAACTGGTTGAGATCGTGAGCGCGCCGGGACAGGTTCAGCCTAAGACCAAGGTGCAGATCAGCGCGCGGGTGGCGGCGCGGATCGTGGAGCTGGACTTCGACGAGGGGATGGCCGTGACGAAGGGGAATCCGAAAGCGAATCCACCGATGTTGCCTTCGCTGCTGGTGAAGCTGGATTCCACCGAGATGGAAGCGCAGCTTCGCGCGACGGTTGCCCGCGCCAGCGCGCAGAAGGCGCAGCTTGATGAGGCGGCGTCGCGGATCCGGGCGCAGGAGGCGCAGATCGCGGCGTCGCAGGTCATGTTCGTTGACGCGAAGCGCGATCTCGGGCGGCAGAAGGAGTTGCTGGCGAACAAGGATGTCAGCCAATCCACGGTGGACCAGGCGCAGGCGAAGGTCGATCAGCAGGACAAGCAGCTCGAGGCGGGGCAGCGGGAGCTTGAGGCTTCGACGCAGAACCTCGTCGTGCTGAAACATCAGATCGACGCCGGCGATGCCGAGATTGCGCAGGCGCGGGATAATCTCGCGTACACCACCATCAACTCGCCGATCGACGGGATCGTCACGCGCGTGAACGCAAAGATGGGCGAGATGGTCATCATGGGAACGATGAACAATCCCGGGACGGTGATCCTGGAAGTTTCGGATCTCTCTGAAATGCAGGTCGACGCGCAGATCGATGAGAGCAATATCGCCGCGGTGAAGGAGGGACAAAAGGCGAAGGTGCGCATCAGCGCTTATCCTGATGAAACCTTCGACGGCATCGTACGAAACGTCGGTCTGGATACCGCGGATCAGTTGCAGCGCATGAGCGGCGGCGGGGGCGGAGCAAACCAGGGGAAGTGGTACAAGGCGAAGGTGGTGCTGGATACGAAAAAACGGCGGATTCCGGCGGGGTTGAGCGCGGATGTGGATATCGAGACCAACGTTCACAAGAACGTCTTCAAGGTGCCGACGCAGGCGGTGATGGGGCGGAATGTGGATGACCTGCCGGAGAAAGTGAAGAACAAGCCCGAAGTGGATAAGGCCAAAACCCTGGCGACGGTGGTTTATTGTTTTAGGGACGGGAAGACAGAGATCACGCCGGTGACGATCGGGCCGAGCGACATGACGCATACGGTCATCACTGCGGGGTTGAAAGACGGAGACCGTGTGGTCACCGGGCCTTACAAGATTCTGCCGACGCTGGCGGACGGGATGACGGTCAAGGATGAGAAGGCGTCGACGCAGCCGACGAGCCCGACGAAAGCCACAACCGTTCCGGCAGTTGCGTTGAGGTGAATGACTGAAAGCTTCCTTGTAGCACGGGCATCTTGCCCGTGTGTGAACCTTCAACACGGGCAAGATGCCCGTGTTACGGCGGACGTCTATGCTGATTCGCATCTCCAACCTCACCAAACACTACACCGTCGGTGTCGAGCGCATTCGCGCGCTGGATGGGGTGGATATCGATATTGGGCTGAACGAATACGTTGCGATCATGGGCTCGAGCGGGTCGGGGAAGTCTACATTGATGAACATCCTGGGGTGCCTGGATCGCCCGACCACGGGGACGTATGAGCTGGACGGGCAGCTTGTTTCGGACATGGGGGCGGCCCAACTGGCTCGCGTGCGGAACGAACGGATTGGGTTTGTGTTTCAGTCATTCGAGCTGCTGCCTCGCGCGACGGCGGCGCGGAACGTGGAACTTCCGATGATCTATTCGCGCGGCGCGTGGTTCGCGCGGCGGGCACGCGCGCGGGAAGCTTTGACGACCGTGGGGCTGGCCGATCGCATGAGCCACCGGCCGAACCAGCTCTCCGGCGGACAGAAGCAACGCGTCGCCATCGCGCGTGCGCTGGTCAATCGCCCCGCAATTTTGCTGGCGGATGAACCGACCGGCAACCTCGACTCCGTCACCAGCGAAGAAATCCTCGCGCTCTTCGATCAACTCTACACCGACGGTCAGACCATCATCATGGTCACCCATGAGCCGGACGTGGCGCGGCACGCGCGGCGGATCATCCGGATGAAGGACGGGAAGGTGCAGAGCGATCTGGCGGTGGAGAAGGATGCCGTAAACGCATGATGGGTCTGATGCGATTGTCGCTGGCGGGACCGGTCCTGCTCTACCAGAGCATCGTGCTGGCGCTCTCGCAGATTTGGGCGAATAAAATCCGGGGCATCCTGACGACGGTCGGAATCATGATCGGCGTTGCCGCGGTGAGCGCGGTGATCGCACTGATCACCGGGATGAAACAGCGCGTGCTCAGCGAATTCGAGGCCGTGGGAACGAACAAGATCTTCATCAGCCCGCACTGGCCCGAGAAACGGGCAAACTACAGCTTTTACGAAGTCGCATTTCGACTCCACGATTTTGACGACCTGCTGGAGAATTGCCCGAGCGTCTCGAAGTTCACCCACATTTATTCCCGCGGGTGGGGCGGACAAACGTTGACCTTCGGATCGAAGGTGGAGGATGAGCGAATCAACGTCATGGGCGTGGATCCCGAGTGGCATGACATCGAGCATCGCCTGGTGCAGATGGGCAGACCGCTGACGGTGATGGACAACGATCAGCTTCGCCCGGTTTGCCTGATCAACAAGACGACGCGCGACAAGCTCGGTATGGATCGCGATCCGACTGGCCAGTACATCGTGTGGGATGGCGTTCGTTTGCTGGTGATCGGGATGCTGGAGCCGTCGGCATCGGCGATGATGAGCGACAGCGAATCGCGCGAAGTCATCGTGCCGTTCAAGTACATGATTCAGAAGGCGCGCTGGCCTTGGTATTCGGTGATGGCGATGAGCAAGAAGCCGGAGGCGTCGGAGGACGCCAAGGCGGAGATCGAGTTTTACCTTCGTCAGAAGCGCCACATCCGGCCCGGGGGCGAAGAGACTTTCGAGGTGATGACCGCGCAGCGGATGATCGAGCAGTTCTCCCGCGTGGCGAATATCGTGACCATGGTCGCCACCGGAATCGTGGGGATTTCGCTGCTCGTCGGCGGCGTGGGGATCATGAACATCATGCTGGTTTCGGTCTCGGAACGAACGCGCGAGATCGGATTGCGCAAAGCCGTGGGCGCGAGGCCCGCGGCAATCCTCCTTCAATTTCTCGTTGAAGCCGTCGTCTTGTGTCTCATCGGCGGCGCGATGGGATTGCTTCTCGGGCAGGGGCTTACATCGGCCGTGTCCGCCATGATTCCCAAGGAGGCGGGCGGTGGCCAACAGATGATTGTTCCCATGTCCGCGATCGTGCTTGCGTTTGGATTCTCCGCCGGCGTTGGACTGATTTTCGGGATGTTCCCGGCGATCAAGGCCGCTCGACTCGATCCGATTGATGCGTTACGTCATGAATAAATCGATAAGCACGAAATCCGAAGCACGAAATCCGAAACAAACGGCAAGGGCGGAAATTTCCAATCGGACCGGAGGCGGCGCTTTGTTTGAGGCATTGAAGATTCGAATTTGTCTCGTCCTTGGGATTTCGTGCTTCGGATTTATTCTTCTCTCCGGCTGCGGGGATTGGTCGAACATGCCGGCGCTGCCGCGCGAAAAGCTGCGGGCTATTGATTTGCTTGCGCTGGAACCAGCCGCGACGCAGCCGGCGCTCGCCGCCGCCACGAAACCGTCGCATCTGCCCACGACGCATCCGGCGATTCCGGAGTTCAAGCTGTCGATCGAAGAAGCGAGACGGCTGGCGCTGGAGAACAATCTCGATCTTCGCGTCGAGCTGCTCAATCCGACCCTCGCCCGGCAGCGCATCAATGAGGAAGAGTCGCGCTTTGAAGCACTGTTCACCACCGATGTCAATTTCTCCGTCAGCGATGCGCCCACGGCAAATCGCACGCAAAGTTCAGAAGCGAAGAGTGTGCAGTTGACGCCGGGCGTGAATTTACCGTTGCGGACGGGCGGGGCGCTGCGGTTTGCAGCTCCGCTGAGCTGGCTCGAGACGAACAACGAGTTCGCGACGCTGAATCCCGCGTATACAACCGATCCTCAGGCGACGGTGAGCCATCCGCTGCTTCGCGGCGCGGGCGCTTATTATGCGGAGCAGGGAATTCGGATCGCGCGATACAACTATCTCCAATCCGAGGCGCGGACGAAGCTTTCCATTATCGGGGTGCTGACAACCGTCGACCGCGTTTACTGGCGGTTGTACGCGGGGCGACAGGACCTGATCGTTCGCAAACAAGAGTATGACCTTGCGGTAGCCCAGCTTGATCGGGCGCGGCGAATGGTCAACGCGGGGGCGGCTGCGGAAGTGGAAGTGGTGCGCGCCGAATCGGGTGTGGCCGACAGTATTGAAGCCGTCATCAACGCGGAGAACGTCGTTCGCACCAGCGAGCGTGATCTGAAGCGCATCCTGAATACGCCGGGGCTGGAGATGGAAACGCCGATCATCGTGGCAGTCACGACGACGCCGAAGACTTTGTATTACCGCATCGACCCGGAGCACCTGGCCACCGAAGCGCTGTCCCGCCGGATGGAGATGCTGGAGCTGGAGTTGCAGATTGCCGAAGAAAGCAGCAATGTCGCGGTGGCGCGGAATGACATGCTGCCGCTAGTGAACCTCACCTACACGTACGGCATCAACGGGTTGGGCGGGCAGTTTGATGACGCGTTTTCGATGGTGCGGGATAACAATTTTAACGATCACACCGTGGGGCTGCGGGTTGAACTGCCGATCGGAAACGAAGCGGCGCGGTCGCGGCTTCGGCGGGCGCTGGCGGTTCGACTGCAATCGCTCGCCACAAAGGACCAGCGGATTGCGTCGATTCGACAGGAACTTTTCAATGCCATCGATCAACTGGATACCAACTGGTATCGCATTCTGGCTGCACGGAAGCGCGTTGAAACGGCGCAGCGCGTGCTGGATGCCGAGATTCGCGCGTTCAGTCAGGGACTGCGAACGAGCACGGAAGTGATCGAGGCACAAACGCGATTTGGGAATGCTCAGTCCGCGGAAATCCGGGCGCTGGCGGATTACCAGATCTCGCAGGTCGACATCGCCGTCGCGACCGGAACGGTTCTCGGCCAGGCAAAGGTAGGGTGGGAACCGGCACCGCAGCCGGTCCAGTAGCAAAACTTCTAAACCTTAATTTTCGCGGCTTTTGTTGAGCAGTCCCGCTTGTTTTAGCGTAGGCGCCCTGCCCGTGAATTGTGCCGCAAACACGGGCAAGATGCCCGTGCTACGGGGAGCTTCTCTATTTTTTCGATTCATTTACAATCCTGCGCGCATGACAACTCTTGAAACTGAATCGTTGCCGTTGCAGTCGGCGGAGCCGATCGATCCTTCGTCCAGCATCCGCCGCCCGCGCCTTGACCTGTTCTTGATCAGCTTCCTGATCCTGTTCACGGAGCTGGCGTGCATCCGGTGGTTCGGGGCCACGGTGGTGTTCCTCACGTTCTTCACGAACATCGTGCTGATGGCGACGTTCCTCGGCATGAGCGTCGGCCTGATGACGGCGTCCCGCCGGACGAACTTTATCAAGTGGGTCCTGCCGCTGATGTGCTTCGCGATCGCGCTGGCGATCATGGTGAACAGCGCGTACAACGCGCCCGACAGCAAACTGTCGATCTCCGTTGGCGGAAACGACCAGGCCAACCCGCAGCTCATCTTCTTCGGCACCGAGTACCGCCCGAAGGATCCGACGCATTTTGTCGTCCCGATGCCGGTTGTCGCCGGGACGTTCTTCACGCTGATCGCGCTCATTTTCATCGGCCTCGGTCAGACCATGGGGCGCGCGTTTGACCGCATCCCCAGCCGCGTCGGCGCTTACACCATTGACGTGCTCGGATCGCTCACGGGCATTGCGCTCTTCGCCATCGCAAGCTGGTTCTGGACCAGCCCGCACGTTTGGTTCCTGCTGATTGTGATGCTGTGCCTGTACTTCGTTCGCCCATGGACGGGCCGGCAGGTGATCGCGGCGATGATCATCATGTTCATGATCGCGATCAGCGCCTACGGCATCGGCGGGCGCGGGGCGACGTTCTGGTCTCCCTACTACCGCATCAGCTATGTGCCGCAGCAAGGGGAGATCGACACCAACGGGATCGCGCATCAGCAGATGATGCCGGTGAGCGAGCGTGGCCCGGCATACATGATGCCGCACCTTCTCAACCGGGATGCGGGGAATCCGCCATTTCAGGACATCATGATTATCGGAGCCGGCTCGGGTAACGATGTCTCAGGCGCGCTCAAGAGCGGCGTACAGCACATCGACGCGGTCGAGATCGACCCCGTGATCAATTGGATCGGGCGGCAGGATCATCCGGATAAGCCCTATGCAAGCCTCGGCGAGCCCACGATGGATATCGACAAGTGGGGAATTCATCTCGATGACGGCCGCAGCTTCGTGAAGAAGACGCGGAAGAAGTATGATCTGATTTCTTACGCGCTCGTCGATTCGCTCGTGCTGCATTCAGGTTATTCCAGCTTGCGATTGGAAAGCTTCCTCTTCACGCGCGAGGCCATGGAGGACATCAAGGCCAAGCTGAAACCGGGCGGCGTGTTCGCGATGTACAACTATTACCGCCAGGGGTGGGTCATTGCGCGCCTCGCGAAGATGGCGAAGGAAGTGTTCGGCGTCGAACCGATCGTCATCTCCATGCCTTATCAGAAAGAGATCAAGCTCAGCGACGATCAGCGGAATCACATTACCTATCTGATGGTTGGCAAGCCGATTGAAGGCGCATCGCCAGGCACGCATGCCGCCGCGGCGACGAGTCCGACTGCAAATGCCTCCACCGCGACGACCAGGCCCGCAGGTTCGGTTCCGGTCCTGGATGCGATCCGCGCGAAATTCCAGAAGAACGACAATTTCTGGGTCGCCGAGTTGCCGGGCCGCAACGAGAAGATCAACGCGTTCAGTCCCATCCCCCCGGGCACGAGCGGTGATTCGGCTGCGTACTACCAGGAACACGCCGGCGCAGCGGCGCCGTGGCGACTGATCTCTCCTTCGAAAGTTGAAACCGTCGGAGCTTCGGTGATCGAGCCTCGGGATGATTGGCCTTTCCTGTATCTGCGCGACAAGACCATCCCGAAAAACCCCGGCCTCGTGGGGATGGCGCTGATCGGCGGATTGTCTTTCCTGATCCTCATCGTCTTTACCTGGCCCGTGTGGTTCAGCCGCAACCCGAACCAGCGCCGCGGGCGATTTAATTTCCAGATGTTCTTCCTCGGCGCGGGGTTCATGCTGCTGGAAACCAAGGGCGTCGTGCACATGGCGCTGCTGTTCGGCTCCACCTGGAGCGTGAACTCCGTCGTGTTCTTCGCGATCCTGGTCATGATCCTGCTGGCGAATTTGTTCGTGATCACATTCAAGCCGAGGAACCTGTGGATCTGGTACGGGTTGCTCGGGATCGCGCTGGTCGCGGGGGCGTTCATTCCGATGAACTACTTCCTGGCGATGTCGCCGACGCCGCGAACGGTGCTGAGCTGCGCGGTGTTCTTCATCCCGGTTTTCTTCGCCGGCGTGATCTTCGCGACCAGCTTCCGGGAGTCGCAGCGGCCGGACGTGGACTTCGGATCCAACGTCGCGGGCATCATCCTGGGCGGTCTGTCGGAGCAACTGTCGCTGATTATCGGCTTCAACAAGTTGCTGCTGGTGGCGCTGGGCTTCTACTTCCTGAGCGCGACGTTCAAGCCGAAGAGGAGTGAACCTGAGACGTTTGAGAACCTGCCGCCTGATCCGGTGCTGACGGTCGCTCCCGCGCCCGCGCCCGAAGTCGCGCCGACGGCAATCGTAAGTTGATAGCCAGGCGCTCCTGTAGGGGCGACACTCGGCTTATCGCCCCACCGCATAGATCAAGGTGGGCCCGGCAATAAACACTTCCCCCGCCGTCTTTGCGCGCGCTGCGCTATCTACCAACAGCAGGCTTTCGATCCGTATCGGATAATGCACCACCCCATCATTCGCTCCGGCCCAGTGGGCGGCCTTTGAACCATCCAGCGGGAACTCGACAAGGTGCCATGCTTTGTCAATGAGCTTGGGCCCGTCCGGCTGGAAGGTTTGCCCGCCAGAGTCGGCGAACCGCATGCGCGAGATATTCCCGCTCCCATCACCGCGCACCCAGATCAATAGCGCCCTCGGTCTCCCCGGCAGCATCGTCGTCTGGTCCTTCGCCTTTACGCACGCAAACTTCCAGCCGGGGTCAAACGCATACTTCACCTTCAACACGCTCTCGACCGGACCCGGCGGCGCATCGGGCGCGGCGGCGTCATCGATCGACTGCGTCGACGGCACCGTCTTGTCCCCTTCCGCCTTGATCTCGTAATCCTTCGCCGCGAGCGTCACAGGCGAAAACAGTTGGAATTCCGCCACCGTGAACGGGTGATTGCCGGAGTCGACAACCTCCACCATCACCGGCGCCCGCTCCTGCATCGCAAATCCGACCCGTGCCTCCTTCTGTCCTTCGGCAAATTGCAAAGGCTGTGCGCTACGCTGCGGCTCCTGACGAGGATCCACCATCACCGACGCCCGCACCGAGCCGTTGAACGCTTCGCCACTGGGATTCTCCACCCGCACCACCATGCGGTTCCCCGCCGGCGGCAGCACCTTGGCGATCAGCGGGTTCGTCACGATGAACCGCATCATCTGCGAGGCCTCTACGTCGCCGATTTGCAGATCGAAGGGCCAGCTCATGACGTTGGGATCCCGCAGCAGCGAAACCCTCACGCCCAGCGGCGCCGATCCACCCGCGCGCACCCACTGCTTCGATGATGCCCCCACGACAGAAGACTGAATGTGCAGCCGCTTCTCCAGCGGATTGGTGAACTTCAACGCCACCCGCGTGATCTCCGAGTGCTTCCCCACCACCTCCAGCGGCGCGCGCTCCCAAGCTGCCAGCGCCCGCATCACCTCATCCGTTTTCTCCGGCACGACGTACATCGGCGCATCGGACAGTTGCAGCGAGAGCCCCTTCTCTCCGGCCTGGGGATTTCCGATCTTGGCGCCCAAATGGTCGTAGGTTGTGAACTTCGTGCTCGCCATCGCGGGGATCGTCACATCATGCGGGCGATCGAGCAGCGTCCACGCCACGAATCGAACTTCATCCGCGTTGTCGAACATCAGCAAATGATCGAGCGGATGCATTCCGATCAACCGCTTGTTGTACTTGAAACCATCCAACATGCTCGTCAGCGTCTTGGCCGCGCGATACGCGGGCTTGGCGTCGTAGACCGGATCTCGTTTCTCGTGATATTCATTCAGCACCGTCCCGAAATGATGCTCGGGCTCTTTCGGATCGGTTCCATCATCGTGCCAGTCGTACCAGATCGAAAGTGGCACATCGTTCATCACGTTGGTCAGCCACTGGCGCGGTAAAAGTTTTCCCTGCTTGTCGGGATCAAATCCGCCCCACGCGGATGAGTAGCCCCACTCGCCGGAGAGAATGGGGATCTGTTTTCCTTTGGGCGCGTGCCGGCGAATCATCATGCGAAGCTTGCGGTAATCTTCCTCCACCGTCTCGGGCGCATTTTGGCGATAGGGATGAACGCTGACCGCCGACCAGTACTCGAGCAGGCCGGCCTGAAGACCTTTCTCCAGGAATGGGCCGTCGATGGTGCTCATTGCGGGGCCGATGTAGAACTCATCCGGGGCCGCCTCGCGAATTGCCTTTCCCACCTCCAGGGCCAGCTTTACGTAGTCATCCACGTTCGCCGTCGGCCGCCAGAACCGCGAGATGTTCGGCTCGTTGTACATCTCCCAGACGATTCCGCGATTCTTGAAATGCTTGACTGCTTCGGCCGCCCATTTTGCAAATGCTTTGCGTCCATCATCCGAATATGGCGACTTGCTCTCGTCATAAAGGGGGTTGACATAATCCAGGATGAACACCGCGCGGATGCCGTTGGCTTCGAGCTCCTTCATCAAGCCGTCGTAGGCGGCAAAGTCGTATTTCCCCTTCTCCTTCTCCGTGCGAATCCAATCGAAATCCATCCGCACGAAGCGAAAGCCCGCGTCGCGGATCATTTTCATTTCGCCCGCGCGCGGTTGTGTGAAATGGATGTTCACCCCAAGCCCGCCGGGAAGCGCGGGCGAAATCAACTCCCCACCCGGCGCCGCCGAACATGCCAGCAGAATCGCCAACCCAATTTGCTTGATCATGACCACATTGTACTTCCCCGTAGCACGGGCATCTTGCCCATGCCTGTATCGCCAACACGGGCAAGATGCCCGTGCTACAGGAAAAGTTCACATGCTCTGAGGTACTCTGAAGGATCTGGCCTGAGTTGCTCCCCAGGCAGATCCTTCGGAGTACCGCAGAGGTTGTGACGTTTTCAACAGTAGCATGGGCGTCTCGCCCATGTTCTTCAAACCCATTCTGGCATACGGCTTGCAGCCTCAACCGTTGTTTCGCGCCAACCCCCTTTGGAGTTTTTGAATGATCCGCCCAAACGAGACCCTCTCGAGCAACGAAAATGGATCGTCGCCGCCACTGAACACCGTCGTCCCGCATGTCCTTCACGAGCTGTTTCGGAAATTCTCCCACAAAAGCTCGGTGGTGGTGGGTTCGCCGTGGGCTTTCATCACTGCCACGCTCACGATCCTCACCTGGGCGCTGCTCGGTCACCGTTTCCACTATTCCAATACCTGGCAACTCATCATCAACACCGGCACCACCATCGTCACCTTTCTGATGGTGTTTCTGATTCAGAACACCCAGAATCGCGACGCACGCGCGATTCATCTCAAGCTCGATGAGCTGATCCACGGGCTGAAAGGCGCCCGCAATCGGCTGGTCGATCTTGAGAACTGCACCGATGAAGAGCTCGATAAAATGGAAAAGGAGTTCCACCGCATTCGCGAAAAAGCTTACCGTGGACACCATTCCAAAGAAGCGCGGCACCAAGCGGACAGGACGCCGGGGACGGTCGAAGCAGTTGCCGATGCGCCCCAGCGGGTTTGACGAAACTTCCTGACGCGGATGTGAGAGATTCAGGCGTTTTTATAATTCGCTCATGCGACCTGCATGCGATACCCTTGCGGTCGCGTGGAGCACTCGATTCTCGAATCCACATCTCCGCAGACGACGGGCGCGCAAAAGCCGCTGTGGCGGCGCGTGCCGCTTTATATCCAGATCATCATTGGCCTGATCATCGGGGTCGGGCTGGGGCTGGTACTGAGTCCTGATTGGGCGAAGCGATTCAACGTTCCGGCGAGCATTATTCTTCGGCTGCTGGGCGCGATCGCGCCGCCGCTGATTCTGGTGGCGGTGATGCAGGCGCTGATCCGCGCCAAGGTCGGCGGGCGGATGGCGGGGAAGATGTTTTTCCTGCTGGTGCTCAATACGGTCGTTGCGATTTTGATCGGGCTCACCGTCGCCAACGTGCTTCGACCGGGGAAACATGCACAGCTGCATGAGGGAACGATGCCGCCGATCGCGGGTGATCCGATCGCGCAGCTTCTGGACAACATTCCTTCCAGTTTGCTTCAGCCGTTGGTGGAGAACAAAGTCATCGGGGTGATTTTTATAGCCGTGGCGTTTGGTATCGCGGCCCGGCAACTGGCGCCGGCGCGCCGGCAAAAAGTTCTGGACGCGGTTGACGTTTTTTACGATCTCATCCTGATCCTGCTCCACTGGGTCATCGCGCTGGTTCCGATTGCGGTGCTGGGCAAGGTTGCTTATGTCGTCGGCACCCAAGGGTTCAAGCCGTTCCTGGCGCTGGGCTGGTTTATCGCGGCGGTGCTGGTGGCGCTGGCGCTTCAGGGGACGTATTACCTCCTCCGGATCAAGTTGTGGAGCTGGGTGCGGCCGACGGATCTGGTGCGGGAAGCTCGCGATGCGCTGGCGATGGCGTTCTCCACCGCGAGTTCGACGGTGACGATGCCGGTGACGTATGCGACGCTTCGCGAGCGGGTGGGATTGCGGGAGGAGTCGGCGAGCCTGGGGGCGCTGGTCGGGTCAAATTTTAATAACGACGGCACGGCGCTGTACGAGGCGATGTGCGCGCTGTTTATCGCGCAGATGATCGGCGTGAACCTGACGTTGACGCAGCAGTTGCTGGTGGTGCTGACGAGCGTGGCGGCATCGGTTGGGGCGGCGGGAATCCCCGAGGCGGGGCTGGTCACGATGACGCTGGTGTTTAGCGCTGTCGGTCTTCCGCCGGGGTATATCGCGCTTCTGCTGCCGGTGGATTGGTTTCTCGATCGGTGCCGGACGGCGATCAATGTCATGGGGGACATGAACGTGGCGTGTTTGCTGGATGGGAAGACAGCGCATCGCGCACCTGATTGATGACGGATGGCCAATCGCTCTGCGCGGGCTGACGGAAGAGACGCATGGTGGGATACCAAGGGGTGTCGGATCGATCGCGCATCCACCGCCAGTCGGGGGCGAAGGCGATGAGCGTCCACACCGGGCGACCGAGTGCGCCGGCGAGATGGGCGAGGGAGGTGTCGACGCTGATGACTAAATCGAGGTTCGACATGAGTGCGGCGGTATCGGAGAGATCGTGAAGCTCGTGCGTGAAATCCTGCATCGGCAGCGGAGGCTTTGGGCCACGCCAATCTCGTTGAAGTGAGAAGAAGTCAACACTTTGGCATTGCGCGAGCGGCGCGAGGAGGGCGGAGTCGATGGAGCGCTGCCGGTCTCGGGGATGCCGCGGGTTTCCGGCCCCGGCGACGCCGATGCGTTTCCTGGTTGTGGGCTTGATTCGAGCGCGCCATGCGTTGACCTTGTGGTCATTCGCGAAACAGTAAGGGACGTTTTGCGGGATTGAGTCAAGCGCGGTTCCCAAGCGGTGAGGCAAGCCGAGGAGGGGGACGTGCTCGTCGAACCTGGGAAGCGCTTCTTTGCCGGTCGTCACTTCAGAAATACCTTCGACGGTTCGCATTATATCACCGAGCGGCGGCTGGCATCGAAGGACAACGCGGATTCCGCTGCGGGCGAGGATGGGGAGGTATCGCGCGAACTGAATGGCATCGCCGAGGCCTTGCTCGGCGTGGACGAGGAGTGTTTTGCCGGGGATGTCGGCGCCATCCCAGGGAGCGGTGGAAAACTTTGGGGCTTCGGAGGGATCGATCCTGGTTTTGAAGCGCCATTCGTACTCGCGCCAGCCGTCGAGGAAGTTGCCGGTCATGAGGAGCGAGTGGGAAAGGGCGAAGTGGAAGTCGGGATTTTCGGGGTCGAGGGCAACGGCGGCCTGGTGGGCGGCGAGCATGGACGGAAGATCGCCTTTCAGTTCCGCGGCGGCAGCGAGGGTGGCGTGCGCTTGTGCGAGATTGGGATTAAGCTCGAGCGCCCGCCGGGCGTGCACTTCGGCACCAGGAACGTCATCAAGATTTGACAGCGTCACGGCCAGATTGAGATGAGCATTCGCATCATCGGGGCTTAGCTCGACGGCTTTGAGGAGAGACTCCTATGCCCGCGCGAGTTGACCGCGCATTCCCAGCAGCGTCCCAAGAAAACTGTGATACCGGCCGATATCACTCCGCAACGACACGGCGACGCGGAGCGCGCGGATAGCATCGTCCAAGCGCCCGCGGTTCGATAACTCCATTGCGAGGTCGCACTGCGCCTCATGACTTTCAGGATCGGCCCGGACCGCGCGAGCAAACATGTCCAATGCCAGGTCCGGCCTGTTTGTGAAGCGCGCCAACCGTCCCATTCCGCGCAGCGCTCGCGCATCGTTGGCATCGCGCGACAAGACTTCGCTGAACAGTTGTTCAGCCTCCTGGAACCGCGAACTAGATAAGTGTGTCCAAGCTTGTTCGCATCGTTCATGATTCGTCATCGCGCTCCCCCACTAGTAGACATCATTACGCTGCATGTCCGGCTCTTCCGGCAGCTCGCTCTTTTTGACGATGCTGATGAAGCCGTCCGGCTCGAGGACGGCCTCCTGAATTTCGCGGAGCTCGTGGATTCCCTGCTTGCGCAGGAGGTGACGCAGCTCGGTCACGGTGAGCAACTCTTTCTGAAGCGCGTGGTGCACGATCTGGCCGCGATGAATGAGGAGCGTCGGGCGGCCCTGAACGAGAACCTCCAGCTTGCGGAATCGATAGGTGAGATAGCTGAAGAGGTGCGAGAGGACGATCAGGACGGCGGCGAGAATCAGACCGCCGACGAGGGAGTTGTCGCCGCCGTTCATGGAGTTCTGAACGGCGTTGCTGATGAGGAGGAGGGCGACGAACTCGCCGATGCCCATCTGGGCGACCTGCCGCTTGCCCGCGAGGCGGAGCAGGATGAGGACGGCGAGCCAGGCGATGACGGCGCGGAGGATCAGGGAGTACCAGGGGACTTGGGGGATGAGGAGGTCGCGCCAGATTGGGTTCATGGTTTAGCCGCCTTGGGTTTCGGATGCAAACGAGGCTTCCGGGGATGTTTTGCATGGAATAAAAAGTCGATCAGCGGGATTGTCGGAAGCATTGCGGTTCAGTGGGTCCGGTTCGGTAGTATTTTGAACGTTGTCGCGTGAACGCCGCCTCGCGATGATGGCAGGGTATTCGACCAGCCTGGCCATTTTCGATTTCGCGAAAACACTCGAGTTTCCCGGCAAAAGGAGATAGAAATGCGCAGCACGAGCGTCGGCAGGATAGTGGCTTGCATGTTTTTTTTGGGAGCAAGCATCGCAGCAGCGGGGCCGCTGCTGACTCTATCGTCATCGTCCGACTTGACCAGGTTAACCGTGGGGGACACGTTTACCGTCGATGTGAACCTGGGTGGTCTCGCGCCCGGCGATGAGTTGCAACTGTTGTCGGCGGGAATCGACGTCAGTTCGCCCATCTTCACCCAACCCACATCGTTGCGTGCGGGGATGCTCGTTTCCACCCTCCAGGATTCGTCGCTGTTTGAGACTTCCGTGGACGCAGGGATTGTCGACGCCATCCTTGATGTGCCGGGAGACAACGCGCAAGACCGCGTTAAGACGGACGGCAGATTCTTCTCCTTTGACGTCGGCGTGGCCCGATCGGGATCGGCGACCATCGCGTTCGATTTTACCGATGCCTTAAAATTCAGCGCTGCCGACCCTACCAGGCCGACCGATTTCGACATTGCCGCCGGGGCGGCGTTGGCGGTGAGCGCCGGTGGCGCAACGCCCATCCCGTTACCCGCGGGATGGTCAAGCGGACTGCTGGTCATGGGCCTGATTGGATTGAGCTACCGGATGCGCGGTTTGCGGGCTGGGTGCACTGTGGGTTGAGCAAGGGACGACTGTTTGCAACGTAATTTGGGTCGAATTTTGAACGAAACTGAAAGGAAGGAAGTTATGAAACGTCATCTGGTAAGAAGCTACGTGCGAACGGGGGTGTTGGGGGTAACGGTGGGTCTTGGCGCGCTGCTTGGAGCGCCCGGGCAGAGCCGCGCATCGGACCACATTGATTCGCCGACGTTGGCCCACGATCACGGGTCGGACTTGGGGGATCTCTATGGATTCCTTGATCCCAATGACAATTCACAGGTAGTCCTGATTATGACCACCAACCCGTTCATAATCTCATCGGAGATCATCGGGCAGGCCATCTTCGACTCGAACATCCGCTATCGCTTTGAAATCGAGAACACGGGCGACGCGGTCCCGGACATGTTCCTCGACGTGCACTACACCAAGGGGATCGGACGCCTGCAACCGCAGACCGCGACGATTACGCTGCCCAACGGAAAATCGTTCTCGGCCCCGACCACGCCGTCGGATGAGACGGATAACCCGCCGGCTCCGGTCATCACGACCGACCCTGCGAGCGGGGCCAAGTTCTTTGGCGGGGCAACCGATGACCCGTTCTTTCTGGACAACACCGCCGCAAACCGCTTCGTGCTGTCATCGTTCGCGAATCCCGGCAATCCGGATCGTTCCGTGTTCCAGCGCGGGCGTGACACCTACGCGGGCTTCAACATCCTTGTCACTGCCGTGCGGGTTCCCGCCTCCATGTTGAAAGGGAAAAAATCGGACGTCATCGGCATCAACGCGGTGACGCAACGACGTCGAATCCAGCGTCAGGCCAACGGTGACGTCAAGGGACTCGGGCAATGGATCACGGTTGACCGGGACGGCACGCCACTGGTGAACAATGGCTTGGTTCCCGGCCCGCGCAAGAACGAGTACAATAACGCTTCGACCGGCGACGACGCGTCCGGACGGTTCAAGGCCGACATCGTCAAGGATCTCAAGAACCTTGGCACCGACGACGCCCACATCGCGATGCTGGCGGCGGCGGCGGTGGACAAGGGCGACATCCTGCGTTTGAACCTCGCCATTCCTAATAGCGGGTCGGGCGGCGGTGATAATGCCGCGGCAAAATTCCCCGACGGCAGGCGGCTTAAGGACGATGTGGTCGACGCGATCTTCACCATCATCAACAACGGCGTTCTGTTGAGCGACAACGTCGCCGGCAACGAGGACACGTTTCGCAATGAATTCCCGTTTGTTTCCAAGCCGGTTACCCCGAATCCGAAAGGCGTAACCAATCCCGACGACCGCACGAGGCTGTAAGCCGCCGCGTCAGGGCAAAGACTTCGGGCGGGCGCTGCCGCGTGGCAGCGTCCGCCGGCCTTGAGATCGCGCGGTTTTTTAGGCCGACAGGGCTTTTGATTCCGCAGTCACGCGGAACCGCCTTTCGGCGGTGCGTGGGGTGCGACCCTTGATGACATCTGTCGCCAGTTTGCTCAGCATGATTACGTTGGCCGTTGCCGCTCTGGCCGCAACCAATCCATCGGTGTCAAATCCAAAGGTCGCCTTCACGGCCACTTTGCCGGTCACCCGCCCTCATTCCGCCGCCAATGACATCGCTGCCAAGTCGATCGCGTACCTCGCCGATCGGGCGCAGCGCGAGCCTGACAATTTCGCGGTGCAAAACAGGCTTGCAGGATATTTGTTGCAGCGCGCCCGGGAGACCGGTAGCGTTGAGGATCTGTTCTTCGCCCGGCGTGCCGCAACCGCTTCCCTCGCCGCCGTTGCGGCCGAACGCAACCGCACCGGATTGGCGGCGCTGGCACAGGCCGAGTTCGCCGTCCACGATTTTCTGGCCTCACGCGATCACGCCCGTCGCTTAATTCAACTCGACTCCACCAAGAGCGAGTCCTACGCGATGCTGGCCGATTCGCTCATCGAGCTGGGCGACTATGCGGGTGCGGACGAAGCCTTGAAGAAGATGCAGGCGTTGCAGGTTGATGATGCGACCTTCGTCGGCGAAACGCGGCTGGCCCGCATGGCGGCGCTTCGCGGGCGGACGGACCCGGCGCGGTCTCATTATTTGGCCGCCTTGTCGTTGGCGCTCGACGTGGACGCGCCGTCGCCCGAGGCCGTCGCCTGGTGCCAGTGGCAGCTAGGAGAAACGGAATTCGGACGCGGCCATCATGAGGCGGCCGAGACGCATTACGCGGACGCCTTAAACACGCTGCCCGGCTATTTCCGTGCGCTGGCTTCAATGGGTCGGGTGCGCGCGGCCAGGAACGATTGGGCCGGGGCCATCGAGCACTATGAGCAGGCAATCCGTATCCTGCCCGATCCCACCTTCGTCGCTGCGTTAGGCGACCTCTATCAGTTGACCGGGCGAACGAACGAAGCGGCGCAGCAGTACGCGCTGGTCGAAGCCATCGGTCGGCTGAGCGCTGCGAACGGGATCTTGTACAACCGGCAACTCGCTATGTTTTACGCGGACCATGACCTCAACGCCGATCGCGCCTACGCCGCGGCTACCGAGGAGTACAAAACGCGCCGCGACGTTTATGGCGCTGACGCCGTCGCCTGGACGGCGCTGAAGGCCAAGAAGCTGAATGACGCGCGTGCGGCGATGGCGGAGGCGATGAGGCTGGGCACCCAGGATGCCCGGCTGTTGTATCACGCCGGGATGATCGCCCGCGCCGGCGGCAACCGACAGGAGGCGAAGCAGCACCTCAACGCGGCGCTGAAGCTTAATCCGAATTTCGATCCGCTTCAGTCGCCACTGGCGAGGAAGGCGCTGGAGGAATGATGCTCAGCTTCAAGCGCACCTTGATCTCCGTTTGCGCATGCGTAGTTCTCTGCGCCGCGTTCGCCGAACGGATTGAAGCCCACCCGCTGGGGAACTTCACCATCAATCATTACACCCGGATCGAGACATCGCCGGATCGCGTGCGCCTTCGATACGTGGTGGACATGGCGGAGATTCCGGCGCTCCAGGCGTTGCAGGGCGCCGACGCGGCCCACCAGGGAACGCCCACGCCGCAGGAGCTGAACGCATACCTGGCCCGTGCGGCCGAGAAATATCGTGATGGCGTCGAGCTGTCGATCAATGGAGCCCGGCTGCCTTTGCGGACCGTCGCGTCGGCGATCTCGACTCCGCCGGGCGCTGCAGGTCTGCGCACGCTGCGCGTCGAGTGCGACTGGATCGCCGAGTTGCCGCGCCTCAGCGGCGCCGCGCCGCGAAGAGTCACGTTCAACAACGCGAATGATCCTGATCGGCTCGGCTGGCGGGAGGTGGTGGTGACGGCGGCGCCGGGAACGGTTGTGTTTGACAGCTCGGCGTTCGGCAGCGCCGTGACCGACGAGTTGAAAGGCTATGCGGGGGATTCTGTCGCCGCGCCGCTGGACGAGCGCACCGCAGAGTTTTCCTTCGCCACCGGTGCGCTCCCGGCCGGCGCGGCACCGCTGCGTTCGCGCGATGGCCGACCGCTCGCCGTCTCCCGCGACCGCCTGGCGGAGCTGATTTCCGTGGATCGACTGACCGTCGGCGTGGCCCTTCTGGGGCTGCTCATCGCCTGCGCCGTGGGCGCGGTTCACGCGCTGTCGCCTGGGCACGGTAAGACCGTGGTCGGCGCTTACCTCATCGGCTCTCGCGGAACCCCGCGTCACGCGCTCTTTCTTGGCCTGACCGTCACCTTCACCCACACCGCGGGCGTTTTTGCGCTAGGGCTGGTGACGCTTTTCGCGACCCAATACATTCTGCCGGAGCGATTGTTTCCGCTGCTCACGTTCGTATCCGGCGCCATGGTCCTGGGAGTAGGCGGAAACATGTTTATCAGGCGCTTGGCAAGCGCGACGGGAATCGGAATACCGGCGCAGGCGCACGGTCCGGCGGAACTGGCCCACTCGACCGATGCTGGCGCGAACAGTGCCGACGCCAACGGCGCCGACGCGAACGGCGCCGACGCCGCGGCGATGTGCCATTCTCACGGCGGGCAAGCCCATTCGCATGTTCTTCCCGGCGCTGATGGATCGCCGGTCACTTGGCGCAGCTTGCTTGCCCTGGGCATTTCCGGCGGGATCCTCCCCTGCCCATCGGCGCTGGTCGTGCTGCTTTCAGCGTTTGCGTTGCACCGCGTGGGATACGGTCTGCTGCTGGTCCTGGCGTTCAGCATCGGGCTGGCCGGGGCCTTAACCGCGATTGGGCTGCTGTTCGTCTGCGCCGGCCGCGCGATGAAAACACCGGCTCGAATGGCGCCGTTGACGCGGTGGCTTCCCGTCGGCAGCGCGTTGATCATCGGGTGCATCGGCGCTGGAATCTGCTACGAGGCGTTGGTCCAATCAAAGGTTTCAACGCTCCCGCCCGGCGCGAGCGCACCAAACCCTGGCGGAGCGGTCTCGATTTCGTACGTGCTGCTTCTCGGGCTCGTGCTGGGGATCAAGCATGCCGTCGAGGCCGATCATCTTGCCGCGGTCACCACCCTGGTGACGCAGCGCAGCAGTATCCTCGGCTCGGCCCTGGTTGGCGGGCTATGGGGAATCGGCCATTCGCTGTCCCTGCTGTTGGCGGGGATGGTGGTCATCCTGCTTCATGTCCAAATCGGAGAAAAAACGGCGCTCGCGCTCGAGATGGGCGTGGCGGTCATGCTGATCGTGCTGGGGCTGAACGCGCTGATCAAAATGTCGCGCGGCGGCAAATTGCACTTGCACGGGCACCGTCACGGGCCGCTTTTGCATAGCCATCTTCATCTGCACGATGTCGCGCCGGAAACCGAGCCGCATACCCATCACGGTTTGAAGCTCGGGCCGCGTCCACTGATTGTGGGAATGATCCACGGGCTGGCGGGCAGCGCGGCCTTGATGCTCCTGGTGCTGACCACAATTCCATCGCCGCTGGTGGGCTTCGCCTATATCGTCGTCTTTGGGCTCGGCACGATCGCGGGAATGATGTTCATGAGCGCGCTGGTGGGCCTGCCCGTGCATCTGACCGCCGGGCGGTTCGAACGCGCGCACCTGGCCCTCCGCGGGCTGGCCGGCATCTTCAGCCTGGGATTGGGCGCGTTCATGGTCTACCAGATTGGGTTCATCGAAGGCTTGTTCTACTAAAAACAATTCATGGACCGAGCCTGGGAATGTCCATCCTGCGTTGTGCTGCTGCGAGGGGCGTTGATGCGTCGATCGCCATGAAATCGAGTTGGCAACTACTGCTCCTGAACGAAAGTGAAATCCTTCAGAAGTCAGCATATCGAGCACTGGCCCAGTTGATGTTAGGTTAATGTTTGCGCAAACCCTTGACTTAACGCGCCGCGTGATTATGATCCAATTGGGGTGTGATATGGAAACAACTGAGGGTGTTGCCAACTTCTTCATCCAGACAGCTATAGACGCAGGCTGTACTGACCTTTCGCAACTTAAATTACAAAAGCTAGTCTACTTTGCCCATGGCTGGCACCTGGGATTGAGCGGAAACCCGCTATTCAGCGAACCCGTTCAGGCTTGGCGGTACGGCCCGGTAATTCAATCCCTTCGCAGAGAGTTTCGTGCGTTTGGCAGCTTGCCGATTAACAAGAAGGCACGAGATATTAAAATTGAAAATGGCGTTCTGCGTGAATACGACGTTCCATTAAAGGAACCGGAAGCGATCTCCCCATTCCTGTCACGTATCTGGGATCTGTATGGAAAATTCACGCCGATCCAACTCACCAACATGACACACGAAGAGGGAACGCCGTGGCATCAGATAGCGGTCCACTATCAGTTCCAAATCCCTCTGGGGATCACGATCCCGAACGACCTGATTCAAAGCTACTTTCAAGCGCTAGCGGCAAAGCCAGCGGCGTAGATGAAAAGCCCCTCGACCTGGCGTCGATCAAAGCTCCCGCGACGCTGCCTTCCGACACACCGGATAAGCTTACTCTGCAGCAGCATCTAGCGTTCACGCCGAAGCAGCGGATAGATTACGATCACTTAAAGCTCGTTGAGCGGCTTGAAGCGCACTTGCAGCTTATTCGGGCAGAACGTGACGAGCACAAACGGGAATGCGCAAGTCAAATCACCAAATTCGACACGCTAACTACTCGATTCCATGCAGACCAACTTGAGCACGTTCAACTTAAAACCACAAGGCGTGGGGACCGTTGCAAAGATGCTGTATTTTCGGGGTTGATGGTGCTGGGCGGGGCGCTTCTTTCTACGTTCCCGCACGGCAGCGGTTGGTTTTCATTTGGGTGGGCGATATTAGCAATTTCGGCGCTGATCCAATTTCTGCGAGCAACCTTCAACATTCCATAGTCACTTTTTATCGAGCAGCGCAACCAGCTCCTAAATCTCCCAAACGTGATCCGCACTCCCCGATGATATCGCGGGCGTAACGCGTAAGGTCTAAATTTAGTGGATGCCATCGGCGGGTCTTGGATTTGTTGACCCACCGGTTGCTTCAACCGGTTGCGGTAGTGAAATCCTTCACAAGTCCGTATAGGATTCCGCACCTATGCCCCGGATTACAGTTGATGGAAAGTCGGTGGAGTGCCGTGACAGGCAGATGATTTTGCAGGCTTGTCTGGATGGGGGGCAGGCGTTGCCGCATTATTGCTATCATCCGGGGTTGACGATTCCGGCTTCGTGCCGGATTTGTCTGGTGGAAGTCGAGGGGTTGCCGAAGCTTGTGCCGAGTTGTCAGACGCCGGTGCGGGATGGGATGGTGGTGCATTCGATGTCGCCGAAAGCGGTTGCGAATCAGAAGCAGACGATGGAGTATCTGCTGATCAACCACCCGCTGGATTGTCCGGTGTGCGATCAGGCGGGGGAATGTTATCTGCAGGATTATTCTTATCAGTATGGGCGGAGCCAATCGCGGTTCGAGGAAGACAAGGTTAAGAAGCCGAAGAAGGACGTGGGGCTGAATGTCCTTCTGTATAACGACCGGTGCATCATGTGCACGCGGTGCGTGCGGTTTACGCGGGAGGTTTCTGGGACTTCGGAGCTTTTCGTCGAAGGGCGCGGGGACAAGGAAGAGATCAGCATTTTCCCGGGCAGGCCGCTGGACAATAAGCTGTCGGGGAATGTCGTGGATCTTTGCCCCGTGGGTGCTTTGCTGGACAAGGATTTCCTGTTTAAGCAGCGGGTTTGGCTGCTGAAGGAGACACCTTCGATCAGTCCGGCGGATGCGGGCGGAGAGAACATTTATCTGCATCACAACGAGGGGATCATTTACCGGATCAAGCCGCGGTATAACGCGGAGGTGAACCAGTGGTGGATCACGGATGACACGCGGTATGCGTATAAGCCGGTGCATGATGAGAAGCGTCTGCGCGGCGCGCGGAAGATTCAGTATGGATCGCAAGTGGAGACGGAGTGGACGACGGCGATCACGGAGGCGGATCGCGGGCTGCACGGGGTGGTGAAAGAGAGCGGCCCGGGGAGCCTTTACGCGATGCTGTCGCCGATGATGGCGTCGGAAGAGGCGTTTCTGCTGGGGACGTATCTTCGATCGATCGATCCGCAGGCGATGCTGGTGCTTGGACCGGTGCCGACGACGGGGGAGAATGAAGTCTTCAAAAATCCGATGAATGGGAAGACGACGTTTACGATTCAGGCAGAGAAGGTGCCGAATGCGAGGGGGATTCGGCGCGTGATGGAGATGCTGGGCGGACCGAAGGCGGAGTTCGGGGATTTCACGAAAGGGGAATCCGCGGAGATGAAGAAGCTGAAGGGCGGGTGGATTGTCGGGGGATATCTGTCCAGTTGGATTCCGAAGGAATCGCCGGCGCTGTTCAAGAAAGGCTTCAGAGTCGTGCAGGATATTCTGCCGAGTTCTCTGGCGGATGCGGCGGATGTGCTGTTGCCCGCTGCGGCGTGGGCGGAGAAGGACGGAACCTGGGAAAATTTCGCCGGGAAGGTGCAGGCGTTCGCGGCCGCGGTTCCGCCACCGGAAGGAACGCGTCGCGAAGGCGATGTTTACCATAGGTTGAGGGGCCGAAGCGGTTTTTACGACGCCGCCGCGACTCGGCAGGAGATGGGCGGAGCGTTTGCCGAGGTCACCGTTCCGACCGCGGGCGCGGCGGAGCCGGCGTTCGAGTTTGTGGAACTCTAATGCAGGATGTGATGAACTTTCGCATATGTGCCGCGTGGATTTTACTAACGACGCTTTTCGGGGGATGCAGCGCAACGACGGCGGAGGTTGGAAACGGCAAGGACCCTGTTTTCGAGAATGGAAGGTTTGTCGACGCGAAGCACAGGTTCTCGGTGGCGTATCCGAAGGATTGGAAAGCGGCGAAGTGCGACAGCGCCGAGGATGTGCTGACGTTGCAGAAAGCTCAGAGTAAGGGCGAGATTTCGATCGCGGTGCCCAGCCTTCCGCCGCATATTCCCGGCATGATTCCGCTGGGTTCGGTGGAGAGCGGCTATGTGGATGATGTGAAAAAACGGATGAAGAACGTGAAAGAGATTGAGACGAACGCCGTCAGGCTGGATGGGATCGCGGCGCGGCGATTCGTGATCACGGGTCAAGACAAGAGCGGGAAAAGAAAGCTGGTTGTGCTGGCGATGATGAAGGGGGACCGTCTGTTCGTAATGACCGGCGAAGGGCCGGAGAATGAGTTTGCGGCCGTGGAAACGGGATTTGAACAGGTCGAGCGGTCGTGGAAGTGGAAACAATAGCTGGAAGACATGGGCGAGACGCCCATGCTACTGTAAGAGCGAGATCATGAGCGTTATTGAACGAATTCCGGCCTGGGTTTGGATTGCGATCGTGGCGCATCTGGGGATCCTGGGGTGCGTGGCGTATCTGATTCTGCTGGAGCGGAAGGTTGCATCGTGGGTGCAGGACCGGATCGGACCGAACCGGGTGGGGCTGGGGTTTGGGATTGTGCCGGGGCTGAAGAACATGCACATGTTCGGGCTTGGCCAGCCGCTGGCGGATGGGCTCAAGTTTATTCTGAAGGAAGATTATCGGCCGGCGGGGGCGGATAAGTATCTGTTCACGGTGGCGCCGGCCTTGATGGTCGCGGTGGTGATTATCTCGATCGCAGTCCTGCCTTGGGGCGGCGTGAAGCAGACGAGCATAACGCTGGATGTCACAGGCGCGCAGGATGTGAATGGCGCGGTGAAGGCGAATATCCCGTGGATGGTGAAAGTTGTCGACCAGAAGCTGGAGTCGCGGCAGGAGCAGGTTGGGACTGATTTCGAGATCAAGCAGTACGCGACGGTGACGTATCGTTATCCGTTTCAGATTGCGGATCTGAACATCGGGGTGCTGTTTATTCTCGCTTCGCTGTCGCTGGCGGTTTATGGGGTGGTCGTGGGCGGATGGGCATCGAACAACAAATACTCGTTTCTCGGAGGGCTTCGGGCGACGGCGAACATGATCAGCTATGAGGTGCCGCTCGGGCTGACGATCATCACCATTGCGATGATGTTTGGGTCGCTGAGCTTATCGGACATCGTGGAAAAGCAGGCGCATTACTGGGGCGGGATCATTCCGGCTTGGAATGTATTCTGTCAGCCGGTGCCGTTTTTTCTGTTCCTGGTTTGCATTCACGCGGAAGCGAACCGATTGCCCTTCGATACCGCGGAAGCGGAGCAGGAACTCGTCGGCGGGTATCACACGGAATACAGCTCGATGCGGTTTGCCTTGTTTTTTCTGGGCGAATACGCTGGCATGGTGACGACCAGCGCGCTGTGCGTGGCGCTGTTCTTTGGGGGCTGGCATCTCCCGTGGTTGGAATGGGTTTGGCCGGCGCTCGGTGGCAATGTCGACCCGAATCATCCGGGGCTGACGACGTCGCTGCTGGCGTGCATCGTGCGGTCGCTGGTGTTCTTCGGAAAGACGCTGTTCATCATTTTCGTGTTCATGTGGGTGCGATGGAGTTTGCCGCGGTTTCGGTTTGATCAGGTTTTGACGCTGGCGTGGCGGGCACTGATTCCGGTGACGACAGTGCTGATGATGGCGACGGCGATCACGATGTGGGCGCTGGGACCGAAGTATCTGGGCAACCCATTGCGCGTGGGCGGGCGGATGGCGCTGGTGCTGTTGCTCGTAAACGTGGTCGTTACGATCGTGATCATGATCGGGAGCTTCGTCGTGCCCGCGGCACCGGCGACGAACCGGAAGATTGCAGTGCCGGGGAGCCGATTCCAGAATACGCCGATCGCGGCGGGAAGCGTAGGCTAGCCATGATGTCTGGCGCGGAAGCGACAAAAGATTGGATCCAGCTTGCACCCGGCGTGCGCCGCAAAACGGCGGCGGTGGGCGAGAAGATGATGCAGGTGATGGTCTGGTTCGAGAAAGGGGCGAGGGTGCCGGAACACGCTCATATGCATGAGCAGATCGCTTCGGTGATCTCGGGGAAACTGCGGTTTGTGATCGCGGGAAAGATGCAGGATTTGGCCGAGGAATCGGTGATTTTGAAGAGCAATGTGCCGCACTCGGCGGAAGCGCTTGAGGAGTCCTGGGTGCTGGATACGTTCACCCCGCCGCGCGAGGACATGCTGAAGGTTGATGCGGAGCATGCTGCGAAAAAGGCTTAGAGTTGTCCGTTGTCAGTGGTCCGTGGTCGCTTGTTAAGACACGTTCAACCGATTGCTGCAACTGACCACGGACCACTGACAACGGACCCAATCATGAAAGACAGCGATGTAATTGTTCTGAAAGAGCCTCGGCTTTCGCTGGGGGATCAGTTTTATTTGCCGCAGGTGCTTCAGGGATTGGGGACGACGATGAAGCACATGCTGAAGGTGCTGGGGGGGACGGATCGGGTGATCCAGTATCCGGAGGAGCGGCGCGAGGACATGCCGGTGGAAGAAGGGGGAATGCAGCTCAACACGTATCGCGGCGTGCATCGTTTGAACAAAGATGAAGACGGACGGGTGAAGTGCGTGGCGTGCTTCATGTGCTCGACCGCGTGCCCGGCGCGGTGCATTCATATCGAGGCGGAGGAAGCGCCTTGGGATGATCGGGAAAAATATCCGGCGAAGTTCGACATTGACGAGCTGCGCTGCATCTACTGCGGCATGTGCGAAGAGGCCTGCCCGGTGGACGCGATCGAGCTGACGCACGTCTATGACATTGTTGGACTGACCCGGCAGGAGATGATTTTTGATAAGTCGAAGCTGCTGAAGATTTATGATGAGACGGTGGGGAAGGAGCCTATGTGACGCACCTAATGAGGGCTGTCGGTGCTGGCGATCTGAGTGACGTGCGAAAGCAAATTGAAAGAGGTATCGATCCCAATCAGCGCAACAAAGACCGTGAAACACCGTTGTTGCGTGCGGTTTATCGCACCGACAGTTATGACTTGGTTAAGACGCTGCTGGCGGCGGGAGCTGATCCTAATCTCACCGATAGTGACGGTAACACCCCTCTGATGGTTGGCGCCCACGACGAAAACTTGGATGTCGTACGTGAACTGGTGAACCACAAAGCAAATGTAAATGCGCGAAACCGGGAAGGTGATACTCCGTTGACAAATGCGGCATGCTGGGGAAGTGCCTCTGTAGTGGATTTGCTCCTACATCACGGAGCCGACCCCGCATTACCAGATGGGGCTGGAGTCTCCGCTGCGAATCTTGCGCGGCAACATGGACATACCGACATCGCGAAACGGCTGTCGAGAAATCGCCAAGCCGGGTAAATTTCGCCCCCGAGCCTGTTTCATTACATCCCGTCCACGTCGCGGGGATCCCCCGGCGGATAGTTGGCGTCGTAGCTGAAGACTTTTCTGACGTAACGGACACAGTCCAGATGCTCGAGGGCATGGAGCTTCGTGGTGTCGATCTCGCCTTCGACGACGGACTTGTCGTCGTCGGCATTGTCGATTGTCATGCCGGCGTCGGACAACATTTTGACCGCGCCGGCGAGATCGTTTTCCCAGGCTTTGTCGAGGATGATGATGAGCTGAGTGATATTGCAGTCCATGGGATTCGAGGAAGTATAGCTGGGATCGAAGCTATTCAGACAGGCGCGAAGCGATAAACTCGTTGGTTGCCTGGGGGTGCGAGACGTTCAGGAAATGGCCGGCGCCTAAGACCACGGCATCGGGCCGGACGCGCCACAGGGGGACGACGTGGTCGATCTGGCCGTGGATCCAGTGGATGGGGCATGGGATTTCAGAAGGGGCCGACCATTGCATGATGCGGGTGGCGCCCCAACGGGCGAGGTGGAAGTTGACCGTTGCGAAGGTGTTCACCAGGTGCTCGCGCTCGTGACGATCGAAGCGGCCGAGGATGCGAAGAAAGGCCGGGACGATGCGGCGGCCGAAGGGGAAGAGAAACTCAGGCGTTCCTGACGCGAGGGCGGCAAGGATGCGGATGACGGGGGAGATCTGATGCGGATTGAGGGCGCCGGAGATGACGAAGATGCCGCGGGGGTTCAGGATTTTCGCCATTTCCAGGGCGATCATCGCGCCGAAGGAGACGCCGCCGAGATAGAGGGGTGGGGTGGGATCGAGGGTGGCGGCGACGCGGACTGCGTAGTCCTGCAACGATTCGTTCTCATCCGGCGTCGGGAGCGTGGGGAACTCCAACCGTGCGGGGAGGGTTTTCTGAAATGCGAAGAGACGCTCGCTTACGCCTAAGCCGGGGAAGAGAATCAAGCGGGGAAGTTGCTCGGCCATGGGCGAGCTAAGATGATGGAGTGGTGGGTTGGTTCTGTCGAGGCAAGAATCATGTTTGCGAAGGCCCGAGTATTTCCGGCGATGGGCGCGATTGTGTTCGTGATTGTTGCGGCAGCGCATGCGCAGACATCGAAGCCGGCAACGACGCAGGCGGTGAATGAGCCGCTGGTCGGAGGCGCGCTGCGGTATGCGCCGCCGGAGGGCTGGGAACTGGTGGGCGAGAAGACCGACAAGCTGGTGCGGTATCGCCTGGGGGAAAAGCAGGGATTTCTGGAGATTGCGGTCGATGCGTTACCCGTGGCGGTGGGGCCGACCGAGGCTCAGCAGATGGCGATGCAGGTGGGGAAGGCGATCCGCGAGCAGGCGAAGAACGAGAACAGCAAGCTGCTCTATGGCCCGCGGGCGGAGAAGGATGAGCGGTTCTGGCTCGTGCTGCATGATCGGATGAAGCTGAAAACGGGAGAGACGACGGACCGGCTCCAGATTTTTCGGGTTTTTGGCGTGTATGTCGTGCGGATCGCAGCAACAGGCCTGACGGAGTCAGAGGAAGAAGCGAAGAAGATCCATCAGGTAGGAGTAGAACTGCTGGACAAGATGCGGATTGCGCGGGGGGTGAAGCCGAGCTTCTATCCGAAGACGCAGATCAAGATTACGCCGCCGGTGGATTGGAAGGAGCTCAAGACGGATCAGCCGAACGGGTTGATTTCGACGCTGACGGATGCGAAAAAAGTGAGTTCCCGAATCATCGTCCGGGCGCGGATCCTGCCGAAGGATGCACGGACGGACACGGGGAAGCGGGATGCCTTGCTCGAAAAGATGGTGGATGATGAACGGCAGTCGATGCCTTATTCCAAGACCGCGCCAAGCGAGGGAGACAAGACGGCCGCGAAGGACAAATTCCTGAAGCGGGTTGTCGGAACGGCAATGGAATCGGGAAAGAAGCTCTCCGTTCAGACCCGGTATCTTGTCGTCGGGGATGTGATCGTGAGCGTGCGTGCGCTGTCGGAGGAAGCAGACGCGGCGGCAGTGAATGATCTGGCGGATCGGCTGGCCATCGCGCCAATTCGGGAATGAGCGCGTGCCTGCCGCGGGATGAACCTATAATCGAAGACGAAGGAGAAGCTCATGTCTTTGCGTTCGATGATTGCTACCGGCACCAAGGTTTGGTCGGACTCCATTGACCCTGAGATCATGAAGACCGTGCGCGAGCGCGGGATCACGGGAGCAACATCGAACCCGATCATCATTGAGGGCATCATCAAAGGAGGCCGGTACGATGATCGAATCGGGCAATTAATCGATCAGGGTTTGGACGATTCGGCAATCGCCTGGGTGCTGAACGATGAGTTGGTAACCGATGCCCAGAAAATGTTCCTTCCGGTCTGGGAACAGACCCGAGGGAATGACGGGTACGTGAGCTTCGAGCTTGATCCCCTCCTGGAGGACGTTGCAGCGCCGGTTCCGCAGGCGGATAAAGTGCGGTGCTACATCGAGTTAGCGAAGAAATATTCGGCCGGGCAGAAGAATCGGATGATCAAAATCCCGGCCACCGAAGGCGGCTTGGGAGCTTTGGAAGATGTTGCCGCGTCTGGAGTTACGATCAATGTCACGCTTTGTTTCACAGAGCGCCAGTATAAAGTGGCCCGGGATGCGATCTGGCGTGGTGTGCAGCGCAGCAAGGGGAACTTGAACAACTTCAAATCGGTCTATTCGATCTTCGTGTCGCGCGTGGACGTTTATACAGAGAAGTACGTGCCGGATCTGTCGTCGGCGGCTCAGGGGCAGGTGGGCATCGTCAATGCGCAGCTGATGTGGAAGATGAATCAGGAGTTCTGGAAGGACAAAGGCTTGCGCTTGCAGCAGGAAATCATCTTTGCCTCGACCGGCACCAAGAAAAAGACGGATCCGGCGGACAAATACGTCGAGGCGCTGGCGGGAAGCGACATTCAGACCAATCCACCGGCGACGAATGACTACATCGAGCAGTCGCCCAAGCAGTACACCCGGCAGGTGGACAAGATGCCGTCGAAGGATGTGCTGGACGAAATCGAACGGAAGGTCGACGAGGCGAAAATGGAGAAGGTCTTGATGGATGAGGGCACGCTGAAGTTCGCGGATCCCCAGAAGGCGCTCGAGAAGCAGATCGGGCAGCGGCGCAGTGCACTTGCGGCTGCAAAATGAGCAACCTGAGGCGCAGAACATGCGTACAGGCGATTGCGTTGGAACGGTTAACCGTGGTAATCTGGACGGCTCGGAGGACCCCGGGGAAGGGGGAAGGAATGACAGCCGACGCCGTTGAAAGTCTGTTGGAAAGATGGAACGAAGTGCCTTCGACAGGGCACTTTAGTTAAGTGAGGGCATCCTTGTCAACTTTGTGAAGCAGGTGCCTCTGGTTATCGGTTGTCGCGGCACCCAGGAGTTCGTTGACATTGCTCCGGTCGATGTGGATAACTGGCTCAAAGTCGAGCGAACGCTCGCGGCACGCCCCCTGCTCACGCCGAGGACAAGAAGGGGCCGCGGTTCATTCACGAGGATTTTCGTTCGATCCCACCCGAATCGGGTGATGACCGCGTACTCAGCACTTTCCTTTGTTTCATGCGCTTGACTCCATCCATAGGTTCAGCCCCCCAGCAAATCGACCGTCGTCAGGTCGTTGGTTCGGCAGGCTGAGGAGGAACTCCATGTTGCGTCGCCGCCAGAAGATGAACACTTTGAAGATTCGCACCGCCTGCGGAGGCATGATCGAACCGCTCGAGAACCGAACGTTGTTGACGACCATCAGCGACAGCGGTGGCGGCTTCTCGGGAAGCTCAATTGAATACAAGGATGCTTCCGATGCGCTCGTTCGCGTGACGTATTCCGGGGTCACCGCGGAGCTGGTGTTTGGGAACGTGAGCAAGTCGGCCCCCCTCCGGGCGTCGACGGCAGACCGCGTGTTGCCTGGCGATACGGTTACGCCGGGTCGTGACCTGTTTCACATTTACGTGCAGAAGGCAACGGTTGACTCCTACATCTCGATCGCGCGCGTTCCGGGTTTGACGGCGAACCCGCGTCCGATGCAGCCGTTTGGTGGCGGCGTCAGTCTCAACATCAGGAATCTCGTCACGGGCGATATCACGGCCGTTACGTCAGGCCCGGGTGAGGTGATGCTGGGCGCGCGGACCAAGCAGTTGGGGACGATCGCGGGCACTGAGAACCATGCGATCATTCAGATGGGGTTCACGGGTCTGGGCATCCTGCCGGCGAACAAGAACGGAAAGCTGCTGGCGGGCCTCAGCGTTGCTCCGAAACAGGATCTGGGGAAATTTCTTTTCGGGGGAACCGTCACGGGCGGCGTCTACGTCCCTTCCGGATCGATGAAAGTGTTTTACTGCGGTGCGTTGCTGACGGGCAATGCGGAGGGACAGCGGTCAGTCATCAACGGCGCCACCATTCAACCTGTGGGCGTGCCTTCGATTGCGAATAATTTCTTCATCGCCGGCGACCTGCGGGACCTGATCGTGATGGGTTCGATCGGGACGAATACGCGGCAAACGGATCCTGATCGGCCGATCTTTGTCGCGGGAACGGACATCGAGATTCACGGGCGCTCGAACCAGATCCGCGCCTTCGACTCGATTATCGCAAAGACGTGGGTCCACAACGAGCCGAACGCGCCGAAGCTGGGGGCGGCGATGTTGGAATTGGAAAGACGCGCCGACTACTTGCCCTCAGAGTTCTTTTCCCCTCCCGGTGGATCGAATACAGATTTTGAGAATGGGATCCTTGGCGACGCCCAGGCCAATTTCAACAATGACACGTTCGACACCCCGCAGTTCCTTGGCGTGTTCAACAGCAAGAAGCTCGGCGCGGATGCCATCCAGATTGACGGGTTGTTGAACCAGGTTCTAGACGCGCCGAACACGGACATTGTTGACTACTACGCGCTTCCGTTAATGGCGGGCCAGACCATCACGGTGCGGCTGATCAATGGTCCTTACGTCGGTATTTATGATCCGGATCAACGCTTGGTTGCGAGCAGCTATCCCTCGAGCTTTCTGGAATACTCCGGAAACGGAACCGGAGGAAACCTTAATTCGCTTAAGACCTTCAGCGAAAAGCCGTTCCAGTTTACGGCCCAGAAACCGGGCATCTACCGATTCGCCATCGGAGAATTCGGCGGCGCAAACAGTGGATTCAACGGCTTTCTTGGGGCCACGTCTTATCAGTTGCGGATCACCGGCGCCGGCAATCTGGGACTTGGGGCGTTGGCGGCGAACAATCTGATTTACAACCGGACGAATTCCGGGGACCGGTTGGTGCCGCCGCCTTTACCGAGCGCGTTGGTGGTCAATGGCGATTTCGGCGCCGTTTGGGTGCAAAGCGGTTCGATGCTCTACGATGGCATCGAAGACAAGCAGGACATCGAGGCTCACGGTGGAAACCTTCGCGCGGTGGATTCACCGCAAATCGGGAAATCGGCGGCGGGTGCGGCCGGTGAGGCAAACACCTTCGTTATCAACCAGAGTTTCCTGGCGAACAATGGCAACATCGGGATGATTCGCGCGCGCACCGGAGACCTGATTCTCGAATCGGTCCGCGCCACTCAGAAAAACGGCAAAGGGAACGGCGGAAACATCCAACTGCTTTCGGCTGAAAAGGGGTTCTTCTTCGGCCAGGTCTTCGCGGATCGCGCCTTGGGCACACTCATCGCCGACAACACGAGCACCACGCTGCCAAGCCGCATCGAGGTGAACGCCGACAAGCTTGGGACCGACGGGATCATCGACCTGATCGACATGACAACCAGCTTGGGTGTGCGGGGCGCCGGCGGGCCGGCAATCATCACGAACAAGGGCGGCAATGTGCGTTACATGCGCGCGGGAGGTCAGGTGTTCCGGGACCGTTTCTTCGGGGGCGGCACGCCTGAGGAAACGACGTTTGTTCAGGGTCAGGCGGCAAACTTCACCGATGATTCCGGAACCCAGATCCGCATCACGCCGGGGGGCGACACGTTGCAGGACCCGACGGGTACGACCACGGACGCCGGTACGCTGACCGTCATCAGTTATCCAATCCGGAGCGGGGGCGTGGTGCTGATGAATGTGCAAAGCTCTCGCGGCGTGCAGATCGATAGCAGCGGCGTTCGAGGCGGCGCCGCGGAGATCGGACGAATCGAAACGTTCGCTTCCGGCGCTCCGCTGATCAACGATCCGGGTTCGGATCTGATTATCGGTTCTCTTGATGATCCAACGGGCCCGGACAACATCGCGAATTCCGGCGATGAGCCGCAAATACTCGATCCTTCGGACACGATTCCGGAAAACAGCATCATCATCGGCGGCAATGCGCGAACCGACGTGCTTGAGATCAAGGGCCTGGCTTTTAACTCGATCCGCAACCGCACCGGCGGCGAAATTGTCAGCGCCAATATCAACGGCAGCGTCGGCTTACTGGAATCCGGTACGCTGGGCATTCCCCGTAATTCCACCGGCATGCTGCCGCGATTCGTGCGGATTAGCGATGTGAGCAATACCGCCCTGGCCATTGCCAACGGCGTCGCCAACACGTTCCCGTTCCGCGATCAGCGCCATGGGATTGTGGTCGTCGGCAACGTCGCGGAGATTCGATCGACGATGGGGATGGGAAGCTTGATGATCGATGGCCGGGTCAGCAGCATCACCGCTAATGTCGATGGCAAAGGCGTCTCCGGCGTCTTCGAAGGCGTCAACGCGCCGATCTTCACGAGCGGTAATATCACCTCGATCCGGATCGGCGAAGGTGTTTTGCCTTCAGGCTCGGGTGATCCGTCCCAGGCTGGAATTTACTCGATGGGTCGGATCGGCAGCGTCTCCAATCAGGGACTGGGTTCCGATATCCGCGGCAACGTGATTTCCGCGCAGAACATCGATCAAATCTCGCTGCGAGACGGCGCCATCATCGGTGCAACGATCGGCACGGTTTCGGCAACCGGCGTCGCCGGTACCGCGGTTGTCACCAATACCGGTGCGGATCTGGAAGCGTCACGGCGATTCAACCAGAGCTTTGTCATTACGGGCGGCAACAACATCAACGGCCAGCCGCAGGGTGAACTGACTCGAATGGGAATTTCCGGCAAGGGTGGAATTATCGGCGCCACCTTCCTCCTCTCCAACGTGGGACCGATCGACATCAAAAACGGATTCGGAATATTTAACACCTACTTCAACCTGACGGGTGCTGGAAGAGTTCTGCCGGTCTTGACCGATGGATACGGCATCCGCAATTCGGTCTTCCAGGGAGGCGCGTTCGGCGTGGCGTATAGCGCTCGCGCAACCGGGAAACAGCTTCCGGTGACATCGTTCACGCCCTCGGTTCGTCTGAGCGAAAAATACAGATTTGACCCCTATACCGGCGCGGCGATGGACTTCTTCACCGATCTGCACGCGGCGCTTGGAACCAGCTCACGCAAGCCAATTCGCACGGCATCGACGTTCGGTGGCGGCATCTTGAACAGCACATTCGTTTCATCCCGCGATCTTGGCGCCCTTACCGCCGATCGGATCGCGGATGTCACCGTCAGTTATGGAAATGAGATCTCGACGATAGCGGCGCGCAAGACGATATCGAAGATGACGGTGACCAGCGGAAGCATCAAGAACCTCACGACCGGCGGTTCCATGGACCGCAGCACCTTTACGGTCGCCGGTCCGATCAACAACATCCATATCGGCGGATCGTACAGGGGCAGCAACCGGATCCTGACGCAGGGACCCAACGGTTCCATCGGAACCATGGTGGTTGACGGCAGTCTCTATGGTGTCGTCGAGTCAACGGTCTCATTCAACACGCTTCGCGTCGGTGGCGCTGTGGGTTCCTCCCAGATTCTGACGGGCGGAAACTTCAAGCAGTTAATCGTTGGCGGATCGGTCCTGACCGGATCGAGAATCACCGTTCAGAAGACCTTGGCGCAGCTGGTCATCAACGGCGATGTCGAAGAAGGCGCAACGATCGAAGCCCGCGATATCACCCGCAAATTAATCAAGGGCAAGCAGCTTGGCACGGTCAAGGGTTGATCCACTCTCGGTTACCGAATTAAAGAGGTCAGACCACCGCGGGCGATTGCATGGTACACGTCTACGCTCTTCCGTAATGGCGACGCCTGCGATTGCCTTGCGGCCACCGAGGTCCGAGCCTTTTTCTTGGCGCGCCAGGTCAACTAGATCATTGTGCAAGATCACGCGCTGTTCGTTGTCGTCCTGAGAGCGTGTGAATTTTTCCCGTAGCACGGGCATCTTGCCCGTGTTTGCGATGCGGACACGGGCAAGATGCCCGTGCTACAGTCAAATCTTCCCAAACTCTCAGGATGACAATCAGCGCCGAATCACGCACAGCCATTTAGATCGAATAGTCCTGATCGAACACGAAAGCATTCCGCGGTCGGACGAAAACGTTCTGGCCCACCAGAAGGGGCGATGCGCGGAAGGCTTCGTGCGAAAGTTCTGCGTGGAACGGCTCAGCCCCTTCGCGTTCAAGCTCGACCTTGACCGTCGGGCCCGCGGATTGGATGCGGGTGACGCGGGCCTCGATCGTGTGGCCATTCGCGTGTGGGTAAATCTCCAGATCGTGAGGGCGGACGAGCACGCGGACCTTGTCGTTCTGGCCCGCCCCCGAAAGAACAGGCTGGCCGCTATCGACGCGGCCATGGAAGAGGTTCACGTTGCCGAGAAATTCCATGACGAAGGAGTTGGCGGGGTGATGGAAAACTTCATCGGGGCTGCCAATCTGCTCGATCTTCCCTTTGTTCATGACCACGATCACATCGGCTAATTCCAGAGCTTCTTCCTGATCGTGCGTGACGAAGACGCTGGTGACGTGGATCTGCTCATGGAGGCGGCGGAGCCAGCGCCGGAGGCTTTGGCGAACGCGGGCATCGAGGGCGCCGAACGGCTCATCGAGCAGAAGGAGCTTGGGCTCGATCGCCAGCGCTCGCGCTAGCGCGACGCGTTGGCGCTGGCCGCCGGAGAGTTGAGACGGGTAGCGGTTCTCCAATCCCTTGAGTTGGATCAATTCGAGCAGCTCGTTCACTTTGCTGCGGATCGCGGCTCGCGTGGGTCGGCTGGAACGGGGACGGACGCGCAGGCCAAAGGCGATGTTGTCGAACACGGTCATGTGCCGGAAGAGCGCGTAGTGCTGGAAGACGAAGCCGATGCCGCGCTGACCCACTGTTTTGTCTTCGACGGACCGACCATCGAAGAGGATTTCGCCGGCGTCGGGGCCTTCCAATCCGGCGATGCTGCGCAGAAGCGTAGTCTTGCCGGAACCTGACGGGCCGAGCAGCGCAACGAGCTGACCGTCCGGGATCGTGAGCGTGACGCCATCGACGGCGGCGATAGTGCCGAAGCGTTTGATGAGGTTGCGGACTTCGATGCTCATGGGTTTGTCAGTTGTCAGTTGTCAGTTGTCAGTTGTCAGTTGTGGTTTATTGTGAGCGCACTCTCATCTCGAGGAGCGACTTGAGGACGAGGGTTACCAGCGCGAGGAGCGCGAGAAGGGATGCCACGGCGAACGCGGCGACGAAGTTGTATTCGTTGTAGAGAATCTCCACGTGCAACGGCATGGTGTCGGTCTTGTTGCGGATGTGACCCGAGACGACGGAGACGGCGCCGAACTCGCCCATCGCTCGGGCGTTGCAGAGGATCACGCCGTAGAGAAGCGCCCACTTGATCTTGGGTAGGGTGATGTGCCAGAACGTGGCCAGGCCGCTGGCGCCGAGAGAGAGCGCCGCTTGTTCTTCATCATCCCCCTGCTCCTGCATCAGCGGGATCAGCTCGCGAGCGACGAAGGGGAAGGTGACGAACAGCGTCGCCAGCACGATTCCGGGAACTGCGAAGATAATCTGAATGTCGTGGCGCTTCAGGAACGGGCCCATCCACCCGTGCAGGCCGAAGAGGAGGATGTAAATCAGTCCAGAGATAACGGGGGAAACCGCGAAGGGAAGATCGATGAGGGTGAGGAGAAGGTTCTTGCCAATGAATTCGAAGCGCGCGATGGCCCAGCTTGCGGCAAGGCCGAAGATCAGGTTCGCGGGAACCGCGATCGCGGCGGTCAGCAGCGTCAGACGAATCGCCGATAGCGCATCGCGCTCCACCAGGCTATGGAAGTAAACCGCCAGCCCCTTTCGCAGCGCCTCGGTGAATACGGCGATCAACGGAATGAAGAGGAACAGCGATAGAAACGCAACGGTGATGAAGATCAGCGAGAGCTTCACCCACGTCGGCGTGCGCAAGGTTGTGGCGGGAAGATCTGTCATGATGCGCTTTGGGCGCGACGCCGATTGCTCGTCCACCATTGGATTGCGTTGATCGACAGAAGCATTAAAAACGAAGCCACGAGCATCACCACGGCAATGGCTGTAGCGCCGGCGTAATCGTATTGCTCCAGCTTCGAAATGATCATCAGCGACGTGATCTCGGTTTTCATAGGCATGTTGCCGGAGATGAAGATGACCGAACCGTATTCGCCAAGGGCTCGGGCGAACGCGAGGGCGAAGCCGGTGAGCAGCGACGGAAAAATCGCCGGAAAGATCACCCGTCGAAAAGTTTGGAACGAGCTTGCGCCCAAACTGGCCGCCGCTTGTTCCACTTCAGGTTCCAGATCCTCGATCGCGGGCTGAAGCGTTCGCACGACGAAGGGAAGGCCGATGAACGTGAGCGCGATGATGACGCCGAGCGGCGTGAACGCCGCTTCGATTCCGCAGGGCTTGAGGTAGCGACCGATCCAGCCGCGCGGCGCATACAGTGTCGTGAGAGCGATTCCGGAGACTGCGGTGGGAAGCGCAAAGGGAAGATCGACCAAAGCATCGAAAATGCGCCGGCCGGGGAAGCGATATCGCACCAGCGTCCAGGCGACGATGAAGCCGAAGACGGCATTGATGGCTGCGCCAATGAGCGAGGCGCCGAACGTGAGTTTGTAAGAAGCGACAACCCGCGGCTCAGAAATGGTGTGCCAGAACTTTTCCCAGCTCATCGATGTGGTGCGGGTGAAGAGCGCCGAGAGCGGGATCAGCACGATGAGCGACAGGTACAAGATGGTGTAGCCCAAGCTCAGACCGAAGCCGGGCAGGACACTTCGTTTCTTGATCGCGATGCTCATCCGCCCGCTACGATAAGCATTAAAGCCTCCGGGTCAAGAGATTACCTAATTTTCCTATAGGTTTAGTGGGTTATTTATGTCTACTGTAAGCCATTGCTGAACAGCAGGTTGCTACGAGGTCGGAAACTGCGGATTGCGATTGGCGCGTCGATGCGTTGTCGAGATGGACCGAATCCGTTACACCCTAGGCGATGACGGAACCCGCGATAGCCGGTGACGAGGGGGTGGCGGCGCCGCCGCGCGGGGCGATGGTTACGATCTTCCTGATCGTCCTCGCGGATCTTTTGGGATTTGGCGTCATCATCCCGCTGCTGCCTTTCTACGCGAAGATGTATGCGGCGTCGGACTTTCAGGTGGGGCTGCTGTTTTCGGTTTACTCCGTGTGCCAGTTGATTGCATCACCGATCCTGGGGCTGATCTCGGATCGATATGGTCGCCGGCCGGTGCTGATCGTTTCGCAGATTGGGTCGGTGTTTGGGTTTCTTCTGCTGGGCTACGCGACGCATCCGGGCTGGGTTGGGCCGGGACTGGGGCTGGTCCTGGTGTACGTCTCGCGGGTGATTGATGGGATCTCCGGCGGGAATATCTCGACCGCCCAGGCGTATGTGTCGGATGTGACCACGGCGGAGAACCGCGCGAAGGGGATGGGAGTCCTTGGCGCGGCATTCGGAATTGGATTTTCGATCGGGCCGGCGCTTGGCGGGTTGCTGGGTCACTTCGATCTTTCGTGGCCGGCATTTGCGGCGGCGATCTGTAGCGGTGTTGCCGCAATCCTGACGTTCACCAAGCTTCCCGAGTCGCGCGTGCATAAGCCCGCGGAATCGGAAGTGTGGCTGCACCCGAGCCGGTTCCTGCCGATCCTGGAAAACCGGATGCTCGTTCAGTTGCTGCTGATTTTTCTCTTCAGCATGATGGCGTTCGTGATGATGGAATCGTGCATCGCGCTGTTTCTCAAAGACGATTTTGCGTTCAGCGTGGGCCAGGTTGGGATGATCTTCGCGCTGGCGGGATTGATGATCGTGATCGTGCAAGGCGGATTGATGGGCCGTCTGACGAAACGTTTTGGCGAGTGGCCGCTGGTCATCGCCGGACCGGTGCTGGTCGCGGCCGCGATGGGGCTGTACGTGGAGGCGGGGTTTAAGCCCTTGGTGGCGATCATCGTCTTCGCGACGATCATGAACGCGAGCGGGCGAAGTTTGCAGACGCCGGCGCTGTCATCGTTGATCTCTCAAACATCCGATCCCAAGCAGCAGGGAACGGTGTTCGGGCTTTTCCACATGCTCGGATCACTCGCCCGATTTATCGGACCGATGATCGCGACCGCGATTTACACCTTCCACCACACCGGCCCGTTCGCGGTGGCGGGGTTGATGACGCTTGTCATCGCGGGATGGACAGTGCTGCTTCGCGCTCAACAGCCGGGGGTGCGGGGACTGGAAGCGCAGGTAAAGAGGTAGTCGGGCGCAAAAAAACACCGCCCTTGCTTGCGGTGTTTGCGAATCAAAGGGCAGATCGATCTAGCGCAGAGCGAGTGAGCCAAACGTCAGCGCGGCAGCCGCCGCGAAGAACAGACCCAACTCTGCCAGATGAGACACGACGGTAACAACGATATCCTGCATTGAACCTCCAGCCGGATCCCCGGCTTACAACAAACGGTCCGAAGCGATTCAGCCTCGCCCGGCCCACCCGATGCGAGCCATTCCAGGACTCCTTGCATCGGCGACTCAGCGAGCTCGCCTTGATCAATGTCGGATACAATTTGGGCTGAGTGGAGGAAATGGTGAAAAAATTCCGTGAATACCGGCAAGAATCAAGAATCAGAAAACGCCGCGGAGGATTATCGGACGCCGTCAGCGCGCAAGCCCAAACGTTATGGGAACGAGCTTCGAACCTGCCGAGGTTTCCGTAGTATCACTACGGGTTCCGCTTGCAGGGGCGCTATGGTTCGCCGGTTTCGATTCTTCGCGTTGTTTCTCAATTTGGTGTTGCTGGGCTGCTCCAGCGCGCGGGCGCCTTCTGTTTCGACCCGAGTTGAAACCCCCCTTCCCTGCCCGCTTGTGCAAATGCGCGGCAGCGGGACCGAAATGGGCACATCACACGGCGAGCAACTCGGTCCGGTGCTCAAGACGCTCTATACGAATTACTTCAACAAGTTTTTTCAGAGCGAGCTTGAACGGCAGATGGCGCTGATGGTGGCGGGCGTCTATCAGACGCGGGCGGCGCCGGAACACCGAGATGAAATTAAAGCGCTGGCGCTAAAGGCCGGGCTCGACGAGCGCGAGGTGATGCTGGAGCAGTGTTTCCTGGACGCGACGCCAATGTCGGCCTGCTCCACGTTCACCGTGCCGGGCTCGGCATGCTCGGATGGCGTTGCACGGTTCGCGCGCAACCTCGATTGGCCGGGGCTCGACATCGCGGACAAGGCTTCGGTGCTGCTCGTGTTCCATCCGAAGGATCGCTATGCCTTCGCATCGGTCGCCTGGCCCGGGATGCTGGGGGTGCTCAGCGGGATGAACGAGCACGGGCTGACGTTATGCAACATGGAAGTGACGCGCCCGCGGCGGTTGCCGACGGCCATGCCGTACATCCTGCTTTATCGAACGGTGCTGGAGCGCTGCAAGACGGTCGATGAAGCCATCGATCTGCTGAACAACACGCCGCGACAGACGGCCAACAACCTGATGTTGATGGACGCCGATGGCAATCGCGCGGTGGCGGAGATTCGTCCCGAGAAGGTGGTCATTCGCCGGGCTCCCGCGGATCGAACGCTGATCAGCACCAATCATCATCGCGGCGAAGATCTGAATACGCCTGGGAAGTGTGACCGCTATGACTACCTTCACGACGAAGGCGCAAGGGAGTGGGGCCATCTTGACGTCAATTCCATGCAGAAGATGCTGCGGCACGTGGCGCAGCCGGGGATGACGTTGCAGTCGATGATTTTTGAGCCTTCCAATCGCGTGATGTACCTCGCGGTGGGAGCGGACTCCGCGAACAAGCCGATGGCGCGGGTGGACTTGCGGAAGATCTTTCAGCAGAAGCGGTGATCGCTGGAAACTCTCATTGCTGGACCGGCTGCTCATTTGCCGCAGGTTCGCCCGCTGATCGGAGTGTGCCCAACAGCTCTCCATCTCGCACGCCTTGCACCATGCGACCGAAGACGAACGCCGCGGTGTTGGTGAGAACGGGCGCGGGAATCGGGCGGACTTTTGGGTCATTGAGCCGGCCGTCAATTCTAAACTGGTAGAGCAGGTTTTTCGTCGCGGTGTTCAAGAGCTTCTGCACGTTTCCCACGACTTCTCCGGCGACGTTGCTGACGAAGGGAATCTTCGTCTCGCGCAGCTTGTCGCGCCAATCCGCGAGCGGCGCGACGATGGCCGTGAGATCGAGTTCGCCGCCGAAGCCAATCTTCCCGCTGCCCTGAATGCCGACGAGCGGCGAGTTAATCGCGCAGTTTCTGAGCGTGATGGTTTGGTTGTCGATGGTGTAGGCGGTCGCCAGTTCGCCGGCGGTTCCGATGCTCTGGCCGAACCGGGCAGACGTGAGCAGGTTGTTAAGCACCGGCAGACGAAAGAAGTCACCGCGGATGACCTCCATCGCGCCTTGTCCTTTCAGCCCCGCGAGAGGAGGCTCGCCTTTCCGAAATGAGCCGGAGAATGTGCCATTGGTGAAGAGCGCGCCGCCGATGCGTTGCGGCTTCTGCCCGAGCGCTTCCCGCACGGCCTCCAGCCGCTCGAGTCGTCCATCGCGGAGGTTGTACTGGCCCTGATACTTTGCGGTTTCAGCAATGTAAACATCCGCGCTGGCCGTAAGTCGCCCGTCCAGTGCGTCCGCTTCGAAAGTCGGCATGCGAATCCGCTCAGACGTCGCGAAAATGTCAGTGTGAATATTCTTGAGAGGCAACTTCCCCTTCGACAATGTCAGCCCGCCGTGGTCGGAAGAGAGTTGGAAGTTGTAGGTTGGCCGCGTGGTCGATTGCGTTCGATCGACGTGGACCCATCCCGCGAGGGCGTAATTTCCATTGGGCCTGGCGATGCTGAGATACTTCATCACCGCCGGCGAGTACTCGACGGCCGGATCGTTGAGCTGAGCGACGGCGGCAATTTCTTCAAGCCGCGTTTGCTTTGGCAGTCCCTGCAAGAGCAGCCGCGCGGTGCGGACGCGGAACTGATCATGACCATAAGTGGCGGCAATATTTTCCACGCTGATGATGTCGTTCTCGATGCGGATCGACCCGCCGATGGCTTCGAGCCGCCTGGGAAAGTTTGGCAATTGAATCGATGTCTCGCGCGGATACGCCAGAACGTGATACTCCGTCGAAACTCTAAGCGCCGAAGGCGTGGAGTGGATCGGCCCTTGGCCGGTCAGCGTAAAGTCCACGTGGCCCTCTGGTGCATAGCGGGCGAAGAGGCGCTGGCGCGTGGGATCGGGAGGCCGAGTGGTGCGGCGCATCCTCAGATGGCCGGAGACATCGCCGAGGGTCCAGTGATTGGCGCGCGGATCGAGCACAATCCGCCCTCCATTCAGGGTGATGCGAGCGCCGGCGGCGACGCCATCGAATTCTTTGACCGTCACGATGATCCCGCGGTCGGCCGGGGCAGTGGTCGTGGTGGCAGCGGCTTGCGTTGCCGCAGCGGTTGACACCGCATCCGTCGCGATCGGCCCCCTGGATTGCTGAATCAGGATTTTTGCGAAGGCACGATCAAGCGCCAGGCCCGCCTCGGGAAGCCGTGCCTTGCCTTCCTCCAAAGAAACAAGGGCGGAGTATTCCGAATCCTGAGGGTTTTTCAGCGGTACGATGGCTCGGCCGCTGAGCGCCACCTTGCCGTTGATCTCGAACTTTCGAATCGCGCGCTGGATGGGCTCGGGGAGCGGGCTCTGATCGCCCACAGGCTCCGCATCGAGCTTCAGCACCAGATCAACGACCACCAGCACGAAGCTGTCAACGTTGATGGCGCCGGTCAATTTCAGTTCCGCTGCCCGGGCGGTTTGAGCGCCCAACGTGAAGCCATAATTGTCCGCGCTTTTCCGCGCCAGCGCGACGTCGATGTTAATATCCCCCCACGTCAGCGGCAGAGGTTGAATCGCCCGCTGATCCGTATACGTCACCTGCCCGCCGTTCAGCTTCAAGTGTCGCAGCCGAAGAATCTCGGAGAGCTTGCTCGCCGGACGGTGCGTCTTGTGCACCCGCTCTTTCACGAAGCCTGGCCCCCCGATGAAGCCTTCCTTATCCCGCGTCAGTTCCACGATCGGTCGATCCAGCGCAACGCTGTCGATGATGACGGGCCGACCCGGCAGCGGAATTCGCGCCAGCTTGATCTCTGATGGCCCGATCTTCAGTAATCGCTCTTCTTCACGATACAGCGCAGCGCTCGAGACGTGCACCGACAACGGCGGCACATACCACAGCCCCTCGATCTTCAACTCGGCATCGAGCCGCTCGGAGATCGTCTCGCGCAGCTTGTAGCCGAGGAATTTGGAGATCCCCAACTCCGCCCCGCAGAGCGCAACAAGCACAATCGAAGCGATGATGATCCAGCGGCGAAGCCGCCGGCGCTCGGGACGATCAGATTCCACAGGTCCTTGTATACCCGTGGAAGCGGAAAGAAGGGACGTTCGAATTGATTTCAGGCTACCAGCGGCTGTTGGCGCGTGCCCCGGCTGCGGGCGCGAACATCGCCGGAGGCAGGTTGAATCCGGCTGCTTCCAGCTTCGCCGTGAACAGTGGACGAAGGCCCGTGGGACGCAGCTCATTGCCTTCGTAGCGGAAGATGTCCTGGAGCGCGATCTTGTCGCCTTCCATGCCGCCCACTTCGGTCAAATACGTGATCTTGCGCGAACCATCCCGCAGTCGCGTGGCCTGGATAATCAGCTCGATCGCGCCGGCAACCTGCTCGCGAATCACCTTGATCGGGAAATCAATTCCGGCCATCAGTGCCATCGTCTCAATACGCGAAATGCTGTCGCGCGGCGTGTTGGCGTGCAGCGTCGTCAGCGATCCATCGTGTCCCGTGTTCATCGCCTGCAGCATGTCGAGCGCTTCGCCGCCGCGGCACTCGCCCACGATGATGCGCTCAGGCCGCATACGCAGCGAATTCCTGACGAGATCACGAATGGTCACTTCGCCGGTGCTGTCGAGGCTCTTCTTCTTCACCTCAAGACGGACGACATGCTCCTGGTGAAGCTTCAGCTCGGCCGCGTCTTCAATGGTGACGATGCGCTCATCTTCCGGGATGAAGCTGGAAAGGACGTTCAGCAGCGTCGTCTTGCCCGATCCGGTGCCGCCGGAGACGACGATATTGAGCCGCGCCATCACGCAAGCCCTTAGGAAATCCGCCATCGGCTGCGTGAGCGAGCCGTATCGGATGAGGTCCGCAACTTGCAGCTTTCCAGTGCCGAACTTTCGGATGGTGATCGATGCCCCGTCGATCGCGCATGGCGAAATCACCGCATTGACGCGCGAGCCGTCCGGAAGACGCGCATCCACCAGCGGGTTGTTCTGATCGACGTGACGGCCCAGCGGCTTGATGATTTTGTCGATGATCTCGAGCACCTGCTCGTTGTCGCGGAACTTCACATCCGTCTTGACGAGCTTGCCCTTGCGCTCGGCGTAAACGAGGAACGGGCCGTTGACCATCACTTCACTGACGGATTCATCGTCCAGAAGCGGCTGGATCGGGCCGAAGTCCGCCTTGATCAGCGTCGGGCTGGTTGTCGCCGAAGCGGTCATGCGCGACGACAGTGGATCAGGAGCGATGAGCGTTGATGCTACCATGGCTGATGCCCTCTCTAGATTAGGCGTCGGCTTCCGCGTCGCCCGCTTCGGCATTGGCCGGAAGAATCCAGATCACGTGTGACTTGTTGAGAAGCAGAAACTCCGAACGTGCGATCACGGCATCGGATGCGTCGAGAATCTCGACATCCGTCACCGCGATAAACGCCTCGGTTGAGTTATTGAAATCATCGATCACGCGGTTCTCGGCGCGGTGAAAGATGTGGCCGCGCAAACGGTTGCCGACCGTTTGAATGACGCATGCCACCGTCTCCTTGCGGACACGGTCGGTGAAAATCTTGCCGTTTGGATCAACTCGGAAGCCCATCTGGCTACTCCTTGCGCATCATGCGCCCTCGCGAGTTGGCATCGGCATGATCGGGCGGAGGATTAACCGTGGGGTGAATTTGGTCGCGGTGACGTGGACTTATTGGACGAAGAACCGTCGTGTGAATGACGAATGGAACCTCTGAATAACCAACCGCGACCCGTGAATTCCGATTCGGCGTGGTCGCTTCAGCGACTATGTCCTGGGGTTATTCAGAGATCCCGAATGACGAAACCAGAAATCACAGCAGCAGTTGGAACTGCATCCGCATCAGCACCTCGTTGTCCCCGCTGTTCACGAGAATCCCTGAGCCATCGTCCGTCTGCGGAGCGCCGTTGGGCAGGTAGGTCAGGTCAAGCGTGAATTTCGCCGACTCACCATGCCAGAAGTAGTTGACGCCCACTGTAATCTCGTGGACGACGTTCTCCGCACCGGCGGGAAACTCTGCCGAATCAAAATTCGTGTACGTGTACCGGACAAAAGGCTCCCACTTGTCGATCAGATAGCCGACCTGCCCTTCGAGGCTCCAGTCGTAACCGTCAAAGCCGGCGGGCGCCGGCGCCCCTGACGAGACCGGACCGTCCTGAATGGCTCGGGCCAGGTACGCGCCATAGAATGACCAACCCGTCGTCAGCATGTACTGCGCATCCACGGTGTGCAGCAGGAAACCCGTATCGCCGGCCTGCGTGTAATCCGCGCCCGCGCCGGTAACAAGCAGATCTCGCTTGAGGCCGATCGGATTGAATTTTGTGTAATCGCCCCAGTCGCCCATCAACTTGTATTCGACGCGTCCCGCGACGCCGAAGTTGGCATTATTAGTGGGGAAATCCTGGAAGTTCTGATTGAAGTTGTTGCGCGCGCCATCGGTGAACGCCCCGTAGGCGTGCCAGGGGCCGGCGGTGTAAATCAGCGAGATGCCCTGCACATAGTTGTCGCCACCAGTGAAGAGGTCCACCGGGTAGCTGCGGTCGGCGGCCATGAAGTACTTGGAACTGTTCATCGATTCATGCGCCAGCGGGTCCTTGATCTGGCCGCCCTGCACCGCCCACTCGTCAGCAAGCTGATATCTCACCCAAGCCTCTTCCAGGTCCGGGTTGCCGGTCTTGCGGTTGGTGGCCCAGTTGAACAGGTAGGTCAAATTCGGGGTGAAGGCGTTGCCGTCGAACCCAAATTTCATGCGGCGAAGCTCAAAGCCGCCCTGTGTGTCGTCGCCACCGCCAGGCGCATTCTCGCGGAAATTGGTCACGTATCGCGGTTGGAACTGAAACCACGGATGCAGCAGAAAGTTCCCGGTTTCGTCGCGAAGCGTGAACTTCCCACTCTGGTAGTTCGACATCATCGTGTCGTTCTGGAGCCACTGACTGCGCTGCTGTGCATCTTTCAAGACGTCAGCGATGGCGCGATCCTGATCAGCGCTTCTTGAAATCTGCGGCTGCTGGTCCTGCTTCTTCTCCAGCTCCTGCACTTTGGATTGCAATTGCTGGATTTGCTCCATCAAATCCTTCGTCGTCGGCTCAGCGGCAAACGTGTGAACACTGCCACCGATCAGAGTTGCTGCCGCCGCCAAGGCAAGAATCGTCCGAACCTTCCCAGTCATGACTGCTCCTTCCATTTTGAGCATGAACCCTCGCATGATCCGGTGTTTGACGCCGCTCATGCAAATTACTGATGCGCAATCAACAGGCTTGAGAGATGAGCATGGACGAGTGCGATGACCGTTCTTTGAACGAAGCGTGAAGATGACGTAAAGAACAGACGCGAAAATAACGTCAGCGTGCCGCGCTTCGTGCGACGGGCGTTTGGGACGCCCGGCCAACCTCAAGGGTCGTCGCCGCCGTCGCCTGATTGGTTAACACCTGGGTGGCAGGGATAATCGTGCCGAACAGCAGCGTCGCAACCGCGGATAAGCAGACAGCAATCACAATCGGCATCGCCAGCGCGGGACTCCCGATGGTGGTTGCACCCTGACCCTCCGGCTCCGTCCGCAGGAACATCGTTCCCACGATTCGCAGGTAATAGCCTGCCGACACCGCGGCATTGATCACCGTGATGATCACCAACCAGTACATCTGAGCGCCCAGCGCCGGTCGAATCAGCAACAGTTTCCCGAAGAATCCCACGGTCAGCGGCAATCCAATAAGGCTGAAGCAACTGACCGCCATCGCAAGCCCCAGAGCCGGATGGCGCCGACCTTGCCCCGCAAGATCTTCAAAGGTCTCAGCGCTCGTCGCGGGCGGGACCTCATCAGATCCATAGTTCTGCGTCTGCCCCGCCGGCAGCAGCATCAGCACGCCGAACGCAGCGGCATTGGCGATGCCATAAGCAGCGAGATAAAACAGCACCGCCTGCAGCGCCGCCAGATGCGTTTCCTGATCGCGAGCTGCCACCAGTGCCGCAAGCCCGACGAGCATATACCCGCTGTGCGCGATCGAGCTGTACGCGAAAACACGCTTCACATTGAACTGCAAAAGCCCCAGCACGTTCCCAACCGTCATCGTCAGCGCCGCCAAAACCCACAGCAGCTTCACGAGCATCGGGCTTCCGACCCACGTGGTGCCGGTGACGGCAAAGATGATCTTGATGAGCGCGACCATCCCGCTCGTTTTCGGAACATACGAAAGAAACGCGGTCACCGGCGTGGCGGCGCCCTGGTACACATCGCCCGCGTAAAAATGCAGCGGAACGGCCGCGATCTTGAAGCAGAATCCCATCACCACCATCAGCACCGCGAGTTGCTGCCAAGGCGTCAGACGGCCGGCTGATTGCCGAAAGACTTCCGCGATCTCATCCAGCTTGATGACCCCCGTGGTTCCGTAGAGATAACTGAAGCCGAAAAGCATCACTGCCGCCGACATCGCGCCGAGAAAGAAGTATTTCACGCCCGCTTCCTGAGCCGCCGGAATCGGGCGCGAGATGGACACCATCACGTACGTTGGAATGCTGGCAAGCTCGATCCCGAGGAACAGAAGGATCAGATCATTCGCGCCCGCGACCAAAAACACGCCCGCCAGGCTCGCCAGCATCAGCGCGAAGAACTCGCCCGCATCGTGACCATACTCAAGCGCGCTGTTCCCCGTCGCGTTGGCGTTCGTCGGCCAGGCTAAAAGGACCAGCAAAATCCCCACGCCCGCCGTCAGCAGCTTGATGTATTCCGCAAATTTCGCGATATGAACGGTACCGGTCGGATCGCTTATTGCCGGACGCTCACCGCTCACCAGGTAGCAAAAGACGACGATCAGCGATGCCAGCGCCAAGAACGGCGCCACGCGGCGCGTGGATGCCTTATCCGACACGCCCATCAGAAACAGCACGCACGCTGTCACGATCAGAATCAGTTCCGGGAGAATGGCGGGGATCAACGTGTTCATAAAGGGTCTATTCTGGATCTAAACAATCGAGCGCACATCTCAGCCAGCTTCGCGCCACGAGAGATGTCATCCCGAGAGCGTGTGAGCCTTTTCGTAGCACGGGCATCTTGCCCGTGTGATGATACAGGCACGGGCAAGATGCCCATGCTACAGTCAAATCTTCACAGACTCTCAGGATGACAGCTTCGAATTGACCTGAATCAGATGCGTGAGAAGTCATTTAGTTGGAAATCTCCCGAGCCTGCGCTACCGCGGAATTCATCTCAACCGTCTGCGACTGCGTCATCGCCCGCACCGGCGGATCGATCGTCTTCAGCACAAGGTTCGGCTGGACACCCAGCACAATCACCGCAATCGCGATCGGGACCAGAATCGCGATCTCGCGGAACCCAAGATCCATCCTAAGTCCATCGTGTCCCGGCGAAGCCTTCTGCCCCTCATCCGCCTGCCCGTGCGCATCTCCGTGAGCGGTGTGGCCCGCATGATCGCTCTGCGGAAACTTGAGCGGCCCGAAGATCACCCGAGCGGTCATGTGCAGCATGTAGACCGCGCCCAGGATAATCCCCAGCGCGGCAACCGCGCCAAACTTCGGACCGAGATGATCCGCCGTAAAGGCGCCGAGAATCGTCGTGAACTCGCTCACGAACCCGTTCAATCCCGGAAGCCCGATGCTCGAAAGCACGAAGAACACAAAGAAGCACGCCATGATCGGCATCCGCTTCGCGAGCCCCGACAACTCATCGATATCGCGCGTGTGAAATCGGTCGTAAATCATCCCGATCACCAGGAACATCGCCCCCGTGCTCAGCCCGTGGTTGATCATGTAGAGGACTGACCCGGAGACCCCGATGACGTTGAGCGCCATTAGCCCCAGGACACAAAATCCGAGGTGACAAACGGACGAGTAGGCCACCACCTTCTTGATATCCCGCTGCACCCATGCCGCGAGGGCGCCGTAAATAATCCCGATCAGGCACAGCACCGCAACAAACACCGCAAGCTGCTTAATCAGCCCCGGCTGACCAATCAAGCCCAGCGGGATCGCGAGCTTGTACAGGCCATAAGTCCCAAGCTTCAACAGCAAGCCCGCGAGGATCACCGAACCCGCCGTCGGCGCTTCGGTATGCGCGAGCGGCAACCACGTGTGCACCGGAAACAGCGGCACCTTCACCGCAAATCCCGCCAGCAATCCAAGGAAAATCCAAAACCGCGTCGGCGCCGGAAGCGATTGCGCGAACCGCACGGCAGAACTCAGTTCAAAGCCGCCGGGATTGTTCTGGTTCGCGCCGAGGAAAATGACCACCGCAAGCGTGAACACCGATCCCGCGAATGTGAACAGAAAAAACTTCGCCGCCGCATACCGGCGCTCGGGACCGCCCCAGATGCCGATGATGAAGAACATCGGCACCAGCGTCAGCTCGAAAAACACATAGAACAGCAGAAGATCGCGCGCCACGAACACGCCCAGCATCGCCGCCATCAGCAGAAGCATCCAGGCGTAATACTGTTTGGCCCGATCCGTGATGCTCTCAAAGCTCGCCGCAATCGCGAGCGGCATCAGAAACACCGTCAGCAGCACCAGCCACATGCTCACCGTATCCGTGCCCAGCTTCAGTCCGAACCGGATGGATTCGAGCGCAAATGGATTGTCCGCGCCACTCCCCCACCGCAATTCCGTCTGCCCCGACCAATCAAGCTGCGACGCGAGAGCGATCCCAACCCCCGCCGCCAGAAGGCTCACCACCAGCGCCCACATCTTCGCGATGCGATCCGGAATGAACGCGCAAATGCCGGCTCCCATCAGCGGGATAATCAACAGAGCCAGAAGCCAACCGTTCTGCGGCATAAATCGTCGCTCGTTCGCTTACAGAAATACAAACAGCAGAATGATCACCACGCCCATCACCATCGTGACGGCATAACCCTGCAAATACCCGCGCTGCGTGCTGAGCTTCAGCGCGAAACCACCCGCCTGCGGCACAAAGCTGATGATCCAGATGATCCCGTCAATCACATAAGTATCAATCGCGACGCACATCCGCCCGATCGCTCGCAGCGGCTCGACAATCGCCGCCTGATAAATCTCGTCCACCCAGTACTTGTGCTCGAGCACGCGGATCACCAGCGGATGCCGCGCCGCCAGCTTGTCCGCTTCATCGCGATACTTCAGGTGCATCAGATACGCGAGATAAATCCCCGTGAACGCGATCAAACCGCTCGCCAGCATCAGATAAAAGTGCATCCGCCCCGTGCTCTCATGCCGCGAGGGATCGAGGTGATCCATCGCCTCGGCAATCCCGGTCTGACCAAACGCCATCGGATCCACATGCTCATGGCCACGGTTCACCGCGAGGTGATACGTTTGCGCAACCGATGGGCTGTATCCGAGGAAATCCGCCAGCCCATGCTCCGCCATTTTCTCCGGCCAGTTGATATAACCCGCCAGCAGCGCGCCAATCGCCAGAACCACCAGCGGAATGATCATGATCCGCGGCTCATGATTGTGATGATGACCTTCTCCATGCCCATGGTCATGCGCATGCGCATCATCGTGAGCGCCCGCATGATGCGTCTGCCCCGCATCAACCGTCGGCGCTCCCGGGGGCGGCGGAGGCGGAATCACCTCCGGGCCTTCAAAGGTCCGAAAATAAAGCCGAAACGTGTAGTACGCCGTGAGAAACGCCGTGAACAACATCACCACGCCCAAAAACCGATTCCGCTCCCAAGCCGCCGCGATAATCTCATCTTTCGAAAAGAACCCGCTCAGGAACGGAAAACCCGCCAGCGCCAAACATCCGGTCAACATCAGCTTCCGCGTCTTCGGCAACACCCTCTTCAACCCGCTGAACTTCCGAAAATCCAACTCCCCCGCCATCGCGTGCATCACCACGCCGGAACTCAGAAACAGCAGCGCCTTGAAAAACGCGTGCGTGATCAGGTGAAACACCCCCGCCACCGGCGCCAGACATCCGACGCCCACGAACATAAATCCCAGCTGCGAGATCGTCGAGTACGCGAAGACCTTTTTCAGATCGAACTGACGCAGCGCGATCGTCGCCGCAAACAGCGCCGTGAACGCGCCGATCGCCGCGATCGTCCACATGGCCGCCGCGTTCCCGACGAACAGCGTGCCGCAGCGGACGATCATATAAATCCCCGCCGTCACCATCGTCGCCGCATGAATCAGCGCACTCACCGGCGTCGGCCCTTCCATCGCATCAGGCAGCCAGACATACAGCGGAAACTGAGCGCTCTTCCCGAACGCGCCGATCATCAGCAGGAACGGAATCCACTGCCGCGCCGTCTCCTGATAGGCCGCAAGATTATTCGCGGTTGCAAGCTCCAACAAGCCGTTGTGCGCGCTCGTTCCGCTGAAGTACGTGATGGTGCCGAAAGCGTAGTAGCACGCCATGATCCCCAGGCCAAAACCGAAGTCGCCGATGCGGTTGACCAGAAACGCCTTCTTCGCCGCCTCGCGCGCCGATGGGCGCTCGTAGTAATATCCAATCAGCAGATAGGACGAGAGCCCCACGCCTTCCCACCCCAGGTACAGCATGAGCAGATTATTCCCCATCACCAGGCACGTCATCATGAAAATGAACAGCCCGAGATAAGCGAAGAACCGGAAGTACCCCGCCTCGCCACGCATGTAACCCGCCGAAAAAACGGTGATGAAGAATCCGATCACCGTCACCACGCACAGCATCACTGCCGTGAGCGGATCGATCCAAGCCCCGGCTTCGCTAGAGAAACTCCCGACGTTGATCCAGTTGAACCAATGGACATTGGTGGCTAACTCATTCTGCCCCGCGTTGAGCCGCGGATCGCTCCAAATGTGCAACATCCCGAACAACAGTATTAAGGACATCACCGCGCTCGCGCCCACGCCCAGCCAGATCGGCCAGTGCGACTTCTGCTTCAGCCACTTCGCCCCCAGCAGTCCGCTGATCGCCGCCCCAATCAGAGGCAAGAGCGGAATCAGCCAGGAGTATTTAACCGCGAACAGGTCGTGCATGATCAGTTGTCAGTTGTCAGTTGTCAGTTGTCAGTTGTCAGTTGTCAGTGGCATTTCCAGCAACGGACAACGGACCACTGACAACGGACTATCCTCTAAGCTCCCGCCAGACATTCGCATCCAAAGTGCTCTTCTGCCGAAACAACAGCACCACAAGCCCCAGCGCCAATGACGCCTCCGCCGCTGCAATAACAAGCACGAAAATCACAAACGCCTGCCCGTGCAAATTGCCCCAATAACGCCCGAACGCAATCAGGTTGATCGCCACACCCTGAAACATCAGTTCCGTGCAAAGAAAAATAATGATCAGGTTCCGCCGTGTCATGAACCCAATCAGCCCGATCACAAACATGATCGCGCCAACCGCCAGGTAATGCTGTAAAGCAAGCTCGCTCATACTCTTGCGTGGCATGGGCGTCTCGCCCATGCGCCTGTTATTCAAGTCTCCGGATAAGCCTTCTGCCGAGGATTATCCGTTCCGACCACCGGAATACTGTGCGGGTTGTCGTCGATCGGCGTCGCCGGGGCAACCAGCGTCTCGCCCATCTCGCGCAGCGCCTCCCCACTTCGCCACACGCCCCTCCGGGCAATGACGATCGCTCCCACCATCGCAATCGTCAGGATCAGCCCCGCTAACTCAAGGTTGATCACCTGGTGATCGAAGAGATACGCCCCAAGCTGCTGCGTTCCTCCTTGCATCACAGGCTGGTTCGCAGGCGAAATATCCGGCGCGACTTTCGCACTCGCGGACCGGGCAGACATCGAGTCTGCCGCCCGGCTGAAACTCGGTTTATCAAAAATTACAAACAGCAACACACCCAACAACGCAAAACCCGCCGCACTTGCCAGGATCGGCTCCCGGCTCACCGCATCATGATCGAGGTCCGTCTCCGCCCCCGTTCCGCCGGCCCCACCTTCATGCGCCTCCGACGCCAGCATGATCACAAACACATAAGTGACCAGAATCGCGCCGGCATAAATCAGCACCAGCGCCGCCGCCATAAACTCCGCCCACATCAGCACAAACAATCCCGCCGACGCCATCACCGTCAACACAAAATACAACGCCGAATACACCGGCTTGGTATGCGTGATCACCCGCACCGCCCCAACCAGAGCAATCGCCGAGAAAATCCAAAAGTAAAACCCCACCCCCGCCGCCGTCTTCCCCAGAAGTGCCGCCAAAACCAAAAGCAGCGCCAGCAGAACCGCCCCCCCAATCTTCCGCAACGGCGTATCCCTGCCCCCCGGCAACAACAAAATCATCCCCACCGCCCCCGCTAGACTCAATACCAACAGCAACCCCGCCGAAACCAACCCACCCGTCCGTGGCGCCGCCACGGCAACCCCCAGCGCATATGAAATCAAACCGATCATAATAAATCGCGTTCCAACCCAACGTTACGCACGTCCACGCACGCAACCCAAGCTGCCCAAGGCGGCAAAGTCTAAGTTTGCCAATCCCCCTTTGCAAGATCGGTTGTGATACTTTTCACGGAGTTGTCCGTTGTCCGTTGTCGCTTGTCGCTTGTCTGTTGTAGTTGGACATCGAAGTTGGCACGGCGGGACAGTTAGTTGGCACAAGCCCTCGGCGCGCGGAATAAGCCGGCCGCACTGGCCAGCTCTTTTCGAACCGCATTCTCTGACCGTTTAAACGTCGACTGATGGACGTTTAAACGGCCCCCGAACCTCGCCTCATCGCCGGCAACACTTTCCGGCGGATGTACTGACAGCTCTCCCGCAACGTACAGATGCGCCATCCCCGCTTGCGTGCCTCCCGCCTGGCCATCATGTGAGCGGCTTCCATGCTCAGCATTTCCGGCAGTTCATACTCCCTTTGAACAGCTCTCATAAAGCGTTTGTCTGGCGGTTGACGCCCCTTCCGTGCGCGATGATCGGCAAGCCCCTTCACACCATCCGCGAGGAACGCGCGCCGCCAGTTGTAAAGCGTCGACAGTGACAAGCTGATCCCCCTGCTCTCCAGCTCCGCCAAGAGCTGTTTTTTAGCCTGGCCGCGCGGGCGCTGGGTTCGCGCAGCAGCCCCCTCAAGCTCATTCCACCGCCTGATGATTTCCAGGCGGGAAAGCAGCCGTCCGTGGCCGTGAGGTTGCCTCCGTGCGCTCTGTGTCACCCTGCAAGCCTCCCCACCGTCGCCGCCGGCCGCTCGGCCGCCAGGCGTTGCTCCAGAGCGTCAAAGGCCCTGCTGTTGACCAGCTCGCGATGAGCCGCGCGGAGCAGCTCGGCCGTCAAGGCCACAGCCGCACGGACCTCCCCCACGGCCGTCGCAATCACGACGATGTTTTTGCACGTCCCGAGCGCCCCCGCATCCGGCAGCGTTGCCAGCATCCAAAGGTAGCGCGCTCCATCAGGGGAAAGCCGGATCTTGTTGCTGGCGAAGATCCGCCGGATCTCATCGATCGTGTACAGCGCCTCCCCACGGCCGCCGTCTCCGCGCTCGCGTGTTCGCTCCATCAGATCGCGGCGGATGCCAATGCGCCGCCGGATCTGAGCCAGCGGTTCCTTCCCGTGAGCCTGCCCACGGTCCAGATAAGCAACAATGTCAGACGTCCCGCACCAGAGCTGAGGCGCTGCCGTCGCATCATGCAGATCCGCCAGGATGTAAAACGGCCGATCATCCTTTGCCCCGCAAAGGTTGTGAATCTGATCGATCATCAGCAGGCGCGGCGTTCCCGCCAAAATCGTTTTGATGCGTTCGAAGAGATACCGGTTGGGATGCCCTGCGCTGATGCCCAGCGCCTGGCAGATCGAATGCAAAAGCCCGCTCGTGTTTGCCTGGACCTTCTCCACCGTCACAAGGATGGAGCCGGGCTTCTCTTTCTCGATCGCGCGCAGGGTGAGCGTTTTACCGATGCCGCTCGTGTCGGGCCCATAGACAAGCCCGATTGTGCGGAGCTGGATGGAAGCATCGGCAACGGTTTTGATTTCCTTGGCCACTTGCGTCCAGACAAAGCTGGTGGCCTTGGGCGCGGCATCCGCTTTGAGCTGATCCTCCAGCCATCGATCCAGATCAATCACGATCTGTCGCCAGTCGCCCGCATACTTCCAGCCAAGCACTTGATAGAGCGTCGATTTGGCGATGCCAACGGACTTTGCGATCTGGGCGACGGAGAGCGCCACTTGCTCCCGATACTCCGTCACCGCTGCCACAACCCGCTTGGCCTGTGCCTCGGTCACGTCGGCCGCTTTGGTGCCCTCGGCAATGATGCGCGTGGCGACGCGGGAGTTATCCATCAGTTGATCAAATGAGTTGCTTTCACTCATCGTCGGACCTGGCCTTTGCTGCCTCTCGATCGCGCCACTCCATTAACGCACGAAAGGAAGTGGGTTCCACCGGCTCCGCCGGCTCGTTGGGTGACTCGTAAGTGAACTTCCCCGAATGCGGACGCATCGCAAGGCTGAGCGCCCCAAACACGTCAATCTCATCGCCATCCTCCGCCGCCTTGCGCGCCCGCTCGCTCTCATCAAGCTGCGCCATCGTCGCCGCCGACAGCAGATCGATCTCACCGCTCATGCTCTCCGCCCCCACTGCGCGCTTGAGCGGCTGGCGGCGTGCCATCGCCCGCGCCACGTCCGGCAGACACTCCTCCAGCGGATGCCGGACAGGCTGTATGGAGGGAGGCGCCGACGGCGGCGGATTCTCAGCCCGAGCCGCCGCCGCTTGAGACGCGGCGCGGCGCAGCATCCGATCCGGTAAATCCTGAACCATCCCCGGCCGGACCGAATAGTACTTTTTCAGCGTCCGCCGGTCGCTCTTTTTCTCAGACAACGCGCCACGGAGAAGGGCGGCATCGGCTTTCATCGGCAGCCGCGCGTTGCATGGGGCAATGCAGATAAACTTGTCGGTCTCCGCCTCATAAACCTGCACCTGGCGAATGTCCCGCTCATCGACGCGCAAGCAGACCGATTTCCCAAGCCGGCGCATCAGATCAGTCGCATACTGCCCATATCGCAGGCTCTGATAGGTCACCCCGTTTTGCATCACCTTCACCGGCCCGATCTTCTTCAAACACAGCACGTCCAGCAGCTCGCGGCTTACAACGCGTTTGCTCTGAAGGTTCGCCTCCCAAACCGCGTCCGGCGTCTTGCCTTCCATCCCGTCGCCATGATGCTGATGCCCGGCGTTGTAACTGCGCACCCATTCATCAAACCAATCCGCAAACTCCGCCAGCGTCGGCGCGTGGCCCTTGGCCAAAAACTTCTCCAGATCCTCCGGCTTGTTCGCGGGGCTGTCGCCACAGTACGTATCCCAAACCCGCGTCCGACTTTCGACGAAGCCAAACCAGCGCTCAATTGGTTTGGATTGCCCGTGATAAACCCAGCAGTGCCCGACGTTGATCCCCAGCTCCTGAAACAAGCCCTCAACCTTTGGCCGATCCAGCAGCTCGATGTAGCGCTTTTGCCGCCGCTCTTTCTTCGTCTGCCCGTTGAGCGCTTTGCAGTCAAAGTCCTTGCCGTTGTCCACCATCAGATCCGTCGGCGCGCCGCAATCCAGCAGCGACTGGCGCAAAGCGGTGATAATCACGTCGCTGTTCGGATCGTGCGCGTAGATGGTCCAGCCAACGATCCTGCGCGATCGCACGTCCTGAAACGCTGTGAGCCAGGGGCGGATGTGCCGACCCTCATGCTTCACCATCACGTCGAACCGATGATGATCCGCGTTCCAAAGTTCATTGCTTGCGATCGACGTGTAATCCCGCTCCAGATACGGCTCGGCATGATTTACGTATGCCTCCTCGCCACCGCGGAACTTGTAGACGACGGCGGCGGGAAGCTTGGCGATGAAGCGCTGAGCGGTTTTGTAGGAGTGAAGCTTCCAACCCTCCTCCGCCGCCTTGTGCTCCGCCAGCTCGTGACAGAACTTGAGCGGGCGGCGTTTCGTCGAAAGTAAAGCCGCTGAACCTCCTGAAGGAACGGATCATCACGCCGCGCTTCACCTTCGACATTGCGGCGCGGGCGATCATCCAGCAGCCCATTGATCCCGTCGGCGCGGTAATTCTCCTCCCACCGGTACAGCGTCCGCACCGACAGCTTCACCGGCTTCTCCCGCATCGCCAGCTCCGCCACATATGCCGCCGCGATCTCGATCGGACGCTTGTTGCGAGCCAATCCCGCTTTCCGATTCACCTCCCACTCGCGAAGGATCTGCCGCCGCTGCAAAAGCTGGCGGCGCTGCCTCTCCGATAGTGCTTTGAAGTCCGTTGAGAGCTGATCAGGGAACTTCACCGCCAGCAAACGCTCATCCGCATCCTCCCGCACTTCCCAGCGCGCCTTGCCCCCGCCTGGCGGCGGTGCGATTCGGGCCAGATCTTCGGCCATCCACCGATCTCCGCAGATCCGCGAAAGATGCCCGATGCTCATTCCCGATCGGGAGCTGGCGGTTTGCAGATCGATCCACTTGATTCCTGCCGGTGCGGGCTGAGAGGCCGACGAAATGCGAAGCGGATTTGCACTCATGATTCACCCGCCGAAGTCGCTACAATGATTCCCGGTCGAAAAACCTCGCCACGCCGTTGAGCGCGGAGAGGCTGAATTTTTGGAAGTGTTACGCGGCTGCCATTTTCCCGACTCCATTCCGGGTGCAATCCGGTTTGAGAGACAGGGTTTGTGGTGAGCCGCGTTTTTTTGCCCGCTTCAGCAGCTCGCGATCGCGGGCAATCCCCGCCGCCGCACGCGCTCGATCGAGTCGCATCAGGACAAGCAGCCGCTCGCGTGGCCAGCGCTCCTCGCCGCTGATCACAGCGTTGATCGTTACCGTCCCGGGCGGCGTCACAGCGTGGCGCTCGTACGTGAGGCAATCGAAGCCACCGCCACGAAGCCGCCGCCCGCGCCTGTCGATGCGATAGAACAACATGCGAAACAAGCCGCTCCAGCTTCGGAAGACTTTGCGCCGCAGATCCCACACTTCTTTTCCCCAGCCCACCATGCAGGGCTCGCGCGCTGCGATCGCTTCGGCAATCTCCCGCGCGTTCGCCATGGAGCGCGGGACGAATGCAACCGGCCGGTGACTGAACCCCTGCGTGACGAGAAAGCCCAACATCGATCGCTTCAAATCCACGCCCCGATACACACGTCGCACATCCCTTGCGCGCGTCTTCATGTGAAACCTCCATGACCCGTGGGAACGGGTTTCCTTGTTGCCGCGCGACCAGCGCCGGCCCACAAGGGACGGCTCCGCCGTGCGTGTTTGATGATGATGTGAAGTGCGTTTGAACCATGATCAATCGAACATCCGCGCCGGCAGCTTGGCGACTTGCTCGGCATGCTGGCGGCGGTAATGACTGGCGAGCCCTCCGCCCTTTTCCTTGCCACAGAACCGGCAGACTTTCAGGCGGCACTTGCTCGCCAGCATTTCACTCCGCCGCTTCAACTCCGTTTTGCTGATCGGCCCCTCTTCGGCCGGCGCGGCACGGTTGGCGGCGATGAGGGCACTGGCCAATTGCATCTGCACGTTCTCAAGCTCACCGGCAACCAGCAGGTTCAGGAGCTGCATCGACTCGGGCGCTTCATCGTCGGGAGCAAGCCGGTGGGCGTGGCCGCTGGGACAGAAGATTTCCTCGCGATCGTGCGAGCGCTGAAGCCAGAGAGACATCGGAGCGGCATAGCCGACGCCGCACGTCCGGCAGCTCAACACGCGGAGCATCGACGTGATGTCGATCAGATGCTGGGTGGGAGTGGGTTGCTCGCTCACGCCGCCACCTCCGCTGCCATCGCGTGCGAAAAGTTCAGCCAGAGCACTTCTGTCATGCGGCGCTTGGTGTCGCCGCCGGCGGCGCTGTTGGCGCGATCGATCTCAACCCGCTGCCAGCTTTGCAATTCCTCGTCATAGAGCGGGTTGGAGTAGCCGGAGAGAATCACTTTGCCCTTGCACAGCTTCAGCAGCTCCAGGAGCTGCGCGTGCTGATTGAGCGTCATCTCGTGCGCGTACACCTCGGGTGCGCTTCGGCTGCCAGGGACATAGGGCGGATCGCAGTAGAAAAGGGTTTGCGGCGAATCGTGCTGGCGGATCACTTCAAGCGCGTCGCGGTTCAGAATCGCCACGCGCTTCAAGCGCGCGTGAACCTCCGCCAGCCCATCCACAGCCGAGAGCCACGCCGCCGCCTGCTCATTCATCTCGCGACGGGTGCGCGTGACGGAGAGCGGTGTAAAACTTTTCATCCGTCCCGCCAGGGATTGACGGCAGCGCACGAAGTAGGCCCAGGCGCGCCGGGACGGGTCTTCCGCCTCCAGATCCTTCTCACATTCCCGCCACAGCTCCTCCGACATCGGCGACGCCTGAGCCATGCGCTGGAAACGAGCAAACCACTTCGCCTCGCGCAGCAAGGTCCAGAAGTCCATCAGGCGGGAATCGAGATCGTTAACGATCTCGGAGGTGTCACCGGGGGGCTTAGCCAGGAGAACCGCCAGCGCCCCCGCGAACGGTTCAACGTAGGTGATGTGCGGAGGCATCAGCGCCACGATGCGGCGCGCCAGCGGCTGTTTCCCCCCATGCCACTTCAGCGGCGAAACAATACCACTCGCCTCCGGAGGTGCTCCCGCGATCGCCGCCGATGTCTCGCCGCTTCGGCTGCGCCGCATCTGCGAAACGAATGGATGGGTGATATTGCACATCTGCGCGATTTTTCGGTCGCTGAGCTTTTCCGGAAGCTGATGCTGTAACACCATCGACACCGCCGCCCGCTTATCCTCGATCGTGCGGCGCTTGCCGTGCGCCTCATTTTGCCCCGCCGAAAACACGATCGCATCCCACAGATCGCCTGACCGGACTTCGCATTGAACCGATTTACGCCCCGCTTTTTTCATCGCTTCGATTGTGTGATGCCCGCCGGCGCAGATGAATTCTTCCCCCACCTGAAACACGACCGGCGCGGGGAACTTCGCGCCGCGCCGAATGTCTTCTGCGTAGTCATCGACCGTGCGCGAATCGATGCCTGCGCGTGACTGCGCTTTTCCGGTCGTGTCGATTTGATCGATGAGAAGCATTTTTTTCATGCGTCGTCCGTGACTCACTTCCCCCCCAAGCCCGGCCGAACCTTTGCGGGGTTCGGCGCGGGTGGTTTGTGTTTTCGCGAGCGTCCTTTGCTCGCAATGCGGCGGAATCCGTTCCAGGAGCGCCGCGCTCCGCCGCTGTTCATTGGCCAGCGGTCCGCCAACGTTCGATCATGCGACTCGCGCCGCCATAGTTTCTTTCAACAAGGACTCTCCCATTTGCTGAAGCTCGCGAAGCTGATCGATGTGGAGCAACTCAGCGACGGCGACAACCTTGCGCCGCACCGCGTCCTCCTCTATCGACGGCGAGGCCTTCGAGGCTTCTAGAACCGGCGCTTCTTTAGGATCGAAATCGGCGTAGCGGCTAAAAAGGATTGCGGGATCTAAACGCAACGTCACGGCAAGGCGCGAATTCAAACCTCGTCGCATTTGTTCCGGCGGTCGCTCCATTTGCATCCAGCCTGTCAGGACTTGGCGGGAGCAGCCCACCGATAGCGCAAGCTCGCTGTTGCTTTTGAATCCGAGAAAATCGGCCCTTGTTTGGACCCATTCACCCCAATGCTTTTGCAAGCGTATCGTGTTACGCGGCATCAATGGCCTCCCGATCTTGCGTGTAATGTAACTGTGACTTAGCTCAGTTGTCAACGCTTGCGTCACCAATAACGCGCATTCTTTGTGACGTATTTTTTTCTGGCTCTGCCACGATGGTAGAAACGCGCCAAGTGACATCAGAGCGCTCGAGACATTGGGGCCAGTGGATAGCCGCACGAGCGGACTTCGTTGGTTTTCGTCGTCAGCAGGATCTGGCAGATCGGGTGGGATGTTCGCGTGAAAGAATCGCTCGTTGGGAGGCAATGGAGAAGCCGCCCGTGCGAATGCGGAAGGGGTTTGATCGCACACTTTGCGCCGCACTGTTAACGACGCGCCTGATGCTCTTCACTGAATTTGCAATCACTCCCCCTGAAAAGGCGCCGAGAGTGATGATGTCTGCTGATCAAGTCTTTTACGATGGGACGGGAAAGACCTACGCATATCCACCTCAAAATGTCCTGTCTGAGTTGGTCACAATCATGAGGCCAGCGGAGGTAGATGAATTGGTTCGACATGCAGCGTTACTATTGCTCGCAAAAAACGACGACCGGCGGCATAAAGTGGAGATGCTGTTGGTCAATCGCGCCAAGTCCAGCATCGTGAAGACCGCGGCTTTTGCAAAATTAAGAAAACAGCAGAAGCGCGAGGGCAAACCGTGAAACTTGGCATGGTGGCATTGCTTGTTGATGCTTCACCGCTATGGAAAGAAATCCCCCCCCGCTCACCTGGTAACGCAGGGCAACCGCATTTGATGTTCGGCGCTCGTTAGGTGTTGCGCCCGAGGCCGGAATCGGTTAACACATCTTCCTCGTCGCAAAGCTTTGCGTTTTTGAACATTCAAGTCTGTCGTGCCGGAGCTTGCCATGGATGGTT
>JBBRYX010000023.1:0-83753 GCA_038237225.1 Tepidisphaerales bacterium | reverse complement strand
GCTGCGGTGCGTCTTCACGCATCAGCGTCAAATACGGGGCGACGAACCCCCACTCGTCATCCGTGACATCGCTTGGGTAAGGCTTCCTTGCCATTCAGCCTATACCCGCCCAAGCTACTCAAAGTTCATAACACGCTCTAATCTGCGCAATCTGTGAAATCTGTGAATCAAACTCCTGACTCTCGAAGAATCTTGTCGCGCCGCGCAAATTCTGACGGATAGCAATACAGGCGACCTTAGCGTTTTGCCAGCGCGGGCGTCTTGGTTTTTGCGGGCTTCCTGGTGGTCTTGGCGCGACCGTTCACGTTTTTTTTCGGGAGCGCACAGTAGGTTCCGGGGAAGGCCGCGTACATGGCGGCGCAGCGGACGAGGTGTTCGATGGGGACGGAGTCGTTGACGGTGTGGGCGACGTCTTCGGGGGCAGGGCCGAAGCCGACGCAGGCGATTCCGAACATACCGGCAATGGAGACGCCGTTGGTGCTGAAGGTCCAGCGGTCGACGATGGGCTTTTTCTTGAAGAGGGCCTGGTGGGCTGCGACGGCGGCGCGGACCTGGGGGGCGTTTTCTTCTTCGACCCAGGTGGGGAAGTATTTGTCGGTTTCGTAGGTCTTGCCGGTGTAGGCCTTTTCCTTGTACTTGAGGAGTTCGACTTTCGCTTGCACACCCGCGCGTTTGACGGCGTCTTTGACTTCACGGATCGCGAGTTCGGCGGTTTCGCCAGTGGTAAGGCGGCGATCCAGTTGGATATAGGCGGCGCCGGGGACGGCGCAGCGGCTGGGGGTTTGGCAGTCGATGTAGCTGACGGTGACGGTGCCTGGCCCTAGAAACTTGTCTTTCTTCAGACGTTTGTGCAGCTTCTCGATTTGGTTGACGATCTTGGCGGCTTTGTAGACGGCGTTGTCGCCTTTTTCGGGCATGGAGCCGTGGCAGGATTTACCGGGGACGGAGATGCCGATTTCCATTCGGCCGCGCTGGCCGCGGAGGACTTTGCAGTTGGTGGAATCGGTGATGACGACGCACTCGGGGCGGATCTTGTCCTCGTTGACGATGTATTGCCAACAGAGTCCGTCGCAGTCTTCTTCCATGACGGTGAAGGTCAGCAGCAAGGACCACTGGTTGTCGTCGGCGAGATTCAGATCCTTGATGATTTTCGTCGCGTAGACCATGGCGGGGACGGCGCCGCGTTGGTCGCCGGCGCCTCGGCCATAGACGATGCCTTTTTCGACTTTGCCTTTGAAGGGGTCGTGCTTCCACTCGGCTGGATTGCCGACGCCGACGGTGTCGACGTGGGCGTCGATTGCGATGAGGCGGGGGCCGGTGCCGACCTGGACGAGGAGGTTTCCGAGGCCGTCGATCCAGACTTTGTCGGCAGCGCCGAGTTTTTCGACTTCGTTCTTGATCCGGTTGATGACGTTTTTCTCGGTTCCCGAATAGCCTTCGATGGCGATGAGGTCGCGCAGGAAGGCGACCATGTCCTGTTCGTGGTTTTTGGCTGCGGTGGCGATGGCGGCGTAATCCATTTTCTCGACTCTCCAATTTGTAAGCAAAGGGGCGAAAAGATAACACGGGCGGGTCGCCCTTGCCACTAGACTAACTGCGTGTGATGCGGGTTCCCGTTATTCCGGCGAATCCTTCGTGGAACCGTTCACAGCTTGTGATCAGGACTTCGGCTTTCGGGTTGGTGCAGCGCTGCAAGTAGTCGATGGCGGCTTCGATCTTAGGGAGCATGGAGCCGGGGGAAAACTGGTTTTGGGCTTTGAGCGATTCCGCTTCCCTTAAGGTGATCCTGGCCAGGGATTGCGCGGTCAGCTTGCCGTAATCTTTCTCGACCTGGTCGACGTTGGTGAGGATGGCGAGCATGTCGGCGTTGAGGGCGGCGGCCAGGATGGCGCTGGTGCGATCTTTGTCGATGACGGCTTCGAGGCCTTGGTAGGAGCCGTCGGGATTTTGGGTGACGGGGATTCCGCCGCCGCCGGCCGCGACGAGGAGTTGGTTGTTGTCGACGAGGGCTTGGAGGAGGGGGAGTTCGACGATTTCCTTTGGTAACGGGGAGGGGACGACTCGGCGCCATTGATTGCGGGATTTGTCTTCGGCGACCTTCCAGTTGTCCCTGGCGACGTGTTCATCGGCTTGTTCTTTGGTCATGAAGGAGCCGACGGGTTTGTTGGGATTTTTGAAAGCGGGATCGTCGGCGTCGACGCGGACCATGGTGACGATGGTGGAGCAGAGTCGTTCTTTGCCGCGGGAGCGGAGCTCGTTCATGAGGCATTGGGAGATCATGTAGCCCATCCCGGCCTGGGTGTCGGCGACGGCGATGTCGAGCGGAATGGGGTAGACTTTGTGCTGGGCGGCGATTTCGACTCTTCGCATGACCTGACCGATCTGGGGGCCGTTGCCGTGGGTGAGGACGAGGCGCTGACCTTGAATGATGAGGTCAGCGAGGGGTTTCATGATCGCGCGGGTGGCGGCGAATTGCTGCGGGATGTTTCCTTCGGTTCCGGGGAGGGAGACGGCGTTTCCGCCTAGGGCAACGACGATGAGCATGCGTGAATTATCGGCAAATTATGGGGTTTGTCAGTTGTGATGTGGTTTTCCGCGAAGCCGCAAGCGGCGAGGGGGCGGTTGGGAGGTTTGAGGCGGACTCGTGACGCCGGCAGATTGAAGGGGCACCCCGTTATCCCCTACCATCCGGTCATGACCATGGCTGTATCTTCTTCGTCCACGCTCGTTCCGGATTCGACCGGCCACTTTGGGGCTTATGGTGGGACGTTTGTCCCGGAGACTTTAGTTGCCGCGCTTGAGGAATTAAAACTTGAATATGCGAAGGCGAAGGCGGATCCGAAGTTTCATCAGGAGTTCCACGGGTATCTAAACGATTATGTGGGGCGGCCTTCGCGATTTTATTTTGCCGGGCGGCTTAGTGAGAGTTGGAAGGGGCCGAAGGTTTATCTGAAGCGGGAGGATTTGAATCACACCGGGGCGCACAAGATCAACAACACGATCGGTCAGGCGCTGCTGACGAAGCGGATGGGGAAGAAGCGGATCATCGCGGAGACGGGCGCGGGGCAGCATGGGGTTGCATCGGCCACGGTTGCGGCGCTGTTTGATCTGAGCTGCGATGTTTATATGGGGGCGGAGGATGTGCGCCGGCAGAATCTCAACGTGTTTCGGATGAAGCTGATGGGGTCGAACGTGATCGAGGTTCATTCGGGGTTGAAAACGCTGAAGGATGCGCTGAATGAGGCGCTGCGGGATTGGATGGGATCTGTCGAGCACACACATTACATTTTGGGATCGGTGGCGGGTCCGCATCCGTTTCCGATGCTGGTGCGGGATTTTCAGGCGGTCATTGGTCAAGAGACTCGGCGGCAATGTCTGGAGGTGGAGGGTCGGCTTCCGGATGCGGTGATCGCGTGCGTTGGGGGCGGGTCGAATGCCGCGGGGATTTTTTATCCGTTTGTGGAAGATCGAAGCGTGAAGCTGATTGGGGTTGAAGCGGGTGGACGTGGGTCGGCACTTGGGCAGCACGCGGCGACGTTGTCGCAGGGGAAACCTGGGATTCTGCACGGGTCGCTGAGTTATGTCCTTCAGGATGAGGATGGGCAGACGGCGGATGTTCATTCGGTGTCGGCGGGACTGGATTATCCGGGGGTTGGGCCGGAGCACGCGTATTGGAAGGACACGGGGCGCGTGACGTACACGAGCGCGACAGATGCGGAGGCGCTCGAGGCGTTTCAGGAACTGGCGCAGTGCGAAGGGATTATTCCGGCGCTGGAAAGCGCTCATGCGTTTGTTGAAGGGAAGAAGCGTGCGCGCACCATGGGGAAGGATCAGATCCTGGTGATCAACCTTTCCGGACGGGGCGATAAGGATGCTTCGGAGGTGGCGCGGTTGATCGAGAAATGAGCAATCAGCGGCTGTCGGAGGGTGGGGTTCCGGCTTTCATTTCGTTGCCGATGGATTGGAACAAATTCAACCAGCTCAGCGTCACTGAATCGCCAATCTCGTTCGACTGCGCCAGCTCACGGGTTGATTTGCCCCAGTAGAATCCGACCCAGCCGCTGGCGAGCGAGCGCGATTGGCGGATGAACTCGCCGAGTTCTTCGGTGGAGCAACTGATGGGGAAGGTTTCCTCGACCACCACCGGCTTGCCGACTGAAAATTGTTTGAGCGCATCCATCGCTTCAGAAAGTTTTCCGGTGTGGGGATAGACGTGGACGCTGATGTAGCTGACTTCCCTGGCGATTACTTTTGGATCGAAGCCTGTGCCTACGATGGGTAAGAGACCGACGGTGATCATGCGTCCAGGATCTTCCTTGCGAATCGCTCCGACCATTTTTCGGACCCAGTCGCGGGCGACGTCTTCGCGCTTGCGGCCGGCGATGTCTTTGCTGATGTATTGGACGTATGAGAATCCGGACAGCTCGTGGGGGTCGAGCCAGGTCTGGACGGGTTCGGCGGGGACGACGGGTTCGTTAATCAGATCGTAGACGAAGACCGCGGGGGATTGTTTGCAGATCCGCGCGACCGATTCCCAGAAGAAGGCCTGCTGCTCCCATCGCGCGGCTTCATCCATGGCGTCGAACCATGCCGGGATATCGTTGCGCCGGTAGCAGGCGAGGCCTGTGAGGTCGAGATAGAGGCCGGTTTCTTCGGCGAGCTTCGTGAGCCTCGCCAGGTGCTCGAGTGATTTTTCATTTGCTCTGCCGGGCGCTTCGACGAATTTCGCGAACTGCAAATGCACGCGCACGACGTTAGCGCCAAGCTGCTTCATCTCCTTGAAATCTTCGACGACGGTCGGCCACTCGGACTCCCAGTAATCTTCGAGGAGGCGCAACTTGAAATCGCGGTCGTAGTTGAAGCCCCAGGGGACGAAACGTTCGCCGGTGCCTTCGAGGATGAAGGGTTTTGCCCGCTGGGTCGAGGGCGCGGTGGTTTGCGAGGACGCGGCGGTCGCGCAGCAGACCGTCGCAAGAAGCGCCATGACGAGCACTCTCAGCGGATTTTTGTTCGCGGGCGAGATGATCGTCATATGAGCCGAAGTTACACGCGCCTCAGGATGTTTACCACGATCTGGAAGAAGTCGTCTTAGCGCAATCTTAACCGTATTGTCACAAGGCCATCATTCACTATCCCTTCAACGCCCCACCGGCTAGTATCGCGGCCCCTGACGATGAGGGTGTCAGGCGATTAGGGAGATCGATCGTGTTCAACCTGCTTCCGAAAGATACTATTTTCTTTGACCTGTTTGAGGGGCTGTCGGATCGCGCGGTGGCTTGTGCAAAGCACCTGCGCGATCTGTGTCATAGTTTTCCGGAGATTTCCGGGCCTCTGCAACGCATCCGGGAGGAGGAGCACGCTGCGGATGACCTGGCGCATACGGCGCTCGATCGGTTGGATCGGACGTTTATTACGCCGTTCGATCGCGAGGATATTCATACGCTGGTTGGTGAGATTGATGACATCATCGATGCCATCGATGCGTTGGCGAAGCGGTTTCCGCTGTTTCACGTGACGCACATGGATCCAGTTTTCGTGAAGCAGGCCGAGTTGCTCGTGGAGGCGACGGAGGTGACAAGCCAGGCGGTGTACCGGCTTCGCAAGGGACGGAAGCTTTCGGAGCTTTCCGAGAAGCTGATCGAGATTCATCACAAGGAATCGGTTGGGGATGACAACCATCATGCCGCGATGAGCAACTTATTCAGCGGGAACATTGAGGCGCTGGAAGTGATCAAGTGGAAAGAGTTGTTTGATTACATTGAGAATGCGATCGATGGATGTGAGGATGTTGGGAATACTCTCGAACGGATCGTGCTGAAGAACGGTTAAGCCCCCCACCACTCGAACCTGATGAACCTGCCCATCCTTGCCGCTACGACTGGTCCTGCCTCGGCCCCTTTGCAAGGGAACGCGCTGGGTTTGATTCTTTTTATCATTTTCTGCGCGCTGGTTTTTGATTTCCTGAACGGGTTTCATGATGCGGCGAACTCGATCGCAACGATCGTTTCCACGCGCGTGCTGAGCCCGACCCAAGCGGTGGCGTGGGCGGCCTTTTTCAACTTCATCGCCGCTTTTTTGTTTGGGACCAAGGTCGCGGGAACCATCGGGAAGGGGCTTGTCGATCCCAACGCGATCGACATTTACGTTGTGTTTGGCGGGTTGATGGGGGCGATTGTCTGGAACATCATTACCTGGCTGCTGGCGCTTCCGACGAGTTCCTCGCACGCGCTGGTTTCGGGGATTGCCGGGGCGGCGATTACCAAGGCGGGGTTTTCGGTCATCATCGTGAAGGGATGGATTCCGCTCCTGGCATTCATTGTTTTGTCGCCAACCATTGGGTTTGTTTTAGGGGCGATTTTGATGATTGCGATATCCTGGATCGCGACATGGTTGAAGGCGACGCCGAGCAAGATGGACCAGACTTTCCGGCGGTTGCAGCTTCTCTCGGCCGCTGTGTATTCATTGGGACATGGCGGTAATGATGCGCAGAAGACCATGGGAATCATCGTGCTGCTGCTGACGGCTGGTGGTCGAATCACCTGGGCGCAGCCGGCTCCGCACCATTGGTTTGACGTGTTCAACGTGTTCGGGCATGAACATAATGTTGCGTGGTGGATCATTCTTTCCTGTCATGCGGCCATCGCGCTGGGCACGATGTTCGGGGGCTGGCGGATTGTAAAGACGATGGGATCGGGGATTACGCGGCTGCAACCGGTGGGTGGGTTTTGCGCGGAGACCGCTGCGGCGACGACGATTATTCTCGCTACCCGCGGGGGAATTCCGATCAGCACCACGCATGCGATTACCGGATCGATCCTCGGCGTCGGCACCTCGAGGGGCGTGCGGTCGGTTCGCTGGATCTGGGGTCAACGGATCATCACCGCGTGGGTCCTGACGCTGCCGTGCTCGGCGTTCATCGCGGCGATCTCTTATCTGCTGGTTCACTGGCTGATTGAGCCGTTGATGCGATGATGCCGATCAAACTGACGGAGCGGCCTGATGGTATCCATTTGAGGATTAGGGTGTCCGATCGTTGTGGAGAGGCGAATGAAAAAGTCACAAGCGGTCGCGATATGCCTGTTCGTGGCGATCTCGATCGCGCGGGCGCAGACGACGCAACAGACGGATCCTGAGCGGGAGTTCGCGACGTTCGGCGTAAGATTTACGGTCCCGGGCAATTGGAAGCGGCTGCCTGAGGATTCGCAGGACATGATCGCGAAGTGGGGCGTGGCCACGGCTGGCTCTGCGAAGGATCATTTTGAGATCATCGTCGCAGCGGAACTGGAATCGGCGCGGGGGAAAACCTTAAAGACATACGTTGCCGACGTGGCAAAGAAGGCTGGGGGCCAGGCTAGCCAGGAAGCGATCGGGCTTGGTGAAGAGGCGACTTGGCGGATCACATACCCGAAGAACATGAGCGGAACCTCGCAATCCAGCGCGATGCTTGTGGCGGTTCACGATGAGTATCTGTATCGGGTGACAACTTTTGTGGGTCCTGATGGCGGCGATGCTGACGGCGCCTTGGAGGAGGTTCGCCGGGGATGGAACTTCTGCGCGCTGACGCGCCCGTCGCAATGCGTGGCGTTGCGGGATGAGCCGATTCGGTATCTGGAGAAGCTGACCATGAAGCCGCCTGCGGTGCTGCGACCGAAGACCCTGGCGATGGAAGCAGCGGGGAAGGCGCGGGAGTTTCAGATCTTCAACTATCGCTCCGGGCGTGCGGACATGGTCATGACGATGGAGGTGGATAAGCGGCCTGCAAAAAAATCGCTGGAGGAGCTGGGTCAGCAGTTGCTGAAACAGATGAACCTGAAGCCGGATCCCGAGCATCCGATCAAATGGAAGAAGTTGGAGGGGGATGGGGATGCGGTGATTTCAAACTCATTTGGCGGCGCCAAGGCGGGGAATCGGACGGTGCCGCTGCGATTTGCGCTCGTGGAGTTAGGCGCTGATGAGGTTGTGCTGCTGGGGTTTGTGTTTCCGACGGGGGATAAGACGGACCAGGAAACATATGAAAATCTCACGGAATCAATGGCGCAGACGGTGCTGCCGGTCAAGAAATAATCGGCTCGGCCCATAGGGTAGAAAGTCTGCCTTCCTGAGAGCTTGTGACCTTTTCCAGTAGCACGGGCATTTGACCGTGTTGGCAACACAGCCACGGGCAAGACGCCCGTCACAACGAAATTCATCACAGACTCTGAGCCCCTCACGTGGCGCACCCGGTGAGGGACCTCAGGATGACAACTCTCTCGCTGCTACAACTGAATGGGAATGGTCTAAGGTTTCGTGGTGGACGATTTGATCTGCGATTCAATCTGCTGAAGAAGGTCGCGAGCACGTTCCGGGCGTGCGGTGTCGGTTGTTGCTTGCCAGGTTTGGCCTTCGGCGGCGCGGGTTTGGGTTTCTTCGCCGATGGTGAGTCGGGCGCGGCCGGCGGGTTTGTCGAAGTCGGGGATGACGGTGACGCGGTAGCGCGTTCGCTCCTGCCAGCGGCGAGCGATATGCCAGCCACCCTCGTAGTCCTTATATCCGGTGGTGAAGGTGCCGTTCTTTTCCTGCTCGATTGGAAGCGAGAGCGGTGGAGCGCCGGCGACGCGCTTTGCGGTTTCGTAGAGCTGCTTTGGAGCGATGTCGAATTCAGATTCGGGTTGATCGAAGTTGGAGACTGGGGGAGTGAAATGCAGTGCATCGCTGGAGCAGCCGAGTGTAAGGAGAAGGGTGCAGAGAAGAAGAGTGTGATTCATGATGGCCTTGAGCTTGAGGGGACGTTCGGATGGTGGAACGATAGCGATGTTGTTTGGGTTGGCAATGATGGAGACAGGTTCAACTGGAGGTGATCGACCGAACTCGCGCCGATGCCGCGACCGCGACGCCGGCGTCGCCGCTACCAGGATTTGATAAGGTTTCGGTAGGCTTGGGTTAGTTGAAGGGTGATTGGGCCGGGCCTGTCGTTGCCGATGGGGCTGCGCTCGATCCGGCAAACGGGCATGATCTGCATGATGCTGTTGGAGAGGAAGACTTCATCGGCCTCCAGAACATCGGTGATGGTGGCAGACGCCAGCTTGATGGGAAGTTGCAAGGTGGCTGCAAGTTCCAGAACGGTGCGTCGGGTAATCCCGGGGAGGACAGCGCTTCTTGAATACGCGACGTCTGCACGAACGGCTGGGTCTTGCATCTCATCGGGGGTGGGCGGGGTGATGAGCACATGATCCTTAGCGATGAAGACGTTGCTGATGCTGCCGGATTGAAGGTAGTTGTGGACGTTGAACCAGAGGGCTTCGCCGGCGTCGCGTTGGTTGGCGCTGCGAAGCGCTGCGAGCCGGGAGAAGTAATTCAAGGTTTTGTGTCCGGCCTGGATGTCGTAGGGGTTCAGCTTCTGATCATCGAGAGCAATGACGGTCATGCCGCGCTGGTAGAAATCCTCGGGATAGGGTTCGAGCGCCGCGGCGGTGATGAAGGTGGTGGGCTCGAGGTGGAGGCCATGAAGGGGGTCGTGCCTGGCGGCGCCGCGGGTGACGGTGATGCGGAGACGGGCTTCCACGAGATTGTTTCGCGCGAGCAACTCGTTTGCCGCTTCGGCCAGGGCTTCGTCTTTGTGATGAAGGGGAATGAATAGCGCTTCGCAACTGTTGCGGACGCGGAGGAGATGCTGATCGAGCCGGAAGATGCGGGCGGCTGAGCCGGCGCTGTAGGCGCGCAGGGTGGTAAAGACGCCGGCGGCGTGGAGGATTCCGGTGTCGCGGATGGAGAGGGTTGCCAGGTTCTCTTCGAGGAAATGGCCGTCGATCCAGACTTGGGGCATGGGGCGGATTAGAACAGATTCAGGCGAGGTAGGCAGTTCGTGAAGTCAATGGCGGGTGGGCCTTCGGCCCGACCGCTTCGCGCGATGTTGACGTCGTTTTGATACCACACGGAAGCATTTTGCCGATAATGCCGGCATGATGCCTGAATCGGAGTCCGCGCCGCAGCGTATGACCGTTCGGCGGGCGACGTTTTACTTTGCGCTGGTCTATTTTTCGCAAGGGGCTTGCCAACTGCCGACGCTGCTCAATCAGCCGGTGCGAATGTACCTGGAGAAAGTTGGGCATTTCGATTCTCAGGCGATCTCGCGATTCTATTTTGTGGCACTGATTCCATGGGTGATCAAGCCGCTGTACGGGATGCTGAGCGACTTTGTTCCGCTGTTCAGGTATCGGCGGAAATCTTATCTGCTGCTGCTCAATGTCGTCGCGGCCGTCTCGTTCCTTCTCGTCGCGGGGATTCACTCGGTGCAGGCGCTTGATCATGGTCACGATCACGAGCGTTGGCGTGGCAGCATCGGATGTGGTGGTGGATGCAATGATGGTGCAGGCGGGACAGGAGACGGGACGCACGCGATTGTTTCAGGGCGCGCAGTGGTTTAGCCTGAGTTTGGCCGCGATTTTGTCGGGGCTGACCGGGTCGTGGATTTGTGCGCGCTGGAGTTCCGATCCGGGTAACGCGCTACGGACCGCGGCGCTCATCGCGATGTTTGTGCCGGTGGTGGTGGCGGTGCTGACGTGGTTTCTGGTGAACGATCAGCGGGCGACGATCAATCTGCCGGAATTCAAGGCAACCGGGAAGGCATTGCTGCTGGCGTTCGCAAATCGACGGCTATGGCTCGTGGTTACGTTTCTGTTTCTCGTGAACTTCAACCCCGGTATTCAGACGGCGCTGTATGATCACCTGGAGAAGAAGGTGGGGCTCGAGCACTCGTACCTGGCTATCCTCGACACCATGTTCTCGGTGGGTCAGGTGATGGGCGCTCTGATTTTTATGGTGGCCATGTCCGGGCGGATGTCGACGAGATGGTCTACAGCGATCGGACTTGTCGCCGGCGCCGCGGGAATGCTTCCGATGTTGACCATCGCGGGAAAGAATTCGGCAAGCTTCGCGTATTCGATCTGGGGCGCGACCGCCATGGTGGCGGTGCTTTCGCAGCTCACGGTCGCGGCAGAAGCATGCCCGAAACGGGTGGAGGCCGTGGTGTTCGCGGCACTGATGTCGATCTCCAACCTTTCAGCGCAGTGGAGCGATGTGGTGGGATCAACGCTTTACGAAGGAATGCTCAACCATAGGATGCCGCCGTTGATTCTCACATCTGTGGCATTGACCGCGGCGGGGCTGTTGTTCCTCCCGTTCCTGCGCTCGCACCCGGACAATGAAACAGCGATCGCGACCCCGGAGACGCAAGCCCTCACCTGCTGATCAAACGGTCGCAAGGTATCGGTTCATCGCTTGCAGAAGATAGTAGTCGCCATAGATCAGGGTGCGATCGACCTGTTTTTTAGCGACCCAGTGCGCGCCATGAAGAAGCAAACCGGGGCTGGCGGCATCTTCGGCGAAATAGGTTCTGGAGAGCAAACTGGAGAGGGTGACGGCGGCGGTTGTCTTGAAGACGTCCTTATCGGAAGAATTAGGGGCGATCTGACTGAGAAGCGTGAGACCGCTGGCGGCAACTGCGGCAGCGGAGGTGTCGCGATATGTGTTGGGAATTCCTGGGGCGTTGAAATCCCAATAAGGCACGCCATCGGCGGGGACGTTGCTGACCCAGTAATTGGCGACTTTTCTTGCGAGGTTCAGGAACGCGGGGTTGGACGTTTGCTGGTACGCGGTGGTGTACGCATGGATGGCCCATGCCTGGCCGCGCGACCAGGTACTGGTGGCGGCGGCGCCCTGCTTGTTGCCGGGTCCGGAGAACAAACCGGTGCTGCGGAAGTACAAGCCCAATTGCATGACTGAGCCGTCGGAGCGGATCTGGTTTCGCGCGAGTTTCAGAAGATGGGCCTCGGCCTTGTCGCGATAGTCGTTGTTCCCGGTTTCTTTGGAAGTCCACCACAAGAGTTCCATATCCATGGCCTGGTCGATCACCACCTGTACGGTGCTGGATGTGGTGCTGCTGCCTGGCGCGGTTTCGAACATGCCAAGTTGGGGGTTCCAGTTGGCGAGCTTTGCGTTGGCGGCGGCGATCAGCACCTGCTTGTCGGAGGAACGCCTGGTGGAACTTGCGGTGGGAAAGAAGCTGGACCAAATTCGGAAGCCGATGTCGTCGCCGTTTTTGGCGAAAGGGCCGATGGGGCGGGTCCAGGCGGTTGCGTTCAGCCGCCAGGATTTTTTTGTGTTGTGGGAGTAGATCTGCCACATGGCGCCGGGAAAAAAGCCGGAGGTCCAGGCGTCTGGGCCGGTGGTGGTCCAGGCGGTTGGGGTCGTGGCATTGTCGTAGGGATCTACAGAGGTCTTGCCGACTTGAGCGAATGCTTTGGTGACTTGCGCTTCGGCGAAGGTGAACGCGTGATCGATCTGATCCTTCACGTTGGATTTGCGCGGGAAGAGCCGGCTCGTGGGCACGACTGATTTTGCGACGCTTGGACTGCTCCACCAGAGCTGCGCGGCGGCGGGGCCGGTGTTGTTGAAGTATTCGACCTGAAGGTCGTACTTCTGGCCGGCGCTCAGCGCGATGGAGCCGGAGTTTTCCGTGAGCGCGTGCGGTTTCCAGTTGTCGATGAGGAGCTTGTGATTGACCCACACTCGGATGCCTTCATCGCTCTTGGTGTAGAACGTGTAGGTTTCTGAAAATGCGGGGCGGATGGAGGCGTTCCATCGCACGGAATAAGTCGACGGCGTCACGCCTGCGGGTGGTGGGCTTTTGGTGAAGTCGTAATAGATCCTGGCATCGAAGCGGGTGACGGATTTGCCGGTAAAGTTGGTGTTGTTATAATAAGTTCCGGCCAATCCCGTGCCGGCCGCAAAGTGCTGCCGGGGCTCAAGCGGCTCGAGAATATGGCCCGACCCGCCGGTAATACGTTGTCGTTGCAATGAAGCTCCAGATTTGCCCGTTCTGCTGAAAGAGTGGGTTATTCCCGCTCAAAAGTTACACCGGAAGGTGAAATTACTCCCGAAGCCGCGACTGCACGTTATCCAGCACGTTCATGAAATTGATATAGCTGTCATAAGGGCTCTCGTAGGGCGAGAAATACTTGTGGACATCGCCGTCGGACCAGTGCTTGGTGCACATGTAATAGAAGTGGTCGGAGGTGGTCAGGTTGCGCCAGTCGGCAAGCAGCTCTTCATCGCCCTTTTCCTTGAGGGGATCTTCCAGCTTATACAACTCATGAAGCGCGTTGGACTGCATGGCGTTGCCAAGCCATGCGGAGAGATCGCGTTCGGTGTCGGCCCAGGAAATCATGTGCGGAACATCGATCTCCCCCACCGGCTCAAACTTGTCCACCAACTGGCTTGGCGTGACGAAGCTGTTGTCGGGGTGTTTCAAGATCTCTCCCGGCAGATGGCGGATGAAATCGAAGATTCCGGTGTCGGCCCACTGATGCTCGCCGAAGGTCTCGTAGTCCATGAACAGGTTGCAGGTGAAGCCATTGCCGTTGATCTGGTTGACCCATCGCGCGAATTTTTCCGCGGTCAGGGGCCACTGCTCCCAGCTCCGATTGCTGAAGCGAAACGCGATGTCATCGCTCAGGCGATAGTTCTTCAACAGCAACTTTAACTTGGACGAGTGCGGTGGGCGGTAAACATAATTCGGGGAGCGGTATCCCAGAATATGATCCGCGCCCTCCGCGAGGATACCGTCGTAGCCCATGTGACTTACGAAGTGGGACAGATCGTTGTTGTAGATGAGCTCCGTGTTGCGAAAGACACGGGGTTCCTGGTTGAAGAGGTCCTTGATCTTTTGGCGGTGGAGGTCGACCTGGGCGCGGAATTCTTCTCTTGAATAAAGGAAGGAGAGAGAGTGATGATAGGTTTCCGAGAGGAACTCGACGCAGTTGGTTGCGGCGAGTTCCTGGAAAGTATCCATCACCTCGGGGACGTATTTTTCGAATTGCTCGAGAGCTACGCCAGTGATGGAGAAGGCTACGCGGAAGCGGCCTTCGTGAGCGCGGATGGTCTCGAGCAGCATCCGGTTGGCGGGGAGGTAACACTTGTGCGCGACCTTGCGGGTGATCTCGGCGTTCTTGTGGTCGTCGAAGTAGTGACGATCCGTGTCAAAGACGGAATAACGGCGAAGACGGAACGGCTGGTGGACCTGAAAGTAAAAACAAACCGAAGCCATGGGCGGGTCATTCTACGCGCGACTACTCTCGAATCTACGTGTTGGGGTTTTTCGTGACGGTCCAATAACCCATCAGGTTACTTTCGCGTACCCGACGAAGATGCGCGACGGCGTTTCGGGGTGCTGGATACCGCACGGGTGTGTTGCGCCGTTCTTCATGACCTTCATTCCCAGGTGACGACACCCAGCATGGGAACATCTACATCAGCGGAGGCTGGGATACGACACCCCATCGACAAGAAGAAGTTGCGCAACAAAAAAAGCCCCGTTTCCGGAGCCTCATTTCGTTGGTTTTCACCCGGTTTTTCCGGGCAAATGCGCCATCCAGGACTTGGACCTAAATGACTGTGCATGATTCGGCGCTGATTGTCATCCTGAGGTACTCCGAAGGATCTGGCCTGAATTGCTCACCAGGCAGATCCTTCTGAGTACCTCAGAGGTTGTGAATTTTTAGTAGTAGCATGGGCGTCTCGCCCATGTTTTTCTGAAGAACATGGGCGAGACGCCCATGCTACTGTTGAAAAGGTCACAACCTCTCAGGATGCAACGAACGGCGCGTGCTCTTGCACAGTGATATAGAACCCGCCGATTAAGACTAGCGATTTTGCCCTTGCGATGGTCTCTTTCCACTGCGGGCGAGTCGTCAGGCGAATCGGGCAGCTTGACCATGTGTTCGGCTTTCAACTCCGCTGCCGGCACGCTGTACAGCACGTTGCTGTGGGTCTGCCGCTCCTGGTCTGGTGTGGCGGTGAACTCGATGATGCACGATGGCCCGAACCGCGCCAGTGATTCCCACGTCAATACGGTGCGAGCGTTGTGCGCCTCGTCCATGATGACGATCGGCCGGTGAAGCCTGAACACGTTGGCCAAGCTGTATGCCAGCGTTTCCGTGCCGGGAATCTTTTCAAGGTATGCCTTCTGCGCCTCAGTAAGATCTCCGAAGTGGGCCATGAGTTGGCCGTTGGTGCCATACACCTTGCGGCCTTCGGTGGCGTTGACGCGCATCGACGCAAGCGTCGTCACCACGATCACCGTGTCGCCCTGCAACGTCGCCGGGGTGAGATACAGGGCATCACTCAATTCCATGACTGACACGGATTGGAACGCCTCGTCCAGCGCCTTTCGGTACGGATGCTCACGGCGTTGTAGGGATGTTCCGCCTGCTCAACGAAAGCGACCTTCGGCCCCACGTCGTTGCAGCGCTTCAGGTAGCGGGTGAGGGCCGCGACGCAATCCTTCTGATATTCCTTGAGTTCAAACACGCTCGTCCCCCTCTATCCGACCTTGGTCACCTGCTCGGCTGGATCTGCCAGAGGACGCGACTCGACATAGAGCGACTCCGGGCCAAAGTCCTGCTCGTTGGGCCAGGCGACGCTTCCGAATGCCAGTCGGACCGAACGAAAATAGGATGGTTCGCGCAGTTCCGTGAAAATGCCCTTATTCAGATAAGGAGTGACATCGAACAAACGTGTTTCACCGGTGTTGAAAGTCAGCTCCAAGTGGAAACTGTCCAGCGCTTTGACCGCGGTGACCTTGATCATCATGGCGACTCCTATTTCAGCGGCTCGATGCGGAACACTTTCTCGCCATTCACGGCCAGCTTCCAGTTGGCCATCAATTCTTCCTGGTGGATTTCCACCCACGCCTGCACAAGCTTCAGCCGCGACGAGCGGATCGATCCTTGTCGTAGTCGAGGATCACGCCGGGCTTGCCCTCATCGCTCTCCTCGATCGCCGCGTTGCTGAACAACACCCGCACGATATCGGTTTCCGTGTCATAGGTCACTTTCATGGACGACTCCAATACTTCTCGATTTTGCTCGTTCGATGAACGGTGGTCACCACCGCAGGCTCTTGCTTGGCCTCGACGATCGCGCGCACGAGCCTGATCTTACCTTCGCCGAAGTCCACTTGCGATTGGTACGCCTTGCGCCCCGGCCGCTGCGGAACAGTCTGCTGAGGGTTGGCGCACCACCTCATCCCGCACCGCCCGCGGAATCGACCGACGAAGGCACTCTTGTTCGGCATGAGTGGTGACCCGATAGTCCATCGCTCATTCCGGCCAACAGGGTATCGCCCACGTCGGAAAACGCAGGGTGTCCCGCCGCTTCGGCACGGCTGCGGCCACTCGCTGATTTGAAGTGCGAATTGGGGTGCCGCTGGCGACGGCTATACGATCCGTGAATGCGCCATCCAGGACTTGAACCTGGAACCCGCTGATTAAGAGTCAGCTGCTCTGCCAATTGAGCTAATGGCGCGACGTTGATGGAATGTAGCGGTGACGTTCCTACATTGTCAAGGCGGAGGGAGCGGTCGGGTGCGTGACAGTTTTGGCGGAGGACGCTTGTGGCGGAAAAATCCGAAATCCGAAGCACGAAATCCGAAACAAGCACGAATGACTGAAGCGGAAATGCTCCAAACAAACCGTTTTGGCAATTTCTTCTTCGTGCTTGGGATTTGTTTCGGATTTCGGGCTTCGGATTTCGTGCTTCGACGCAACGCTTTTAGCCGCCAGAATTGTCACGCACCCAGAGCGGTCGGACGGGGAAGTACAGATTGTTTGGCGCGCGCTTCTTCGGATCGGTGATCCGTAACACGAGCAATTAAAAAATTGGGGGCGGCATGGGTCCGGGTTCCTGTGGCTCTTTGGTGTCGACTGCCGCGGGCCGATACTGGAGACGGGCGACGGTGGAATTCCAGTCGAACCAGGACTGCATGAAAAGGTGGACCTGTTCCTGGGCAAGCTGGCTGGCCGCTTGATCGGCGAAGGCGTGCTGGGTCTGCTGATTCCACAGCGGTTCCAACGTTGCAAGCTCGGTGACAGCGAGCTTGCCGGCGGACGGCATCTCGACCACTCGCACCGGCTGTCCTCCGGGATGCGCCAGGGGCGTGCTCAGCAACTTGAATGCGCCTTCCATGAACTGAGCCTTGGCATCCTCGGGCAAGAGGTAATTCCCGATCTGCGCATTGGGGCGATTTGTGAACACGCCGGTCGTGATCACGGGAAGTGCGGATTGCGCGGCTGCTGATTTCAGTCCGTTCACCTTCGTCTCTCCCAGCAACTTATCCGCGGGCGAGCGCGCGAGTTGGTAAGCCTCGGCCGCCACACGATCGTCGCGAACGCGATCCTGCACCTCCGCCAAGGTTGCGGGCGCATGCGAGGGATCCGCATCGGTGATTCGGATGACGTAGATATTCCCCACGGTATCTCGCAAAGGGGATGAAGGCTGCATGCGGTGGAGGACGCCGCTGTCGCCGCTGCGTTCTGCCGGAACGAAAGCGGCGACGGAACTCTCGAGAAAGGTCCCGAGATCCTCCTGACCGACGAGCGCCTCGCCCAGGCCAGGGATCTTCACGGCTTCCTGTGGCGTCACGTAGCGATCATTCAGCGAGACCACCGCCGGCAACACCTTGTGGGCGCTCTGAACCTGCGCGGCAAGCGCCTTTAGATAATCAAAACTGTTGTAGGGCGCTTTCATTGACGAAACCGGCACCGGTCCCGTCGCGGGCGCGGACATGGGAATTGCCTGGGTCGTGGCGCCAGTGCCCGCCGCGCTCTTGTATGCCATGTAGTCGCCGCCAAGGGTCGCGGAGATCTTCTCGTAGATAGCGGCTTGCAGCTTCTCCGTCTCCGCTGCGATCAACTGGTTTTTGATATCCCCCTTCACTTCGTCGAAGGGTCTTGTGGTCGGGGATTTCTTTACCGTGTCCAGGCTGAACGCCTGATTCGCGGGCTGACTTGTCGGCTGCGTCGTCGCAAACTCGCCCTGGTGCTGCGAATAGTATTTGTACGAATCGACATCCCACCGGCGAGGGTCCTTGGATGCCTCGATGACTCTGCGAACTTCGAGCCGCGGAATCTGGATGTACTGGAGCTTCACGCGATTCGGGTACTTGTACCCGAACCCGAACGGGTTGGTCTTCGCGTCGGGGTTGCCTTTGATGGCGTCCTTGTACTTGTTGAATTGCTCGGTCAACTGCTGCGTTGTGGGCGGCGTGACTTTGGCCTTGAACTTGGCCGCATCAAACTCCACGAGATTGACGCTGATGCCCTGCATATACGTCGCGAGAAATTCGCGCTTGAGCGGTTCGGACACCTTCGCCACGCTGGACGCCCGTTGGAAGGCGCGCTGCACCAGCAGCGCATCGGCAATTGCCCGCCGATAGTGATCGAGCCGATCTTCATCGTCGAGCCCGCGCAGCGCGTTGCTCACGACAGTCTCGACTTCGTCCTTGTTGACCACGACGCCCATCTGCTGGGCTTCCTTCATCAACAGCGGGAATAAATCGGGATGGAGCGTGATCTGAGCGACGGCGCTCGGTCCGAGCAGCGCGAACGCAAGCGAATGACCCGCCCTGTCGATCTTCTGCTTTTCCAGAAGCTCCCACGATTGCCTCGCGGAGAGCTTCTCCTGGCCGTAGATCTTCTCTTTTCCGACATACCCAACGACCGTGTTGCTTCCCGCTCCGGCCTGCTTCATCCCCATGGGAAGCACGAAAGCGATCATCAATGCGATCGAAAGCACAGCCAGAATCTGCTTTCCCCATTCTTTCAGAAATTTTCTCATGATGTTCAGCTCAGTCCATTTTCAAAATTCAGAATTGCGCAGAGCGGCGAGAATTCAATAGGCAATCTCTCGCAGCGCCAATTCAAGGGTGCGAGATTCTATCCCCTCGGCACGGAAACTTCACTTCTTCTGTAATCTCGCCAGCTTCGCCTTGGCGGTGGCTCCCGCGGGTCCGTCCGCAAACTGGGTTGCAACCTGCTCATAAATGCGTCTTGCGCCGCGTTCATCGCCGAGCCGCTCTTCGATCGTGCCTGTTTTCAAGAGCGAAGCCGCTACGAAGGGCGCTCCTTGCACATCCTTGAAATGTGCGACGACGCGCATGTACGCGATCGCGGCATCTTTCCAAACCGCCGGCTCACTTGATTCGCCGGCCAATCCGCTTCCGGCGTCGGCGAGGAAGTACATCGCCTCAGCCTGATCGCGCGGATCGCGGAAGATTTCATCGTTGGTTTTGATTAGTTCTACCGCCGCCTTCCAATCTTCTTTTTCGAGCGCTTTGGAAACTTCATCGAGCTTTCGGCGGACGCCGGCGCGTGCCGCGCCGGCGTTCCCGCTTCTGAGCATTTGATCCATCACCCGATCCACCCCCGCCTGATCATGCCGACCGCGCTGGATGTCCAACAGGAAACTCATCAGGCACTGCCGCTGGTGCGCGTTCAGTTGTGAATCACTCATCGCGGCATTCACGGCGACAACCGCGTCATCGAGTGGCTTGCGATCGTTTTCCAAGACGGTTGGCACATTGGTTTCAGCCCGGACCGGGTTCGTCCGAACCAGTTCGAGATATCCCGCGACGGCGGCCCCAAATCGGTGACTGTTCTCTGCCGACTCCACCAGCCGCGGCGCGATCCACGCTTTCACCCACTCCCGCCGGGTGCCTGCGAGCGCCTTCTCATATCCATCGGCTGCGGCCTCCCATTTGCGGTTGACATACGCGCGCTCGGCATCCGAGAGCGCGGGCTCATCATCCATCGCGATCCGATTGATTTGATTCAGCTCCCGCTGGCCTCGTTTGCCGGCGGAATCCTCATACCCGAGCCTTCCGTCGGTCACCCCAGCAATCCTCAAATCTGAAATCCCCACTTCCTTTCCCGAAGGACTGATGACCCATATCGAATCCCCCGCCGCCCTCGCGCAGCAACAGCAGACGATCAAGCCGATCGGAAGGGCGAGACTTCCGGCTAACCATCCAGGCATCGTTCATCTCACAGCGTTAGTGCAGGAGAGGGGACTCGAACCCCTACACCTTTCGGTACTGGCTCCTAAGACCAGCGCGTCTGCCAATTCCGCCACTCCTGCAATTGCCTTTCCGGTGCTCCAGCCGATCAGAACCTACTTCACGTCAAAAGCAAAGGTAGCCACCGATGGGGCACCCATGCACACCGATGATCAACGCATTTTATCGGTGTGCATCGGTGCCCCATCGGTAGCAAAGAAGACTTTTCCGATAGTTTCAAAGAGCGGTGTGTCGAACGAATCATTAGAAAATACCGGCCAACTCTCATCATTTTTCCTAACTTGCCCAACCGGAACAGCCGTACCGGCCATTCACCGAACGATCCCGCATGAGGACTAGCAGATAAACTCTTATAAAGAACGTCGGATCAATGGTTTGTGAGATCAATCGCGAGTACGAAGCGGCCGCTTTCAGCGTATCGCACGAAGCCGTTAAGGTTGACCCTGAAACGGTCAGGAAGTTCGTCTCCTGATTCAGGTTAGGGTTTTTTAGTAGGATTATCGGCCGGAGTGGGGTATGGTCCTAAAACGACTTGGCTGCGCGGCCGTGGGTGAGCTGTTCTCATTCCGCATTCATTTATAGCGCGGCTATTTTTTATAGAGTCATAACTGAGCCTATCGGAGGAGGGGCTCTCTATGGCGCGATCCTATCGCTCTCGACAATCTCGAAGTACGTGCGTACTGAACTCCGCGCTGAGCGCGGGTCTGATTGAGTCGCTGGAACGGCGGCAGTATTGGGCTGCGCACATCGTTGGCAACGCCACGAACTTCGCCACCATCCAGGCCGCGGTGGATGCGGCCAGCCTGGGGGCGACCATCACCGTTGATCCGGGGACCTATTCTGAATCGGTCGTGATTGGAAAGACCGTCACGCTAAAAGGTGCGATGGCGGGAGTCGATGGCCGGAGCAATGCTCGCGCTGCCGGTCTCGGAGAATCCATTCTCGATGGACTCCTCAATGCCGATACCACCCGCGGTTACTCATTCAAAATCCTGGCGAACGATGTAACGATTGACGGGTTTACCGTGCAGGGCCAGACCAGCCAGAGCAACGCGACGGCGGCCGGCATCGTGATGAATCCGAATATCGCCGGCACGCAGATTCTGAACAACATCGTTCAGAACAACGTGGCCGGGTTGTATCTGTCGAACAACAGCACCACCAAAGTCGCCCTTATTAAGGGCAATGTCTTTCGGAACAACAACGTCAATGGTCCGAACACCGGGCGGGGCATCTATTCCGACGGCGGAGTGTCTGGCGGACTTCTACAGAACGTGACCATCGACGGGAACTTTTTCTATAAGAACCAGGGGCAGCCCGGTTTCGCGATTCAAGCGGCAATCGGGCTTGAGGCGCAGACGCTGGGCGCACAGACCAATATCCGAATCATCAACAATGCCTTCGACACCAACGGCAAGGCCGTGCTGGCGATTGCGCTGAGCAATTCGCTGATCGAAGGCAATGTTATCGGCAACCACTTTGACGTCAGCAGCGGCGCGCTTCGCTTTGAGGGCGGCGACTCGGCAATCACCATCCGGAACAACAACCTGTACGGAAACGGTGGCCGCGCGATTCGGATCGATCAGAAGGCAATCCCTCAGGACAATTCCGGCTTCGTCATCACGAGCAACAACATTTACCAGAACGGATTGGAGGCCAGCGCGGAGAACGCCGGCTTGCTGACGAACACCCTGCAATACCAAGGCAGTCTGACCGCGACAAACAACTATTGGGGCGCTTCGAATGGTCCGAGCGGCCTGGGAACGGGATCGGGCGATGCGATCTTGAATGAAGGCTCCAACATCATCTGGAGTCCCTTCGCCGCAACGTTCGTAATCAACCCGCAAGTCCCATGGTACGGCGCGGCGCAGACCGTGACCGCGCCCATCCAGGCTGAGGATTTCGATCACGGCTTGGAAGGGATCAGCTTCCATGACACCAGTTCCACCGTCAATTCGGCGGGCAGCTATCGCCCGAACCAGGGCGTCGACATCGCCGGCACCGGAGACCCGACCGGCGGAAGTTACGATGTGATCGGGAAGGCGACGGAGTGGATTGAATACTCAGTCGATGTTGCGGTTGGGGGAACGTACACCGGTCTTTTCCGCCTTTCCAACGCGAATACCGGCGGGGTATTTCACGTTGAAATTGATGGAGCGAACGTCTCCGGCGCGATCACGATCGGGAGCACGGGCTGGCAGACACTCAGCAAGACCGGGATCAGCCTTTCGTCGGGCCAACATATCCTCAAGTTGATGTTCGATACCAACGCAACCAATGGGCAGGTTGCGCTGTTCAACTGGGTACAGTTCAACTTGGCGAGCGCGCTCACCCCTTTGGCGCCGAGCAGTTTGGTCGCGACGCCGGTGACATCCACCAGCGTGAGCCTCACCTGGCAGGACAATTCGACGAATGAGACCGGGTTCATCCTCGAGCGGATGACGGGATCGACGAACGTCTGGAATTCCATCACCACGACCGCTCAAAACATCACCACGTACACCGATACCACCGCGCTGGCGGCCACGACCTACACGTATCGCGTTCGGGCGACTAATGCGAATGGCGCATCAGCCAATGTCACGAGCAACGCGGTGACGACGGCAGCCGGCAATCTCGTGTACGTAAGTGATCTGACGCCGGTGGGCGCGCCGATCAACGGCTGGGGTCCGATCGAGAAGGACAAGAGCAATGGGGGACAGCTGGCGGGCGATGGAAACACGATCACGCTGAACACCGTGACCTATACCAAGGGCCTCGGCGTTCACGCGACCTCGGACATCACCTACACGCTGAACGGCGCGTATTCCTCATTCCAGTCGGATGTCGGCGTGGATGATGAGACGGGTGCGGCAGCAGGACTGTTCTTCCGCGTCTATGGCGATGGCGTCGTCCTGTTCGACAGCTTGGGAATGACTCAGGCCAGCGCAACGCAAAGCGTCAACGTCAGCGTTGCGGGCGTCACCACGTTGCGGCTGCTGGTCGACGATCTGGATGGCGATTATTCGTATGATCACGGCGATTGGGCGAACGCTCGGCTTACCCTGGCGAGCACGCCGGCCGCGCCGACGGGGCTTACGGCAACGCCATTTTCGGAGACCCAGATCAACCTGGCCTGGACCGACGTCTCGGGCGAGACGGGCTACAAGGTCTTGCGCTCGACGGACAACGTTGTCTTTGCTCAAGTCGGCGTCACGCTTGCGGCCAATGCCATAAGCTACAACGACACCAGCGTTTCCGGGTCAACGCTGTATTACTACAAAATCGTGGCGACGAGTGCCGGTGGGGATTCGCCTGCATCCAGTGTTGCCAGCAGCCAGCCGTTGCAGAAGCCGGCGGCGCCCGCGGGGTTGACGGCGACGCCGTTCTCCGCAACGCAGATTAATCTTGCGTGGTCCGATGTCGCGGGCGAGACGGGGTTCAAGGTCCTTCGTTCAACAGATAACGTCACCTTCGCACAGATCGGCGTGACGCTGGCGGCAAACACACTTTCATATAGCGATACCGGCGTCTCCGGTACAACGCTCTACTCCTACCAAATCGTCGCGGTGAACGGCGCGGGGGACTCATTGCCCTCGAACACGGCAAGCAGCCAGCCGTTGCAACCGCCCGCAGCGCCGACGAATCTTGTCGCGAACGCGCTGACGCCGTCGCAGATCAATTTGTCCTGGACGGATGTCGCCGGAGAAACCGGTTACAAGATCGAGCGATCGTTGAATGCCGCCTCGGGTTTTGCGCCGCTGGGCACGGCCGGCGCCAACGCGACCAGCTATAGCGACACGACGGTGTCCGCGTCGACGCAGTATTACTATCGCATTCGCGCGACCAATGCCGCGGGGGATTCACCGTACTCCAACACCAGCGGCGCGGCGACGCCGACGGGTCCGACGGTTCCGACGGTGCCGGGCAATCTCACGGCGACGGCGGCGTCCAGCTCGCAAATCAACTTGTCCTGGATCGATACCTCGAGCAACGAGACCGGCTTCAAGATCGAGCGCTCACTCGATGGAACAACGGCGTGGGCCCTAATGGGAACCGTCGCGGCCAACGTCAACACTTACAGTGACAGCAATGCACTGGCGCCGGCAACGAAGTACTACTACCGCGTTCGTGCGACGAATCTTGCCGGTGATTCCGCGAATTCTAATGTTGCCAATGCGACGACTCAGAGCGCGCCGGTATCGACCAGTCAGACTTACATCGCGACGGGCGGCGTATGGAAGTATCTCGACAACGGAACCAATCAGGGCACCGCGTGGCGGGCGACCGGCTTCAGCGACGGAACCTGGGCGAGCGGCGCGGCGCAGCTGGGTTATGGCGACGGCGACGAGGCGACCGTGGTGTCTTACGGATCCAACGCAAGCACCAAGTTTGTCACGACGTACTTCCGCAAGAGCTTCACGGTTGCCGATCCAAGCCAGGTGACGGCCCTGGCGCTGCGGTTGTTGCGAGATGACGGCGCGGTGGTGTATCTGAACGGCACCGAGATCTATCGCAGCAACATGCCGACCGGGACGATCAGCAACACGACCCTGGCATCGACAGCGGTTGAAGACAATGCGTTCTACAGTTCGGCTGTAAGCCCCGCGCTGCTGTTGACCGGTATCAACGTGATCGCGGTGGAGATCCACCAGGCCGACAGGACCAGCAGCGACATCAGTTTTGATTTTGAGCTGAAGGCGACTCTGTCCGGCGCAACGCCAACCGCGCCCGCGGCGCCAACTTCTCTCGTTGCCACCGCGTCAACCTCCACGCAGATCGATCTGACGTGGGTGGATAATGCGAGCAACGAGACCGGCTTCATCATCGAGCGAAGTCCCGATGGATCGACAGGCTGGACGCAGATTGCGACGCCGGCGCAGAACGTGACAAGCTACAGCGACACCGGCCGCAGCGCTTCGACGCAGTATTTTTATCGCATCCGCGCGAACAACGGCGTCGGGCCTTCCGCGAATTCGAACAACGCCAATGCCACCACGCCCGCGGCTCCATCGCTTCCGGCGCCGTGGGTGAACGGGGATATTGGTTCGACGGGCGCGACCGGAAGCTCGACCTACTCTGCCGGGACGTTCACCGTGAGCGGCTCGGGCGTCGACATCTGGGGGACCGCCGACAGCTTCCAGTTCATGTATCAGCCGTGGAGCGGCAACGGGCAGATTATCGCGAAGGTTAACAGCATCCAATTAACCGAAAATTACGCGCAGGCGGGTGTCATGTTCCGGGACAGCCTTGCCGCCAACGCGCAGCAAGCGGCCATGGTGGTAACGGCACAAACGAGCCATGAGATCGGCTTTGTGCGCCGGACTTCGACCGGTGGGTCGAGCAGCGTGACCACGACAACCGGCGGGTTTATCTGGATCAAGTTGATTCGCAACGGCACGACTATTACGGGATACAAATCAACCGATGGCGCCACTTGGACGAGCGTCGGCAGCGCCACGTTCTCGATGGGAACGAACATTTACGTTGGACTGGCCGTGACGTCGCGCGTACCGGGCACGCTGTGCACGGCAACGTTCTCGAACGTGAGCACGAGTACATCGACCAGCACAACCCTTGCCGCGACGCAGACCCAAGCGTTGACGGTGCAGGCGCCGACGACGACAGCGCTGACAACGAATACCACGGACAAGAACACGATCCTGGCGTGAGCAGGATGGCTTGAGCAAGGGGTCCGCCAAAGCGGACCTTACGAAGAAAAACGTCGCGGCAACGTGGGTGTGCCGCTCGAAGCCCCGGATGTACATCCGGGGCTTTTTCATTTACTACATTCGGGACATGGAACTTCCTTATCTGACGAAAGAATTCTCCGGAATCGGCGGGACATTGAAGGAGCGAAACGAGGATTTCTTCGTTCAGGAGATTCCGGCATACGAGCTTTCTGGCGAGGGCGAGCATGTGTTTGCGGAGATTCAGAAAGCAAATCTGACGACGCTGGACGCGATCAATGAAATTGCCCGGGCGCTGGGAATTTCGCAGCGGGACTTTGGTTATGCCGGTTTGAAAGATGCGCGGGCCATCACCCGCCAGATCATCTCAATCTGGGGAACTACGCCCGAGGCGGTCATGGCGATGAAGATCCCCGATCTGACGGTGCAGTGGGCGGTACGGCATGGGAACAAGCTGCGACTGGGGCATCTGGCGGGGAATCGCTTTGCGATCAAGATCAGGAACGTGACGCCGACCGACGTCCTAAGGCTGCGGCCCATGATTGAGATCTTGGAGAGGCGGGGGATGCCGAACTATTTCGGTGAGCAGCGCTTTGGCCGGCGCGGCGACAACGCTGATCTTGGCGCAGCGCTCATTCGCAATGATGACAATGCGGTGCTGCATCACCTACTGGGTTCACCAAATGCGACGGTTGATGAGATGGACAGCGTGCGGGCGCGAGCCGCGTTTGATGCGGGAAACTTTGAGCTGGCGATGAAGCTCTTCCCGCGCCGTTCCGGGATGGAACGGCGAATTCTCGCGCGGTTCATCAAGACGGGAAAAGCCGGGGCGGCGGTGCGGGCGATTGATGAACGCCTGCGGCGGCTTTGGGTCAGCGCCCTCCAATCGGCAATCTTCAACGACGTGCTCGCGCGGCGAATCGAGACGATCGACAGGGTGTTCGATGGAGACATCGCCTGCAAAGAGAGCGGCGCTTGTTTCCCGGTGCAGTCGGCAGCAGGAGAGCAGCCGCGCTGTGAATCCTTTGAGATATCCCCCACCGGGCCGCTCCTGGGCTATCGGATGCGGTTTCCCGAAGGCCAGCCGCTGGCGATTGAGCAGGCGGCGCTCGGCGCGGTCGGATTAGAGCCGGTCAATTTTCGATCAGAGGGTCGGCACAAGGTGAAGGGTGCGCGAAGACCGCTTCGAGTTCGCGCGAAGGAGATTCAGCTCGAGGGCGGGGTGGATGAGCATGGGTCTTACATCACGATTGCATTTATTCTGCCCGCGGGATCGTACGCGACGGTATTTCTGCGCGAGCTGATGAAGGCCGATGCGGCAGGAACTACTGCTGGTCCACGGTCGCACTGAGGGGTTCTCCATCCGCTGCCGCCGACGCTGGAGGGCTGTCCCACTTGTGGAAGACGAAGAACACCGCGAGCAGGATGAAGAGAAAGCCGACGAGATGATTCCAGTGAAGTTTGTCCTTCAGGACAAAGGTCGTGAACACGCCGAAGACGATCAGAGTGATCACTTCCTGAATCACCTTAAGTTGCGGAGCGCTGAACTTGTCGATGGTGTAGCCGTAGCGGTTGGCGGGGACCTGGAAGCAGTACTCGACGAACGCGATGAGCCAACTGATGAGGATTGTTTTCCAGAGGGGATAGGTCGTGTGCTTCAAGTGTCCATACCATGCGATGGTCATGAAGATGTTGGAGATCGTGAGTAAGAGGATGGTGAACATAGCCGGAAGTCTATCGGCTATTCACGGGGCGACGCCTGATTGTTGCCACATCTGAAGATATGCCCGCTCGAGATTGCGGGTAAAGCGAAGTCCATCGAGCAGGCCGGAATTTTTCCAGCGGTCTCGAATTCCCGAACGGAGGTTCTTCAATCTCTCGGGATCAGCAGCGAATCGCACGGCGATGTCCACATATTCATCAGCGTTATGTGCCGCGAATTCCGGCATCCCAAGGCTCGACAGCACGCTGAGGCCCATGCGGGAGGCGTGCGTTTCGCCCACACGAGTGACGACAGGCACGCCCATCCAAAGCTGATGGCAGGTCGTCGTGTGACCATTGAACGGAAAGGTGTCGAGGCCGATGTCGATCTGCTCCATCAACTGCACATACGGGAGAAAGTCCGTCCAACCCTGGACGTCGATTCTGTCGTTGGCAATCCCCCTGCTTGTGAAGAAATTCCTCACCTCATTCGCCAACGGCTCATCGCGCAGACTATTGGCCTTGAGAATGATTCTGGAGTTCTCAACGCGTTTTAGAATGGTCGCCCACGCCTCCATCATCACCGGGCGGGCCTTCACCCAGTTTGTCAGCACGGCAAAGGTGATGTGACCTTTGCTCAGAACCGGTGGCGGCGCGACAGGGACGCCGATCTCAGGTCCGAAATAGCAGAAGAAGCTCTCGGGCAGGCGGATGACTTTCTCTACATAAGAACCTGCCGCATGGGTCGGAGCGACAATAGAATCAGTGATCAAATAATCAACTTGCGACATTCCTGTGGTGTTGGGATAGCCAAGATAACTCGCTTGCACGGGCGCGAGACGTCGGGCGAGCAGGAGAAGGCGGCTTTTCTCGGTGTGACCGCCAAGGTCGACGAGAATGTCGATCTGGTCGCGGACGACCTGTTGCGCGGCTTCATCATCGTTCAAGGCGAAGATGTCGCGCCACTGATCCGCATGCCCCCGCATGCGCTGAGTCATCGCATCAGGCTGGACAACGTTGGAATAGCACGTGACCAGGAAGCGGGAGCGATCGTGGTTCTCTAATATCCTGTCGAGGAAGAACGCCACCGAGTGGCTGCGAAAGTCTGCCGAGATATAGCCGATGCGAAGCCTCTCTCCGAACATGCGGATCCGCTTCGCAAGTTTGATGGGTTGAATTCTGTCGGCGAATTGGCGGCCGAACTCCTGGTGCTCACGCAGCAGCGCGGCTGGGTCGCAGCCTTCGTGCGAGTTGAGCGCTAGAAGGATGTTGCTGTGGGGCATCGCGTAATCCGGCCGGAGCGTCAGCGCATGACGAAAGCGCGCGATCGCGTCGTCAATTCTTCCCAAAGCGAGCAGCAGGTTCCCTATATTGGTGTGGGCATGGACGGAATCCGGCTGGAACTGCAACGCCTGTTCCAAATGACGCTTCGCATCGCTCAGGCGGCCTTCGGCCTGGAGCAGGTTGCCGAGGTTGTTGTGGGCATTCGCGGCGTCGGGTTTTAGTTCCAGTGCACGCGTATATGCGGCGATGGCATCGTGCCGCCGTGTCGCCATCGCGAGCATCAAGCCGAGGTTGTAATGGATCTCCCAATCATTCGGCGCAATCGTGATCGCTCGGCGGAGCCACTGGATCGCGATGTCGAGCTTGCCCTGCATCTGGCAGAGGGCCGCCAGCAGGTCCATCGCTTTCGCGTTTGCGGGATTCTTCGCTATGAAAGATTCGAGCGCTTGCTGGGCGCGGGCTGGGCCGCCTGTACGGAGCGGCTCCGAGATTAACTTGATGAGTTCAAGCTTTTCAGGCGACTCGCTCACTTGCTCTCCGGCGCAGTCCATTTGAACAGGAGCTGGTCGTCGAACGGTTTTGGATTCAAGTTCTGCTGCGATGGTTTCCCCGCGAAGACTTGATCTGCGTAGTCGAGCAATGCCTTCCAATCTACTTCGTTTTGAGCATGCTTGCCGTCGCGATAATGCAGAGCGATCTTGTCGGGAACCCCGAGAAATTTATACACCTCTCGCGCGCCGTGAAACGTTTGGAACGATCCATGCGGGTTCGCATATTGATCATCCAGCGCATCGGTCATAAGCAGCGCTCGCGGCGCGCACAGCGCAAGAACATCGTGTTGATCAAACGGCAGCCGATCTTCGTTCCCCGCGAACTGCTTGAAATCGGGTGCCAGCCAGAGCGGGAAGTTCTTCGTGATTCGCGCGATGCCTTCGCTTTGTCGCCCCTGAACACGATAACAGTCGGCGCCGCCCGTGCCCGAGCCGTTGGGAACCGTAAGGGCGATTCGTTCATCGGTGGCGCCTGCGAGCAGCGCGGCCTTTCCGCCACGCGAATGACCGGTGATCGCGATCTTCGTCTTGTCCACGAAATCGAGCGTGGTCAGCACATCCACGCACCGGTGAAACCCCCACGCCCAGGCGGCGATGGCGCCGAATTGTTTCTCAGGATAAGCGGCCCGCAGAAGAGTGGTTTCGCTGCCCAGGTCCGGCGCCATTTCCAGCCGGTTGAACTGTGCGAGAATGTAGCCCCGTCCGGTGATCTGCTTAATCAAATCGTCGGGAACGCTTCCCCAACACAAGTCGCCGCGCAGGATTACGGGGAACGGTCCCTTGCCTTCGGGAAGAAGAAGGTCGAGTACCAGAGAGATTTTCTGATCGGGGCCGCACGTGATCTTGTACTGGTTGTGATGATCGCGCGCATTGCGCTGAAGCTCAACGCTTTGCGTGTTCCCAGGCGCGGGCGGCATCTGGCCATACTCGTAGCGAAGGATCAGGTCCTGCAATTCAGCGCGCCGCCGGGTCCAATCATTCTTGCTGCTGACGCGGGTGCCATCAGAGAACATGAACGGGTCTGGCAATCCCGCGTTCGATGTCCGTTGATCGACGGGTTCCGCGTGAATTGTCGAGACACTCAGCAACAGAATCAGAATCAGAATCGTCGGACCCGTGAACGTCATGACTGTCCCTTCGGATTCGTGCTGTCAAAACCTCCGCGGTACTTGCCCATGACCCGATCGGTGATCCCGGGGAAGAATGTCGCGAACGTAAGTGCCCACCGCGCCGGACGCATCGGCCAAAGCTCCAGCGGCGGCTTCTGAATAGCGCCCATCATCTTACGGGCCACCGTGGATGCGGATTGGCGAACTTCACCCGTGCCCGGCGGCGGCATCTTCAAGCCACCCTGCTCCTGCGCAACCCCGAAAAACTCTGTCTCGGTGCCGATCGGATGCACACTCGTCACCGCGATTTGAGAGGGCTTAAGCTCGACGCGCAGCGCTTCAGAAATCCCCAGCTGCGCGAACTTGGTCGCGGAATAGATGCCGAAGAACGGAAGCCCGCGCCGCGCCGCGGCCGACGAGACAATCATAATCTGCCCGCGATGGTCGTCACGAAGTTCCTGCTTCTGCATGATCGGGACCGCGGCGCGAATGCAGTCGAGCGTGCCATAGACATTGGTGGCGAACATCCGCTCAACGTCATCGTGGGTTGAGTCGACGATACTCCGGGCAATGCCATAGCCGGCGTTGCACACCAGCGTGTCAATCCGGCCAAAGCGGGCTAACGTTTCAGCAACGAATTTCTCACAATCGCGGGGTTTGGAAACATCGGCCTGGATGCACAAGTGGTTGTTCCCAAGCGAGCGGTTAAGTTCTTCAAGACGATCGAACCGCCGCGCGGCAAGTGACAGTTTTGCGCCGCGCTCGGAAAGCTTTTCCGCCAGCGCGAAACCGATGCCGGCGCTGGCGCCGGTGATCGCGACGACCATATGATTGAGGTTCCGCGCCACGGCGATAGCGTACGCGCTGACCGCGGAATCGCCACTATTGGCGCGATCGTGATGTCGCTCCATCGTTCCCCGACAACGGAGGACGACACGACTCGACTGCCTTCGGCTCTGAGGCTCAGGCTCGAAGAGAGCTCGTCGAAGTCATGTGTCGCCCCTACAAAAGCGACATTCCTTTGCCTATCCTTGATGCATGTTCACAGGCATCGTCGAACGATCCGTGCGCCTGGCATCCGTTTCTGAGGGAACGGGCTTTCGCCGGTTGACTTTCCTGCCGCCTTGGTCGGATGTGAAGCATGGCGAGAGCATCGCGATCAATGGAGTATGTTTGACGGTTGCAGAGATCGCCTCGCAGGATCCGATTCCCCTCGCATTTGATGTGATTCCCGAGACAATTGCCAAGACCAACCTCGGCCTGCTCAAGCCAAGCGACTGCGTGCACGTCGAGCGGGCGCTTCGGTTGTCGGATCGCATCTCCGGACATTTTTTGCAAGGCCACGTCGATGGTCAGGCGCGGCTGGATGCGATGCACAACGTCGACAATGATTTCCGCCTGACGATCACGCCGACGCCCGAGTTGATGAAGTACATCGTTCCGAAAGGCTCCATCGCGATTGATGGAGTCTCACTCACGGTCGCCTCAGTTTCGCGTGACAGCTTCGAGGTTGCGCTCATTCCCACGACCTTGCATGCAACTCATCTGGGCACCGTATCGGTGGGATGGTTGTTCAACCTCGAGACAGACATTCTCTCCAAGACGATTGTCAACTACCTCGAGCGGATGAACATCACCAGTTTCGGCTCATCCTGACCCCAGACTTGCTCGCAAGTCAAATCGTCAAGGTATTTTTCGGCGATTTTCTCCTGATGATTTTTCACCTCAATCCGCCGGTTTTTCATCTTGAAGCAATCGGATTGCGCGCCGATGATAAAGGTGTGAGGTAGAGTTGTACGGGTAGGAAATAATGGATTATCGACCCACCATCGGCATCACCATGGGCGACCCCGCGGGCGTCGGTCCCGAGGTCGTCGTCAAGGCATTGTCTGACCCCATCCTCCGCCATCGGGCGCGATACATCATCTATGGCTTGAACGAGATGCTCGCCTATGCCGCGGACCTTGCGGAGTTCGAAGTCTTCTGGTGGCGCGACCAATACAACGGGCGCCTTCGGCCTTATCCACATGACGTCGTCGTCGTTGATTACGATCACTATTCCCTCCTCGGCCACGCGATCAAAGCCCCGAGCCGGATTGGGGGCGAAGCGTCAATGCGCTTCTGCTCCGATGCCATCGGCGCCGCCCAAAAAGGGATCGTCGATGCGGTGGTCACAGCGCCGATCGCGAAAGAGAGCTGGAAGCTCGCGGGGTACAACTTCCCGGGACACACCGAGCTTTTCGCCACACGAACAGGCGCGCGACGATACGCGATGATGTTCGCGGGGGGACCGCTGAAGGTCGTGCTCGCGACCGTGCATATTCCTCTGAATTCGCTCTGGGGCAGATTGAACATCGGCGCCGTTTTCCAGCCGATTGATCTGGTCCACGAAGCGCTGGTGAATTGGTTTGACATCCCCAAGCCGCGCATCGCCGTCGCCGGCGTCAACCCGCACGCTTCGGAGAACGGACAGTTTGGAGATGAGGAAGAGCGAATTATCGCGCCCGCCATCCTGATGGCTCGCGAACAAGGCATCGACTGCACCGGCCCCTATCCACCCGACACCGTGTTCATGTCGGCCGCCAACGGCAGATTCGATGCCGTCGTCGCGATGTATCACGATCAGGGACTGATTCCGGTGAAGCTGCTCGCGTTCGATCGCGCCGTCAACCTGACGATCGGCCTCCCGATCATTCGCACGAGCCCCGATCACGGTACCGCCTTCGACATCGTCGGAAGAAATCGCGCCAATCCGGGATCCATGCGCGCTGCAATAGAACTTGCAATTGATCTGGCCGTGAAACGGCTAGCTCGAAAGCAGACGGCGCTTCGCACGCCGGCTCCCTAAATGGCTGTGCGTGATTCGGCGCTGATTGTCATCCTGAAGTCGTCATGCGGCTCGCTGGTGAGGCGGAGCCTCGTCGAAACTCAAAATGACAATTCTGTCCGGGAAAAAGCGTTACACCCCCTGAACCACAGCAGCTAATTAGGCGAGGATTCCCCCAGCAGGCTCAAAAGTTTTTTCAGGTTAAGCGGTTTGCGCAGGTAGTCGCAGTCGTGGCTCTTTCGGAACGCATCGATTTCCGCGCCCTCCGCCGCCGTAATCAAGACCGCATGAATCCCAGGATGCCGCTTGCCCACTTCGTTGATCATTTCCATTCCGCTCATCCCCGGCAGATCCACATCCGCCAGAATCACCAGCGGCGCAGTTCCCTCCTCAACGGCCGTCAACAACTCCTCAGCCGACCCAAACGAGACCGTGGGATATCCGTAATTAATCAACAAAGCGGTCAACGCGTTCCGCGCCACGCGCTCATCTTCAACAAGCATCACCGGGGATTTCGAGGAGCACATAACACACCAACTCTTCCTGCGAACAACCTCTATCGGTTTTCAAAAGCAACATGGGTGCCAACCGGATTTTCGCAGGTGGTTCTGCTGAATCGACTTAAAAGAAGGAGGTTTATCGGGCGTACAAGGTCCGCTAGACTGTTCTGACGGAGCGAGAGCGGCAAACAGACTGTACGGGAGCTTTGGCAAGCAGCATGACACTTTCACCTACGACATATGCTTTATGTCCGATGAGTAACGGTTGGGGCCGCCTGGTAAACTGCTAAATGTGTTGTCAAAAGAGAATCACACTATGACTGATCCGGCTGATCCCGCTGGCAATTTGAAGCGTGTTCGCTACGCCCGGTCCGGGCACCGCGCCCGAAGCCACGACACCGCCCATTCGCAGCTTCCCGCCCCTTCGCGCGAGGACCTTGCCAGGCATCCCAATGTGCCCACCGGCGACGCGCAGATGGTTGCAACCCAGGCTGATCTGGCGGAGCTGATCGCGCATCTCCGCGACGCGAAGAGCTTCGCTTACGACAGCGAGTTCATCGGCGAGCTGACCTATCTCCCGAAGCTCTGCCTGATCCAGGTCGCCACCACCACCCGCATCGCCCTCATCGATCCTCTCGCCGGTCTCGATCTGATCCCGTTCTGGGAACTGCTCGCCGATCCTTCGGTCGAGAAAATCGTCCACGCGGGCGAGCAGGACGTCGAACCGATTGCCCGACACATTGGTTGCCCGGCCGCCAATATCTTTGACACCCAGGTCGCCGCCGGATTCATCGGAATGGCTTACCCCGTCGCCCTCCTGAAGCTTGTTCACGAAATTGTCGGCATCAAACTTGGCAAAGGTCTCACCTTCTCACACTGGGACCAGCGCCCGCTGTCGGCCATGCAGCATCGCTATGCCGCCGACGATGTGCGCTACCTTCCCGCCCTGCGCGAGAAGATCGGCCAACGTCTCGAGGCGACGGGACACACGGCATGGGCTGCCGAAGAATTCGCCGCCCTCTGCGACGTCCGGCTCTATCAGTTCAACCCGGAAACACATTATCTTCGGGTGAAAGGCGCAACCACGCTCAATGGCCAGCAGCTCGCTGTCCTCCGCGAGCTCACCATCTGGCGCGATGCGGTCGCGCGAGCACACGATGTTCCGCCCCGCGCCTTCCTTCGCGATGATCTGCTTGTCGACCTGTCGCGCAACCCTGTCAAAGACGTGCATAAGCTCGATCGCGTCAGAGGTCTTCCCCGCCCTGTCGAAGCCGCCCATGGCGCCGAGATTGTTGCAGCCACTCAGCGAGGATTAGCCACCCCACCCGCGCACCTGCCCCCAACTCGCCCGGAGCCCACGCCGACCGAGCGCTTCCGCGCCGACGCCCTTTGGGCCGCCGCCCAATGCCTTTGCATCGGCCAATCCGTCGACCCCAGCCTCGTCACCAGCCGTCAGGAAATCGGCGACCTCTATCGCTACCTCTCCCGCGGCGGCAAAGCGCCCGACATCGGACTTCTCCAAGGCTGGCGCCGCGAAGCCGTCGGCGAGCCTCTGCGCCAGATGCTGAAAGAGGGACAGTCCATCTCCGTCGATTGGACAAACGGATCGCTGCGCGCCCGCCCGGGATCCACGTAACATGGGCGTCTCGCCCATGTTTTCAAAAAATATCAGCAAATCATCTAGGGAATGATCAGCGCCTGCCGCGACTTCGCCGGCTGAATATTCGGATTCGTCGAAGCCATCGCCGGTGACGTCGCGCCGTTGCTCGTCCCGCTCCTTACGAACTCGATCCGCTTGAGCCGCTCTTTCACCAGGATGAATACCCCATGCTCGCTCTTCAACTGAAACAACGGCTCCTTGATCTTCCCGGAAACTTTCACCGAAGCGCTATCCACCGTATCCGCCTCATTCGAGAACACGATCGTATTCATATGATCCGTCATCAGCGTGAGCGGCCCCTGCCCCGAGTCCACGGTCACCGAACCGTTCAGCAGTTCCCCGGTAAAAAACGTCCCATCAATCCCCTGCACGCGAACCATGGGATGGTTCGGCAGCGGCTCATCCGCCGCCCGATCCTTCGTCTGCATGGCACAGCCCACTGCACCCATCATCACCGGCAGCACAAACGCGAGCAGCAACCGCATAGCATCTCCTTCTATTGCCCCCTCTCAACATAGTAATCAGAAGGCCCCTCCGGCAACGATCAAACGGCCGACTTCGCTTGGTTCCAGCCATAATCACTCGGTCGCGTCGGAAGATAGAGAAGATGGAATGGTTCTCCGTCGATCCCGCTCCCCCCGTTCACCCCGCGCCATCCGCCAGACCTCACTCAGCGTCCGTGGCGTCAGCAAGGCCGGCGTTGCAGCAACTTGTGACAGGAGCTGATCTTGCCGCCGTTCGATCTCACGAAGTTGCGCCCGCGCCGCGCTGAGCACCCCCGCCGCCGCCACGCGCGAGCCCTCGCCACCGAGCCACGGGATGATGGACGCCGCCTCATCCAACATTTTTCGCGCGCGCTCGATCTCAAGCCGCACGAACGCATGAAACTCCTCGTTTACCACCCCGTTCCGATAATCCTTTTCGCGATAGCGCGCGATCACAAAGTCTTCCAGCGGGAGTTCGATCTTCTCTCCCATCCGACTGCGCGCCAGTGTCCGTAGCGTCTCCACCAGACGCAGCGCCGTCCCCACCGCCACCACCTGCTCTCGAGCATCGCTTCGCGTCAGCCCGAGCACGCAGCTCGCAATCAGCGCGAGCGATCCGCTCGTCGTTTCCCATTGCCGCTTCAGTGATAACCACGTCGCATAGCGAAGCGTTCTTCGCCCAGACGCCACCCCATCCAGCCACGCATGGAAGTGCTCTGGAGGAATCTCAAACTCTTGAACCGCCTGCCACAGCGCATGCAGCACATGCTGCGACTCATCTCGAAACTCCGCCATCGGAAGTTCGGGCGGCCCCGGATAAAGCGTATCAATCCGCCCGCGCAGCAGCGGCAGAATCGAATCACTCGACGAACAACAATCGCCCACCTTCTCCGCCCCGATCGCTTCGTGCGCCATCACGAAAAACGCACACACTGCCCGTGCCCCCCGCCGCAGCCGCGGAGATACAAAATATGTCGGCCAATAGAACTCACGCGGCGCCCGCCGGCACACCGCCCCCACCGCCGCATCCTGCGCCTTCTGCAAATTGAAATCCGCTGCCGTCACACCCACATCATTCTTCGCCATCGTCATCAATGCAACTCAATCCGGCATCTTCTGTCCCCACCGCCAGTTCACCACCTCAGGCATATCCTCCCCGTGCGTCCGGATATACAGCCCGTGCTCGATCAACTTGTCCCTCAGCTCCTGCTTCAAGTACGCCGCGCTCGAACCCAACTGCGGCAGCCGATCCAGCACGTCCATCGCAAGGTGATACCGATCCAGATCATTCAGCACCGCCATATCAAACGGCGTGGTAATCGTTCCCTCTTCCTTGTAACCCCGAACATGGAGATTGCCGTGATTCGTTCGCCGATACGTCAACCGATGGATCAGCCACGGATACCCGTGATACGCGAAGATCACCGGCTTATCTTTCATGAACAGCGCATCAAAATCCCGGTCGTTCATCCCGTGCGGATGCTCACTCGTCGGCTGAAGCTTCATCAGATCCACAACATTCACCACCCGCACCTTCAGCTCCGGCAATCGCTGCCGCAGAATGGATACCGCCGCCAGCGTCTCCAGCGTCGGCACATCGCCCGCGCAAGCCATCACCACATCAGGCTCCACGTCCTTGTCGTTGCTCGCCCAGGCCCAGATTCCGATCCCCGCGGTGCAATGCTTCTCCGCCTCATCCATCGCCAGCCACTGCGGCGCCGGATGCTTCCCCGCCACCACAACATTCACGTAGTGCCGGCTCCGCAAGCAGTGATCCATCACGCTCAACAAACAGTTCGCATCCGGCGGCAAATACACCCGCACCACCTCCGCCTTCTTGTTCACCACCACATCAATGAACCCGGGATCCTGGTGCGTGAACCCATTGTGATCCTGCCGCCACACGTGCGATGAGAGCAGGTAATTCAGCGATGCGATCTTCCTCCGCCAAGGCAATGTCAGCGTCACCTTCAACCACTTTGCATGCTGGTTGAACATTGAATCGACGATGTGGGTGAACGCTTCATAGCAGTTGAACAACCCGTGCCGGCCCGTCAGCAGATAACCTTCCAGCCAACCCTCGCACTGATGCTCGCTCAACACCTCCATTACCCGCCCCTGCGGCGAAAGATACTCATCACCCTCGCGCATCTCACCTTCCCACTGACGATTCGTCTTTTCAAACACAGCCGTGAGCCGATTCGAGACGGTCTCATCGGGCCCGAAGATTCGAAAGTTCCTTTGATCTTTATTGAGCTTGATCACATCCCGCAGGAACGTCCCCAGTACCTGCGTATCGGAAGCATCCCCCGCGCCGGGCTTCGAAATCTTCACCGCATAGTCCCGAAAATCCGGCATCCGCAGATCGTGCAGAAGCAATCCACCGTTCGCATGCGGATTCGCTCCCATCCGCCGATCGGCCTTCGGAGCCAGCTCCGCAAGCTCCGGCATCAACGCACCGCGCTCATCAAATAATTCCTGCGGTCGATAGCTCAGCAGCCAATCCTCAAGCTGCGCCAGATGCTTCTTATTCTTCGCCGGATCCGACAGCGGCACCTGATGCGCCCGAAACGTTCCCTCCACCTTTTGCCCATCCACCACTTTCGGTCCCGTCCACCCCTTTGGCGTATCGAGCACGATCATCGGCCAACGCGGCCGCTCGCTCACGCCTTCTTCTCGCGCATCGCGCTGGATTCGTTGAATCTCCCCCATCACCTGATCCATCGTCCGCGCCATCAGCGGATGCATCGTGTTCGGATCATCCCCCTCAACAAAATGAGGCGCCCAACCGTAGCCGCGCAACAGCTGTTCCAACTCTGATTTCGGAATGCGCGCAAAGATCGTCGGGTTCGCGATCTTATACCCATTCAAATGCAGGATCGGCAGCACCGCCCCGTCGGTCTCTGGATTGAGAAACTTGTTCGAATGCCAGGCTGTCGCCAGCGGCCCGGTCTCCGCTTCTCCATCGCCAATCACACAAGCGATAACCAGCCCCGGATTATCGAATGCCGCCCCAAACGCATGGCTCAGCGAGTACCCCAATTCGCCTCCCTCATGGATCGATCCCGGCGTCTCCGGAGCCACATGGCTCGGAATCCCACCCGGAAACGAAAACTGCCGAAACAGCTTCTTCAATCCCTGCTCATCCCGTGAAATGTTCGGATAAACCTCGCTGTACGAGCCTTCCAGATACACATTCGCCACCACCGCCGGCCCACCATGCCCGGGACCTGAAATGTAGATCATGTCCAGATTGAGTTTCTTGATCACGCGATTGAGATGCACGTAAACAAAGTTCTGTCCCGGCGTCGTCCCCCAATGCCCGAGCAGCCGCTTCTTCACATGCTCCAGTTTCAGCGGCTCCTTAAGCAGCGGATTGTCGAACAGATAGATCTGCCCCACCGACAGATAATTCGCCGCCCGCCAGTACGCATCAATCTTCCGCAGCTCATCCCGCGACAACCCGTCGACCGACTCTTGACCATCGTCAACATCATCTGCCACTCGACCTGTTGTCTTAACCCGAGATGCCATGAATCGATCCCTTCTCTTATTTGCGCACGATCGCCATCACCGACCTAGCAATTACGATTTCCTCATCCGTCTTCATCACGCGTACGGTAACGCCCGAGGCCTCGTCTGAGATCACACTTTCTCCCCGTGCGTTTCTCTCGAGATTCAGTTTCAGCCCCAGAAACTCCAGCCCCGCGCAAATTCCCGCCCTCACTTCGGGAGAATGCTCGCCAATTCCCGCTGAAAACACCAGCGTATCCAATCCACCCATCGCTGCCGCATACGCTCCAATGAATTTCTTCGCCTGATAGCAGAACAACTCGACCGCTTCCTCCGCACGCAGATCGGTCGCTCGCCATGCGATCAGATCGCGCATGTCGTTGCTCGTCTCCGAGATCCCGATCAGCCCGCAGTGCTTGCTGATAAACCCATCCATCTCCTCCGGCGTCTGCTTCTCCATGCGCATCATGTAAATCAGCAACCCCGGATCGAGATCGCCCGGCCGCGTCCCCATCACCAGGCCCGCCGTCGGCGTAAACGCCATCGAGGTATCCACCGGCTTGCCCTCCTTCACCGCCGCCATGCTGGCGCCGGATCCGAGATGAGCGAGGATAATCTTTCCCCGCGCCGCGCTCCCCCCTGCTTCGCGCGCCAGTTCTTCCATGAGATACGTGTAAGACAACCCATGAAACCCAAACCGCCGCACTCCCGCCGCATCATACTTGCGCGGAATCGGCAACAGTTTCGCCACCCGCGGCAGGTTCCGATGAAACGCCGTATCAAAACACGCCACCTGCGGCACCCCAGCAAAGCGCTTGCGAAATACCTCGATCAACGCAATCTGCCTCGGCAGATGCGCCAGATCCAGCGGCTGCGTCCGCCGAAGTTTCTCGACGATTTTCTCGTCAATCAACTGGTGCTCAATCAGCTGAACGCCGCCATGAACCACGCGATGCCCCACCGCAATCACATTCTGTAATCCCACTTTCGTTCCGAGCCACTCGATCAATTGCTCCGTCGCCTGTTCGTGTGTCGCCGCAACGATGGATCGATCCTCGACCTTTTCTCCCGCGGCGCCGGTTGCAACCAGCCGGCTTCCCTCCTGCCCGACCCGCTCGATCTGCCCGGACAGCATTCGAACCGGCGGATTCTCCGCGGAAAACACTGCGAATTTCAAGCTGGACGATCCCCCGTTGATCGTCACGATGCGACCTGACTCCTCGCGTGATGTCGGCATCAGGTCAATCCTCTCCAGACTCAAGCGCTCGCGCGCTCTCAACGGCGCAGTACCATCCACCGATGGCTGAATCCAAGAAACCTTCCCTCCGACAATACCACGCCAAGCGCAACTTCACCTCTACGCCTGAACCGAAGGGCGACATCAAGAAAGCTGCGAAGCGCTCGTCGAGGGAGAAAGGGCTTTTCTTCTGCGTCCAGAAGCACCTCGCATCCCATCTGCATTACGACCTCCGCCTCGAGTACAAAGGGGTCCTCCTCTCCTGGGCCGTCCCCAAAGGACCCAGTCTGAATCCCAAGGACAAACGCCTCGCGATGCGGGTTGAAGATCACCCCCTCGACTACGGGGAATTCGAAGGCGTTATCCCCGAAGGCTACGGTGCCGGCGTCGTCATGCTGTGGGACAAGGGAACCTGGGAGCCCGAATCCCCCGACATTGATGCCGCGCTCGAAAGAGGAGATCTCAAATTCCATCTCAAAGGCGTCAAGCTGAAAGGTTCCTGGGTCCTCGTCCGCACCAGAGGATTTACCAGCCGTCGCTCAACGAGCGAACGGAGTGCCCCCGAAACAGAGTCCCGCTCCTGGTTGCTCATCAAACATAAAGACGAGTGGGCCGGTGACGTCGACCTCAGCAAACGCTTCGACAAAAGCGTCAAATCCAACAGCGATTTCGCGGACATCCTCGCGGAAGAAAACCCCACCGTCTGGGAATCCCACCGCCCGGCCCAAGGCGGCGCCGCCGGGAAGATGCTCGCGGACATCATCCAGAAAGCCGCCGCGATCAAAGCCAAAAAGAAGCCCGCCAAACCCAAACGCGGGCGCAAAAGCTAACTCACCGCGTGGCATGGGCGTCTCGCCCATGCACTCCGCAAGACATGGGCGAGACGCCCATGCTACGCAAGAGTCAGAGTCCTCTCATCCGTACTCGGACCATCACACTTCGGCCCGTCCTCCGTCCACCGCAACGGATCAATACACAACCTCCGCATCGTCCGCTCCACATTCCAAGCGTGATATACCAGCACCAGGCTTCGATCCCCCAACCCCGCCGTCACCGAAGCATGCCCCGGCCCCGGCACCTCCTTCGTGGCCCTGAGCACCACGGGCCCGCGCTCGGCAAAATCATCCCGCCAAGGCCCGAGCGGATGATCCGCCACCGCGAATCCCACGCCGTAATTTTCCGTGTGCCACGCCCCTCCTGAGTACAGGCAGTAATACTTCCCCTCCCGGAACAGCACGAACGGTCCCTCGAGACAATTCCACGCCTTCCATACCCTGCCCTTGTAATCCCGATCGCGCTCGTAAATCTGCCACGGGCAACTGGCTCGAAGCACCACGCGCGACTTCACCTTCACTCTTACCAGATCGTCGTTTAACTCCGCCACCGCCAGCCCCGTTCCGTAAGGCTGATCCTCCGTAAAATCCGCCGCGTAAAAAAGGAACCACTTCCCACTCACCGGGTCCCGGAATGGATGCGCATCAATGGAGAACCCCGAATCCGGAATCAACAAATTCCCACTGTCCTTGAACGGCCCGGCGGGCGTCTCGCTGATCGCGACCCGAAGCCGATGCCCCTCATCGGATTGCACATCCGAAGCCGAGTAATACAGGTAGAACCTTCCCTGATGATGCGCCACCTCCGGCGCCCAATGAAAGAACGGCGTCGCCGGTTGCAGCGCGTGCCCGACATATTCCCACTGCGCCAGATCTCGCGACCGAAGCACCGGAAACTGCCACCCCTTCTCATCCGCCGGCCCCGTCCCGTACGCCCAGTATTCCTCCCCCACCTTCAGCACGAAGGGGTCCGCGAAGTAATTGGGATACACCGGATTGCGATAGGTCGTCACCGTCTGCTGAGCCCTCGTCATCCGCGCGAGCTTAGAGCGAAACGCCCCTGTTCGTAACTCCTTATTTTTCGCCGAGGCCGCGAAAAACCCGGCCTAAGTTGTGTAAGGGACTGGAGTAAAAACTGCTCGCCATTTCCCGCCTGCCGCACGAGGCCATGGTGGGATGAGTCATGAGTCGTCGGCCAGCCCGAACGCGGCTAATGCAGCCGCAATTGCAGGGCCGCAACATCGTCCGCCCGTGATGTAAGGTGAACCTCAAAACGCCAACGTCAACTGCTCTCCGATATGCGCTTTGCCCTGAGCCGGCCGAAGCCACTCCGACCTCTGGTATTGCTCCGCCAATGTTAGCCGCTGCGCGATTCGCGAATCCTGCGCGAACAGCTTCCTCATCACATCCGGACAATTGCACTGCCGGCTTCGATGCAGCAGCACGATGTGATTCGGCAACCGCCGCCGCTGCTCCTCGGCTCGGATCAGGATCTTTCGGATCGCTTCAAACGCCTGCTCGTTCGACAGGTGGCCGGCACCGCCCATGATCCGCTGCTTCAGGAACCAGGGCCGCGCGCTTGCAAGCTGCATCCCGGGATCGTAGTTGCTTTCCAGCGCCAAAATATCCAAGTCCTCAAACCGCTCGATCAGATGCTCCGGCACCCTTCCGAGATCCGTCGCATAGCCCAAGCGGGATCCCTGGCACTCGATGAGAAACCCCTGCGATCCGGTCGCATCGTGATCGAACGCGACCGGTCGAATTGCAACGCCCGGCATCGGCTCAAATGCCTTCCGCCCAAACCCCATCACCAATTCGCAAAACCTTTCCACCGGCGCCTCCGGCTCATCCGCAAAAACATTTTGCGCGCGCGTCCGAAGCTCTTCCGCATGCTGATTGCTGCAATAAACGCGAATTTGGCGCTGAACCGCAACCCGAAGCCACGAAAACCGGAAATGATCCGAGTCAAGATGCGTCAGACAGATCGCAGACACCTCTTCGAGCTTCACCCCGGTCCCCTTCATCCGTTGCTGCGTGACGCGCGGGCCCAGGCCCGCATCGATGAGCATCACGCCGCCGGGGGCGCGCACGAGCGTGCTGTTCCCTGATGACCCGCTAGCCAGAATGCACAGTTCCAACGACATCCGTGTCTTTGTGATTGTTCTATAGTTCACTCGCGGGATCAAGCGAGTTCGCGGGTGAGTTTGGTTTTGATTCAACTCCAAACCCCCGGCGATGGCTGAGCCACTCGTGGCCGCAGTGGAGGCACCGCCAGTTCCGCGGCAGCGCCAGGATCCAAGGCAGGACGATCAGCAGCAACAATCCGAACGAAGCGACCGTCGCGCCGAAAAGCAGGATCACCGCCGGACGACGCCAGATACTCTCCTGATAAATCTCATCCGACTGACACCGCGGGCAACACGCCGTCGCGCCAGTGAGCGACTCCGCCGCCGGCGGTAATTCTTTGATTCCTGACCGCGGCGTCAGGATCTGATCCGCCTCCGCGGCATCCGACGCTCGCACCTTGAGCTTAATCCCGCCCACCGCGTTGGCCATCATCCAATCGGCCGCGACGATGTTCTCATCGAGCAGCACGCCTTCGACCCCGCCGCTTTCAAGCTGGGCAAGGGCAAGGTGCGCCCCCACCGGCTCCCAGAAGGTCCGCACGGTCACCCAGGACTCATCGCCCGGTTGATCATCATCGCCGTTACCGTCATCATCGTCCGCCGGCGGCTCCGGCGGCTCGACGTCTTGCGACATCTGTTCGGTTAAATCGACAACAGTCTGCATCACGACTCATCATACGCTTTCGGCAGCATCAAACGAAAAAGCCCGCCGGGTCGGTCCCGGCGGGCTTTTTATCGATTTCACCTGAACCGCAATCTACTGGTTGTAATTGCTGTAAGCGTAGTAGGTCTTGATGTTGCGGTTGTAGTAACCGCCCGCCTGCGAGCGGACCGCGTTGAGGACGACGCCGACATGCTCGGCTCTTGCCTGACGCAGGGTGTCGCGCATTCGCTGCAAAAGACCACGGCTGTTGGCGCGGGCGCGCACCACGCTGACCACGCCGTCGACTCGCGGCGCCATTGCCATTGACTCGCTGACGAAGAGCAGCGGACCGGAATCGAAAATCACGTGATCGTATTCCTCCAGCGCCCGATCGATGAAGTCGGTCAGAAGCTGGCTTTCCAGCAGCTCCGTGCCGTTGGGCGGACGCGGGCCGGAAGGCATCACATCGAGGTTGGGCACCTGCGTCTGGCACACCGCAGCCGGGAAGGCTTCCAATGTGCTGAGCGCGGTGCTGAAACCGGTTTCATTGGCCACCGAGAATACCCGGTGGATTTCCGGACGGCGGAAGTTCGCGTCGACCAGCAGAATTCTGCGGCCATTGAGCGCCAGGCCGGCCGCAAGGTTGCAAGCGACCGTGGTCTTGCCGTCGCCGGGGCTTGGGCTGGTCACCAGCATACTGCGGGTGCTGTCGAGCGAGGTCGAATGCTGTAAGCGGCTGCGAAGCTGTCGATACTGCTCGGCCAACATCGAATGCGGAGCCTGGAAAATCACCAGCGGAAGCGGAGCACCGGAAACCTGGGGATCATCATCCTCGTGAGGCACGATGCCCAGAAGGTTCATATCGCCCACCCGGTCGATATCCCGGGGCGAACGGACGCTGTTGTCCATCAGCTCGCGCAGGAACGCGATGCCGAGGCTGAGGCCCAGACCGAGCATGACGGCGACGGCCATCGTGATCGGAAGCTTCGGGAAGCTGGGCGTGTCAGGAATTTCCGGGTGAATCGCCCAGACGATACCGCTGGCTTCTTTCTGGTTTTCAATCTGCGCCATGCTGTCGATCTGCTTGGCCACCTGATCCTGCAGTTCGTGCACGGCTTTTTCTTCGTCCTTGGCCGTCAGGTACTGGCTCATCTGATAGGTCAGATCGCCAAGATCCTGCTTGGCTTGAGTGATCTGGTCACTGATGCCCTTGAGCGCCATCTCGCCGGCTTCCTTGGCGGAGCGGAGCATCTCGATGTAGCTGGCGGTTTCCTTGGCACGCACTTCGGAAATCTTGTTTTCGAGCCGCTCGGCAAGCTGCTCCTTCTGATGCTTCAGGCTTGTGACCGCGCGATGCTCGCTGCCGAGCGCCTGGTTCGACGAAAGCTGCATGTCGATGGTCAGCAACTGTTGCTTCAGCATCTGCACGTCCTGTTCGCGATCAACCATCTCCTGGACGCGCGGAATCTCGGTCCCGTTCTCAACCTGCCCAGCGGCGCTGTCATAAGCGGCCTTGGCTTGCGCCGCATCGGTGCTGATTTCGAAATGTTTCTTGAGGTCTTCGCTCAGCTCGACTTCTTTCGTCGAAAGCCGGCCCGGCGTACCCATGCCGTCGATCGAAAGCTTAATCGCCTTGTCCCGAAGATCCTGCGTCAAGTCGCGAAGGCGGAACTGATACTTCTGCTTCAGGTTATTGAGAAGCTGCGTGCGCTCCAGCACGCGGAATGCGCTTGCCTCCTGCTGAAGCGCCAGATGCTGCGAAACGACGTCTTCAACAATCGTCCGGCAATCTTCCGGCTTGGAATACGTCATCGACACCGCCACCAGGCGTGTCTCGGGAACGGCGCTGACGCGCAGATTATCCAGAAGCTCTTCCTTGGCTTTGACAACGTTGCCGTTGAAGCTTTTGAACCAATCCGTCTTGCGAACGTCTTCGCGATCTTTCAGGACCTTCAGCAGCAGGCTCTCGTGCGTCAGCATCGCGGCCTGCGTCTTCTGGTCCACGGCGAGCGTGGCTGTATCGATCCCGGCGTCCCGGTTCTCCATGATGAGTGTGAAGGGCGTGGGCGCGGATATTTTGATGAGACCGGTCGCTGTGTACCGGGAGTAATTGCGGGCGAGATACCAGTTGATAAAGTAGCCTCCGATCGCCGAAGCGACCAGAAGCACAACAATCAACCAGATGTGAGATCGAATGATTCGCCACACGTCCGCTCCGGACAATCCGGGGGCGGCAGGCTGGCTGTGAGCCAGCGGGTGACCCGGCGCAACAGCCAGGGGCGTTCGGGAGGCGGCGCGTTGGGGAACGCGAATCGCAGTCGTCTGGGGCAACGTCGTCATAAACTTGTGCTCCTCACTACCCGCCGAGCTTGCTCGGCTCCTAACCATTATGCCCCGAATCCATCCGGCGTGCGTGGCATCCTTGCCGTTTCCTGATCTCAGACCGACACTCGGCCTTTCCCTACAATACGCCTGTTTTTATCGGCCGTTCGTCCTTTATTTCGCGTTCGCGCTCTTACTTTTCAACATTTCATTTGCCCGATTGATTGCATTTTCAATCCTCGGAACCAGCGATGGATCATACGGCTGGTGCTCCCGATTCATACGAGCAATCATGCCCTTGGCGAGCTCAAGTTGCTTGCGCGCCTGCTCCGGGAAAGCCTTCTTGAGATACGCCTCCGCCAGGTGATAGCGGGCGTCAACGATGGGCGAGGTATCGACCACGTTTTCCAGGAGCGCGATGCCATCATCCACCTGACCCGCCAGCGTCAGCAGCCAGCCATGGGTATCCATGATCAGGGGCTCTCGCGAGTTGGTCTTCTGCATGATGTCATACGCGCGCTTGCTGTACTTCAGTGCCTCGTCCGGACGGGCGGGCGTATATTGCTCGGCGAGCAGGCATGCCATGTTGTTCAGCGATGTCAGGTCGTTCGGCGCCAGATCCAGAAGCTGGAGATAGCACTGGTAAGCCTTCTGCACGTCCGGCTTGCCCTTGGCCTGCAGATAGAGAGACCCGCCGTAACGCAGGGCGGTCTCCTTGTCGGCTTTGTTCAAGTTGGGCATCGCCAGAACGCCCTCGAGCTGCTTCATCGCTTCCTCAGTCTTCGGCGGGGAATCCTGCTGATAGAGATAAGCCGCCATCAGCGCCCAGCGCGGTTCCTTGGTCGCGCGATCCTTGATTCGAAGCTGCGCCTCACCGACGCCGATTTCCTTCGCCATCGAGCGAATGATTTCACTGACGGCATCGTCATTCTGTTTCCTGGCTGCCGAATCGAGCGCCAACTGATAGTCGGCAACCGCGCCGGCGCGATCGGTTTGATAACGCTTCGCCACCGCGCGAGCCATGTACGCCCACCATAGCGATGGATCTTTGTCCGCCAGCTTGGTGGTGGATTGCACGACGATCGGATAATTCTGCGTCTGGATCAGCAAACCGAGGTACTGACGGACGAGATCCATATTGTTGGGATCGGCCTTGATTGCTTCACCCAGGGCACCGGCGGCATCGACGTAATTCTTCTGCGCCAGGTACATCCCCGTCTCACGCTTCAGGACCTCGACGTCGGCGCGGTAATCCGGCGCCGACTTCCATTCGGCGATGACTCTCTTCACGTCTAGCCAGCGCGGTGGGCTCATACCGGAGTACGAATCCAACAGCGCCAGGACGATTTCGCGATTGGACGGATTCGACTTCTGAGCCGTCTCCAGTTCGCGGACCGCGCCTTCAAAATCGTTCTTGCGGCGGAAGCAGTCCGCCAGCGCCCGGCGCGCGTCAACGCCCACACCGGCGGCATCCTTGCACAGGTTCAGGTGCTGGACCGCGGCATCGATATCGGGCTTGGGCTGGTTCATCAGCACAAGACCCAGGTAGTAGTGCGATGCCGCATGTTTCGGATCGATCTGAAGCGCCGACTGAAGGCGCGACTGGGCCTCCTCGAATCGGTTGCGCGACAAGCTGATCGAGCCGCCCAGCGAGCGCAGATCCACCATGTTCGGCATCTTCGCCTGCGCCGCCGCCAACGCCGCATCGGCCTCTTCAAACTTGCCGGCGCTGATCAGAATCTCGATTCGCCGGCGCACGATGCGCGGATCATCCGCGTTGTTCGCCAGCGACTTGATCGCGTCATCGAAGCGCTTTTGCTCGGCAAGGACCGTTGCCAGGCGCATTTCGACGTCGATATTCGCCGGCGCTTTGGTCATCGCCTGCTGGAGCACCTTGATTGCTTCGTCGCCGCGATTCGTACGGGCGAAGAATTCGCCCAGCAGCATCAGCGGCTCAGCGCGGTCCTTCCATGACTCGCGCTCAGACAGTTGCCGCAGAACCTTCTCGGCGCCCGGCAGATCCTTAAGCTGTGCCGCAACTTCCGCGCTATACGCGTAGAAGGACGGCTCGTCCGGCCACTTCTCCAGGCCCTGGGCAAACAACTGCCTGGCCTTGGTGAGATAAGCAACGGCGTTCGACTTGTCATCGGGGTTCTTGCGAATCCGCGCCCGCGCCGACGACATATACGTGCGTCCGGCCATGAGCAAGGTGCTGGCATCGTCCGGGTTCTTCTTCAGCGCCTCTTCACGTCCGGGAATGACGCTTTCAGGATCACCGTAACTCAGCTCATGGTTCAGTTCCATGTCCAGGAACTGCGTGTTGGTCGGCATCACGCTGCGCGCCTGAGCGATCTTCCGCTTGGCGTCTTCCTTGCGACCCAGCGCGTAATAGCATTCGATGGCGCCGCGGTAAGCGATCGCGCTGTCGCTCTGCTTTTCAAGGGCCTTGAGATATTTGTCCAGCGATTCATCATACTGCTGGGCGGCCTGGAGCGATTCGGCGAGCGCGAGCCAGCTCTGACCGAATTCCGGCATGTTCTGAACGAGCTTGCGGCCATAACCGATGCCGCTGTTGATATCGCCCTTGGCCATCGCCAGGCGGTAGCGGAACAGGAGCCCGTTCACCTGGTCCCGGTTGGCGCGGGACAGCGGCTCGATGTAATTCGCCGCCACCTCGAACTGCCTGCGCTGAAGGTACAGATTGAACAGCGCCAGCTTGACATCGACATCGTCCGGCTTGAGTTTCGCCGCTTCCTTGAGGTGCGCCAGTTGATCGTCGCTCTTGCCGTCCTCGCGCGCAAAGTCGGCCTGCATCAGTTCCCTGCGGAACGGATCGGTCTCCTTTGCGAGAAGCCCCTGGTGGATCTTCTGCGTGACCTCTTTGCTCGGCGCCGTTGTGGCCCCGATATTATCGACGAGTTCAAGTCCGACGTTGTCCGGATGCAGTTCCTTCGCCCGCTTGACGACCTGCTGGGCCTTCTCGTTGCTGTTCAACGAGCGATAGACGCGAAACGCCATTCGCAGAATGTCATCGTCCTTCGGGAATTGCTTTTCCAGGACCTCAGTCAGGCGAATCGCTTCGGCGATGTCCTTGCAGGCCATCGCCGAGTTCACCTTGTCCATCGTCTCTTTTTTCGTTTTCTCCGGCAGCTTCGCGATCAGCGCATGGATCTGGTCCTTCTGCGTCTGCTGATCGAGCAGTTGGATCTCCAGCTTGATGATGTCGGGATCTTCGCCCTTGAGCTCGCGCAGGATATCGACGTGCTGTTTCGCCAGCGCCATCTGCTGCTCGCGGATCAGAAGCTGCGCCAGGAGGATTCGTGCCGGCGCGTAGGTCTTGAACTTCTGCACGAGCGAGTCCAGCAAGGCCTTGGCGCGGCCGGACTGTTTGGTCTCGATGTAGGTTCGGGCGAGCAGGTCGACCACTTCCCAGCGATCGAGCCGGTCGATTTGCCGCTCGGAATTGGCAACGTCCTGGTCGGAAAGCGCCAGCGCCCGCTCGAGTGTCTGAATCGCTTCGATGGGCTTGCCCTGGGCGCGCCAATACTTGCCGCGCAACAGCAGCGAGTTCACACCGTCGCCTTCCTTGAGAATGATCCTGCTGATGCCTTCTTCGATCTTCGGAGCCAGCTTGGCCTTCTCGGCAGTCGTCGCATCGTTGTAGGCGTTAAGCCGCATGCTCGTCACCGCGGCGGCCGTCTGGACTTCCAGCGCCCGCCCGACCAGCGCCTTGGGACCCGTCAGCCCGCCCAAGGTGATCGGCTGTTCCAGCAGGTTAATCGCTTCCTCGCGCTTGTCCGGGGCGATGTGCTCGGCAAGACGAAGTCGAACTTCCTGGTCCGCGGGTTTCTTCGCGAGCAGATCCCGGAGAATCTTCTCCGCCCCGGCACGATCCTGCCGCTGCGCCGCCGCCGCGGCGCTGTTGATGTGAATGTACACGTAAAGCGGATCGTCTTCCTTCACGAACGAGCGCGCGCCCTCGAGCAACTCGCCTTTCCGCTTCAGGTATTTCCCTGACTCATCCGCATACTTCTTGAGAAGCAGCGCCTCGCGGCTGTTCGGATCTTTGGAAGTCATCCGAGCGGCGACCTGGTTGGCCAGGATCGCCGAGGTGCGCCACTCCTGATCCATCACCTGAGACGCGCCGAACCACATCGCCGCGCTCTTGGGCTGGTTCTTCACCGCCGTCTCGATCACAGAGTTCGCTTCGTTGATCAGTTTGGTCGCTTCGGCGTCGCCGGTGATGGCGTTGCGCTGCCGCGCACGCTCGGCCTTTAACAGCTTCGATTTCGCGACGAACACCGGAAGATCGGGATTGGCTGGGTTCTTCACCATCAGCGCGGTCAGCTTGTCAACGGCTTCGTCGATCTTCCCCTGATCCGTTTCCACGCCCACGAGCCAGCGGCGCACGGTCGAAGAATAGATTGACGCTTGGGCGGCGGCATTATCCGGATCGACTTTCGCGAGCGCCTCGGCGCTTCTGCGAATCTGGTCGAAATCACCCGGCGCCTGCCGCAGATCGGCAAGCTCGCTCCAGAACGAAAGCAGGCGGTTTAGCGCCTCTTTGTTCCCAGGGTTGATCGTTGCCGCCTGCTCCCAAGCCTGTCGCGCCCTGTTCAGATTATCCGGATCGGCCGAGCTGAGTTGATTCAGCGCATCGCCGAACTCGACCCAGGTCTCGGCGTTCTTCGAATCAAGCTGCACCGCGCGGCGAAACTGCTTCGAGGCTTCATCGAAGTTCCCCTTCGTCATCTGCTCGCGACCGACGACCAGGTATTTGTCCGGCTTCTCCCGCCACACCAGCTTCTTGGCGAGAAGAACGCCCACCATCAACACCACGATGGTGATGCTGAGGGCGATCACGAATTTCGTATTAACTCTTTTGCGTGCCATATCGTCTCGCCGTCAGTGTGTGTGCTCTTAAGGAGTGCTTCGTGGAGCCGCATCCGCCAGTTGCGTGCCGCGCTCCGACGCGGAAACTTTTTTCCAGTCCGGCATCGATCGATAGATGTCCGGCAGGGCCTCGGACAGAAAATCCGTCATCACATTCGCTGATTTCTCCGGGTTGCCGATCAGCGTCATGACTTCGACCTTCGCGTAATACGCATGACGCTCGCGAAGGTCCTGAAGCTTCACGCGAACGCCCAGCGGAGAAGCCTGGAACGTCCCGTTCGTGTGGAAGAAATACGCGACGCTCCGCGGCAACTTCCGCGACGAACTTTGATCCTCGAAGTTGATGTAGTGAACCTCGACGTTCTCCGTCGGCTGCTTGTTCTTGTCCTTCGGCTTCGCCTCATCAGGCAGTTCCTTGGCAATCGGCCATTCCTGATAGACGTCCTCGCCCGGACGCGGCTCATAGCCGTCGGCGATGTAGCACCGATCCGGCACGTGCGCCACCGTATCCACCATCCCCGTGTAATACGTCACCGAAAGGCTCACGACTGCTTCCGGGTTCTTCGCTCGGATCCGCAGCAGTTTTTCCTCGCGCTGATTCTTGATCTTCACGCGCTCTTTCGGATCCGTCTCGTTGTCCTCCAGGTTCCGGAGGTTCGTGAATTGCTGCTTGATATCCGCGCCCGCGATCCGCTCATCCACGTACTCTCGGAAGATGTACTGGCTCGTGCCCAGCACGTCCTCAATTTCCTTGTCGATCGCGGAATCTTGAGTCACCTGCACCCACGGACCGAGCTTGTCGGCAATGAGCGTCAGCTTCCGCGCCAGCGGCACGGGTTCCTTCTTGAAGTGCAGCTTCATCAGATCCACGACCGAATTCAGCCCCACCGCCGCCACCACCAGAATCGTGAATGCCGCCAAAAACTTCGGCTGCGAGAAAACTCGCTTGGCGGCGGCCGCCAGCGCAGGATTCTTGCGCGCCATAACGAACACCACGATTGCCGCCGCGAACAACAGCGCCAGCACGATAAGCTGCGGATGATCAGTCAAAAACTTCATGTCCCCTCCGTCTCTTGCGGACCTGGTTTAGATGGCGGCTGCTGCGCCGGCCTCGGAATCGGACGCGGCGGAACAACTCCAGCGGGCCTCGGTGGTGTGATCCCGGGACGCGGCGGCGTCGCGGGCTTCGCCCCCGAAGGCGCCGGAATCGGACTCGCTTGCGCCTTCGCAGGAGCCACTTGCGCCTTCGCAGGAATCGCTTGCGCCTTCGCGGGAATCGCTTGCGCCTTCGCGGGAATCGCTTGCGCCTTCGCGGGAATCGCTTGCGCCTTCGCGGGTGCCGGCGGCGCGGCCGTCACCGGAACGTTTCGACGCGGCACTTCACCCCTACCGGCCGTCGGACGCTGCGCCATCCGCGCTGTTGCGGTCCGAACTTCTGCTTCTTCGATGAAGATATGATCCAGGATCCACCCCACCAGCAGGATGAGGAAGAACGCCGGGATCAGCATGATCAAACCCACGAATTGATGGGCAAAGCTTTCCGAGAGTTGGTGGCTCACATAAAAATCCAGCAGTCCCTGCCCCGCCACGCGCATCACGTTACAAAAGATCGCGATCGGGATCGCGCTCAGCGTGATGACGATCTTCTGCCAGAGCGGTCGAGCGCTGAGGAACGCGACCGCCGCGCCCACGGTGATGAACGTCATCAGCGATCGCAACCCCGCGCAGGCCTCGGCGACGTTGAGCGCATGGTTGTCACCGTTCAGATCCATCATGTTGATTTTGGTGCCGGTGCGGAACGCGTTCACGCCCGTGAACGTCAGCGTTTTCACCGCCACTCGCGCCGCCAGCGTCTGCAGCGGGCTGGCGATCCAGCTATACACGAGCGGTGGCCACGGAATCCCGCATGCCAGGTACGCGATCGGGAACCACGCTATCTTCATCACATCCCACCCGCACAAGAGCAGCACGACCCCGAACAGCGCCAGGATCATGGCACAGCCCTGAGTGAACTGGTTCTGACCGGGCCAGATGCCGTACGCGAAAATGACCAGCGCCATTAGAGCGATTCCAAGCCCGACCCAGGTCGGCTGGATTTTGCGCTTCAGCAGATCGTCTCGATTGATATAGAGGTAATACAGCCCCACCACCGGGATGCAGATGCCATGGCCCCAGTTCGCTTCACCATAAAGCGGGTTTGTCTTATCCCAGAGCCAACGCAGCACCACCCAATAGACGGCGATGAAGAGGACTCCCAAGGTTCCCGCCTGGAACCAGGTGTCCAAAGTCAGGCCATAATAAAGCTTGCCCGAGTCATCCGACTCTGGCGGGAACATCGCGGAAGATGGCTGAAGTTCAGTCACCATCAAACCCCTGCACGAACCCGCAGCCGCAGTCGGCAGCGAAAACGCGCGTAAAGGACTCAGAAATCATCGGTCGGCAAATGCGGGAGCACAAGGCGATCGGCAGCAATCTTACTGCCTTGCAGATTGTTCTTACGCACTGGACCTATAACAGTTCTAATTTCTATCAACGGGTTGGGGACGAGTTGAGGATACGGCATCGCCCCCGAAAAGATCGGGGGCGATGTTCTAATTTCCATCCACCGCGTAAAAGGCCCGTTCTACGCGAAGAATATCATGGCCGGACTCAACCGGTTACGGCCGGTTCTGCTGATCCTGTGCCGGAGCAAAATTCCGGTCATACAAAAACCCAAATCCATAGGTGATTCGGAACCCATTCCGCAGCGACGCAATGAACGGGGCGAACACATTAGTACCCACGCGCACGTGATCGTAAGGTTTCAGAAAAATGTCCGGCTGCATGCCTGCATAAACCTTATCCATATCCACCAGAACGTTGACTTCCTTGTCCTTACCGATACGCCGGATCACCTCGGTTCGAGCCGGAATTGACAGGGCATCAAATCCACCCGCGCCATCGATCGCTTCCTTCAACGTAATCTTCCGAGCCGTTAGGCTGTAAACACCTGACCGCGGCACGTGGCCCGCGACCCAGTATTCACCCGTCTGCGGGTTTGGCACGAGAATCATGTCCTGCGGCCGAATCACGATGTTGTACTTCAGGTCGCCGTTCTTGAGATCATCGAGCGGAACGCGGATCACGCGAACATTTTCGCCGCCCATGGGGTTGTTAAATTCAAAAGCACCCGTTCCTGAAGGCTGCGTGGTGGGCGCGCGCCCTTCCATCCCCATATCAGGCGAAGGCGCGAGCAAATCAGCCGTTCCCGTCCCGGTTCGTGTCCGCGTGCCAGTCGTTCCCGTTCCCGTCGTCGCTCCGCGGTTGGGCGCGAGCACCGGTTTACCATCCACAATGCCATACCGCTCTTCAGCGGTCAGTGCGCCGGTCGGCGCGGGACGCGTTCCTGCCGTCCCCGCATCACGGGTTGCCGGCGTGTTCGGAGCCAGCGCATCACGCCCTGCCGTCTGGAGCAGTACCGCGCGCGTCATTCCGGTCATACCCGAATCCGATCGCGGCGCCAGAACATCCGTTGGGAGCGTCGTCGCGCCCGCGGGCCCCGTGGTCGATCGACTCCGCCCGAGGTTTTCCCGACGGACGACAAACAGACTTTCGATTCCCTGGAACGGCACATCGCCCGCCAGTACCAGCGCATCGAGCACGCGGAAGTCCGATTGCAGGATCTGATACTGACCCGGCCGCTGCACCTGGCCCAGGATGCTGAACGTCCGAGCCCGCGCCTCAGACACGGTCACGGCGACCTGCGCGTTCTGAATGATGTTGCTTCGACGATAAGAGTCGATGATCTCCTGCTCCAACTGCGACTCGGTCAGCCCTTCGGCTTTCACCTGTCCCAGCAGCGGGAGGCTGATGTTGCCGCTCTCGCTCACGCGGCTCTGCTTCAAGGTCTCGACGTTGGTCCCGACGAGATCGGTGATCGAAACCACAAGCAGATCGTTCGCGCCAATGATATAGTCCAGCGACGAGGCAACCAGATCGTCCGGCCGGACATCGGTCGCGTTGCTGAACTGCTCGTTCGGCTCTTCGATGCCTGTCTCCAGGCTCGACAGAATCGGCATCAGCAGCGGCTGCTTCTTGAACCGTCCCACCTCCGACGGATCAATGAAACCGTTGTCGAACGGCCCATGGGCCGTGCAACCCGTCAGCAGCGCGCCTGCCGCCGCCAAAGCCAAGATCTGAACGCTACGTGAGATTCGAGAGATGCGACGAGAACGCAAGGTTGCGCTCCTTTCAGGTTCCTGTGTCTTTCCAAGTCCAAGCGGGCGACCCACCTGGCTCTTTGCGAATGCCGAACTATCTCTTCGGCTGTTTCCGCTTTTTCAGTTATCGGCTAATACGGCATTTTGCTTATAGGACCGGCGTTAATTTAGGTCAGGAAGGGGATATTGCAATAGAACCGCCCAAAACGCAAATACCCCGGCTTGCCATCATGTCCGATCAACATCCCCAGTCTCTGCAACAACTTGCACAGCCCTCACCAACCACTACTTCAAGGTTAAGCTGCCAACTCGGGAATCCCCATGGAACCGTTCTTCTGGTTCGTGCTCTTCACCGCGATCGTTGCCGGCGCCGCGTGGTTTCTCTTCGCGTTGCGCGGCGAACGAAGAGATCGGCTTCGCAATAACGCCGCCGCTACCGCACTCGCTTCCCGAATCGTCTGCCCCTCATGTAATCTCCCCACCCTCCAATGGTCGCGCGAAATCTGGGATGCCGAACTGCAATATCTCGACGGCACCTCCAAAACCGAACACGGCTTCACGTTCTTTTGCGTGAACTGCAGCCAGCTTTACGACTTCACCGACTCCGGCGACTTCCGCGAAGCCAGTATCAACGACTGACCAAACGAATGCTCACGATTCTGAAACAACGTTGCTACCTGCATAGCGGTCGGGCCGAAGTTCCACACGCTCACTACCTCTCCTCACGTCCCCCCGCCCCTTCAACTGCGAACGTCTTATTCGCCCAACTGATCGGCGTTGTAAATTGATCCAGCGATCCCGGCGCTTCCAGAAACGGGAGCCGCTTCGCTCTCCCGGCCGCTCCTTTCGAACCATCCGCGACTCCACCGCGAGTTCCCTCATCCCGTGCATCCGGGATCGGCACATCCACCGGGTACACCAGAAGATCTCCCGCCATCATCTCCCCATGAAAATCCTTCGGAACCAAAACCACATCCCGCGAAAACAAATTCACCGGCGGCGTGTTGTATGGCCCGGGCTCCGCGTTCACCAGAATCCGCCCCGTCACCGGCAACTCATCGGATGCCTGCATCCGCGATGTCACCGCCCGCGCATCCCGCACAAACGCGCGCGAATAGGCCACCCCGTAAGGCAGCGCCGACACCACCAGCAGCGCCGCGAGCAACTGCCGGAACATCGCATTGTCGCGCGCCACCTTCACGCCCGCCCAAGCCGCCAGCAGCACCAGCGCCACATCCGGCAACATCCCAAACCGCGCATATTCCGGCGGCTTCCCCGCCGCCAGCAGAATGAACTGCAGCGTGATCGCTCCGGCGGGAATCAGCAGCAGCCAAGCCACATCCTCCGCTCGCGCCACCCCATTTTGGCTCTTTCGCCTGACACCCGCACTCCACGCCTTTTCCCCTTGCGACGCATGGGCGACCCCTGTTTCGCCCGCACTTCGATCCGACAAACCCTTTCTCTCCGCCCGCCCGATCGCAATCAACGCAACACCCCCCGCCACACCCAGCATCGCCAGCAGCGGGCTGGCGCCCTGCCCCAGCAACACCATCGCATCGCGCAATCCCCGCGGCGACACCCGATACATCTCCGTCGAATTTCGCAGGTTCGACCGCAGCGCCTTTCCTCCTTCCGCCGAAGCACTTAGCCCATTGATCACCACGAACGGATTCGTCGCCGCGTAAATCAGAATTCCCACGCCAATCGCCGCCGCGCCCGTTGCCAGCTTCTTCCCCCACTCATCTCCGCGCCTCCTCCACACCATCACCGGCAACATCAAAAAGATTGCCAGCGAAGAGATCACCATTCCCACCGCCGCCCCGCAAAGCGCCCCCGCCGCCAGCCCGCACACCCATTCCCGCCCCGGCCGGCTCTCCTCCACATACTTCACCCCCGCCACGATCGCCAACAGCATCAGCACGACCCCCGGCAAATGCGGCTTGGCCTCGTGCGCGCCGTTCATCACCACCGGTAAGAAGACATAGGCCAACGCCGCCGCGGCGGCGATTAGATTATCCTTGGTCAGCCTCCGCGCCAGCCACCAAACCGCCCACACTCCTGCGATTCCCCACAGCGCCGTATACAATCGAGCCGCAACATAAAATCGCCCGAACGCATCGGGATTATCGAGATAAAAAACCAGCGGCGTCACGCCCCCACTCGGCGCCGGTATCAAATGCAGCAATATTCCCACCCGAACCATCGCCCCCACCGGATAGACCCACAGTCCGCCATACTGATAAAGCTTGGGATCCCACGATGACCCCATCCCCGCCAGCGCCCGAAACGTGATCATCTCATCCGGCTGATACGAATAAAGAAGATACCGCCGAATGATCTCGGCACGCTCGCGGTTGGAGCCGTTCAACAGCACCGGCTCTCCCGCGCTTCCCTGACTCAGCGGGGTCCGATCCACATCCGCGCCGACCTCCGCCTTCTGATCCCACCCCCCGGCCAGAAAATAAAGCGTCTCGCCGGTCCAGGGAATCTCGCTCCCATAGAGATAAGGCCGCACCCGACTCGACGGAAGCCCCCACGAAATCCCCAGCAGAAAAAACAACGCCCCGACCCCCATCAACACCGCCACCACAACCCACAGTCGCCCGCGCCGCACTTCGGTCATAGAGGGAAAGTGTACAAACTCTTGACGATTGAGCCATTGCCTCATTGACGATTGAACGGCGATCCTGCAATCGTCAATGACTCAATGGCTCAATCGTCAATCCTTTCTTTGGCCTTCTTGACCCGCGCCCCTTCCCCCCGTACCTTACGCCCCGTTTGTGCAAAATCGCACGAAGTTCAGGGTTGGAGTGTCGAATTTCTATGCCCAAAAAGGACGACGACGTCAATTGGGGCCAACTCGCCGGAGTGGGAATCCAGATGGCCGTCGGCGTCGTGCTGGGTCTGATTGTCGGTCATTGGCTGGAAAATCGTTACGGCTGGCAGCCTTGGGGAACTCTCGTCGGCGTCATGCTCGGACTCGCCGGTGGAATGTACCTGCTCATCAAGGACGCCATCCGCATCAACAAGGACTAATCAGCTCGATGCGCAACATGCGCCAAACAACCCCCGTCTCCCAGAGCCGAAGGTTTAGCCGCGGGCGGAAGCCCGTCGGTCCCGCGATTCAAAAACTGATTCTCCTCTAATATCGAAATGCGCACCGTCACCCTCATTCCCCTCGCCATCCTCCTCGTCGCAGCGATCGGCTCTGCGCTCTGCAAATCCGTCGGATGGAACGTGAGCGTCCCCGCCGTCGGTATCGCCGCCGGCGCTTGCCTTGTTGCATCGCTATTCGCGTACATCCCGCTTTTCCTCGTTCGCGGATCTCCCCAACCCGCTCAAGCTCAGGCTGCCCTCCTCGGAACCCTCCTCCACATGTTCTTCGCCGCCGCCGTCGCCGCTGCGGTAATTCTCCTGAAGCTCAACCTCCCCGGCTCCTTCGTCTACTGGCTCTTCGCGTTCTACTGGACAACCCTGATCGTGCTCGTCGCGGGTTTCATCCGCACGATCCGTCTTGCACCCACAACAGTCCCAGCGAATAAGCAATGACTCTATTGATCACCATCATCGCCTCTGCTGATCCGCTCGATCACGTGCTGCCCCACGAGCTCTTCCGCATCCTCGGACTCCCCATCACCAATCAGATGATGATGGCCGTCGTCGCCGCCGTGCTCATGCTGCTCATCTTCCCCACGCTCTTCAAGCACGCCGCCGACGGCGCTCCCCCCACCGGCGCGCGCAACTTCTTCGAATCCATCATGGAGTTCCTCCGCGTTGAGGTCATCCGCCCCGCGCTCAAGGAACACACCGATCGCTTCGTTCCCTTCCTCTGGACCCTCTTCTTCTTCATCCTCTTCTGTAACCTTCTGGGGCAGATCCCCTTCGGCGAGATGATCACCGCCGCCAGTGGCCGCGAATCCCATATCAGCGGCACCGCCACCGGCACCCTCACGACCACCGCTGCCCTCGCGATCCTCGCTTTCCTCTTCATCCACGCCAACGGCGTCTGGCAAATCGCCAAGTCTCTGATCGACGGAACCTACGGCCATCACGGGCACCACGAAGAGCACACCTCCGATGGTTCCCAAGGCCACGAAGCCTCACACGATTTGGAGCACGTCCGCGGCGAGGCCCTCGCCGCGGACGTTCCAGCAAACTTCGACGCCATCGGCAGACCCACCAAGCATTACGAAGACGATGAGAGCTTCGCCAAAGGGCATGATCAGAACGGCTCCCGCCAGGGCGACGGGGACCCGCACGGCGTCCACGCCCAGCACATGAACCCCGTCGTCGCCGTGCTCCTCGGGATTCCCCTTTACCTCTGGAACTTCGCCCCCCACCCCTTTAAGCCGAGACCGGGTGAATCTCCCATCAAATGGATTCCCGACGTCATTGTCTGGGGCCTGCTCGTTGGTCTCGAGCTGATCGGCGCGCTTATCAAACCCTTCGCACTGATGATTCGTCTCTTCGCCAATATGATTGCCGGTCACATTGTCCTCGCCGCCCTTATCGTCCTGATCCCGGTCACCGCCGGCATCGGCACCCAGATCGCGATCGGCGCCCCCGTCACGATCCTGAGCCTACTGATCCGAATCCTCGAACTTTTCGTCGCGTTCCTCCAAGCGTACATTTTTACATTCTTGACCACGCTTTTTATCGCCAGCGCCGTTGCCCCCGAACATTAGTCGCACCCGAACACCAACGGAATTTCTGAACCAAACGCTGAACCCTACGAACTTCCCGTGAGCAGCCGACGCCCGGGTTAACCTATTTTAAGCTCGGCACGATACATCCGCGACCACTCGCCACTTCCAAGTATCGGCGGGCTTCGCAAAGTTCCGGACTCAGTCCGGAGGAGACTGACATGCTTCTTCCCCTTCTTGCACAGGCCGGTGCCACCGCCGCAAATGGCAGCATCGGAATTTCCGACCGCGCCGGCATCGCGATCGGCGCCGGCATCGGCGCGGGCCTCATCGTCATGGGTGCCGCCAAAGGCATCGGGCACCTCGCCGGTCAGGCCATGGAGGGCATCGCCCGCCAGCCCGAGGCCGGGGGCCGCATCGGCACCAACATGATCATCGCCGCCGCGCTGATCGAAGGTTTCACGTTCTTCGCACTGGTCATCGCCCTGCAACTCGCGGGCAAGATCGCCGGGGGTTCTGTCGCCTGGTAACCCGTCAGAATTGCAGCGTCCGGTGGGTGAATAGCCCGCCGGAGGTTATGTCCTAAATGTAGATCTTCCTTTTGAGGTGAAGCGAAATGCTCAAGCGAATTGTTTTCATGCTCGCGATGATGGCATGGGCAGCGACCCCCGCCGCCCGCGCTCAGGAAGCCGGCCACGATGTGGCACACGACAGCGCGCGCGCCGCTCACGATGCCGCGAAATCCGCCGTCGATGCACCGCGCGGCACCGGCGAAGCGCTTCAGGGTGAAGGTCACGCCGGCACCCACGAGCAGCCACCGCTCCTGCCAGATCCCTTCGATCGCACCACCCAGCTTCAGGCGCTCTGGGTTGTCATCATCTTCCTGGTGCTCCTGGCGATCCTCTACAAGACCGCCTGGAAGAACATCCTGATCGGCCTGAAAAACCGCGAGCAAAGAATCCGCAAGGACATCGTTGACGCCGAAGCCGCCCGCACCCGCGCCGAAGGGACGCTCAAGCAGTACAACGACCAGCTCGCCGCCGCCGAAGGCCGGGTCCGCGAAATGCTCGCAAAAGCCACCCTCGACGCTGAGAAGCTGGCGACCACCATCCGCATGCAGGCGCAGAACGATGCGGAGCAGATCAAGGAGCGCACGACCCGCGAGCTTGAAATCGCGGCCAAGCAGGCGAAGGCGGATTTCCGCGAGTACGCCGCCACCGTTGCGACGAACGCCGCCGAGCAGATCCTTCGCCGTAACCTTAACGAGCAAGACCAGCGTGATCTGGTGAACCGAAGCCTCGACCAATTGGAGTCCGTAAGCAATTAGAACTTTCTTGCAGGGGCGGCACTTGACTTCGATGAGTTCAGTCGAGTCGTGCCGCTCTCTTCGGTGCGGAAACGGGCGACACAAGTGTCGCCCCTACGGAAGACACAAATATGCCTCGCCAAACCCACTCGTCCCCGGCCGCTCAATCCTATGCCCGGGCGCTGATCGAGCTCGCCAACGACAAGGGCGCCGCCGTCTCGATTCAGCAGGACCTCGCCGGTCTCGCGCAGGTCCTCAAGGACAACGCCACCTTCCGCCTTTACCTCGCCGATCCCGGCATCAACGCTGTCGAACGGCACGAAGCCCTCGACCGAATCTTCCGCGGCCGGATCACGCCCCTCGTCCTCAACTTCCTCGGTGTCGTCAACAACCACAACCGCCTCCGCATCCTCGATCAGATCATCGACGCCTACAACGATCTTCTTGATGAGCAGCTCGGCAAAATCGAAGTCGACGTTTACGTCGCCAAGCGCCTCCCGCCCGAGCAATTGGAAGCCGTCCGGGGGCGCGTCAGCGCCGCGCTCAAGAAGGACGCGGTCGTCCACCAATACGTCGACGAATCGATCATCGGCGGCCTCACCCTCCGCATCGGTGACAAGCTCATCGACGCCAGCGCCCGCTACCAACTCCACGCCCTGAAACAAAAACTTCTAGAGGTCCCAGTATCGGAAATTTAATTGCACGTAGCATGGGCGTCTCGCCCATGCCTTTATAGAAACAGACATGGGCGAGACGCCCATGCTACGAAAGACAAAACGGAGAGCAGCATGGCCATCAACGTGGCAGAAATCACCAACGTCCTAAAGCGAGAAATCGCCGGCTTCGAACAGAAGGTTCAAGTCAGCGAAGTCGGTACCGTCATCGAAGTCGGTGACGGCATCGCCCGAATCTATGGCCTGCAAAACGCCATGGCCGGCGAGCTCCTCGAGTTCACCGGGGGGATCATGGGACAGGTCTTTAACCTTGAAGAAGACTCCATCGGCGCCGTCATCTTCGGCGATTACCTCAAGATCAAGGAAGGCGACAGCGTTCGATCAACCAAGCGCCTCCTCGAAGTCCCCGTCGGCCCAAACGTCATCGGCCGGGTCGTCAACCCGCTCGGCGAGCCTCTCGACGGGGGCCCGCCCATCACCTCCACCGAAACCCGCAAGGTCGACATCGTCGCCCCCGGCATCGCCGACCGGCAGCCGGTTAAAGAGCCAATGCTCACCGGCATCAAGGCGATCGACTCGATGATCCCCATCGGCCGCGGGCAGCGCGAGCTGATCATCGGCGACCGCAAGACCGGCAAGACCGCCATCGCCCTCGACGCCATCATCAACCAGAAGGGCAAGGGCGTTAAGTGCTTCTACGTCGCGATCGGCTCGAAAGAGTCGACCGTCGCCGGCATTGTCGAAGTCCTCAAGGCCAACGGCGCGATGGACTACACCACCGTCGTCGTCGCCTCCGCCGCTGATCCTGCTCCGCTGCAGTACATCGCCCCGTATGCCGGCTGCGCGATGGCCGAGTACTTCATGTGGAAGGGCGAAGCAACGCTCTGCGTGTATGACGATCTTTCGAAACAGGCCGCGGCATATCGCCAGCTTTCGCTTCTGCTCCGCCGCCCGCCCGGCCGCGAGGCATACCCCGGCGACGTCTTCTACTTGCACAGCCGACTGCTCGAGCGCGCCGTCAAACTTTCGGATGACAAAGGCGGCGGCTCACTCACGGCGCTCCCGATCATCGAAACCCAGGAAGGCGAAGTTTCCGCCTACATCCCCACCAACGTCATCTCGATCACCGACGGACAGATCTATCTCGAGCCCGACCTGTTCTTCGCCGGCGTCCGTCCCGCGATCAACGTCGGCATCTCGGTCAGCCGCGTCGGTGGAAACGCGCAGACCAAGGCGATGAAGAAGATCGCCGGCTCGCTCCGACTTGACCTCGCCGCCTACCGCGAGCTCGAAGCCTTCGCGCAACTCGGCACGGAGTTGGACAAGGAAACCCAGAAGCAGCTCGATCGCGGCGCGCGTCTGGTCGAGCTCCTCAAGCAGCCGCAGTACCGGCCGATGTCCATCGACCAGGAAGTCATGGTCATCTATGCCGCCACCCAGGCGCCCGAGAAGGGCCAACCCGCTTACATGGACGACGTCCCGGTGAACCGCGTCCAGGAATTCCAGAATGCATTCCTCAGCTACGTCGACGCCTCGGCCCCGCAATTCCGCCAGGCGCTTGCGGACAAGAAGGAGCTGACCCCGGAGATCGAAGCGCAGCTCAAGCAAGCCTTGCTCGACTTCAAGACCAAGGCGTGGAAAAAATAACACGCGCCACCGATCCACAGCCGCCAAGCCCAGGGATTGCAATCCCTGGGCTTTTTGCTTGGTGGATGTCAGTGCCCGCGAAGCAGCGCCGCTTCGGCGGTTTCCTCGTCAAGCATGCCGAGGCGACCACCATCGCGCGATGCGCCGTCCGCGCCGCTCATCACGGCCGCCGGGCTGACGGACTGTGCCGCCCCCATTCGACCGTTGGCCGCAGCAGCGCCCATGCGCGTGTTGTGCTCGACATCGATCGCGAGCTTGATGATCTCCGCGATCGCGAGCATCGTGATGACAACGTAGAACGTCGCCACCAGCGACCCGATCGCGAGGAAGGTGCGATCGATCATGTTGCCGTATCGAAACGCCGCCAGCACATAAATTGCCGCGGCAATCCCAGCGAGCAACGTGACCACGCTGGCAATCAGATAGAAAATCGCGAGCGCTCGCAAAACCGGATATCGCCCGCCGCTCAAAACACTGTGACGCAACATAAATGACCTCCGATATGAGTGCAGATATGCCTTCGATGATCATTTTCCCCCCGGTCGCTCGATCTGTAACCGTCAAAAATGGAAATTTTTTACCTAAATTCGGGGTTTCGCGGCCTCGATTTTGGGGAAGAGCGGTTGACCTTCCTTAAGCTGATGGCCGGGGGGCAGAGATGTTTCGAGCAGTTGAAAGATTGTTTTTCCTTCAATCGCGACGTTGAGCTGGTCCAAGCCCGCGGCAGCTTTTTCCGGAAGGATCGGCAGGAGGGCCACCAGCGCGTTTTTGATCGACTGGGCCGAGAGGTTTAGCACAGTGTTGAGACGCTCTTCCTTGACGGGATCTTTCGCAAGTGAGAACGGCGCCGTGGCATCGATATACCCATTGGTGGCGCGGGCAAGCTCAATGGGCAGGGTCGCGGCGTCCTGAAGATGGAAAGCTCCATACGCTTGAGCGAGATCAGACTGAAGGCTGCTTGCGCGCGCGAGCAGATCATTGTCGATTTGCTCAAGCGATCCCGCCGCGGGAAGTTTTCCGTCGCGATAGCGCCCAATCATTTTGATCGTGCGATTGAGACAGTTGCCGAGGACATTCGCGAGTTCGTTGAAAGCTTTGTTGAAGTCAGTGTCAGACCAGTCCAGGTCAGAACCGAGCGGCGCCGCGCGCAGCAGGTAATAGCGGACGGCATCCAGGCTGTGCGCCTCGGCAAGCGCGCGGATCCTTGGGATGTCGATTACATTCCCCAGCGACTTGCTCATCTTCGTGCCCTCCGCGGTCCACCAGCCGTGGGCGACGACTTTTTCAGGAAGCGGCAAGTCGAGGCTGAAGAGCATCGCCGGCCAGTAAACCGTGTGGAACCAGAGGATGTCCTTGCCGATGACGTGGGTCCCGGGCCAGAATTTCTTGAACAGCGAGTCATCCGCAGATTCGTATCCGAGGGCGGTGATGTAGTTGGTCAGGGCATCAATCCAGACGTAGATGACGTGGCTTGGGTCGTTCGGGAGCGGGATGCCCCAGGTGAGTGTGGCGCGCGAGATGGAGAGATCGTCCACGCCGGCTTTCAACTTGGACAGCACTTCGTTGCGGCGGGATTCGGGGACGATGAAATGCTCGTTCGCCTGAATGTATTCGATAAGGCGCGGAACGTATTTGCTCAGGCGGAAAAAGTACGTCGGCTCCTTGTATCGCACCAAGGCACGGCCGGAAATCGTTGATTTGTAAGCCGCGGTTTTAGCCTCGGTTTCGGTGACGAATTGCTCCTGCCCTTCATCGTACCAGCCCTCGTACGCGCCGAGATAGATATCGCCGGTGGCTACCATTCTCTGCACGATTTTCTGGACGGCCTGTTTGTGCCGAGGCTCGGTGGTGCGGATGAAATCATCGTTGGTAATGTGCAGCTCTTTCCAGAGATCCCGGAAGATTTTGGCATATTTGTCGACGAGTTGTTGCGGTTCGACACTCGCGTCGGCGGCGGCTTTCGCCAGCTTCGTCCCGTGCTCATCGGTGCCGGTAAGGAAGTAGGTGTCTTCACCCTTAAGCCGGTGATACCGGGCGGCAGCGTCGCAAATCACGGTGGTGTAGACGGAGCCGAGATGCGGGTCGCCGTTGGGGTAATAGATGGGGGTCGTGATATAGAACGTATTGCTCATTGGGGGAATCCTGCGCGATTTTGAGCGCAAAGGAAAACCGTCGGCCGATCGAACGGATGCTGACGCAGTTGTGGGGTGGAGGTCGGCCCCTCGCGGGAACCGCTGATCTCCACCCTACCGCATCGACATCTGTCGGAAAGTGCGACGGTTCATGATGTCCGGATTATCGGCAGGAAGCGCCGAGAGATCAAGTAGAATCCCTGCATGGCCGAGCCCGTGAGTTGCGATTTGTGCGGGAGGACGGTGCCGCCGCATGCGCATTATGTGGTGATGATAGAGGTGTTTGCAGATCCCTCGATGCCGGGGGTTTCAACCGAAGAGTTGGAGGAGAACGACTTGGAGGGGAGCATGAATGAACTGTTGGAGGAGATGAAGAAGATGTCCGCGGAGGAGCTGCTGGATCAGGTGCATCGGGGGTTCGAGTTTCGGATTTGTCGAGTTTGTCAAATGAAGTTTCTGGCGAATCCACTGGGGAAGCCGCGGGAGACGCAGGCGGGGAAGAACTGATATGGGATTGAACTTGCCGGATAGAAGAAAGCCTGACTCGACATAGATCGCTATAATGTTCGTGATCCAATCGGTCAGGACGCTTACTCGATGACTCCGCGGATTCTCAAAACCGTACAGCCTGAGCAGCCTCTTTCGCCGTCCGACCTGGAAGGCGATTTTGTCCAACCCGGGCACCCGCTGTTCGGGATTATTTGGATCAACGCGCAGCGGATGAGCGGGGCGCCTTGTTTCGCGGGTGCACGGGTCCCGATCAGGAATTTATTTGACTACCTTGAAGGTGATCAGCCTCTCAAGGATTTTCTGGACGACTTTCCGGGCGTGACTCATGAACAGGCCGAAGCAGTTATTTCGCTTGCGGCGAAGGGCCTTCTGGAGAAACTCCCCCGGGCATGAGAATTCTCCTGATCGATTCAAGGGGTCTTGCGCGAAGGGCGAGCTACCTCGTAAAATGGCGCGGACTCCGTTGCGTGTTGAGGTATCTCTACCTGTGCATCGCATTGAATGGGTGCGCGCCGCTCGGGCCGAAGCTAACATTTCCATCCGCGGCGATTAAGCAGACGGAGAATGAGACTTGGTACGATGTGGACCGGGATGGACGATCGGATTTCGGATTGCATCGGGATGGGCAGGGGCGGGTGGCTTCGATCGCTTACGACGATGACGAGGACGGGAACGCGGATCGGGTTTATCGGCTCGCGGATGATGCGAATGGGGCGGTGCCGCATGTGATCATTCTGCTGGATTCGGTGCCGTTCGACCTGATGAAAGAGCGGTGGGATCGGGGCGATTTCTGCTGGTTCGATCCGCCGGTGAAGGTGATTGCGCCATTCCCCTCGTTGACCGAGCTATGTTACACGCGCGTGCTTCGGGCGCCGGCGCTGGCGGGGATGACCGATGAGTATTACGACGTGCGGTCGAAGGAGATTCACCGCGGATTCCGGGACCGGGCGCGGGGAACGCGGCAGCCCTGGGAACGCAGGCTCACTTATAGCGCCAACTTCTTCGAGGCGAGCCTCACATATCTGGATCCGCGCGCCTGGCTGCCGATCGAGATGGAGCGCATGCGCCGAGCGGTGGATGCAAGTCCCGATCGCGTCACATTCGTATACGCGGTGACCGCAAGCGGGATGGCGTGCAAGTTCGGGCGCGCCGGGATCGAAGAGACGCTCGATGCCGCCAAACAGTTGTGTCTGCAACTGCTTTATGAACGTCACGGCGCGATCAAGATCAGCATGATGGCCGATCATGGACATAACCTGGCGCCCTCTCAGAGCGCGCAGCGCGCGATGGAGAAAGCGATTTCGGAATCCGGCTTCACCGTCGCGAAGAAATTGAGCCATGATCGGGATGTGCTGTTTGAGTTGGCGGCCCTGGTGACCTACGTGGGGTTGCGGACGGTACATCCGGCTGAAGTCGCGGCATCCGTGACACGCGCAAAAGAGGTTGAGCTGGCGGCATACCTTCGGGGGAACAGCGTGATCGTCCGCGATGCGCAGGGGTCGGCGGCGATCGATTTCCGCGATGGTTCGTTCCGATACAAAGTGATCGATAAAGACGTGCTGGGGTATCAGCCGATCATCGCAACGTTGAAGCCACGAGCGGATGGCTTTATCACGGATACCGACTGGTTTCAGGCGACGGTGGATCATCAATATCCGGACGGGCCGAGGCGATTGTGGGATGCATTTCATGGGATGGTGAAGAGTCCACCGGATGTGATGGTCACGCTGAAAGACGGTTGCTACGCGGGCAAAGCTTCCCTCGAACGGTTCATAACGATGAAGTCAACGCATGGCAGCTTGAACCAGAAGAACAGCGCGACATTCTTAATGACGATGACGCGACGCACCTGCGCAGCCACCAACACCGGTGGAGCGCTCAGGAGCAGCGACGTGCTGGAGAAGATTGAGCCCGGCTATGAGCCGCGCGTTCGCAATTGAGTAGAATGGACGCTTGTGAACGCGCTTGAGATCAGCCTCGCTTCGCTGAGCGGTTTCTCCTTGTTCGCCGGGATCGCATCCTACGGAACTTTCCGCGCGCAAAGTCAGTTGTGGGGAAAGATCCATTCACGCGGCAACGCGAACTGCCGGCAGGTATCGCTGACCTTTGATGATGGACCGACAGAACCCTTCACGCCAAGGATTCTGGATGTGCTGCGCGAGCATCAGACGCCGGCGACGTTTTTCGTCATTGGCAAGAACGCCGAGAAGTTCCCGCACCTCGTGCGGCGCATGCACGATGAGGGTCACGCGGTCGCGAATCATACCTATTCCCACCGGCATTACGGCTTTGTGCGATCGACCCGGTATTGGGTGAAACAGATCACGCGCACAGATGACTTGATCGAATCGATCACCGATCACCGCCCGACTCTGTTTCGTCCTCCCCTGGGATTCAAAACGCCTTTCACGCTCCATGCGGCGCGGCAGACAGGGCATGAGGTGGTCGCGTGGTCGCGGAGGGCCTTTGATGGCCTGCCAACCAACCCTGAAAATATCGTGGCCCGGCTGCGGAATACGGATGCCGGCGATATTGTTCTTTTGCACGATGGAGTGGCGCCGACCGCGCGGTGGCATGATCCTTCGCCAACCGTCGCCGCGCTGGGGGACGTGATTGAAATGCTTCGGGGAAAGACCTTGGAGATTGTCGGGGTGGAGGAACTGCTGGCAGTTCGACGTCGAGAGAAAGGCGCGGGCACCCCCGGTGTATTCACCGGGGGCTAAGTGCTAATAGGAAAACGCGATTCCGATTCCGCCATAAATTTCGGTGTCCGCGCGCAGCTTGTTGTCGATGCCGTCGGTGTAGAAAAGGAATCCTTTCAAGTCGAACGCGCCCCAGCGGCGCGGGATGTTGAGCGCCTGGTTCAGGCCATACGTGACAACGAGGCCGATCTGGTAATGCTGGAATCCGTTGTCCGGACCTCTGGGATTGAAGTCAAACGACGGATCGGATGTGGGACCAACGGGCTTCGAGAAAATGTGATCGCCATTCACGTACGCGATGCTCGACATGGGGGTGATCGTGATGGAGGTGTCCTCAATTTTGAAATCATGGCTGATGCCAAACTCGGCATAGACGCCTTTTCCTTTATCGTAGTCGTAGGCGCCGAAGAAGTATGGGGAAAGGAGGGGTTGTTCGGTACGAAGGAAGTACGAATCGTCCAGCGTGCATCGGGCAAAAACTTCGGAGGTGTTGAAGGCGTCGCGCTCCGGGAAGATGTAGCTGTTGAAACCGGCGGTGAAGAGAAACGGGCGCAGATTCCAGTCGAAGCCGAAGTAGGGGCGGATTTCCTGAAACCGGCTTTCGGGATCGGAATTGTAGACGTTGGAGAAGACGCCGATGAACGGATGAGGATATCGGCCAAGGTCGAACTTCAGCGTGGCGTCAAAGGTGAGATTCGGTGAATCCTCGGAACCGCCGGCCTCCGAGCGATCGATGCCGCGCCAGACGTAGTCGGTAAGGGCGGTGATGTCCAGATTGAAGTTGACGCCGCCCTCATTGACGCCTTCGTTTTCGCGAGGAGGCTCCGGCGGCGCATACACGGATTCGACATCGCGCGGCGCGATGGGCGCTTTCTGCTGGGCGCAGAGAGTCATCGGCAAAATCAGAATCAGAGATGCGAACCACCAGCGCTTCAGCATGCGGGCTCCTTCGGCGGTTGCGAATGTAACGAGCAGGGGCATCGTGCGAAAGTCTCGAGCTTTGCCGCGGACGACCAGGTCGGCGCGAGCATCGAGGCGTTCCCGATGAGCCGCGACCGAAGGGAGCGTTCTCTGTTCAGACGGTTCGTGGGTCATGCGGCTTCGCCGCACCCGCGATCCATGAAAAAGACCGTCATCCTGAACGGTACTCCGTGAAGGATCTGGCCGGATCGATAATCGATGCCAGATGCTTCGGAATACCTCAGAGTCTGTGAAGATTTGACTGTAGCACGGGCATCTTGCCCGTGTCTGTATCGTCAACACGGGCAAGATGCCCGTGCTACAAGAAAAGTTCACAAGCTCTCAGCATGACATTTCGCCCGCTTCCTTAGAACATTTTCAGAGCAGATCCACAGCCATCCCGTGTCGCTCAAGCTTGCTGGAGGTGTAGCTTGCGGCTAGAGTTTGCAAGCGGCAACTTGTGGAGAATCGAGCATGAAAAATGGGCTTGCGCTGATTGTCGTCTGCTGTGTCGGAGCCGCTGTTGTCGGCTGTAAGAAAGAGGGATCGTCCGGGTCCGCAAGCTCGGGCAGCGAGACGAGCGAAATCAAGATCGGCGAGTACGGCTCGATGACCGGCAGCGAGGCGACCTTCGGCGTCTCCACCCACGACGGCGTGCAGCTCGCCGTGAAAGAGCGCAACGTAGCGGGCGGTATCAAGGGGCAGAAGCTCAAACTCATCAGCTATGACGACCAGGGCAAGAGCCAAGAAGTAGTGACCGCGGTAACGCGTTTGATCCAGCAGGATAATGTCGTCGCCCTGATCGGCGAGGTGGCCTCCAGCCGATCCATTGCAGGGGGTCAGGTCGCGCAGCGGCTTGGGGTGCCGATGATCTCGCCCTCCAGCACCAACCCTCAGGTGACGGAAATCGGTGACATGATCTCCCGGGTCTGCTTCATCGACCCGTTCCAGGGATTCGTCGGCGCCAGTTTCGCGAAAAACCAGTTGAAGTTCGACAAGGCCGCCACGCTCTACAACCGCGCCCAGGCGTATTCCGCGGGGTTGAACGAAGAGTTTCGCAAAGCTTTCGTAAAACTCGGCGGGCAGATCCTGATCGAACAGGCCTATGGCGATGGCGACAATGATTTCTCGGCGCAATTGACCGCGATCCGCGAGAAGAAACCGCAATTCGTCTACATCCCCGGCTACTACACGGAGGTCGTCAACATCGCCCGCCAGGCGCGTAAACTGGGCCTGACATCCCCGCTCATCGGCGGCGACGGCTGGGTTTCCGAAGATCTCAAAAACGCCGGCGATGCACTCGATGGCTGCTATTTTTCCGATCACTATTCCCAGGAAGACAAGCGGCCGGAGGTTCAGGAGTTTTTGAAAAAGTACAAAGCCGAATACAACAAAACCCCCGACAGCATGGCGGCGCTGGGCTACGATGCGGCGAACCTGCTGTTCGACGCCATGGGACGTTCGGGTAGCCTCTCGGGGAAGGATCTCGCGGCGGCGATTGCGGCGACAAAAGATTTCAAGGGCGTCACCGGCGCCATCACGATCAACGAACAGCGAGACGCCACGAAACTTGCGGTCATTCAAAGACTTCAAGGCGGGAAATTCTCCTACTTCGCGTCGGTTGAGCCGCCTAAGTGATTTTAACCTGAGACCCTCACCCGAAGCGCGTGACCCTACTCATTCAAACGTTGACAGACGGGATCGCGGTGGGAGCGCTGTATGCGCTGATCGCGCTCGGCTACACGCTGGTCTACGGGATTCTCCAATTCATTAACTTCGCCCACAGCGACGTGTTTACGCTCGGCGCCTGGCTGTCATTCGCAATCGCGGCGGCGCTGGGTCTGAGTGCAAGCGCGGGACAGTCCCCGCCGTGGTATCTCGGCCTTGCGGTGTTGCTGGCGGCAATGGTCGGCTGCGGGATCGTCGGATTCATCATCGAACGTCTCGCATATCGTCCGCTGCGGCAGGCGCCGCGATTGAATGTGCTGATCAGCGCGATTGGCGTCTCCCTCCTGCTCCAGAACATCGGCCAATTGCCGCACGCCTTCGGACCGTATCCCCGCGCGATGCCCGCGCTGCTGCCGGATCGGGTGATATTCACAATTGTGGGGGTGCAATTTCGACTTGTGGACATGGTGGTATTAGCAACGGCGCTCTTCCTGATGGTCGGCATCCAGTGGCTCGTCTTTCATACCAAGGTGGGCACCGCAATGCGGGCCGTTTCGTTCAATCATCAAACCGCCGCGCTGATGGGCATCAACGTGAGCGCGATCATCTCGATGACATTCGTCCTGGGTTCGATGCTCGCGGCAGCGGCAGGGTTTCTGTACGCGATGAAATACGCCCAGCTTAAGCAGACCGCCGACAGCGTCTGGGTGTTGCTGGGATTGAAGGCGTTCGTCGCCGCCGTCGTTGGGGGCATCGGCAATATCCGCGGCGCGATGCTCGGCGGAATCACCATCGGGTTGATCGAGTTTTTCGGTGTCGCGTATCTGTCTGACAAGTATCGCGACGTGTACGTCTTCTCATTGCTGATTATCGTTTTGCTCGTCCGTCCCAGCGGAATCCTCGGGAACGCAACTGTGGAAAAGGTCTGAGCACCCAACGGGCAAACGCATGACCGTCAGAACCACGGAGCTACCGAAAACTGAAACACGACGCCCGCCAGCCTGGACGTTTTTGCCGCGAGCGCTGGCGCCGCTGCTGCTTGGCGGCGTGATCGCGCTCATCCTTCACCTGGTTGTGCAGCCCGCGGTCGGCGGGTTTGGGAGCAATCTGATTCTCTTCGCGGGGATCAACATCATCCTCGCCGTGTCGCTGACGGTCGTGAACGGATTCACCGGGCAGTTCTCCATCGGTCATGCCGGCTTCATGGCGCTCGGAGGCTACACGGCCGCCGCCCTGATGTACTACGGGTCGTTCAAGATTTATGGCAATGCCAACTTTCACGGCGGGGCATTGTCGTGGACCGGAAGAGTCGGAGGCTTTTCCGGCCCCTGGATGGGAAGCGGCGACTTGCTGTTTGTAATCGCCTGCCTTGCCGGGGGGATCGTCGCGGCAGCAGCAGGTTGGATTGTCGGGCTTCCCTCATTGCGACTCCGCGGCGATTATCTCGCGATCGTCACGCTCGGCTTCGGCGAAATCGCCCGCGTGATTCTTCAGGGGACCGATGCCCAGCTTCGTCGATCGCAACTGGATGCGATCCGCAGCGCCTCGCCCCTTCAGCTCATGAACAAGCTCGGGGGAGCGCTGGGTTTTATCGGGATTCCGCCCTATACCACCGTATTCTGGGTGTACGTTTGGGTCGCGATCATGCTGATCGTGGCGATTCGACTGAAGCGGTCGAGCTATGGCCGCGCGCTCCTGTCGATACGCGAAGATGAAATCGCCGCCCAGGCGGTCGGCATCAACAACACCCGGTACAAGGTCCGCGCGTTCGTCCTCTCATCATTCTTCGCCGGCGTCGCGGGGGCGCTGTACTCACTTCAGATCGGATCCATCAACGCCGGCGAGCTCGGGTTTCAACGATCCTTCGAAATCCTCATCATGGTCGTTCTCGGCGGCCTCGGCTCCGTTACCGGCGCAGCCCTCGCCGCGATCATCCTGACAGCCTTGCCCGAAGTGCTCCGATTCGTGGATCAGTACCGCATGATCGTCTACTCGCTTCTGCTGATCGTCATGATGATCGTGCGGCCCCAGGGTCTGTTCGGCGTGCGCGAGGTCTGGGACCTGATGCGCCGCCGGCGCCGGCAAGTCACCGGAGGTGACGCGTGAACGCGTCACTCGCCGAGAATCTCCTCGATGTCCGCGCCATCAGCATCTCCTTCGGCGGCCTCTCCGCGGTCAAGGATTTCTCACTGGCGCTCCCCCCGCGAGCGCTCTACGGTTTGATCGGACCAAACGGAGCGGGCAAGACCACGGTATTTAATCTGCTCACCGCTGTTTACCAGCCGGATCAAGGTTCGGTCCACGTTTGCGGGCGGCAAATCAATGGCCTGAAAACATTCCAGATCGCGCACGCGGGCCTGGCGCGGACCTTCCAGAACATCCGTCTTTTCGGCGAACTCTCGGTCTTGGACAACGTGCGAATGGGCGCTCAGATGCGCGAGCCGCATGGCTTAACGACAACCGTGCTGCGCACCGGCGGCTACGTGGCAACCGAACGGCACATCGATGCGTGGGCGCGGGAGATGCTCCGGATCATGGGCCTTTCTCATCGCGAAACGGAGCAAGCGAAGCACCTTCCTTACGGCGATCAACGCCGCCTCGAAATCGCGCGCGCACTTGCCACCCAGCCGAAGGTGCTCCTGTTGGATGAACCGGCCGCCGGTATGAATCCGCGCGAGAAGGTCGAACTGATGGAGCTGATCCGCTTCATCCGCGACAAATTTGAAGTCGCAATTCTGCTCATCGAGCACGATATGAACCTGGTGATGAGGATCTGCGAGCAAATCACCGTCCTCGATCACGGCGAGACCATCGCCGTGGGAACCCCCGCGAATATCCAGTGTCATCCCAAGGTGATCGAAGCCTACCTCGGAGAGCCGGTATAGGCATGCTTTTTTCCGTTTCCAATCTCGAAGTCTGCTACGGCGTCATCTCGGCGCTACAAGATGTCTCGCTTCACATCGACGCCGGCGAAATCGTCACCCTGATCGGCTCCAATGGAGCCGGAAAGACAACCCTGCTGCGCGCAGTCAGCGGTTTGCTTAAGCCCCAGCGCGGCCAGATCTCGTGGAATGAGGGCGGCGCCCAAGTTGACCTGACCCGCCTCCCGCCGCACCAGATCGTCCGCCGGGGCATCTCCCATGTGCCCGAGGGACGGCAGGTATTCGCGCATCACACCGTTCGCGAAAATCTGCTCCTCGGCGCCTATCAACAAAACGACAAGCAGCAGATCAAGATTGATCTGGATCATTGCTGTTCGCTCTTCCCCGTTCTCGCGGAGCGCCGCGAGCAAAAAGCCGGCACCCTTTCCGGCGGCGAGCAGCAGATGCTCGCTATCGCCCGGGCGCTGATGGCCCACCCCAAGCTCCTCCTCCTCGATGAGCCCTCCCTCGGCCTTGCCCCGCTGATCGTCCGAAAGATTTTCCAGATCATCAAAGAAATCAACGCCCAGGGCACCACGATCTTCCTCGTCGAGCAGAACGCCCACATGGCCCTGACCATTGCCCATCGCGCCTATGTTCTCCAGACCGGCCGGGTCGTGAAGACCGGTTCAGCAGCCAATCTCCTCGAAGACCCGGATGTTAAAAAAGCCTACCTCGGCGGGTGATGGTCTCCAAAAATTTTCAGCGGACAACGTTTGCTCCGCAAGCTATGATCCTCCCGTCTTCACACGGAGACGTCATGTCTAAGCTCGTCGATCGCACATCCAAACCGCTTCCTCCCGGCTCGCCGGCGCTGTCTCCGGATCAGATCCAGCAGAACCTGACCGAAGTTCCGCAATGGAAAATCGAGGACAGCGCCCTCGTGCGCCGCTTTAAGTTCGAGAACTATTACGAAACGATCTCGTTCCTCGTAGCCGTGGCAATGCTCGCGCAGCGAGAGGATCATCATCCGGACATGGAAGTCGGCTATAACCGCCTGGTCATCAAATACAGCACGCATTCGGTGGGAGGGCTTTCAGAGAATGACTTCATTTGCGCGGCCAAAATCAACGCATTGATCCCTTGGGATCCGCAGGGGTAGGATTTGTCATCGAGGATTAACGCGGGGGCATCACCGGCGTATCATGTGAATCCATGACGCATGCGCGATCTTCCGTTGTCGGTCTGTTTGTTCTCCTGGTGATGTCCGGCGCCGTGCGCGCGGCGCCGCCGGATGACTATTGCAACCCGCTGGATGTGCTCCTGGCGGATCCATTCATTTATCGTGAGAAAGACACCTACTACCTTTACGGCACCGCCGACGACGACGGCCTCCTCGTCTGGACCAGCAAGGATCTTGTCAATTGGCAGCTTCACAATCACGCGTACCGGCGCACCAAACAAACCTGGGCTCAGCGCTACTTCTGGGCGCCGGAATTGTTCAAGCACAAGAACAAGTATTATCTGCACTTCACAGCCCTTGGCGGCGGAAATAAGCGCCGCATCGTCCTGGCCGAAGCCGATTCTCCGCTTGGCCCATTCAAGGAAATCAAAGCCCCCTGGTTCGATCACGGAATCGCGACCATCGACAGTCACGTGCTCCAGGACACCGACGGCCAGCTCTACCTCTACGCGGTCGCGGTCGATCGCCTGCTGGAAAAGAAATTGTTCGAGATCAACGTCCGCAGGCTGGACGAAAAATTGAACCCGTCAAAGGACGCCACGTTCTGCATCACCCCGAACGAAGCGTGGGAGGGGATCGTCAACGAAGGTCCGTTCGTGCAAAAACGAAATGGGCTCTATTACCTCACGTTCTCGACCGTGGGCTACATGAGCCCCGAATACGGCGTCTCCGTCGCAACATCCAAATCACCGCTCGGCCCATGGAAGAAGGTTTCAAGCAATCGCGTTCTACAGCGCACGGCGGATGTCTCCGGTCCCGGCCATCACTGCTTTATCGATTCCCCGGATGGTAAGGAAATGTTCATCGCGTATCACACGCATCAGCACCTGGACCATCCCGGCCCCCCGCGCCAGCTTGCGATCGATCGGGCGCGATTTGTGGATGGACCCGAGCCGACGATCGTCGTGGACGGGCCAACCGTCACGCCGCAGCGCATGCCTTCCGGGGCGGCGTCGTTTGTTCGGGGGCAGGATGACGAGTTTTCCGGCTCCACGATTGATCGAAAACGCTGGACGATCTTCAGCGAAGATCCAAGTCACTGGTCGCTCAAAGACGGTCGCCTCACCATCAAGACCTACGACGGCGATGTCTATGAGGACCGCGCCGACGCCTCAAACATTTTCCTCCAATACGCTCCCCACGGAGATTTTGAGGTCACCGCCAAAGTTTCCATTCATCCCGAGAAGGATTACGAACTCGCATTCGTCGGGCTCTGGCAGAATCACAACCAATACGTAAAGCTCGCGGTCGTTCACTCCCACGGCGGAATCAAGCTGGAGGTCGGCAACGAATCCTCCGGCCGCTACGCATCCCGCCTGCACGATGCCCCATCGCTCGACAACTACTCGCTCCGCATCAGTAAGTCGGGCGATCGCTACGACTTCTCATTCAGCCCCGACGGCAAAGACTGGAAGAAGCTTGATTCAGAATACGCCACCCTCACCAACATCAAAGCAGCCATCGGAGCGTGTTCCCCAGGGAGCAACCGGGAGATCCCCGCGTCATTTGATTTCCTCAGATTCTCAACCACCCGGTAAACGCGTAGCGTCCGCTTTCAGCGGAATGGTTCCTCATCTCTCTCATCCCACAAGCAGAATCTATGCGTCAAACCGTTGCTGAATCAGTAGGGTCTAACGCTTATTCTTGGAAGAATTGTCATCCTGAGTCGTCACGCGGCTTCGCCGCACCCGCGATGCCTGAAAAAGATTGTCATCCTGAACGGTACTCCGTGAAGGATCTGGGTCGGTCGATAATCGATGCCAGATGCTTCGGATTACCTCAGAGCGTGTGAAGATTTGACTGTAGCACGGGCATCTTGCCCGTGTCTGCGTCCCCAACACGGGCAAGATGCCCGTGCTACAGAAAAAGATCACACGCTCTCAGCATGACAATTCGGCGTGTTCGCGAACATTTTCAGAGCAGCGGTACTCCGCGAAGGATCTGGCCACTCGTCGCATGGGCCAGATCCTTCACGGAGTACCGTTCAGGATGACAGATTGCGTGAAGGTGATACCAGGAATCTGAGTTAGAACCAATTAATACAGCGGCCCCCCAGGATTCACATCCTTATTCCACAGAAGAATCCCCCCCGCCATGCTCTTCACATCTTTGAACCCCTGCTGCTTAAGGATCTGAGCAAACTGCATCGATCGCTGCCCGCTCCGACAATGCACCACCACCTTTTTCTCCTCGTTCCCGCGCAGGTCCGAAAACTTCTGCGCAATCTGCTGCAACGGAATCAGCTTCGCGCCTTCGATATTCGTGATCTGGTATTCATTCGGCAGCCGGCAGTCGATAAACACGAAATCTTCCTTCCGGTCCAACATCCCCTTCACCTCTCGCGGTGTCACTTCCCAGTCCGGCTTGAACGGATAACCCTTTGGTAACCCTCGATCATCCAGATCCGACGGCGGCTTCGCCTGACTACCCCCCTTCGCATCCGCGGCCTCGCGCTTGGTTTCCTCCAGCGACTTCGGATCCAAAATCGGCACGCCGCAGAACTGCTCATAGTCAATCGGCTTCTTAATCGACGGATCGATCCCGCACACCGGGCATGCCGGATCGTGCCGAATCTTAAACGTGCGGAAGTCCTGATCGAGTGAGTTCCAAGTGATCAAGCGACCAATCGTCGACCGCCCGATCCCCAGGATCAGCTTCACGACCTCCGTCGCCTGCATCGATCCGATCGTCCCGCAGATGACGCCCAGAACGCCGCCTTCCGCGCAGCTCGGAACCGATCCCGGATCCGGCGGCTCCGGATACAGGCACCGATAGCACGGCCCCTTGTCCCCCGTATCCGGATTCTTCAGATGCGGCGCAAAGACGGTCACCATGCCTTCGAAGCGAAAGATCGACCCGTAAACATTTGGTTTTTTCTGAAGAACACACGCATCGTTCACGCAATATCGCGTGGGAAAATTGTCGGTGCCATCCACGATCACGTCATAGTCCTTGATCAGGTCCATGACATTTTCGCTGTTCACAATGATCTTGTGCGCGATGAGGTTCAGATCAGGATTCAGATCCTTGAGCCGCTTTTCGGCCGCCGTCACCTTGTCTTCCCCGACGACGCTCATCCCAAAAAGAATCTGGCGCTGCAGGTTCGAAGGCGAAACGACATCAACATCCGCCATCCCAATCGTCCCGACGCCCGCGGCCGCAAGGTACAGCGAAATCGGGCTGCCCAGCCCCCCTGCCCCAATGCACAGCACCTTCGCGTTGAGCAGTTTCTTCTGTCCCTCCATCCCCACTTCCGGCAGAATGATGTGCCGCTTATATCGGTTGACCTGCTCGTTATTCAGTTGCGTGACTGCCATAAAGACCTCGTGTTCCCAATAAAAAAACCATGCCCGATCGATCGGCATGGCCCATGCGTTAGCAGGAAACTAATCGCCGCTTAAACTTTAGACCGCGACCGCAACGGGGTCAAGTTCCACCGGCGTGCCCGCTTCAGCGGAGCATGTCACCGATCACAATCCGCTATAATGAACCAAAATGCCCCACACCATTGACCTCCGCTCCGACACCGTCACCAAGCCCACCCCCCAGATGCGTCGCGCCATGCCAGAAGCCCCGGTCGGCGACGACGTTTTCGGCGAAGACCCCACCGTCAACAAACTTGAAGAACTCGGCGCTGCCAGGCTCGGAAAAGAAGCGGCATTGTTCGTCGCATCTGGAACGATGGGAAATCTCATCTCCGTCCTCACCCACGCGCCGCGCGGCGCGGAAGTCATTCTCGGTGATGAATCCCACATCTATCATTACGAGCAAGGCGGCGCATCTGCCGTCGGCTCCTGCGTCTTCCATCCCATCGCGACACAACCCAATGGACACCTCGCCCTCGAGCAGATCAAGGCTGCTGTTCGCGACCACGGCAACGCTCATTACGCCGCCCCCGGACTCATCTGCCTCGAGAACACCCACAATCGCTGCGGCGGCGCGGTCCTCTCGCTGAACTACTGTCGAGAGGTTCGCGCGTTGGCGGATCAGCAGAAACTTCCCTTACACCTCGACGGCGCACGACTCGCCAACGCCGCCGTAGCCCTCCAAGTCCCGCTGAAGGATCTCGCGCACCCGTTCCACTCCGTCCAGTTCGATCTCTCCAAAGGCCTCGGCGCCCCGGTCGGCGGCCTCGTTGCCGGTTCGCACGATTTCATCCACCAAGCCCGTCGCTATCGCAAATTACTCGGCGGCGGTATGCGGCAAGCCGGTGTTATCGCAGCGGCCGGAATCGTCGCCTTGGAGACCATGATCGACCGCCTGGGTGATGATCACGCGCTAGCGCAACATCTCGCAAAAAGTCTCGCTAAACATGAACAACTCGCAATCGATCCTGTTTCCGTTGCCACCAACATCGTGATGGTCGGCGTGAAGGCGCCGCTAACCGCGCGATCACTTCTCGATCAACTCCGCGGCCACCACATCCTCGCCAATTCGCCCGGCCCAGATCGCATTCGGTTCGTGACCCACTACGATGTGACCCGCGCCGACATTGACGCAGTTCTCCAGGTTATCGCAACTCTTCTGAACCCTTGAACGATTGCGAAAACATCTCTTCCCGACACATCGTTTCTCCCCTAATCTCCACTCATGTTGTTACCGTCCCCGAAGTTGTCCCCCGCCGTCTTTGAAATCCTCGAGCCGCGCCAGATGCTCGCGAGCAACGGCCTCCTCACCACTTACTTCAACAACCTCAACTTCACCGGCAAAACCGCCACGCGCGTTGATCCCGCGATCGTCTTCAACTGGCCGAACCACTCGAGTCCCGCCACCGGTATCAAAGGCGCCAGCTTCTCCGCCCGTTGGTCCGGCTTAGTCAAACCCGCCCACTCCAACGCCTACACCTTCGTCGTCCGAAACCCCGACGGCGTTCGCCTGTGGGTCAACGGCCAGCTTCTCATCGACGCCTGGAAACAATCCCCCACCGCATCCCACTCCGGCACGATCTACTTGCAAAAGGATAAGCGGGTCGACCTGCGCCTCGAGTATTTCGTCAACAAGCGGACCGCCAACATCAGCCTCTATTGGAGCAGCCGCCTGACGACGTATCAGGTCGTCCCGCGCAAGCTGCTGTTCGCATACGACACCCGCGTTGCCGCCATCGGAGATTATGGCCGCAACAATGACCTCGAAGCCGATACCGCCACCCTCGTCCAATCCTGGGCGCCCAGCGCCATCGTCACCGTAGGCGACAACAACTACCCGCACGGCGACGCAGCAACGATCGACGCCAACATCGGGAAATATTTCCACAACTACATCGCCCCCTATCAAGGCGCCTATGGCGCCGGCTCAAAGGTCAATGCCTTCTTCCCTGCCCTCGGCGATCATGATTACGACACGCAGTTTGCACAGGCCTACTTCAACTATTTCACTTTGCCCGGCAACGAACGCTACTACGACGTCGTGTTAGGATCTCTCCATTTTTTCATTCTCAATACCTTCCTGTCCGAACCGGACGGAACCTCCGCCACGTCCAGGCAAGGGCAATGGCTCCAGGCGCAGCTCGCCGCCTCCACGTCGCCGTTCGACATCGTTCTCACCCACGACGCCCCCTTCTCCAGCGGCGAGGAAGGCTCCGCTGCTTATCTACAATGGCCCTTCAAGGACTGGGGCGCCGACCTCGTCGTCTCCGGCGATAATCATGACTACGAACGGATCTTGACCAACAACCTCCCCTACATCGTCAACGGCGCCGCAAGCGCCCTCGGCCTGTTCTCCACCACCCCCGTCCCCGGGACGGTCATCCGCGACAACTCCGACTCCGGCGCACTTTTAGTTCTCGCTAACGATCAGACACTTACTCTTCAGTACCAGTTCCGCTCGGGACAAATCCTGGACACCTACACCTTCGCTGCTAACTCCTGATCCTCTGTATCATGGGCATCCTGCACATGTGAGTAACGCGGTCACGGCCGGCCCGTCCGATCCCTGACTACGATTCACCCCCGCCCCTGCAATATGCCTTTTCTACGGATCTCGAATCGCGCATCATCTAACACCGGCAACGCCGGTCCCATTTCCACCGGCTGATCGAGCGGCACCCAACTCTTACACCCCGCATACGCCGGTGTGTTCGCAATCGTCACCGGCTCCGCCAACCGATGCGCGCGGACGATCAACAAGTACAGGGGATTCTCCGGCCGATAGTCGAACCGCATGTCAATCAAGGGCTTCGCCCAGATATGCTCCTCATTAAGCCGATCCATCTGCTCGCGCGACTGAAGCTGCACGATGTCCGTCACCACTCCTGCCGCCGAGATCGCAATTTCGTTCGGCTCTTCGCGCCGCCCATCGAGTCCCTCGCGCGCATCCTCCTTCAGCATTTTTGCATTCTGGTGCAGATACGTCGGAAAGAGCAAAAACTCCCGATGCTCCACCTCAAACTCCCCCGCCGCCTCGGAGATTCCGCCCTTGCGCAACAGGATCATCTGCCGTCCGCTCGACAGCGCCCCGCACACCACCGCCCACTCTTTCAACGCAACCTGCAACGACGTCGGCCAAGCCATGCGTACTCCAATTTCTAATCGTCAGACATCCGCGCGTAGACCCAAGCTCTCCCGTCGGCAGGATGTCTTTCCACCGGGTTATCAGTTTACCCTACGCCTCACAAAGATCTCGTTGACCGGCGTGTCCAATCGAACCCACGGATACCGCTGCGCAAAAGCCTTCGCATAAGCCGCGAACAAGACAGGCCAATCCGGATTCGGAAACCCCCAACCCGCTTCCGAGATCACCCCGCTATTTCGCCACCCGGCGATCCGGCGCGTCCTCCTTCTGCTCATGCAGCATCCGCCACAATTCCTCCAGCAGCGACTCCACGCCCTGCCGGGTTGCGCCCGACATCGCGAAGATCTGCTTATCCTCCAGCGCATCGGTCAGCTTCTGAATCTGTTCATCATCAATCGCCAGATCCATTTTGTTTGCCGCGATCACCTCAGGCTTGTTGGCGAGTTCGGGACTGAAGGCCTCGAGTTCCTTGCGAATCGTCCGGTAGTTTTCAGCCGGATCAGATCCATCGGATGGAAACAGATCCAGCAGATGCACAATCACTTTAGTCCGTTCAATGTGACGCAGGAAAGCGTGACCGAGACCGGCGCCGTGCTGCGCCCCTTCGATCAATCCTGGAATATCCGCCATGACCAGGCGGCGATCCGGGCCCAAGGCCACGATGCCCAACTGCGGCTCCAGCGTCGTGAAAGGATAATCGGCGATCTTCGGACGCGCCGCGCTGACAACACTCAGCAGCGTGCTTTTCCCCGCGTTCGGCATCCCCACCAGCCCCACATCCGCGATCAACTTCAGCTCCAACCGAAGATTTCGTTCCTGTCCCTCTTTTCCCGGCTCCGCATACCGCGGCGCCTGAACGGTCGGGCTCTTGAAATGCCAGTTCCCCCTCCCGCCATGGCCGCCCCGCGCGATCACAATGCGCTTGCCCGGTACGCTCATGTCCACCAGGGTGGTTCCGTGCTCCGCATCGATCACCAGGGTGCCCGGAGGAATGTTGATGACAAGGTCCTCTCCCCCGAAGCCGGCCATTTTTTTTCCCATGCCATCCTGTCCGCGCTCGGCATTCCAGTGATGCTTGCCTCTGAAATCCAGAAGCGTGTTCTTGTTTGGATCGGCAACGAAGACAACGCTCCCGCCGTTGCCCCCATCGCCACCGTCCGGGCCGCCTTTGGGAATGTACTTTTCTCTGCGGAACGAGACGCATCCCGCGCCGCCATCGCCCGCTTTCACATGAATGACTGCTTCATCAATAAACATGATAATCGTATCGCCGGTCGAATTGGCGACTCCATCCGCGGAAACATAGCCAGGGTCGGTCAATCGGGATAGGGGGCGGCGTCGCCGCCGCTCCCCTCCCACACCACCGGACATGCGGGTCCGCATCCGGCGGTTCGGTTGATACCCGGTCAGCGGACACCCGCTGACAACTTCGGCAATCCCAGACGCTCCCACAGCCGG
>JBBRYX010000022.1:0-88235 GCA_038237225.1 Tepidisphaerales bacterium | reverse complement strand
CCCGCGACTCCATGTGTGCCTCACAAGCCGCATAGACACGCTCACGCAAATCCAGCGAATAGGCCTCCATGCCAACCTCCGAAAATGTCCAGCGGGTAGTGTACACAAAAAAGTGTGTACACTGATGTTAAATACGCTCTAGTTAGCGGCCTCGCATCGGTCCTACGGATCGGATGCCACGCGCCCGCCCGCGGCCTGGCTCATCGTCCACGCCTGCGGATGATCTTCCCGGACAATATTCAAGTCAGCCGCCCGAGCATTCGACTCCACCTGGTCAACGCTTTTCACGCCCGGAATCACGCACGTGACCGCGGGATGCTTCAGCACCCACGCCAGCGCCCACGTCGCCATGTCGACGCCCTTCGGCACCTCCGCCCGCGCACTCGTCTCCACCTCGCGCAGCTTCTCATCAATCATCGCCTGATCGCGCCCGCTCCGGACATCGCCTTCCGGAAACTGATGCCCCGGCCTGTACTTCCCCGTCAGGAACCCGCTCGCCAGCGGCACTCGCGCCAGAACCCCGAGGTCCTGCTCAAGACAAACCGGAAACGTCGTCTCCTCCGGCGTCCGATCGAGCCGGTTGTAAATGATCTGGATCACTTCCATGCTCTTGTCATGGGATGCCGCGATCTGTTTGACGTTGTCATTCTTCCCGACAGAATTTCCAAGGTGCCGGATTTTCCCCGCCGCCATCTGCTTCTCCAGTTCCGCCTGCACGTCCGCCTCGAAGAACTGCTCATCCCCCCACGAGTGGTATTGATGGAGGTCAACGTAATCCGTCCGCAGCGCCCGGAGCGACTCTTCCAATTGCAGCCGAACATCCGCGGCCGAGCGCGGCTCCGTCCGATTCATGTACCCGTGATACTTGTGCCCGAACTTCGTCGCCACAATCCACTTCCCCCGATCGCGCTCGATCGCCGCGCCGATCAAACGCTCGGATGTGTGATCGCCATAGCATTCCGCGGTATCGATGAAGTTGATCCCCAACTCCCGCGCCCGCTCGAACATCGGATCCACTTCGCTCTGCTCAAAATCCTTCCCCCACTCACCCCCAAGCTGCCACGTCCCAAGCCCCACAACAGAAACCATGAGTCCGGTTTTTCCAAGTCTGCGATATTTCATAGAAGCATCTTAGCCCGCGGGAGACCCTTCCGACCGCGCGCGAAAAAATGATCACATCTCCCTTTTGTCCAGCGCCCCGACGGAGCCGGAACCACAAACGAAATCATCCCGACATCCAATCACGGGCATCCTGCCCGTGCCGACCGCGCCCCGCGCCCCGCGCCACGCCCGCCGCGCCCCGCGCCACGCCCCGCGCCCGCGTTGGACACTTCCCCCATCTCCGCACATCATCCCAACATGCACCACGCACTCATCCATCTCGTGAGCGCCATCGGGATCACCTTCTCCGCCGTCACCCTCCTCGCCGCCTTCATCACCCTCCTCCCCAGATACAACCGCCCCCTCTCCGACAAGTTCTGCCGCGCGCCCTATCTCGACATCATGATCGCTTCCTTCACCTGGATCCCCTGGCTCATCGCCGGAATCGTCGGCGGAGGGTCCGCATTCCTCGGCTCGCTCCTCGGCGAAGCCGCCGCCCTCCTCGTCTGGACAAGCTGGCACGAACTCATGCACCGTCAATACGCCGACGGCCCGCGCATCGTCAAGTTCATCGACAAAACCGTGGGCTCCTGGCGCAATCACCTCGCCCTCTGGGTCACACTCATCGCGCTCCCCGGCTTCTGGTTCATCCGAATCGTCGAGATCATCGGCTACTGGCCCCTCGTCGCCCTCCTCGACTTCCCCAAATACAAACACGCCGACTGGATCAACGTCTCCCGCCACAAATTCCAAGGCCTCATCGGCCACGATCTCGTCTGGTGCCTCTACTGCGATTGGATGACCGGCGTCTACGCCTTTGGCGCCGAACTTCTCCGCAACGTCGAATCCTTCTGGTGCCCCATCCGCTTTTACGATGGAAAGAAATGCGCCAACTGCGCCGTCCACTTCCCCGACATCAACCACGGCTGGGTCGAGCCCAACCAATCCATGGCCGACGTCGTCGCCAAGATGGAGGAAATGTACACCACAGGACCCAGAGCCCATTTCACTCACCCGGCAAGGCTGACCATCCGCGGCAAAGATCACGCCGACATTCCCTCGTAGCCCGGGCAGTAAAGCCCGTTTGTGAGCACTTCCAGGATCACCGAGTCCCATCTTTGCTTTGTCGAGATCTCCTGAGCAGTTCATCGAGTTTCGCCTGCGCACTTGCAGATTGTGGATCCCGGTCGAGTGCGATGCGGCAGGCCGCGATAGCTTCGTCGAATAGCCCCCAATCAGACAGCTTCGACGCGAGCGCCAGCGGCAGCGACAACGAGGTCGCACAGTTCTTGCTCCCTTCTTTTAGAACCGCCAGCGCTTCGTCCCGCTTATTCTGCCCTTCCAACGCTTCTGCCAGAACGATGTAAGGTTCGTCTAGGCGCGGCTTGTTCCGAATGGCGTGGCTCGCATATTCCTCCGCCGCCTTGAAGTTCATCATCCGCGACTCTTCAATGGCCAAGTTCACCAGAGCGGGTGCGTACTCGGGAGAGATTTCCAGAGCCTTCCGGAAAATACTCCCGGGCGCGGGTGAACTCCATTTTGGATCCATACGCAACCCCAAGCTGACTGTAGCTTTCAGCATTGTCAGGCTTGAGCGCGAGGGCGCGCTGGTAACAATCAATCGCCCGATCGTATTGCTGCGCCGCGCCGTACTCGACGCCAAGATTGTGCCAACCGATCCACGCTTCGGGGTTTTGCGCAACGGTATCGTGCCAGAGGATAGCTGGGCCACGAAAGACCTGCACCCGCTGATACGTTTGCCACGCCAGCAGACCGATTACCGCAACAGCGACCAGCGGGCCGGCGGCTTCAGTCACATGAAAACGCCTCATCGCCAACGCCGCCCCGGCAACGATAGCCGCGATGATCGGAATTCCCGCGAGGTACTGAAAGTGGTCCGCGACATACGAGAAGCGCATCGGGTATGTGTTGAAAAAACCCATCGCCGGGAAAAGGGCCGCCAGATAGGCCAGCGCCACCACCAGGGGTGCGCGCGGCAAGCGTGAACGGAGGACCGCCAAACAACCAGGAACTCCTGCCAGCAAAATGGGAAAGATCCATTGCCGCAACTGCGCTGGATCGACCATCCAACGGGGGTAGATAAAAATAAGCTTCCACGGCCAGAATAGCTTCGCCACGTAAAACCACGCAGCGCGGGAGGCCAGCAGAATGTGCCCGGAAAAGGATAGTTCCCATTCCTCCCCTTGCGCGCCAACGTGGTATTTCTCCACGAGCACCGTCATGAGCCCCGCCGCCGCCCCGAGCACCAGCATGGGCGCGACCGCGAGAACGTCCCACGCTTTGAGCCTGCCGCGCTTCCACCATGTGATCAGCATGAGCGTCACCGGCAGCGTGCAGGCTACGGTCTTGCTCAAGAGGGCCGCGATGAACATCACCAGCGAAAGAGCGTACCAGCCCGCGGAGCCGCCCTGATTGCGACTCTGCTCTGGAAACGTAAAGCGCAAGTAGCTCACCCCTGCCAGAAGATAGAAGAACGCGGAGAGCGTATTTTTTCGCTCCGTGATCCACGCGACTGACTCCACCTCAATGGGATGAACCGCAAAAATGGCCGCCGCGACCCACCCACCAGGCACACCCAGCCGTCGCAGCACCAGAGCCAGCAGAACAGCGTTGCACCCATGGAGCAGAACATTCACCAGATGATAGGGAACGGGTCGGAGCCCCCAAAGGTGGTATTCTGCCCAGAAGCTGGTGTGAACTAGCGGATAGTACTGCGGAGTGGCGCCGGGTTGGGTCCAGATCGCAGTCAATCCGTTGCCGTCATGGAGCGTTTGATTCTGCGTAACGTGATAGTCGTCATCCCAGATAAAACCCGCATCCAACACGCCAAAATAGGCCAGAAAGGTGAGAAGCAGGAGGAGCCCCGCGAGCAGAGCAGGCGGCTGATCCTCGTCGACGCCATCAGAATTCGTTCCTCTCAAAGCCACGTCAGCGGTCATGCCAAAAGAATAGACGGCGGCGCCTGCTCTGTCACGGATTCCAGAAGCGATATAGAGGGTCGCGATCATCCGAATCGCAATCCGATCCGAACTCCCTAAAATATCCGCCGATGACCGCGATCGCCACCGACATGCCCCCGGATACGCAAGTCCGCCCCGCCTGGAACCTCGCCTGGCTCACCCCCGCGCGCTGCCGCATCATCCTCGCCCTCCTCCTCGTCCTCGACACCGTCGGCCACGTTCACTACCTCCACCACTCCCCCGCCGATCTCTCCGGCGATGAAGCCCAATATTGGGATTGGTCCCGTAACCTCGACTGGAGCTACTACTCCAAAGGCCCACTCGTCGCCTGCATCATCCGCGCCAGCACCAGCATCTTCGGCAACACCATGCCCGCCGTCCGATACCCCGCCATCCTCCTCGGCGTCGCCACCAGCATCGTCACCTACCTCCTCACCCAAAAACTCTTCAACAGCGAACGCCTCGCCCTCGGCGCCGTCCTCCTCAACCACCTCGTCCCCATGTTCATCGCCGGCAGCATCCTCATGACCATCGACCCTCCGATGTTCCTCTGCTGGGCGCTCGCGACACTGTTCGCCGCCTACGCGATCTTCGACAACAAAAAATGGGCCTGGCCATTCGCCGGCATCGCAATGGGTTTGGGGTTCCTCGCCAAATACGCCGCCCCCCTCTGGTTCCTCGGACTCATCGTATACCTTCTTCTCACACATGCCCTACGCAAACACCTCCCCGGCCTCCTCACCGCCCTCCTCATCACCGCCCTCTTCACCACCCCCGTCCTCATCTGGAACGCCCAGCACAACTGGGTCTCCCTACACCACGTTGCCCACCAAACCGGCGCTTCGGGTGGCTCCCTAAAACGCGGCAACTTCCTCGAGCTGATCGCCTCCCAAATCGCCGTCATCGGCCCGATCCTCGCCGTCATGATGGCCGCCGCCATCGCGCAAACCTTCCGCAAACAAGATCCTCACTCCTCTCCCCGCGAGGGGAGAGGCGGGGTGAGGGGCGCAGCGCCCGATCATGAAAAGTCTCAGCTCGCGCCTGATCCCTCCCACCCCCAACGCCTCTTCCTCACCTCCATTGGCCTGACCTTCTTCACCCTCACCCTCATCATTTCCTTCTTCACCAAAGTCCAGGTCAACTGGCCCGCCCCCGCCTACTTCACCCTCTTCATCCTCACCGCCTACTTCCTCGCCACGCGACTTCGCACGAAACGAACCTGGCGTCCCTGGCGCATGTGGTTCTACGGCACGGTCGTCATGGCCGTTGTCGCCACTCCGATCATTCACGACCCTGCGATCATGTTTCCTGTCGCCCCCTACGTGACGCGTCCAATCAACGCGGTCTTTGGAACGAAGTTGGGTGCGTCTAGCTTTGACGTCCTCTACAAGCTCCGCGGCTGGCAAACCCTCGGCAACCACCTCTCCACCCAACTCGCCAAGCATCCGGGCGCCATCATCCTCACCGATGATTACCAGCAAGCCGCCGAAGCCGCCTTCTACACCCAAGGCCAACCCAAAACCTACTACGCCGGCTCTTACTACGCCCAAGCCAAACGCTTCACCCAATACGACATGTGGCCCGACCGCAACCTCGATCGCCCAGAACTCAAAGGCAAAACCGTCCTCTTCCTAGGCAAAGGCGGCCCGTTCCCCGCCGACATCCAAAACGCCTTCGACAAGGTAGAACCCTTGCCCGACATCGACATCATTGTCCGCAACGTAAAAGTAAGAACCTTCCGCACCTGGCTCTGCACGAATTTTCACGGCATGACCCCCCCGGCCCGCCCCAGCCCTTCTTCCTTCTAACAACAGATAGGTTCATTTCAGCGGAGCGGTTGTTCATTCACCACGGAGACGCGGAGAATAAAGAGGAGAAGAGGTCAGAACCGCAGACGAACACGGATGAACGCGGATGGATGCGGATCTGGTTTGAGTTTTTGTGGATTGAGACCTGACCTTTTAGCGTCCTCGCAGGAGAAGTATCCCGCCGGCGCGCTCCGCTCCAGTGGCGGGTTATGCCTCGCCCTTCGGGGGACGAAGCTCAATGGGAAAGCCACGCGACGGTCTGCCGCGAGAGCGGAAGATCAGCCCGCCCGCTCCGATGAGCGACAGCAGACCGACGGCCGCATAGATCACCCGCAACACGGGCGCTCCGGGCGGTTCGTAGGTCGCGAGAAACCCGAAGACGCAGTACGCCGCGACTGCGACGAGAACCACAGCGAGCAGTATGGATGCGTAGCGAGGCATAACCATTATTCCTTGGCGGGCAGACCACGGAACCGATCCGGCGCGCCCTAAGGGGACAGGATTCGTTTCGTTTTCCGCGGCATGCGGATAATCTAATGTGTGCGGCCCGGCCAGGCAAAACGAATCCTGTCCCCTTGGAATTCCCCCGTGCATTCGATTTCGCGGGTCACCCGTCTCAGGGAATCCCCGATACAGTGCTGGCAATGACTGATGTGACAACCAACGACGCTGTGGCTCTGCAATCGGACAGCGCGGCTCGCAAGATCTTCGGCAAGGCTGTTACCACGCGCGTTCTTGGACGTGTCCTGAACCCCACCCACCTGTTCCAGGCGCTTCGCCTCCAGATCAACCGCAAGAAGACGCGCCACGCGCACCAGGATGCGCAGCTCGCCCTCTACTCGCAGATTCTGCCGAGCGAGTTTCTGCATCTCGGGTACTTCGATGACCCGACCCGGAAGCCCGAGGACATCAGCCTCGCCGACATCGTCCGCGCCCAGCACCGGTATGCGGAGTTGCTCCTGGACTTGGCGGGGGATCCAGCCAAACCGGCGCTCGATGTCGGCTGCGGGATGGGTGGGCTTTCGCGCATGCTGGTTGAACGCGGTCATAAACCCACAGCGCTCACGCCGGATCGTCTCCAAGCGGCGCACCTTCGGTCAACGCTCCCGGACGTCCCGCTGATCCACGGCAAGTTCGAGCGGATCTCGAGTGATGACTACCTGCAACGGTTCGGCACGATCTACACGTCGGAGTCGCTCCAGTATCTCAAGCTGGACCCGAGCCTGACGATCCTCGCGAAGATTCTCGCGCCGGGTGGCAAGTGGATCGCGTGCGACTTCTTTCATGCGCAGCGCTCGAATGACAATTCCTGCCATCACTGGGACGTGTTCACACAAAAGCTCGCGGAGACGGGCTGGCGCATCACCTACGAGCGCGACATCACCGCCAACATCCTGCCCACGCTCGCGTTCGTCCACATGTGGGCTACAAGGCTTGGGATTCCGCTGATGCAGTTCTCGTTCCTCCGCCTGCGCCGAAAGCAGCCGGACTTGCATCACCTCCTGAGCGGCCTAATCGAGATGCTCAATGACGTGGCCAACAAGAACATTGAGCTGATCGACCCGACGCTCTTCGCCCAGCGAAAGCGCTACATGCTCGTCGTGATGGAGCGGCCGTAGGGCTGCCGGGGTTCATGGCGCGGCCTCAGGGGACAGGGCGCGGCCTCAGGGGACAGGGCGCGGCCTCAGGGGACAGGGCGCGGCCTCAGGGGACAGGGCGCGGCCTCAGGGGACAGGGCGCGGCCTCAGGGGACAGGGCGCGGCCTCAGGGGACAGGATTCGTTTCTTTTTCCGCGGCATGCGGATAATCTAATGGGTGCGGCCCGGCCAGACAAAACGAATCCTGTCCCCTTGGAATTCCTGTCCCCTTGGAATTCCGTCCCCTTGGAATTCCCTGTCCCCTTGGAATTCCCACCGCCCGCTCACGCGCCCCCGCGCCCCGCGCCCGGTGCCCGGTGCCTCGCGCCCGCGCCGCCCTTGAAGCCTTCAGCGCCTGCCCCGGCGCGAGCAGCGCCTTGGTTGGCGTGACCAGCACTCGCGTTGATGAGGGCAACGCCTGTATTCCCGCCGTCAACGCATGATCTGGCGCCACCAGCGCATGATTTGCCGCGGGCAGCGCCTGTGTTGACGACAGCAGCGCCTGAGTTCCCCGCGCCAGCGCCTGAGTTGACGCCGCCAACGCCTGTGTTCCCGCCGTTAGCGCCCCAGTTCCCGCCGTCAGCGCCTGTGTCGGCGCGAGCAAACCCTCAAATGCCGGCACCGCCGCGCGTTCCGCCAGCTTTCGAGATCGGTTTCTATTGGGCGGGGGGTTGTTGTCCGTTTTCACCGGGGTTTTATCGGCCTTAGCAGAGGCGCAGCCGGAGCGTTCGCGACGCCCTTGTGATGGCATTAGGGACAGGATTCGTTTCGTTTTCCGCAGCATGCGGATAATCCAGTCGGTGCGGCCCAGCCAGGCAAAACGAATCCTGTCCCCTTGGAATTCCCCCGGCTTGCCTGAGCGTCCCCGTCCCGCGCTAAAGCCTCCCGCCTCGCCGCTTCAGCATTTCGCATTCCGCATTAGGCATTCGCTTCCCCGTCCTAAGCGCCAAGCGGGGATTCGATCAGGCACGGAGGCACGAAGGCACCGAGCCACGCAGGGAGGGATAAGGCCAGAAGGGATACAGTGAAGCGCTTTCGTCGCTGATCCCTCTGCCCCTTTCCCCTCACTTCGTGCCTCCGTGCCTTCGTGCCTTCGTGCCTCTGGCGCCCATCGCAAAGACATCAGGAGCCATCACACCGCCTCAACAAGAATCTTTGAGGCCGAGGCGCTCCCCAGCGTCACCACCGCTCCATGACTCGACTTAACCGCCACCGAATCCGCCAGCTCATCGCGGCTCTTCACCACGACCTCGGCGCCGGGCCGGAGATTGGATCGATCCACGAACTGCAGAAACTGCGGGTTCTGATCGATCACCCGCGCAATCCGCACCGGCCGATTCAGCTCACACTCCGTAAGGCTCTCGAGTCGGCGCTTCGCCAGCTTCCCCTGCGAAGACGGAATCGGATCCCCATGCGGATCCGTCCGCGGGTACTTCAGCACCGCATCCATTCGAGCCAGCACCTTCTCTGAGATTGCATGCTCCAGCTCTTCAGCCTCCTCATCCACTTCCGACCAGTCCAGCCCCAGCACCTCGACCAGAAACAGCTCCACCAGTCGATGCCGCCTGACAACATGCAACGCCAGCTTCTCCCCCTTGGCGCTCAGCTTCACCCCTTCCCGCGGCTCATATTCCACCAGCCCGGATTCGGCAAGCGCCTTGATCATCGCCGTCGCCGTGCCCGGCGCCACGCGCATCGCCGCCGCCACCGCGCCCATCGGCACCAGCCCGCCGCCATGCCGCTGCTGCTGCGAAAAAACCGTCTTGAGATAGTCCTCCACGGTGCTTGTCGCCATGCCCTATTCCTCTCGATCCCGATTTTGACTTGCCAAAACCAAAACTTTGTATATTCTTACTCGCCGAACATGGACCGTCAAGAATTAACTTCGATCGCTGGAACCGTTTCGCTCGAGGAAATGCACGGTTCCGTCCCCGTGCCGGTTCACACCGCGAGCTTCTGGAAACAGTACAAAGCCTTCGCCGGCCCCGCGATCCTCGTCTCCGTCGGTTATATGGACCCCGGCAACTGGGCCACCGACCTGCAAGGCGGCGCCAGCTACAAGTACGGCCTGATGTGGGTCGTCGCCCTCTCCAGCTTGATGGCGATCATCCTCCAGATCTGTTCCGCGCGGCTCGGCATCGTCGCTAAAAAAGATCTGGCACAGGCTTGCCGCGATTTCTACCCCGCGTGGTCGCGCTGGCCCAACTGGCTTTGCACCGAAATCGCCATCGCCGCCTGCGACCTCGCCGAAGTCCTCGGCTCCGCCGTCGCCATTCATCTGCTCTTCCCGGGAATCCCCCTCTTCTGGGCTGTCCTCGTTACCGCCTTCGACGTCTTCCTCCTCCTCTCCCTCCAAAGCTTCGGCATGCGCATCATCGAGGCCTTCATCCTCGTCCTCGTCGTCACCATCGCCGGGTGCTACTTCATCGAAATCTTCGTCCTTCCCCAGACCAAGCCGGACTTCGTCGAAATCGGCCACGCCATGCTCCGCCCCGGCTTCAAGGATCAGGCCATGATCTACGTCGCCATCGGGATCATCGGCGCGACCGTCATGCCCCACAACCTCTACCTCCATTCCGCGCTCGTGCAGACCCGCGCCTTCCAGGCCGACGATCGCTCCATCAAAAAAGCCATTCAGCTTAACACCATCGACGTCACTCTCGCCCTCTCGATCGCCTTTCTCGTCAATGCTGCGATCATGGTCCTCGCCGCCATCGTCTTCTTCGGGAAAGAAAGCGTCACGCTCGCCAGCGGCAAGGTCATCACCTTCGGCAACGACTGGATCCAGGAAGCTTATCTCACCCTCGCCCCGCTGCTTGGAACATCCGCCGCCAGCATCCTCTTCGCCATCGCCCTGTTGGCCTCCGGCCAAAGCTCCACCGTCACCGGCACCCTCGCCGGTCAGGTCGTGATGGAAGGCTTCATGCACTGGCGAATCCGCCCGTGGCTCCGCCGAATGATCACCCGCATGGTCGCCATCATTCCCGCGGTCCTCGTCATCGGACTCCGCGGCGACAACTCCGTCAACGACCTCCTCACACTCTCCCAGGTCGTTCTCGGCATCCAACTCCCCTTCGCCATGATCCCGCTGCTGCAATTCACCAGCTCCAAAAAACGCATGGGCAAGTTCGCCAACGGACCGTTCCTCCTGATTGCCGGATGGACAAGCTGCGGTCTGATCACCGCGCTCGATATCTACGGTTTATACGGAATTTTAGCGCGCGCTTTTCACGGAGGCTGATAGTGTATCCCTTGCCATTCGTCCAACAGCGAGCAGTTTAACCGCGAGCTCCAGGCCCGTCGGGATTTACGAACAACCAAAGACACAACCATGTATCAGAAAATCCTCGTCACCCTCGACGCCACCCCCGCGGATCGTGTCATCCTCGATCATGTCAAGCCTCTCGCCAAATCCTTCAACGCCCGACTGGTTCTGCTCCATGTCGCCGATGGCTGGACCGCTCGTACTTACGGCGCCCAAGGCGTCTCGGCTGAAATCGACGAAGACAAACAGTATCTCGCCCTGATCCAGCAACAACTCAAGGACGAAGGCATCGAGGCCGAAGCCGAGCTTGCCTACGGAAACCCCGCTGACGAAATCGTCAAGTGGGTGAACAACAAGCACTGCGACCTCATCGCCATGTCCACCCACGGCCACCGTTTCTTCGCCGATCTTTTTCTCGGAGTCACCGCGCACAAAGTTCAGCACCAGGTCAGCGTCCCGGTGCTCCTGCTGCGGGCAAAATGAGATGGCAACGGTCGTCGATTATTCACACGTTCTGAATCAACTCACCGCGGCGGGATTCCGCTCGCTCTACTACAACTCCGGCGCTTTCGGTTTCGAGCAAGGCATCGAAGCTGAGATCATCGGCTGGATCGGGCCGCGGGATCCCAGCATTCGCGATCAAGCCCAAGCCTGGACCTACCCCCTTCAGGAGCCCTTCCCGCCGAACCTGGCGCGCCTCCTCTGCCTCGCGTGGTGCAAATCCCTGCCTGGAAATCTCTGGCTGATGCCCAAGAGCCATTGGGCCTACGAGCTTGATTTCGGCAACCGCGATTGGCTGCCCGAAGTGCTGAACGCCATCTCGATCAACTCCGCGGATTTGCAGAAGCTCACCAACGCCGCCGCCATCCAGTTTACCCCTGACGACACCGAGGAACTGGAATACTTCACCCGCGCGCTCATGGACAAACTTCAAGGCAGCGATTTTGCCGCCGTCTTCCCCGCCCACGGCACCGTCGCAACGCTCCACCACCACAAACAAATCTGGTGGCAAACAAACTCACCCAAGATCGCACTCGAGCTTAAAACCCTTGGCGCAAGCGCTCAATCCACCCAGTCGTCATCGTCCTGAGCCGCCGCCTCGACCAGCGCCCCCGCATCGGTCTGTTGTTTTCCGTCGATCACCTCAACCAAACAGCGCACGTGCGACGCGAGTGCCTCGCGCCCCCGCGCCGTCAGATGCAGCGTCGTCACAATCTTCCCCTCCGCCGGCGTCTTTTGAATTGCAACGAATCCCGCTGATTGCAGTCGCCTGGCATGGGTCGCGAGATTCCCATCCGTCAACCCGGTCTGAGCGCGCAGCCGCACAAACGCCTGCGCCGGCTCCCCCGCCAGCGATGCAAGAATCCGCAGCCGCCCCGCATTGGCCACCATCGGATCAAACGTCATGCTCCTCTTATCGGACGTTCAAGAAGCGCACCTTCACTTTCATCCTGAAAAATCCCACCCGCCGCGCCATTGCTTTTGTAGCATGGGCATCTTGCCCATGTTCCTGTCACATCTAATGCACCACGGAGATCACGGAGGATCACGGAGAAGAAAACGCCTTGAATAGAACTCTTTCTCCGTGTTCCTCCGTGATCTCCGTGGTGAGAAACAGCTCCGTGGTGAGAAACAGCTCAGGAAAACTCAAACCTCCCCATCCCCAAAAACCCCACCGGCAAATCCGTCTTCCCCTCCGTCACCAGATCCGCCAGCACCTCCCCAATTACCGAAGCAAACTTGAATCCATGCCCACTAAACCCGCACGCGACCGTAACCCCCTTCATCCCGCGCACCCGATCCAGCACAAAATGATGATCCGGCGAATGGGTATACAAACACGTGCGTATCGCCGCGAGTTCCCCATCCGCCTCCGGAATCATTTCCCGCAGCACGGATCGAAACTCCTCTTCATCCGCCGCCGAGGTCTCTCGCCGCACCGTATCGGGATCCGTCATTTCCCCCGCCCGATGCCAGGCGATTTTGAACCCTTCCCCATCCGGCAATATCGGAAACCCATAATGCAAAGATCCATCCGCATGCCCAATCGCCCACACCGGCAGCGTTCCCAACGCAAACATCTCCGGACGCTTAGGCCAGACCCACCCCATCACCTGCCGCGTCACCACCAGCTTCACGCCAAGCTCCCGCACCAACTTCGAAGTCCAGGGCCCCGCCGTGAACACAATCTCCTTCGCTCGATACTCTCCGCGCGAACTCCGCACCCACCCTTCTCGCCACTCCAGAACCTCTTCATCAGCATAAACCTCCGCCCCCGCCTCGCGCGCCAACCGCACATGCGCTTCCACACATTTCTCCGGCACCAGAAGCCCCGCGTTTTCCTCCCACATCCCCACAAAATCAGAAGGCAACCGAAACTGCGGATACCTCTCCCCAAGCTCAATGCGGGACAATTCCTCATGCGATAGCTGATGGGTCCGCGCACTGAGCAGCGCGCCTGCAATCGCCGGATCCGAAGCACGCCCCATATAAATCCCCCCCACCTTGTAAAATAACTTCTCCCCGCTCGCTCGCTCCAACTCCTCCCACAACCCAAACGCCCGCCGCAGCAGCGGCACATAATCCGCATGCTCAAAATACGCCATCCGAATCATTCGAGAAAACCCATGCGAACTCCCCAGGGTGTTCGGAATCGCAAACCGATCCAACCCTAAAACCCGAACGCCGCGCGCGGCAAGGTGATAGCACGCCGCCGATCCCATCGCCCCCACGCCGACTACAATCGCATCGTAATCCTGAACCACACGGTTATCTTTCCACGATGATGTCCCACCGTCCATTCTCGCTGTTCCTCTTCCTCGCGCTCGCACTGATTCCGATCCCTGTCCTTGCGGAGCACCCACATCTTCTTTACCGCGGCATCCAGCCCGCGCCGCTCCCCCAAACGGCAACCGACCAACACGGCGAAGCATTCAAAATCGCTGGTCTAAGCGGCATGACCTGCGCCGGCGGTCAAGACTTTTATGCGGTGATGGACAACTCCAACAAGCTCCTTCGCTTCAAGGTCACGTTCAACTCCGACTGCTCCATCAAATCCGCCAACATCACGTGCGCCATCTCCCTCAGCGAAACCCATGACTACGAAGGCGCCGCTTTTTTAAACAGCGACACCCTTTTTCTCAGCGATGAAGACACCCCAGGCATTCACGCGGTCAACCTCAAAACCGGCGAAAACCGCTTCAACCTTCCGATCCCAAAAATCTTCTCGCACCAGAACATCGTCAAAAACCAGGGGTTCGAATCCCTCACCCTGACCCCCGACAAGAAAACACTCTTCACCGCCACCGAACGCGCCACGATCTCTGATGGCAACACAACATTAATCGCCGAACCCTTCGCCTCCTCCACCCGCTGTCGCATTCAAAAATACACCCAAGACCCGACCAAGGAGGGCCAAGCTCAGGGCTTCAGCCCTGGGTCCCAATACCTTTATCAAACCAGCGGCGTCCACACCTTGGTCGGCCAAATCGGTCTCTGCGACCTGATCGCTCTAGATGAAACCCACCTCATCGCCTTAGAACGCTCCGCCGCCGAAACCTTGGATCGCAAACCGTCCATCCGCACCCGCATCTACTACATCGATACCACCAGCGCCCGCGACATCTCCACTATGGAATCCATCAAAGACCACCCCATCAAACCCGTCACCAAAACCCTCCTCTACGACAACTTCATCTTTGACGAGAACGGCGAAAATCTCGAAGGCCTCTGCCTCGGCCCCGAGATCTCCCCCAACCGCCACATCCTCCTCGGCTGCATCGACAACACCGACGGCCTCCACATCAGCCAAACTCGCCTCGTCGCCTTCGAACTTCTCCTCTCCTCATCACCAACCCGCCCGGCGCCGCGACACGCCAATTAAACTTGTCCCAGCGATGCGTTATGATGACGCCGTGTATTGGATTTATTACATCTGCTTCATCGCCGTCTTGTTCACCGGTCTGTTTGCCCTCGTCCTCAGCCTCCCGGGGATCTGGGTGATGGTCCTGGGCGCGCTCGCCTACGCATGGGCCACCGAATGGATTTACATCGGATGGAAAACGCTGATCGTGCTGACGATGATCGGCGTCATCGCGGAAATCGTCGAGACCGCGGCAGGCGGCGCGGGTGCCAAGCGCGAAGGCGCTTCCCGACGAGGAATCTTTGCAGCCATCGTCGGCGGAATCGTCGGCGGAATCTTTCTCTCCTTCCTGATTCCAATACCAATCCTCGGGACGATCATCGGCGCGTGCCTCGGAAGCCTGGTCGGCGCGATGGTGGTCGAGCTATACCTCGGCAAGAACCTCGAACACTCCCTCCGAATCGGCGTCGGTGCAGCCAAGGGACGGTTCGTCGGTATTCTTTCGAAGCTGAGCTTTGGTGTCTTAATCCTGATCATCTGCCTGTGGATAGCCCTGCCGATCGGAGCACCGGCGCCCAGCCTCCCGGCGGCAACAGGTTCTCCAGCGCTTTCGCCGACAACGTCCCCATCAACCTCACCATCAGTATTGCCTTCATCGCTGCCCGCCACGTCGCCATCCGCCGTGCCCGCAAGGATGGACGGAAGTCTCTCCGAATGACTTTCGTTTCGCGGCACGACCGGTCAAAATAGCCGTCGTAGTTCCAGCTCGGAGGGATCCTCCTACGGATCAAGAGTCAATGTCGTTGCGCTTTGTAATCGGTCGCGCGGGCACGGGAAAAACCCATCACTGCTTCCGCGCCATCGTCGAAGCCATGAAAGCAGAGCCGTTGGGTGCGCCAATTTTCTGGATTCTGCCGAAGCAGGCGACGTTCTCCGCGGAAAGAGAGCTGACCTGCAACTCCGGCCTCGCCGGGTTTTCACGCTGTCGCGTCGTTTCGTTTGATCAGCTCGGGCGGGATGTCCTCGAAGAATGCCGCGGCGGCGCGGTCCCGGAAATCACCCCGCTCGGCCGGCAAATGCTGCTGGGCCATCTGCTGCGCAAGCTCCAGCCGCAATTGCAGTTCTTTACCGCGGTGGCTCGTCAGCCAGGCCTGGCGGCCCGGCTGGATTCAACCTTCGCCGAGTTCGATCGCTGCGGAAAAGATGCCGGCACGCTTCGCAATCTCGCCGACGAGCTGCGCAGCGGCGCGCCGAGTGGAAATAACGACCTGGAGACGAAGCTGCTCGCCGACAAAGTCGCGGATTTTTCCCTGCTGTATCACGCGTATCGTGAAGTGCTCGGGCAGGAGCGCGTCGATCCCAATCGCCGGCTCGAACAGGTCCTCGCCTGCGTTCACGAAAGCCGGCAGTTTAAGAATACATCCGTCTACGTGGACGGATTTCTCGAGTTCAGTGAAGTCGAGCGCCGCATGCTCACAGCCCTCGCCAGCGCGGCCCCGAAAATGGAAATTGCCCTCCTGCTCGATCCCGCGAGCAAGACAATCACGGATGTTCATCATCTGCCCGATGATGCCTCATTATTTTATCGGATCGAGGAAACGTATCGCCGGCTTGTCCTGGGTTTCGCGGAGGCAGGGGTAACAGTCGATCCACCGCTTGTGCTACGGGATGTGAAACGCTTCGCCACGCCTTCGCTCGCTGCAATTGAGAAGCAACTCTTCAACGATCGCATCGAAGCGGCCGAGAACGCCCGTCCCATTGAGCTTATCGAAGCTGCCGACCGACGCGGCGAAGTCAATGCCGCCGCACGTCGCATTAGAGATCTGCTGCGAGAAGGCCTGCGCTTCCGCGACATCGCTATTCTGGTGCGCGATCTGGATCAGTATCACGAGTTGATCAACGCCGCCTTCCGTGAGCACAACATTCGGTTCTTCGCCGATCGAAGGCGGACCGCCGGACATCACCCTCTCCTCCAGTTCACACGATCGCTTTTCCAGTTGGCGCGGGGGAATTGGCCCCACGAGGCCGTGATGTCGCTGATGAAGTCCGGGCTGGCCAATCTGTCCCCCGACGAAACCGATGAGCTGGAGAATTATCTGCTTCTTCATCGCGTTCGCGGAAACGCGTGGACCGCGAAGGAGCCGTGGACCTATGCGCGAACCGTCCGCCGCGATGACAGCGATGAGGGTTGGTCGCCTGAGAAAGATCTCGCGCATCGAATGGATTCATTGCGGCGACGCCTGGTAGATCAGATCGCGCCGTTCCTCGATCGCGTGCGACAGCCCACCACGGTGCGGGAGATCGTCAAAGCGCTGTTTGCGTTGTTCAATAAGCTGGAAATTCCCCAAACGCTCGGGCAATGGATCGACCAGGCCACCGCCGCCCATCATCTCGAGCAACGGGGCGAACATGCCCAGGTTTGGGCCGAACTGGTCGAACTCTTCGACCAGATGGTCGATCTGCTGGGCAACGAGACCGTCGAGCTTGCGGACGTCGTGGACATCCTCGAAGCCGGCCTGGAGCAGTTCGATCTCGCACTCACCCCCCCGACCGTCGACCAGGTACTCGTCGGCCAGGCGGATCGCACGCGCACCAGTTCCGCCCACACCGTCTTCATCCTCGGCCTTGGTGACGGCCAGTTCCCGCAGGTTCCGCGAGAAGATTCGGTCCTGTCTGATTCAGAGAGGCGCTTTCTCCAACAGCGAGATCTGAACGTCGATGCCGACAGCGAGCGCCGACTGTTGGACGAAAATCTTTTCGGCTACATCGCATTCACCCGAGCAACCCACCGGCTGATCGCCACGCGCGCGATCGCGGACGAAGCCAATCGCCCGCTCGCGCCATCCAGCTTCTGGCACCGATTGGTCGAACTTTTTCCGGATGTGAAAGTGACCACCGAGCCGCGAGAATCCGATGCGCCTCCACACGACATCGCCACGCCCCGGCAACTGGTCACGGCACTCATGCGCTGGGCACGTCTGACTCCCTCGCCCGCTACTCCGGGCGCGGGCGACGGTGACGATACCGCCCCCTGGCCCCAGCTCTATCACTGGCTCGCAACCCACGAATGCTGCGAAGACGCAATCGACGTCATGCGCTTCAAAGCCTGGAAGGCCCTGAGCTATCGAAATGAAGCCGCCCTCTCCAGGGATGTTGCGTCCAGGCTTTTCGCTTCACCTCTCAGAGCCAGCGTGACACGCGTGGAATCCTTCGCGACCTGCGCCTTCAAGCATTTCGCGGCCCACGGCCTGCAGCTTCGCCAGCGCGAAGAAGCCGATGTCACCACGATGGACCTTGGAAACGTTTATCACCAGATCCTCGAACGGCTCGTGCAGGAATGCCTCCACAAACGCGAAGACTGGTGCAGGATCGAGCCGAGCATCACGCAGGCAATGATCCGTGACTTCGCGCAAGAGGTTGGCAAATCCCTCCGTGGGGAATTGATGCTGAGCACCGCGCGAAACCAATACCTCCTCAGGCGGATCGAGCAGACGCTCGAGCAAGTCGTTGCGACACAGCGGGAAGTTCTCAAGCGCGGGCAGTTCCGGCCGAAATACGCCGAGCTGAACTTCGGCGAAGGGGGCAAGCTGCCCCCCTACCGCTTGGCCACCCCGCATGGTCACGAAATCATCCTATCGGGAAAGATCGACCGGGTTGACGTCATCGAAAACCAAGCCGCATTTGCGGTCATCGATTACAAGTTGTCCGGCCGGCCGCTGGCGCTCGGGCGGGTCTATCACGGACTATCGCTCCAGCTTCTAACCTACCTGCTGGTCCTCCAGAACGCGGGCGAACAGCTCGAAGGCAAGAAGATTACGCCCGTCGCCGCCTTCTACTCGCAGCTTCTGCGCAGCCTCGAATCGGTCGATCATCCCGAAGACGGACCCGACCCCACCGATCCGCTGTTCGCGCTCAAGATCAAGCCGCGCGGCATCTTCGACGCCGGTTACATCGCAGCGATTGACGCAGAGCTAACCGGCGGAAAATCTCAAGTCGTCGCCGCTCATATCAAAGCCGACGGAGAGTTCGGATATCGCGACAACTCGGACGTTGCGACCACGGCGGAATTTGCCGCACTTCTGAAATTCGTCGAACGAAAGATCGTCCAGCTCGCCGATGAGATCATCGAAGGAAATATCTCCATCCGCCCATACCGCATCGGCCGGCAATCCCCCTGCCCCCACTGCGAGTTTCGCCCGGTGTGCCGGTTCGATGTCAGCGTGAACCGCTACAACCCGCTGCCACCCATGAAGCGAACCGCCGTCCTCCTCCAAGTGCTGAAGGGAGGCGACGATGGCCCCTGAACCCGGCCCGCAATGGACACCCCAGCAGCACGCCGCCATCCACGCCACCGGCAAGTCGCTCCTCGTCTCCGCCGCGGCAGGCTCCGGAAAAACCGCCGTCCTCGCCGAGCGCTGCGCGTATCTCGTCTGCGACGCGAAAGACCCCTGCGATATCGACGAACTTCTTGTCGTCACCTTCACCGAAGCCGCCGCCGCCGAAATGAAATCGCGCATCCAGCGCTCCATCCGCAATCATATCGCGACAAACCCAAACCCCCGGCTCCAGCGCCAACTGGCGCTCATCGATCGCGCCCAGGTCTCAACCCTGCACGGATTCTGCGCAAGACTCCTCCGCCAACACTTCCACCTGCTTGGCCTGGATCCCGCCTTCGTCGTCATCGACGCCGATGAAGCATCCCTGCTGCGAATTGAGATCGCCCGGCAGCTTTTCTCCGATCGCTACGAGCGCGATCAAGACGGACAATTCCAGGCCTTCGTCGATGCCTATGGCGACGGCAATGACGAGCGGCTTATTCACCAGGTCATCGGAACCCACGAGCTTCTGTGTTCGCTCGTCGATCCCGAACAATGGCGCGAGCGCGCGCTCAGTCGAATCGATCAGACGTGCTCCGGTAACTTCGCGGATTCAGAACTGGGTCGCGAATTGATGAACGTCGTAACGACGCACCTCGAGGACGTCATCCAGCGCTGCCGCGATGCGTACAAAGTCCTCGCCCCCCAGAAGCCGTTCGCGAAATATGTCGAGCAGCTCAAAGACCACGGCCTGATGCTTCGTCACTGGCAGGATGTCCTGAAAGCCGATGGTCTCGACGCCCTTTGCGAAGTCTCAGTGGTCGAGCTTCCAAAGTTGACCCCCATGAGCAACGCCATCCCCGGCAAAGAAGCCGCCAAGACACTAATGGACAACATTCGCGCGGAGCTGAAGGACGGCACGCTCCGCGCCATCCTTCGCTTCAACTGCGAACAGTGGACCCACGGCATGAAGTCGATGTGCAACAGCGCACGCGTCTTCCTCTCATTGGTGAAAGAATTCGGAGACCGCTACCGGCAGGAAAAAGATGCAGCAAGAGCAGTAGATTTCTCCGATCTCGAACGCTTGGCCCTGAAAGCCCTTCGTGATCCCACCGAAAAGAAGTGGGACGGGAGCCCTTCTTTGATCCAACCCGCGGAAAAGAAGAGGGACGGGAGCCCTTCTTTGATCCCGTCTTCGGTTGCGCGATTGCTTCATAAGAAATTCAAGCATGTCCTGGTTGACGAATACCAGGACATCAACGAGGTTCAGGATGCGATTCTGGGCCTCGCCAGTACCGAGTGTCTCGCCTCTCACCCCTCGCCCGGTACTGCGCCAGAGGGCTCGGGTGAGGGTAGCGCCCTCCCCAACCTCTTCACCGTCGGCGACGTCAAACAATCCATCTACCGCTTCCGCCTCGCCGAACCGCATCGTTTCCTGGCGCGGCACGAGCGATTCAACTCAAAGAACAACAATTGCGGGCAAGTGATCGATCTCCAGGCCAATTTCCGCAGCCGCGCTCCCCTCCTCGACGCGCTAAACAAGGTCTTCCATCGCCTCATGACCAAGTCCGCCGCCGACATCGAGTACGACACCACCCACCAGCTCAACCCCGGCCTCAAATACCCCAGCAGCAACGGCGCATCCTGTTTCACCGGCTCCCCCCTCGAGCTTCACCTCCTGCCCCTGGACACGACCGCCCCGCACGATGACGGTGAACCCGGAGCATCCTCTCCAGTCGATGAAGAAGAGCTCGACCGCACCGAGCGCGAAGCGCTCTTGATCGCAAGAAGGATTCTCGCCATCACCGGTCGCGACGGCTCCCCTCCGATGCACGTCATGGAGAAGCAGCCAGACGGCACGCTTGCATCGCGAGCCGTGAAGCTTTCCGACATCGTCATCCTCCTTCGCTCCATGCGCTACAAGGCCGATCAATTCGCCGACATCCTCCGCGCCGCCGGTATCCCCGTCCACAGCGAATCCGGCACCGGATACTTCGACTCCATGGAAGTCCGCGACATCCTCGCCCTCCTGAAAGTCCTCGACAACCGCCAGCAGGATATCCCTCTCGCCGCCGTTCTCCGTTCACCCATCGCGTCGCTCCCCAACCCCGAAGATGCCCTCGCCCGAATCCGCCTCGCCTACCCCCATCACGTTTCACGTTTCACGTTTCATCAAGCCGTCGTTGCCTACGCCAAGGACAAAGGCGACGAACTCGCCGCCGCCCTCAACAACCTGCGCAACCAACTTGACCGCTGGCGCGAAATCGCCCAGCGACGCCCCCTCGCCGAGCTGCTCTGGGACATCTACGACTCCACCGGCTACCTCGCATTCTGCACCGGACTCGCCGACGGCCGGCAGCGCGTCGCCAACCTGATCGACCTCCACGAACGCGCCCGCCAGTTCGGCTCATTCCACCGCCAGGGCCTCGCACGCTTCCTAACCTTTCTCGACTCCCTGCAATCCGAATCCGATCTCGGTCAACCCTCAGTCGTCAGCGGCGCCGAAGACGTCATCCGCATCATGAGCATCCACCGCTCCAAGGGCCTCGAGTTTCCCATCGTCATCCTGCCTGACCTGGGCAAAACCATCAACCTCTCCGATTGCAACGGCTCAATCCTCGTCGACCGCCACGCATACCTCGGCCTGAGCGCCGTCGATGAAGCAAAACAAATCCGCTACCCATCGCTCGCCAGCATGCTCGTTCAAATCCGCGTTCGCCAGCAGTCACTCGCCGAGGAGCTGCGCGTCCTCTATGTCGCCATGACCCGCGCCAAGGAACACCTCATCCTCACCGGCACCTGCTCCGATTCGAAAGTCGACGGTTGGACCTCCCGATTCGGCAACCACGCCGGCCCCTTCTCCACCGACACCATTCTCTCCGCCCGCACCATGCTCGACTGGCTCGGCCCCGTGTCCGCTGCATCGCCGGAAATCTTCGAGATTCACCGGTATACGCCGCAGGATCTGGAATCCTGGCCCAGTCCCCAGTCGATGCGCCCAACAGAGTCCGAACGACAACATCGCCTCGCAAAGCTCGAACCCCTCTCCCCCCCACCGCCAACCGACGCCACGGCCAATCTCGTCCTGTCCCGCCTCGCGGAGGAATACCAATTCGCACCCTTCACCGAAGTCCGCGCCACCGAATCCGTCAGCGAGATCGCCAAAGATGGCCGCGTCGCCTTCGCCGCCAAATCCGTTTCGCTGGAACCCCTGATCGAGTTCCGCACCGAACTCGCACAGCCCCGATCCCTTCGCACCGATCTCAAACCCACCGCCGCCGAGGTCGGCTCCGCAGCCCATCTGCTGCTCCAGCACCTCGATTTCACGCGCCCCTGCGACACCCCCGATCTCAACGCCCAGCTCCAATCCATCATCGACCGCCGCCTGATCACCCCCGCCGCCGCTAAAGCCGTGGATCTCGAATCCATCTGCTGGCTCGTCTCCAGCTCAATCGGCATCCTGATTCGCCGGCACCACAAAAATGTTCTTCGCGAGGTCCCCGTCTATTTCGCCCGAGATGCCGAAAACGCTCCCGCTCCACAGTCCCCCTTCGACCGCGTCATGATTCGCAGCCGCCTCGACGTCCTGATCCCCACCGAGCGTGGCTTTGAGATCGTCGATTACAAAACCGATCGCGTCACCAAAGAAACACTCCCCGAACGAATCAAATTCTACAAATCTCAAATGGACCTCTATCGCGACGCACTTCAGGCAGTCATCGGCAAACCCCCCGCCGTAATTCACCTCGCCTTCCTCAACGCCCGTTCCGTTCACACGTTCTAATGGAAAAAGTCTGTGAAAGTTTACCTGCAGCACGGGCGTCTTGCCCGTGTTGACGATACAAGCATGGGCAAGACGCCCGCGCTACAGAAAAAAACGAAACGCCTCTGAGGCTCACTCGCTGTCATGACTGTCCCCATCCCAAAATCCGACATCCGCCTCGTCGCCGTCGATCTCGACGGCACACTGCTCAACGATTCGAAAAAAGTCACCGAGCAAACCGCCGGCGCCCTCGCCTGCCTTCCCAATCGAAACGTCAAGCTCATCATCGCATCCGCCCGCCCCCCGCGATCCGTCCGCCATATCTACCACGATCTGAAGCTCGACACCCTCCAGATCAACTACAACGGCGCGCTGATCTGGGACGAGCCCAACCAAAAACCCCTCTTCCATCGCCCGCTCCCCGGCCCGCTCTCCCGCGAAATTATCGACACCGCCCGCGACATGTTCGAGGAAGTCATCCTCACCTGCGAAATCCTCGACAAGTGGTACACCGATCGCGACGACCACGCCTACACCACCGAGACCGGCCGTCTCTTCAAGCCCGACTTCATCGGCCCCGTCGAAGCCATCTGCGCCCACCCCATCACCAAACTTATGCTCCTCGGCGAACCCCGCATCATCCTCCGCCTCGAGGCCCTGCTTCAGGAACAATTCGACGATCGCGTCTCCATCGTCAAGACCGACCGCGACCTCTTGCAGATCATGGATAAGCGCGTCAGCAAAGCCACGAGCCTCAACCTCGTCGCCCAGCATTATGGCATCACCATGAACCAGGTCATGGCCATCGGCGACGCGCCCAACGACGTCGGTATGCTCCAATCCGCCGCCGTCTCCGTCGCCATGGACAACGCCCACCCGCTCGTCAAAGACGTCGCCGACTGGATCGCCCCCAGCAACAACGACCACGGCGTCCACGCCGCATTGCAAAAATACGGCCTGTGCCCCTAGCTTCCCCGCCACGGCCTCCCCGTAGCACGGGCATCCTGCCCGTGTAAACCCTCCCGTCCTACCGCAATATAGAAACCATGGCACGACTCCCCTCGAAGCTTCTCCTTCTCCTCCTCACCTCTGTGCCGGTAACTCTCGCTCGCGCCGCCGATCCCATCATCATCACCGGCCCTGAGCAAAAGCAGATCAACCTCAAGCTCCCATACGCCGGTCTGCTCCCCTACCCCGGCGTCGCCAACATCCAGATCTTTCGCGCCTCCCATGCAGCACCAGAACAAACCGACGGCCGCGGCTGGACCTACAACCATCACGTCGACATGGCCTGCTGGAAAAAACGCCTCTACGTCGCCTGGAACAGTTGCGAAAAAGACGAAGACATCTGGCCCTCGCACGAGCTTTATGCAACTTCAGAAGACGGCCTGAACTGGTCCAAACCCGCCGAACTCTTTCCCCAAGGCGCGTCAACTGCGGCACGGATGTACTTCTACCTCGCGAAGAACGGTCGAATGCTGACCATCGCCGGACTCCGCACCTCGAACGACACGCTAAGCGAGTACAAAAAAGGCGCTCTGGTCGTGCGCGAAATCCGCGCCGATCATTCGCTCGGAGAGTTTTACATGCTCCGCGCGCCAAGCGATCCCCACCCCAGGCTGCCGCCGATCTTTTCCTCCGCCAAAGATCCCGGCTTCGTCGATGCTTGTGACCAGTTGCTGCACAACAAGCCCTTCCTCGAGCAGCAGGACTACGGCAACCTCCTCGGCGACGCACGCATGAAGTGGCACGACATCAACACCTGGCCCGCCGATGAACCGTCGCGCCCGTATTTCCCAAAACGCTTCGGTAAGGCCATGTGCTTTTACCACCGAAAGGACGGCGCCCTCGTTGCCGTCATGAAGTGGGGCTGGGTCCTTCTCTCACGCGATGAAGGCCAAACCTGGACCTCGCCCGTGCGCCCGCCCACCCTCGTCGCCGGCATGGCCAAGGTCTGGGGCCAGCGCACCGCGGACGATCGCTACGCCCTCCTCTACAACCCCGATCTCGCCGAACGCTATCCCCTCGCCATCGTCACCGGCGACGACGGAATCACCTTCGCCAACATGCGCATCATCCACGGCGAGCTTCCCCCCATCCGCTACCCCGGGCTCTACAAAGCCATCGGCCCCCAATACGTCCGCGGCATCTCCGAATGGTCCACCGACAACTCCTTCCCCGATTGCTCCCGCGCAACCTGGGTCTCCTACAGCATGAGCAAGGAAGATATCTGGGTCAGCCGGATTCCTCTAACCACGCGATCTCCCGCCACAGCCTCCGCTCCCTTCTCGGATGACTGGAATCTCTACTGCCCCGCATGGGCGCCAATCACCGCCGAGATAGAACCCGACGGCACCCCGTCACTCCACATCAAAGATCAAGACCCATCCGACTACGCCCGCGCCACCAGAATGTTTCCTGCCTCGCGGCACGTACAGATCTCCGTCGAATACCAGGTCAATGCAACGACTTCCAAGCCTCTTCAATTCGAGCTCCGCGGCGACAACGGCGCATCAATTCTCTGTTTCTCCTCACCCAGCGAACCCCTGAACCGCTGGACAAAACTGGACCTCGCCGCCGACACAAGCCAGAAATCCATCGCCGTCTCCATCAACGGATCACACCTCCGCGACGTCCCCATCCCCAACTCGATCGAACGATTCCACGCGATCTCGTTCCGGACCGGCGAGCGACAATCCTCCGCCGCCGAGCCGGATCGACCCGGTGCGCCTTCCACGTATCGCTTGAAGAATCTCGTCGTTCGCTAAAATGACGGGACACGATCAAGGACCTCTTGCCCCCTTCGCCCGCCTGCTCCGGGAAAGGATTGGGGTCGCTGTCGCCGCCCCCTGCTCTCCACGATCCGCTTCAGCCAGACCCAACTCCCCCACCACCCGCCACCCCAGTGCATGGCTATTGTCGTCAACAATCTTCTGCCGCTCCACCGGCCCCGCCGCCCTATAACGTTCCTCAATCCCTGCATCGTCCGCCCGTGCCGCCGCACCCAACCCACCCAGCCAAATCGCGACCCATACCACGCCAATGCGAGTTCCATTAATCATGCGGCACCACCACCCATTCATGCGAACGCAGATGATACCGCGGTCTGTCACCTGACGCCCGCGTCTCGCGTTTACCCCAACTTCAACCGCGAATCCGACAAGTCCAACCGATACATCACCTGGTTGTACTCATACCACGGCGTCGGCGTCGGATTCCCGGAAAACGTGTTCGTGTAGGTCCCTTCAAAGTAAATGATCTTACCCCCCTCTTCATCAAAGAACGGGTGCTGCGTCGGATTGTAAAAATCCATCTTGTTGTGCGTCACGATCTTCTTCGCGCTCGTCCACGGCCCTTCAATCGTCTCCGACTCGGCAAGATAGACTTCGCCAAGCATCGAAGTCCCCATCATCTGCAAGGCAATCATCACATACTTCTTCCGATACTCGTTCCAATACACCGAACTCCCGTGCAATCGCACGGGCTTCTTCGTGTCCATGTCCACCAATCGAAACGGACTTTCCTCCCGCTTCATCTTTCCACCACTGACAAGTTCCTCAATCTCCCCAGCCTGCACCGGCTGAGTATTCTTCTTCCAACCCCAATTCAGTTTGTCCCCATCCGCACGATCAAGCTTCGCATCCCCTTTTTCATATCGCGTTCCCTGCGCCAGGCACGTATACGCTTCGTACTCCCCCAGATCCCGAACGCTCTTCCAATCCGCCTTCACGCGAACCGCCGGATACGGCGCCGAAAAATAAAAATACTCCTGCCCCTCCACCTTCACCCGCGTCGCATGTCCCGTCGGCGCCAGCACCGCATCCAGCGGCACCGGCAACGACTTCTCAAAAATATTCTTCGCATCGTTGTACACCATCAGCCCGCGCTCCAGCCGCGTCCCCAGATCTTTCATCCGCGAAAAATGACACAGCATCCGCTCCTTCCCCGCGTCATCGTTCAGAACCACGACCCCCTCAATCCAAACCGGCCCCTTCTCCGCCATCGGCGCCATCGGTCGTGAAAATCCCTTCGCCGCGAAGTATTTCAGGTTCACCCCAACGCCCGGCTTCAACCCGCCCTTCTCCGGAAGATCCGACACCGCCCCCGAAGTATTAAAAAGCCCCAGCGGATACGCCGCCCTGCTCGTATCGCCCCAGAACCAATGAATCTGCCCGCGATAAACCTCCGCATAAACCGAATCCTGCCCCAGCACTTCCGCATTCAGCAGCGGCTCTTCAAGCGGCGCGTTCCGTCCCAGCCGAACCGTGTCCCGATAAATCCCTTGACCGGTAAGGCGATAAATCCGCTCAGCGATGTTGATGCGCTTGATCTTCAGCTTCGCACTCCCGCCGGCTTTCACATCCAGCGCAACCCCCGAAATTCCAAACCCGTCTTTCGCAAACTCATACCCGTGAGAAATGATCGTAAAGAACACCTTCCGCCCCATCAGTCCCGGCTCCTCAAAAGCGACCAGCCCATTAGAGTCCGTGTAATAACGAATATTGTTCGTCGTCTTCAACTCAACCAGCGGCACACCTCGCCCGCTCTGCTCATCAACAATCTCAATGGCATAGTAATCGCTCGCAGCGCCGCGTACGGCCGGCATCAGGCCCAGAATGATCACACAAGCCAATTCGATAATTCCGCGCATCCGAACATCCTACTCAACTTCGGGTTTTTTGTAGCGGCGACGCCTGCGTCGCGGTGCACACGATGGAGAACGGGTGCCCAATCCCGGTCTGCGCCGTGACCGCGACGCAGCCGCGCCTCTACGAAACCCACTTACGATTCGTCCCGGCAAGAGATATGATGACCCGCCTCACTTCCGCTGGATAAAGCGATGACCCACGAGGATCCCCAACGTCTCAGCCGAATTAACACCCTCTGGACCATGGTCCATCAGGCTAACGACCCCGCCGCCAGCGCCTGTGATGAAGCTCAGCGCGTTCTGATGGAGCGCTACTGCACCTCCATCCATCGCTATCTCCTTGGCGCACTCCGCGATGAAGAAGCCGCCGATGAGTTGTTCCAGGAATTCGCCCTCCGTTTCCTCCGGGGCGACTTCAAAAAAACCGATGCCAAAAAAGGCCGCTTCCGCGATTATGTGCGAACCGTCCTGGTGAATCTCGTCAACGATCATCACCGCTCCCGAAAACGCACCACAGCCCTCCCCGACAACACCGCCGCACCCACTCCACAATCCGCCGATGACGATCATTTCATCGACAGTTGGCGTGCAGAGCTCATGAACCACGCCTGGGCCGCCTTAGAGAAAACCCAACCCAGCTACCACACCGTCCTTCTCTTCCACGTACAAAATCCCTCCGTAGAGTCCCAGCAGATGGCCGATGAGCTGACCCCAAAAATGGCCAAGACCATGACATCCGCCAACATCCGAGTCATCCTCCACCGCGCCCGAGAACGTTTCGCAGAACTCCTCCTGAACGAAGTAGCCCGCTCCCTCGATGGGCCCAGCAACGAAGACCTCCTCGCGGAGCTGAAGGCGCTAAACATGCACAAAGTGTGCGAGACCGCGATGAAGAAAAGGATCCCGCAGATTCCGGCCAACGCGCCGCATTGATTTCATTCGGAACCCCGAACGTCGAACTTCGAACGTCGAACTGGATGCGCAAATCGAATGACCCCCGACGATCCAACCATCCTCACCAACCTCGCCGGAATCCTCCCCCCCACAGGCCCAGCCGCCAGTCTCACCGCCGCCGCCGCCCGTTTCAAACCCCGCATCGACGGCTACGAAGTCGAAGACAAACTCGGCGAAGGCGGAATGGCCACCGTCTGGTCCGCCACCCAGCTCTCCACCCGCCGCAGGGTCGCCCTCAAGCTCTTGGCCGGCGTCGGTTCCGAATCCTTCCGCTCGCGCTTCGATCGCGAAGTCCATCTCACCGCACGCCTCGAACATCCCAACATCGCCCGCATCTACGACAGCGGAGTCCATCACGGCGTCTACTACTACGCCATGGAACTGATCCACGGAGAGCCGCTGGATGAATACGTGCAATCCCATCAGTTCTCTCGACGCGATTCTCTCGCCCTCATTCGGCTCGTCGCACTCGCCGTCCAGCACGCCCACCAGCACGGCATCATTCATCGCGACTTGAAGTTCTCCAACGTCCTGGTAAGCCCCGACGGTCAGCCCCACCTGCTGGATTTCGGCCTCGCCCGCGCTCTGAAATCAGACGACCGCACCCTCGCCATCACCCTCGATGGCGAAGTCGCCGGAACTCCCGCATACATGTCCCCCGAGCAGGCCGCCGGAAACCTCGATAAGATCGACACCCGATCCGATATCTACAGCCTCGGCGTCATGCTCTACCGCCTCCTCCTCGCCAAGTGGCCCCACGACATGACCGGTCCCCATCACGCCATCATGTTCCGCATCCAGGATCAGGACGTGTTACGCCCAAGATCCGTCGACGCCACCATCGATTCCGATCTCGAAGCGCTGCTGCTGAAGGCACTGAATCGCCAGCCCCAGGATCGCTACGCATCCGTCGGTGAATTCGCCGCCGACATTCACAACTATCTCTCGGGTGATCCCCTCATCGCCCAAAAGCACACCACGATCTACTTCCTTCGCAAACGCCTGAAGAAGCACCTGCTTCCCCTCGCCACCGCCGCCATCGCCGTCGCCGGCATCGTTGTCGCCGCCCTCGTCACATTCCCAATCGTCATGGCAACCGCCGGAATGGCCCTCGTCCTCGCGGTCATTCTGCTCGCCCTCTTCGAGATCCGCCGCCAGCGCGACATCGCCGTGATCGAACGCAACCGCACCCAAAGCCTCCTCAGAATCAACGAAGCCCTGAGCCGGCAAAAAAACCTGCACGATCTCTGGGACGTGATCCTCCGCGAAGCGCGCGCCCTCAGCCACGCCGACGCCGGATCGCTCTTTATCAAAACCGATCAGCATCTCGAATTCGTCATCGCCCAAAACGACTCCCTTCTCCACCGACTTGGCCCCACCGAATTCCAAACCCGCTTCGATCGCACCACGCTCCCCATCTCGCATCACTCGATCGCCGGCTATGTCGCCCTGACCGGCAAGCGCGTCTGCGTCCCCGATGTCGCCAGGATCAGCACCCGCCTCCCCTTCCGGCACAATCCCCAGCGCGATCAGCAAAACAATTACATCACGAAATCCGTCCTCGCCGTTCCCCTCAACGACGCCGACAACCAAACCCTCGGCGTCCTCCAGCTCATCAACTGCACCTCACCCCGCGGAGAAATCATCCCCTTCCCCCAGGACATCGAATCCATGATCCAGTCCATGGCCTGCCACGCCGCCATCGCCCTCAAGTACCATCAACCGAACCGCGAAATACCAACCTCGCCCTCCCTGCACCCCTAAAGGACTGTGCAACTCACGCGCTTCTTATGAACAGCAATTCCAGCCACATTCTCGCAGCCGCACTTCACTATGCTCGGCTGATTGAGCAGCCGCTTGCGGATCAATCAGGTTTTTCACCAAGCGCCGAAGCGGGTGCCGCCGTGCAGATCGAGCGCGCGCTCATGTTTCCTCACATTCTTCTCAACCAGGAGCTGCCGCGCGAATGGGTGGACCGACTGATCGAGCTAGCCGGAAGCGCCCTCTTACCAGAGGTCATCGTCCTCGATCGCCTCGGCCACCACCGACCCGTCTACCGCCCCCTCCTCCTCTACGCCTGGCTCCTGACCTACAAGCTCCAGTTCGAGCGCCTGCCCCGAATGGAGTTCGGCCGTTGGGATCAAGCGCTCCGCGCCTGGTGCGATGTTCTTGCCGATGGACTCAGCCAAACCCATTTCCCAACAACCGGGATCCCCGCGGCCGCCGGCGCCGTCGCCAGCACCGCGGCCTGGACCGCCCTCGCGATCCACGTCGCCGGCAAACTCTTCATCCGAGATCCCTGGACCGATCTCGCCGCCGGCGTCATGGGCCAACTCGCTCGCGCCCAACAACCCAGCGGCGCATTCCTCATCCCATCCCAATCTGATTCCCCGGAAACGTACTGGTATCACGAACTCTGCACCCTCCACGCCCTCGGCAGCTTCGCCGTCCAAGCCGAAGATCGCACCGTCGCCTCCTCCGTCGAGCGCGCAACCCACTATCACCTGGCCGAAACCCAACCCGATCACGCCACCTCCCAACCCTGGGCACTCTTCCCATTCATCTGGAACCCCCAAACCCGCCTTCTCGCCGATCAATTGTTGCACGCCGTAACGTTGCAGCAGCCCTCGCCCGATGCCGTTTCGTTGATCCTTCTCGCCGATTCCTTATACTGCCTGCGTCTGTTCCTTTAACCTTTTGAGTCAAATGTCTGAACCCACCCATCACCAGCTCGATCCCGAACTCCTCGACCTCCTCCGATGCCCCCTCACCCGCAGCAAGCTGCGCCAGGAAGGTGATTTCCTCATCGCCGAAGTCGGCGGCCTAAGCTACCCCGTCCGCGACGGCATCCCCGTCATGCTCATCGAAGAAGCCAAGCTCCCCCCAGGTGTGAATTCACTCGACGACTTCAAGCAGCGCTACAAGGAACAAATCCCCTAACCTTCAATCCGTTTCCGACCCCAATGGCCCGGTCGGAAGACCGGGGTTCTCCCCCCACCATGAGGTCAGAACAACCCCGCCGCAACATCGCGCAGTGGGCAATCCTCCTCCTGATCTGGGCCCTCGGCCTCGCCGTCTGGACAATCTACATCGCCGCCTTCCTCTTCCTCTTCTTCCGCTTCTTCACCTGATTGGACTGCTTCCCTCTTCGTAGTGGCGACGCCTGCGTCGCGGTTCTTACGCGATCCCCCTCAAGCCTCCCGCAAATGATAACTCTTAATCATCGTCTGCTGAAAATCCGGATACGCATTCAAATCATGCTCCGCCAGATCCAACCCATCAAATTCATCCGCCTCCACCACGCGCAGCGCCCGAACCGACTTCAGCGCACCAAACAAAACCACCGCAACAAGAATCGCCATCGCCCCCATCGCGCACAACCCGAGCGCCTGCACCCCCATCAGCCGCACCCGTTGCCCCCACGAATCCTGGGGGGGGGACGCAAAAATCCCCACCGCAATTGTCCCCCACGCCCCGCCCACAATATGCGCCACGATCGTCCCGCTCGGATCATCAATCTTCAGCGCCATATCCACCTGCACCGTCGCCCACATCACCAGCCACCCGCCCACCGCCCCGATCGCAACCGCCGCCACCGGATTCACCACGCCCGCTCCCGCGCAGATCGACACGAGCCCCGCCAGCAACCCTCCCAGCGTTAGATGCACATCCGCCTTCCCATACCTCGACTGACTCATCCCATAGCTCACCACCACCGATGCCGATGCCGCCAGGATCACGTTCGTCGCCACGCGCATATGACTCAACTGATGCAGCAGACAAGCCCCCACCACATAAGGCACCCACGCCACCGCCATCAGCAGCAATCCCCCCGCCGCCAGCGACACGCTGTGCCCCGGAATAAAATTCGTCGACCCATCCGTGTTGTATTTCCCCTGCCGCGCCCCCACAAACATCGCCCCCACCGCCGCCACCAATCCACCCGTCACATGAATCACGCTCGCCCCCGCATTGTCCACAAAACCCATCCGATACAACCACCCGCTGTTGATCCACGTCCAATATCCGCACACCGGCACCACTAACCCCGCAGTCGCCGCCGCCGCCACGCCGATCGGTAGCATCCGCGACCGCTCGCTCAGCGCCGCCGAGATCGGCGCTACCGCAATCATCACCAGCGCCAGATTGAAGAACAGCTCCACGTTCAAAAACCGCTCATCCCCCCGCATCAGAAACAGCAGATACTTATTGAACCCAATCGCCTCTCCACCCACTCCGCACATGATCGCTCCCCCGATGACCCAGAACGCCAGCGCCGCGATCGCCATCTCAACGATGCTCCGCACGATCGCCGCCGCCGCATTCTTCGACCGCGACAACCCGCAAGTATGCAGCGCCGACCCCGCCCGAATCAAAAGCGCCATCGCCCCAAGCAACAACAGCGGAACCGTAGGTATCTGATCCATAGTGACTTCCTCGTATCACGGGCATCCTGCCCGTGTCTTCACCTCTCGTATCACGAAGCATCCTGCCCGTGTCTTCACCTCTCAAGCCGCTAAAACTTCCCAGCGCACACGGCACCGAATCCGCAGAGCTTACCCTCTCTCCCAACAACCCCTCATCGGCACAATCCCATTCCCCCCTGTTGTCCCCCTCAATACCGCCGTACTACGATCTCAAATTATCCTTCCCCCTTCGGTTAGCGGCCCCGCTTGCCGGGCGCTTTTATCGAACCGAAATCACGCGCCAGAATCCAACGGAATCCGTATAGTATCACCATGATCCGCCGCCACGACGGCAACGATTTCCTCATCATCAACCAGCACGACCACGCCCAAATCGCAGGCCAAATCGCCGACGCCTTCGGCAACAACGCCTTCCCCTCCCCCAGTCCCCGCGACCCCGCAATCCTCGGCATCTCCCTCCACGACTCCGGCTGGCCCCTCCACGACAACGAACCCACCCTCAACCCCGATCATCTCCCCCTCGACGTTTTCGAAACCCCCAGACCCATCGCCTTCAAAGTCTGGACTGCATCCGTCGAAACCGCCACCAAAAAACACCCCTACGCCGGCCTCCTCGTCAGCCTCCACGTCCTCTCCCTCTCCGTCATGGCCACCGACCGCCCCGAATCCAAACCCGACGCCCACTTCAACCTCGAAGATCCCCAGGACCGCTTCGCCATCGTAAAATTCCAGCAGCGCGAGCTCGAGCGCCAGGAAAACCTCCGCGCCCAGCTCGGCCTGCACAGCGAGCAAACCGCCCGCCACACCGTCGCCAAAGGCACCAAGCAAGGCTCCGAAGATCAACTCCAATACAACTTCGCCCTCCTCCAGATCATGGACCAGATCAGCCTCGCCGCCTGCTGCACCGAATCCCCAATCACAACCACCCGAGACCTCCCCCTCCCCAACACCACCAGGACAAAATTCACCCTCACCCGCCAAAACAACGACGTCACCATCCACCCCTGGCCCTTCTTGGTTCCCCAACTCGACCTCATGATCCCCGCCTGCCGCATCCCCGCCACACCCTACCAAACCGATGCCGCCCTAAGATCCACCCTCGCCCAGGCCCCCTCCGAAATCATCACCGCCCACCTCCTCCCCATTCCCCCCTGAAATCTCCCACAACATCCCAAGCGACTCGCAAATGAATTTAGCCCCCGGTGAATACACCGGGGGTGACCGCGCCTTCGCGCCCTCCGCCCGGACTAAGCTCCCGACTTTCGCAAATACCCATTCGGATTGAACGTCAGCATAAACTTCTCCCGCCCCCGATCCGGCTCAAACTCCGGATGCGACGGAAGAAACCCCGCCAACGCCTCCATCGGCCCCGGTCCGTGCAGCGGATAAACCGGATGCCCGTTCACGTTCGTATCCTCGACAATCAAATAACACCCCGGCGTCACCAGCCCCGGATAAACCTCCAACTCAGCCCGAACATGCGGCTCACGATGATCGCTGTCCAGAATCACCATCACCCGATCCCCCGGCTGAATGCGCTTCCGAACCTCATCCAGCATCCGTGGATCCGTGGACGATCCAGTCAGATAAGTAATCGACGCATGCACCGGCAACGGCGTCGGTGGCCGATCGTTGGTGATGTCCACCGTGATCACCCTTACGCCGCCCAACAACTCTCCAATCTGCGCAAGATACAATGCAGATCCGCCGTTAGCCGTCCCCGTTTCAATAATCACCGTCGGCTTCGTCTCGTAAAGAATCTCCTGGTAAACCCAGAGATCCGTCGGACACTTGTGAACGTGCACCCCCCGCCAGAATGTGTTGAGCCACGTCTGTTGTTTATTGAAATAGTAGGCGTGATTGAACCACCCGATCACGTCGTTGGTGAACTTCTGAATCTCATCCGCGGCAGCCATGACCGCGATTGTGCAGTTGCCGCGAACCGAATCAATACTGGTTATACCGCTTGCCCGCGTAGTCGAGCGAATCATCGGGCAGGTTCGCTCGCACGTCACCGGTCTTTGGATTGTAGATCCATCCAGCAGGGATCGCGCCGGGCGCACTCGAAGCATCCAGCACAATGGGAGATCCCTTCAACCCCACCGGCCCAACCGGCAGCACCGGAACCCGCCTAAGATACGGCCCATGCCGATGAGCCGAATCCGCAATCGCCGAAGCATTCCCCTGATCGTCCGTATACTGCGTCATCTGCGCATCGAAGTTGCCGACGCTCGGAAACTGCCCGCCGTGGTCAGAAGAATAAACATCCAACCCATTCCGCAGCACCGCAAGATTCCCCGAGAGCGCTGCCTCTGCAAGGCTGTCCGCCCCGCGGCTGAACCGCGGAATCGTGTTGGCCCCGATCACCATCAGGACGATGCCAACCACGAACAACTCGGCCAGCGAAAATCCCAGGAATCGCAGACGAATGACAGCACGCATGAACGAATCTCCTTAAGCGGATGCCCGGCACGCAAGCCCGGGAATCCCTCTACCCCTGAGAATCGTCGCGATCCTCATAAGACTTGACGTCGCCTGCCGTCCTATAAACACGCGCTCATGCCTCCCACCTCGCCAACCCAATCGCTTGCACAAGCGCGGGAGACTGTGCCAGCGCCTGCGCTGTTCCGTTGCAGTTCACCAGCGACGACGGCCGGCAAATGACGACATCGATCCCAAGACGATCCGCGAAATAACTATCAAGCCCGCGCGACTGAGCGCCGCCGCCCGTAAGAAAAAGCCGGGTCGGTCTGATCGGGTATCGCTGCCGAACATGCGCCAGCGCATCGGCCATTTCCGCGGTCAACTCGCCCAATCGCCGCATCAGCATCACCCGAGTCCATCCCGCATGCACCGATTCGGGAGGCGCCTTGGAGCTTGCAAAATCCACGTAAACTTCGCGCAGCAAACCTTCTGAAATCTCGTCGCCAAGTCCGAAGCGGTCGACGATCGCGCTATGAGCCGCACCCATACCGGCGCATTCGAGCGGCTGCTGAAAACGAATCTCACGGCCATGCGTGACCGCAAAGGCGCCGCCAAGCCAGCCAAGATCCGCAATCACCGCCGTCGGCTGCTCATCATTGTGCAAATTGATCCCGCTCACGCAGGCCCGGCTCAGCGCCGCAATCGGCTGATCGACTGCCTTTAGATTGAACCCCGCTTCCTTAAACACTTCCGCCTGCTCCCCGCCTTTCGTGCTCAGGACAATGCGCCGGCCCTCAAATCCCTGGTTCTCGAGCATCTGCCGGAACCTTCCCGCCGCATCGGCATCGAAAATCTTATTCGGACGTTCCAGCGGAAACACCGCCGCAGCGTGGAGCTTAAAACCTTCCCGCGTTCGGGTGAGCTGCGCCGCCTTGATCGTTCGAGAACCTGCGTCCACGCCGATCGACGTCATTTTTCGGCAAAACCACAACATCGGGCACCTCCGGGCGCCCTCTCCCTGCAGCACGCCGCCTGAATCTAAGCGCCTCGTGCCACGGAACCTTTGAGCAGACTCAATCCACCGAGACCACCCGCTCGTTCGCGAGCCCGGGTTGGATCCTGATGACCATCGAGTTGTTCGTGCGGCCTCACGAGGACCATTCGATCGCCTTCCTCATGCCCGCATCAATGACATACCAAATGCGAATCACGAAAACCCCTGATCCTTTGTATTTTCGGACGGTATTGGGTTCTCATACGGCGTCAGGAACGTCCGCTTCGCTCCGGACGTTATCCGTTCACCAGATTCACGCGCCAAGCGTGTCAATGTAGATGCGTGGCGTCCGGCGTCGCTGTATGATTCGCCCCACCAAATATGATCTCGGTGGTCGTCCCCATCTTTAACGAAGAAGAAAACCTGCCCGAGCTGCGCAAGCGCCTGACCGCGGCATTGGATTCCACCGCTGAGCCGTGGGAAGCGGTCCTCGTCAACGACGGCTCCCATGATCGCTCGGGCGAAATCATCCGCCAATACCACGCCGAAGATCCGCGATTCAAGCTCATCAACCTCTCCCGAAATTTCGGCCACCAGCCCGCCGTAACCGCAGGCATCCACCACGCGCGCGGCGATTGCGTCGTCCTGATCGACGGCGATTTGCAGGATCCCCCTGAAGTCATCGCCGACATGGTCAACAAGTGGAAGCAAGGCCTACAGGTCGTGCTCGGCGAACGCACCAGCCGCGGCGATCAGGGAATGCGCTCCATCGGCTTCCGCTTGTTCTATCCCGTGATGCGCGCCTTGTCGGATCTGCCCAGCGCCCCGGATGCCGGAATCTTTGGACTCATGGACCGGCGCGTCGTGGATGAATTCAACAAGCTCCCCGAACGAAACCGATTCATCCCCGGCCTCAGATCCTGGCTCGGATTCAAGCAAGGCTCCGTGCTCTACGACCGCCAGGACCGTGCCGCCGGCGCGCCCAAACAAACCCTCCGAAAGCTCATCCGCTACGCGATGGATGCAATCTTCAGCTTCAGCTACCGTCCCCTTCGCTGGGTCACTTATATGGGGCTCCTCGTCTCCGCCCTCACGTTCCTCGCCGCACTGTTTTATCTCATCACCTTCTTCACCCTGCACAAGCAAGCGGGCAGCGGATTTACGACACTAATCCTCTCCATCCTCTTCCTCGGCGGAGTGCAACTCATCGCCATCGGTATCCTCGGTGAGTATGTCGGGCGGATTTACGAAGAGATGAAGCAAAGGCCACTGTATGTCGTGCAGGAGACGGTGGGACTGGCGGCTTAATTCCGATTGTTTTCTGAATCGAGACGCGGCTAAAATCGTGCGCGATGTCTGTTCTTATCGAAGAACCTGTGACGCAGTTCGAGCCGTTCGTTCATCGATGGACGCGCAAAGAATATTATCGCGTCGCAGACCTGGATCTATTTCAAGATCGAAGAGTACAACTCAGCATTCCGAGTCCTTCTGGGTTTTGAATCAGCTATGGCCAACAAACATTCTCGCCGGGAAGTATTGAAGAACGTCGCAGTCGCAGCGCTTGCGGCTACCGCAAGTCAGGCTGAAGCTGCACCAACATCTGCCCCAGCTACCGCAATCGGCAACGATCTAAGCACGAGAGAATTGGCCTCAACAGACCAAATCCTCGGCCATCCCTATACCAAAGACGAACAGGAGATGGCCCTCGCCGGCGTCAAAGGCAAACGCGGCTTGATGCTTTCGTTTCGAAAGCATGATGTCAGGAACATCGAGCCCGCCCTCCAGTTCAATCCCCGAGTCCCGGGAACGATCGTGCCGCGGGGAGAGTCGAACTTCGTCATCCGGGAGGCGAATACCCCGGAGTATGACGGCAATGTCCAATCACTCGCCTTCGCCTCGGCTTCCGATTTATCGCGCCTGATTCATGCGCGGAAGATCTCATCCCTCGAGCTAACCAAAATGTACCTGGAGCGGCTCAAAACGATCGGCCGAAAGCTCAACGCGGTCATCACGCTGACAGAAGACCGAGCGCTGGCGATGGCCAGGCGTGCCGACGAGGAGTCCGCCGCAGGCAAGAGCCGCGGCCCCCTCCATGGAATTCCATACGGCGCCAAGGATTGCTTTGCCGCGAAGGGCTATCCGACCACTTGGGGCGTCGAAATCTACAAAGATCGTCGATTCGATCATGATGCAACGGTCATTGCCAAGCTCGAAAATGCAGGTGCCGTGCTCTGCGCGAAGTTGTCGCTCGGCGAATTGTGCATGGGCGATGTCTGGTTCGGCGGAACGACGCGAACGCCTTGGGCGCCCAAGGAAGGATCCAGCGGATCAAGCGCAGGCCCGTGTGCCATGGTGGCCGCCGGCTGTGTCGCGTTTGCGATCGGAACCGAGACCCACGGATCCATCATCTCACCCTGCATGATCAACGGAACGACAGGCCTTCGCCCCACCTATGGCCGCGTCTCTCGATATGGCGCGATGGCGCTCTCCCGATCGATGGATAAGATCGGACCGATCGCGCGCTCCGTCGAAGATTGCGCGATGGTTCTCTCCGCCATTTGTGGAGCAGACGACAACGATCCGACCGCGGCGGATGTGCCCTTCGTCTGGGACGCAAGCGTCAACCTCAAGCAGCTGCGCGTGGGTTACGACCCGGCGGGATTCAACTGGGAGAGCGAGTGGTACAAGAAAAACCCCGGCCTGGCGGATCTGCATCGCTCAGCATTTGAGAAAGTAAAACGCATCGTTGGAGAACTGGTCCCGATCAACCTGCCCGGCCCTGAATTCGGCGGCGTCATCAGCATGACCATCGCCAGCGAGTCCTCATCCAGCTTCATCGAGATGCTGATGAATGGTGATGTGAGAAAGTTAAAGCAGCAGGGAAAAGGCGCTTGGCCGAATGCCTTCCGAATCGGTTCAGAGCTTCCCGCCGCCGACTATCTCCGAGCGCAGCAGGTGCGTTCCCAACTCATGCGCGCCATGCATGAAACAATGAAAAATGTCGATTGCTACATCACGCTTCCTTACGCGGGCGTAACGGTCGAATATACAAACCTGACCGGTCACCCTTCGCTGGTCCTGAGAGATGGAATCTTCAAGGGCCGGCCGAAGTTGATCGAGGTTGTCGGAAAGCTGTATCGTGAAGACGTGATTCTTGCACTGGGATGCGCCATCGAAAAAGCCGTCGCCCTCAGTGGAGTTTGGCCCGATGTTTCAAACATCGGCGAACTCTCGTAAACGTCTAATCCGGATCTCACTTAATTCCCGCGCCTTTGGTTAGCGGCCCCGCTTGCGGGGCGCGGATTTCAAATGCGGATTTCAAATCGGAATCACGCGCGAAAATTAAACACAATACGATCACTTCTTCTTCGGCGCCCAGGCCAACATATTCACCGGTGTAATCCCCCGCCCCTGCCCATCCCCATACTGGATCGCCATGTTCACCACCTGCTTTGCCTGATCCACCGCCTCCACCAGCGTCATCCGGTTCGCCAGACCCGCCGTGATCGCCGCCGAGAACGCGCACCCGCTCCCATGTGTCTTCTCCTTCGGCTGCGCCAGCGCCGAAAACTCCAGAAACTCCCTCCCATCAAACAGCAGATCCACCATCTGATCCTTCTGCTCGATCCCCGTGATCACCACCGCCCGCGCCCCCAGATCCACCACCCGCTTCGCCGCATCCTTCGCAATCGCAATCGACGGCTCCACCCGCTCCACACCCGGCAGCGCCGCCAACTCCCGCAAGTTCGGCGTCACCACCGTCGCCAGCGGAAACAATTTCCTCACGATCGACTGAACCACATCCTCACTGACCAGCTTGTCCCCGCTTTTCGTCACCATCCCCGGATCACAAACATAAGGCGTCAGCTTGTTTCGCTCGATGCAATCTTCCACCACCCCAATCAACGCCTCGCTCCCAAGCATTCCGGTCTTGCACGCATCGACAGAAATATCCCCCGCCACCGCATCAATCTGCTGCCGAACCATCTCCGGCTCAATCGCCACCACCGCCTTCACCCCCAGTGTATTCTGCGCCGTCACCGCCGTGATCGCGCTCATCCCATAAACGCCAAGCACCGTAAACGTCTTCAGATCCGCCTGAATCCCCGCCCCCCCGCTCGAATCCGATCCCGCAATCGTTAGCGCTGTCTTCATGCGATTTGACCTTCAAAATAACTCGATTGAATCTAAATGGCTGTGCGTGATTCGGCGCTGATTGTCATCCTGAGAGTTTGTGAAGATTTGACTGTAGCACGGGCATCTTGCCCGTGTCCGCATCGCAAACACGGGCAAGATGCCCGTGCTACGGGAAAAATTCACACGCTCTCAGGACCACAACGAACAGCGCGTGATCTTGCACAGTGATATAGCGACCCAATCCACCGCAAACAAGTAGAGCCGACGCCTGCGGCGCGGGCGCCGTCGCGGCGCAGCCACGAACGACCGCCGCCTCCACATCAAATCCTGAGACCATGTGAACTTTGCCTGTAGCTCGGGCATCCTGCCTGTCGGCGATACAGACACGGGCAAGCCTAATGGCATTAAGATAAGGGCAAAATCGCCTCCTCGATCTGCGTTTCCAACCCCGCAAACGGCGCTGGTCTTCCTTTTAACTTAAGGACAGAAGAAGAGGGACGGGAGCTCTTCTTTTTCTCTATCGATCGAGCGATTCACCCGCCGCGTCGAAGAAATACTGATCGCCACCGCCGACGGCAACCGCTGCCATCCCCGCAACCTCTAGCCACCATCACCTCAACTTTCCCCACCGTCCCCGCCTTTCATAGGATGCGTACTCAACTTTTTTCGACATCAGAAATCCCGTCCACACAGCTTACCCATGCCCGATGCGCTCTCTCCACTAAGACCGGACAGAAGAAGAGGGACGGGAGCTCTTCTTTTTCTCGTCCCCGACCCAATTAACCCGCTCCCAAAAAATTAGCCAGACCCCTCCCCAAATCTTCTTCCCATTCTTTTGTTGCAATAAACACTTTTGTTAGGTAAAAGATAGGGGAATCGCGGGGTTCATCGACGCGCCAAAATTGGGGGATTAAACGACCACCTTCGAGTTTTCCACAGCCCTAAGCGAAAGGAGAGCCAGACCATGACAGACCATGACACCGCAAATGGCGCTCAGTCCGCGCCCTCATCTTCCCCCATCCCTCCATCCTCCTCACCTCCCATTCCACCACATAACGACACAAACGACCACACTTTCGATACCCCCCTGCTCCCGCCCGACGACCCCGCCCTCTCCCCAACCGCCCGCGCCATCATCGGCATGCGAAAACGCTTCCAACCCCTCAAAGAGCGACACCACCACGCCATCGAGCTCCTCATCCGAGGCCACGTCGACGCCGACGTCGCTAATCGCATCGGCGCCGACCGCGCCACCATCACCAAGTGGCGAAACTACAACCCCTACTTCCGCGCCGCTCTCGCACGCCGACGCCAGGAACTCTTCGCCTCAGCCGCCGAGAACCTCCGTGCCACCATGAACAACGCCGTCAACGAACTCAAAAAACAGCTCCAGGACGTCAACATCAACTACCGCAACCGCGCCGCAAACAACATCCTCACACACGCCCGCTCCAAAGGCTTCGCCCCAACCAACGAACCAACCGATCCCACCGGCGTCATCGAACAAGTCGCCCGCCAAAAGAAAATCGAGTGGCACCTGCACGACGACCCCCACTTCGCCCCCCTTGAAGAACCTGACCTCCTCCGAGCCATGGAACACCTCGACGAACACCAAAGAAACTTCCCCCTTACCGCCGACACCGAACCCGAACCCCAATATGACCCGCTCCCCGAATCCCCACCCCCATCGCCCTCCTCTGGTCACGAGTCACGCCTCACCAGTCCCTCACCAGTCACGACTCACGACTCACCACCCGCTCTCGACATCCCCCCTCCTTCCCGCTCTCTCCCTCCCCAAGACCCCCACGGTATCTTAGCAACCCCTAACCTTCCATCCCGCCCCGTTGTCTCCCATAATGCAGACTCAACAGGAAACCCATGCACCTCATCAAACCAGCCATCCTCGAAACCCTCGAGCCACGCCAGCTCCTCTCCGCCTCCCTCAAAAGCGGCATACTCACCCTCACCGGCACCAACGCCGCCGACACCATCATCGTCGAATTCGACCCCTCCAAAAAACAACTCCTCGTCAACCACAACACGAACCACCGCGTCTACAACCTTGCCGACGTCTCCTCCATCACCATCACCGGCAAAAAGGGCAACGACGTGCTCGCCCTCGCCCCGAACGTCAAAACCCCCGCCAACGTCTACGGCGACGCCGGGAACGACCTCCTAAAAGGCGGCACCGGACGCGATCGACTCTTCGGCGGATACGACAACGACCGACTCATCGGAAACAACGGCAACGATACCCTCCGCGGCGACCAAGGCGACGACTCCATCATCGGCGGCGCCGGACGCGACTCCCTCCTCGGATCCACCGGCGAAGACGATCTCTTCGGCTCCGCCGGCAACGACACCGTCCACGCCGGAAGCGGCGATGATCTCATCCGCGGAAACGACGGAATCGACCTCCTCTACGGTGAAGACGATAACGACCGCATCGACGGCGACGACAACTCCGACCTCCTCGACGGCGGCTCCGGCGACGACGACCTCTCCGGCGGCGACGGTATCAACACCCTCTACGGAGGATCCGGAGATGACGACTTGCGCGGTGGACCCCTCGCCGATGAAATGTACGGCGAAACCGGCGCTGATCTCCTCGACGGTTTCAACGGTGACGACCGACTCGACGCTGGCGCCGGCCGTGACACCCTCAACGGCGACAATGGCGACGATACCCTCCTCGGCGGCGCCGGTAACGATACCCTCCGCGGCGACCGTGACGACGATGAACTCTTCGGCGGCGACGACGACGACTCCATCCGCGGTGGATCCGGCGACGACCAACTCGACGGCGGATTCGACGACGATACCCTCATCGGCGACTCCGGTCGCGATACCCTTCAGGGAAACACCGGCGACGATACCCTCGACGCCGTCGACAATGACGATGACGATCTCTTCGGCGGCGACGGCAGCGACACCCTCTTCGGAGACCGCCGAGACGACAATTTCGACGGCGGTCGCGGCAAAGACCAATTCATCGACCGCTTCGACATCCCCATCCTCGGAGGATAATGCAAAAATGATATTTCATTCGCGCGCACCCGTCCGTTAGCGGCCCCGCTCGCACGGCGCGTTCCGCGATATCAAAAAGGGGGAAAGATGCTCAGAAGAAATGGACTGCGACGATCACGCCACGACAGCCTGCGCGCTCGATCCCTGATCCTTCATCAGGACATGACGAACGATCTCCAGCCGCCGCGCGATCTCCCCCATCCCCTTCGGCCGCTTCACCGGATTCACGCGAACGCATTCCATCACCAGGTTGCTCAGCGGCTCCGGCACCCGCGGGTTCAACTTCGACGGCGGAGCCATCAGGTCATCCACCAGCATGCTGTTGTCGCTCTTCTTCAGCGTGTACAGCGTCGGCAGCTTCGTCCCGCCCGTCAGCGTCCAGTACATCGTCGCGCCCAGATTGTAAACGTCCGTCTTGAACGTCACCGGCTGGCACTTCACCTGCTCCGGCGAAATGTAATCCGGCGTCCCCTGGATCCGGCTCTTCGCCGTTCCTGTCTTTGCCGCCTGACCGAGATCGATGACCTTGACCTCGCCCTGCTCGTTCAAAAGAATATTGTTCGGCTTCAAATCGCAGTGCACGTAGTTCAGCAAGTGCAGCGCATCCAGCGCCTCCGCCGTCTTGATGAACGTGTCCACGATCCCAACGAGGGTCTTGGGAACGAAGAATTCCAGCGGCCGACCGTCGAACAGCTCCATCACCAGGATGCCCTCGGTGATCTTGAAAAGCATGCTCTTGTTGATCTTCAAATCATAAGTCCGCCGAAGCCCCGGATGTCGAACGAGCTGGCCGACTTCGTGCTCGGTCTCAAGCTGCTCGACAAACCGAACGTCTTTGTCGTTCTTTCGAATGACGTGTTTCAGCGCATAAACCTGCCGCGTGTTCGGGTCCGATACCGCGTAAATCGTGCTCCCCGCCCCCTCGCCGATCATGCGGATGACCTCATAACCCCCCAGCGAAGTCGCGGGGGATCGGGGGGCTGGGTCGCTCATGGAGGCGCTCGATGTCGAAGACATTCCCAAAAACATTCAGACCGCTCCAGACGTGCTGACCTTCAGACGGCAAACGCCACGCCAGCGCGTGGCAGCCGCTCTTTATATATACGTCAGGTCCTCCGCGTTATTTATAATCTTTACTTGCGATTTGAGCCACAGGCGCGGTTATCGGGTTTAAGCCCTGCCGATCGTCCCAATTCGGCCGGGAATAACGGTTTAACCGACACCTTGCAAACCGCGCCGGCAGCGTTTTTATTCTTCCTTGATCTCGATCTTCTTTATGTGGATCGCATCTCGCGGACGGTCATTTCGATCCGCTTCCGCCGTCGCGATCGCATGGACGACATCCTGCCCTTCCTTCACCTGCCCGAAGATCGTGTGCTTCCCCTGCAAATGGCTGGTCGCCGCCTCGGTGATGAAGAACTGCGAGCCGTTGGTGGCGGGCCCGCTGTTGGCCATCGCAAGCGTCCCGACTTTGAAAGCGTGCGGGTTCGTGTCGCCCGTCTCGTCTTCAAATTTATACCCCGGTCCGCCGCGCCCAGAACCTTCCGGATCGCCCGCCTGGATCATGAACTCCGGAATCACGCGATGAAAAATCGTGTCATTATAAAATCCCTCGCGCGCCAGGAAGACGAAGTTGTTCACCGTCTTAGGCGCTTCCTTCGGATAAAGCTCCAGCACGATTTTCCCCTTATCCGTGTCCAGCGTCGCCGTGTACTTCTTATTGACATCGATCTTCATCTCCGGCGGCTTGTCGTACGTCTTTCGCTCGACCGGCTGCGTCGCTTGCGCAAACGCTGCCGGCGTAAGAACTGCGAGAACGAGAAAAGCGATAACTGTTTTCATTCGGTTCCTTTCCTGTCACACAAGGATTGGCTCTATCCGCTGAGATGTCAATTGGGTCCCGTGAGAAACTCGTGTGAATCGACCTCATCGGCATGGCCCGCTTTAGCGGGCCATGTTCCCGGTTTTCCAAATGTCGGCCGGAGGCAATTCGCCACGCCCTGAAGCCGCCCTGGGAAGACGCAAGCGAACCCCACGACGCTCGCGTTTATGGAGATTGGATATACAATCGGGTGATCGACAAGGTGGACCGATGACCGTGCAAACTCTGACGATTGGCAAGCACCGTTTCGTTCTTCTGCGAGAACGGGATTTTCTGAAGCTGCGGCAGCGCGGCGAAGGGAGCGAGATTCGGCCCGCGGTGGCGCGGGACGCCATGAAGGAGCTGCGCCATTACCGTCGAACGGGCAAGGCCAGGAACTGGACCAAAGTCAAAGCGGATCTGGGGCTTTGAGGATGGCATACGCAACCCAGTTCACGCTCGCGGCGGAGCGACAACTTAAGAAACTTCCAGTGCAGGTGCAGAAGAGCGTGGCGCGCGATGGGTTGACCTGCTGAGCGAAGACCCGCGCCGGACGCCTTCGCGACAGCTTGAAGGTTACCCGGACCTTCGCCGGGTGCATGCCAGCAAAGACTACGTGATCATTTGCTCGATTCTGGAAGACCGGGTCGTGGTCCTTGTGATCCGCGTCGCACACCGGCGTGAGGTGTACCGCAGGCTGTAAAATCCAGGCCCACGTGGACTGAAGCCGGCAAAATCAGAACCCCGTGCGCTTGAATTGTTTCTCAAGATCCCGAAGCGTGAGTCGCAGCGTCGTGGGCCGGCCATGCGGGCAGTTGCTGGAGCGCTCGACGAGATCGCGCCGGGCGAGGAGCGACTCGATCTCCTGCGGCGTCAGCGGATCGCCCGCTTTGATGGCGGCTTTGCAGGCCATCATGTCGAGGACCTCGTGGAGCATCTCCTCCTCCGTCAGGTCCAGCAGTTCCTGTTCCCCGCGCTCCAACAGGTCGGCGACGAACTGGGAAGCGCCGAGTTTCTCGAGAAACGACGGGAAGGAATGAACGGCGAGCGTGTCAGGTCCGAAGAGCGCGACTTCGATGCCAAGCCGCGCGAGCAGGGGTTGGATGTGGTCGAGCAGGGCAAGTTGCGAGGACGAAATCGGTAGCGTTTCGGGAATCAGCAGGCGCTGCGCCTCAAGCGTGCCCCGCGACAGGCGGGCGAGCAGGTCTTCGTACATGATCCGCTCGTGAAGCGCGTGCTGGTCGATGATGATCAGACCGTCTTCGGACTCGGTGACGAGGTAGCTGTTGTGGAGTTGGAGGGCGGAGGATCTGGGGATTTGGATGTCCGCTTGAGCGCTCGCAGGACCGCTTTGAGGTTGCAGGGACGGCGTCGGTGAAGGCTGCATGGGCGAGACGCCCATGCCACGGGTGGGAAGGGGAAGCGGCGACTGGATGGTGGGCGTTTGAAGTTGCCAAGGCTCATTTGATTGCGCGGACGGCGCGACGGCATCCGGAGGGACAGCCCGGAAGAAGCTGGCGAGTTTTTCCCGCAGGTCCTGGCGCGGCTCATCGTTCGCCGCGCGCATCGGGATGGCGCTGGGCGTGAGGTCGGAGCCGAGGAGTTTTTCGCGGACGCTGGAGAGGACGAGGCCATGGATTCGGCCGCCGTCGCGAAAACGTACTTCGGATTTGGTGGGGTGGACGTTCACGTCCACATCGTGCGGTGGAATCTCGATCATCAGGATCGCGGCGGGATGACGTCCCGGCTCAGTAAGGCCTCGATACGATTCTCGCAGCGCGTGCTGAATAAACCGGTCGCGGATCGATCGGCCGTTCAAGTAGAGGTACTGGTACTTCGCCGTCGGGCGCGCGAGTTCCGGCAGTCCAATGATGCCGCGCAGGCGAAGCTCGGCATCGCGGACTTCGATCGGCAGGCGCTGTTCGTGAAAATCCTCCGGCCAGGCCTGAAGCATGCGGTGCTCGGGTGTCGTGGGCGGAAGCTCGAGCGAAACGCGGCCATGGTGCGTCAGCTTGAACGCGACCTGTGGGTGCGGCAGCGCGAGCCGCAGGACCATCTCGGAAATGTGCCCGAACTCCGTTCCCGTACCTTTCAAAAACTTTCGCCGCGCCGGGATGTTGAAGAAGAGGTTGCGGACTTCGATGACGGTGCCGAGGTTTCCGGCGGCGGCCTGCGGATCGGAAATCGCGCCGCCCCGGTTGTGGACTTCATAGGCGGCGTCGGAATCGCCCGTGCGCGTCAGCATGCGCGAGTGAGAGACCGAGCCGATGGACGCGAGCGCTTCGCCGCGAAACCCCATCGTGTTGATGTTGAACAGATCATCGTCGCTTGTGAGCTTGCTCGTGGCGTGCGAGGCGAAAGCGAGCGGCAGATCAGACGCGGGGATCCCTCCGCCGTCGTCGATAATGCGGATCAGCTCCCGGCCGCCGTCTTCGACTTCGACGGTGATGTGGGCAGCGCCTGCATCAAGTGCGTTCTCGACGAGTTCCTTGACGACGGACGCAGGGCGCTCAATGACCTCGCCGGCCGCGATGCGGTTAACGAGCGACGGCGGCAATTGCTGGATGCGTCGAAACTCCACGCGGCGGATTATAGGGTAAAGCGGCGGCCAGACATCTGCCCCGCATGCGCTGAGGAAGGTTGGGGTGCCGTGGGGTAAGATTGGGCTGTGAAGATTTCGGAGATTTTTTATTCGATTCAGGGGGAAGGGAAACGGGTCGGGGTCCCTTCCGTTTTTGTGCGCGCAAGCGGGTGTAATTTGAGATGCGCGTGGTGTGATACGCCTTATGCTTCCTGGGAGCCGGAGGGCGAGGTGATGAACGTGGGGGAAATTGTGGATCGGGTGAGAAGTTTTGCCGCAAGGCATGTGGTGGTGACGGGAGGGGAGCCGATGATTTTTTCGGATGTGGGGGAGTTGTGCGCAGAACTTAGAGGGGCGGGATTGCATGTGACTGTGGAAACAGCCGGGACCGTTTGGAAAGATGTGGCGGTGGATTTGGCAAGCGTGTCGCCCAAGCTTGCCAACTCGACGCCTTGGGAGCGGGAAAATGGGAGGTTCGCTTTGGCGCATGAAAAGGCGAGGATTAATCACGAGGTCATTCAAAAGTTCATTGATACAGCGCCGGAGATGCAGATAAAGTTTGTGGTGTCGGGGGACGGGGATTTGGCGGAGATTCGGGAGATTCTTGGGAGGGTGCGCGGCTGGAAGCCGGAGGATGTTCTACTCATGCCGGAGGGGACGGATGTGGCGATGTTGCAATCGCGGGCGGAGTGGGTGAGCGCGCTTTGTAAGCGGGAAGGGTTTCGGTATTGTCCGAGATTGCATGTGGAGCTGTATGGAAATCGGAAGGGGACGTAGTGGGGGAGGCAAGAGGCAAGAGGCAAGAGGCAAGAGGAAGTCTGATGCGAGTTCGGTTGTCGAAGACATTTCATTTTGAGGCAGCGCATGATCTTCCGACGTTTCCGGAAGGGCATAAGTGCCGGCGGTTGCATGGGCATTCGTTTCGGTTTGAGGTGGTTGTGGAGGGAGAAGTCGATGAATCGAGAGGGTATTTGATCGATTATGGGGACATCAAAAAGGCCGCGGAGCCTTTGGTGAAACGGCTCGATCATTTCTATCTGAATGACATCGACGGGCTTTCGAATCCGACGAGCGAGGTTTTGGCGCGGTGGATTTGGGAGCGGCTGAAGGGGGAGTTGCCTACGCTGGCGGCAGTTGTGGTGCATGAGACTTGCACGAGCGTTTGCGAATATCGGGGGAATTGAGGGGGATTGAGGATGGGGCGATTGAGTCATTGACGATCGGAAGACGGGAAATCGCGGGTGCATGATCGTGATAGAACTTGACATAATTTGGAAGATAATGCACAATAGTGAGATCGATTGACGAGGATTGGAATGGCTGGAATAGCGCAAGTGCTGGATCGGCGTGAGGTTGAAGGGTTGGTGCGCGAGGTCTTGACCGCTCGGCTGCGGGAAGAGCAGGCGCCGGGCGTGAGGGAGCAATCCGGGCGATCGACCCAAGGTGGGTCGCCGCATCCGTTGGTGGTCAATGTTTCGGCGCGGCACATGCACGTGACGCCGGCGGACCTGGAAGTGCTCTTTGGAGCGGGGGCGAAGTTGATGAAATTGAAAGATCTTTATCAGGAGGGGGAGTTTGCTTCGGAGCAACTGGTGACGCTCGTGGGGCCTCGGCAGAGGATCATTCCTAATGTTCGGATCCTGGGACCGGTGAGGAATTACACGCAGGTGGAGTTGTCTTATACGGATGGGATTTACCTTGGCGTCGACCTTCCACTGCGGATCAGTGGAAATCATGAGGGGTCGCCGGGGATTACGATTTTGGGGCCGAAGGGGGCGGTTTCGATTCCGAAGGGTGTGATTCGGGCGGAGCGGCATGTGCACATGTCGACGGCGGACATGGCGTATTACGGGATGAAGGATGGCGATCACATGAAGTTGAAGATCGAGGGGCCTTGCGGGGTGATGTTCGACAAGGTGCGGGTGCGGTTTCATCCGAAGGTGGTGCTGGAAGTGCACATCGATACGGATGAGGGGAATGCTTGTGATTTGGAGTCGGCGACACACATGGAATTGATGAAGTAAAGGCAAAGAAACATGGGCGAGACGCCCATGCTACGCTTGAGAAAGGAAATGTCATGGCTAGCGAGGCGCTTGGATTGTTGGAGTGTAAAGGACTTGTCGCACTGATGGAGGGATCGGATGCGATGTTGAAAGCGGCGAATGTGGAGATGGTGGGATGGGATAAGGCGGGAAGCGGGCTTGTTACCGCGTTCGTCAAAGGGGATGTGGCGGCGGTGAAGGCTGCGGTGGATGCCGGCGCGGAAGCCGCGGGTCGCGTGGGGCAGGTGGTGAGCGTGCACGTGATCGCGCGTCCGCATGATGATCTTGGGGGAATGATGCCTAAGAAGAAGACGGCTGCGCCGGCGGTAGCTGCTGGGGCCAGGAAGTAAGAGAAATTCAATGCGCATGGGCGAGACGCCCATGCCACGCTGAAGAGGCGCTGAAGAGAAGACACGGGCTAGAAGCCCGTGCTACGAAAGAGAAACGGAGCTTGTCATGGCTGATGGAAATGGAAATTCGTTTGGGAGCGCGCTGGGGTTGATCGAGACCAAGGGGTGGGTGGGACTGGTCGAGGCGACCGATGCGATGTGCAAGGCGGCGAACGTGGAAATTGTGAAAACGATCCAGATTGGTGGAGCGTTTGTTACGACGATCGTGCGCGGCGACGTCGGCAGCGTGAAGGCTGCCGTGGATGCCGGGGCGGAAGCCGCGGGTCGAGTTGGGGAACTGGTCGCGGCGCATGTGATTGCTCGGCCACATCCGGAGTTGTTGGCTGGGTATGGGGCGGGCGGTGTGAGCGGCGCTTCGATGTAAGGGACGTTCAACTAAGCACGAAATCCGAATTTCGAAATCCGAAACAAATTCGAAACAGCAAAGAAGAAATGTTTCGAACATTCGGATTTGAAGTTTGTTTCGGATTTCGAGTTTCGGATTTCGGACTTTGACCATGCTGGTTCTCGTGGCCAATCTCGGTAGCACTTCCTTCAAGTATAAGCTCCTGGATATGGAGCGAGACGGCGATGAGGTTGCGCGTGGAGGGTATGAGCGGATTGGGCAGAAGGATTCTCCGTTTGCATCGCATGGGGATGTGATTGACGTGATTCTCAAGGAGATTGGAGCCGAGCCGGATGCGATTGGATTTAAGGCGGTGCATGGTGGACCGATCTCCGGGGCGGTTCGGGTGACGAGGGAAGTCATCAAGACGATGGAGGCGTTCTCTGATGTGGCGCCGGCGCATAATCCACCGTACATCGCGGCGATGAAGGCGTTCGGGGAGAAGCTGCCGCGGGTGCCGCAGGTGGCGTGTTTTGAGACCGCGTTCCATCAGACGATTCCGGCGGCGCGACAGGTGTATGCGATTCCGCACGAGTGGACGGAGAAATTGGGGATTCGGCGGTACGGGTTTCATGGAGCATCGCATCGGTACATCGCGGGGCGGGTGGCGGAGCTTGTGGGAAAAGAGAAATCTCGGCGGATGATCTCGTGTCACCTGGGCGGATCGAGCTCGATCTGTGCGATTGAGAATGGGAAGAGCGTCGCAAACTCGTTTGGGATGACGGCACAGTCGGGGCTTCCGCATAACAATCGGGTTGGAGATTTTGATGCGTTTGCGATGCTGAAGCTGATGAAGGCGGGGATGGGGGTGGAGGACATTTTCAAGAAACTGTCGAAAGAGGGAGGGATGCTGGGGATGAGCGGGGTGTCGCCGGACATGCGGGATATTGAGAAGGCGGCGGGCGAGGGGAACGAGCGTGCGCGTCTGGCGATTGACGCCTTTGCGGAAAGCGTGAGGCACTATATCGGGGCGTATCTGGTGGTGCTGGGTGGATGTGATGTGCTGGTGTTTACGGGAGGGATTGGCGAGAACGGAGTTGCGTTTCGGGAGCAGGTTTGCCGGAATCTGGAATGGGCGGGGATTGAGTTGGATCACAATAAGAATCACGTGCGGGGGCAGGAAGTGGAGATCAGCGCGGTGGAGTCGGATGGGCAAGTTTGGATTGTGCCTGCGAATGAAGAGTTGATTGTGGCGCGGCAGACGGCTGCCGTGCTGAATGCGAATTAAATGTTGGTCCGTTGTCCGTGGTCAGTTGTGCGTTGCTGAAGAGGTAGCGGCATCATTTTTGGAGATTGCGATGGCAAATAATGAAGCGATTGGGTTGATTGAGACTAAGGGGTTGGTTGCGGCTGTTGAAGCGTGCGATGCGGCGCTTAAGGCGGCGAATGTGCAGTTCGTCGAGCAGCACAAGGTTGGATCGGGATTGGTCGCGATCACGCTCAGCGGTGATGTGGCGGCGGTTCGGGCGGCGGTGGATGCCGGCGCCGAGGCGGCGGGACGTGTGGGAGAAGTGGTCTCGGTTCATGTGATTCCGCGGCCGCATTCAGACGTCGCGAAGATGGGGTAAGCGTGAAACGTGAAAACGTGAAACGTGACAAGAAGCAGTCGCGATTTCACGAGCATTACGTTTCACGTTTCACGTTTCAGGAGCGCAGCGATGTTTCTCGCACGAGTCACAGGCCACGTGGTTGCGACGCAGAAGGACAAGAGTCTTTCCGGGCAGAAGCTGTTCGTCGTCGAACCTCTCAATGTGAAGTATGACGGCGACAGCAAGCCGGCTTCTTTGGGCAACACCGGTCGCGCGATCGTGGCGATCGATACCGTCGGCGCGGGGGAGGGACAGTTGGTGCTGGTGGTGCAGGGATCGAGCGCGCGGATGACGGAGATGACGAAAAATTTGCCGGCGGATGCCGTCATCGTGGGCATTGTGGATTCGGCGGAGTTCGGCGGGAAGACGTTTTATGGGGAGGGCACGAAGGCACGTAGGGACGAAGGCACGAAGGGTTAAGACATGAACCAGGCGATCGTTCAGGATGTTGTTGCTGAAGTGATGCGGCGGCTCGAGTCTCGTCGCAGAGGAAGCGGCGGCGCGGGCGTGCGGGCGGGTGAAGATGCGCCGGCGAATGAGGGGAAGATGTCCGAGCGGCATGGGACGAGCGTGCCGGTGGGCGAGTATGGAATTTTTTCGAATGTCGATGATGCCGTGGCGGCGGCGACGGAGTCGCAGAAGAAGCTTGCTAAGCTTTCGCTGGACGATCGGGATGTGATCGTCAAGTTGATCAAGAAGATCGCGAAGGATAATGCCCAGGCCTGGGGGAAGATCGAGCTGGATGAGACGAAGATCGGGCGGCTGGATCACAAAATCGAGAAGCTGCAGATTCTGGAACTGGTGCCCGGGGTGGAGTGGCTGAAGACCAACGCGTATAGCGGGTCAAATGGGGTTTGTTTGGAGGAGTTCGCGCCGTTCGGAGTGATCGGCGTAATTACCCCGGTGACCCATTCGGTGCCGACGCTTTCAGCGAATGCGATCAACATGATCGCGTCGGGGAATTCGCTGGTGTGCAATCCGCATCCGAGTGGAATGAACTGCGCCGCCATTGCCGTGCGGGAATACAACAAGGCGATCGCGCAGCGGTTTGGGATTGATGCGCTGGTGACGGTGATTGTGCCGCCGACGCTGGAGACGGCGGAGGCGATCTTCAAGCATCGGGGGATTTCGTTGCTCGTCGCGACCGGCGGACCTAGCGTGGCGCGGGCGGCGCTCAATTCGAAGAAGCGGGCGATCGTGGCGGGGCCGGGAAATCCGCCGGTGGTTGTGGATGAGACGGCGTGCTTGAAAAACGCGGCGGAGTCGATCGTGAAAGGGGCGGCGTACGACAACAACCTGCTGTGCATCGGGGAGAAACAGGTGTTCTGCGTCGAGAGCGTGTTCGACAAATTGATGACGCAGATGGAGAAGGCGGGGGGATTCGTGTTGAACGCGGCGCAGATCGAGAAGCTGACCAAGGCAGCATTCACCGGTGACGAGGGGAAGAAGCATGTGAACAAGGATTTTGTGGGCCGTGATGCGAGCGTGCTGGCGCAGGCGGCGGGCGTGAGCGTGGGGCCGGCGGTGCAGTTGCTTGTGGGTGAGACGAACAAGGATCATCTGTTTGTGCAGGAAGAGCAGATGATGCCGTTCGTGCCGTTCGTTCGCGTGAGGGATGTGGACGAGGCGATCGATCTGGCGATCGAGAGCGAGCATGGGTATCGCCATACGGCAATCATTCATTCACGGAACATGGACACCGTCACCAAGTTCGGTCGGCGGGCGAATGTGACGCTGTTCGTGGTGAACGGCGCGAGCCCGGCGGGACTCGGTCTGGGTGGTCAGGGATATCTGAGCTATTCGGTTGCGACGCCAACCGGGGAGGGGATTACGAACCCGCTGACGTTTACGCGGTATCGGCGGGTGATGATGACTGGCAGTCTTCGGATGATTTGAGGAAATGGAAATGCAACCGCGGAGACATAGAGACGCTGAGACAGACGCGGAGAAGAATCATCTAAATTCTTTTCTCTGCGCTTCCTCTGCGTCTCAGCGGCTCTGCGGTTGCATTTGATTATTGAGATGCAGCTTGGAACGGTCATCGGTCATGCGACGGCGACGATGAAGCATTCATCGATGAAGGGGCTGCGCTTGCTGGTGGTGCAGATGATGAATGTGGCGAAGGAGGCGGAGGGGGATTGCGTCATTGCGGTGGACAAGCTTGGCGCGGGCGCCGGTGATTTGGTGATCTTGAACAGCGATGGGAAGGCGGCGCGGGATCTGGTGGGGGATGCGAAGACGCCGGTGCGGTGGTTTACAGTTGGGATTGTGGACGAATGATTTTTACGCAGCGACAACTTGAGGTTCTGCATGATGGGAATGGGGCAATCGTGCTCCCCTACCGTGCGCGGCTGTCGCCGCTGGCGCTTGATTGGGTGAGGCGGAAGAAGATCCGCGTGGGGTATGGGGACGTGACGGCGAACCTGGCGCCGAAGCTGGGATCGTCATCCCCCCTGCCGAGCGAGAGCCCGAAGGAGATGGGGAAGTATTGGTGGTGGTGCGAGGGTCCCTGCGGTCCGGCAAAGGGTGCGATCACCGGTCTGGCCCGGGAGGCCAACCTCTCTGAGGTGGCCATTCCGGCTGATGCAAAGCAGATTGCATCGGTGGTCAAGAACCTGTCGGGCGAGGTGAAGGGCGGCAGGTGCGCCGGCGGAATCCTCATCGTGACGAGCGGCGCGGTCGCGATGGTGCTGGCGAATCGATGTCCTTCATTACGCGCGGTCCTGGGGACTTGTATTGATTCGGTGGAGCAGGGAATTCAACTCGTTGCGGCGAATGTGCTGGTGCTGGAGCATCCGTATGTCACGCTGATGCAGGCGCGGAATTTGATTTCAAGGTTTGTGCGAGCGAAGCGGCGGATGCCGGATGACGTGAACAAACTGATTGCGGAAGTGGCATCGTGCGGGTGTTCGCACGCGCCAGGCCCTCACCCCGGCCCTCTCCCAAGGGGAGAGGGAGAAATGCGGGGCGCGTCATGAGGATTGGAAAAGTAGTGGGACGCGTGACGTTGAGCCGGTCGTATTCGACGTTGGCGGGTGGAAGGTTTCTGATTCTGGCGGTGCAGGATCGATTCTCTTTGTCGGGCGGGGAGAGAAAGTCTTCGGAGTATCTGGTGAGTTACGACAATCTGGGCGCGCATGACGGAGATCTTGTGGCGTTTACGGAGAGTCGCGAGGCTTGCATGCCTTTTTATCCGGAGAAGATTGTGCCGCTGGATGCGTATAACGCGGCGATTTTGGATCGGGTGCAGATCAATCACGAAATGAAGGTTTGATATGGCGTACGGTGGAAACGGAAACTCGAACGGCGTGAATCGCATCAGCGAATGGAAGCTGAAGGAGCAGATGTGCGATATCGGGCGGCGCATCTGGCAGAAGGGGTTCTGCGCGGGGAACGAGGGGAACCATTCGTATCGGATGAGCGAGAATCGGATTCTCTGTACGCCGACGGGGATCAGCAAGGGGAATCTGAAGCCGGATGATTTGTGCATCGTGGATATGGAGGGGAAGCAGGTGTCGGGGTCGCGCAAGCGCACGAGCGAGATTCTGTTGCACCTGTCGATTTATAAGGCTCGGCCGGATGTGAAGGCGGTGATTCACAGTCATCCGCCGCATGCGACGGCGTTCGCGGTGGCGGGTGTGGATCTGCCGACGTGTATTCATCCGGAGGCGGAAGTTTTCCTGGGCGCCGTCAAGACCGCGAAGTATGTGACGCCGGGTGATACGCGGCTGGGGGAATCGATTCTGCCTTACGTGAAGGATTCGAACACGATCCTGCTGCAATCGCATGGCGTGGTGTGTTTTCATCCGGATCTGGAGCAGGCTTATTACCAGTTGGAAATCGTGGATGCTTATGCGCGGATTCTGATCCTCGCGAAGCAGGTGGGGTCGATTCGGCCGCTCGAGTCGAACGAGATGAAGGAGCTGCTGGAATTAAAAACGCGGTTTGGGTTGAAGGATTCGCGCGTCGATGCGGGGCTGGAGAAGATGACGTGTGGGACGGATTTTCTGACCCGCGTGGGGGATATCGCAACCCGCGGGAAGATGCAGAGCGGAGGCGGGACGGTGCCGGCGCCTTCGCATGGGCAGAGCGCGTCGCAGGGATCGGGGTTGGAGCGAACGATCGCGCAGATGATGCCGGAGCAATACTCGGAATCGGATATCGAGCAGTTGGTGCAGACGATTACGGATCAGATTATGACAGCGGCGAGTTAGTTGTAGCACGGGCATCCTGCCCGTGACCGAGTCGCAAACACGGGCAAGATGCCCGTGGTACAGGATGCAAATGCAGAAGTCACTGGATATCAAGCTGGCGAATATTCATCGGGATCCTTCGGGCGCCAAAGACTTTATTCTGGCGGACGCGAAGGATGCGGATATGGCGGCGGGTCTCGCGTCGCCGGGGAAAGATGCGCGCAGCGGGAAAATGCGTTCGCTGTCCGAGTATCGGGATCAGATGCGGGAGATTCTTCGGCAGGGATTGGTGGACATCCTGCTCATGTCGGCTTCGACTTCGGAGATTTTGACGATTGATGAGCGGTTGTTTGATTCATCGGCGGTAACACCGGCGGCCCGCGCGAATGATACAACCGACATTCATCTGATGACGGGCGGGACTTATGCGGCGGCGCCATCGCGGCCGTTTCAGTCGACGACGATCGACCATATTCAAAGCGGGCGGCTTGATCCTTCGGAAGCCCAGCGGAAGCGCGGGGCGGATTTGGGGCTGTATTCGATCACGCCAAATAACAGCATCGAGTTCGATTATGTGACGATCAGCGCGTACAAGGAATTTCGCCTGGAGGCCGAGCGGAAGGGGTTCCGGCATTTCCTCGAAGTGTTTGATCCGAATGCTTGTGGCGGCGGTTGTCCGGCGGATCTGGGGCGGTTTATTAATGATTTAATCGTGCGGACCCTGGCGGGTGTGCCGAAGTCCGGGCGGCCGGTGTTCCTGAAGATCGCGTATCACGGCGCGCGGGCGATGGAAGAGCTTGTGGAATATGACCCGCATCTCGTCGCAGGGATTCTGGGAGGGAGCAGCGGGACGACGCATGATGCGTTTAAGCTTTTGGAAGAAGCGAAGAAATATGGGGCGCGGGCGGCATTGTTTGGGCGGAAGATCAACAACTCTGAGGATCAGTTGACGTTCGTCCGGTATCTGCGCGCGATCGCGGATGGGGAGATCAAGGCGGAAGAGGCGGTGCGGGCGTATCACGGAGAAATTGGAAAGATGGGGATCAAGCCGTACCGGGCGCTGAAGGATGATCTGGAGTTGACGACGACGGCGACGAGTTATTCGGGAGGGGGCTCGGCGGTGGCGTTGGGAGGAGAGAAGCCGAAGACCGCGACGCAGGCGTCGCCGCTACAGAAGGTCGACGAGAAGAGGGCGACCCAAGTATCGCCCCTACAAAAGGCGCAGGGTTCGCCGGACTTTAAGAAGATGACGAGCGCCGAGAAGGTGGCGTATGCGCGGGCGCGATTGAAGGTGGATCTCTCAACAAGTAGTGACGGGAATGGCCGGCGATGATGATCGCGGAGCGGCAATCTCGTCTGAAGGATTTGCTGGCGCAGCGCGGGATGAGCGATTTGGATTCATTGGCCGAGGCGCTGCGGGTTTCGCAGTCGACCGTGCGGCGGGATCTGGACTTGCTTGAGGAGCAGGGGCTCGTGAAGCGGACGCATGGTGGCGTGATTTGGATCGCGGATCGCACGACGTCGCCTCGGCCTTACGCATTTGATCAGCGGATGGCCTACAACGTGGAGGCCAAGCGGCGGATCGGGCGGGCGGCGAAATCGCTGGTGAGTGCGGGGGAAACGATCCTCATCGACGGCGGAACCACGACGTTTTATTTTGCGGAGCAGCTCGTTGGAATGCCGTTGCAGATTGTGACGAATTCCCTGCCGATGGCGGATTTGTTTCTGAACGATGAGAACGTCGAGCTGGTGCTGGCGGGCGGACTGCTTTATCCGCGGTATGGGGTGCTGCTCGGGCCAATGACCGAGCAGTGGATCTCGACGATTCATACGAAGACGTTGTTTTTCAGCGTCGCGGGAATTCATGATTCAGCGCTGTACAACCAGAACCTGCTGCTGGTGCAGGTGGAGAAGCGGATGATGGAGCAGGCGCAGCGCGTGGTGCTGCTCGCGGATTCGGAGAAGTTTGGGCAGCAGGCGCTGTCCAAGCTTTGCGCGCTGGATGAGGTGGATGTGGTGGTGGTGGATGGCGAACTGTCGAACGAGCAGCGGGGGATGATCAAGAAGGCCGGATGCGAGTTGATTGTGGCGGATGAGAACGGGAATGGACGAGGATAATTCGTAGCGTGGGCATCTTGCCCATGCCCGAATCGCCAAACACGGGCAAGATGCCCGTGGTACGGGGACGATTACTGGAGCAGGAAAACTTTAACGATGTTCGGGCCGTGGACTCCGGTGACGACGTTCATTTCGATGTCGGCGGTTTTGGAGGGGCCGGTGATGAGAATGACGTTGCTGCGGGAACGGGCAGGGTCGGCGAGTCTTTCCATCAGGTCGACGAGGTCGGCGAGGATGTTTTTCGGTTCGACGATCGCGATGTGGACGAAGGTGACGAGGGAGAGGGCGCGGCCATTGGACGCGGTGGGCTCGATCACAAGGGACCCGGTCTCGGCGACGGCGTAGGTGACATCCGTTAGCGCGCAGTCGAAGTCATCGTAAATCTCATCAAGCGTGAGATCGGACCAGCTCACCGCATCAATGTTGGCGTGCTTGAGGGCGGGGAGAATGCCCAGGCGGTCGAAGAGCGGGGATCCCGCGACAGCGATTTTCTTGAGGTTGGATTCGCGGATGAATTGAACAAGTTGTGTGGTGACGTCAGTGGCGCTCGCGGTCGAGAGCTTCATCTTCATCGACAAGGCCTGGCGGGCGAAGAGTTCCGACAGGCCGGTCTCGGTGTGGACGAGCCGGACGATTTGCGGGTCGATGGCCGGCGGAGTGGGAGGGGCGGGCAGAGGCGCGGAGCGGCCGAGAGCTTTGCGGACTTTTTCGAGGACGGTGGGTTGATGATGTTGCATGAACGATCTGATCATTAGAGAAGACGTTGATGTCGTGCCGCGAGGCGCTACCGAATCACCTGCCATGATTCCTTCGGGGGGAATCGGTGCAATTACTTCTTGTTCATCACGTTGGCGTTGCTCGAGGTCAGATACATGATTGTAGCCCGTGCAGCGTAACAACCGTCTTTAGCGTTGTTTCCAAAGCTCGTGGAAGGTTTTTTTGGCGGGGGCGGGCATGTCTCTGACTTGCGTCCAACCCGCGGCGATCGAGGGCATTCTTCTCACCCAGCCGTTGTATTTGGCGCGGCGGCGGAGGTCGAATTTCTGGAGTTTGGTGATCACGTTGTAGAGCAGAGGGCTCTTCATGCTCCAGGCCCAGAGCTTGTAGATCGTGCGCTCGAGCGCGGAGTTGAGGTGCTGGTTGTTGATGTCTCTTCTGAGGTTGATCAGGTGCTTGGGGATGTTGATCTTCACCGGGCAGGCTTCGTAGCAGGCGCCGCAGAGAGAAGATGCCTGGGGGAGATCCTTAAAGTTCGCCAGGCCCTGGAACATCGGGGTGATGAGGGCGCCGATCGGGCCGGGGTAGACCGAGCCGTAGGCGTGGCCGCCGATTTTTCGGTAGATGGGGCAAGCGTTGAGGCAGGCGCCGCAGCGGATGCAGCGGAGGGTCTCTCGATATTCTTCGTCGGCGAGAATTTCGGTTCGGCCGTTGTCGATGAGGACGAGGTGGAATTGTTCGGGGCCGTCTTTTTCGCCCTCGTTGCGGGGGCCGCCGAAGATGTTGGTGTAGATGGTGAAGGGTTGGCCGGTGGCGGATCGGGCGAGGAGCTTGAGCATCACCGCGAGGTCGCTCATGCGGGGGATGACTTTTTCGATGCCGACGAGAGAGACGAGGACGCGCGGGGTGGTGATGGATTGGCGCTGGTTGCCTTCGTTTTCGACGCAGCAGACCTGGCCGGTCTCGGCGACGAGGAAGTTGCCGCCGGTCATACCGAAATCGGATCGGCGGAACTTGTCGCGCAGATAGTGGCGCGCCTGCATGGTCATGGCCTGGGGATCGTCGTTGTAGGGGGTGTTGAAATATTCGCTGAAGAGTTTGGCGATGCTGGCTTTGTCTTTGTGAACAATCGGCGCGACGAGATGGCTGGGTCGGTCGTGGGAGATCTGGATGATGAATTCGCCAAGGTCGGTTTCGACGACGTCCATGCCGATCGCTTCGAGCGCGGGGACGAGCTGGGTTTCCTCGCTGACCATGGATTTGGATTTGATGCAGCGGGTGCACTTCGCCTTCTTCGCGATGGCGATGATGATCTGATTGGCTTCTTTGCCGTCGTGGGCGAAGTGAACTTTGCCGCCATTTTTCTCGACGTTGGCGATGAACTGGTCGAGGTAGTAGTCGAGGTAGTCGAGGGTGTGCTGCTTGATGTCGCCGGCAAGAGTGCGGAGCTTGTCGGAATCCGGCAGGTCCAGCATCTGAAGCTGGCGGGCCGTGTATTGGCGGAGCACGGCGGCGTTGATGGCGGTCTTGAGCTTCTCATCGCCGGCGGCTTTGACGCTGACCTGGTGGAAGTCGAATTTTGATTTGTGAGCCTGCTCGAGAAAGTCCTGAGTGTTTTCGTCGAGGTGGGGCTGGCGATCTAACGTGGACATTTGTGCGGGGATTGTAGCGTTGCAAGGGATGGTTGTATCGGGTGTTGCGCGGTTTGTTTTGGCTTGGATAAACGAATCGGCGCGGAGGTGCGTTGACGGAGGGAAGTGGAAAGAGCTATACCTAACAAAATAAGAACTTGTGGCTTGGGCATCTTGCCCGTGTCCGAGTCGCAAACACGGGCAAGATGCCCGTGCTACAGGGATCAAGAGGCGCGTGACGGATCACCGGGAGTTCGGCATGCGAGTGATTTCGTGTCGGGATGGAAAGTTGCAGGAGCTGGCCGAGGTCGGGCTGAAGGTTTCGGGTGCGCGCGTGTTTCGGACTGGGATTTCAGGAATTGATGAGCTGGCGCCGGAGGGAACTTTTGTGCGGGGGGCGGTGCATGAGATTTTGTCGGAATCGAAAGAAGGCGAAGGAAAGTTTTTCGCCGCGGTGATGGCGAGGGGCGCTTGTGACATGGGCGACTCGCCCATGGAATTTCATAAAAACACGGGCGGGTCGCCCGTGGCGCTTCCGCTGGTTTGGTGCGATCCGAAGAAGGAGTTATACCCCCCTGCTCTGGTGGCGCTGGAGATTGACCTGGCGAATGTTTATGTGCTGCATCCGAAGGATGAGGCGGATGAGGCCTGGGCGGTGGCGGAGTGCTTGAAGTGCCGGGGAGTGGGTGCGGTAATCGCGGCGCCGAGACGGCTGTCGCGGGTGGTGGCGAGAAAGTTGCAGTTGGCGGCAGAGCTGGGCGGAAGCGTGGGGATCTTATTGAGACAGACGGGATGGGGATCGAGCAAATCTGAAATTTATGCGGCGGCAACGCGGTGGTTGGTTGCGCCTTCTCCGGGAGAACGGACCGTGCAGCGGTGGAAGGTGACGTTGATACATGGCCATGGAGGGCGCGTGGGGGAGAGCGTCTTTCTGGAGCATTGTCGTGAAACAAATTCTGTGCGTGCGGTTGAGAAATTGGGCGATCGATCGGTTGAGAAGGAAATGCGTGCGGCGAGTGCTTGAAGGTGGAGAGAAACGAGATCCGAAATCCGAAACCCGAAATCCGAAACAAATTCAAAGCACGACATTCGAAAACGGTTCCGGGAAATTCATTACCGGGCGGTCGCATGGACGCCTGGTGACCGTTCCCCGGAAGCGCCCTTGGACGCATTTGCTTTGGCGGGAGGGGCCTCGGAATGCGAAGGTTTTTGGGGAACAGCACGTCAATCACGCGACGGCATCGCGTCCCGGACCGGTACGGTCCGGCTCTGATTGTCGGTTTGTTTCGAGCCCCTTGGTGCTGGTGCGAACGGTGGCGGATCGACAGCTTGTGGTGGCGGTGTCGGATGAAGCGCGCGCGGTCGGGGTGCGGGCGGGGATGACGCTGACGGAGGCGCGGGCGCTGTGCGCGGGGGTGATGCATGCGGATCATGATGCGGGACGGGATGAGCGGGGACTTGAGACGCTCGCACGGTGGATGGTGCGGTTTACGCCGGTGGTTTCGGTGCGGGAGGGATCTTCGCTGAAACATGAAGGCGTGAAACGTGATGAAGAGAATCCCTGGGGGGATTATTTGTTTCTGGATTTGACGGGCTGTGAGCGGGTGTTTGGAGGGATTGGGAATATTGTGCGCGCCGTGAGCGAGGGACTTTCGCAGATGCGAATTACGTTTGAGATCGGCTTAGGACCAACGTTAGGCAGCGCTTATGCGATAGCGGCGTGCCCCGCTTCAGCGGGGCATGTACCGAGTCATTCAAAAACCAACTTGCAAGAAACACTCACGCCGTTGTCCGTGAAGGGATTGCGAATTGATCCTGAGACGTGTGCGGCGCTGCATCATCTGGGTGTGGCAACGATCGGGCAATTGATGGCGCTCCCGCGGGCGGCGTTGCCGGCGCGGTTTGGGAATCAGCTCCTGTTGCGGTTGGATCAGGCGCTGGGGAAGGCGCCTGAGTCTTTGGTGCCACTTCCCTACTGCGCGCCGATCGGCGCTTCGATGGAGTTCGAGGGGACGGTCGAATCCCTGGAGGTGATGTGGATCGCGCTGCGGCAACTGTTGCGGGATGTGGTGAAGGAGCTTTCGCGCCGGGGATGCGGGGCGCGGGAAGTGAAGGCAACCTTCAAGCGGGCGTATGCGGACCCGATCGAGAAGCTGGTGCGATTGTCCCGGGCTTCGCGGAATGGGAAGGAGTTGTTTGAGCTCTTGCGGTGCGCGCTGGAGCAGGTGGAGACGGATGTTGGATTTACTGGGGTTGTGCTGGATGTTGCGCGGTTTGAGCGGATGAGGGAGGGGCAGATGTCGCTGATGGCGCATGAGGAAGAGGAGGGGGAGATCGAGTTGGATCGGCTGGTGGAGCGGATCGTGGCGCGGATGGAGGATGAGGGGTTGAAACAGGTGAAGCTGCTCGAATCGTATTTACCGGAACGGGCTTATGGGTGGAATCGGATTGGAGATGGAAGGTCGGGTACACGGGCTGGAAGCCCGCGCTACGGGGGTGCTGTTCGACCGCTGCAACTGCTGGGGGACCCGGTGGAGGTGCGGGTGGTGGTGTCGCCTTCGGATGATCGGGATGGGCGGCCGATTTTGTTTCGGGACGGGGGGGATGTGCATGAGCTGAGGCACGCGGTGGGGCCGGAGCGGATCAGCGGGGAATGGTGGCGCGGGCATGAAAAGACTCGGGATTATTTTGAGGTGGAGGATCTCACCGGAAAACGCTCCTGGATGTTTCGAGTGAATGAGACGGGGAAGTGGTTTTTGCACGGAATCTTTGGGTGAGCGCGACCAAAGGGAGCGTTTCGGACGGCAAGAATCGCAAGAATCGCTCCCTTCGGTCGCGGCTCACCTTTAAGAGAAAATGCCTGAGTTATCTCAAGACAAGATCCGTATTGTTCCTGAACCTCCTGCCGAGAAGCTCAGCCAATCACACTGCGCGTATGCGGAACTGGACGTCACGACCAACTTCACATTTCTCACCGGCGCAAGTCATGCGGATGAGTTGGTGCTTCAGGCAGCTCGCCTGGGCCACCACGCGATCGCGGTGACGGATGTGAACACGCTGGCGGGCGTGGTGCGGATGCACGATTCGGCGCGGCAGGTCGCGGACGCGGGCGGGTGGACGCCGAAGGTCATCATTGGGACTCGGCTTGTTTTTGATGATGGACCGGAGTTGTTGGTGTGGGCGCCCGATCGCGGCGCGTACGCGAACCTGTGCCGGTTGCTGACGCTGGGACGCCGGCGCGCGCCCAAAGGGGAATGCCTGCTGCACCTCGCTGATTTTCTGGATCACAGCGCGGGATTGCTCGCGGGAGTGGTTCCTTCCAAACCGTTTGTGAAGACGGCGCGAGTCATGGGGGACCTGGTGAATGCGCTGGGGCGCGATCGGCTGAGCGTGGTGATGAGCCGCGTGTATGCCGGGGACGATCAGACGCGGATGCGGAATGTCGCGAGCCTGGCGAAGCGGTTCGGGGTGGATCTGGTTGCGACGAACGCGGTGCATTATCACGAGCCTTCGCGGCGGGCGCTTCAGGATGTGCTGACCTGCGTGAAGAACAAGTGCAGCATCCAGGAGGCGGGGTTCAAGCTGTGGCCGAACGCGGAGCGGTATCTGAAATCACCGGAACAGATGCGGCGGCTGTTTGCGGAGTTTCCGGGGGCGATTTCGCGGGGACTGGAAATCGCGGAGCGATGCACGTTTTCGCTGTCTGAATTGCGGTATGAGTATCCGGATGAAGTGGTCCCCGCGGGGATGACGGCGATTGAGCATTTGACACGACTGGCGTGGGAAGGGGCGGCAGAACGGTATCCGGGTGGGATTCCGGAGAAGGTGAGAGGCTTGGTGTTGCGGGAGCTTGAACTGATCCAGAAACTGAAGTTCGAAGCCTATTTTCTGACCGTTCATGACATCGTGCAGTTTGCGCGCTCGCGCGGGATTCTGTGCCAGGGACGCGGATCGGCGGCAAACAGCGCGGTGTGCTACTGCATCGGCGTGACCAGCGTGAACCCGGATAAGTTTAATTTGTTGTTCGAGCGTTTCGTGTCGGCGGCGCGGAATGAGCCGCCGGATATTGATGTGGATTTTGAACATGAGCGAAGGGAAGAGGTGATTCAGTACATCTATGAAAAATACGGGCGCGAGCGCGCTGGAATGACGGCAACAGTGATCACCTATCGAGGGCGCAGCGCGGTGCGCGATGTGGGGAAGGCGCTCGGGCTGGGGCTGGATGTCGTCGATCAACTCGCCAAGCGGCTCGATGGGTGGCATCGGGGGACGCTGAACGGAGAGCAACTGCGCGATTCGGGTGTGGATCCAAATGATGCCACCGTGTTGCGGCTGGTGGGGTTGACGGCGCAGTTGCTCGGATTTCCGAGACATCTCAGCCAGCACACCGGCGGCATGGTGATGACGCGCGGGCCGCTGTGCGAGATGGTCCCGATCGAGAATGCATCGATGGAGGATCGGACGGTGATCGAGTGGGACAAGGATGACATCGATGCGTTGGGGATTTTGAAGGTGGATGTGCTGGCGCTGGGAATGTTGACGGCGTTGTCGAAGGGGCTTCGGTTGATCAATGACGCTTGTAGGGGCGACGCCTGCGTCGCGGTCGACGCGGAGCGTCGAGTTTATAAACAATTCGCGGCTGCGCCGCGACGCGACGCAGGCGTCACCACTACAGAAGAGGAGAGGGCGACGCAGGCGTCGCCCCTACAACTGCACACCCTTCCCTCGGAGGATCCGGTGGTTTATGAGATGTGCTCGGATGCCGACACCATTGGCGTGTTTCAGATTGAGTCTCGGGCGCAGATGTCGATGTTGCCTCGGCTTCAGCCTCGGAAGTTTTATGATTTGGTAATCGAGGTGGCGATCGTTCGACCGGGACCGATTCAGGGGAATATGGTTCATCCCTACCTCCAGCGCCGAAAGCTCCTACGCGAGGGTCGAGGCCATGAGATCACGTACGAGAGCGATGAACTGCGGGATGTTTTAGCGCACACGCTCGGCGTCCCTCTCTTTCAGGAACAGGCCATGCGCGTGGTCATGGTGGCGGCGGGATTCACCGCGGATGAGGCGGATAAACTGCGCCGGGCGATGGCGGCCTGGAGGAAGAACGGCGCGATCGACACCTTCTATCCCAAGATCATCCATGGGATGCTGGACAATGGATACACCCGCGAGTTTGCCGAGCGCGTGTTCGAGCAGATCCGGGGGTTCGGGGAGTATGGGTTTCCCGAATCACACGCGGCTTCGTTTGCGCTCCTGGTCTACGCCAGCGCGTGGATGAAGAGGCATCATCCCGCGGCGTTCTGCGCGGCGCTGCTCAACAGCCAGCCGATGGGGTTTTATGCGCCGGCGCAGATCATTCGGGATGCGATCGAGCACGGGGTGGAGGTGCGCTGCGTCGATATGAATCACAGTGATTGGGATTGCACGTTGGAAGAAAGGCACGAAGGCACGGAGGCACGAAGGCACGAAGGGAGAGAAAGAGGGAAGAGTGAGTGGGGTTTAAGTGGCCCCGCGGTTCGTTTAGGTCTTCGGCGGGTAAAGGGGCTGAAAGCGGCGCATGTGGATTTGATTGCGACGGTTCGTCAGCGTGTGGGGAGATTTGAGTCGATTGACCATCTCCATCGCGCAACGGGCGTTTCGGTGGCGACGCTGCGATTGCTCGCGGAGGCGGATGCCTTTTCGTCGCTGGGATTGTCGCGGCGGCAGGCACTTTGGCAGGTGATGAGCTTGTCGGATGAGGAGATGCCGTTGTTGGATAGAGTGGAGGAGGGTTCAGGGGTCAGGGTTGCTGAGGGTTCAGGGGTCAGGGTTCAGGGTTCAGGAAAGGCATCCGCATTTCCTGAACCCTTAACCCTGAACCCTGAACCCTTTCCCGCATTTCCTGAACCCTTAACCCTGAACCCTGAATCCTTTCTTCCCCGGATGCCGCTCGGGCAGGAGGTGATGACCGATTACTGCACGATGGGGCATTCGCTCAAGGCGCATCCGCTGACGCTGGTGCGCGAGGAACTGACCCAACGAAAAATCGTCACCGCGAAGAGAATGTATGAGTTGGATGAAGGTTGGGTGAAAGTCGCGGGCATGGTGTTGATCCGTCAGCGTCCCGGGACCGCTTCGGGAATCGTCTTTGAAACGCTCGAAGATGAGACAGGAATCGTCAACCTGATCGTGAAGCCCGACATTTATGAACGGTTCAGGCCCGCCGCGCGGTATGCCGGGCTGCTTCAGGCTGATGGGTATCTCCAGCGAGAGGGCAAGGTGGTGCACGTTATTGCCAAGCGGATGTTCGACTTAAGCCACTTGCTGGCCGGGTATCAGTTCAGCAGCCGCGATTTCCATTGACTCAATCAGCACCCTGGCACGAGATTTTATAGGCGGTATACCGGGAGAACTTATGCTCGACCGGAGGCGAGACGAAGAAGACAGGCCAGGGAATTGACAGCGCTCGTGCGCGCTAAATGGTTTGAGCAAAATATGACCTCATTCGTCGAGTCATGTGCAAAGACAGTAACCGGATCCGCGGCAGCGGTGGCGCGGCGGTCCCGCGGTCTGCCACGCGCGGGACAGTTGCTCAAGCTGCTGGCGGATAAGAAAAAGATACTCATCACCACGCACAATCATCCCGACCCCGATGCGATGGCATCCTGCTTGGCGCTGGCGACGCTCTTGGGCAAGCAATTGAACGGCGCTGAGGTGAACGTTTCTCTCAAGGGGCGCGTGGGGGGTGGGATCAACGAAATTTTCGCAAAGCTCATCAGCCTCGAATCTCTTCCCTGGGATGAGACTGCGCTTCCGTCCTATGACGCGATCGTGCTGGTGGATACCCAGCCGGCGTTTGCGAACAGCCCGCTGCCGGCGAACGTGATGCCGACGGTCGTGATCGATCATCATCGCTCGCGCGGGCGAACGCCCAAGTGCGGGTTCTGCGACATGCGCCCGGAAGTGGGGGCGACCGGCTCGATCATTTTCAGCTACTTCATGGAGCTGGAGCAGCCCATCTCGCCGGACCTGGCGGCGACGATGTTGTATGCGATCGAATCGGACCTGGCGGGTGCCGCGGGCCAGCCGGGAGAGTTGGACAACATCGCGCTCTCGAGCCTGACTTTGCTGGCGGATACGCGCAAGCTCTACAAGATGCGGTATGTGGATCTCCCGCAGAGCGTGTACATCGCATTCGCCAATGGCGTGAACAATGCAACGGTGCACGAGAGCGCATTGATGTCCTATCTCGAGTCAATCGATTCGCCGGAGCAGGCGGCGTATGTGTGCGATTTTCTCGTGCGGTTTGATGCGGTTCACTTTGCCCTGGTGACGGCGATCTATGAGGGGAACCTGGTCCTGTCGCTTCGAGTCTCTCCAACGGGAACGAACCGAATCACCGCATCGGAGCTCATGCGGCGATTGATGAAAGGCATCGGCGAAGGCGGCGGGCATCGGACGAAAGCCGGCGGAGCGATTTCGCTTGCGAACGGGACGCCGACGGAGATTGAACGCGTGCGGGGAATTTTGAAGCGACGATTTTTGCGCGCGCTCGGCGTGAAGATGTCGAGGGGACAGAGGTTGGTGCCGAGGGTTGGGACCGGGACCTGAGTATTGTTCGCGTTTTTACTGAAACCCCGGAGATCCACGGATTGCGCAGATTTCACAGATTAAAGAACTCTGTTGCAATCTGTGAAATCTGCGTAATCTGTGGATCGATTCCTTCGAGTTATTTCATCGTTACGCAGCCCCGCGACCCGCTTGTAATAACGTAAGCGGCTGCGTGCGGGCAACGCTGATCGCAGGCCAGACGCTCGCCAGAATTGAGACGGCGATGACGATGCCAACGCCGATCCAGATGATGGGCCAGGGAAAGACCATGGGCGGCGAGTAACCCAGCGTGATCACGCTCAGCGCGTGGGCGTCGAAGCTCATGAGCAGACCCGCGGCGAGACCGAGCACGGCTCCGACTAAACCAATCAGCGTGGCCTCGGCGAGAATCAGCCGGAGAAGCTGCCCCCGGGTCACGCCAACGGAACGCATCACACCAAACTGCCAGCGGCGGGAGCGGACGCTCGCCATGATCGTGTTGGTGACGCCCAGCGATGCAACGGCCATCGCGGCAAACGCGACCGAGCTGGCGAGCAGCAGCAACCGGCCAAGCCCCTGGGTCATCCCATGCTTGATCTGCCGGATGTCGTACATGCGGACGCCCCATTGCCCGAGGGTCGCTTTGACGCGCTCCATCACCTGCTTTTTCTGACCGGCATCGTATTGAAGATCGGCCGCAAACAGGTTGATTTCACGCACCCCGAAATCCTTCTCGGCATCTTCGACGGACCCAAAGACGCTGGCGACCGTCCGCTGATCGAACTGGCGCGAAAAGTCGAACATGCTGACCATGACGTCGATACCCGGAGACCAGACCACGCCGGCAACTTTGTAATCGAGCGCCTTGCCATCCGCCCGCTTCAGCACGAGCGTGTCACCGACACCGATATTCTTGAGCTGGTGATATTCCTCGGTCACGATCACATGCCGCCCCAGCTTGAGCAAGCGTGCGGCTTCTTGGCGCGTCCCCTGGCGGAAGTCGAGCTCCATCATGTCCAGCGCTTTATCCGCATCGATGCCAATGAACATGGTCGCATTGGGGACGAAAGTCGCGCCGGCAACGGAGAAGACCGAGGTGCCAAGCTCCGGGGCGGCGATGGCGATAGGCATGACGCGCTTGATGCCCGGGACAGTCTCGAGCTTGCGGACGCCGTCGCTTTCGATGCCTTTCATCGAGAGCGAGCGAAGGTCAAAATTGCCGACGAAGATGAACGCATCGGGAAATTTGCTGGGCAGGCGCCACCCGCTGAGCGCTGATTTGCCCTGGGTCTGCATGGCGACGAGGACCGCAAGTCCCACCATCAACGCGGTACACGTTCCGGCGACGCGCCAGATTCCGGTGCTGAGCTGCTGGCGAAGGAGTGCGAAGTTCAGCCCGAACATCGCGGCCACGACCGGACCGAGCGCGCGCTCAAGCACCCAGACGAATCCGGGCGAGAGCAGGAAGAATCCCAGCATGACCGTAGGCAGACCCAGCCCGAAGTGCCCGTAGAACCGGAAGGCGCGAACAAGCTCGGGGGGAAGGCCCAGAGGTCCGAAGACGCGATCCAATGGAGCGTACATGAGGATCGGATCGATCGTGATGAGCAGCAGCCCTGCGAAAATGAAGCGCCAGGGGAAGCGCGTGGAAGAAGACTTGGCAAGCGGATTCATGGCCTCCAGCGGAAGCGTGCGGGTTGCGGAATAGGCCGGAATCAGACTGGCGAGGATCGATGCGAGAAGGAGCCCGCCGGTGGCGAAGCCGACGCCGCGCCAGTTCATCATGACGCCGGCGGAGAAGAAGTGGTCGAACTCGAGCGCGAGGACTCGCAGCCAGAAATATCCGAGCGGAATCCCCGCGAGGACCCCGACGAGTCCAAGGATAAACGCTTCGCTGACGACGAGACGGGCGACATCAAAGCGCACCATCCCGATCGCACGCAGCATCGCGAGCGTGCGCTGGCGCTCCGTCACGCCCATGCTGAGCGCCGAGAAGACAATAAACGTGGCGGCAAGCATCGAGATCGCGCCGCCCAGGTAGCTGAGCAGCTCAATCCCCTGGAGGTTTTTCTTCATGTCGCGACGGTTGTCGCGGGCCATCCGCAGGCGGAGGAGCGGGTCGATTGCCGCGAGGCGCTTCTCCCACTTCGCCGCGAAGGCATCTTCCGTTCCGCGCCGGATATCCACGAGAACCCGCGTGGCCAGGGGCGGATTTCCCGGATCAACAAATCGCCGGAGCGTCTGGATCGGCAGATAGATCGAAGGATTCGCCATCGCGACGATCGCGGGCTTGTGAATCACGCCGGCAACGGTGACTTCCAGTTTACGGTCGACACCGGGGAGGATGAACGTATCGCCGACCCTTAAAGATTTGCCAGGCTCAAGATAGTCAGGCGATTGATCCCGGTCCACAAGCAGCTTGGCCGCTGCATCATCGATGACGGCGACGTTGCCGGTGGAAGAATCGAACCAGTTCCCCTCGACCAGTTCGATCGATTCCACCTGCTTATCCTGAGGACGTTCGATACCGACGAGCTCCAGCGCTCGGTTTCCGTTTTGGCCCTTCGAGTCGAGGAACCCATTGTGCACTTCGAGTCGTTCGATCGCGCGAAGGACGTTGGGATCGTTGCGCAGCTCCGCGACGAGATCCGTCGAGACCCCCCCGCTGTCGTTGCGCCGGTAAATCTGGGCGTCCGTCGAGCCCATGAACCGGGACAGGAATTTCAGGGCGGTCGCTTCGAATGACGTGTAGCCGCTGGTGACGGAGATGACCAGGCTAACCGAAAGCGCGATTGCCGCGACGGTAAGCGCGAACCGCACGCGATGCGCCTGGAGGTTGGAGACAATCAGTTTTCGTAAAACCATTTTGTATCACGGGCATCTTGCCCGTGCCGGCGATGCACGCACGGGCAGGATGCCCGTGATACAGGTGATCGTTACCGGATGGATTCCTGATATCGGAGGGCCAGGCTCTCCGCGTTTTTCAATTCATCCGTGGCAAAACGCTCCACCAGCTTCCCGTCTTTCAGCACCGCCACTTCAGACGCATACGCCGCAACCGTCGGCTCATGCGTGACCATCACGATCGTCTTGTTGTGAATGACCGAAAGATCCCGCAGAAGCTCGCACACCGCTTTGCTGTTCGCGGAGTCGAGGTTGCCCGTCGGTTCATCCGCGAGGATGACTGCCGGATCGCAGATCAGCGCCCGCCCGATGGCAACGCGCTGCTGCTCACCGCCACTCATGGCATCCGGACGGTGTCCCTGGCGATGCAGCATGCCAAGGCGCTCGAGCGTTTGGTTTGTCTTCTCTTTCAAGCTGTTACCGTTTCGTCCTTCCAGCATCAGGGGAAGAGCAACATTTTCACCCGCCGTCAAGGTGGGGATCAGATTGAACGACTGGAACACCAGACCGATCTGCCGCCGGCGGAAGAGCGTCAGCTCGTGGTCGTTCAGGGATGTGAGATCCGTGCCGTTGATCAGCACCCGGCCTTCGTCCGGCTTCGCCAGCCCCGCCATCAGATGCAGCAGCGTGCTTTTGCCCGAGCCGCTCGCCCCCATGATCGCGAGAAACTGTCCCTTCCCCACTTCCATGGAAATGTTTGAGAGTGCTTCGACGGTCGATTCCCCCTGGCGGAAGCGTTTGATTGCATGTTCGACAACAAGCGGGGTCATTGACATCCTTAAGGGCCAAACCGCCATGGGGATCTGTGAACGAGCCGCGACGGATGGTGGTATGCCCCGCTGTGCAGGGGTAAAATGTGACTATAGTCATGGCTCAGAACTGTCACAAGTTGCTTATATTATCCAGATTTATCGCGACAACATGCCTTCTGGTGCGTGATTGTTGGAACGGAGCGGTGTTATACTTCGTCTATTAAAGTAAGGGGTGCCGCAGGGCATCATCGTAGCACGGGCATCTTGCCCGTCTCTGTATCGTCAACACGGGCAGGATGCCCGTGCTACAGGGATCACAAGGCGCGCGAGCGGGCTTGTGCATGGCGCGCTAGCGGAGTCAGCTGAGTTGCCGGTCATCAAAACCGGCTTACACGATTACACATAGTTAAGGAATTGGACATGTCCAAATCGCGTTCTGTCGTCACCGTCGCTCGCTCTCATCCCATGCTCGAACCCCTGGAAGACCGCAAGCTAATGTCATTAACCGTGGACGTGCGCCTCGCCGGCGGCGGGACCAGCACTTCGCCCACAAAAGTCGGCCAAGTCATCAACCTTCAAGTCTGGGCCACCGCCAAAGGCACCAACACCGTCGGGACCGATGAAGGTCTCCAGGACATCGTTGGCTCATTCGTTAGCAAGAACGTGTCCGGCTTTGGAGCACTCGGCACATTGAAAGCGACTCTTAGCGCTCCATTCAATGGCAGCGGTTCCGGAACGGGAACGTCCAACGATCTGGACGGAGACGGCGACATTGATCTCGGAACGCTCCAACCCAGCTCGCCTGATAATCCCGACGACAATTTCTTTGCCCGATCCAGCACGCTGACCACGACCGGCGGCACGCCCGTCACCAACGGCGCGTCCTGGAAGATGGCGGACCTGACCTTTACCGTCACCAGACTTGGCAGCGGCAGCACAGCGATTCAGTTCGTTCCCGTGAACACCCTGGGTGCCACCAACTCGATCGTCGGCGTTTGGAGGGAAGACGGGAAGACGCTTTCCAGCGGAAGCAATGTCCAGAGCACAGGCATGTTCGTGGTCGGATCATCCGTCAGTCTGCGACAGAACATCGGAAGCATCAGTGGGAAAATCTGGAACGACGTGAACTCCGACGGAACCCGGCAGGCAACTGAGAAGGGGGCAGGTGTTTGGCAAGTCTATATCGACTCCAACAAGAACGGCGCGCTCGATACCAGCGAACTCTCGGTGAAGTCCAGCTCCGGTGGAAATTACATTATACCGGGGCTCAAAGGCGGGAAGTATCGAATTCGCATTGTTGCCCAACCCAAGTGGCGAAAGACGTTCCCGGGCAGCAGTTTCCGCGATGTGGTCCTCGGCGTCGGGACCAACGTCAGTGGGCGCAACTTTGGACTGACCTACAACTCGATCATCGTCGGGTCGGTGTTCAATGACGCGAACAACAATGGCGTCAAGGACGCTGGTGAAACCGGACTGGCGGGTTGGCGCGTGTTCGCCGATGCCGACTTCGACGGCATGTACAGCAAGAAAATCGACACCGGTGTGCTCACCGACGCCGACGGCAACTTCTCGATCAAAACCCTGGTCGGTGGCAAGTGGCTGATCATGCCCAGCATGACGACCACTTCGCGGCTCTCGTCGCAGAGTATGCCCTTCACCGTTGTGAAGGTCGCGGCCGCATCGCAATCCAAAGCGATCACGTTTGGTGTTTTCCAGAACGCTTAAAACAGGTCGCTGTTAATTTGGGCACAACTTCACGCCGCGGGAAACTTTCCCGCGGCGTGTTCTTGCTATCGCCGCGTTCGCTTGCTCAAAAAAGATCGTCGATTCCCGATTTCATGATTGAAAAGAACTTCCAGCAGGGACTACCATCGGCATCGATAAATCGCTGATCTATTTGCATTCCTGAGGAAGTTGACCCGAACCGTCCGATCCCGCCGTTCGTCCAATTCATCGCTGGAATATCAGAATCACCCCCGCAACCCGTTGAGGCATTTGATGTTGTATCCCTATCGAAACCGCCGCCGTTCCTCCTGCATGATCGAGAAGCTCGAGAACCGGCAGTTGATGTCGTTGACCATCGATGTTCGCGTCGCCGGCGGCGCCAAGTCCGCTGCGGTCACCAGCGTGGGTCAGACCGTGAACCTCGAAGCCTGGGCCGTGGTGACGGGATCCAACGGCTCGGCATCCGATGACGGCGTTCAGGACGTAATCGGTTCGTTCCTCAGCTCGAACGTCAGCGGTGGCGCGGCGAATGGTAATCTCCGCGTCACTCCCGCAGCGCCTTTCAACGGCACCGGATCAGGGTCCGGCATTCAAAATGATCTCGACGGCGACGGCGATTTGGATGTCGGCACGAATAACAGCGCCGACGGTGACGTTTACTTTTTTGCCCGCTCCAACAGCCTTCAACTCACCGGCGGAACAACCAGCGGTGGCACGCACTCCTTCAAGATCGCCGACCTCGCCTTCACCGTGACCTCGCTCAACGGCGGGCAGACCAACATCAACTTCGCGCCCAGGCCGAGCAAAGGAACATTCCCCAGTTACGCGACGGCGGTGTGGCAGGAAGACAACGTCCGCAAAAGCACCTTCCTTGCATCAAGCAACTCGGCGGCCGGCTTCCTCGTCGGCGCGCCCGTGGTTCTGAGCAAATCCGGTACCGGCGGAGGTGGTGGCGGTGGTGGTGGGACCGTCAACGGATCGATCTCCGGCATGGTCTGGAAGGACGCCAACGGCAACGGCGTGAAAGAAACCTCCGAGCCGGCATTCTCGGGCTTCGAACTGTACATCGATTCCAACTACAACGGCGTGCGCGACGGCGGGGAAGCGACAACATCCACCGACTCATCCGGCAATTACACGTTCTCCAACCTGCCGGGAAACGCCAACTATCGCGTCCGCGCCTTTCCCCCCACTGGATACCGCACGGTGGCGGCGAATGGATCAACGCCCTGGTGGGATGTCTTTGTCTCATCAGGCCAGAACGTCAGCGGCAAAAACTTCGGCGAGGGGACGACCGGCACCACGACCTCCAACGGCTCCATCAGCGGCACCGTCTGGAGAGACGCGAATTCGAACGGCGTCCGCGACTCCGGCGAGAGCACGTTCAGCGGCTTCGAACTCTACATCGACAGCAACTACAACGGCCTTCGCGATTCGGGTGAGCCCACTTCCACCGCCAACGGCATCGGAAGCTATTCGTTCTACAACCTCGCCGGTAACGGCAACTACCGCGTGCGGGCGTATCCGCCGGGCGGGTTTGGCACGAGCTATCCATTCCAGCCGACGCCGTGGTGGGATGTCTTCGTCGGCTCCGGGCAAAACGTGCTCGGGAAGGATTTCGGCGAAAGGAATACATCGTCCGTGAGCCCGGGATCGATCGGCGGAATGGTCTGGAAAGACACCAACTTCAACGGGTTCAAGGACTCGAGCGAGTCCACGTTTGGCGGATTTCAACTCTACATCGATGGTAACTACAACGGCATCTTCGACAACGGCGAGCGCACAACGTCCGCCGACAACAACGGCAACTATTTCTTCGGAAACCTCGGCGGCAACCAGAACTACCGCGTCCGCGCCCTCCCGCCCACCGGCTGGCGCACCGGAACCGCCGGCGCGCCCAACCCGTGGTGGGATGTCTACGTCGCCGCCGGCCAAAATCTCACCGGCAAGAACTTCGGCGAGCGCCCCTCTTAATGCTGAGAAAAGAGAATTCACCACGGAGGAACACGGAGAAAGCAGATCAATATCTTCTCCGTGTTCCTCCGTGTTCCTCCGTGTTCTCCGTGGTGAGTTCTGTTAGAACCTGATGCGTTTGATCCTCACGGCTGATTTGCATTACGACCACGCCAACTCGAGGGAAAGCGCCGACTCGATCATCACTGAAATCAACCAGGCCGGATGCGATGTGCTGGTGGTGATCGGCGATGCCGCCGCATCAGCGGGAGATGCGATGGAGCGATGCCTGTCGCGCTTCACGCACCCGGGGCCGAAGTTGTTCGTGCCGGGCAATCATGAGCTTTGGACGACGGAACCGGACAGCTATGCGCTGCTGCTGGTGCAGTTACCGGCCCGCGTGCGGTCGCTCGGTTGGCATTGGTTGCAGGACGAGCCGTTCATCGCCGATGACGTGGGGATTGTCGGCACCATCGGGTGGTATGACTACTCGTTCGCGCAACCCGCATTGGGCATTCCCCGCCGATTTTACGAGAGAAAAGTCTCACCGGGAGCGGCAGCGTACTTCAAGGAATATCGCGACCTCCTGGACCCGTCGGATGATGTGCCTGCAGAAGCGATGGAGATCGTCGCGCGCTGGAACGACGGGCGATTCGTCAAGCTCCATCGATCGGATGAACATTTTTTGGACGAGCTGCTGGGAATGTTGCGAGGACAATTGCAGCGCGTGAGCGCCAGCAAGACGCAAACCATCGTTGCGGCAACGCATCACCTGCCGTTTCGTGAACTGCTGCCCCCCTCACACAGCGCGCAATGGGATTTCACAAAGGCCTATCTCGGGAGCGAAAAGCTCGGCCAACTGCTGCTGGAATTCCCGAAGGTCAAGCACCTCTTTTGCGGGCACAGCCATTTTGCGGCGCAAGCCCAGATCGGCCGGATCTCCGCGGTCAACATCGGCAGCGGGTATCGCCAAAAGGCGTTTCAGACACTCCTCCTCGAGTAATACGGATTTCACTTAATTCCTGCGCCTTTGGCGCTACACCCTCAAGTAAGTTCATGCCCTCTCCTCACTCGACAACCGGCCACCGGCGCGTCACCTTAGAAGGATGTGCAAATCGATCTCGCTCGCTGTTCTTTTATTCGGAGTCCTCATGGCCGTCGCCGAGGAAGAGAGAGACAAGGATCAACTGATCGCGGAACCTTCGGTTCGCAAGCTCGCAGGCGACATGAAGTTCATCGAGGGTCCCGTCTGGACAAATGCTGACGGCGGATACCTCGTCTTTAGCGACATTCCCGCCGATGAACTGAAGAAATGGAATCAGACCGAAGGCCTGACGACGTTTCGCAAGCCATCCCACAACACCAATGGAAACACGCGCGATCGCGAAGGACGACTGATCTCCTGCGAACACGGCTCCCGCCATGTGACGCGAACCGAGAACGACGGCACGATCACCCTGCTCGCCGAAGAGTTCGAGGGGAAGAAGCTGAATTCCCCGAACGATGTCGTCGTGAAGTCGGATGGATCGATCTGGTTTACCGATCCGACCTATGGCATCTCGAAAGAGCAAAAGGAGCTGCCCGGGCAATACGTCTATCGGCTCGATCCCGAGACGAAGACGTTGACCGCGCTGGTGAAGGATTTCGCTCAGCCGAACGGGTTGTGCTTCTCGCCCGATGAAAAACTGCTCTACATCGCCGACAGCGACAAGCTCCACCACATTCGCGTTTTCGAGGTGACATGGCAGGGGACGTTGGAAAATGGGCGGGTGTTTTGCGTGGTCGATAAGGGTGTGCCGGACGGGATTCGCTGCGATAAGCGCGGAAACATCTGGTCCAGCGCGGGCGACGGTGCGCAGATTTTTTCGCCGGATGGAAAGTTGATCACACGGATCGCGGTTCCCGAATCGCCCGCCAATCTGTGCTTCGGCGGCGACGATGGCAAGACACTCTTCATCACAGCTCGATCGTCGCTCTACGCGATCCGATCCAACGTTGCGGGCGCAAAGCGCCCTTGAGCCATGACTTGACGGCTTCTTGCACGGCTGCATACTCACCCGCGGCTATGGCACGGCGCAATTCGATTTCCCGCAGTTCGCATTCCTTCGGGGCCGCCGGATGTCTTCTGCTGATCATCATCGGTATCGCGATGCTTTCCCTGCGGCAGGATCTGCATCCCACCGTGCTTGCCTTTCGTTTAGGCCTCATCGCCGTCGGATTGATCGGGCTGATCGTGATCGCGCTCACGTCGCGGGGGAACCGGCCGGATCCACGGGAGATCGCGCGAGAAATTTTGACGCAGCAGAAGTCGCTTTACAACGCGCCGCATCATTTTGAGCCCACGAGTCCGGACGAGTTCCTCGATCTGGATCGCGATTTCTACGACCAGATGCGGCAGGCGTTCGAGGGACAGGGCTTTCACTTTCTCGAAGACGTCGAGAACGTGACGCTCTCCCAGGCGCTGCCGGCCTTCCACACTTTCGTCCGCATCATGAGCGGCGAATCCGATTCGATCATCGCGCGAATCCACCAGATGCTTCCTTCAGGAAGTGCCGGGCGCGATATCCGGACGATCGAACTGACCACGGAATTCAGCGATTTCACGTTCGTCTGCACGACCAACGCCCAGCTTTTCCTCGATGCAACGGAAACCCGCGGAATCCAGACCAACCGGTGCCCCGCGAACATTCCCCCGCCAGAATTGCTCAGGCGGCATCGGGAGGCAGTCGCCGAGATGTTGACGAGGAACCCAGGCGTCACTGTCGCAAAAACCCCGACCTTGCAGGATGTCTTGAATTCCGACCGTCACGCCCACGCCGTGCGGTCCGTGAATCGCAAGCGCAACGGGTATGTGACGGAAGAGGATTTGAAGCTGATCCGCGGCGAGCCGTTAACCGAACTGGATCGGCAGATCTTCGAAGAGATCAACCAGTTGGAAGCAAAAGAGCGCGGCGCCGAGAACGCGGCTCGGGGATAGAAATCCGTCAGGAAAAGCTACCGCCCGATGAATCGGCGTCGCTTCGAAAACGAAAGATAATCCAGCGCATCCGGCCTCTGCATAAGCAGCCAGCCCACCGCGGCCCCGCCAAGATGCGCCGCTTCGCCACCCGCATTGTGCCCCGAAAGCAGAATCTGATAGACCGCGAACGCGATGAACAGCCACGCCAGCGTGCGCAGCGGCATGGGAAAAATCATCATGAATAAAACCGTGGCGTTCGGCGCGATCAGCGCCGCCGCGATCAGCACCCCAAAGATGCCGGCCGATGCGCCGACGAGCGGAACGCCCGGCCCGCCGATCCGAAAATGCCCCGCCAGCAGCAGCATGTAAAGAATCGCGCCGCCAATGCCACAAAGCAGATAAAACGGAATGAACCGTCTCGATCCCAAATAGCTCTCGACGATCGGACCAAAGAAGAACAGCGAGAGCATGTTGAAGACAACGTGATCGAGATTGGCGTGCAGGAACTGGAACGTGATGAAGCGCCAAACCTGGAACTGCTGGACGGCCGTGGTGACCGAAAAATAGCCCCACCGCGAAATCGGGTGATCCTGATATGTCCCTTCAACCGTCTCGATCGACCGGAAGAAAATGCGATCAAGCAGAAAGATGCCCACGTTGATGACGATCAGCCAGGTGGTGATGGACTGCGGGCCGAATGATCGCCCAAAGCCCGTGCGGCGCGGCTCGCGCATGTAATCGCGGTCATAGAAACCCATCGCGGGAGTTTAGGCGCTCGACCACACTTTGGATACTCAGCACCTTCAACATCCGTTTGAGCATGAACGTCGCGGAAATGCTCCTTTAACTATTCCTAAATAACCCCGGTCAAGCCACTAAATGTAAATGGCTGTGCGTGATTCGGCGCTGATTGTCATCCTGAGAGTTTGTGAAGGTTTGACTGTAGCACGGGCATCTTGCCCGTGTCCGCATCGCAAACACGGGCAAGATGCCCGTGCTACGGGAAAAATTCACACGCTCTCAGGACGACAACGAACAGCGCGTGATCTTGCACAATGATATAGATTAGGTTTAGCCGCGTGGCGGAGGCCCGCGGTCCGATCGCGCCAATAACCCGCCGTAGCTATAGCTCGTGCCGCGCCACGCGACCTTTCCCGTCGCACACATCTTCAGCGCGTACGCATACAGCGACAACAGCACCCCCCCCGCCATCGGGAAGAGCAGCGCATACCGGCTTGGATTTCCGGACCAGTGATAGAATACCGCCACCACGCTCGTCACCAGAATCCAATGCAGCCCCGCCACCGCAAACAGGTTCTCCTGTCGAAGCACCATGGCCATCACAAGCATCACCCAGGCGCCCAGCGCGTTCAGCACCACCAACATCGCTGCCAGAATTCTCCACGGCCTGCGGCTGCTTACCCCGCTGTAAATTCTGCCCCAGCCGTTCAGCATCTGCAGGTAGGTGCTGTGCATGCGCGTCGAGGCAAAATGCCGTCCCATGTACAGCCGCGTCCGAAACTCCCGCGCCTTCAAGATCCGCATCAAAGCCACATCTTCCGTGATGTGATCCTTCACGCACTCATGCCCCCCCACCGCCTCGTATGCGCTTCGTCTGATCAGGAAGAATTGCCCATTGGCAAACGCCGGTTTGCGGTTGTCGTTATTGGTCAGCGACACCGCGCACATCGCGCTCACCGATGCCGCCGCCAGCGGCAGCACCAAATGCTCCATAAACCCCTCGCAATCCAGCTTCGTCATGATGCTGACGGCATCGTACTTGCGATTCACCGCAAGCCCCAGCGCACACGAAAGCGCATCCGGCGCCACCTTGACATCCGAATCGATAAACAGGATCCACTCCGCCGTCACTCCCTTCGCCGCCGTCCAAAGCGCGTGACATTTCCCCAGCCACCCCGCCGGCAGCCCCTCGGCCGGCACATGGATCACCCGCATCTTGCCGCCGGCTTTCGCCGCGACGCCATCCATGATCTCGCCCGTGTTATCAGTGCTGCGATCATTCACGCAGGTCACGGAAAAGTCCGGATAGTCCTGCGCCAGCACCGATTCCAGGCAATCAAGCACTCGCTCGCCCTCATCCTTCGCCGGAATCAAAATCTCAACCGTTGGCGTTCCCTCCATCGCCGTCGCAGGACGCTTCAGGCGATTCATTCGCCCATACGCAAGCGCCATCAAGAGCGCGAACATCGCCCACATCCCCGGCCCCAGAACCATGTACACCATCAACGCAGTCACGCGTCCAAGCGTACCGGAAAAAAGAACCACGAGCGATTTCCATCGCCCGTGGCTTTCAGTTCTCGAATATAAAACTCAAAAATCAACCTTGCTGCTGCTTCGCCAGCTCCGCGGCATTCTCCGCGTGCTTCGCCGTGAAATACTTCTTCGCCTGTCCCACCAGATAAAAGCTCCCGGTGATGCAGATCATGTCTTCTTTCGTCACCGCCCGACCCGCGATCCCCAGCGCCTCTTCCAGCGTCTCGGCAACCTGCGCCATCTTCCCGTAAAGCTCCGTGTATCGAGCCGCCAGCTCGGTCGGATCCGCGGTTCGAATGTTGTCGACCTTGGTAAAGATCACCTTGTCCGCCCCGAACGTGATCTTCTCGAGCATGCCCGCAACGTCCTTGTCCGAGCAGCACCCGAAGATCAGCACCATCGAGTCATACTGCATGTGCTGACCGACCGAGCGAAGGAATGCATCCACGCTCGCCGCATTGTGCGCGCCATCAACCACAACGCGCGGCACCTGGGAGATCTGCTCCATCCGCCCCGGGATCGTCACCTTCGCGAGGCCTTCCATCGCCTTGCTGTCCGTAATGTTAAACCCGCGGCTCTTCAGCTTGTCCACGATCGACAGCGCGAGCCCGCAGTTAATCGCCTGGTGCTCGCCAACCAGCGGCACCGCGAGATGCTCAAACTTGGAATTCGCAGTCGTGAGACAAATGCGATTGTGCGGCCCGAGCATCCGGCTCGATTCGAACCGGTAGCTGAACTCGATGCTCTTGCCCACAATATCCAGCGGCGCCCCCGCCTTCGTCGCCGCATCCTTCAGCACCTGCTCCGCGTCCGGATCCTGCACCACGCTGACGGCGGGCACGCCCGCCTTGAAGATGCCGGCCTTCTCAGCGGCGATCTTCGGAAGCGTATTGCCCAACTGCGCCATATGGTCTTTGCTGATCGATGTGATGGCCGTTACCTCCGGCTTGATCACGTTCGTGCTGTCGAGCCGCCCGCCCAGACCGGTCTCAACGATTGCAATATCAACCTTCTGGTCCGCGAAGTACTTGAACGCGATCGCCGTCAGCACGTCGAAATAGCTTGGGACAGGTCGGCTGCGGGTCACCATCGGCTCGACCAATCGAACCAAACGCGCAAATTCTGCCGTCGGAATCATCTCGCCATTGATCTGAATGCGCTCCCGCACATCGATCAAATGGGGACTGGTGTACAGTCCAACCTTGTATCCACACGCTTGCAGCATCGCCGCGACCATAGCGCAGGTACTGCCCTTGCCCTTGGTGCCGGCCACGTGCACGCTCTTGAAGTGCATGTGCGGATTTCCAAGCTTCTTAAGCAGGGTCCGCATGCGCTCTAGGTCAAAGTTCTGACTGGTGTAACGAACGATCCGCAACCGCTCGTAGTCGCTCAAGCTCGAGAGGTATTTGATCGCTCGATTAAATGTGCTAAGCCCCGTGCTGGCCGGCTTTAACTCCTGTAGCAATTTATTTTTCCGAGATTCGGATAGACCCGGTCGTCCATGACCTTTTTTAACGGCCACGGTTCGACGGCGGGCAGTGGTACGACGCGCTTTCGCTCGAATCGCCATAGATCGAACACTCTATCACCTTTAAGACCCCACTTCAAACTTTCCTGTAACTTCTCTCGTATTCTAGGCTTAACCTGTGCATAGCCGGTGGAAAACATCTGGATAAAGGGTGAGCCTGCTGCTCAAACCGGCCTTGCTTTCCCCCGTAAAGCCATAACCCATCACCGCTTATGCGGCCTAACGGTGCTATTCCGTGCCCCCCCTATGATCCGAGTCGCGGGGACGCTATTGTAGCGGCCTTAGATTCCCGGAGATTGAACCCATGGCCAAGCAGGCCAAATCCATCAAAACCGTCGCCTTCGTAAGCCTTGGGTGTCCAAAAAACCTTGTGGATTCCGAGCGCATGCTTGGACTCCTGGCTCAGGACGGACTGACCATCACGCCCGATGCCTCCAAGGCTGACGCGATCATCATCAATACCTGTGGCTTTCTGGAAGCATCCCGAACCGAGTCGCTTCAGGAAATCAACGACGCTGTTTTGCAGAAGACCAACGGCAACTGCCAGCGGGTCATCGTCGCCGGATGTCTCGTCCAACGTCACAAGACCAAGCTGCTGAACGATGCACCGGGAATCGATCGCCTCGTCGGTGTGTTCGATCGAGAACACATCGTGGAAGCCGTCCGCGGCAAAGAGAATCCTCGCCAACAGCACGGACACTATCTAGGCAAATACCACGACCTCTCCCGCGAACTAAGCCAAGGCCAGGGCTTTAGCCCTGGGACCCCAGAAACCAAAACTTCCCGGCTTCCCGTTTTCGAAGACGACCGCGCCCGCCTTCGCCTGACCCCGCGCCACTACGCCTACCTGCGCATCTCCGAAGGCTGCAACCAAGGCTGCTCGTTCTGCACCATCCCTTCGATCCGCGGGCCGATGCGCTCCAAGCCCATCGACCAGCTCCTCCTCGAAGCCAAAGAGCTTGCCGCCGACGGCGCGGTTGAACTCAATCTGATCGGCCAGGACACCACCAGCTACGGCACCGACATCGCCTACGCCGCCGGTCTCTCCGGTCTGCTAAAGACGCTCGACCGCCAACTAACGGATGTCCACTGGCTCCGCCTGATGTACGCTTATCCGAGTTGCTTCACGGATGCGATGATCAAGACCATCGCGGATGCCGGGCGGCTCGTGAAGTACATCGACATGCCGCTGCAGCACATCAACGATGCGCTGCTCACAAAGATGAAACGGCGCGTTACGCGGAAGGAAATCGAGGCGCTGCTCAACAAGCTTCGCAAGTGGATCCCCGGCATCGCCATCCGCACGACTTTCATCGCCGGCGCCCCCGGCGAAACCGAAGCCCACCACAAAGAGCTCGTCAATTTCGTCCAGGACTTCCGCTTCGACATGATGGGCGTCTTCCCCTACAGCGCCGAGCCCGGCACGCCGATGGCCAAGCTGCCCGATCAACTTCCCGATGCCGTCAAGCAACAGCGCGTCGAAGAGCTGATGCTGGCCCAGCAACAGGTCGCTTTCGCCAAGAGCAATTCCACGGTCGGCAAGTCGATCGAAGTCCTCATCGAACGTCCCGCCGGCCGCGATGAAGAAGACGGCTATGTCGCCCGCTCCCAATCCCAGGCCCCCGACATCGACTCCGTCGTCTTCGTCAGCGCGAAGGACCTCCACCCCGGCCAGTTCGTGACCGTGAAAGTCACCGATTATCAAAACTACGACTCAGTAGCCGAAGTCCCCATGAAAAAATCCCGCGGCTTAAAAGTTCTGGCTTAACCGTAGCACGGGACTTCGGCGAGCTCAGTCGAGTCGCATCCCGCCCGTGTTGGCGATTCGGTCATGGGCAAGATGCCCATGCTACGTAGAACAATTCTTAACTCTCTCATACAATCGCGGCACCTGCTTGCGCACCACATCGATCGAGCTCCTCCACCTAAACGGCTCCCCGATCCCCCCATACTCAAACGCCACCATCCACGGCTTTCCCCAATCCCGCTTCTCAATCCGCTCCATCGCCCACTCGAAGAACGCCCAATCCTCATCCCCCAGTTCCAGATGATCCGCCAGCCGCCCGTTGTGCATCCGAATCCCCGTGACGTGCAGCTCCCGAAGCTGCTCCATCGGCATCATCGCAATGTACTCCCGAGCATCAATCCCCAGATAATGTGCCGCGATTCGCGCATGAGAGATGTCCAGTAAAAGCCCCACACCCATCTCTCTAACAGCGCGGCAAATCATCTTCGGATCAACACTGAACCGATGGAATTCACCGGTCGCGCCAAACCACGGGATGTTCTCGAGGATGACGTGAGATTTACCAAAGTGGTCCGCCGCTCGTTGACCATCCGTCAACAATCGGTCCATGAAAGAACCGGCCGCTTCTTCATCAACCGAGTCCCGCGCAAGCTCCGGAAAATCCCGCGCATAACTCACCACATGAAAATTAACGCCCGGCGTATCCGTCTCCCGCATCATCAACCCCGCCCGCTCGAAATCCGCCGCCCGACCCTTCGCTGTCCCCACATCGAACGGAAAATGCACATACACCTTCCCCGCCTTCTTCGCCTCCGCAATCATCTCCGGCCAATCCGCGCACTTCAGCCGATCGACACAAATCTCCCCGCGGGCAAGCAGCTCCATCGCCTCGATTGAATAGTTGACCGCAAATTCCACCTACGACTCCGGATGAACCCACGACCGCGACCCATCAGCCCACACTTCCTTCTTCCAAATCGCGACACTCTTCTTCAACTCATCAATCATCCATCGGCAAGCCTCAAACGCATCCGCCCGATGCGGCGTCGCCACCGCAATAATTACCGATGGCTCCTTCACCCGCACGCGCCCCACGCGATGTAAAAGCGCCAATTCGCCAACTGGCCACTTCTCATACGCCAGATCCGCCAGCTTCCGCATTTGCGCCAGCGCCATCTCGGGATACGCTTCATAATCCAAAGCAATCAGCTCTCGCCCGTCGGCATTCTTTTCCGCACGGGTCGTGCCCAGAAAAACCACGATCCCCCCCACGTCCGCCTCCTGCACAGACTTCGTCGCCAAATCCACATCCAGCGGCGTCGAGATAATCTCCACCCAACCGCGTCCCATCACCCCACCCCCCCACTCACCGGCGGAATCACCGCCAGCTCATCCCCATCCCGAAGCACCGTCTCCCCCGGAACGTATTCCCGATTCACCGCGAACGCCACGCGCGAAAGATAATTCGCAATCCCCGGCTCGCGCTCCCCGAGCACAACCGCCGCCCCACGCACCGTCTCCCCCTCCCCCAACTCCAGCAGCAGTTCCCCCTTCCCCGCCCGCTCACGCAACACCGCAAACAACTTCACGTTCACTCGCATCCCACCACTATAAACCCTCCTAACATTTTGTGCCTCTCAGCACGCCTCGCGCCTTTCTGGACAATCATGCGCGATCTCCGAGAATCGTCACGGCTCATGGAAGCTCACTTCGCCCATCTCTTCGAACAGGCGCGTCAACTCCATGGCGAAAACCGTCTCGCCGACGCCGAGCCGCTCTATCGGCAAGTGCTCCTTCATTCGCCGCAACACGATGCAACACTTTTCCATCTCGGCACGCTCTATTGCCAAATGCAGAACTGGCCGGCGGCAATCGAGCTTCTCAATTTCTCGACTCGCGTCCAGCCCGATAACCCCGACGCCTGGAACAATCTCGGCACAGCCCTTCGCAACTCCAACCGCGCCCAGGAAGCCGTCACCGCCTACACGCGTTCTCTGGAAGCCCAGGAAAACGCTCTCGCCCGTGAGAACCTCGCAGGGTTGCTGTTCCTCTTGCGGGAGCCCCGGCGCTCAATCGAGCACGCTCAACGCGCCATCGAGCTCAATCCCAACAGCGCCCAGTCCCACTGTTTTCTCGCGTTGTCGCTAGCCGAGATGGGTCGTTTTCAAGAAGCGTTGCACCCCGCGCAGCGTACCGTCGCCATCGATCCCAACTTGCTCGATGCTCGGTCCGCGCTCTCCGAAATCCTCCGCTCCCTTGGCGATTCCGCCGGCGCCGAACGCGAGGCGCGCGCCGCGATCACGCTTAACCCGGCCCTCATACCGCCCCACATTCTGCTGGCTCAGTCGCTCTGGAAGCAGGACCGCCTGCCGGAAGCCGCCGCCGAATTCGAACGTGTGATTGAGATGGATCAGACCAACGCCGCCGCTCATGCGGGGCTGGCCGGTGTCTACAATGGCCAATCCCGCCTGACCGACTCTGCCGCGTATGCCCGCCGCGCGATCGAGCTGGATCCCAACAACTTTCGCGTCTGGAACACGCTCGGCAACACGCTGCGCAACCAGGGCCGCCTGACCGAGGCGCTCGATGCCTATCGCGCGGCGCTGAAGATCAACCCGCGCTACGCCGCCGCCCACGACAACCTGCTCGCCGCGCTGCACTTCGATGATGCTCATTCCGCCGAACAGATTCTCCAGGAACATCTCGCATGGGCGCGGCAGTACGAGCTTCCTCTTCTCGCACCGTACACGCAGCACCCAAACGACCGCAATCCCGCCCGCCGTCTTCGCGTGGGCTACGTCTCTCCCAATTTCTGCGATCATGCCATCGGTCGAATGCTCCTCCCCGTGGTTCAGGCGCACGATCACAAGCAGCTCGAAGTCATCTTCTATTCCGACTGCGTTCGTGCAGACGCCATGACCGCGCAATTCAAAGTCTGTGCCGACGGATGGCACGAAACCGCAGCCCTCTCCCACGAGCAACTCGCCGCGAACATCCGACTGGATCGGATCGACATCCTGATCGATCTCACGGTCCATCTCGCGGGCAGCCGATTGCTCGCCTTCGCGCGGCGTCCCGCGCCCGTGCAGGCCACCCACATGGGCTACCCCGCCACCACCGGAATGCGCTCCATCCAGTACCGCTTCACCGACATCCACCTCGATCCGATGGGCCAGTCCGAAAGGTCGAACACCGAAGAATTGGTGCGCCTGCCCCACAGCTTCTGGTGTTTCGCCCGAGAAGAAAACCTTCCCCCGCCCGGCCCTCCACCCGTCACCCGCACCGGCCACATCACCTTCGGCTCGCTCAACAACCCCTCCAAGGTCACGCGCCAAACCGCGGAATTATGGAGTCGCGTCCTCCATGCCGTACCCGATTCCAAGCTCCTGCTCCTCGTCTATGACTACAGCGGTAAGAACGAATATTTCCACGAGCTCTTCGAACGCCTCGGCATCCCCCGCCATCGCCAAATCCAGGTCCGCCTGCGCCCGCGCAAGCAATACCTGGAACTCTACCAGCAGATCGACATCGTCCTGGAGACGATGCCCTACAACGGTCACAACACATCGTGCGACGCCCTGCTGATGGGCGTCCCCGTCGTCACGCTCCCCGGTATCACCAGCGTCTCCCGCGCCGGTCTCAGCTTCCTGAAAAACATCGGCTTGGATGAACTGGTCGCGGAGAATGCCGACGATTACCTGCGTATCGCATCACAGCTCGCCAACGATCTCCCCCATCTCACAACCCTCCGCGCAAATTTGCGCGATCGCCTGCTCCGCTCTCCCCTTTTCGACGGACGCGATCACGCCGCCGCGCTCGAACAAGCCTACCGCACCCTGTGGACGCGCTGGTGCGCTTCGTAGGGGCGGGGCGGTTGTGGCCCCCAATTTAGGGGGGGGTAAAAGGGGGCGGGAAGAGACGGCCCCACCAAAAACCGAGTAGTGAGTTGG
>JBBRYX010000021.1:0-91444 GCA_038237225.1 Tepidisphaerales bacterium | reverse complement strand
GATGGCACGGTGCCGCCGGCTGGCCAAGGACTACGAGAGATTGCCCGCGACCGTCGCGGGCCTGCACTTCATCGCCTTCGCCTGTTTGATGCTGAAGAATCTGATGGCGGGAATTAGTTTAAGTTCATAACACGCTCTAGGGGATTTGTATCGAACTGCGACGGCTTGGTGAAGATGACGGGGTGAAGATGACGGGTCACTTCTCATTGCGTTGCGTCAAGTCCCCCGGGTAACCGATCCGATAGGCATCAAAGAGAGCCGCTGACGCGGCGGGCTTTATCGGGCTGCGCCCGATCCGGCGTGAGTACACGCCTCACGGCTGGAAGCCCGTGCCACGGGAAGACCATGCGAGCCCGCTCCATCCGCCAACACGGTTGAGGAAGTGGGGCCGAGTTGATCCTGCGGGGGATCAAGACGGCGGAGTACGGTTCGACAAGCTCACCGCAGGTCGCACCCGTTCGACGCGGTTACCCTTCGGTTCCTGAGCGCCGGTCATCGCTTCGCGCGGGAACGCCTTGCTTAAGACCGAGCTTTTCGATCAGCGGCTCGACGATTCGGCTGGTCTCGGCAATGTGCTTGCGCAGGTCGCCGTTGTACTGCGCCGCGATCTTCCCGCGGACGAGGCGCACGTCGGCCACTCCCGTGTCTTCAGAGGGATCGACCTTGTTTTGCGAAGATGCACTCATGTGGCTTCACTCCAATCTCATCAAATCCGGCGTGACCAGTTCCGGCAATCGCAGCCGCGCGCGGGCGGCGATGATCGTCAGATGCGTTCGCTTGTTCGGGTTGGCCAGGTGCTTTTGATTCCACGTCAACAGATACTCCACCTGATGCACGATGCTCACGGCAAGATGAAAAGCATCACCTTCATTGGCCGGTCCCGGCATGACTTTTTCCGCCACGAGCATCTCAGCGAAGGAAACGACCTCCGGCGTTGACGGAAGCAATGTCAATCCTTGGAGCATTGCCAGCGCTGGCTCGCGTACCGTTTCGGGGAAGTCGGCGCTGCTCAATTCGCGAACCACTTCGCCCGAGATGTATAAATCAAACTTAGGCGCGTAATTCTCCCACCAGTTCAAACTGGTCGCCCGACGGCCCCGCGCGATCTCGCCGGTGCGGATCGTGAAGCATTCGCTGAAAAAGCTTGTTTCGAGATAGACGCTGGACACTGACCGATTATATCACGAGCAATCCGAACGTCATCTGTCGCGGAAATCCTGCCGATATTTGAAGCATGCGTGCCCTCTCCATCCGCCAACGCCATTAAAAGAATGGGGCCGAGTTGATCCTGCGGGGGATCAAGACGATGGCCCACTTGGTTTAAGTTGGCGCGGTCGCCCGGGTTCCCGTCGTACGCCACGCTGGGAGGTGACCGGATCATTGAGGTTGGAATCACTTCGCTTCGCGGATAGAATTGACGGCATGAGCACCGACACGCAGGAACTCATTCAAATCTGTGAACAGCTGCCCCAAGCCAAGCGGGTGACTTTGCGCGGTTTCTGCTCGCTCAGGAGGGTAATGAGCGGTGGGAGCAAATCATCGCAGACCCCAGGCCCAGGCCGAAGTTGGATGCGTTCTTGAAGGAGTCGAAGCTGGAGCCGACCGAACCTCTGGACCTTGATCGCCTGTGAGTCCGTCGCTCGTCCCAGCTTCTGGCGCGCTGACGGAGCTCGACCCGCGCACGCGATTTGCGGCTCGGAAAGCATATCAGTTGTTCACCACGAACCCGGAACATCCGTCACTCCGATTCAAAAAGCTGCAAGGATTTGAACACGTCTGGTCGGTGCGGATCAACGATCAATTCAGGGCGGTGGGCGAGCGGGACGGGGATACGATCGAGTGGGCATGGATCGGATCGCACAGTGAGTTGAGAGTGGGGAGTTTGACAGCAGGCGCGGGTAGGTGAACGATGACGCCGATCCGGTCGATCTGACGGATATGCGCGCCCTCTCCATCCGCCAACGCCACTTGATTCAAGTTGGGCCGAGTTGATCCCTTCGACATACTCTTTCTCAGGCTCTGCGGGGGATCAAGACGGCGGAGTATCGCGGTTTTCAGACGCCTTGACCGTCTTCTGGGCCCATTGCACCGCAAGGGACGCGAGACGAACCGCGCCGGCGCGGTCAAAACGGTCCTCGTCCGGGCTTCCTGGCGGAAGCTCGTCGTACCGGAACGCGATAGCGAACGGCGTGAGGGTGACGCTGGGCGATAGTTCGTCAGGCACATCGATCGCGCGCGCCGTCGCCAACTCGAGCAACTCCGACAGGTCGTGTGTCCGTCGATATGGGACGCCGCGGTAAGACAACACGCACTTGATCGCCTTCTCAACCGACTGCTGGCAGAAAAACCCCAGGTGCTCGTCCGAGACCGACGCGTCCGGCGCCAGCTTCGCTGCCAGCGCCGCGTCCTGCCCCGCCTTGCGAAGCATCATCTGATAGGGATCAGGCGGCATAGCGGCGACCTTCCCGTGCCGCCTCATGCACGACGTTGTTGATCTTGTCCTTCCACGCGTCGAAACCTTCCCTGCTGACCACCAACACGTCTACGGGGATCCGCAACGGACGCAACACCTGGCGCAGCCGCACCATCTCGGTCCGTTGTCCGTTCACCACCGGCTCGATCACCATGAAATCCAGATCGCTGTCCGCGTCGGCCTCCCCCCGCGCATAAGAGCCGAACAGGATCACCTCCGACCCTTGCGGTGCGGCCGCCAGCAGCATCGCCGCCGCGCGGTCGATCGTCTCCTGCGGAATCAGTCCCGTTTTAGTGGTTTGATCCATAAGCAGCCTCGTGAGCGCAATCATACCTTCTTCCCCTTCCCCTCGCCCATTGCTCACCGCAGATCGACAACCCTACGCCGGCTAGCGCCTGTTCGTGGTCGATGAGCTCAGTGCCACAGCCTCCCGAACCAGGGCCCTGAGCGCGGCCTGATTGATCTTCTCTCCCTCGTGAATGTCGATCGCGCGCCGGGTGTTCCCGTTAGAGCGTGTTGAACAATCCATCGGGGGTGGCGGGGTCCTTCAACTTGGCCCCTTTGGCGAAGGTCCGCTTCACCACTTGCTTGTAGGCCTCGCCCGTACAGACGATGCCCGTTTGCCTCCCCCTTCTCTCCGTGGAGAGACCAGACCGGAACTCCCCTCCACTTCCACCCCTCGACGATTCTCGCGGCGGCCCTATGGACGCTACAAACGGAACCAGACCTTTGATCGCACCTTCCCCGGCCTGCCGAGGCCTAATCATCGGGAGAAGTTGGCTAAAGTAAGGCTCGGGGGTCGTCGATGCGAAAAGTGGAGGTGAACATGAAACCCTCGATCCTCTCCACAAGGCATGCACGGAGGTCTTATAAGGCCTTCACCCTCGTCGAGATTCTTATTGTCGTCATCATCCTGGGCATCCTCGCGTCGATCGTGGTGGCCCAGTTCACAAACGTCCGCGCCAGCACATCCGACACGGCGCTGAAGGACAATCTCCGGTGGATGCGCTCCGCGGTCCTCCTGTACCAGGCGGAGCACGGCAGCTTCCCCACACTGGCGAGCTTCGACGGGCAGATGACTGGCTTCACCACTTTGAATGGCGCCGTCGGCGCCGCCAAGGACACCACCTATAAGTATGGCGCTTATATGCTGAGTGTGCCTCAACTGCCGGTCGGCGTCGAAAGAGGAAAAACCACCGTCACCGGCTACACCTACGCCGCCGGCTTTGGGTGGCAGTACGATGAAGCCAATGGCACCGTGCGATCGAACTGCGCGGACACCGAAACGGACGCCAGCGGCGTGGCCTACAACACGTACTAACATCCGTGTTGCCCTCTCCTGAACCGATCGGGAGAGGGCTGGGGGACAAGGGGAATAACGTCATCCACTGACCGGAACACATCTCACACATGCCGGGCTAACCGGCGTTAACCTCGCCCTGTCGGGTGGTTGCTCCTACAATGCCTCGCTCGATTTTCTTGAGTGAGGTCATGGACAAGATCAACGCCCCGCGGGGCACCACCGACATCCTGCCGGCTGACAGTTGGAAATGGCAAGCCGTCGAGCGCATCGCGCGCGAGACGGCGGAGCTTTACCATTTCCAGGAAATCCGCACACCCATTTACGAGAATACACAGCTCTTCCATCGGGGGACCGGTGAAACAACGGACATCGTTCAGCGCGAAACCTTCACGTTTGTGGATCGTGGAAACGAGTCGATCACGCTCCGGCCTGAAGGAACACCCGGCGTGGTGCGGGCGCTGGTGGAACACAACCTGCTTGCAGATCAAGGCTCGCGGGCCAAGGTGTTCTATATCGCACCCAACTTTCGATACGAGCGGCCGCAGAAGGGACGGTATCGGCAGCATCACCAGTTCGGCGTTGAGGCATTCGGTGTCGCCGATGCGGATCAGGATGCGGAATGCATTCTGCTGCAAATGGATTTTTATCGCCGCTGCGGCGTCAAAGAACTGGCGCTGAAGATCAACAGCCTGGGGGATGCGGAGTCCAAGAAGAATTATCGCGAGGCGCTGGTGGGGTTTCTGTCGCCGAAGAAGGCGCAGCTTTCGGAGGATTCACAGCGGCGGCTGGATCAGAATCCGCTGCGGATTCTGGATTCCAAAGATCCACGGGATGCCGAGGCGCGGCAAGGGGCGCCGGCGGCAAGTGATTACTTGTCTGATGCGAGCAACAATCATTTCGCACGCGTGCAGAATCTGTTGACCCGGGCGGAGGTGCCGTTTGCGGTTGACACGAATCTTGTGCGCGGGCTCGATTACTACACGAACACGGTGTGGGAAGTCGTTGCCGCGGGACTGGGCGCGCAAAACTCCATCGGTGGTGGCGGGCGGTATGACAATCTCGTTGAGACTCTTGGCGGCAAGCCGACGCCGGGCGTGGGTTTTGGATCCGGTTTGGAACGGCTGTTGATTGCCCTGGAGGCGCAGGGTGTCCCCATTCCGCGGAGTGCGAAGCCGCTCGTCTGGCTGGTGGCGCACGGGGATGCGGCGCGGGATTTCAATTGGCAATTGATGCGCGAATTGCGCGACTCGGAAATCGCCGCGGATATGGATGTTTCGGGCCGAAGCGTCAAGGCGCAGTTCAAGGTCGCCGATCGCGAAGGCGCGGCGTGGTGCATCGTCACCGGCGAAACGGAACTGGCGAGTGGAAACGTCGTGTTGAAGAACTTCAAGACGGCGGAGCAGGTGGTGGTGCCGCGTGGGGAAGTCGTTGGCCGCATTCGCGGATGAGGTGCGTTGTGACGGAACGCCAGCCTCCTCAACTGGAGTACGGACAAGCGCCATCATGGCCGCGGCGGCGCATGACGCGGCGCGTGATGGCGCTGATGTTTGGCTTGCTGACGCTGGGCACGGTGCTGCGATTTCAAAGAGTCCTGGTGGACCGCATCACGGCGAACTATTGGTTTGCCAAGTGCATGACGTACGAGGGCCCGAAGGAAGCGACCGCATATTCCGAGCAATTGCCGCTGGAATTCTTGCGGCGCGCACCCATCGAACCGTGGGACGCATTTTCGCTGCGATGGGGCGGCGCCGTTCCGATGAGCCAGGGAACCGTTTTTCTGCACGAGCGAAAAACCCGCACCGGGAGCAAACGGCTGGTGGCGGTTGATGTGGTGGGAACGACGAATGGCCGCATGGTTCAGTTTCAGTCGCACGTGTTCGAACCTCCGATCGGAATCTCTCCGGCGAGACGAAAGTCGGCGGGAATCCGGGTGCTGGCGATGCCGGACGCGGAGGGACGCTTGACGATGCAGCGTGGGAAGCCCGACCTCCTGGACGCTTCTCACTTTGTGATCGGATACCGCATCGGCGAACGGCGCGGCGACGTGGATGGCTGGCTCCGCGACGATGACACGATCGTGCTCGAGGTGAGAGCGGATGCCGCCACGCGACCGGCTCCATCGCCGGGGGCGATCACTCGATGATAAATTAGAGCCGGGCTCAGACTCTAACCCCCGCGGCTCGTAGAGCGGCCTCGATCTTGTTGAAGGTTTTCTCGTCGGGATTGTGGCGGCCTTTTTCGAGTCGGTTCAGCGTCTCGGGGCGAATCTTGGCGCGGCGGGCGAGTTCTGCTTGTGTAAGGCGGGCGCGCCGCCGGGCCAGCACGAGTTTCCGCGCCAGCAGTGCGCGTCCGTAAGCGACCGCCGGGACGTTGCCATGCGCATCGGCTTTAGGCAGCGGCGGTAGTCCCGAGTCATCGATGCCGCCGGCGCGGGCCAGGCGCTCGTATTCCCGACGCTCGATTACCACGAATTCTTTGCCCGCCAGATTCAGGGTTTGCAAGCTCATGCTTCACCTCTCATAGACGTCGCGCCGATTGTCCACTGCCGACACCATGACCGTTCCCCCCGCCAGATGGAAGACGACTCTCCAGTCGCCACAGCGGATGCGGTAACTGCCCGATAGTTTTCCGCGTAACGGCTTAGCGCCACTCACGATTGGCCAACTCTCCAGACGCTGGAGAACATCATTGACTCTCCTCATCATCCCGCCGGGTAACTTTCGCATCTGCTTCTGCGCCGCCAGAGTCAGCACGACCGGGGACATAGGATCTATTTTAAGGCATTGACATTTATCGTCAATCCACGGTGATCAAATCCGAGCGGCCGCTACGCGACCGGCTCCATCGTCGCGGGGGATGTCTCGGTGAGAGGGGCGATGGCGCCTGCCACGGGCGGACCGAGGGCGGCGATGAGCGGCATGCTGGTTGCCGCGATGAGCATCATGAATCCCAGGGTAATGAAGATCGGGAAATACGCTTCGACCGTGTATGCTCGCGCGCCCAGACGGTCGGTCCAGAAGCCCATGACCCAGGGGGATGTGGCGGAGAAGGTGCCGGCAATGGTGAGCAGGATGCCGACGACTCGGCCGCGAACGTGGGGAGGCACGCGCTCCAGGATCGCGGCATCGGAGACGGCGTAGCTGCCGAGTTGGAACGTCATGAACAGGCAGAGGGCATAGAGAACGGTGGTGACGGGCCAGAGCGGCGTGGTGGCGACGACGAAGCCGGCGAGGATCATGATCGTCGCGAGCGTGGGAAGCCGGCGGCGACCGGGGGAAAGCCAGACGGCGACGGGATTGATGAAGATGCTGACGAGCATCATGGACCCGAGAATGAAGCCGGTGCGGCGGGCATCGAGATGGTGGGCTTTCTGAAGGTAAATGCTGGCGAGGGAAAGCGTGGCAAGGCCTGCGAAATCGCGGCAGCCGATGACGGCGGCGAGCAGGGAGATTTTTTTGGCGAGTTGTTTTCCGGTCGGGGGAGAGACGCGCCCCGCTGGCGGAGCGGCTAACGCGGAACGGGAAGAGGGAGAAACAAGCGTGGGAACTGCAACGGTGGGAGAACGGGAAGGAGCGGGTTTGCGTGAAGGCGTGTTCTCGTACGCGAGGCGGGCGTGTCGGTCCTTCACCTCCCGCGCGATGAAGAGGAAGAGAATTCCGCTGAGCAGTCCTGCTAATCCCGATTCGAGAAGCGGGCGTTGCCAGTTGGAGATGTGGGAGAAGGTCCAATGGGCGGACTCGGCGCGCCAGCCCGCGAATTGGGGGCCGGCGTAGAAGCCGATGCCCGAGCCGATGCCTAATAGACCGATGGCCATTCCAGGGTTGCGGGGGTAGTGCTCGGGAATGAGCGCGTTGGCGGCGGGATGGAAGAGGGTTCCGGAAAGGCCGGCGAGAATCCCAAAGAGAATGAGCAAGCTGTAGTTGTGAGTCAGGGCCATCAGACAGATCGCGACGGCGTTACCCAGCAGTCCGATCCCGAGGAGCGCTTTACGGTTGAAACGGTCGGCAAGGATACCGGCAGGGTAGGAGAAGATGCAGGTGACCAAACCATAGATGGTGACGATGAAGGATGCGTAACCGACGCCTTTAAGATTGAGATCGCGCTGCATCAGGAGGTAGAGCGGGACGAGGAGCGTGCCGTAAGCGTGAGTGAAGGCGTGGAGGATCGTGCAGAGCGCGAGGGTGAGATGGGAGCGAAGCGAGGGGTGATCTTCGGACGGCATTGGATCGCATTATAGGAACGGAGACGGCGGCGGCGATGGCCGGAAGAGTAGTGCAGGCTTGGATTATCGGATGCAATGGTTATGGGCTGCGATTGTACGCAGAAAATGCGTTGTGAGGATTAAGCAGGCAACCGACAGGTCCGATGAGGTGGTTAACAGACGGCATAGGGCCGCTGAAAGGAAAGAGGAGAAAATCATGCGTTACGTTCTGGGAATCGTGATGCTGCTGGTGGCCTGTGGTTGCGCCGGTCGGCACGAAAGATCGTCTTATTCCGAAAGCTCGAACTGGAGCTTGTCCGCCGGCGACAGCCTGGGCAACAGCTTCTCGTCGAGATCGTCGGATACCGCCTATACCGATGCGCGGTAACAACCTCGTTGTCCATTCGGATTCATCCGCGAAGACCGCCGTCACCCTCGTGACGGCGGTTTTTCTCAAATTTAACGCACCCCAGGAACCCGGCCAAGCCCAGGGCTTCAGCCCTGGGTTCATTCAAGGGTGATCACCCCAACGCAGACAGCAATGTCTGCCCCACTCCTCCGCTTTCATGGGGCGGAGACCGGAACAGTCGAGGCGAGGCGGGATTCGTTGACCCGCTGTTCCATCCTGCGAATGAATTCTTCATCGAGGGGATAGGGAATTTCCGTCGTAAGAGTTTCCGCGGTGGAACCCAGGAAAAACATGTGCTCGGGCGCGGGCGGTCCGATCACGAGATCGAGCCAGGGATAGTTGGTGGGCATGAACATGAGCAGCGGAGTCGCGCGATCGACGAGCGCGCACAGGAACGCCGACCAGCGCGAGAGCGATTGCGCGGGCGAGTTCCCGCAGGCGGGCAGCCGGAGGTGCAGCGTCGGCAGAATGATGGAGCGGCTGCGCGATGCCGGGTCGGAGGCGAGCGAAAGATAAATGGGCGCTTCGGCGGAAAGCCGATAGAGAATCCGGTAGAGACCCTGGCGGTTGGGACCGAGATCGGGACATTCGAGAAGTTGATCAAAATCGGACGAAGTCGGGCTGACGTCGGAAGCGGAGAGGTCGGAAATAACCTGGTCGTGGGCGGCGGCGAGCGCGGTCTTGATGACATTCACCGAATGAGCCGCGCGGCAGCGAGATTCAACGCGCTCGAGTTCCGGAAGAACTCGATCCAGAGCGGGCCGCGGCTCAATGCCCCGGCACTCGGCGGCGTAGATGATGGGGTAGCGCTGGCGGCCAACCTGGTCATTGCTCGGACACATCCGGCCGACGATGACATCCGACGACGCGGTGGAAAGAAAGACCTGATCGAAGGTTGCGATCCGCTTTTCCGGCGCAAGCTCATCCCAGGTTCCGGCGTCGATGTTGCGCTGGATGCCGTCGGTGTAGATCGCGCGCAGCACATCGGGAAGCCTCCGCGCTTCGGGCTCGACGTAGCTGAAGTGATCGCCCTCGGAGGGATGTTTGCCCCAAACGGCAAGCGAGACGGCGGGAGGGCTGTCGGCGCGGTTGATACCGAGCCGGCCAAAAAGAGACTTGATTAAATCAGCCACGCGCGCTCCCGTGATGTTTGAGGAGGAGGGTCGGGATTCATCTGGCAAGAGCCGCGCCAGTCACCGGCGCCGCTCCGAGTAGTTTCCATTCGTCAATCGTGGGAAAGTCTCCGACTGTGCTTTTGGGATCACCGCCGTTTCCGAATTCAAGAACGAGCGTGAGCAAGCCGCCCTTGTTGGCGCCGGGGAGCTGCAACTGGAGGCTCCAAAGCCGGCCGCTTCCCGTCAAACCGCTTCGCGGGTCGAGCATGAGGCGGAGAAGCGCCCATTGATTCGTCGCGCCCGCAGCCGGGTTGCCGATCGTCTTCGTGGCAGCGGCTTGTTTGCCTTGGTTGAAGTTGCCGAAATCGGCCATGATTGCGGGACCGGGAAACGATGTGATGCCGATAGGATCGACTCCGTCTTTCTGCCAGTTGTTACGAAGCGTGATGATCGATCCCAGCGCGTTGCCACCCAGTTTGAGAATGGCATGTTCAAAATCGCCTTCCACATCCGTGCCACCGCGATGGTGGCTGATCGAACAGGTGATAGCTGTTCCATCCTTGGGAAGTGCGTTCAGCAGCTTCTGGAGAGCACGGAAACGCGGGAGATCACGCTTGTCGATGATTCCATCGCCGCGGATTTTCTTGATCGAGTCATCGAACGCAGGATTGCCTGTGGTGACGGTGGGATCGCTGAACGTTCCCTTTTCGGAATTCAAATTGCCGAGGATGCCGGCGAGAGCGTTTCGTGCTTCATCAACTTCCTTGGGAGACAATTCATCGTCACTATCGCGGACATTCTCATTGGGCCAGACGAGCGGAAAGCGTTGCAGGCGGACAAGCGAGTCTCTGCCGGTCTTAATCTGGCGTACGGCATCCTCGCCCAGAAGCTCCAGGCCCTGCGCGGTGAAGTTAAACCAGAATTTAGTGACAAAGGAGTCTTCAGAAGCGCCCGCATCGTAGCTGGGGAACGTTTCCGTGGTTCGGGTGAGGATCGTTTCACGCGGCTCAACGCGCGCCATCGCGCGCCAGCTACCGAGCACGGTTTCGCATCGCCGGTCGAACTTCCCGCCGAATTGCTCTCGCTCGGCGATCAGTTTCTTGGGAAGCTCCGGGTCCTGCACGATCGTGATCGCTTTTTCGATCTGGCCGCTCAGGTTCGCCAGCTTCTCGTTGACATCATCCGCGGCAACGCTGCGATCACCCACACGCTTCAAGAAGTCAGGCCACGTCTCCGCGTCAATCTTGAGTTCATCAGGAATAACCCGGGTCCAATACTTGACGTAGTTACGGCGATAATCGTCGAGCGCCGTTTGCGGAGCCTGGAACTGATCGGTGAGATCCTTGCGATGCAGGATCGGCGCATCGGATTTGAGGATCTTGTCGATGTTCGCAGAGGCATCGATGCTCGCCGCGACGGCAGGCGGATAAAAGCGATCGTTGAAGCGGACGGCTTGCGTCAGTGGGACCTGCCTTCGGCGCCAGGTATTTGAGTCGCCCGGCTTTTGCTGGGCTGGGTTGACGGCGATGACGGCGACCCGATCCTCCCAGCCTTTTGCATTATCCGGCCAGATCGTCACCACCGACGCCGCTTCATACCGATGCAGCGGGCGGGCCATTTGGTCCAGGACGGACCCCTTCAGGACGGCGGTCAGTTCCGTCCATGCTTCCGCGGACTGGGCAGGCGCGAGCGAAGCGGCGGTCGGTGGAGTGGCCGAGGCGGCTCCCGACGGGGCCGCGCCGGTGGAGGCGTCAATGTTCTGAACGAGGCGTTCAACCGCATTCAGACGATTGCTGCGCGCTACCCAGGCTGCATCGGGATCGTCCTTGCCGATCTCGAGGTCCGGGAGCGGGGTGAGCTGCTCGTCGATGTCTTTGCAAAGCCGAAGTTGTGCCGCGAACCTCTTGTCGGTCTGACCGGGGGCGGGGTCAATCAGGCGGGCCTGGTAGCTGCTGAGCGACTGACCCAACTGCTTGAATTTGTCGTCGAATTGCTTGCTGAGCATGTCTCGCTTGCTCTCAATGGTCTTGCGATTGGTGGCGAAGAAGCTTTGGCTTTTCGTAACCTTATCCGCTTCCCTGGGAAAGGCCGCGAGGAGAAGGGCGAGGCGATTCTGCTGCTTTGACGCTTCTGCCTTGGCGGCTTCGAAAGCAGCGGTGACGGTTTGGCCCGCGGGCAGAGCGTCGGTGATTTCTTTGCCGGCCTCCTCCAGTTGCTTGAAGCATTTCCGCCAGAGATCCAGAAGTTGCTTGTACTCGATCATTGTCGTGGGGACGGGTTTGTATTTTTGACGCGCCAGGTCCCATTCCGATTGCTCGAACTTCTTCAGGGACTCGTTGAGCGCCGTGAAATGCTCGAGAGATTTATTTTTGTTGCTGTCAGCGCTGCACCAGTTGACGTAGTTGCTGAGCGCGGCTTGGAGAGCGCCGAGCGAAGTTTTCGAGCCGGCGCCGGTCCAGTGAGAAACGTCGTTGATCTCCTTCGGCGCATCCACCATCGCGTCCTGGACATTGCGATCCAACTGCTCCTTCTGACTTTTGTACCGATCGACATCACCTTCGTGGGATTTGAGCGAGAACTCAAGATATTGAGCAAGATCCGGGACAAACTTCTCCGAGGTCAGTGTTGGTTGAACGGGGGCAGCGCCGTCGGCTTCAAGGCGGATGAGTTGTTCGAGCATCGTGGCGTTGGCAGGATTCGACCAGTCAACGTTGACGCTCTTCAGTTGATCCCGGACGGCCTGGCAAGCGGGGCGCGTGATGCTGATCTGAACAAGCGCGGTCTGCGCTGATTTCAGGTCGATGTGGGATTGTCCGAAAAAGATCGCCGGAACGTGGACAGTGCGGCCGTTGTCTTGACCAAAGGTGAAGCTCTGGTGCACCGCTTTGACGATCGGGAATCCAGGGAAACTCGGCGGGGTTCTATTGTCGTCCACCAACCGACCGTCCTGCACGATGGCCCATTTTTCAGGATCGATGGTCTTTCTGGGGTCGTTCGCGCTGGGGTTCCAGACTTTCTTCCAATGGCTGCTGGCGTAACCGATGTCCTTGTTGAGCAAAAAATAGAACGCGATGGTGACCCCAATAAGCAGGAGCGCCGCGGCAATGCCGCTTCCCATCAGAAGAACCTTCTTCCGCCGATGCGATTGGTCCACATCGACCGCGCGTGTGACCAGGCCCTTTTCCTGAAACACCTTCTCGCTGAACAGATCGCGAAGAAAGTAAGACCGCTGCCCATCTTGCTCGGGCGCCTTCGGCAGGCTGTCCACCGTGACCCCCATCGCCGTGGCCAGATCCAGGTCAAAGGGGGAACCTTCCTGCATGGAAGACGTGAAGTAGATCCCACGAAGAAACAGCGGCGCATCGGAGAACGACTGGGAGAAGATCGTGTCCAGCGTCTGCTTCAGGCGCGGGCCGATCTTAAGCAGCGAATCGGGAAGCGTGTACAGCGCATCAACCTGCTCGATCCGGCTGCGCATCGGGTCGTCGGTGTGAATGGGGTTGGAGAGAAGTCGAAGCCGGCGGCGGAGAAGACGCTCGCGCACAACCTTAAGATGCTCATCCACCAGTTCCGGCCGAAACGCTTCATTCAACGGAGCGGGGTTCGACCAGCCCAGGATCTGGTTGATCTCCTTCCCGTCCTTAAGGTCATGGAAAAATTCGTTAAAGCCTTCGATCAGGTCGCACTTGGTGATAATGATGTAGACAGGAAAACGAACACCCAGAATCTGCTGCATTCCCGCGAAGCGCTCGCCGAGATGCTCCGCCTTTTCAGCAAGCGACATCTTCTGTCCAGGCACCTTATCCGACATCAAACTGCGCGCCGGAATAATCAGGAACAGCCCATTAATCGGGCATTCCTTGCGGTGCTCCTTAAGATGTTTGAGAAACTCCGGCCAGCTTGGATCATCCTCCATCAGCCATTTGCCGGCAGTGTCAAGCAGGATGGCATCGCGCGTGAACCACCAGTGCATGTGGAGCGTCCCGCCCTTGCCCGCCAGCTTGTTGTTGAGCGGAGGGGGCAGCAGCGGCGCGCCGTTGCGAATCGCTTCGGTCTTGCCCCCGCCGGATTCACCGACCACGACATACCAGGGAATTGAAGTCAGGCTCTTCTTCGCCGAACGGAACTTGTCGAGACCTTCCTGAAATGCTTTGGACGCTTCGGCGAGCTTGGCGAGATCTTCCTTCGAAAGGTTGTGATTCGCGCCGCTCTTGAGAACGCCCTCCAGATGCATCGCCCGCCGCCAATCAATTCGGCGAAGCAGCCAGAAATAGATCAACAGCAGCACGACGACGAGAATGATGCCGCAGAGAATGATGAAGATGGCGCTGGGATTGTTCCTGAACCAGACCGCAACCGCGGCGAGGGAGGCCAGGATGATCCCGCCGAGGGTCGCCTTAGGGGCGGAGAGGGTGGATTGTGCTGTATCTTCGAGACTCATACTGCACCTTTGCGATCTACTGTTGAGCGACCAATTTGTCGTTTGTCTCAGTAATTCCTTTGCTCGCGTTCAACAGGTCTTTCGAAGCCGAATTAAACAGGACGATATTGAGCACGATCAGCATCAAGATCAGACCAACGAGCGAGAGCCCGATCGGGGTCAGCGTTCGGATGGGCTGAATATCGAGATTCCGCTTATCCGTATACAGGTACGCCTGCTCGCAGATGTCGCCGGCGTTTTCGGATTCGACCCGCGTGCGGATGCGATGACCGACCTGCCGCATCTTGTCCTGGAGCTGCTTGGGCATGTCTTCGAGGTAGCCCTTGAAGCCGAGACCCATGCAGGTGTAGAGGACGATCAGGCGCTCGTCGGCGGCGTCCGATTTCTCCAGCAATGTTTCCTCGACGATGTCGAAGAATTCCTGATACGCCGCATAGTGCGGGGGATCTTCATCGACTTCCGCCATCGCAGTCCACGTGGAAGCATACGGAAGGGCGCTATGGTGGATGCAGTAATCGCAGAAGAAGACTAAGCAGAGGCGGACTTTGTCGAACTGATCGGCAATGCCGGCCGTCGAAGCGCGTTCGGAAAGCTCCGAGAGCAGCGCGCGAACGCCCGAGCGAACTTCGGCTTCGTCGTCATAGATACCGGCTGATCCCGCGCCGGATTCAACCGCTTTGCGGGCAGCGCGATTCAATCGGCACATGTGCTGAAACAGCGGCTCACAAAGCTCCGGGAGCGTCAGTTCACCTCTCATGATGAAGCCTTCGTTGCCAGCGGCATACACAGTTTGACCTTAGCGGTTGGCGGAAGCTTCCCCGCGGGACAGACGATCGCTGCGATATTCTGATTCGCAGGCGCAAAGAGATTCGCCCAGCGCTGCTTGCTATACGGATCGCTCAGATCGAGCTTGAAATAGAGGGGACCGGTGGGCAGATCCGATGGCGCACTCCATACGGGCTCGAGCGTCACCCCGCGAATGGGACGCACCACCTCCGCGCGTGCCATGAGCTTGAAGCGATCCTTGTCCTGCACCAGCGCCCCGAGCGCATCGGGCGAGCCCGCGTCGGTAAAGGAGAGATAGCAGCGATCGGGATTCTTCCAGTGCTCATCCTTCAACACCGTCGCCAGAATCTGACCATGAGCAGCAAATTCCGCATACGCAACCGTGGTCGGCGGCGGCCCGCCAACGATCGGATTGATCAGTTCCGCCAACTCATGGAAACAGAGCGCGAGGTTGTCGTGGTTGTAAGGGGGAACGCTGAACAGCTCATCTCGTTCGGGGTTCAGGGATGAAAGCTCTCCCAGGAGCGCCGCCAGTTCCATGTACACGAGGAGTGGTGTGACCCCACGAACGCCGACAATCGCCGCAAGCGTGGCTGCGAATCGAGAGAGGATACGCAGCCGGAAGACCTCATAAAGCTGCGCTCCCGCGAGTGCCCCGGCATTAAACTCCTGTCGCCGCAGCCGCTTCTGCGTTTCATCGCGTGCGGAAAGGACTTGTTCAAAGATGGCGCCCAGAATTCGTCCCAACTCGGAAGACCCGCCCATGGTGACGCAAGGTGCGATGAAGTTCGGATCAACCACGGGGCGCCCGTCCGTGGGATCGTTCTTCACCCGAAGGATCGGGAGCGTCTCCACCCCGCCGCGCCGATCACCCGCAGGCACCAGTCGCGCATTCAGTCGGCGGATGACGAGCGGCTGCGGGTTTGTCCCCGTGTTCTCATCAAGCTGCTGAACCTCGCGCAGCCGGTAGCGACTGCCCCAGCCGTTGTTCGATTCCATCGACACAACATTGACGCCGTCGGATCGCCAGAACGGCACGGCCAACTCAATAATCAGACCTTCACCCGAACCCCCGAGGCTGCCGCCGATCTCGAGCGGATCAAGGTCGGCATTGCCCGGATAGATCACCTCCAAGCCGCTGCGCATGATCACGTGAAGATGCTCAAACTGAACGCGGTTGTTCTTGATCGCTTCAACGGAGAGGTCATAAGAGATCACGCCATAGGGATACGGCGAGACCAGTGAGCGCGTGGTGGAGGTCTGATCGAGGAGGAACCGCTGCATCGCCTGAAGGTGATGCGGCTGGAGGAAAAGTCCCTCGTGCCAGTGGACTTGTTCGCTGCGGGACATATCACTCCCTCACGGTGCTTTTGAGTTCGGGGCGGTTGGGGACAAGTTCATCGACGACGTCATTGAAAGCTTTCTCAAACGCTGCCCGATCAAGATCGGGCGCGAGCTCAATATACTTTTTCCAACACATGCCCGGCACCTTGCCGGTGGCCCGCTGTAGCGACGATATTCCCGTGGCTTCAACGGCGGCCTCGATCGCGGCCGGATCGAATTTTGCAAGATGCCGCTGGCACAAAAATCTGGGGACCTGCGTCAGGGCGTTGATGAGCGGCGCAATCAGCATCCGGAGGTTCGCAATATCCGCCAGCGCCGTGACCTCGCGCTGGCCCTTGACAAAACTACGGAGAACATCGCGAAGACGCAGACGCGGGAAATTGGCGCGCGGGCTCATGGCTCGCCAGTTCCGCCAGACAAGAGGATCCAATTCAGCGGCGAAGTCGATGAGCAGGCGAACCACCTCGGTGACATGCGCGATATCAATGGCATCTGTCGGCGCTAGACCCAGGGACTGACGGATCGCGCCGAGAAGCTGCTCGGGCAGTTCCGCCTTGGGCCCCGCCGCGGCCGCGATACCGGCGGCGCGAAGAAGTTCTGCGACTTCCTTCCTATCCGCATCGCCGGCACTCCGAAGCGAATCGAGCAGTTGCTGCGCCAGGGCGAGTGGCTCATCCGACGGTGGCGCCGCCGCCGGCTGCGGATCGGTCGCTATCGCATTCTCTTCCCACGTCGGGAACTGATCCTGAAGTTGTTCGAGAAACGCCCGGCGGTCCTGCGGCAAGACATTGTCGAGGTGCTGCCGGAGAACTTCATTCAGCCGCTGCTGACGCGACGGCGGCGCTTCATCCGCACTGTCCTCCTGGATCAACCGAAGCTGGCTGGCCGCGGCGGCGACTAAAACGGGGTCGGCCAAGAGAGACTCCTTAACGGTCGGGCACAGGTCTGATGTGTTCGAGATAACCCATCACAGAAAATAGCCGACAAGCGCGGACATTACAACAAAATCCTGTCGTGCCGGTTGAAGCAGGGCAATCGCATGTAGCGACTTGTAGATCCGACGCCTGCGTCGCGGTCGCGGCATAGCCGCGAATCACGTGATTTCGACGCTTCGCGTCGACCGCGACGCAGGCGTCGCCCCTACGGAACAGCGAGAAAACTTACATGCGATTGCCCTGACGGTTGAAGGCCGATTCTCCGAAACCTTTCGGCACGAAGCGCATCACGGATGCGACGGGCTGTCGGGGGGGACAAACGCCCGGGCGTTAAGCAGTTCCCGAACGTTGCTGGCGAGAGTGGGCCGGCTGGCGGTAAAAGCAAGTCGAATGCCGACGTCGGACGGGCTTGGATTGGAGGCCTGCGGCTGTTCCAAGGGCGTGTAATAGTCCTTTTGATCCTCGGATACGTCGGGGTCGGAAATGGCGGATCCACCGATGATGCCATATTTGGGCTTCTGATCGTCCCACGTGCCCAGGGTGACCCACTCGGCGACGTTGCCGATGAGATCATGAACCTGGAAGTCCTTGCCGTCGAGAGTCGGAACAGCGCGGAAAAAGATCGTGCCGTCATCCCGCGGATCGAAGCTGAGGCTCGCAAGTCTCTCGAACCCGCACTCCTGGAAGCCGGAAAGAATAACGGCGGCGTGCGAGCGAAACTCGTTCAACACCCAATGCTCCACCTGTGTCTTCAACTTCAAGTCGCGCACATTGTCGAGAATCTTGCCGCCTTGCGCCGCTTTCGGAGAAAGCTTCGTGGCGGCAATCCATTCCTCGAGCGAAGGCAACTTACAGCGAAGCATCTTGGCGAAAATCTCCGCTGAAAGCGCGGGGATTCGGTTCATCGGACAGTTGATATTCGGCCTAGGCGACTGATCCACGCCAACCCAGAACGGTTTGCGTACTTGTTCATCGTCTGCCGTTGGAAGCACCCAATACTCGCAGAGATTGACCATCTTCGGTTGATCTGGCTTCCAGGCCCAGGTCCTGAGGTCAAATTCGTTCACGTCACCGCCGCCAACGTTCCGGGTCAACTTACCCCACTTCAACCCGTCCACGGTCTGCGGCCGTTCCTTCCAGTCATCATCAATGATCTCGAGAAAGAGCCCGAGCGAAACTTCGGTGGTGCAAATGTACGATGCCTCTTGAGACTTCCCGATGTCGAGATAGAGGAAGACCAGTCGCTGATCGCGGCGCGTGAAGACGTAACCCTCGGGGTTCTCAATTTCACTTTTAACCCAGCCGCTCGAAGATGGGGGGCCGAATTCATCGTTTGACTTCTGCGTTTCGCGTTGGTCTGTCTCTTTGACTTTGTCCTCAATCTCTTTTCTCAACGCGTCAACGCTTATCACGAAGCGGGCTTCTTTGAACCGGCCCAATTGTTGCTTGAAGGCATCGATGAACTCAATCGATTTTTCATTGCGCAATCGCTTCTCGGAGAGCTCGTTCCTGAGCTTCGCAACCAGGAGATCGTAGCGGAGCCAATCGTTTTTGGGACTCAACGCGGAGAGATCATCCATCGATAGTTGGTTGGAGACGATGCTGAGGTTTTCGGGAATGCTTGCCCCGGTGGCGAGCGCGGAGCCGGCGGCTCGCTCCAGGCGGGTAACTCCCTGATCGTCAAGGATTTTGATTACTTCAGCGCCCCTTCTGCCTGGAACTCCGGTGGGATGGAACCGGGACCGGACCAAAATCTCGGTGGACAACTGGGCATACGTCGGCCAGCTCGGAAATTTTCCCAGCTTGGTCCAGATCGCAAACAGACGCGCGCGCTGGCCGGGCGTGAACTCCGCAACGTTCCTGGCAAGAGATTCACCCTCCGCGGCCAACTTCGTTTCGTCCCAGCCTTCCACCTCTCTGACTTGGTCCGCATCTTTGAGCAGCTTCTCGACCTCGCTCGCTCTAACTAACCCCGCGGACTCCGGGAGCTTTCCGATGTCCGCCACATGACCTTCAAGGCTGCTTCCGTTGACTGGCTCCGTCCACGTCCGAAGCTCGCCAAGCGCTTTCTGAATCGCAAAGCAGTGGGTCGCGATGGCAACGGCAGAAATACGAAGGTTGCCGAGGTTAAGAGAGGACAACGACGCCGGTGTAGCCTTGGCGAGCAACGCTGCGAGATTGCTGTCGAGAGTTTGATCGTAAACGGATTGCAAGTCCCCAAGCCAGGGGGCTGATTCGTTGTTCGGGCCTGTCAACCGCGCACACATCTCGAGGATGTTCTGCCGCAACTTGTCGAGTTGTTCTGTTAAAGCCCAGGGGGGCCTCGGCCCTGGCTGAATGCACCTCTTGAGAAGACCCGCCCAGGCAAGTTGGATGAGCGGGCGGTCGATCGGCGGCATCCTCATCTGGTCGGCAAGCCATCGGCTGCGCTTGTCCGAGGTGTCGTCATTGTACGCGGCAATCTCTTTATCAAGATCGTTCAGCTTGCCACCATGATCTGTGGCAAACTCCATCAACTTTGTCTGCCACTGAGGATCCGGCTTCCAGTTCTCTTTGATGATCGTGTCGTAAGCGACCTGATAATCATCCAGCCGCTTCTGGAACCCCGCCTTTGCTTGCGGATTCATCGTCGCAAGAAGACCTGATTGAATCTCGCCAACCGTTTTCTCGCGGTCTGGAATCGCGGTGACGAGCCGGGCGCGGGTTAGCCAAAGTAAGTAATTCCCTTCGACAGGCTTGGAATCGACCGCCACTTTGAGATTCCCGAGTTTTCCTCGCTCGCTTTCGATCGATGCGGCTAACCCCACCAGTTTGGCGAGACGTTCATCAAGTCGTTCGACCGATTCGTTTGCCGCGAGTTTGACTTGACTATCCACGAACTCCGGAAACACCTTGAGCAAGGGATCCGTATGACCTCCGATTGCCGCCGCTCTGTCGAAAAGACTCCATTCCTTGAGCACGCCCTTGACGTGCGGGTACAGCCTGCTGATCGAATTTATGCTGTCCACAATCTGAAGACGCTCGAGCTTCTTAATCGACGCGTTGTCCTCAGGACTAATCAGCGAAATCGGTTTGGCGCAGCTTGAGAGTTGTTGCAATGCCCCCCGCGACGGGTCCAGCTTGCGCTCCGCAAGACGATCCCTCAGATCGATGGTGTCGCCCAACGGCGCCCATTGCTGGATCTGGGTTTTGATTTCCTTGAGGTTTGTCCGCCCTCTCGCAATGTCTTTGGAAGCCGTCCGGAGACCATCATTCCATTCGGAAAAATCATCGTATCCGCCGGAAAAATCAATCTTGCGCTTCTCGAGAAGCGACTTGGGATCCAGTTGCTTCATGTCATCGCAGAGGGCGCGGATTTTCACGAAGTGCCGATCCGGTGGAAGCTTTGAACTGTCAAAAGCCGCGAACCAGTTGTAGTAATCCAAACACAGATTCTTCCAGGCCACAGGGTCGCTTTCACGCCGAAGCGTCAACGACACCACAATCAAAATGGCGGCGGCTGTCGTCGAAGCGAATAAAACAAGCGGCCATATCCGTCGCGGCGGCTTGACCGCTCGCACGCGGATGAACACCTGATCCAAATCCTTCGGCGCGGCATCGGAATCCGGACTGAGTAGATCCGTGCATAGCCGGCGCCATGCCTCCGCCTTCTTACCGAGCCGTTTCCACGCGGGAGCATCCTGAATGGGAAGCTGGCTGCGCGCGAACGGACTGCCGGTGATCAGCTCATACAGGATCGCGCCCAGCGCGGGGAAATCGCTTTCAGCAGAAGCCCTGCCCTCCACGTCAGCGGTCGTCGCCGGCGAATTCAGCACGATCCGTGATTTTGCAACGCTCTTGTTGCCCGCGATCAGAATCGCTTGCGGCCGAAGGTTCCCGTGCACGCGGCCGCAGGCGATGTTCAACTCGCGAAGTCCCGCCACGATCGAGCGAACGATGCGATAGAGGGCAGCATTGCTGAGCGAGACCTTCGCATCGATCAGCGTCTGGATGCTTCGCCGGTAATAATCCGTGACCAGCGCCGCCCCGGTGTCGGTCTTGCCGTACTCGTGAACCCGAACCCAGTGCCCTCCCTTCCCGACCGCCTTCTTCTGCACCTCCGCACGATCCAGAAAGCGCTCGATCTGCTTTCGCTTTTGCTGGGGCGTGAGAGCGCTGTCGTCCGGCTCCAGAAACTTGATCGCGAAGGCGGGCGAGTCGGTCGAGCCTTGAGGGCGGGCAGTCCAGACGGATTTCGCGCCGCTCTGATGAAGCTCCCTGACGCTGTCATATCCTCCGAAGCCCGCCATACAATTACTGCCCCTCTGAGCGTGCGCCACCTCGCCGCTGGCGCTACTGTTTTTCCGGATTCATCGCGGTTTTCAGGTCCGGACCGCTCTGGGAAATCGTGATATCCATCTTGTCGCCATTCCAGCGATAGCTCTCCAGCGACCAGGAGTGGCGCTGATCGGAATCGCCCTCTTTCTCATCGTGACGCCCGGGAAGATTCGCCAGCACGAACAGGCGCTTGACGCCCATCTGCTTCCACTTTGCCCAGATCGGGTCCTTCTTGCTGAGCGTCTGCGTCGCCTGACCCTGCCCGAACGACATCGTGTACCGCCGTTCTCCGACAGGATAGCGGGCGCGGAACGTGCTCCCCGCCTGCCAATAGTCGTTCATCTTGACCTCGTTCCACTCCTTGACGTTGTCGGGCGCGACGCCAATCAGGTCGACATCCATGAACGGCAGATTCCCTCCCGGCGCGATCGACGCCTGATCGAGCGTCACCGCAACGTCCATCGCACGCATGCTTTTGTTCGCGCAGCCGGCGGACGAGAGTGAGATCACCGCGACGATAATGAACAGCACGCCTTTTGCGCACGTTCGCATAACCAGTCCTTTTGTTTCTCTTGCCCACGCCGTTCTTCCTGGGTTCATGACTGTGGCACCAATCGTCGCGCGGCGGGCTCGCGCGAAAACGATGCCAGAGTTTTTTCGATGACCGAGCGCATCTCCCGGTTCTGACGCGCGTCCATAACCACCAGGCTGCGCGTGCGAAGCAGCAACTGGGATAAGTCTGAAGCGGCGCGATCGAACACTTTGTGGATCCCGCCGCTGGGGACATCCCCATAATCCCGGCACGCGCGTTCAGGCCCCGGGCCGGGAAGCATGCGGACAATCATCGCCAGAACATCATACCAAAGCTTGTTGGGAACCACGCGCGCCGCTTGCTCTGATCGATCCGGATCATGCAGAAGATTCTGCGCCCCCAGCCACTGCCGCCAGCGCTCATCGGATGCAAAAATGCCGGCGATCCGCGACGTTAAATCGGCGGGCGCGCCTTCCGTATTCGCAACCGTCTGCTTCGCCAGGCTGCAAACGCGATCAAGAGAAAGCGCAAGCGTCGCACCCGTGCCCACCAGCAGCGTTCGCACCGCGATCACCGCCAGCGAATAAAGATCGCACGGCGCGTTAAGCAGCGGCAGAAGCTCAAACAGAATGTTGTCGAATTCCGTGCCTTCCGCCTGCTTAAACGCGTTGACGATGTTGCTGTCGCTGACGCGATGGCGCAGGCTGCGGAACCGCCACTCCCCCGCCGCTGCCGCGGACTCGGCATCCGGTCGTGCGAAAAGATCGAATCGACCGCTCGCCAAATTCAAACGGAAACGCAGGAGGTCCCCGGCCGTCGGTCGAATGTCGCTGTCCGTCCGAAGCGTCAGATCCGCAACAAGCTGCCCTTCCGCTGTAATCGATACGCTGGGAACGCGAACAAAGCCCCGCCCCGTGAACATCCGCGCCGCGGCAGGCGCGCGGTAAATCGCCGCCCCGTTCTGCCGCGGACTCGCAAAATACTGCGCGCCCGCGATCGGAAGCGGCAGCGGGATCGCATCCCCAGGATCGCTCAAGGCAATGTTCGCCGTCCAAAGGTAAGGCAGCGCCACGCCGGGATCGGCTAACTCAACAGAAAAACTGCTTGGCGACAGCTCCAGGATCGGACGCTGCGCCCGCCGAACATAGTCCTTCGTCGCTTCAACCGCATCCGCCAGAAGCCGAAGCTTGAGATGCAATGATTCCAGAATAAACGTCGTGCCGTGCGCCGGCTCAAACGACAGCCAACCCGCGGAACCCGCGGCCTGTTCCCGCCGATGAAGCGCCTGCGCCACCCCCAAAGGATCGACGATCGAACGCCCTTCCCGAACGCCTTCGAACGCGCCTCCGCCGAGAACGTCCGCAAATTGATCGAGCGCGATCGCGTTGTATCGCCTGACGCTGATGAACCCGCCCGTCGGGTTCAGCGACAGGACATCCGGCCCGTCTTTAACAATCTCGGACAACGGTCGAGCCGATGTTTTCTTTCCTTCGACTGTCGCAACCGACGCCGCGATGAACGTCGAATTCTCGCCCGCGCTCTTGAGATACAAATACCGATCCAGCGACCGCGTGAACGGCGCAAGCCCCTTCTTCATCAGCAGCCCATCATCCTCGCAAAGCGCCCAGGGCTGCCGGCTCTGCTCATCCATCGGCGAAAAGCACTTCCCCCCCGCAACGTCGATAAACATCGGCAGCGGGTGCGAACTTTCCCAAGCGGTTTTGATCGTGAGCCGTCGATCCGCCTTCTCCCATGCCTCAGCGCGCTTCCGCCAGCGATCATCCAGAATGGAATTGGTGACGCTCTCCCTAAACGCCGCCAGCGAGCCCGCAGACGCCGGGTACTGCTGCACCCAAAGCTCCACCCAATCCTGCACCCGCCCCGCGGAATCCGTGATGCAGCCCAGATAGATCAGCGCATCAAAACTATCCCGAAGAATCGTCAACCGCCCCGCCACCGGATCGGGCGCCCGCCTGACCAAAATGCAAATGCGCAGCGGCACCCCATTCCCATTATGCAGTGGGATCGCAACATACCCCTCAGGCACGCCGAGCGCATTGTTCTCCGCGTCACCAACCATCACAAAAACCATTTTGACATGGCGGCAGCCTTCGAAGTTAAAACGCTGTCACCGAACTGAGATTCAACGAAATGACGACCGGCGCATGGTAAGAAAACCAGCACGTAGTGTCAAAGGATTTTAGAATCAATAGGCGGCATCGCCCCATTCCAATTACAGTGCGCTCGCGGTTGTAAGCGCGATCTCGTACGCACGCTTCGAGCGAAGCCAAATTGGGACACTAGCTCGTCGTGGTGGGGTAATTGCAGTCACGGCAAACTCGAGACCGTCACGTCTAACCAATCCAAAGCGCAGCTCACATGCGCTTTCCTGAAACCTTCCCTCCGCCGTGTAACAACCGATTAAGTCTACGATTTGCCGCACAGAGGGATCCGGATCCTCGAGCCATTGTCCTCTCATCAAAACCTTTGCGTCGCTCAGTTCCTGAGTTGCCTGCTTAAGCCTTTGTTCGTTGCTCGCGGGAGCGGCTTCATGCGATGACGCCTTGACTCGCACATACGACACCATCACCTCTTCCTTCGCGAGAAAAATGTCCACCGCGCTCTTTCCAGGTACTTTGGGAAGAACTTCTCGGAAGTCCCAACTCGCAGGGTGAGCTACCTCGAAGTCGGGGGTGTGGCCCATTCCGCGAAGCCACTGTTCGAGCAAAGTTGAGTTCGTCGGACTCGTCAAGGAGAAGAAGCAATTGGCATAAGCAACACTATCCCGATGTTCTGGATAGCGTCCTCGCCGGACCATGGACGAAATTAGGAATATCCGCGCATCATCAGCAAATGCAGTAAGTCGAACTACCGTTTGCTGTGCTACCGGGCCATACAGTCCACCAATGTCGAACGCCTTGCCCATCGGCAGATCAAGCTGCCGCGCCAGCAGAATCTGGGTTTGGAACATTTCGCACTGCCACCTCAGCCAGTCCATCAATCCGACTTCGATCGGCATGCGACAACAGAATACCTGCACAACTGCCGGATCCCGCGGGATATTTTGCGCAAAGATCCCAATCTTTACCAAGTCGCCGATACCATCCTGCTGCGTTCCCAGATCTTTCTCGTGAACCCATAATTTAGGAAGAATAATTTGGAATGCGAGTCGCTGCTGGTGCATCGGGGCATATTCAACTCGCGCGTGGGAATCCGTTAGCGTCGAAATCACTTCGACAGCGGGAACAGGAAACTCGACACTGGGCGATTCTGTAGCCATGCTTCCTTTCATCATTTACCGCACGCCTATGCTGAAGCCGAGTCCGCCACCCAATCCCGCTGCTCCTTTTAGCTCAGCGCCCGCGTGCCAACCCTCCTCCTTGCTAAAGCCAGCGCCGGCTTTTCCTTCCAAACCCAGCGATCCCGCGCTCCCTTCGGCCGTGCCGCCCAAAGTGATGGAGTGCGAACCCCATAGCGGAATAGTGAGCGACCCTTGCACCTGTCCATGGGCGGCGGCCACCATGGCACCGGCCTTTAATACGGCCTCCGCTCGCTCAGCGTTAACGACGATCGAGCCTTCGATTTCAGCTTTCGCATAACCAAGGTCTCCCTGCCCTTCCCCGTGAAGCTTCAGCCCTGTTCCGCCACCGCCCTTTCCCTCGCTTCCGCCATCGCTCTTGCCGCCTTTCTTACCGCCCCCCCCCCCGCCGCCCGCTCCAATCATGACGGTCGAACATCCCATCACAATCGGATTCGGGCCGCCCGGAATCTCCATGACCTGATCGCCCGCACGGCAGGCCGGCATCTTGTTGATGAACACGGTCGGCGCGCCCATCGCAACCATCCCCCCAACATCCGGAACCACTCCCTTTACAATCGGACACATGTGCATATCCACGCCGGCTCGCCACGCAGGCATTCCCCCGATTAACACGTTCGGGCTGCCAATGCCGGGTGCCAATGGGCTTCCATGTCCCGTTGGATCGCCTACGCGCGCCGCGAAAGGTCCGCCACCTCCACCGCCGGCAGGCGAATCGGAAGATCGAGATCCTTTGTTCTTTTTAAAAAACCCCTTAACCCATTTGCCTAGATCAAAATCCCCTTCGGCATCGACATGTGCTAGCGCGCCCTCCGCTCCGGCTTTGATAGGTGTAAGATCGAGTATCCGCTTATCCAAATCCAACTTAGCGACGGATTTAGCCTCTGCCTTGCCCCAGAGCAGCCCCGTAGAGGCCTTCGCAGCGCCATATTCTCCCTGATATTGCTTTTCATCACCGGGAAAATTTTTATGCGGTCCCAAATATCCCGCGGTTTTTCCACGATCCTTCTCCCAGAGGATAACCTCCTTCTGAACAAGCGGTCTTTTTTCTTCAGCATGTCCTTTGGGCTCATACTGACTTTTTTTCCTTTCCCACAGATCCTTTTCTCGGGTGAACCGCTGCTCTGCACCCGCTTGTGGCGGCTTCTCGTCCTTGTCCTCATGCTTTTCGCCGCCCTCCCCGTGGTCTTCCGGCGCGGAACGGATTTCCTCCCCATCATCTGAGCCACCATGTGCGCCGGGCTTTCCGTCCTCTTCACTCATAAACCGCCCGCTTTACATCAATTGATCATGACCATTCCACCCTTGATCGTCACCATCGCGCTACCCTGCACCGAAGTCTGAACAGCATTCACCTCAACCTGAGCGTCGGACTTGATTGACACCGGTCCGCTTCCCTGCACCTGAACCATGCCTTCGGTCTTGAGCGTTATCCCACTAGCGTCGAGCGTGATTGATGTTCCGCCGACCTTTAATGTAATTGTTTGTTGCCCGTCCAATGTGATGTTCTGCGCCTTTAGCGAGTAATCCGAAGTCACTTCCTCGGAGTGATTCGCCTTATACTTCTCCGTCACGTCGCCGGTCACGTCAACCGTGTCTGTTCCGGTAATCTTGATGTTATGATCGCGATTGATCTCTTCGAAATGATCGCGCTTGATCGTCTCTTTACGATCCTGTCCTACCGACTCAATTTGATCCACGTTGACACTGAGATGGCGGCAATGGCCGATCGTTTCGCGGCAGTCGTGTTTAACATGGATGATCTGGTCCTTCTCCGCGTGGATGCGGATTTTTTCATGCCCCTTGAGATCCTCGAACATGAATTCGTTGAAGTTCTCAGGGCTGCCATGCTTACTCGACCGGCTCTTAATCCCGCTCTGCGTCATATTCCCCGGCAAATCATAAGGCGGCATTGCATCATGATTATACACCCGCCCCGTAATAATCGGCCGATCCGGATCGCCTTCCAGAAACTCAACGATCACTTCCTGCCCCACGCGCGGGATATGGATCCCGCCCCACTTGGCGCCCGCCCAAACCTGCGCAACGCGAATCCAGAACGAACTCGCATCGATCGCGTGCTGGCCTCGTTCCCAGTGGAAGTGGACTTTCACGCGCCCGTATTTATCCGTGTGAATTTCCGATCCCGGGGGTCCCACCACGATCGCAGTCTGCGGTCCCTGAATCACCGGCTTCGGCGTGATCCGCGGCGGACGATACGGCCCGTCCGAAAAAATTGACGTGAAGCTGCACGAGAAAGCGTCGCTTCCAGAATCCTCGTTGAGAATCCCATGATTCTGAATGTGGTACTCCGCGCCGACGACAAGCCATTCGCTCGCGTCGCCCCAGTATTTGTGTTCGGTGAGATTGAACTTGCACCCCGTGCAGATCCCAAGCGCGTCGCCATGACCATGTGCAACCACGCGCTGGGTTTGCAGTTCTTCCAAACGAATCCTCGCATAATCCGCGCCCAGCGCCGGCTTCATGTGCGTGCCGGGATAGTCGAACATCGCCAGGTCCGCATCAAATTCCACCTGCGTTTTGGCGAGAAGATTTTTCTGCGGCTCTTCAAAATCGAAATCCGTCACCGCGTATTTCCCCGTCTGCACCTCCAGTGCCCACGAAAATTCCCGCACCGCTTCGGCGAATGCTTCCTTGCCATGAGCGGGGTGATATCGGATGTCGCTGTAATTCGGGTAAGCCTGATGCGCATTGATGTCGTCCGTCACGACCATCACATGCTCCCCGTCGCTGTGCTTGAAGAAGTAATAAATCCCTTCCGCTTCCATCAGCCGGCTGATGAAGTTGAAGTGCGTCTCGCGATATTGCACGCAGAAATCAAGCGTCGGATAGGTGCGCTTGAGCTGATACTGAACCGTCCCGCCGCGCATCTCAGCGCCCAGGACCAGTTTCAGAATATCCGGTATGGATTTCGCGATGAAGATCCGGCAATCCGCCTGCCGCGTCAGAAGCCACAGCTTCGGCACCACCGTGGCGCGATAAATCACATAATCAGTCGTTGCTTCCCCGGACTGCGTAAACCGGCTGACAATGCCGTTGAAATACCGGACCGCAGCGCCCGCGGCATCGCGAAGCTCAAGCGTAATGTCCTGCCCCAGAAGCTGCGCAAACTCCAGCTCGCGATCTTCGCTGACCAGCTCCATCTCCAGCCGAAACGGCCGCCCGAGCTGCTCCGAAATCTCGCACGAGCGCAGCAGCAGCGCATCTCCGGGCAGCGAAGATTTAATGGCCGCGAATCGATTAGCTTGCGTGATGGACATTCAGACCACACTCCTGCAACGGAATTGCTCGAGCACCACATTCAATCAAAAGCGTACGTAAACTCTCCATCCTCACGACCGATGTGCACCTTCTTCACCACCTTACTATCCACCAGCCGGGTCAGGAATTCCATGCTGATTTTCGGCAGCAGCGTATGCGTCAGGATTGCATCCACCGCACGGGCGCCGCTTTCGGATTCCGTGCAACGACTTGAAATCAGCTCCACGACCGAATCATCATACGTGAAAGGCACCCGCCGCTGCTCGGTCACGCGCTTCGCGATCCGACCGAGTTGCAGCCTGATGATGCTCTTCAGCATCCCGTCGCTGATGGGATAATACGGAACGACGATCAACCGCCCCAGCAATGCCGCCGGGAACACTTGCCGAAGCGGCTCACGAATTCCCTTCGCGATCCCTTCAGAATCCGGCATCAGCTCCGGATCCTTGCACATGTTCATGATCAGATCAGACCCCACATTGCTGGTCAGCAAAATAATCGTGTTCTTGAAGTCGATCAGCCGCCCCTCGCCGTCCTCCATCTGACCCTTATCAAAGACCTGGAAGAAAATCTCGTGCACATCCGAATGTGCCTTCTCGACTTCATCCAGCAGCACGATGCTGTACGGTCGGCGACGCACCGCTTCCGTCAGCACGCCCCCTTCTCCATAACCGACATATCCCGGAGGCGCGCCCTTGAGCGTCGAGACCGTGTGCGCCTCCTGAAACTCGCTCATGTTGATCGTGATCACGTTTTGCTCGCCGCCATAAAGTGCCTCGGCGAGCGTAAGCGCGGTTTCAGTTTTGCCGACCCCGCTCGGACCGACGAGCATGAATACCCCAATCGGCCGATTTGGATTATCCATCCCAGCCCGCGAAGTTTGAATGCGCTTCGCGATCGCATCCAGCGCATGACGCTGTCCAATCACGCGCTTCTCCAGCGTGTCGGCAAGCTTCAGCACAGCCTCAATCTCATTCTTCACCATTCGGCCAACCGGAATTCCCGTCCAATCCGCCACCACGGCGGCAACCGCTTGCCCATCCACGCTCGGCAGAATCAGCGGACTATCCCCCTGAAGCTCCGCAAGCTTCCCTTGAAGCGCCCGAAGCTCCGTCATCAGCTTCGTGCGCTGCCCTTCATCAAGACCGACAGATTCTTCGGTGACGGGCGCCGTTGCGGTGGCCGTCGCTGTTGCACTAGATGCTGCCCCACCCCCCTTCTCCGCGACGGCCGTTGCCGCGGCGGACGAACTTTTCGCTGACCCATTCCCCTCGGCGCTGCCCGCTGCGTCGTCCAGACGTTTGACGCCACCATTGCGGAGCGTCGCGCGAAGGGTCAGGATCTGCGAAACGACCTCCCGCTCCTTCCCCCAATGCTCTTCGATGCCTTTGAGCCGGACACGTTCGCTTGCAAGCTTTTCATCCGTCGTCGCGCGACGATCGATCTCATGATCGACGCCAATCGCCGCCTCCCGTTCCAGGATCGCAATTTCCGTCTCAAGCGCCTGGATTCGCCGGCGTGAATCTTCCACCTCCGCGGGGACAGCATGTTGTCCCACCGCAACTCGCGCACACGCTGTATCCAGCAAACTCACCGCCTTATCCGGAAGCTGGCGATCCGGAATATACCGATGCGACAAACGCGCCGCCGCCTCAAGCGCTTCATCCAGAATCTGCACCTGGTGATGCTTCTCCTGAACGCTCGCCAGGCCGCGAAGCATCAGCACCGTCTTTTCCTCGCTTGGCTCATCCACTTTCACCGTCTGAAAACGCCGCGTCAGCGCCGGATCCTTCTCAAAGTACTTCTTGTATTCCGCCCACGTGGTGGCCGCGATCGTGCGAAGCGCGCCTCGCGCCAGAGCAGGCTTCAGAAGGTTCGCCGCATCACCCGTTCCCGCCTGCCCGCCCGCGCCAATCAGCGTATGCGCCTCATCAATGAATAGAATGATCGGCTTCGCCTTCGAATTCTGCACCTCGTCAATTACGCTGCGAAGACGCTGTTCAAATTCCCCCTTCATGCTCGCTCCCGCCTGCAAAAGTCCGAGGTCCAGCGTCCGAACCGACACATCCTTCAGGGGCGGCGGCACCTCGCCCGAAGCGACGCGCTGCGCGAATCCTTCCACCACCGCGGTCTTTCCCACCCCCGCTTCGCCAACCAGAATCGGATTGTTCTGCCGGCGGCGCATCAGGATGTCGATCATCTGCCGAACTTCTTCATCACGCCCAAGAATCGGATCAAGCTCACCGTTCCTCGCGCGCTCCGTCAGATCGATGGTGAACTTCGCCAGCGCTTCGCCCTTCCCGCGCTGTGCCGGCGCAACGGCGCCGCTGGCCTCTCCCGGCGCCGCCTGTGACGGCGCAACACCCATGTTCTCTTCACTGGACCCGGCCGTGATCTTGTCAAAGTCCGACGTCAGTTGATCGACCTTGATCCGGCTGAACTCCGCCGAAATCCCCAACAGCATATTCCGCAGCATCGGCGTCTTCAGCATCCCGATGATCACGTGCCCGCTGCGAATCTTCGTCGAGTTATAAAGCAGCGACCCGAAGATCCACGCCCGCTCCAGTGCTGCATCAAAGTGCTCGGAGATGTTCACCACCGTCGTCGATCCGCGCGGCAGCCGGTCCGTCGCGTCCGTAATATCCGAAGCAAGCTTGGAGATATTCAAGCCAAAATGCTTGATGATTTTATCGACGTCGCTGCCCTGCGATTGCACGAACTGCTCGATCCAGTGAACGATTTCCACAAACGGGTTGCCGCGCATCTTGCAACTGACGTGCGCGCTCTCCAGCGCCTTGAAAGCGAGCGCGTCAAGTCTTCCGAACGCAGCTTCAGACGTAATCTCAGCCATAGTTCACTCCCTCTTGAAGCGCCAGTTGTTGAATAACATCCACCCCCGCCTTCGGTTCGAAATGTGACTCGTAAGCCGCACGCCAACGCGCCTGCGACGGAGACAGAACCAGTTGATCCGCATCCGCTTTCAACGGCCGAGGCGTCGGCTTGGTCTGCCCCTTCTCCGTTTCCAAGGATCGGATCCAGGTATTCCACCCCAGCCGCCCGGATCCCCCAAGCACCGTCGCCGGCACATCGTCCTTTGCCACGATGAGATTCAGATCCCACACCAATTCCGGCCCCGCATAAAACTCCACCCACTTGATCAACCGCCCCATGCTCTCGCCTGGCGGAAGCAATCGCTCCATCTCCGCCGCCGACATCGGCCCCACCCGAATCCGCACCTTCTGCTGACAATCCCACACCCGCGATCCCACGATCGCCGTGGAAGCATCTTCATCCTCCACCGCGGGTTGCCCCAAACAGGTGCTTCGCGCACCAAGCTTCATCTGGCACCGAAACTCCACCGGAATCTCCTGCCACTGTCCCACGAATTCTTCAATGTCCACCGGCACCTCAAAGAAGTCGCTCAGGATCGACTCCAACCCTTCGACGTTTCGCGTCTGACCAATCAAACGTCCAGCATAGTGCAGCTTGGGCTGGCCCTCTTCCTCGAACCGCGCATCCGACTGGCCAAAAAGGCTGCCAAGATAAACCGCATACCGGTCCTGCTTCCCGCGCTCAAACTGAACCGCCTGGTTCGACGACGACCACGCCCGGTAATACAGCGATGCCATCCGGTGATGAAAGATGTCCAGGAATTCCGTCAGCGTGTGATCGCGCTGAAGCGTCCGGTGACGGATGTAATCCGTGATCCACTGCGGGAGCGGGCCATTCGGCCCGAGCAGCCCGAAAAAATTCATCATGAACCGCATCGGGACGGCGGTGCCGTCCGTACGCAGCTCGATCCGCGCGGGCTTGAGCCCCACCAGATCCGTCGGCGCGAAAATCAGCGAAGCGACCTGACCAAAGCGCACAAGATCTTCCGACGGAAGCGTGGAATGCCCCACGCGCGGAAGGTGACTGGCGACACATTCCAGCCGCCGAACCGCGGCAAAAAAATCCCAGCGCGGCAAATCCCGCTGCAACTCCTCAAGCAGCTCCGCGACTGGATCCATTTCCTGCTCCGATGCAGCCCGCCCACCGACAAAACCGGGCGCCGGCTCCGCGTATGTGCCCACTTCCCCTACAGGATCTGCCTGCGACCAATTCGAGCCGGCCATCTCATCACCTCCCCTCTTTGCGGCGTCTCCAAGACGGTCTGTGAAAACGAATTGATCGATACGTACTTCGCGAGAAACTGCTCCAGCACCGCGCCAAGCAGGAACACCCCGCTCCCTTGGAACGCGCGCTCATCAACCCCGATCGTCACTTCAAGCCCACGCACAAACGCCAGCGGCCCAGGCGTCGGAATGCGGTGCGTCTTGGGCCGCTGCTTCAGCGACTGAATCGCCTGGATCAGCGGATCGCGATCCGGGTCCGCCGCGTGCGTGTAAAGCGCCAGCAAACCGCGCAGCGCGGAGCTTGATTCTTCTTCGCTCCCGGACAGCGACAGATAATTCACCGTCAGATGATTGACCAGCCGCCAGCCAAAATCGCCATGCGCGAAGCTGGCGCGCGGAGGCGACAACAACCCATCGACGCACCGGATCGCCACCACCGGACCGCCCGCGTCCAGCACAAAATCCGTCGTCCCCTCGCCCGGCTTGACGCTCGCGCTCAGCCCGCGATTCGTGCACAGGCACTCCGCCGTCAGCGACGTCAACTCCGTCGCAAAAGGCGCCTCGGCGGCATCCACCAGCGCAACGTAAACATCGCTTCCCTTATAACCCTCCGCCAGCGTTTCACGCTCGCGGCGCGGGCGCGGATTCGTGTGCGCTTCCAGAAACTCTTCTCGCGTCCGACCGCCAGCCACCGCGCGCTCAATCCGCCGATCCAACCGCCGCGTCGTAAAATACGCATCGCCCGATCGACACCGATCATCCAGCTTATAAAACGGCCGGAACGTCTGCTCGCGCGGTCGGCCGGCAGATATCGTCAGGCGCTCCCGCGGAGAATTAACCTTGCCGCTCCCCGCGGCGGTAACTTCGCGAACCTTGAAGACCTCGTAGTCTTCAGGATGAAGCCGCGGAATCAGCGGAAACTCGTACGCGCCGGGACGAATATCCGCCCGAATCGATTCCTCAAATAAGTTGATCGCCGGCGTGCAGAAGAGCGCGAAATTCTGCGCCTTCAACAGGCTGGAGAGCGCGCGTTCCTCATGCCGCAGCGGAATGATCAGCTCAAGCGAGTTCCCCGGACACCGCATCACTGCCGAATTAAGGTTGGAAATCTCGAAAAACAGAAACCGCTCAGGGAGTGTGAAGTATTCTCTCAACAGCCGATAACCGTCAAAACAACGCGGATCGATCGGGAACAGCGCCTGCGATGCATCATAACCCACGCGCCCCAGGCTCGACACGCGAACGGTCTCGGTCTCCGAAATCCGCGCGATCGCCGGCATCGAATGCCCGAGCAACTGCTCATAAACCGAGATCGGAGTCCGCGGCATCGACTTCAAATAAAACGTCAGCCGATCCAGCCGCTCCATCTTGTTGAACAGCAGCCCCGGAAGCCGAGTCTCCAGCTTGATCCGAATCGCCGCACGCGTGCCTTCCGGAAACTGCACACGGAAATTCCCAAGCTCATTGCTCGTGTGATACGAAGCCTCGCGCACCCCGATCGGCCAGAGCGTCACCTCATGCTTCGTCAGGAACGTGCTCATCACTTCGCTGTCGCTGCGAGCGCTCTTCAGCTTCGTGTCGCGGGCAATCGTATAACCCTCCGCAACGTCTCCCTCATCCGGCTTTGGCGTCAGCTCAACCACCGTAACGGCGGGAGTCGGTGAAAGATAATTGGGATGAACGCTCTCCAGCAGCGACTGCACGAACCGCGGAAACTCGTCCTCCAGCTTCAGCCGAACCCGCGCGCTCAAAAATGCAAAACCATCCAGCAACCGCTCGACAAACGGGTCCTGCGGGTCTTTGTTACTGAGCCGGAGGTACGGCGCAACGCCCGGATTCTGCTCGTCAAACTCCCCCCCCATGTCATAGAGGTACTCGAGCTCCTCGTTCACTAAATCGCGGAGTCTGTCGTCCCATCTAGCCATTCGATTGTTCCTGCACTTCACAAATCCCCGTCGCAACGTTCAGCTCCGTGCGGAGCACCAGCCGGATCGGGATCGCAACGGCCTCGCACTCAATTTCCAACCGGATCAAACACGCGCCCTGGCTCTGATCCGCGCTGTGCCCAGGCGCCAGCCGAATCTTCAAATTCTGCCGCTTGATGCGCGGCTCAAAATTCTCGATCGCCTTTCGCACCATCGCCACAATCTGCGCCGGATCGAGCGCCGCCGCATTCAGTCCCGAAAGAGGCGGGATCCCAAAGTTCATTGCCGAGCTGGCGAGCAGCGGATATCGACGCGCGAGCACCTGATGATCCGGATGGCATTTCGCGTTCAGCAGCGTCGTCAGGTCGCGGCAGATGCAATCGCGAAAATCTTCTTCACTTAAAGATGTGTCCTTGCTCGGCTCATCAGGATCTCGCGTCAGCCGGTCCAGCAGATACGGCTGCAACCGCTGCGATGACAGGTCACTGTCACCATATCGCGAATATTCAGGCGCTCGCGACATTCGCCGCCTCCTGCGGAACTTCACCCAGCGTGATCTTCCCAATCCCTAACAGCGGGAACGAGCCCGTCTCGGTGGCGAGCAACCGTTGCCCCAGACCAACGTGATACTTTTCCGACTTCGCCTCCCACACCGTCTTGCGCGAGAGCTTGATCTCATTGTCAGCAGTTTGATCAGAACCCGGATACCGCACCGGAATGTACCCTCCCGCCGTCCCGCCGTTCGACCAGGTGAACAGCGCCTGCACCCAGATCAGATCCTGAACATCCACCGGCTTCGTGATCTCAATCGCCTGCACCCGCGTTGTTGGAACCCAGTAATAAGTTCCCTCAACCACCGCTTCCAGAATAGGCCCGAACCGCGAATCCCCATCCGTCAGGACATTAAACTCCTGCCCATCAATCGTCCCCGGAACCGGCTTCACCTGCCGCAGCGCTTGCGCCCGAAGTTGCACCGCATCATCAACATTGCCCTTGCAGAACGCTTGATTCGCTTGAACCATCAACCCCATCCAGGGTTCCGGCTCCCCAAAGATCGTGGGCAATTTCCTGCCCGCGAAAATTTCCGCTCGCTGCAATTCCGAATCGATCAGCGCCCGGCAGATCGCAACCGTCAGCACCGCCTGCGAATCCAATTCCGCTGTCACGTTCAACTGCGTCAGCGCGCGGTCCCACTGGCCCATGAGCGCCAGCACCTGGAACAGAAACATTCGCTTCGCCGGGTCCGCCGGAGCGCGGCGAACCTCCGCTTGAAGCGTCTCGAGACATTCCTCAAGACGCCCCTGATCGAGCAGCTCTTCGGCAGACATGAAAACTCCTTGATGCGCGCCGCCGGAAACCGCGCGGCCGGCGGCGCGCACCCGGATGTTGCGAGTTGATCTACTTCCCGCTGATGTCAGCGTCCCAAGCAGCGTTCACCGGCGTGCCCGCGGTATTGTCCACGAACGGCGTGAACTGCCACTCGATCTTGTGAAAACGCAGCGCAACCGACTCCGCCTCGCCGCCATTCTGCACACTCGAGATGATCACCGGGCTTAACACCACCTGGTAGAACATCGTCAGCTTGTTGTTCACCTGGGCGGCATACTGAATCGTCGCCTTGTCGAACTTCTGCGCGCTACAGCAATACTCCGCCAGCATCGGCGAAGTCTGATCGAGCTTCTTGCCGATCATGAAATCGCTGATGTTCACGCTGGAACCCGTGAGCTGCCCGCCCGCGTAATAGCCGCTCTGCGCCAGCCCATGCGAAGCGCTGTCGCACTCAATCATCTTCTCAAATCCCTTGTCGCGGGATTGTCCGTCAACCGAGGGGCCGCCCTCGAACTTCAGAAAAATCTTGCTCGCTGTCATGACTGAACTCCTGTCTTGGGTCTATTGGATGAACCGGCCACCATGACCAGCGCATCCAACTGATTTCTGGTTCTTCTACGGAACGCGTTACGCCTTCTTCGGCAGCGATGCCACGAGGCTCAACATGCAGCTCACGCCTTCCAACTGAATGTGCGGCGCCATCTTGAAATTCGCCGCGTAGTACCCGGGATTCTCCTCATCCTCTTCAACCGTCACCTTCGCATCACGCAGCGGACGCTTCGCCCTCGCGTCCGCCGCAGCATCCGCGCGCTTCTCGACGTATCCCTGGATCCATTCCTGGAGCCAGGTTTCCAGTTCCTGTTTGCTCGTATATTGCCCCACGCTCTCGTACACCATCCGCTTCAGGTAATGACCAAACCGGCAACTGGCAAACAAATACGGCAGCCGCGCCGAGAGATTCGCATTCGCCGTCGCCATCTTCCCATCCAGCCCTTCGTATTGCTTGGGCTTCTGGCAAGACTGCGCGCCCACGAACACGCCGTAATCGGTTGAAGCCCAGTGGATCAACGGCATCAGTCCGAGATCCGCCAGCTCCTTCTCGCGGCGCTCCGTGATCGCCACTTCCGTCGGGCACTTCGTCTGAATCCCCTTCTTATCCGTGTTGAACGTATGTGCAGGCAACCCCGCAACCATTCCGCCCGAGCCATGCCCGCGGATGCGGGTGCAGAACCCATCGAAAAACTGCGCGCGGGTGATGCAACCCGCCGTCGCGTAAGCCGAGTTCGACCACGTATAACGGGAATGATCTCCCGCCGCCGTGTCCTCCTCAAAGTTGAACTCTTTCACCGGCTTCGTCTCCGCGCCATAGGGATACCGAGACACAAACCGAGGCATCGCCAACCCGATATAACGGCTGTCTTCCGATTCTCGGAAGCTCCGCCACGGCGCGTAAAAGTTGTTGTCCTGCAAGCTATCCAGACGCGCCGGATCGTTCACTTCCGTCCAGTCCTTCATGCCCAGCAGCTTCGAACCCGCACCGGAAATAAACGGACAGAACGCCGCCGCGCAGATCTTCGCCACGCCCTTCAACGACATCACGTCCTGCGGGCTGTGATCAAAGTGATAATCGCCCACCAGACACGCAAAAGGCTCCGCATTCGGCGAACCAATCCCGCGCTCGTACACCGTCTTAAACAGCGGGCTCTGATCAAAGCTCGTCCCCTCGAAATTCTCCATTTGGTCCGCCAGCTCGTCCTTGGCCAGATCCATCACCTTGATCTTGAGCAGCGGACTGGTGATCGTCTTGCTCACCAGATATTGCAGCCCGCGCCATGTGCCCTCCACAGCCTGGAAATTCTTGTCATGCATGATCAGGTTGATCTGATCCGAAAGCTTTTTGTCCAGGATCTCGATGATGCGGTCGATCGTCTTCACCGCATCCTTCGAGACCACCGTCGGGTCATCCTTCAGGATGAAGCTGATCAGCGAAACAATCCCATCTTCGATCCGCGCTTTCTCGGCATCAGGCGCGACTTCAAAGTCGTCCTTCACCCGGTTCTTGATGAGCTGCTGGAGCTCGCTCGCCCCTTCCAGCCCGATTTGCTCGACTTGCGTCTTAAGATCTTGTGAATTAACGGTACTCATTTATTTACCCTCCTGCTTCGTCGCCTCGTTCAGCTTTTCTTTCAGCGGAGCGAGAGCGCTTTCGTCTTTGATCAACTTCGACAACCACGCCGCCGCATCCGCCTTGGCGCCGATCTTCGCCCGAAGCTCCTTCATGTTCTGCCGAAGATCCAGCAGCTTGCGCAGAGAATCAACCTTCCGCGCCACCGCCGCCGGCGAAAAATCGTCCATGCTCTCGAACGTCAACTCGAGTTGCAGCTTGCTCCCGTCCTTCGCCATCAGGTTATCCACCTCGATGGTGGCCACCGGGCGCTGACGCTTCATCTCGTCGTTAAACGTTGTCGCGCTGATCTCGCTGAAGTTCCGGTTGGCCGGCGCTTCCGTCGCCGCCCGGTTCCCGCGGAGCGGCGCCATCACCCCCATCACCCAGGGGATCTCCTTCTTCACCTTGGCGTTGCCCTTGAACACCGAATACTCGATGTGCACGCGCGGCCCGCGATCCAGCGCGATCTGCCCGGTGGCACTTTCAAAATTGTGCTCGAACGGATCCTTAGCCATTACGACTCCTTCGCCTCACCTCTTGGGCGCGGCGCGTGAAAACTCCTGATATGAAATCTAAAAACTTCCCGACTTGTGCCTCAAACTATAACGATTGGTCGTGCGTTCCGCCAAAAAAATATTATCCCTTATCAGGCGCCTTCCCGATCACCTGTTGCAACTGATCTTTCACGTTCAGATTCAGGTCATCCAGCAGGTCCAAAAATCCCACCCCCACCCATTTCTTTGCCCGCTCCAACAGCAGCGGCATAGGACTCGACGGCTGCGTCCGACGGTAGTATTCACAGATCCGATCCAGCGCCAGCAGCACATCCCTGTCCGATCGAATCGCCCCATCAATCGCGGGCGTCCCTGAACGCTCCCCCGGTGGCCGATCACCCGTCGGGCCTTCCACAATCGGAGCAATGGTCACGATCACCGGCTCCGCCGCCGCCGCTCGGGTCGATGCCTCCTGATGGATCTCCGTCAAGATGTCATGCAGTTCCGCCAACTGTGGCGCCGCTCCTGCGCGTTCAGGTTTCGAAAGCAGTTCCGAGATTGTCTTAAGCTGCTCCATCGCGCCGCTGGCTGACGAAGCCACAGCCTTGAGATACTCCAAAGGCGTTTTCGCGAACGCCGCCTCAATCTTGTCCACGGACGGCGCGCTCACGCCTTCCGGTGGCGAGACCTTCCCGTTCGCATATTCCAGATCGCGAAGTCCATACTCTCCCTCATCTCCCCCCCGCGTCAGCGGAGCCGTCCGCAGCCGCGTCCGAAACTTCAGCGCATCAGACCCGCGCGGCGTCATCCACTCCAGGATCATTACCCGCTTCGGAGGATCCTGACCCGCGACGTGCCGCGGATACAGATGGTCCCAATGCTGATCCAGCATTTGCCGGATCACCGACAATCCATCGTTGAATCCCTGAATCCCCTCCGATCCCAGCATCGCCAGCGCCAGATACACCGCCGCGCGCAAGTCCTTCGACTTGCTGGAAATAAGTTCGGTGCACGCATCCCGCAGCGACGGCCAGTTCTCCGGCTTCGCCCGCGCCTTGGCTTCGAAATCACCGCTGATGCCCGTCAGCCACAGGTCCTCCCCGCAGGGCTGCCCGTCTGAAATATTCCTCAACAGCTTTTCCAATTCAACGCTCGCCATCACACACACACTTCCTCAACCTGTTGAGCCACGCGGCCGCCCCGCGCGTCCATTCCACTTCGCCAACACCACACGCCTCTTACCCCCTCTCCCGGTACTCCGGGAGAGGGTTGGGGTGAGGGTCTTCGAGCGCTTGATCCCGCACACTGATTTAGCGGGAAGCGACGGGCCGCGCCGGCGAAACCAGTTGCTCCATCACCTCCGGCGCCCTGCGATCCGCGGTATCCGGCTTAAGCGCGGCGGGCTGGATGCACATCAGCAACTCTTCCTTCGAATACTCCAGTTCCTTCGGCGACAGGCCCAATTGCTCAATGTCCTGCATCAGGTCCTGAATCCTGGCCAGTGTCTCTTTCATCTCCCCGTCATGCCCGTCGATGTACTGCCGAAGCTGTGCCATGTTCCACAGGTCCGCCGCCTTGGTCTTGTTCTTCGGATCCCGATATTCCTTGGTCAGTTCATTCAGCCTCGACGCGATGTGGTTCGCGACTCCTTGATCCCGCCTCAAAGCGTTCGGTTTGGTCGGCGAGTAGATCTTGCGGAACTTGATCACCAATCCATTGACCATCGGCCGCGAAAGACGATTCGGAGTCAGCAGATAATCCCCGCGGTCCACATCCTTGCCTCTCGGCCTCGGCTGATCCTCATAAACCGCACGCCCGCTCAGCCAATCGACAAACCCAAGCCCAAGGTCTTCCGCTTCCTTCGCCCGAATACCCATTTGCCCAAGCAATTGCCGCTGCGCGCTATCGACCGCGCTATCCTGCGTCGGTCGAGGCATCTCCGCCGGGAGCGCCAACGCAAACGTCGTCCCCAGGTCCGCCACCGCATGCCCGTCCGCACGCAAATCCAGAAGCTGCGATTCCGGCAGATCCTTGAGAGCTTCGTCCTTCAGCGACAGCGTCGCATCGTTAATCGCGGTCGGATACTGCCGCGGAGCGAAGCCTTTGATCTTCGAATCCTCATTGAACGACACAAAAGCGAACGGTGGCAACGCCGGCTCAGATAGGGTCTGAATCAGACGCACATCCGTGTTCGCATCAAGAGGCTTGGCATCGACTCCATCGGTGGTGAACTGCGGACGCACCGCGGAGTTCAAAACGATGTTCCGGCCGGCAACCAAATCCGTGCCGGAATCCAGCGCATCGACCGTGAACTGCCCGGTCTCAGAATCCCACCCGATATTGAACGACGCAGGCCGAGCGACGAGATACACTTGCGGTGCCTCAACCGTGATCCCGCCAAGCGCCGTAATGTCGGACAGCATCGCGTCCGTGCCTGCCGTGATATCAAGATCACCCATCACCGTCATCTTCTGACCGCGATGCATGAAGAACTCACCACCGGCGTTGAGCGTCAACGGACGGTCGGCAATGATCGTCGCACGTGAAGGCGATTGCTTGTCGAATCGATCCCCCAGCACGATGTCCTTGCCGGCGTCCAGATTACCGTTCAACCTGATCAACGCCGCCGGCTCGAACACTTGATACACCAGTGCCGCGTTCGCAGGGTCCGCCGCACCCTTCTCGTCATAGTAGTTTGACGGCAGATGCTTGTGGTCATTCTTGTCGTCAACGAATGCCGTGCTCACGTACAGACTAATGGAGCCGTCTTTCGCGGTGATGTCGTTGACCACCAGATCACCCGTCACCGTCCGCAGCGTAATCCCCTCATCCGCGGTCGCCCCAGGACTCAGCGTCAGTTGCGACGCATTCACATAATTGACCGACCCTTTTGTCGATACGTTCAGCGTCTCGACAACATTCCCCAGCGTCAGGTCATACTGCGTTCCCTTGCCACCGCTCAACGTCAGCGAGCTCGCATTGATCGGGCCTCGCTGCGCCTTCTTCTTGGCAACTTGATAAACCTTGCCCGATGCGACATTCAGATGGATCGAAGCAGCATTCAATCCACTGGCCGTCGCTCCATCCCGCGCGATCACATACCCATCGCTCTCCGAGAACGACAAATCCTTCCCAGTCGCCCCATGCAGGCTCACCACCTCGTTGCCCACGTTGGTCAACGTATAGCTCGCGCCCTTGCCGCCCGCGATCCCCAGGTCGCCCAAGCCCGTCAGCGCCGAACCCTGCGTGACTGCGTTGCTTGCCGCAAGCGTAAGATTGTTACCGCCACCGCTCAATCCGCCCGTCAGATCGATCGCTTCGCCAGCCAACGTCGGACTCGTCTCCAACGTAATCAGTCCCTGATAAACATGCTTACCGGCCGCCCGCACGAACATCGGCGCCGATCCGGCATTCAGCGCCAACGTCACCGGGCCCGTCACTTCCAAAGATCCAAGAATCCCAAATCCAATACCCACCGAATCCTTAAACGTCGATTCGTGAGCGGAAATCTGAAGGAACGGCCGCTCGTTGCGTTCGCCGTTGACCGTGCTCCCAAACACAATGTCGCCCGCACTCGCGCCTGCGACAAGGCGCGTTCCCTGCTTGAGCGTGACCGCGCCGCCGTACGTCTGTCCATCGATCGTGCGAACCGACGCCGAACCGGAATCATGAGACGTCGCGATATCCAGCGCCGTCGTCTTCTCCACCCAAAGCGATTTGAGTTGGCTTGTCGCCCCGCCAACCGTGTTATCGAAAACGGCGTTTCCACCGTCGCCGCTGATTCGCAGCGATCCACCGTTAACCGTCTGCGTGAACAGCGCTTTATTCGGGCTCGCACCCGCCTCGCTCAACGACAGCGTCACGCCGCCGCCAATCGTCACGTTCCCATCAAACGTCTGCGAGTTGGCGGTGTTGATCTGATCTCCATTCAAATTCGCCGTCCCGATGATTTGCAGCGACTCCAGCGCCCTCTCCCCGCCCACGTTCTCCGCGAACGTGGCGCTTCCTTCACTCCCCTTCATCGTGATCTTCAGCGCCGGCCTGTTCGCCTGATCCGCATCCACCGTGTTCTCAAACGCCACCGACGTGCCGGTCAAAAAGCTGCTCTCCATCACCGCAACCGGATCGCCATAAACCTGCGTCCCGCTGGTATCCACATTGCCCCAGATTCGGGTCGTCCCCGGTGCATCCGCCTCCAGGTCGTGGATCCCCGTAAAATTCGTCCCCACATCATCCAGCAGCGCGATGTTCAGCGTCAGATCATGCTCGTTACCGCGCAGGATGTTGCCGCGGTTGATCGTCAGGTTGCCCGCGCCGCTCGTCAGCACCGTGTCGGCGCCAAGGAAGATGCCGTCACCCGTGAACGTGTACATCTGATCGTTCACCGTATCGATCGATCCACCGTTGATCGTCGTATTCCCGTTAACCGTCAGCGCATTGGGCGCCTGAATCTTCCCGACCGCCTTTTCAAACTGCACATCCCCATTCACTGACAGCTTCTGCGCCCCCGCCGACGACGCATCCAGCGTATTCTTAAACAGCGCCGTCGATCCGTTCTTATGCGCCACCGCCGACAGATCCGGTCCCAGCGTCACCACCCCGCCATACGTCTGTCCAGCGTTCGTCGTGAACTGCTCCGCATTCAACTGAGCCTTGAACCCATGCGCGCCCGATCCATCCACGTTGATGTACCGCAGCGCCCCACCCGCATCCGCGCCAACGGAACCATTAAACCAAACCTCATCCACCAGCAGTTGCAGGCTCTGTGCCGCGTCCGCATTCACCTTCCCGGCATGCCGGCTCCCACCCGCCTCGCTCGCGCTCTGCCCAAAGCTCACCTTCGTCCCCGTCAGCACCTTGTCCGCCGCCGACCCCGACCCGCTCAGCGTCATGTTCCCCACAAAACTCTGATACGCCGTCGTATGAACCTCCTTCCCGATCAACTTCGTGTCCCCATCCACAACCAGGAAGCGCAGATTGGTCCCCGCGCCGACCGATCCCGTAAACGTCGCCTGCGCATTTTGCGATCCATTCCCCTTGATCTTCAGCGACTCCAAGCCCCCATCCACCGCATCAACCGTCAATCCAAACAACACCCCGCTCCCCGTCAGCACCTTGTCCGCCGATTCCCCACGCGCATTCGGCACCGGCAGCCCCAGCGTCACCGCCCCCGTATACGTCTGCAACCCGGCAGTCGTGATGCTCGTCCCATTCAGCCGCATCGTCCCTTCGACATCCGCAAACTTCAGCGGCGCAATCCCCCCAACATTGCCGTCGAACGTCGCCACGCCATTCTTGGTTCCCCATCCAACCACCGTCGCCGACTGCACTCCAGCGTTCATCGCATCAACCGTCGACTTGAAATAAACCCAATTCCCCTTGAACTGCTTATCCGACAGCGCACCGCTCCCGCCCAACGTCACCGCCCCCGCATAAGTCTGCGATCCAGGCCCGCCGTTCGTCTGCACGATCTGCCCATTCAACAGCGTCGTCGTCCCTTCCACATCCAAAAACTTCAGCGGCAAATCCGTCCCGACATTCCCATTAAACGTCACCTTCGCATTCGTGCTCCCCCAACCGGCCAGCGTCAGCGACTCGCCCCCGCTCGTCAGCGCATCCACCGTCGAATTGAACCAAACCCAGTTCGCCTTCAAAATCTTGTTCACCGGATCCGCAACCCCGCCCACCGGCAATCCCAGCGTCACCTTACCCGCATACGTCTGAAAACCTTCCGCCCCGACCGTCTGCACGATCTTCCCATCCAGTCGCGTCTTCCCCTGAACGTCCAGGTACTTCAGCGGATGAATCACTCCCACATTCCCATCAAACGTCACATTCGCTTCGCCGCCCTGCCCGTTCAGCGTAAGCGATTGCGCCCCATCCGCACTCGCATCAACCGATGACCCAAACCCAATCCAGTTTCCGGTAAGCCGCTTGTTCGGATTGGTGTCTTCCGAGCTCGATCCCAGCGCCCCCTGCAACGTCACCGTCCCGCCATACGTCTGCGATCCGCTTCCGCCACCCGTCGCGATCGTGTTCACGATGTGCGCATACAACTGCGTGTTCCCATCGATCGCAAGATACTTCAGCGCGCTCCCCTGACTCGGCTTCGCATTCCCAACATTCCCAATAAACGTCGCCATGCCCGCCACCGCCGCCGGTGTCACGCCCGGCCCGCGCACCGTCAGCGATTCCCCGCCCTGACCATTCGCATCCACCGTCCGTTCAAACACCACCCCATGCGCCTTAACCAGTTTGTTCGAACTCGAAGTTGGCGTCGACGGACTCGTCAGCACAACCGTCCCGCCATAAGTCTGATCGCCGCTCACACCCATCTCATTCGTCGTCGCGAACGTCGCCCCACCCAAAAACGCATCCATCCCCACATCCAGATATCCCAGCGCTCCCACGGATCCCACCGACCCATCAAACGTCACCTTGCTCCCGGCGGGTCCATCAACCGCCAGCGATTCCTTCCCATAATCAACCGCATCGACGGTGCTCTTGAACCAAATCCCCTTCCCCGTCAACAACTTGTTCGGCTGCGGCGTCCCGTTCACGCCCAGCAACACCGCACCCACGTACGTCTGCGTCCCCTCCGCCCCATCCGTCGTCACGCCCGGCCCATTCAATCGCGTCGTCCCGACGACATTCAAATAGTTCAGCGGGAACTGATTCCCCACCGCGCCATCAAACGTTACCGACGTCGCACCGCCCGGCCCCGTCAGTGTCAGCGACTCCACGCCAATCGTCTCCGCGTTCACCTTGTCCTCAAACAGGATCGAAACCCCGTGCACGTGCTTATCAACCGATTGCCCCGTCAGATTCAGCGCCGGAATGCTCAGCGTCACCTCCCCCGCATAAGTCTGCCCGCCGCTGTTGGTGTCAATCAGGTCGCCTTCCAGTCGAGTCGTCCCTTCGACATCCAGGTAACCCAACGGAGCGCTGCTCCCAACCCTCCCGCTGAACGTCACATCCGCACTCGGCGCATTCGCCCCCGTCAGCGTCAGTGACTGCACTCCGCTACTCGCCGAATCCACCTTATTCTGGACCCAGATCCCCCCGCCCGTCAGCACCTTTTCCACCGCGCCACCGCCCCCGCCCAGCGTCACATCGCCAACATACGTCTGGTTCCCCGTACCGCCGCCGACCTTCGTGGTGATCGCTTTCCCCAGCAGGTTGGTCGTCCCCTGAACGTACAGGTCCTCAAGCTCGATCCCGCTGTCGACCAATCCGCCGACGTTCCCGCCGAGCTGCGCGTTCGCGTTGATGTGCAAAAACTCCCCGCCCGATGTATTCCCGTTCACCACGCCCACAAACGTCACGCCCGTCAATGCACCCGCCGTCGGCGACGTCGCGTTCAACGTCGTATCGCTCATCAGAGTGACCGCCCCCGCATAGCTCTGGTAGCCCTCGCTGCCGCTGGTTGAATCCGTCGTCACCTTCGTCGCGTTCATCTCCGTCGTCCCCGCGACCGTCAGGTGCTTCAGCGCCGCCCACTGTTTCGCCGCCTTCGCCGTCCCCACCTCGCCATTAAACGCGGCATCCCCCGCCGCGAATGTGGTCGCATCCGAAAGAACATCCAGCGCATATCGCTGATCGTTCGCACTGTTCACCGTCTTGAAAAACGTAACCCGCTCCCCCGTCAGCTTCGCATCACCGCCCCGAATCACGCCGCCAAACGTGTTTCTTCCCAGCGTCACCGCCGTCTTGTAATCCTGCGTGTCCAGCGTCTGCACGCGCCCGCCATTGATCTCCGTCACCGCGTTCACATTCGCCGGGCCGTTCCCATCACTTGTCAATCGCCAAAGCTGCTGCGTATCCGTTCCCACCATATCATTGAACTTCGCCAAATCCGCCGCGCTCACCCGCAGATTATGATCACCCGCCGTCTCATCCAGCACCGGCTGATTGAACGTGATGTCATACCCCTGAAACCACTTGTCCGCCAAACCAGGATTACCCAGCGTCACCGCCCCGTTGTACGTCTGGAATCCCGATCCCACATTCGTATGAACCGCATCCCCATTCAGCAACACCGTCCCATTCGCCGTCAGAGAAGCCAGCGGCATCGCGCCCCCAACCGTATCCGCCAGAGCGCTATCGCCGAACGTGATGATCCCGTTCAAAGTCAGGTTGTAATTCCCATCCAGCGTCGAATCGAACGAGATCGTTGATCCCGTCAGAACATTATTACTCGTCAGCGTCACCGCCCCGCCATACAACTGCTCATCGGTCGTATCCACGCTCCCCGCGCCCATCCGCGTCCACCCGCTCACCGTCAGATGCTCCAGCTCATTTGCCGGCAATCCAACCGCCGCGTCAAACTCCGCATTCCCCGCAATCTCCAGCGAACGATGCGAAGCAGAACCATCGATCGTTCCCGCGAACGTCACGATCGAAACCCTGATCTGCGCATCCGTATTCAGCGTCACCGTGTCCGCATAACGCTGGAACCCCGATGTCTCGATCAACCCTCCAAATAGATTGCGGTCCGCATCAACAGTATTCTCGATCTCGGTCTTCCCGTTAACCGTCAGCGATGTCAGCGGTATCAAACCCGGACCCAATGGCATCGCGTCCGACCAGCCCACCGCCCCGCCAAACGTCACCGTTGCATCCGTCGTAACCGCCCCACCCGCCGTCCGGAAGTTCAACGTCACCTGCCCAGGCCCATCCACCGTTCGCACAAAATGCGTCCCCGTCGACGTCAGCGTCACCGGGTCCTTTCCCGGAGCCAGCGCAAACTTCACATCATCCGTATAAATCTGCGTCCCGGATGTGCTGATGCTGCTGTTGATGATCGTCCGCGCCTGCGGAAAGAAATCCGTGTCGTCCTTCTTCTTCCCATCCGACGTCAGGTTCCGGATGTTCGTGAAGTTCTCATCGATCGTCACATCATCCGTGAAGTTCAAAGTCAGATCGTGGTTCGGGCTGCCGCCGTCTACGATCGTCTTGATGAGCGCGCCGCCATGCACGATCGACTTGTCCGGATTCGTGTCCCCGCCCTGAAGAATCGTATCAACCAGTAGCTTCAAGCCCACGTTCGACACCAGCTGATCGTCGTAGGTCTGATTTCCCGTCGTCACGATCGCGCCGCCGCCCGCAACCGTCGTCGATCCATTCACCGTCAGGAACTTCAGTCGCCGGTCCGCCAGCGGCTTCACCGGATCACCCGACGGAATCAATCCCACCATCCCCGCGAACGTCGGATTCCCGTTGATCGTCAGCGAAAACGCGCCGTCCGTCTCCGAGAAGACAACTCCGCCGAAGTACATCGACGATCCGCTCAACGTCTTGTTCACATTGATGATCGTCCCCGACGGCTTCGGATTGACCGTACCCAGGCTCACCTGCCCGCTGTAGGTCTGCCTGCCCGTTCCGCCGACGGCGGAGGTCACAACCGTCGTCGCGTTGATCTCGCTGTTACCGGCTACCGTCAACTGCGCCAGCGCCCCGCCCACCAGCGTTCCAACATTGCCGTTGAAAATCGCTTTGCCAACAGGATCACTGATCACGACCGCCAACGTCCTGTTGTTCGCCCCATCGCTGTTGATCGTTCCCCCGATCAACGAATTCCCGTCATCCGCCAGTCGTCCAAACACCACCGACGATCCCGCCAGTTGCGCCGCCCCAAGCAGCACAACGTCATCATTAAACGTCTGCACATCGTCAGTAACCAGCGTCCCGCTGATTCGCGTGCGACCCCTCGGTCCGAATTTCGACGCATCCGGCAGCGTGTCCGGACGATCCGTCTCAAACTTGTTCAGATTCCCAAGCTTGTTCAAGTCCAGCGCCACATCATCAATGAAGTTCAACGTCAGATTGCGATCATTCCCCACAACCAGGGACCCAAACGTCACGCTCGTCCCCCAAAGCGTCACGTTCTGCGCCAGGGTCACATCGCCCGTATAGGTCTGCCTGCCGATCGTCGGATCCACCGGCGTCGGCGACCAGGCTGTCTGAATCGTCTTCTGCTCATTCGCCAATGCGCCGACCGTCGTGGTCCCGTTCACCGCCAGGAACTTCAGCGCATTCGTCGCCCCCACTGATCCCGTGAAAGTGACCGCCGCCCCTGTCAACAGGATCGGATCACCCTTCAGCGTCAGCGACTGCGCGCTCGTGCCGTCGACATCGTCCACCGTCGACTCAAATCGGATCGACTTTCCCTCCAGGATCTTGTTTAACGTGCCGCCGCCCAGAGACATCACGCTCTGATGCGATGCCGCTTCTCCATACCGCTGCTGCCCCGTCAACCCGGCGGTAGCGCTCGTTCGCACCGAATCCGCGTTCACATTCAGGCTGATCTTGTCCGCACGAATGTCCAAATGACCCAGCGCAAACGTATTCCCCACGTCCTCGTTGAAAACAACCGTATCCGCCGAAATCGTCAGCCCCTGCTGGCCACTCGCCACCGCGTTGACGTTCTTGTTGAACGTGATCGCACCGGCGGTCAGCGTCAACGTATTCCGCAGCGTCAGCGCATTATACGTCTGATATCCAAGCGCCAATTCTCCCGGCACCACATCCCCCGGCAAAAACGCCGGCGCCGACGCTTCCGCCCCCGCCTCATCAGGCCCAACGCCCGCACTGCCGCCCGTCTTCACATTCCCGCTCAAACCCGTCGCTCCACTCACAGACAAGCCGTTGAGCGCGTGCACGCTTCCCACATCACCCAAAAATTCCGCATCCGCCCGAACGGTGAGAAACGCCTTGTTGTCAACCGCTGAATCCACCTTCTGCTTAAAATAAACCGTCAACCCGCTGACATCCTGAACCGACCACTCGCCCGTCGATTTCCCAAGCGTCACATCGCCCGAATACGTCTGGTTGCCAGTCGAAACCGTTCCCTTCGTGTTGACCGTCCCACCGCTGATCTGCGCATTCCCCTGAACGTCCAGATGTTTCAGCGCCGCCCCAGCCGTCTGCCCCACCACACCCGCAAACGTGATCGGTGCGCCGGCACTTGGCGTCGTGCTGATCACCGTCAACGACTGCTCGTCAACATCCGCCGAATTCGCATCAACCGTCTTCTCAAACGAAATCGTCGTCGACTTCACCGTCACATCATTCGTGGCGACCCCAACCACTTCTTTCACTAACACCACCGGCGTCTTAAACGTCGCCGACCCTCCCGCCGCAGTCGTCAACGCCCCCGAAAGCTGCGCCGTACCATTCCCCGTCGTCACCAGCTTCCGCACATCCCTCAGCAACGCCCCACTCACATCAAACGTGCTGCTCCCATCAATCGTCAAATCATGATTCGCCGCATTCACCGAATTCGCCGTCTGCTTGAATCGAACCGTGCTCCCGCTCAAGATCACATTCGATCCCAGCAGAACGTCCCCGCTGAACGTCTGCGGCCCATACATATTGAGAAGATTGCTGCTCGTGCTCGACGTAATCGTCGCCGTCGTATCCGTCCCCAACTGAACGCTCTTAAAGTCCTCAATGTTGAGGTACGTCAAACCCTTCGACGAATCCCCAATCGATCCGCTGAATACAATATTCGCCGGCAGCACCGCCACCGATGTGCTCGTCACCGTCAGCGATTGCTTGAAGTCCTCCGCCGCCTTAACGTCCCCCTTGAACTCAAAAGTGCTTCCCGTCAACTTTTTGTTGTTGGTGCCAACAAGTGCGTCCGGGCTCAGCGTCAAAACCCCGCCATACGTCTGCGCAGTAACCGTCGTAACCGTCGCCCCAATCAGTGTCGTCGCCCCACCCACGTCCAGGTACTGCGTCGTGACATCCCCCCCAAAAGTCACATTCGCATTCGTCGCCGTGTTCCCCTTCAGCGTCAGCCCCTGCGCGCCCGTCAGCGTCACGATCTGTTGATCGAATCCAATCGAACTCCCCTGCAGCGTCACCGAAGCATCCAACTTCACCTTGCGCTGATAAAGTTGATCCCCAGTCGTCGTGATGGAACCCGCGATCTCGATCGTCCCGCCCCCATTCGTAACGCCGGCCGGATCTCCAGCCCGCAAGTTCCGAATCCGCGTCCCCGCGCCTCCTCCGCCAAACGCCGCAAGCCGCGTCGTGTCCGTAAAATTAAGCGTCAAATCATTGAAAGCCGGCCCAACGCTCCCCGCAACGATCCCCGCAAATGTCCCGCTCGTCCCGCTGAACGTGCTCCCCGCCTGATTCAGCGTAATTTCCCCCCCAAAGCTCTGATGCAGCGCCGTCTTAACCACCGCCCCCGACAAAGCCGTCTTCCCCGTCACCGTCACCGATGAAACCGTCGAATTAACGCTCGTCCCGATATTCCCCCCAAATCCCACATCGCCTGTCACATGAACGTAATAGGACTTCGTCGCCTCCGAATCGATCGTGCCGCTGAACGTCGACACCGACGATACCAAATCGAGGTTCTTGTTCAGAATCACATTCCCCGTCGCGCTCAGCGAACCAAAAGTATACGTGCCCCCAAGCACAATCCCCGCGCCGCCTTTAAGCGTCGTGATGCCCGCCGTGAAATTAAACCCATCCGTCTCACTCTGCACCGTCAGCGTCTTCGCCGCCGCCAGCGACAACGTCATCGACGGACGGTTCACATCCGAAATAAACGTCGTCGAATCCTCCGAGCTCTCCAGCTTGTAACTACCCGGTAACGCCGCAACCACCGCAAATTGCCCCGAATCCGGCAGCGTCGGCGTGTTGATCGGACCATCCTGCGTAATCTCAAAATATTCCGGTACCGCCGCCCCATCCAAAGCCCGAATGGTTGGCGCATTGGTCCGCGCATCTACAATCGCCGCCGCACCACCACCGCCCACTCCGTCCCCAGCCACCAGCGTCTGATTCGTCGCCCACAGCGTAACGTTCGTCCCAAACTTCAAGTCCCCTGTCCCACCGCTCCCGGCTTCAATCGCCAGAGTCGCAGCCTTCAGATCCACGTCGTTCCCAACCGTGATCTTCCCAATGCTCTTAATCGACAACAGCGCATCGGAGGAAATGTCATAATCAACAGTGATCGATTCCCCGGTGCCCAGCGTCCCCGGCCCCTTCGCCACCAACGTAATCCCCGCCCCGCCCACACCGCCCACCGCACTGATCTTCCCACCCAGTTGGATCGTCTCCCCATCAACCGCCAGCGATTTAACCGCCGTGTCCCCCACAAGCGCTACGCCAAATCCCACCGATTTCAGCGAGAAATTGGTGGTCGTGAAATCCGCAGTCCCAAGCTCCGCCGACACCGCCCCATGATCCGATTGCAGCGAATAGCTCCCCGGCGCCGCCACAAACTGCGCTAGCGCCGGCACATTGTTCGTCGCATCCCCCGGTTTCAACACTATCGCCTTGTCCTGCCGAACTGAAAACGACACCGGCCCCGCCCCGCCAGTCGTCGAACCAAACGTGCCAACCGTGGCGCTTACATAGGCGTCATTCGTCGCGTTGTGCGCCTCATAGCTTTGCGTATTCGCGAAGACCTTGCCCAGGACGCCGATCGTAATATTCCCCGCCGACGATTTTGCGTCCAGACTGTTTGCTGTGATCTTCCCGTCCACAGCAATTGATCCTCCCCTCATCGCCATCGCCCCCGCACCATCCACCACGCCATCCAGCTTGATCACCGCCCCCTTCATGTCCAGGTTGCCGCCCCATGTCTTAATAGTATTACCCGCCTTCACCCACAACTGCCCGTTAGGATCAGCCGTCGGAACCGCCGCACTCGCCTCCAAGGTCAGGTTCGATCCAACCCCGGACTTCCCGACATAGAAATTCCCGCCCCCCGCAATGTCGATGGTGATATCGCGCCCCGCTTGCAGCACCACGTTGCTGCCCAAGGCGAGCTTGTCCATGTTCAGATTGGCTTTGACAAAAATATCCTGCTGCGCCTGCAGCGTCACCGAACCCGTCAATCCTTCCAGCGTCGCAGGATCGATGGTGAAGTCCGTGGCGCCACCCGTACTGTGCGAAAGCAACGCACCGGTCACTGTGTCAGTTCCACCCGTATCAATCGTGATGTCCCGCGGATCAAGCAAGATCATCCCCGGCGACCCAAACTCCGCGCTCACGTCCGCATGCCCGGTAAATGACAACTCCTCCTTTCCCGAAACCTCCACAAATCCCCCATTCCCTCCCGCGCTACCGCCCCGCGCACTAATCCGCCCCGAATACAACGTAAGCTCATCCGACCACACCACCACCGATCCCCCATCCCCAATATCCAGAGCATCCGCCCGGATCATCGACCCCGCATCCACAACCGTATTCCCCGCCGTCGCCACCCCGCCCGCCCCATGAAAATCCCCGCCCACCATCACACGCCCGCCGCCCGCGCTTCCCGATGCATCTATCGATGCCCCCTTCAGTTCAACCGTCCCGCCCAGCACCCGCACCTCGCCCCCCTTCCCGCCAGCCGAATGATTCGACGCATCAATCGTCCCACCCACCGTCGTCACGCCGCTCTTCCCGCTGTCCAGCGTAACCGACTGCCCCTTCACCTCCCCCTCGCTCCGAATCGCCATCGCATACAGATCCCCCGCGCCCAAACCCAACCCGCTCTCCGCAACCAGGCTCCTGTCCTCCTCCGGGTTCACCTTCACGAAAACCTGCCCCGTCCGCGGCCCGATCATCACCTCGTCCCCCGATGCCATCATCACGATGTTCGCTTCAATCCTCCCGAAGTTGCTCACCTGCCGACCCATCAGCGCAGCCGTATCCGCCGCCACAATCGTCCCCTCATTCGTCACGTTACCGGTCAGGTGAAAATTGTTGAATCCCCGGAGGAAATCACTGTCCGTGATATTCCCCGCCGCCGCATAAATCTTCCCCACGTTCACGATCGCGTTCGCCCCGAACGTAATCCCCGCCCGATTCACGAAATACACAGAACCGTTCGCCTGCAACGTCCCGTCGATCCGCGACGGCGAAACGCTGTTGATCCGGTTCAGCACCCGGCTGTCCTTCGACGGCTGGATGAACCGCACCGTCCCACCCGGATTGATGTCGAATCGCCCGTAGTTGATCACCGTCCGATCCGCCGCGCGCACCGTCAGCACGTTCCCCATTTCGCTGAACCGCGCAGACCCACGCGTCACCCGCTGCACATCCACCTTGTTCGCACCCGCCCAGACCATCGGCGCAAGCGCCGCTACAGTCGCCGACGCCGCCAACCCCAGCACGTACTTCGCGCGCGCGCCAATCGTCCGATAACCACTCTTGATCTTCGCATTTTTCCCACAAACCATGGCATCCTCCCGGACGCTAACGACATGAAAGCCCGGTCAATACAGAACGGTAAACGAGAGATGAAACCGATTGCTCCCGGCGCTCACCGGCTCCGCCGGATCATCGATTGATTTTAACGCTACGGCCCAATCAATACGCATGTTCAAATATTGTTTCAGCTGAAACTCAATCCCAACCCCCGCCCCAATCAACGCATCATCACGCTCAAAAAATAGCTTGTCGTTGCTCGCCGCATAACCCACGTCCACAAAAGCCTTCGGAATGAAATCCCAGTCCGGACGACCATACGCCTGCTGCGGCGCAACCCGAAACGTCCCGAAATACTTCAACTTCTTCGGGTCCGGTTCCGAACTGAACGACCTCGGCAAATGAAACCGATACTCCGCCGACGCAACCACCACCGTATCCCCCGCCGACACCGATTCCGGATATCCGCGCACCGTATAAAAACCCCCCGCAGTCTGTTGCTCCTGCGGAATCAGCCGATAGCCCGCCGAATACTGCGACTTCAGCGACAGCGCAACCTCCTGCGCCAACCGACTTTCACCTCGCTCAAATCGCGCTGCGTCCAACACCGGCTCTAGAAAAAACGCATGGCTCGCATCCGCCTGCACCACCACAAAGTTCGTGTCCGGCCTCGACCGACCCAACGTCTCCAGCGTCTCCCTGCTCGTCCCCGTCAGCCCACCCAGCAACGTCACATCCGCAAACGTCGCACGCGTCTCCTCAACATCCTGAAGCCGCAAACCCACGTATGGCAACACATAAATCGCCTCCGCACTGTCCCCCGCCGTCTCATTCTCTACCGCAATGCGCTCCACCCGCGCTCCCACCACCCCATACAGAAACGTCTCCCGCCACTGCCGAAGCTGATGAATCAATTCCAGCCCCACCTGCTCCGTATCACCGCTGAAATCCTGCTGCGCCTGACCCACATCCGATGCCGTAAACTGGTCATAAACCCCAAACGCACGCAGCCGCGTCAGCCGGTTCTTCGTCACCGGCGTCTCATACGACAATGTCACCGCCTGCGAATCCTCAAAACCCGCCGTGATGTAATCGAGCGACAGAATGTCATCATGATTCGTGAACTGGTTGTTCGTGTACCCAAACCGCTCTCGCCACGTGTTCGTCTGCTTCGTCCCCGTGTTCGATGCCTGAGCATAAACCAGCCAGGGCTTCGACTCCGAAACCAAGTAATCCAAAACCACCGCTTCCGGAACATCCCCTCGGTCCGGCGTCACCGCAACGTCCACATGCCGCCCAGGATGCTGGTTCAATCGCAGCACGTAATTGTCCAGCTCTTCCTTCTGAATCGTGATCGCCCGCTGCGTCGAAGCCTGCACCGGCGACCTTTCCTTAATCCACTCCAGCAGAGGATTGTTCACCCGATCCTGCCAACGAATCCGCCGACCCGTGATGATGTCCGGCAAATTCCGGTCAATCCGATCCTTCAGGCTATTCCCCTCAGGATCGTAAACCCGATCCCCCGATGCAATCGTCCGCAACCCCGTAACCCGCCCCAGCCAAATCTCAATCCGCAACGGCCCCGCCCCCGCGCGAAGATCCTTCACCTTGGTCAGATCCACCAAATCCTTCGGCGTCTTCAGCGGCGGAACGTCCACGTCGCGCGGATCCGGACGTGAGAAAATCCCAATGATGTTCCTATTGCTGTAATACCTCAGAATCCGCTCGCTAATCGTCTGCAACGCGCTCGGATACAAAAACTGATTCCCAGGCTTCCCAATCTCATCCAACTCCAGCACCTCGACATCCGCCTTCGGTCGAATGCTGCCGCGCTCGATCGGCTCTCGCGTCGACAACAACGCCCCATCCCGAGCACGCGCCAAAATCACCACCGCATGCTTCAACTCCCCCATACTCGGTAGCCCCGGCGCATCCTTGTGATAGCCGAACTCCAACTTCGTAATCTTCGTAAGCGGCCTCCCATCCTGCGCCAGCACCGGCGTCGTCCCCCGACGACCCATCCGCTCACCAGAACTCCCCAACCCCGCCCCTCGCGTATCCCCCGCATTCGCCGGACGCGTCGCCGGCACCACCCCGCGCGTATCCACCCCCACACCAGGTCGCGCCGCAGATGGAGCAACCTGCCCCTTCACCATCCCTGTTACTGCAATGATTGCGCAAACAACCACCCACCAACCCCCCGGCATCCCCGCCCAGCCAAGGCGAACAAAGCCCAACCCAAAACCGTTACACCCGCAACGAGCCCGCGCCATTCCCGCTGTCCTTACTTTTTCAAAATTAAAGCCCAACGACGTGAACAACTTCTTGCTGGTGCCGGTTTTAACTAAACTTGCCTCCCCAAGTCAACACTTTTCCAGACCTTCAACAGATCGCCTCACCACTCCCCACCAAAACCCCGACGGATTGACATACACAGAGCACAGAAAGTTTGAGCCCATCGCCCAACCGCTCTCAAACGCGCATATTATGCGCCTGGGCGTATCCCCACGCACCAACCCTCTCGCGTCTCGCCTCTCGCGTCTCGCCTCTCGCCTCTTGCCCCTTGCCTCTTGCCTCTTGCCCCTTGCCCCTTGCCTCTTGCCCCTTGCCCCTTGCCTCTTGCCCCTTGCCCCTTGCCTCTTGCCCCTTCCCTCTTGCCCATCCCCCCCCACCAAGATACCGTTAAGCCCGCGCCCGCGTAGCTCAGTTGGATAGAGCGCTGGTTTCCTAAACCGGAGGTCACAGGTTCGAATCCTGTCGCGGGTACTCATCTCCATCCGACCAAGACGTGCCCCGCTTCAGCGGGTGCATGTCTCGCATACCCCCCCACTCGCCATCACCGCGAGCACGCGCAACTCAACACTTGACAATAACCTAACATAACTCCAAAATCACCTCGGTGTTCACAAGGGAGGCTCCAATGCTCACCGACAAATCCCCCACCCAACCCCAACCCCGTTATCGGCGGCGCTCCCCATGCCCCAAAATGCCCAAAAATGCCCCATCCCAGATGACTTTCTGTCTGACTCCGACCAGCCAACAGACTCCCAACTCGCCCCCGTCGACCTGCTCGTCAACCGCACCCCGCTCCAAACCCTCGCCCATGCCTCCGACCAATACCGCATCCTACTCATCGACACCCTCAACATCGTCTTCAAGCAACCCAACCACCCCTACGCCCCCACCAGCCACCGCGCCGCCCGATCCCCACTCGCCCTCAGCCGCCGCGGACACCACCTCGCCCCACCAACCCAAACCAATCGTCAATCACACAATCACACAATCACCAATTCCCCCCCCTCCCTCCCGCCCCTATCCTCGACCCCATGCTCTCTCCCATCACCGCGGCCGGCGCCCGACTCCGAATCGCCCTCGTCCGTCTCTTCGTCCGCTTCGGGTTCTCCGAGCATTCCTTCCACGTCATCCTCGCCGTCATCATCGGCCTCATCACCGCCGCCGCCGCCGTCAGCTTCCACGGGCTCATCGTCTTCATCCGACACCACACCTACGGACAAGTCCCCGAATCCTTCCTCTACGGACGCGGCGCCTGGCTTCTCATCGCTATCCCCGCCGCCGGCGGACTCGCTGTCGCCGTCTTCTCCCGGTACATCATGCGCGAACGCGAAGGACACGGAATCGTCGACGTCCTCGAATCCGTCCTCCGATCCTCAGGCGTCATCCGCGTTCGCTCCGCCCTCAGCAAAATTGTCACTAGCGCTCTCACCATCGGATCCGGAGGCTCCGCCGGAGCCGAAGGACCCATCGTACACATCGGCGCCGGCATCGCCTCCGCAATCGGACAGCTCTTCCGAATCCCACGCCACAACATGCCCGTCCTCATCGGATGCGGGTCCGCCGCCGGAATCAGCGCCATCTTCAACGCACCCATCGGCGGACTCCTCTTCACACTCGAAGTCATCCTCCGCGATTTCTCCCTCCGCACCCTCACCCCCCTCGTGATCGCTTCCGTCATCGCCAACTTCGCAACCCAGGCGCTCTTCACCAACCTCGAACATCGCGGCGTACTGCACGAACAATACAACGCCATCTTCTTCGTCCCCGGCGAAGCATCCACCAGCTACTCCGGCTTCGACCTCGCACACGCCGCACACTTCGTACTCCTCGGAATCATCTGCGGCTTAGTCGGCGTCGCCATGATCCGCGCCATGCGCGCCGCGGAAGACACCTTCGCACACATGAAGCTCCCCAACGTCCTCAAGCCCGCACTCGGTGGCGCACTCCTCGGCGTCCTCGGCCTCCTCTACGTCCTCATCCTCGCCCACTGGATCCTCGGCCGCGAAAAGTTCATCCCCTTCCAACAATACGAAATGCCCGCCTTCTTCGGCGACGGCTACGGAGCCGTCCGACCCATGCTCTCCGCAACCTTCTACAACCAACTCCCCTCCTGGCTCGGCCTCTTCGCAATCCTCCTCTTCCTCTGCTTCGCCAAAATCATCGGAACCGCCCTAACCCTCGGCTCCGGCGGCGCTGGTGGAATCATTGCACCCTCACTCTTCCTCGGCGCCGTCACCGGAGGCGCGGTCGGCCTCGTCCTCAACCACTCCCACCTCGCCACCGCCCTCCCTCCTCAAGCCTGCGCCCTCGTCGCCATGGGCGCTGTTCTCGCCGCCGTCGTCCACGCGCCACTCGCCTCAATCCTCATCCTCTTCGAAGTCACCCGCAATCAGCACATCGTCCTTCCCGGTATGCTCACCACCATCGTCGCCGCCGCCACCAGCCAACTCCTCAGCCGCGATTCCATCTACACCCTCGATCTCCGCCGCCGAGGCATCCGCGTCGGCACCGGCTCCGATCTCACCCTCCTCCGTCGTCTCACCGTCGAACAAGTCGACCTCGAACCCTCAACAATCGTCAAAATCGCCGACCCCCTCCAGCACGTCCTCGACCTCGCCGAAGCCAACGGCACCGCCGACTTCGTCGTCTACGATTCCCGCGGCGTCTACCTCGGAATGGTCCTCGCCGACGACCTCAAAACCGCACTCTTCCAACGCGAAGCCATCCCACTCCTCACCGCCGGTGAAATCATGCGCACCGAAATCCCCCTCATCGGCTTCACCGACGACCTCGCCTCCGTCCTCGACCGCTTCTCCCTCCACGACACCGCCCGCCTCCCCGTCTGCATCTCCAAAGACTCCGCAAGAGTCATCGGGCTAATCAGCCGCGCAAACCTCATGAAACGCTATCAGCGCGCACTCGCGGAAACATGATCATCGAGCCCCAGACGTGGCAATTATCAACACGATTTGGCATCGGACGCTATACTATTCCTGTCGCCATCCCCGCAATATCATGACCGAAGTTGAAACCATTACGCGCAATCTCGCAACTCAGCAATTCCCTCACGCTGAGTTGAATCTCGACGCGCTCGAATTACTCTACGATCGACTCGCCTCCGCCGCGCGCAGGAAAGACCAACCAACGCTTTCCTATTCCGATCTGGTGAAAGGCGTGCAATTCCACCTGCCTACTCGATCATTTAAAATCCGCACCTTCACCCCATTCGCCCGACGGTTTATCTCCGACGTTCTGGATTTCCTTTCCGCCCGCAGTTTTAACGAAGTACACATTCTCGACCCGGCTATCCTGCTCTGGACCGAACAAAACGATCGCATTCTTGTCTCGCTCGATAAAAGCACCGCCCCCGAGCTTCCCGAAAAGCTCGAGCAAACCGTCTTCTGCGAGCTCGATCCCCAGCAGCGCAAACTTTACGATGAGCTGCGCGATCACTACCGCCAGTCGCTGCTCACGCGCATCACGCGCGATGGGCTGAACAAATCGAAGATCCACGTGCTGGAAGCGCTGCTGCGCCTGCGCCAGGCGGCATGCCATCCCGCGCTCGTCGACCGCGGCCATATGAAGACCCCGAGCGCCAAGCTTGATGCCCTGCTTCAGCAGCTCGAGGATGTGCTTGCCGAAGGACACAAGGCGCTCGTCTTCTCGCAGTTCACCAGCCTCCTCGCCATCGTCCGCAATCGCCTCGACGAAAAAAAGGTCGTCTACGAATACCTGGATGGCAAGACGCGCCACCGCCAGGCCCGGGTCAACCGATTCCAAACCGATCGCGAATGCAAGCTCTTCTTGATCAGCCTCAAGGCCGGCGGCGTGGGTCTGAACCTGACCGCCGCCGATTATGTTTTCCTCCTCGATCCCTGGTGGAACCCCGCCGTCGAGGCCCAGGCGATCGATCGCACGCACCGCATCGGGCAGGACAAACGCGTCTTCACTTACCGCCTGATCGCCAAGGACACGGTCGAGGAAAAAGTGTTGCAACTCCAACAGTCGAAGCGCGACCTTGCTGATGCAATCCTCAACGAGGACAACAGCGTCTTGGCGAACATGGGAAGGGAGGAACTGGAGCTGCTGCTGAGCTAACCCGCCCTACTTTTCGATCCGCTCGCGCCCACCCATGTACGGACGCAATGCCTCCGGCACCGTGACGCTTCCATCGGCGTTCTGAAACAGCTCCAGGATCGGAATCAAAACCCGCGGGCTCGCGATCACCGTGTTGTTCAGCGTGTGACAGATCTTTACCTTGCCGTCTTCGTCTCGATAACGCAGGTTCAACCGCCGCGCCTGGAAATCATAAAATCGACTCGCCGAATGCGTCTCGCCAAAGCTCTTCCGGCTGGGCATCCAGGTTTCAAGATCATACTTCGCGATCTGACCCTGGCCGAGATCTCCTGTGCACACGTAGACGACACGATACGGAAGATTCAGTTTCTGCAGCACGTCCTCGGAATTTTGAAGAATCTGCTGGTGCCACTTCTTCGACTCTTCAACGTCGTTCCGGCAGATGACCACCTGCTCGACCTTGTCGAACTGGTGGATGCGATAAAGTCCCGCGGTGTCCTTGCCGTACGTCCCCGCTTCGCGGCGGAAGCACGGGCTCATGGCGACATACTTCTTCGGCAGGTCCTTCGCCTCGAGCGTCTCGTCCATGTGAAATGCGGTGAGCGGAACTTCCGAAGTGCCGACGAGATACTTGAGCGGGTCCTCAGTGCTCAGCTCATAGCTTTGTTCGCGCCCGAGCGGAAAGTAACCGGTGCCGGTCATCGCCGGCTCACGCACCATCACCGGCACGGTCATCGGCACAAACCCGCGCTCGATCATGAGGTCCAGCGCCAATCGCAAGACCGCTTGATGGAGAAGCGCACCGGCGCCAATGAGAAAGTAGCTGCGCGTGCCGGCGAGTTTGACGCCGCGCTCGAAGTCGACGACGCCGAGTTGTGTCGCCAAGGTGATGTGATCCTTCGGCTCAAACTCAAACTGACGAATCGTGCCCCACTTCCTGATCTCGACATTCTCGGTATCGTCCTTGCCCACCGGCACATCCGGATCCGCCGGCTGCGGAACGCGAAGAAGCAAATCGCTGATCTTCGGCGCAAACCCTGCGATCCGCTCGTCAAGCGCCTGCTCCTCCGCCTTCAGCTCCGTCGGTCGCTGTTGGAGCTTTTTCATTTCCTCCTGAAGCTTCGCCTGCTGATCGGGGGCGGCTTTCTTTAACTGCCCCGCGAGCTGGCCAATCTGCTTCCCGATCGTGTTCTTCTCGGCCGTCAACTGCTGTCTTTTCGCTTCCAGCGAACGATGCTGGTTCTCCAAAGTCAGGAGCGAATCGATGTCGACGTTGATGCGTTTCTGGCGGGCGGCTTCGCGGTACTTGTCGGGGTTTTCACGCAGGTCTTTCAGATCAACCATGATCGTTCCTTCTTAATCGCATTGCGCCAGCGCGTCTACCCGAACCCGCGTTGGCGCGGGCGCCAGGGCGGAAACATTTATCCGGACCGTCGCGAAAGGAAAATTCTCTTGAGCGGCGGGATTTCGGTTCGGTAAGGTGCCTCCCGGCCAGAGATTGTTGTTCGATTTTGAAAGGAGGTCTCATGGCCCATACCGTTTACCGCTCGGTCAGTGCGAAGCGTCGCACCTCGGTCCCCCGCGCTTCGAGCCGGAGTGCCGGGACGAGCACCGGCTTCGGCCGGATGCTCGCGAAGCTGGCGCTGGCGAGCGACACGCTCCAAGCCTCGCGCCGAAGGCGTTCTCGCTGACCCCTGTCCGGCTGAGCACCGGATAGGACAGGAAAGATTCACGACGACCGGGACCATCCCGGTCGTCTTTTTTTGTTCCCCAAAAAACCCACGGAGGAAAGCTCCGTGGGCGTTCTGTTTTTGGAATCGAAATCGATTACCACGCGAAGTGGGCGAAGGCTTTGTTGGCGTCGGCCATGCGGTGGGTGTTTTCGCGGGTTTGAATGGCTTTGCCTTCCTTCTTGAAGGCAGCCATGAGTTCATCGGCGAGGCGTTCGGACATGGGTCGGCCGGACTGGCCGCGGCAGGCTTCGATCACCCAGCGAAACGCAAGGCTTTGCTGGCGGCGCTTGTTGACCTGCATCGGGACCTGGTAGTTGGCGCCGCCGACGCGCTTGGAGCGGACTTCGACGTAGGGTTTGACGTTATTGATGGCGGTCTCGAAGATTTCGAGGGGCGGGACTTCTTTCATCTTCTTGGTGACGTTATCCATCGCACTATAGAAGCACTTCTGGGCGACGGCCTTTTTGCCGTCCCACATGATGGAGTTGATGAACTTGCTGACCAGCTTGCTGTTGAAGCGCGGGTCGGGCTTGAGCATCGCTTCGGACGCTGTGAACTTTTTGTAGGCCATGATCGAAACCTTTCTTTCCGTTGTCTATTGATGTTTCTCCCTGCCGCACGCGGGCAGGAATACTCCGGATGACAAAATGGTCCCGCGGCGGAGCCGCTGGGCTCCCGCACGGGAAATACGTTTTTTACTTACCTTTTTTGGCGCCGTACTTTGAGCGGGATCGTTTGCGACCGTCGACACCGAGGGTGTCGAGGGTGCCGCGGACGATGTGGTAGCGGACGCCGGGGAGGTCTCGGACGCGGCCGCCGCGAACGAGGACGATGGAGTGTTCCTGGAGGTTGTGCTCTTCGCCGGGGATGTATGCGGTGACCTCTTTGCCGTTGCTCAGGCGCACGCGGGCGATTTTGCGGAGCGCGGAGTTGGGCTTTTTAGGGGTCATGGTCTTGACCTGAAGGCAGACGCCGCGTTTTTGCGGGGATGCTTCGAGATCCTTGACCTTGTTGATCCTGGCGAGAGGCCGGCGGGGCTTTTTGATCAGTTGATTGATCGTGGGCATTTCAGTCCTTAATTTTTTGCACGGGAAACTACATAGCCTTCGAAAGCGAAGGGGGCGAAGTATAGGGAATGGGGGACGGTGAGACAAGAGAGGTGCTTGGCGGGGACGAATTCGGCGCCAGCATATCCGTTTGTATCCTTTTGTATCCGATTCGGGCTTGATGGCCGGTTGGCTGTTTCATGGCGCACCGCTTCTGGTTGGCGTCGAATCGATTTGACGCGAGATAATATTAGGGTATTGTTTGGTATTTGTCAAGGGAAGTATGCCTCTTACGCAATGTCGAAATAATGCTAAAGGACTTGTGAGCAGACGGCAGAACGTCGTCTATTTCTTCGGCCAACCCGTGGCGGGTTTCTTTTTCTTTAACGACTTGGCCACCGCGTCCTCCCAGTTGCCCTCGATCTTGAGGATGTCCGGCTTGTGCCCGGGCTTGACTTTGGGCGTTTGTGGGAGCTTTTTTGCCATGGCGCGCATTTTACCTTGTAACACGTTATAATGACGATGTTGTTGAAAATACGGCAGACGGGAATCGAACCCGCAAGGGACGTACTCGGTTTTGGAGGCCGCGCCCCGCAGGAGTCTAAGTCCTCCGTGTTTACCAGTTTCACCACTGCCGCACGTTGCAAGCCCGTGGGCGACTTTTACAGTCACTCACGGGGGAGATCAGGTCACGACCCCGCTACCCCGCCGTCAAGCTATGGGAGCGGGGTCGTGCTTTTTCCGCGCTGCTGAACCAGCGCTTTTACTCTCCTCATTGGGGACTCCTTTCTCCGTTTTGTCCGCCGTGACTTTGCTCTCAGCGTTAACTGGGGGCTTGGGCGTCGGGGTGCCCTTCTTCTTTTTGTTTTTCTTCCCCTTCTTGGACTCGTCATCCTCTGACTTCGCGTTCGGATACCACTCCAGCAATCCGAACACCGCGCCATCGCCTGTGCTGCCGGGCAACTTGTGGAACGTGACCGAGTTTTTGGCAAGCGAGATGTACAGGGACCGCTTGGCGTTCGTGTCGTTTTTCGCCTCGAATGTGAACCCGCCAGCGCATAGGGCGTCGTAGATGTCGTTGACCGTTGCCGGGCCAAGCGTGCGGCGCATTTCGAGATACTTGCGGATCGCTGTTGAGAGCGGATGCCCGTAGAACTGGTCACGACGAAGCGACCCGATTGATGTCGAGGATTCGTTGTCCGCGTCGGGGTAGAGAGCCTGGTTGCCGCCCCGGAGGCAGAGCTGATTAATCAGTCGCTTCGTGGCGCGGACTTCTTCCTCCTGCTTTTGCAGGTGTGATTTAAGAGTCCCGATTGTCGATGCGAATTCGTCGCTCATGGCTAATTCCTTTGGGTATTAACCCGCAGAGAATCTATCCACTTAAGACGTGAGGGTCAAATCGGTCAGGGGGCTTACTTTCCGTTGAGGGAAAACCGAATTGCGACCTAACTTTCAGAATTGCCATAAACACCCGTAAAAAGCGCTATTTAAGAGATTTTCATGAGTCGGAATCTATTCAATTCAGATTTCCGATGGGGTCAAACGGAGACCCCTTATAACCCCAAAGCGTCTGCCCTCGCTGGTTCTTTGTACATCAGCCGCTTGCCCTCAGCGGCACGGATCGCTTCCAGAGTCCGCTCGCCATCGTAGAGCGACGAGAAGATTGAAGAGATTACCCTGGTTGGTGATCTCGTTGGCGCGGACTCAACTACCAAGAAGTTTCACATAAAATTTCCTGCTGGGGACGAGATTCACGGAAGCTTTGGCGACGCGATAAGCGAACAACACAAGGCCACAATTCCAAAGGTTTACCGCGCAACGCTGACCAAAACGACGAAAATCAAATTTTCCACAGAGGAAGAAAACATACGGTATTTTCTTGTCCGAATCGAAGAGCCTTAACAATAATCACCGCTTGCGCTTCCCATTCGCGAAGCTAGGTCCGCAACTAACGCCCGCCCGAATTTCGCATCGCGTCCACCTACCATCCAGTTCGTTACCAGCTTGGAGTCCGCATCAATCGCAACCAGGGCCGCACGTCGCGGTGCATCTTGCCCCAATTCACGGACTGCACATTGCGTTGCTTGCTGTGGCAAAATGACCAAAGCTCATCAACCTGCACGCGTTTCGTTTCAAGGCCCGTAACAGTCAGATCGTGATATTGCGCTGCCCGTGTTCCCGCATCGGCCAGCAAGCAGAGGTTCTGGCGAAGCCCGGTTTAAAACCACAGCCAGCGGCACTTGGGCAGTAGCGGATCGCGCACTACCGTTGCGGCCACACCGGCGCCAACAATCGCCGCGATCGCGAACGCGACCTCCCACGGTTGGCGATGCGACGGGATGATCCAGTAAAGCCCCACGACAATAACAGCGACCACCACGCACAACGCCACAGCAACAACCCGGCGAGAGCGTTCTGTAGGCTGAACGCCCCACACCACGAACCCCGCTCCCGCTACGGCGTGCTGTATCAACAGTAACGACATAAACCAACGATCACCCCAAGGCTCTATCATGAGCAACGCGGGCCACCCAGCGAAGAGATAGACTGGAACCATCAGCAAACCGCCCGCAACCGCAGCGCCGATGAAGGCGTATATCAACACCAGCGGAACTTCCCATATGCTGGATTCACTTGGCATGAGCCATCCTCACCCCGCACGGTTCCTTCGGATGCGCCCGACACCACCGGCACGATTTGCGGCTACGGCACACGGAGCAATCCGCAACTGAAATTTGTTTTGGGGATCGCATCAAATTAGTCTATCCAATCCCGACCTGCGAGCAATCCGCAACCTTCGGTTGCGGATTGCTCGCGGTCGAAATGCGTCGGTGACGGGGTGTTTTCCGGTCGGGCCTATTGGGTGGGGATGTTTCAATCCGGTCCGGCGCGGTAGACGGCGTAGCAGGCGATTAGGGTGAAGATGAAGCAGAGGGCGAGGTTGAGGGTGGGCATGCCGAAGAGGATGGAACCTTTGTCGCCCCAGCCGACGCAGACGGCGACGAGGCCGCTGGTGGCGGCGACTCCGAGCCAGCCGTTGCGGGTCATGAGGGTTGTCCTGAGGCTCGTGAAGTCTTGAGCACCAGGGACATCATGGGGTGCAAATTGGGCAGAGGCAAGGGGAAGGGAATTCCGAAGCGTGAATCACGAAATTCGAAACAAATTCGAAATTCGAATGAGGAAATGCGACGGAGATTCTGTTGAGCGGAGGTTGGGGTCGGTGATAGACTGGGCGGGGCATGAGGGTGAGTTTTTAGAAGAGGCGGACCCATGAAGAACGTCATGTGGATTGGATGTGGGTTGGTGGTGATCGTTGCCGGGCTTGTGATGGCGGACACGCTGACGTTGACGGATGGCACCGTGCTTGAGGGCAAGGTTGCGCAGCAGGGGGAGAAGTATTGGATCAAGTTGGACAGCGGCGGGAGCCGGACGATTCCGAAAAGTTCGGTGACGGAATGGAAGAAGGGTGGGGGTGCTGCGGTGGGTGGCGCCGCGAAGGCGCAGGCGGGTATCGAGGAGCCAGCGGCGGGGGCGGCGGGCGCGAAGAGTAAGGATGGGGTTACCTCCGGAAAAGCGGGGGCGGCGCTTTCGTTTGGGGAGACCAAGAGCCGGGCGGAACGGGTGGATGCGCCGCTGGCGGCGGTTGGGTTGTGGCAGTCGTTCGTCGATGCCAATCCCGATTCCGCGGAGCTTGCGGATGCGAAGACGGAGATTGAGAAGTGGAAGAAAATGGACAAGGAGAAGGCCGAGCGGATCAACGGTAAATGGGTGGGCGGGGAGGATCGGAAGAAGCTGATCGAGAAGGTGAGAAAGCTGCTGAGCGATGCGGAAGAGATGCAGCAGAGCAGCCAGACCGTGAAGGCGGTGCAGAAGCTGGAAGAAGCGGTGCGGATTTATCCGAACAGCTACCGCGCGAACTTTGAGCTTGGGTATTACTGCATCACGAAGGCGGCGGGCAGCGGATCCAACGCGCGGCTGGATCAGGCGATTAAATCGCTGGAGCTGGCGGGGAAGCTGAGACCTAACTCCGCGGCGGCGTGGTCGAACCTGGCGGTGGCATACAACTTTCGAGGGAAGTACGAGCAGTCGGTTCTGACTGCGTATAAAGCGGCGCAGATCGATGATGACAAGGACGTGGTGACGAACCTGGTGAACTCGATCGTGCAGGCGCCGCCGGGGATGCGGGAGAACAATACGAAGGTTCGACCGATCATGGAGGAAGCGTTTCTGCTGGCGGGCAAGCGCGGCGTGGGGACGGGGAAGCAGGCCTGGGTTTATGTCAGGCCTAAGGCGAAGGACAAGGGTTCTGATGTTGCAAGCGAAGAAGATAATTCGCGCCCCGGGGTGATTGGGAACGGGTCGGGGTTTTTGGTTTCGGATAATGGGTATGTGTTGACGAACCGGCATGTGGCGCAGGAGAAGAACTGCATCTTCATGTGCCGATTCAGCGATGGATCGGAGAAGACGGCGAAGGTGGTTGCGATTGATGATGATGCGGATATCGCGCTGCTGAAGATCGCGCCGGTGAAGGGGAAGAAGTTTCCGTTCCTGCAACTTGCCGAAGCGGATGAGCCTGGGCCGGGGGCGGAGTGTTCGGCATTGGGTTATCCGGTTGCGAACGTGATGAATTACGCGATGCAGGTGACGAGCGGCACGGTTAGTTCGGTGTCGTCGAGCGAGCCTTATCATGTGACGCTGACGGCGAAGATCACGCATGGGAACAGCGGCGGGCCGCTGGTGGATAAGCGCGGGAACGTGATCGGGATCGTGAGCGCGGGGCTGACGGCGTACACGGAAACCTACGGCAAAGCGCTGAGTGCGGGACAGGTTCGGAAGTTCGTCGAGAAGGTGAAGGACAAGATGAAGGATGCGACGGTTGGATCAGGCAGCGCATCGGCGGCCGGGATGAGCACGGAGGAGATTTATAAGAAGGATTCGCCGGCGGTGTTGTGCGTGATTTTGATTCGGTCGGGGGGAGGCGCTGGCGGGGCGGATGAGGAGTAACTGAGAATTGACGATTGGGTGATTGAGTCATTGACGATTGAGGGAGTCGAGGAGCGATCGCACTTTCGGGTTGCGCTTGAGGAAATCGGAGTGGGTGGTTATGGGGTGGTAGCCTTGGATGCATTCAAACTTTCGGCAGCTTTGGGGGCGATCTTCGTAGATGGCGCAGAGGTCGTCCTGGCCGAGAAAAATGCAGCGCTGGTTTTTGTAGGGGAGGACTTTTTCTATGGCGCGAAATGAGCCGTTGTGGACGGGGTAATCGACGGCGAAGGGGAGGAATTTCGGGTACTCGTCCGCTTGAAGCAAAACGGAATAGGCGTGACCGTTCTGCTTGCAGCACGCGGCGTGGCAGAGGTTGCAGGGGCTGGAGCCGAGGATGGCGAGGCGGAGGCGGGGCATTCTTGGCGGTGGGTGGAAACGAAAATAGCTTGGGGCGTGAAAGCCACCAAGCCGTTGATCAAGAGCGGGTGATCGGGGTCGAACCGACGACATTCACGTTGGCAACGTGACGCTCTACCACTGAGCTACACCCGCATCGGCCAGAATATTAGACCATGGTTTGTGGGGTTGCAAGAGGCGGAGGTGCTCTTGTGGCGGTGGCGAGTAGGGAGAAGCTGCGGCAGGAGCCTGACTGTGTCCGGCGGTCAGGCGGCCGAAATGACTTGGTGTCCCGCACCGTCCCCGAGCATTAGCATTCGTCGTTAGAGGACGAACTCGAGCTTGGACTTCAAACCGGGGGGCAAGTCCATCGCGCCCTCCTCAATCACAATTGTTGACCAGCGGAGAACTTCCCTGGGACCAACGGCTTCGAGGCGGTAGTCGTTGATCGTCAGCTTCACCGGAGTCGGCTGGTCTTTGATCTGGATAACAGCCTTGATTGTCTTTGTGTCGGAGTCAATATCGAGATGAAGCACGGTCGCATTCTCCTTCAGCAGGTGATCGAGCAACAACCTTGGAACGAGAGACCCGGTCGCTTGATTGATTTTTCGGCCAAGTATTCGGGCAATGCCCATCGGGCGTCTCCGGCCATCGGCGAAAAGTGGAGCGTTGCCGCTGGCAAAATGGTCTTATCATCCTCATGTTTTCAGGCGCCCAGTTGATTCAGCTTTTCAAGAATAATCCGCATCGTTTTCTTGGGCACGTCGCCGCCGTAGCCGACTACATCGATGGAAAGAATAGAGGCAAGCCAGTTCACCACGGCGGCGCTTCGTTGATGCAGTCGAGTCACCGGGTGGCCCTGCGGATGCCACGGCAAGGGAACACAGAATTCTGGCGGAGGATCGGTGAATGTCGTAATTGCCATGATGACCAATTTCCCCTCAGGCGAGATGTCGTCGTCTTGGGTGATGACAATGGGTCGGCCGCAGCTTCGCATGGTGATTGCGGTCTTCCATCCAGGCGTAGATGATGCGGCCGTGGCGAAGGGATTGGGAAGAAGGCGCGCGCAATCAATCCGGTCTGGGTGTGAAAGGGAGATCGGTCTGATCGTACCAGTTTTGCGGCGGGCGATGCTTGGCAGCAAGCTTGAGCAATTTGACATTGGAGACTCGCCGCGGAGGCGCTTTGGACTTCGCGGCGTTGCGCGCCTTGGTCTTTCGCTTGGATCGTGTGGCCGTGGATGCCATATGTGAAACTATCGAACCCAAGCGCGTCAAAGTCAAATTATTTCACAGCCCCACAGTATTGAATCCACTGTCCACGTAGATGTTTTCTCCGGTGACTCCCGAGGAGAGGTCGCTGAGGAGGTAGACGGCGGTTTTGCCGACTTCGTCGGCGTCGATGTTTCTGTGCAGGGGGGCTTTTTTTTCGACGTGGGCGAACATTTCGTCGATCCCCCCTACGGCCATGGCGGAGAGGGTTTTGACGGGGCCGGCGCTGATGGTGTTGACGCGGATGTTTTTGCTTCCGAGGTCGAAGGCGAGGTAGCGTGCGGTGGATTCGAGGGCGGCTTTGGCGACGCCCATGACGTTGTAGCCGGGGACGACTTTTTCGGAGCCGAGGTAGGTCATGGCGATGATCGAGCCGCCGTTAGGCATTAAGGGGAGGGCGGCGCGGGTGAGGGCGATGAGGGAGTAGGCGCTGATGTCGACGGCTTGTTTGAATACTTCGCGCGGGGTGGAGGTAAAGACGCCGTAGTCTTTGCGGAGATAGTCGCGGTTGGCGAAGGCGAGGGAGTGGACGAGGAAGTCGATGGTGCCGAACTTGTCCTTCGCGCCGCTGAAGAATTGTTCGATGGATTCATCGACGCCGACGTCGCATCGGTGGAGCCAGGCGTCGGCGAAGCCATTCTCTTCCATGGCTTTGCGGACGCGGCGTTCGGACTTGGCGGGATCGCCCATGGGCAGGAACCCGAAGCCGCAGGTGGCGCCTTGCTTGATGGCGTTGTTGGCGATGTGGGTGGCGATGGAGCGATCGTTGGCGATGTTGAGGATGAGACCTTTTTTACCGGCGAGAAGAGACATTGAAGCTCCTGAAAGACGATGCGGGAGACGCAAGCGTCGCCCCGACATCGATGCTGCGATGCGTTTTTTGTCGCGACGAGTTGAAGGGGCGATAGCTTAAGGAGGGAGTGGGATCGGGACAAGCGCATGAAAAAAGGGCGACGCGGCCGCCGCCCCTACAAACAGGGGATTTTCCGCAAGATCGACCTGGCTCAGGACTTGTCGGTGTCGGCCAGGATGCGGAGAAGTTGGAGTTCGTTTAAGACGTTTCGGAGATCGTGCATGAGTTTATCGGAGTTCTTGCAGCCGATGAGGGTCATGATCTGAGACTCGCGTTGGCGCAGGCGTTCGATTTGGGCGCGAAGGTCGGCGACGTCGGTGCCGCGTGCGGTGTCGGGGGAGTCAGTTGGGTTCCAATGTTCGGCGGACATTGATGCGTTTTGGGTTGGGGCTCGCACGACAGGTTCCATCTCTTAAACTCCTGAGTCAGGACCTTGCTACGGGATCGGGGATTGGGTGTACTTGTCCTTGATAAATTGTCTCATGGCCAGACGCGGAACTGGAAGCATCGGGGCTTCCCGGAGGCTTCCTTGGACCAGAGGATGCAAACGACATGCTAACAATTGATTGTGTGGGTTATCGGACGTGGTGGTCCCGAAAACCGTCATTTTCGAGATCTGAACGGTGGCACCGGGGTTGCGGGATGTGGGTAGGATAAACAACAACTCCTGCGGCCCCGACAGAAGGGGTCAGGAATGCAGTCTGCTGCCTGACATCGTGACCCCGTACGGATGAGGTATCTCTTATGACTATGCTGAGCCAAAACGTGAATCAGTTCGGAGCGATGGAAGCGCAGCAGGACGTTCCGCAAGCGGAGCAACAGCCTCCGGTTAATGTTGGAGACACGGAGCGGCTGATTACCGGGGCGGTGGGCGGCGTATTGCTGCTGACGGCGCTGCGGCGGAGTTTGCCGGGCCTCTTGGTGGCGGGCATTGGGGGGATGCTGGTGCATCGCGCGGTAAGCGGTCATTGCTTCGCGTATCAGGCCATGGGGATGGATCGTGGGCACGTTTGAGTTGTCAGTTGTCAGTTATCGTATCGGTTGTCGATAGGGTGTTAGCGGGTTGGGGTGAGGGCTTCTTTGGCGATCCAGCCGTAGATCGTTTCGGTGCCTTTGGCTTCCACGGCGCCGTAGATGAAGGTCATGGTTCTGGGGGACTTCTTGCCTTCCTGGGGATGTTTCTTTGGGTAGTAGGTTGCGACGGGAAAGGTGCGCACGCCTCTGGCGGGGCGGAAGGTGGCGTTGCTGGTGACGAGGAGAGAGTCGAGGGAGTGTCCGCCGATGTAGTAGCCGGGCATGGTGTAGAGGATGTTGACGGTGCCGGTTGGGCGGCGGAGGTAATGGGAGGGAACGGGGCCGTCGAGTTTGTCGACGATGGCGAGTTCTCCGCTGGGCGTGTCGTAACGTTTCGGGTTGCCGCCGGTGATTTTGTATCGGGTGGACAGGAGCGGGAGGCGGGGGAGTTTGCCTTTGCCTAAGCCGACGCAGTCGAGGAGGGTGAGCTTGTCGATGAAGGCGTCGAGGGGAACCCAGGCAGAGGTGGGAACGCCGGTTTTCTTTCGGTCTTCTTCGGGCATCAGCGCCCGGACGGCGGCGCCGGGATCGATGTCGACATTGAAGCCGTAGAGGCAGAGTTTTCCATTGATGATTTTGGAGAAGCCATAATTGATTTTCGTGGAGGTGAGGCTTTTCTCGCCGACCTTCAGACCGGGGGCGGTGGCGCCCATGAGTGTGCCGGTGCCGTCGTAAACGGGTGCGCCTTTCTCCAGTTCCCACTCGAGGGGATGTTCCTTATCGAGAGGCGTTGGATTGAGGACGCGGTTGCGGTCGACGCGGGGCTTCTGTTCGTTGCCGACCATGTGACCGTTAAGAACTGTGCCAACGCATTTGCGCTCGCCGACCATGAAGATGCGGTCGTCGGGGTACTGCTTGAGGGTGGCGGGATCGATGAGATCGTCATCGTTGGAGGTGACGCGGACGTTGCAGCTCGCATCCTGACCGGAGGGAGGGGAGACGATGATGTTGGTGTTGCCGGGCGCGAGTGCGATGATGTAGCCGTTGGCGTAGACGACCGCGATCTTCGGATCGGCGGAGGTGAACTTGAGGGTGCTCGCTTCGGCGGAGGGTTTGAGTTTGTGGAAGTCGCCTACGGAGAGAGTGAGGGAGGATTTGTCGAGAGTCAGGCGGGATTCTGCGAACGCGGACGTGCTGAGCAAAAGGAACAGCATCAACAGCTTGAGCGGTCGCATGGAACGATTCTAGCGGAAGACTGAGATCAGGACCAACGAGAAAGACCGCGACGCGGGCGTCGCCCCTACAGGCGCGGCTGGGTAAGATGGGATTTTGATTTCAGATGGAGACTCCATGGCTAAACATGCGCCGCGGTTTTTGAAGCTTGTAAATGAGAGTCGGAAGAACGTGAAGGAGCTGACGGTTGATGATGTGAAGCAGAAGCTGGAGCGGGAGGAGAAGTTTCATCTGGTGGATGTGCGGGAAGAGAGCGAGTGGGCGGCGGGGCATTTGCCCGGCGCCGAATACCTGGGGAAGGGAATTATCGAACGTGACATCGAGGGTGCGATCCCCGAGACTTCGGCGGAGATTGTCCTGTACTGCGGGGGAGGGTTCCGCTCGGCGCTGGCGGCGGAGAACTTGCAGAAGATGGGCTACACGAATGTTTATTCGATGGACGGGGGGTTTCGAGGATGGAAGGAGAAGGGCCTAACCGTGGCGAAATAAGCACGGGATTGAAAGGCGATCGATGCAGAATAGGGAATGAGGGAATGAGGGAATGAGGGAATGAAGAATGAAGATTTGCCTTCATTCGTCATTGACTCATTCTCGCACTCGTCATTTCTTCCAGGTTCATTGCCCATTCAGGCGTTCGCGGATGAATTCTGCTCGTGCGGCGCGTCGCAGGTCGCCTTCGAGCTTCTTGCCTTTGAGCTTTTGCAGGTGGGCGGGTTGGGTGAGGAGGAAAAGCTCGTTGATCTTCTGTAGATCGATGTCCTTGATGCGCCCGAGGTTGACGCCCATTCTCAGGTGACTGAGGAGGAAGAGGGTTTCCTCGCTGGCCATCAGGCGGGCGGCGCGAAGGATGCCCAGGGCGCGGCAGACTTTGTCATCCAGGGCGGTGGTGCGGTCGTTCAGAAGCGTTTTTCTCGCGTGATGCTCGTAATCGATGATCTTGGGGACGACGACGTGCTTGAAGTCTGAGATGATTTCTTCTTCTGATTTGCCGAGCGTTGTCTGGTTTGAGATTTGGTAAAAGTCGCCGGTGGCTTCGGTGCCCTCGCCGTAGAGGCCTCGAACCGCGAGGCGCATGTCTTTGGCGGCTCGAAATACTTTTTCGATCTCACCGGTCAGCTTGAGCGCGGGAAGATGAAGCATGACCGACACGCGGATGCCGGTGCCGACGTTGGTCGGGCAGGCGGTGAGGTAGCCGAACCGGGGGTGGAATGAGTAATCGAGTTTTGATTCCAGCGCATCATCGATCTTGTTGATCTGGTCCCAGGCTTCTTCCAGTTGGAGGCCCGATCGCAGGGCCTGAATGCGAAGGTGATCTTCCTCGTTGACCATGATGGCGATGGATTCGTCCTTCGAGACGGCGACGCCGCGGGCGCCCTCGGCCTGGGCGTGGGGCTTACTGATCAGGTGGCGCTCGACCAGAAGTTGGCGGTCGATGTCGGGGGCAGCTTCAAGGTCAACGTATAACGTTTCAGAAGAGATCTGGGCGGAGAGGATGGTGTCGCGAACTTTATGCTCGAGGTTCGTGCGCTGGACACGGGAGCACTTGCTGAGAAAAGGATAGTTGGCAACGTTACGCGCCAGGCGAATGCGCGAGGAGATGACGATCTCGCTCATCGGCCCGTTCCCGCGAAGCCATTCGCCGGCGTGGTTGGTTAGGTCACTGAGTTTCATGTTTGGTTGTCGGTTTCCGGTTGTCAGTTGTCAGTTGTCAGTTGTGAAGGGTATTTGTTTTCAGCAACGGACAACTGACCTCGGACAACGGACCATTCTATCCTTCCGCCTGTTTGATTTGGTCGCGTACTTTTGCGGCTCGTTCGTAATCTTCGCCTTCGATCGCCTTGGTGAGTTCTTTGCGGAGCTTGGCGACGTCGATTTGTTTTTTCATGGGGACGCCGGTGCCGCCGCGGCGGGTGGGGACTTTGCCGACGTGATGGTTCGCGCCCTCGTGGGCCCGCTGAAGGAGCGGAGTCAGGTCTTTTTCAAAGGACGTGTAGTCGTTGGCACAGCCAAAGAGTCCCGCCTGGCGGAACTCCGCCCAGGTGATGCCGCAGCCTTCGCAGGCGGCGCCGGTTTCTTTTTGAAGTCCGGAATGCGCGAGGACGAAGTTGGTGAGCAGCTCATTGATCGGTGTGTGCCCCTTAACCGGCACTCCCTCATTCTGCGCCGCGCACTGCTCGCAGAGGTGCTTCTCCATCTTTTTGCCGTTGTGGATTTCGGTCAGGTGAACCGTCGCCTGTTTCGTGCAGTTGTCGCATTTCATGTTGCAGCCCATCTAGGTCTACGCGAAGTGGAGCAATCGCTCCGGTCAATCGTATTTACGCTGCAAAGCAGCGTCAATCAGATCTTGAATTTGGTGGACGCATACAGAGGTTATCGACAAACGGTCAGGCTAAGCGATAGATGGCGCAATTCTGCGGCGTTTCCCACACTTCGACCTTGGTCAGGCGGACGTGAGCGGGCACTTTCAAGCTGTTGGCAACATGAACCGCGACATTTTCGGCGGAAGGATTGAGATCATTTTTGAAGGCCGGTTGGTCGTTCAGATGTGAATTGTGAAAGGGGTCGACGATTGTGTTGAGGAGTGCTTCCAAGGCGTGGAAATCCATAACGACGCCGATGGCGTCGAGGGCCGGAGCGGAGACGGTGACGCGGACTTGCCAGTTGTGGCCATGGAGCGGTTCAAGAGAGTTGTCGTAAAGTCGGAGCTGGTGGGACGCGGAAAAGGATCGTTCGGCGGTGATTTCGAAGGGCATGATTGAGGAGTTTAGCGGAGGGGGTGGGGGTTGGTAAGCTGCTGGAAAAGCGGTGGCGGCGTCCACCCTACTAGAGAAGGTTGGCACAAGGTGAATGACATCAACATCACGGTGGCGGATCGATTTGGAAGGCATTGCGCGAGCTCGGGATCGAAGTGGGAGCCGACGATGGGGTATTCTCGGGCGGTGCGCAGCGGAAGCTTTATTGCGGTGACGGGGAGCGTGGGGATCAACGCGGATGGGAGCTATTCAGAGTCGCTCGAAGAGCAGGCGCGGCGGTCGCTCGCGATCATTCGGGCGGCGGTTGAGGCGCTGGGGGGAAAGATGGAACAGGTGATCCGGACGCGGATGTATGTAACCGATGTATCGAAGTGGGACCAGGTGGCCAAGGCACATGGGGAGGTGTTTGGGGAGATTCGGCCGGCGACGACGATTGTTGAAGTCGCGCGGTTGATTGATGCGGAAGCGCAAATTGAAATCGAAGCGGACGTGGTGATGTCGTAGGGTGGGCATCGCCCACCACGTTTTCATCTTGGCGAAGCAAAGAGGGGGCAGTGCCCAGCCTACGAGGCGACGCGAAGGGATTCGACTGGGGGGGTGGGGATGAGTTCGGCGCCGGCGACGATGACGCGGTTGCGGCCGATTTTTTTGGCTTGGTAGAGGGCGTGATCGGCGGCTTCGATGATGGAGAGTTCGCCGCAGGTGGCGGGGTCGGCGATGCCGAAGGAGCAGGTGAGGGGGATGGGGGTTCGGCGGTAGGACATGGTGAGGCGGGAGATGGAGTCGCGCAGACGCTCGGCGAGGATGAGGGATTTTTCGGCGGGCGTGTTGGGGCAGATGATGACGAATTCTTCGCCGCCGTAGCGGCAGACGATGTCTTCGAGGCGGCAACTGGATTGAAGGATCTGGGCGATGGCTCGGAGGGCTTCGTCGCCGGTGGGATGACCGAAGTTGTCGTTGATGGTTTTGAAGTGATCGACGTCGGCAAGCACGATCGAGACGGTGTAGCCGCTTCGGCGATAGAGCGCGAGGTTGGCGGCGAGTTGCTGGTCGAAGTAGCTGCGGTTCCAGAGGCCGGTCAGACCGTCGATCATGGCCTTCTTGGAGAGGAGCTCGAGGAGGTATTTCTGTCGCAAGCTGGTGCGTACGCGGGCGCGCAGCTCGGCGGGGTCGAAGGGTTTTAAGATGTAGTCGAGGGCGCCAAGTTCGAGGCCGCGGATTTTTTGATCGGTGGAGGCGATGCCGGTGAGGAAGACGACGGGGATGTTCATGGTTGCGGGATCGTCCTTCAGACGGCGGCAGACTTCGAAGCCATCGGGGGTGGGCATGTCGACGTCGAGGAGGATGAGATCGGGGAGAAGGTTCAGCGCAGCGAGAATACCGGCTTCACCGTCGAAGGCGGAATGAAGTTCGACGGGTTCGTCCGCGAGCCGAGCCTTGACCAGCGCGTGAATCGGCTTGGAATCGTCGATGATCAGGACTTTTTGAGGCATGACCCATCTTCCTGTGAAGGCTGGTAGCCTTCGACGCAGCGAATGGTTTCGACCAGAGATCGGACCGCCCGATCGATTTCTTCGAGGCTGTGATTGTGCTTGATGAGGTTCTCGGCGCGAGCGGCTTCGGTGGTGATGGGGGTGAATCCGTAACCGCCACCGGCGCCTTTGAGCTGGTGAACGATTCGGCGCAGCTCGTCCATTTGCTTCTGCTCGAGCAGCGTGTTGATCTTGCCGACTTGTTCCGGCAGCTCTTGCGTGAACTGCTCGACAAGCTGGCGCATGTCGGCGTCATCGGCAAATTCGCTTTTCAAAAGCTCTGCCGATTGCGGCGGCAGAGAAGACCTTTCACTCGTGGCACCCGCGACGGGCTTGTCGCCCAGATGCGTTGCGATGGTCCAGAGGAGCTGTGACTTGTCGATGGGTTTGGTGAGATAGTCGCTGCATCCGGCGGCGATGCATTTTTCGCGATCACCCGACATGGCATGGGCGGTGAGGGCGAGGACCGGCAACGTGTATCCGAGGCGGCGGAGTTGACGGGTGGCATCGTAGCCGTCGAGCAGCGGCATCTGCATATCCATAAGAACGAGATCGAACGCCTGTGATTTGACGAGATCGACGGCTTCGCGGCCGTTTTCGGCGATGGTGACCTGCGCGCCGGCTTTGCGGAGATGGGTGCTGATGAGGCGCTGGTTGTCGCGGCCATCTTCGGCGAGGAGGATGTGGCCGTGCAGGACTGTTTCGCGGGCGGAGGTTTTTTCGTTGTGGGTGACAAAGACGCCTTCGGTGAGGCCATGGATCCAATGGGCGTCCGGGAGATCACCGGTGTCGACGTCGAGGGTGAAGGTTGATCCTTTGCCGATTTCGGATTGCACGCTGATGTCGCCGCCGAGCATTTCAGCGAGGCGCTTGCTGATGGTGAGACCGAGTCCTGTGCCGCCGAATTTTCGGGTGGTGGTTTCGTCGGCCTGGGTGAAGGGACGGAAGCAGCTTTGGATTTGATCGGTGTTCATACCGATGCCGGTATCGGCGACGGCGACTTTCAGATGACTGTGACCGGCGTGATCGCGCGAGCATTCGGCGTGGACGATGATCTCGCCCACGCTGGTGAATTTGACGGCGTTTCCGACGAGGTTCATGAGAACCTGGCGGAGCCGGAGCGGATCGGATTTGACCTGATCGGGGAAAGCGCCGTCGAACTCGAGGCGCATCGAGACGTTTTTCTCCTCGGCGCGGGGCCGGACCATCGAGACGACTTCGGAGAGGAGCTGAGCGGGATTACAGGGGATGGACTCAACGGTCATTCGACCGGCTTCGATTTTGGAGAGGTCGAGGACTTCGTTGATGAGCTCGAGGAGATGCTTGGCGGAACGGCGAATGATCTGGAGGCAGTCGTGGCGATCGGATGCGGTTTGATCGGGCTCGAGAACGAGTTCTGCGTATCCCAGGATTGACGTGAGCGGAGTGCGAATCTCGTGGGACATGTTGGCGAGGAATGTGCTTTTGGATTGGTTGGCGGAGTCGGCGGCAGTGCGCGCGACTTCGAGCTGGCCGGAATTCAGTTCCAGGGCGTCTTTGGCGGCGCTGAGTTGGGCAGCGTGATTTCGCAGGGTGGATTCGCTGTCGCGCAGGGTATTAATCGCTTTTTGCCGCTCGCGTATGTTGCGGCGGATGGCGAGGGCGGCGGCGAGGGCGACGAGGATTTCGGCGATGGAGCCGGCGACGACGATAAGGAGCATGGCGCGGTTGCTGTTCTGGGCCTCGAGACCGCGGCGGGTGAGTTGCTCGCGATGATCGTGGGTCATCTGATTGACCTGATCGCGCAGGCCGTCGTCGAGGTCCTTCTCGATCTGCTGTCGGATGTTCGCCAGGGCAGTCAGCAATCCCTGTCGCTTGCGAAGCTGGATGAGTTGATCGGCCTCTTTGAGATTGGTGTCGAAGAGATTCTGGAGATCGCGAAGGTTGATCTGCTGCCGGGAGCCGGGTTGGGCGAGATCCTTGAGGGATTGAAGTTCTTCCCTCGCTCGGGTGACGGCGGCATTGCGATGACGGAGGAAGCGTTCGTCGCCGTTGAGGACGTAGCCTCGGGTGGTGGTGCGGATTTCCTGGACCTGGGCGTAGAAGTCGGTGAGCGTGTGGATGACGTTATGGGTGCTGTCGACGCGTTCGGCGTCGGCGATGAGGAGGGTGGTACCGGTGTAGAAAATGGTCCCCATCCCGGCGATCACGAGGATCGCCAGGCCGAGTCCCCAGAGGATTTTTTTATCCGGGCGGCCGGTCATAGTTTTTATCGGCACCCCGGGGCACGTGGAGGCGCACTGTGGATTTCATCGGCGGGAAGTGGGGTCGGATTTACCGAATGGGAGGGATAAAACGGGAAGGACGTTAACGAAGGGCGAGACTCGGGGGATTGATGGGGATCTTGTAGTTTCCGGACCAGCAGGCGGTGCAGTAGTGGTCTTTGGGAAGGTTGACGCAGGAGAGCATGCCTTCGAGGGAGATGTAGGCGAGGGAATCGACTTCGATGAAGTCGCGGATTTGATCGACGGTGCGATTGTGTGCGATGAGTTCCGTGCTGGTGGGGAAGTCGATGCCGTAGAAGCAGGGATGACGGATGGGGGGACAACTGACGCGGAGGTGGATCTCTTTTGCGCCGGCTTTGCGGAGAGCGCGCATTTTGGAGCGGGTGGTGGTGCCGCGGACGATGGAGTCTTCGACGATGACGATGCGTTTGTCGGCGACGACATCGGGGATGATGTTGAGCTTCATGGAGACAGCGCGGTCGCGCTGGATCTGGTTGGGGAGGATGAAGGTTCGGCCGACGAAGCGATTGGGGACGATGCCTTCGTTGAAGGGTGTGCCGGATTGCTGGGCGAAGCCGAGGGCGGCGGATCGGCCGGAGTCGGGCATGGGCATGATGTAGTCGGCTTCGACGGAGGCTTCGCGGGCGAGCTGGCGGCCGAGGGATTGGCGGACGGTGTGAACGGTTTGGCCGAAGATTTTGCTGGCGGGGTTGGAGAAGTAAACGTGTTCGAAGACGCAGTGTGCGCGGAGGGGCGCGGGATCGGAAAACCTGCGTGAGGAGATTCCGGAGTCGTCGATGCGGACGATTTCGCCGGGCTCGACGTCGCGGACGTAGGTGGCGTCGATGGCGTCGAAGGCGCAGGTTTCGCTGGCGGCGCACCAGTTTCCGTCGCGGGTTTTGCCTAACGCGAGGGGACGTACGCCCCAGGGATCGCGGGCGGCTTCGATGCGGTCGGGGAAGAGGAAGAGGAGCGAGTAGGCTCCCTGGAGCAGGCGAAGGACGTGGGGGAGGGGATCGGGCTTAGCGAGGATGTCGGGGTTGGCGAGGAGGTGGACGATGATTTCGGTGTCGGTGGTGGACTGGAAGATGTGGCCGCGGGCTTCGTACTCGCCGCGGATGGCGGCGGCGTTGATCAGGTTGCCGTTATGGGCGACGGCGACGGGACCCATGGAAAATTCGCGAAGGAGTGGCTGGGCGTTGCAGAGTTTGCTGGAGCCGGTGGTGGAGTAGCGGACGTGGCCGATGGCGGCTTTGCCGGCGAGTTCTTCGCGGAGCATTCGGGCGTTGAAGACCTGGGAGACGAGTCCCATTCCCATGTGACCGTTGAGGGTGGTTCCGTTGGAGACGGCGATGCCGGCGGATTCCTGGCCGCGATGTTGTTGGGCGAAGAGTCCTTCGAAGGAAAGGATGGATGATTCGGGTGTTCCCCAGACGCCGAAGAGGCCGCATTTTTCTTTTTTTTCGTAGTGGTCGAGTAAGGGGAGAGGGACGGACAAGTGGAAAACTCCATTCGGGGGAAAGCGACGGAAGAGTAATGGTATGCAAAGGGAGGGTCAACGAGAGCGAGGTCCGAAGGTTGGGTATGGATGGCCTTCCGCTCGCAGGTTCTATGCGTGTCGCAGGCGGGAACATATGCTAAAATAGTGAAGGTGATTCTGAGAAATGGTCGCATGTGGGCCTTCGGTCCGACCGCTATGCAAATGCTTTCCGTGTTCCGGGATCGCGCATGCCGCGTTCTATTCTGATGGATGGATTGAAGGATTGGCTGGGCGTTAGACTACAAGTACCGGATGAAAGGCAAGCCGAAGAAATCGCCGCGGGAGAAGGATATTACGAACCGGTATATGAGCGGGGGGTATGATGAGGATCGGGCGGAGTCGGGGGAGAAGTTTTCGAATCGATCGAAGCATGCGGTGCAGAATAAGCTGGAGAAGACGACGCTGATGCGGGCGGGGGAAGATGCGATTGAAGGGGATGTGAATTCGTTGCCGGTGGGGGAAGTGGTGCAGGTTCATTCTTTGTTTCTGGAGGTTGAGGGAGAGGCGCTACCCTCGACCCAAGCGGTTCCGGGGATTGCGGACGAGGGGGAAGAGAAGAGCGCCCCGCAAGCGGGTCCGCTAACGGAGCGGGCGCTACGCGAGGGGGATCGGAAGGTGACGTATTTGTGCGTGGTGCGGAAGACGTTGGCGAAGTCGAGTGAGACGGGGATTGTCGTGGGGGATCGGGTGCGGTTTCGGGCGACGGGGGTGACGGATGATCAGGGTCGGCCGGAGGGTGTGATTGAGCAATTGCTGCCGCGGAAGACGATTTTGACGCGGGCGGAGAGTTTCAAGGGGACGAATCAGCATCCGATCGTGGCGAATGCGGATCAGATGTTGATCGTGGCGAGCTTGCTGTTTCCGGTGGTGAAGTGGGGGTTGGTGGATCGGATGATCATTGCGGCGCAGAGCGGTGGGCTGGCGGCAATCGTTTGCTTGAACAAGGTGGATCTGGCGACAAATGACGGGGAAGGGGCGGAGGCGGCGGCGCTGGCATCGGAGGTTTTGCTGCATTACCAGGGGCTGGGAATTCGGACGATGCGATCGAGCGTGGAGGCGCGCAGCGGACTGGAAGAACTTATTGAGGTGCTGAAAAATAAGGTGACTGTGCTGGCGGGGCATAGCGGGGTGGGAAAGAGCAGCTTGATTGGGTCGATTCAGCCGGAGCTGGATATTCGAATTGGACGGGTGAGCGAATACACTTCCAAGGGGATTCACACGACGACATCGGCGAAGCGGTATTTGCTGAGCTTTGGGGGCGCGGTGGTGGACACGCCGGGGATCAAGACGTTTGGGTTGTGGGGGGTATCGCGGGAGAATTTGAGGGAATATTTTCCGGATGTGATGGAGGAGCGGGCGCCGGAATGGCGGGTGGAAAGTATGAGTCGAATTGAGCACAGTTTGCGGGAGTGAGACCGCGGCGGGCTTGATTGGGTTATCTGGTGAGGCGTAGATTTGGGTGGACGGTCGGCTGCGGATGATGCCTCTGGATCGCGTGCTGGATGTGATGGGGGATCTGGTTTACGGGACGATGTTTACGAATTGCCTGTCGGGCGATGGAAGAGTTTTCAGGAGCAAGCGCAGGAGATTTTGGACGCGACGTTCCATGGGATCCTGAGCGATTCGGAAAAGAAGCGACAATCATGAGATATTTTTTGTGTTCATCGTTGGTGATTTCGTCGGCGCTGGTTGGGCTGGTTGTGAGCGGCTGCAAGGAGGGGGACAAGAGCAAGATGCAGATGCCGGCGATGCCACCGGCGGCGGTGTCGGTGACGGCTGCGCTGGCGCAGGATGTGCCGCTGTATCTGGATGAGATCGGGCGGACGACGGCGACGGAGAGCGTGACGATTCAGCCGCAGGTTACGGGGAAGGTGATGGAAGTTCAGTTCACGGATGGGGCGATGGTGAAGAAAGGGGATTTGCTTTTTGCGATCGATCCGAGGCCGTTTCAGGCGACGCTGGATCAGATGCTGGCGGCGGAGGCGCAGGATTCCGCGACGCTGGAGTGGACGAAGTCGGAGTTCGGGCGTTTCGAAGGATTGAAGAATACGGGGGCGGTTTCGGCAACGGATCTGGGGACGAAGAAGAACGCACTGGCGGTGGCGCAGGCGAAGTTGAAGGCGGATCACGCGGCGGTGGAGAAGGCGAAGCTGGATCTGGAGTATTGCGCGATTCGCTCGCCGATCGACGGGCGCGCGGGGCATCGGCTGGTGGATCCGGGGAACGTGGTGGGCACGAGCGGGCCGGATGGGGGAACGAGGCTGCTGTCGGTGCAGCGGGTGACGCCGATTTATGTGGATTTCACGGTGACGGAGCAGGATCTCCAGTTGGTCCGGAAAAATATGACGGGGGGAAAACTGAAGGTGAAGGCGTGGATTCCGTCTGAGGCGATTGAGATGCGCGAGGGGGAATTGACGTTTCTGGATAACGCGGTGCAGAACGGTTCGGGGACGGTGATGCTGCGGGCGACGATGAAGAATGAGGACGGCCATTTTTGGCCGGGGCAGTTTGTGCAGGTGCGGCTGATTCTGTCGACCTTGAAGGATGCCGTGCTGGTGCCCAGTCAGGCGGCGCAGATCGGGCAGACGGGGCCTTACTTGCTGGTGGTGAAGGAGGATTCGACCGCGGAGATTCGGGCTGTGACTCTTGGGCAGCGCCAAGGTGATCTGGTGGTTGTGTCCAAGGGCGTGATCGCGGGCGAGCGCGTGATTACGGTTGGGCAGATGATGGTGATGCCGGGGGCCAAAGTGCAGGTGATGGATTCGCCGGCGGGTGCGACCACGAACCAGGCGGTGGCGGAAGGGAGTGTGTCGAAATGAATTTGTCGGAACCGTTTATTCGCAGGCCGGTGATGACGGTGGTGCTGACGGTGTCGGCGGTGCTGTTTGGGGTGCTGGCGTACATGAATCTGCCGGTGAACGATTTGCCGGCGGTGGATTATCCGGTGATTCAGGTGCAGGTGGGGTATCCGGGCGCGAACCCGGAGACGGTTGCGTCGACGATCGCGACGCCGCTGGAGCGGCAGTTCATGCAGATTCCGGGGCTGGAGTTGATAACGAGCAAAAGCTCGCAGGGGTTTTGCAGCCTGACGATTCAGTTTGATTTGTCGAAGAGCATTGATGCCGCCGCGACGGATGTGCAGGCGGCGATCAGCCGGGCGACGGGGAACCTGCCGCAAGATCTACCGGCTCCCCCTACGTTCACGAAGACGAACCCGAACGATCAGCCGATCATGTATATCGCGCTGGTGAGCGACAGCATGACGCGCGGTCAGTTGTATGACATCGCGAACACGCAGGTTCAGCAGCGGATCAGCATTTTGTCGGGGGTGTCCAAGGTGGATGTGTATGGGACGAAGAGCGCGATTCGCATCAAGGCGAGTGCAGCGGCGCTGGCGGCGCGCGGGCTGACGATGGATGACTTGTCGTCGGCGATCCAGCGCGGGACGAGCTTTCAAGGGGCGGGGCAGTTCGATGGGCCGGATCGGACGTTTCTTCTTCAGCCACAGGGGCAGCTTTCGACGGCGGAGGATTACAACAAGCTGATTATCTCGACTCGGGAGAATGCGCCGATTTATTTGAAGGATGTTGCGCAGGCTCGGGATACGGTTCAGGACGAGCGAGTGGATATGCGGTTCTGGGTGCGCGGGCGGGAGGTGCCGAAGGCGACGGTCGTGGTAGCGGTGTTTCGCCAGGCGGGATCGAACGCGGTGGCGGTGTCGCAGAGGGTGCGCGATTTGATGCCGGCGGTGCAATCGCAGTTGCCGGCGTCGGTGACGATCATCCCGATTCATGACCGCTCGAAGACGATCGTGAATAGCGTGAAAGACGTGCGGGAGACGTTGTTTATTGCGTTCTTGCTTGTGGTCCTGGTGATTTATTTCTTCCTGGGGCGGGCGACGGACACGCTGATTCCAGTGGTGGCGTTGCCGTTGTCGCTGCTGCTGACGTTCATCGTGATGCAGATCCTGGGATATAGCCTGGACAACCTTTCGCTGATGGCGTTGACGCTGGCGATTGGATTCCTGGTGGATGATGCGATCGTGTTTCTTGAGAACGCGGTTCGGCGGATGGAGAAGTTCAACGAGACTCCGCTGCGCGCCTCGATCAACGGCGCGAAAGAGATCAGCTTTACGATTTTGTCGATGACGTTGTCGCTGGCGGTGGTTTTTTTGCCGCTGGTGTTTATGAGCGGGATCGTGGGGCGGATTTTCCGTGAGTTCGCGATCACGATCGTGGTGTCGATTCTGGCGAGCGGGGTGGTGTCGCTGACGCTGACGCCGCTGATGGTGGCGCGGATGCTGGGGCAGCGTGGGCATGGTGCGAAGAAGTCATTCATGGAGCGGATCGTGGGGGCGGTGGAGCGGCGGGTGCTTGATTTTTATGGCCGGTCGCTGTGGTTCTTCCTGGGGCATCGGTGGATTTCGGCGTTGATCTGGGTTGTGTGTCTGGCGGGGACAATCTGGATGCTGCTGAAAGTGCCGAAGGCGTTTTTGCCGGTGGGCGACAGTTCGTTTTCATGGGGCATTTTGATCGCGCAAGAGGGGACGAGTCCGCAGGCGATGCGGGATTACCAGGATCGGGCGGAGAAGGTGCTGCACAACAACGATGCGATCGACATGACGTTCACGATGACCGGCAACGGGCAGTTCCTGAGCGCGAACTGGGGGTTGCTGCTGGCGTTTTTGAAGGACCCGCAGGATCGTTCGCCGCTGACGATGATGGATGGGAAGACGGTGGCGCATCCGTCGATTCAGGAGATCTCCAACCACGTTTCGGGGCAGTTGATGATGAATCTGCCGGGAGCGATCGGGGTGTTTACACCGCAGCCGGTGCTGGAGATTTCGACGGGGGCCACGAGCCGGTCGGGGGGGCAGTTTGCGTTTTCGATCAGCGGGGTGAATCCGCGCGAGGTGTACGAGGCGGCGGGGAAGATGCAGATGCTTCTGATGCCGAAGGTCGGGGAGATTTTCGCGGGGCCGCCGATTTCGGACATGAACCTGAAGACGCCGAGTTTGAAGATCAACATCCTTCGAGACAAGGCGGAGATGTACGGTGTTTCGGCTTCGAAGATTGAGAACCTGCTGCGTCATTCGTATAGCCAGAATTATGTTTATCTGATCAAGAAGGCGGAGGATCAGTACCAGGTGATTTTGGAGGCGATGGATCAGGATCGGAATCATCCGGAGGATCTGGGGAAGCTTTATGTGAAGAGTGATAACGGGAAGAACATGATTCCGTTGTCGGCGGTTGCGAGTTGGCAATCGACGCTGGGGCCGCAGGCGGTGAACCATTTGAATCAATTCACGAGCGTGACGTTCAACTTTAATTTGATGCCGGGCGTTCCGACGGCGGTGGGGACGGGGTTTGTCGAGAACGCGGCGAAGCAGGTGGTGCCGACGCAGCTTCGCGGGCAGTTTCAGGGAGAGGCGCTGACGTTTCAGCAGACGATTGACAGCCTGATTATCCTGATGATCCTGGCGGTGTTCGTGATGTACGTGATTCTCGCGATTCTGTATGAGAGCTACCTGCACCCGATCACGGTGCTGTCGACCCTCCCCACCGCTCTGGTGGGCGGATTGGGGACGCTGTTCCTTTACAACATCGTGATGGGCACGCTGTTCCAGTACAAAGTGATCGACTCGTTCGTGCCGATCGAGGCATCCCTGTATGCGTTCATCGGACTGTTCATGCTGATGGGGATCGTGAAGAAGAACGGGATCCTGATCGTGGACTTTGCGGTGCAGCGCATCGCGATGGGCGAGACCGCGGAGCAATCGATTCATGATGCGAGCGTGGACCGGTTCCGGCCGATTTTGATGACGACGCTGGCGGCGATCATGGGCGCGGTGCCGATCGCGCTGGGCTGGGGCGCGGATGGAGGGAGCCGGCGGCCTCTGGGTCTGGTCATCGTGGGCGGTTTGCTCGTGAGTCAGTTGATCACGCTGTATGTGACGCCGGTGATTTATCTGTATATGGAGTTGTTCCAGGAGAAGGTGCTGAATCAGATTCCGTTCCTGGCGACGCATTACGAGGGGCATGGGCAGATGGCGCAGCAGGGGCAGGCAGATGCTGCAAGTCCCGTCGAGCGCATCGACGAGCGCCAGCCTGGCGGCTCACGTGGGGGGAACGGGCATAGCCGCGGGTAACCGGGAAAGCGCTATCGAATTGGGTTGGCGGAAAAGAGCGGGCGAAGGGATTCGAACCCTCGACGTCAGCCTTGGGAAGGCTGCACTCTACCACTGAGTTACGCCCGCATGTAACCGCTGAAAAACCAGCGGCTTATGAACATTCTAACAATGATCGTTTCGGTGTCAATTTCAGCGCCTTCTACGATTTTTCTACGAAATTCGGCTTGACTTTGATGGCCTAGACCATTCACATCGGCTCCGCTGAGAGAGCGAGAACGATCATGAGTTGGAAGTTGAAGCCGCTGACATTTCACAACGGTCAGTTTAGAGCGTCCATAGGGCACGTCAAGGTGCCCAATGGCACGCGCCGGGCGAAGGTGTTCATGCTCGGCAAGGACGAGCGCGTCGCCCGCATCAAGGAACAGAATCTCAGGTCTGTCTATGACGCGATCGTAGCCCAAGTCAAAGAACGCGGACTGAAGAAGACCGAGGCGGTATGGACGCAGGAAGCGCTTCGCCTCGCCCAGCGCGAGACCGACACCGATTTGTCCTTCATCGAAGAAGCGGCCATCACGCTGGGAAGCTTCAACGCCCTGGCATCCGATGGGACGGAGTTGGTGGAGCCGGAGAAGATTCAGGCCGCAAAGAGCAGCGGCGATCCGGCGTATGCAAGCCCAAACCTGAGCCTTTACGCCGCCATCAAGCTCTACTCCGATCATCTCGAAGCGCGCGTCAAAGGCAAAGACCTGAGCGACGCGAACTACAAACGCCAGCTATTCAGCATGAAGCAGTTGAAGGCGGCGGTGCAAGACGCGGCGCTCTCGGGGGTCGGACACGACGAACTTCAAAAGATCAAGCTGCATTTTCAGGGACGACCCAAAACAAAACGCGGCGGGTCGATGGCATGGCAGACGATCACCACAACCCTCAGCCACATCCGTTCGTTGTTCCGCTGGCTATCCGACACCGACCGCTGGCAGGAATGCAAGCGATGGGAGAAGGCACTGCTGCCGAAGAAGACCGCTGAGGATGCCGACGATGAGTTGATCAAGCTGGGCGGGCAGAAGTTCGACATCTTCACGGTTGATGAGTTGACGAAGCTCTACGCCGTCGCGACCCCGCGAATGCGCTGCATGTTGCTCATGGGCCTGAACACCTCCAGCGAATCCCAGGCGGTCTCCACGTTGAAGAACGCTCACTTCAAAACGTTCGACAGTCAGGGTCGAATCTGCCGGGTGCGCCATAAGAAGAGCAGCCGGGGCGAGCCAATTTATTGCGAGTGGGAACTGTGGGATGAAAGCTGGAAAGCCGCGCAGGAGAATTTCGCGCCCGTCGATTCGGTGGCGAATCCAAACAGCCTGGCCTTCCTCGGGAAAAAGGGCCGTCCGCTGGTCAGCCCGACCAAGAGCGGCAGGGTTGACAGCATCAATCTGGCGTTCGCTGACCTGTGCGAAAAGGCCGGCGTTCGCCGGCGCGGGTTTTCCATGATCCGTAAGACCGCCAGCAACATGATCGAGGAACTGTCCGACGCCGAGACCGCCGACATGATGCTGGGCCATAGCCACAAGAGCATCCTGCGCAAGAACTACAACAACGTGAACTTCGAGAAGCTCCACGCCGCGCTGCGGAAGATGCGGGAGAAGTTGCAGCCGATGTTTGATGCGGTGAAGGATGAACAGGCGGAGGGAGAACCTGCTCAGTAGCCTGCAATCACCGCCTTCGTCTGCGTTGAGCCGCTGCGACAACCCCGGCGATCAGCCACGCACACGAAGGCTCTGGCACAGTTTGCGTGACGAGAGTAATACCATTGGAGTCGTAGGCAGTGGTGAACTCGTAGCCGGACGGCGCCAACACATCGAGAGCGTTGAATGTCCCGAGGTGCGAACCATACGTCATGAAACGAAAACTGTCGCCGATGGATGGAGCAAATCCATCGAGTAGCGCGATGTCCAATGTGCCGCCAAGGGTAGCTGTTCCAGAGATATTGAAAACGTCGTACCGTCCACTATCGAGACCAGCGAGTTGTATCAGCAACGATCCGCCAGAGTCCTGCTCATAACTTCCCGCTACCGTGATCGTGCCGGGCGAGTTACCAGGGCTGACCAGACCGCTGACATTCAAGATGGAACCGGCGACTGTGCCGAAGCCCGTCAGGCTTCCGCCCTGCATGTTCAAATTGCCCGCGATGTTACCCCCCTCAAGTCGAGTCGTTCCGGCGGTCTGCGTGTAACCAGATTGAAACGCGAGCGTTCCGCTGTCCACTTCGACGGTGCCGGTGTTGTTGAAAACGATGTTGCTGATCGTGGAGGTCCCGGTGCCGCCGGACTTCTTGAACAGTCCGGCGTTGTTGATCTCGGAATGAAGGTTGAAGGGCCAGCCGGGGTAGTCATCGTTGTTGAAATTCCCGTCACCCTGCAGGTCGTAGGTCGCTCCCGCCTGATTGTTTAGACGCCCGACGTTGGGGACGGGATTCTTCGGGTCGTAGACAACATACACACCACGCACCAATACCGTGCCATTGCCTGTGTGTGTGATGGTGCCGGCGTTGGTGAGCGTTGACCCGTCTGAGATGACCTTCGAGTTCGGTCCGGTGATGCTAAAGGTGTTGGAGTTGTTGGTGAAGTTGCCGTTGATCGAGCCGCCGGACCATTGGAAGTTGCCGACGTTCTGCGTTGTGCCGCTGCCGGAAATACCTCCCGCCGACAACTGCACCGCACTCGGGCCGGTGAATGCGAGAGTGAGGCTGCTGCCGGTGTCGGTGCTGGTGCCGCCAGTGATCTGCATCGTTGCGCCGCCGCTGGCACTTACTGTTACGTTGTTGCCGCCGCCGACGTTGAGCGAGCCGTTTAGCTGCGTCGTCCCCGTCCCGACGATGGGAATGCTGCTGGTCACATTGAACCCGCCCCCAAGCATCAACACGCTGCTGCCGTTCACGGCCAGCAAACTCCCGCTGCCTAGAGTCCCGCCCCAGCCGAGGTTCAGCGTTCCGCTGTCCACTTCGACGGTGCCGGTGTTGTTGAACACCACGCCGAAGCCGACCGTGGATGTTCCGGTGCCGCCGGACTTTTTGAACAATCCCGCGTTGTTGATCCTGCCGTTGCCACTTATCGGCGCGTCCCACTGAACATCAATGACGCCGGTGGGTGCGACTTCCGCGGAACCATTTACCGTCATCGTGCCGTTCGTGCCAACTCTTATCGTTCCGGCACCACCACTGTTTGCGGAGTCGCCCCCAACCCATAGCGAGCCGTTTATGACAAGTGACGAATTTGAACCGACGCTTACAGTGTCATTAGTGCCCGCGGTTGGTGCAACGATAAGACTGCCGTTGATTGTCAGTCGCTTTCCAAACAAGAGGCTCAAGTTTGCTGGCGCTGCGGTAGTCCCACTAAGCCGCACATTCCCCGCTGTTACATCCTTTCTACCGATGATGATGGTGTATGGGTGATCGCCAGCGTCGAGATAAGCATTGGTACTTTGACCCGGTGGAAGACCGTCGTTCCACGTGGACCCGTCATTCCAATCGCGGGTGAACAAATCCTGACCTGTGGCATGTACCTCAGTCGGTATTGCAAATGACCAACCCGAATCTCTAAAAGCACCCACTTCGTAATCTGTCAGGCCATGACAGTTGCCCGGCCCAAACCACATCAAGGTGTTCGCTACGTCGAAGTGCGCGAGGCTGCTTCCTTCTTCGTAGGGATTCGGCGAGTAGATTGGAACCGCACCCCCGTAGGCGTATGAGGCTTCGGCTCCAATGAATGTAACGTGATTCGTCACGTCGAAACTGGTTATGAACGGCGCGGGAGCGTTGCCATTTCCGTCACGCAGCCGAGCATCCCACATGGTTATCTGATACAGGTCGGGGTACGGAAACGAATTGACAAGATGCCCCCAACGATTGAGTGCAAGTGGATTTGGGCTGTAGCTAGGTTCGACACCAAGATGATGTCCGATCTCATGCAGAGCGATTGCAACGAGGTCTTGTTGTGCGCCACCCGGACGAGCATCGGTCCCGGTGTACCACGAGTAGTTGGAGTTGAAAGTAATCTGCCCATCCAATGCCGCACCATTGTTATCAGTCCCCGACTGAGCCATGTACTGCGCGGGTGTTAGGGCATATCCGTTGTAGCTCGTCCAATATCCGATGGTGGAATCTGCCACCGCGCCCGAGAATGAGTTAAAACCGATCCGCAGTTCAAGCGAGTTCGCTTCGCCACTCCCGCTGGTTGCGAGCCCCTGGTTCCAACGATTGGCGGCATAGTAAACCGCCTGTTGCTGGGCAAAGGTAACGTTGCCGTCAAATTGGAGAGAAATCTGGTACGCTGTTGCCGCTCGATTGATGACGACCGACAGAAGCAGACAAAGGGATAGACAAGAACGGAGAGATGAACCGCCAGATGTTACCCGAACCGTGGTGCCCATTCGCCCTTCTCCTTCCCCACCCGGAAATGCCAGATCAGCGATCTGCGACAGCCATCATACCGTAAGTTGCCGCCCGAAACATCAATGCCCATTACCGTGGCGGCTGAGACACAGGGCAACCGCATTTGATGTTCGGCGCTCGTTAGGTGTTGCGCCCGAGGCCGGAATCGGTTAACACATCTTCCTCGTCGCAAAGCTTTGCGTTTTTGAACATTCAAGTCTGTCGTGCCGGAGCTTGCCATGGATGGTT
>JBBRYX010000020.1:0-94615 GCA_038237225.1 Tepidisphaerales bacterium | reverse complement strand
TGGCGACACCAACTTTGATTCAGACGTGGGAGCGCAGGACTACACCGGAATTGATGCGACGCTGGGCTTGGGCGCGGGAAATCCGCTGGTGGCGAGTGGGCGGTATGCGTCGCCGGTGCGGCTGGGGCAGGATGTGGATGTGAATAATGTGGCGCCGACGGTGGTGATCGCGGCGCCGGACACCACAGTTGAGATGGAGCCGATTTTTTTGACTGCGAACGTCGTTGATCCCGGCTGGGACGATCCGCTTTATCAAAATTGGCAAGTATCCAAGGATGGTATTACGGTTGTTTCGGGGCAAGATTCTTAGCTGGAATTCACGCCGCAGACCGTCGGGACTTACACGATTGACCTTACGGCCTCCGATGACGGCTCGAATTGGGTGAGCGATTTGAAGAGCATTACCGTCGGCTTGGCAACGCCGCAGGACCTGAACCTCGTACCCGGCTCGGGATCTGCACGCGTGATGTGGTCGGACCGCAATACGGATGAAAGCGGCTTTGATGTGCAATGGTCCAACGACGGCTTCAACTGGTCCAGCGAAGGCACTGACCCGGTGAATCAAAATGCCCGCGGGAATCACATGATCACCAGTCTCGATCCCGACACGCAATACCAGGTGCGCGTACGCGCGACCGGCGGCGGCGCCACCTCCGACTGGTCCGTAGCGCTGAGCGTGACGACACTGGATGCCGGCGTGCCGATGAAACCGACGAGCGTGACGGCCAGCGCCACCACGGACCCACGGGAAGCTACGTTGACTTGGGACGATGACCCAGAGGCAACCGGCGGCTTTGAGGTGCAGATTTTCGATTCCTATGCCCAGAACTGGCAGGATTTGGGCAGCGCGCCTGCGGGTTCGCAAAGCCTGAGGGTTGGTGATCTGGTTTCTGGTAACGCCAACACACTGCGCGTCGTGGCGCTTGGAGGCCTCAATGGCGGCGCTTCCCGCGCTTTGCTCGCTAGCGAGGATCCGGGTAACCCCTCCTCACCGTCTGATCCGCTGGACGTGGAAACGCCTTATGGCGACGGCCTCGTCACCCTCTGGCAACCATATTATCAGCACCAGAATATTCTTTCCTTCGACCGGAGCAGCGCGGACTTTTCTGAAGATGGTGAAGCGCCCGTCCAGCACAGCAACGATGGTTTCACGCTCGATCTCAGTAACTTGCCGTCGCACTATGGGCTCGCGATGTATTTCGATTTATACTGCACCGGCAGCGGCACCGTCACGGCCACCGTTGATGGACAGGACCATGCCGTTGCGGTTAGCGTCGGCTACAACGAAATCCAGTTCCAGCAGGACACGCATTCCGACTCGGCAAATGTCAGCGTCATGGGAAGTGGTTTCGATGGAGGTGGATGGAAATCCTTGCTCTTTGACGTGAATGCGCTGCGGTACCGACTGGGGATCCAAAGCGAAAGTGTTCGTGTAGAGGAGACAAAGGATGTGCAGGTCACTGCAGCCGACGAAGATGGTAGTCCTGCCGACGGGCTCGTGTTAAGCGCTGCAGATGAAAGCGGCAAAGTGGTGACAAATGGTAATGCAACCATCGGGGCAAATGGAAGTGGTATCCTCTCAGTGACCGGAGTCACAAGTGGAACCGGGCGATTAACGGTCAAGCCTCTGACGGGAAGTGACCGTGGCAAAACTTCACCAATTCAAGTCGTGAAGGTGCATTTAGAGCAAACGACGACCGGGGTGGACTTGATCGAGGGCAACAAGGGTGACGTTTTCTTTCGAGTGGCCGATGATAATGGAAAGGCGGTGGCCGGAATTCAAGTAACTGTCGGTGGTTACGACAACACAGTGTTAGACGTAATCGCCGTGAACGGCGGGCTTAGCGACGAGAATGGTTACGTGACCTTCAAAATAAAAGGGAAAAAAGCAGGGGAAACGAATGTTGTGGGACATTTGGCGAGTGAAAGCGTTACCGTGCCAGTCAAAGTTGTAAAGCCTTGAAAGGTATGATCAAGCTGGTCACAGATTGGCGAACATGTTAATCCTGCCGTATTCCCGTCATCAGAGCGCACGCCGATTTTGGGGCATCGGCGCTGTCTTGGTGATTATCGCGATAGCGGGCGTATTCTACGGAGTATGGGGACCGGCGCTGACAAATAAATTAATGATTCTGTTCTGGCAAGCGCGCTGCGCGCGATTTTTTGAACCGGCAGATCTGGTCATCTACCAAGAACGCGGGAACGCTACCGTTGGGGAGAAGGATTCAACCAAAGTCCGAAGTGGGGATAATGAACCATCATTGGTGCGGCCATGGCCAGTATGCTTCAAACGTCTCTCGCGGGAATTGGGGATTTCAAGTTCGTTCGACCAGGAGGAGGCAATGTTGTTTCTTGGGACGATGAAGACGGCCGAGGGAAGCGAGCGCATTGTGGCAATAACCCGCCATACCGATACCGAAGGTCCGACTTGGTCAAACCAACCGACCGGGGCCGACGTTATTCTTCCCGCGACCATTTGGAAGAAGGGATCGGTTCGATGCCGGGGGCAATCAGTCGAAAATTCTGTCCCACTTTCCGTCTCCTCAGGTGGGTCAACCTTTCAGTTGTTTCGCGGACAGCTAGACCGCGATGATGCGTCCCACATTACTATTGCATATAGGTATAATCATGGGCTAGGCACAATTGACGGTTGGCTAATCAATGATGAAGTGCCACTGGCATTTCGAGACGGGCCATTGGCGCAGCGTCAACTTAAAACTGCGAAGGAGTCATTAGGGGTTCTGTTACATAACCTGGAGTCCCCTTAGGACTCCGGCGCTGAGTTATTGTTAAAAGTCGTGGATGAAGGCTGAACTCAAGCGGCAATTTTTTCTCCGTCTTTGAAGATCACGCCGGCGATCACGTCGGGCAGCAACGCGCTGCCGTTGAGTTTACGCCAGTTCTTTTGAGCACTTTCCACCAAATCGATCAAAGGGGTCAGGAAGGTTTTTACGAAAAATCTTCCTGACCCCTTTGTTTTGGCCAGCGAAAAGTAAAATGTTGGAAACGCAAAGACCTCCAATCATTTCAAAATTCAAAACAGCGGTCGGCATGCTTGTCATCCTATTTTTCTTCATGGCAAGATCATTGTCGGCGGCGCCGCCTAGCACGATATCCACCAGCACCCGGGTGGAGCAGGCAAGGACCGCATCGACGGCGTTGGTGGATGCGGTGATTAGCTTACAGACTGTGAAAACTCGCTGCGTGGGAAGGCTTGCGGAAGACCCGACCTACGTTCGCTTGTGCGACGAATTAGATGCCCGGGAGACGGTGGTATCTCGTGTGAGAAATCGAGGCCGCGATCCAAAAACAGTCGCCCAAGCAAGAGCAGCGGTGGGTTTAGCGAAAATAGCAATCCATAAATGCCAACGCGACGCATTCGAGCGAGATGCTTCGGTGCTGTTATCGCGAAAACGATTGGCGGCCGCTGAAGGTGCGCATGACATAATATCCAAGGGGGAACATCTTCGGGACGACGTACCGGCCGACAGCCGTGAATCCATTCAATCGGGCTACGATGCAACCCTTGCGCGGGTGATCGCAACGTGGGGCAAGCCAACTTGTCGGCTTGAGGAGGACGAATTCATCGTCATCTGGCAATGCGAAGTCGGTTCCTCGAAAGGAGGCGATCGGCAGGAGCGGCATGGAACAACAACGCAATCGACTCAGCCTGCAAAACGGTATCATACGCTCTGCTGTTGGTTTCGCGATGGAACAGTATATCGCGTCGCAGAATCCGAAACGACCAGATATGTCGGAGAGTGAAGGGACGGGAAGAAGAGCGAAAGGAGGTCGAGTTCACTTTCTAGGATAGAGCGGAAAAGGGGATGAGTACATTTTTCTCGAATGGAACATCGACTCGGGGAACAACACGAGCGAGACGGTGCCGGGGCATGGTCTGACTGCGATCCATGTTTATGCGGATGAGTCGATCAAAGGGGTCAGGAAGGTTTTTTACGAAAAACCTTCCTGACCCCTTTGTTTCCCCCCCCTTGTTTTTCCCAGCCGGGTCCTTCGCGGGATACCGCTCAGGATGACAATCCTTGAGATCGCATCGTTCGAGAATCGCGGCTGCGTATTTAGATTTCGTGTCCTGGGGAGAACAATGGGGTGCGCTGCGCGAGGGTTAGAATCAGGAGGGTGGTGAGTTTGGCGCGCTGGATCAGGGAGGGGAGGTGGACGTGTTCCTGGTCGGTGTGGAGGTGGGCGCCGACGGGGCCCAGGGAGTCGATGACGGGGGTGTTGTTGGCGGCGATGCGGTTTCCGTCGGAGGCGCCGCCGGAGGGTTTGATGGAGAGGGGGAAGCCTAGTTGCTGGGCGCAGGTGATGGCGGTGCTGAGTAGGGTGGTGGAGCGGGGGTCGAGGAGTTTTGGGGGGGCGTGGAAGCCGCCTTGTTGGGTTATGGAGATTCCATCCATTGCGGAGATTTCGGTGACGAGATCCTGGGCGTGTTGTTCGACGGCGGATTGTTCGGCGGGTGTGTTGACGCGGGCGTTGAAGCGGGCGATGGCGAGATCGGGGACGACGTTGAGGGCGTTTCCGCCTTCGATTTTGCCGCAGTTGACGGTGATGTCGGGGAGGTTATCGAAGGGTTCGGAGAAGCGTCGGATCAAATGTGCGGCGGCGAGGATGGCGCTTCGGCCGGCGTGGAAATCTCGGCCGGCGTGGGCGGCTTTGCCACGGATGATGAAGGTAAAATTGCCGGAGCCTTTACGCGAACCCACGAGTGAGCCGTCGGGGAGTGAGGGTTCGAAGAGCAGGGCGAGGTGGTTTCGTTTTGCGGCTTGGACGAGGAGCATTGCGGAGCCGGGGGAGCCGATTTCTTCGTCGGGGGTGAGGATGATTTCGAGGCTGATTTGGTTGGCGAAAGGTGATTGGATGATGGCGCGGGCCGCGGTGAGGAGGACGAGGATGCCGCCTTTGGCGTCGAGGACGCCGGGGCCGCGGAGGGTGGATGCATCGGTGAAGGTGGCGGATTGGAAGGGGGAGTCGGGCGGGTAGACGGTGTCGTAATGGATGTTGAGGAGGATGCGTAGGGGGGCGGCGGGGTTGTGGGTGACGCGGAGGGCTTGGCCGAGGGGGTGGCTTTCGACTTGGCCTAGGGCGTTGATGGTTCGGGCGGGGGGGAGGTCGATGTGCTCGACGGGACCGAAATCTTTTAGTTCCTGGGAGAGGGCTTCGGCCATTTTGTTCAGGCCGGGGAGGTGGAAGGAGTAGGAGTTGATGTTGGACCAGGATTGGAGCTTTTCAGTTAGATTATTTTGTTGGGAGTGGATCTGGGTGAGGATGGATTGGTGTTGGGGGTGCATGGGTTAGTGATTGGTGGACTGGGGACACGGGCAGGATGCCCGTGCTACGGGGGAGGGCGGTGATGTGGGGATGTGAGACTTCAATTGCAAATGCATGGGCGAGTCGCCCATGCCACACTGTTGGTGGTTATTGGGCGCCGGGGCCTTTTAGGATTTGGCCTGGGCGCAAGCCGGTTAGCTTTTCGTTGTCGATGACTAGTTGGCCGTTGACGATGACGTATTTCATTCCTTCGGAATACTGGTGGGGTTGTTCGAAGGTGGCTTTGTCGATGATGGTTTGGGGATCGAAGATGAGGATGTCGGCGGCGAGGCCTTGTTTGATTAGGCCGCGATCGTGGAATCGGAAGGCGGTGGCGGGGAGGGAGGTCATTTTTCGGACGGCATCTTCGAGGGAGATGAGTTTGAGTTCACGGACGTAGTGGCCGAGGACGCGGGCGTTGGTGCCGTAGCCTCTGGGGTGGGGCATCCCGACGCCGAATTCGCGGATGCCGCTGTCGGAAGCGACGGAGATGAAGGGGCACTTGAGGATGTTGGTGACTTCTTCTTCGTTCATGGAATGGAAGACGCAGGATGCGCCGCCATTGAGCCAGATGTCGATGACGGCGCGGTACTGGTCTTCCATGGTGACGGGGGGAAGTTTCTCGGGATGCTCGATGAGGAACTCAGTGGAGGGTTTACCTTCACGGCGGAGCTTGAGGACCTGGGCGGCGGTTTCGAGATCTCGGCCGGTGAGATCGGGGTAGGCTTTGCACGATGCGATGACGGCGTAGGCGAGGGTCTTGCGGTGGCGCTTGACCTCGTAGTTTTGTTTCATGTCGGTGAGGACGCGATCGACCTGGCTGGGATCGGCGAGGATCTTTTTGCCTTCATCGCTGCCTTTCTCGAGGACCCAATCGGGGAGGAGGGTGGAGATGGTGGTGCTTGATGCGGTGTAGGGATATTGATCGACCCAGACTTCCTGACCGGCGGCGCGGGCGGCGGTGATTTTGCCGAGGGTGGTGTCGCTGCCGCCGATGGTCCTGGCGATGTCGGCGGGAAGCTTGAAGTGGGAGATTTCGACGCGGCATTTTGCTTCGCGACCGACGCGGAGGGCTTCGTCGATGGCTTTGAGGATTTCGGTTCCTTCGCTGCGCATGTGGGTGGCGTAGATGCCGCCGACTTCGGCGGCGGCTTTGGCGAGCTCGATGATTTCTTCGGTGGAGCTGTAGATGCCGGGGGTGTAAATGAGACCGGTGGAGAAGCCGACGGCGCCGTCGCGCATGGCTTGCCGGATGAGGTCCTGGGCCTTGCTCAACTGAGCGGGAGAGAGTGGGCCGGCGGCGTCGCCCTTGGTTTGCTGGAGGACGGTGTTGTGGCCATAGAGGGTGGCGATGTTGACGGCGGAGCCTTTTTCTTGAACTTTGGTGAAGTAGTCGGCGACGTTCTTGACGCTACCGCCGCAGTTTCCGCAGACGATGGTGGTGACACCATCGCGGATGAAATTTTCGGCGGCGGGGGATTTGAGGATGTCGGTGTCGACGTGGGTGTGGACGTCGATGAAGCCTGGGGCGACGATGAGATTTTGAGCGTCGATGGTGCGGGCGGCTTGAGCGTCTGTGAGGTTTCCGATGGCGGCGATTTTGCCGGATTGGATGGCGATGTCGGCGTGGAACCAGTTGTTGCCGGCGCCGTCGATGATGCGGGCGTTTTTGATGAGGAGGTCGCAGGGATCGGCGGCTTGGGCGAGGGAGGTGAGGAGGAGAAGGAGGAGGGGGGTTCGCATGACACTGTTATATCGAGAAACGGCAGATTTGGTTGCACATGGAAGCTCTTGTTAAGCTGGTTTCGTAGCATGGGCGTCTCGCCCATGCCAGCGATCAGACATGGGCGAGACGCCCATGCTACAACGGAGATCCCTTTGCGACTTGTTTTCTTCATTGCACCAATCCTCGTCTCGATCCAGGCTTTTGCTGGTGACGTGAAGTTTGGGATTGATGTGTTGCGGGAGAGCAATTTTGAGGCGGTGGCGGGGAAGCGGGTGGGGTTGGTCGCGAATCCGGCGAGCGTGGATTCGCGGCTGGTGAGCAGCGTGGATGTGCTGGCGAATACGGATCGTTGCAAGTTGGTGGCGCTGTTTGGGCCGGAGCATGGGATTTATGGGGCGGCTCGGGCGGGGGTGGAAGTGAAGGATGCGCCGAAGGACCCGAAGACGGGGGTGCCGGTGTATTCGTTGTATGGGAAGAGTCGCAAGCCGACGACGCGGGTTCGGGAGGGGTTGGATGCGCTGATCTTTGATCTTCAGGATATCGGGTCGCGGTCGTATACGTATTTGTCGAGCATGAAGCTTTGCATGGATGCTTGTGCGGAGAGCGATATCGAATTCATTGTGCTCGATCGGCCGAATCCGCTGGGAGGGAATCGGGTGGAGGGGCCGATGTTGCGGGATGGGTTCAAGTCGTTCGTGAGTTATCTGCCGGTGCCTTACGTGCACGGGATGACGATGGGCGAGATGGCGCAGTTTGTTCAGAAGAAGTTTTATCCGAAGTACACGAAGCTGAAGGTTGTGAAGATGAGCGGGTGGACGCGTGGGATGACTTGGGAGGACACGGGGCGGCAGTGGGTGCCGACATCGCCGCATATTCCGGAGGCGCGATCGGCGGCGGCGTATGCGGCGACGGGGATTCTTGGGGAGCTTTATGTGATTAATATTGGTGTGGGTTATACGCAGCCGTTTGAGTTGTGCGGGGCGCCCTGGATTGATGGGGATGCGCTGGCGCACGTGATGAATAAGAGGGGGCCGAGGAACGTGGTGTTTCGGGCGATGCATTTCGTGCCGTTCTATGGGACGTTTTTGACGCTGCCTTGCGAGGGGGTGCAGGTGCAGTTTGATCCGCACACGGCGGAGAACCTGGTGGAGATTAATTACCGGCTGATCGAGGCGCTGGGTGCGGATCGGATTTTCGCGGCGGCTCCGAAGCGGCATGCGATGTTTGACAAGGTGAGCGGGACGGATGAGGCGCGGAAAGTGCTGACGGCCGGGGGGGATTTGGATGCGGTGTTTGGGAAGTGGAGGCGGGAGTGTGAGGGGTTCAAGGGGGCGCGGGCGGGTGTGTTGTTGTATCGGTGATGTTTGGCGCGCGGGGCAAGAGGATCAGGGCCTTTTGTATTGGGGGATGGCGGCGGATTGTTGGTTGGCGGGGACGACGGCGGGGGCGAGGAGGGTTTGGTTGGGGGATTGGCCGCGGGTGAGATAGTCACTGAAGGAGAGGCTCATGAGGATGCCGAACCAGAGGAAGGCGGCGGCGGCGAAGACCCAGGTTTGGCGGGTGCTCCAGCGGAGGTGCATGAAGTAGAGGAGGACGATCATTGCTTTGATGGTGGCGATGGTCATGGCGAGGGCGAGGTTGAATCGGCCGAGGTGGAAGTGGGCGGCGAGGATGGTGAGGAGGAGCAGGAGCATGAGGGAGGTGAAGACGGTGAGGTAGGTTCGGATGGTGGGGATGTGATGGGGCATGACTTTTCCTGTGGCACGGACCTTTGGGCGTGTGAGAGACTTTCGCACGGGCAGGATGCCCGTGACACGGTTAGCGGATCAAATACAGCAAGGGGAAGAGGAAGATCCAGACGATGTCCACGAAGTGCCAATAGAGGCCGGTCATTTCTACCCAGGTGGGGTTGTTGATGTAGCGGCCTTTGCGGGCGTGGTAGGCGACCCAGGTTAGGAGGCTGATGCCGACGATCATGTGGGTGGCGTGCAGGGCGGTCATGATGAAGTAGAAGCTCATGAAGAGTTCGACGCGTTGGCCGAGGGATGGGTTGGCGGCATAGCGGTTGGTGTCGAAGTTGAAGTGGGGGACGAGGGCTTCGTTCCACTCGATGCGGTATTCGGTCGCTTTGATTCCGAGGAAGATGAGGCCGAGGGTGATGGTGGCGAGGAGGAACCCGGTGGTTTGTTTGGTGAGATGACGGGATGCGCATCGGACGGCCATGGCCATGGTGAGACTGCTGCAGAGGAGGACGCCGGTGTTGATGGCGCCGGCGGATTCTTTGAGGTGGTGGCTGCCTTCGATCCAGGCTTGGGGGTAGCAGATTCGATAGACGGAGTAGCCGAGGAACAGGCCGCCGAAGAAGAGGACTTCTGTGGCGAGGAAGGTCCACATACCGAGTGTGGCGGCCTCGTGCTGTTGGTCGAGGTCGCGAAAGTGATGCTGAAGATGGGCGGTGTGTTCAGTCATGGGGAAGGGGGGGGAAGGGGGATTTTTTCGTAGGCGTAGGCTTCATCGGTCACGATGGGTTGGACTTTGAAGTTCTCGGGCGGCGGGGGGGAAGAGGTGGTCCATTCGAGGCCGGCAGCTCCGAAGGGATTTTGGGTGGCGGGCTTTCCCCACTTGAGAGACCAGAGCAAATAGGTGAGTGGGAGGACGTATCCGACGGCGAGGATGGATGCGCCGGCGCTGGAGAGGACGTTGAGGACCTGGAACTCATCGGGATAGGAAGCGTAGCGGCGGGGCATTCCGAGGTAACCGAGGATGAACTGGGGGAAGAAGGTGAGGTTGAATCCCATGAAGATGGTGAAGGCGCTGAATCGTCCCCACCACTCGGGGTACATTTTGCCGGTGATCTTGGGCCACCAGAAGTGGATGCCACCGAGGTAACCCATGACGGCGCCGCCGACCATGATGTAGTGGAAGTGTGCGACGACGAAGTAGGTGTCGTGGACGTGGACGTCGAGGCCGAGGGTTGCGACGAAGAAGCCGGTCAATCCGCCCATGACGAAGAGGCCGAGGAAACCCAATGCGTAGAGCATGGGGGTTTTGAGATCGACGGAGCCTTTGTAGAGGGTGAAGGTCCAGTTGAAGGCCTTGATGGCGGAGGGGATGGCGACGATGAAGCTGACGAAGGAAAAGGTGATACCGGCGTAGAGGGAGATGCCGGCGACGAACATGTGATGAGCCCAGGTGAGGAAGCCGAGGACAGCGATTGCGAAGCTGGAGAAGGCGACGAATCGGTAGCCGAAGATTCGTTTGTGGGAGAAGCAGGTGATGATCTCGCTCATGACGCCGAAGCTGGGAAGGATCATGATGTAGACGGCGGGGTGGGAGTAGAACCAGAACATGTGCTGGAAGAGGACGGGATCTCCGCCGAGCGCGGGGTTGAAGATACCGATCCCGGTGACGCGCTCGACGGCGACGAGGAGGAGGGTGATTGCGATGACGGGTGTGGCGAGGACCTGGATCAGGGCGGTGGCGTAGATGGACCAGACGAACAGCGGCATGCGGAACCAGTACATGCCGGGGGCGCGCATGGTGTGGACGGTGACGATGATGTTGAGGCCTGTGAGGATGGAGGAGAAGCCGTTGATGAAGATACCGACGATGGCGAGGGTGACCCAGGAATCGGAATAGACGCTGCTGAAGGGCGTGTAGAAGGTCCAGCCGGTATCGACGCCTCCGAGGAGGAGTGCGAAGAAGGTGATGGCGCCCCCGATGATGAAGAGATACCAGCTAAAGAGGTTGATGCGGGGGAAGGCCATGTCGCGGGCGCCGATCATGATGGGGATGAGGAAGTTACCGAGGACCGCGGGGATGGAGGGAATGAGGAAGAAGAAGACCATGATGATGCCGTGCATGGTGAAGAGGCGGTTATAGGCATCGGGTTGGAACAGGTCGGCGCGTGGGGTGACGAGCTCGAGGCGCATGAGTGTGGCGGCAACTCCTCCGATGACGAAGAAGAAGGTGATGAAGATCATGTAGAGGATTGCGATGCGTTTGTGATCGCGCGTGAGGAGCCAGGTGCGGACTTTGTAGCCTGCGGTGAGGTAGGTTTCGGGGCGATCGATGGCGGGGATGTAGGGGATGCTGGTCATTTTGTGTGCCGGAGTCGGGAGCACGGGCAAGATGCCCGTGATACGAGGGTCATTGTGTTGGCTGGGTGCTCGCGTCCTTTAGGGTTTTGATGTAGGTCATGAGATTCATGAGTTGTTCTTCCGTTATTTGGCCCTGGTAGGTGGGCATGATGGGGGGGAATCCGGCGACGATCTTGGCGCTGGGGTTGAGGATGGATTCGCGGATGTAGGGGTCGCCGGCGATGAGGGTTTGGCCGGTGTCGAGGGTGACTTTTCGGCCGTACATCCCGGCGAGGGTGGGAGCGCGTTGGCCGTGGCAGGTGTTGCAGGCGAATTGGGCGAAGAGTTTTTCGCCGCTGCGAACGGGGGGCTCGTCGGCGGAGGTTCCGGCGAGCCAGCGCTGATAGGCGGCGGGCTCCATGACGGTGATGGTGCCGATCATGGCGGAGTGATTGGAGCCGCAGTATTCGGCGCAGAAGAGGTGGTAATCGCCGGGGGTGGTGGCCTGGAACCACATCTCGTTGTAGCGGCCTGGGACGACGTCGCGCTTGACGCGGAAGGCGGGGATAAAGAAGGAGTGGATGACGTCCTGGGAATTCATGACGAGCCGGATGGGGCGTCCGATGGGGATGTGCAGGGCGTTGATTTCCCGTTGGCCTTCGGGGTGCTGGGTTTTCCACATCCATTGCTTGGCGATGACGTGGATTTCCATCGCGCCCTGGGGGACGACATACTCGTCGATGTAGATGCGGGTGCCCCAGGCGCCCATGACCATGGTGAGGAAGAAGAGGGCAACGATGAAGGCGATCTCGATGGTGTTGCTGGCCTCGACGTTTTGGGGATGGCGATTGCGTTTTCGGCTGTAGCGCAGGGAGAAGTAGATCACGAGGACGAGGATGAGAAGCGTGAAGAAGGCGGCGACGGCGAGGTGGAAGAAGTAGACGCCATCGACTTGTGGGGCGAAGGTTGAGGCGCTGCGGGGGAGTAGGCGGAAGCCTTCGTTCATGGGATTGCAGCCGTTTCTGGATCAGGAAGCTTTTGGGACGGAGATCCATCGCACGGGCAAGATGCCCGTGATACGGGGAGCGCCTTGTTCTTTTGGCGACGGTGTGTCACCCACATGAAGGTGACGAGGGAGGCGACTGTGGTGATGAAGCCGATCTGGATGAGGCGCATGATGGCGAGGCTGTAACGGCCGGTGCTGGGGTCGTATTGGAAGCAGTAGAAGAGGACTTTTCCGGTGGGGGAGGAGGATTTTCCGTTGGCGGCGTCGATCATGGCGAGGCGGAGGTCTTTGGCGGAGTATTGGATTCCGTAGAAGTAGCGGCCGAGGATGCCTTGGGGGGTGACGACGACGACGCCGCTGGCGTGGACGTATTGCTGGGTTTTGGGGTCGAAGGCGTAGCGGAATCCGACGGCGTTGGTGAGGGCGCGGATTTGCGTCTCATCGCCGGTGAGGAAGTGCCAGCCGGCGGGGGCGGTGGGTCGGCGGTAGATCCGGAGGTATTCCTGTTTTTTTGCGTTTGCAAGCTCGGGGGTTTCATTGGGGTTGAAGCTGACAGTGACGATGTCGAAATCCTTGCCGGCGTCTTCGGTCATGACGTTGAGGGTTCGCGTGAGCTCGTTGAGTACGAGCGTGCAGAGCATCGGGCATTTGTAGTAGACGAGGGTGAGGATGACGGGGCGTTTGTTGAAGAAGTCGGCGAGGTGGACGTCTTTGCCGGTTTCGTCGCGGAAGGTGAGGTCGAGTGGGAGAGGGGAGCCGGGCTTGGCGTCGATGCCGACGTCTTTGAGCATGGGAGGGGCGGTTGAGGAGGGGGCGGGGAGTTGGTCGCTGCTCCAGCCGGCGAGGGAGAGGAGAATGAGGGAGGTTGTGACGAGGGTGAGGCGGTTCATTGGGCGCCTCCGGTTGCGGGGGTAGCGGGGGAAGAGAGAGGAGAAGAGGGCGACACCAGTGTCGCGCCTACGGAGGAGGGCGGGGGAGGATGGGAAGACCGCGACGCGGGCGTCGCCGCTACGGGGGTGCTGAGTTGAGTGACTTGGTGGATGATGGCGTCGGGGATGACGATTTGGTGGGATTTTTCGTCGACCCAGCCGCGCTGTTGGAAGGAGGTGTATTCCGCGTCGCGCATCTTTCTAAGATCCTCCCAGGGCATGGAGTCGTTGCCGGGTGAGGGTTGAAGTCTCGGCATGGGGGTTATGACGGTGTTCGTCATGACGGTGCTGGTCACGATGCTTTTTTCCGTTTCATGCTTGCTCATCTGTTTCCAGGTGATGCGCATGGCGATTGCGGTGAGGATTCCGAAGACGATGAATCCGATGGTCAACCCGACGATGAGCGGGAAGCTGATCGTGGTGCGTTCGTAATCCACGTCGGGATTAAGCGATTCCGGGTGCGGGTGTTGCATGATTCAGGATCGGCTCGGGTTCACCCTCGAGCCGACTCACGAGCGGACGCGTGCGCAATAGCGCGATAAAACAGAATAGCCAGATCCCGCCGATCGCGAGCAACGGGAAAGGCGTGATCCACGACAGATAAAAACCATGATGTTCATCGAGGCTGGACGGCGCGACGTGCCAGTAGAGATCGACGATTCGCATGGCCAGCGCGATTGAAGCGATGGCGGCGAGGATGTTGAAGTGTCGTTTGTTATAGCGGAAGAGGAGGAGGACGAAAGGGACGAAGAAGTGGAGGGTGATCAGGAGGATACCGATGATGCGCCAGCCGTTGCCGAAGGTGATGCCGCGCTGGAGATAATAGGTGACTTCGTGGCGGAGGTTGGCGCTCCACTGGACGAGGAACTGGGAAAAGCTCATGTAGGACCAGAGGATGACGAGGGTCATGAGGAAATTGCCGAGATCGATGAGGATGCGGGAGTTGACGTATTGGGGGATGGGCGGGAGATGGACGATGATGCGGAGGATGATGATGGTGAAGGCGATTGCGGAGAGGGCTTGTCCGCAGAGGAAGATGAAGCCGAGGATGGTGGTGTACCAATGGGAGTCGCGGGACATGACCCAGTCGACGGTCGCGAAGCTCATGGAGATTCCGTAGAAGAGGATGCCGGCGGCGCTGGCCTTTCGCATCCACGCGGCGCGGGATGCGGTGGGGGCGCGGTGGAATTTTTGGGATGTCCTGGACATGAAAATGGCGAGAGCGCTCCATCCGGCGAAGTAGATGAAGGCGCGGAGGATGAAGAAGGAGACGTTGAGGTACGGGCGTTTGTGCTGGAGGATTTCGCTGTGTGCGACGCGGTCGGGGATGGCCCATTCGTAGAGGTGGTTGAGGCCGAAGAGGATGGGGATGAAGAGGATGGCCATGAGGGGGACGAGGGACATGGCGGCTTCGAGGATGCCGCGGATGGGTCGGCCCCAGTTTCCGCCGGTGAGGTGGTGGAGCATGACGAGAGACATGGAGCCGAGGGAGATTCCGAGGAAGAAGAGATAGGCGTAGAGATAGGAGACGAAGAAGTTTTGGGGGGAGAAGAGCCAGGCGATGATGCAGAGGAGCGAGGCGACAGCGGAGATGGGGAGGGAGAGGCGCTGGGCTTCGTTGAGTTCTTTGGGAAGTTGGTTGGTTACGTTTGGCATTGTCATCGGATCGACGTTTCAGAGCGATCGTATTATCAAGCTTGCGGGTGCGAAAACTCTTTCGTAGCACGGGACTTCGGCGAGCTCAGTCGAGTCGCATCTTGCCCGTGTCGGAACCGTCAACACGGGCAAGATGCCCGTGCTACGGGGAAGGTGGAAGACGCCAAACTTTACAAGCACGTTATTCTCTTTGCGTGGGTGGTGTTTCGTTGACTCCTGTGTTGGTGGGATCGCTTAGTTGCAGGGCGCGAACGTAGCCGACGATGCGCCAGCGGTCATCGTGGGAAATTCGGTCGTTGTAGCTGTACATGGCGCCGTAGCCGTTGGTGATGACGTCGTAGAAATGTCCGGGCTGGGCTTCTCTCAGGCGGGGGAGATAGAAGGAGGGCGGGTGGGTGAAACCGCGCTGGGGGATCATACCGTTGCCGTCACCGAGAGCGCCGTGGCAGACGGCGCAGTAGATGGTGAAGAGGTTGCGGCCTTGCTCGAGGTCTTTGCGGGCGAGGGGGAAGGGGAACGTGGTGGCGTTTGAGCGGATGGAGTTGACGGCTGGGATGGGGAGCTCGTTGGCGTAGCCGTTGATCGGGATGGTGCCTTCGACGGGTGTGCGGGCGGATTGGCCGTCGGTGAAGAAGCGGCTCTGGTCCATGGGGTTGTATTTGGGTTGGACGACCATGCGGTAGTCGAAGGGGTCATTGGGGTTGTCGTCGCAGCCGGGGATGAGGAGGAGCGAGAGCAGCGTCATCGCGAACATCAGGCATCCCCTGACGAGTCGTCCGGTGTCTGTCATGCTGAGGTATTCCGAAGCATCCAGCCGTGCGATCACACCGGCTGGATCCTTCGCGGAGTACCGCTCAGGATGACGTCGCGCCGCGCGCGTCGGTGTGTGCAGCGAGAGACGCAAAGCCCTTCTCATGATCGCGGCACCTCCCAGATGTCCGAGGGGTTGAGGCTTTCCAGGAATTGGCGGGTGCCATCGAGCGAGAATTTTGCGTCGGCTTCTTCGATGCAGAGAAAGAACTTGTCGCGGCTGGCGGCGGAGAAGATGGGGACGTTGAAGAGGGGATGGTGGGGCTGAGGGAGCTTGTTGAGCGCGAGCATGCCGAGGACGGCGCTGAGCCCGGCGCCGAGGACCATCATTTCGAAGGTGATGGGGATGAATTGGGGCCAGTTATGGTAGGGGCGTCCGGCGATGTTGATGGGGTAGTGAATCACGGCGGCGTAGTACTGCATGAAATAGCCACCGGCAGCGCCGAGGATTCCGCCGATGAGGGTGATGAGAGAGACGGGGGTGGTTCGGGTGCCGAGGGCCTGGGAGAGACCGTGGATTGGGAAGGGGCTGAAGGCGTCGGCGCACTTGTAGCCGGCCTGGTGAGTTTTTCTGGCGGCTTCGATGAGCGCGTGGGGGTCCTGGAATTCAGCGAGCAGGCCATAAACACGGTGGACCTTCTGCATAACCTTTCCTGTATCACGGGCATCTTGCCCGTGCTTAAGTCGTCAACACGGGCAAGATGCCCGTGCTACGGTGATTCGTGGCGAGCTTCTTTTTCGGCGACTTCGTGGACGAGCTCGCGCATTTCGAAGATTGAGATCGCGGGGAGGAAACGGATGAATAGGAAGAAGCACATGATGAACAGGCCGATGGTTCCGATGTAGGTGGACCAGTCCCAGATCGTGGGGGAGTACATTCCCCAGGTGCTGGGGAGGAATTCGTGGGAGAGGCTTTGGACGACGATGACGAAGCGTTCGAGCCACATGCCGACGTTGATGATGAGGGCGATGATCCACATGACGATGACATTGTTGCGGATGCGGCGCGACCAGAGAAGCTGCGGGGTGAGGATGTTGCAGAAGAGCAGGACGGCGTAGGCGTGGCGGTAGCTTCCGCGGAAGCGGTCGACGGTGGTGGCCCATTCGTAGGGGTCGCCGCTGTACCAGTTCATGAAAATTTCGGAGCCGTAGCCGTAGGCGACGATCAGACCGGTGATGAGGAGGAATTTGCCGCTGTTGTCGATGTGACGGAGGGTGATGAAATCCTGTAGTCCGTAGGCGGCGCGGAGGGGGATGGCGAGGGTGAGGACCATGGCGAAGCCGCTGAAGATGGCGCCGGCGACGAAGTAGGGGGGGAAGATGGTGGTGTGCCAGCCGGGGACCTGGGCTTCGGCGAAATCCATTGAGACGACGGAGTGGACGCTGATGACGAGCGGGGCGGCGAGGCCGGCGAGGAGCAGGTAGGCTTGGGTGTACCGATGCCAGTGGGTTGCGGCGTTGCGCCAGCCCATCGAGAGGATGCCGTAGACGACGCGGCCGACGCGATGGCGCGAGCGGTCGCGAAGAGTGGCGAGATCGGGGATGAGACCGACGTACCAGAAGACGAGGGAGATGGTGAAGTAAGTGCCGACGGCGAAGACGTCCCAAACCAGGGCGCTGGAGAACTGGGGCCAGAGGCCCATGGTGTTGGGGTAAGGCATGAGCCAGTAGAAGAGCCAGGGGCGGCCGAGGTGGAGGAGGGGGAAGACACCGGCGCAGGCGACGGCGAAGAGGGTCATTGCTTCGGCGAAGCGGTTGATGCTGGTCCGCCAATCCTGCCGGAGAAGGAGGAGAAATGCGCTGATGAATGTTCCGGCGTGACCGATGCCGATCCACCAGACGAAGTTGACGATTGCGAAGCCCCAGGCGACGGGGATGCGGACGCCCCAGATTCCAATGCCGCGGAGGAGCAACATGCCGATGGAGAAGGAGAGGAGCATGGTACCGAGGGCGCCGAGGCTGAATCCGATCCACCAGCCGCGACCGAATCGGCGGGTGAGGACGATGGCGCTGATTTTGTCGGTGACGGTTTCGTACGTGTGCCCGGGCTGGATGACGGGGGCGGTGGTGGAGGTGTCGGTCATGGGGCACCTCCGGGGGGGGAGGGAATAGAAGACCGCGACGCAGGCGTCGCCTCTACAGTAGTGCGCGAAAGAGTGAGAGCGGGGTTGGGGTTGGTGATTCGGTGCAGGTAGCTGACGCGGGGTTGAGTGTTTAGCTCGGTGAGGACGCCGTAGTGGATGGGTTGATAGGCGGCGGCAGTTTTGAGGCGCGACACGAAGGTGTTGGTGTCGTTGATGTCGCCGAAAATGATGGCTTCGGTGGGGCAGGCTTGCTGGCAGGCGGTCAGATGCGTGGCGGCGGGCAGGGCCTCGACGTGTTCGTTCGGCACACTGCGCATGGTGACGGACCCGCCTTGTTCCTCGGCTTTGACCCACTCGATTTTTTTTTCGGTGCGCTCGCGGTTGATGCGCTGGATGCAGAAGGAGCATTTTTCCATGACGCCGCGGGTGCGGACGGTGACTTCGGGATTGCGCATGATCGCGAGGTTGGGAGCGGGGTCGGCGTAGCGGAAGAAGTTGAAGCGGCGGACTTTGTAGGGGCAGTTGTTGGAGCAGTAGCGTGTGCCGACGCAGCGATTGTAGGTCATTTCATTGATGCCTTCGAAGCTGTGGCTTGTTGCTTCGACGGGGCAGACGATCTCGCAGGGGGCGTTCTCGCAATGCTGGCAGAGCATGGGCTGGAACATCGCTTGAGCGCTGGAGGCGCGCTGGGTGGGATCGTCCTGGGGTTCACCCTGATCGGCGAAGTAGGTGTCGATGCGGAGCCAGTGCATTTCGCGGCTCATCAGGACTTCGTCTTTGCCGACGACGGGGATGTTGTTTTCGCTTTGGCAGGCGACGACGCAGGCGTTGCAGCCGATGCAGGCGGTCTGGTCGATGACCATTCCCCAGCGGTAGCCGGGGTAATCGTATTCGGGGTAGATGGAGAGCTTGACGCGGCGGCCGTGTTGGGTTGTTTCACCTTCGAGCGCGATATCGGATTCGGCGGGGTCGCGCGGTTCGCGCTTCTCATGCACCTCGGCAATCGTGCTGGTCTTGACGATGTCTCGGCCGTGCATGAGCTGGTGGTTTTGCGTGCAGGCGAGGGGATATGTTCCCGGTATCCTCTTGATGGAAACGGGGGCGACGTGCATGGAGCCGGTTGCGCGGAGGGGGTAGACGTTGAAGCCGGCGCCGTTTCCGACGCGGCCGATGCGGGTGCGGCCGTAGCCACAGTGGACGGTAATGACGTTATCGGGTTGACCGGGTTGTGCCCAGGCGGGCATGCGGACGGTGCGATCGCCGACTGTGAGTTCCAGCATCTGACCGTTGGCAAGCTCGGGATTTTTGCGATCGGCGAGGCCGAGGGAGACGGCGGTTTGGGGGCTGATGAGGGCGGCGTTGTCCCAGGTGAGTTTGGTGATGGGCTTGGGGCATTCCTGGAGCCAGCCGATGTTGGCGAAGCGACCGTCGAAGATGGTGGGGTCGGGGCGGAAGTTGATTTCGAGCGCGGATGTCGTTGGAGCAGTCGGTAAGTCGGGCGCCTTTGCCTGGCCCGCGGGAATGTCGATCGGGCGGGAAGCGGTGCCTTCAATCACGCCCGCGCGCAGGGCATCTTCCCACCGTCGATCGACTTCGTTCTTCCAGACCTCGGCCCAGTAGTTCTTCACGGCCGCGTAGGCACTGGTGGGGGCTTGGCCTGCGATTGCGGAGAGAAGTTCGAGTGCGTTTCGGGTTGCGTAGAGTGGCGCGATGAGGGGCTGGAGGATGGAGACGGTGCCATCGTGGGCGCGGATGTCGCCCCACATTTCGAGCCAGTGGGATTCGGGGAGATGCCAGTGGCAGTGGTAGCTGGTTTCGTCGAGATATTGGGAGAGATGGGCGCGCCAAGGGATCGTCTCGAGTGCGTCTGCGAAATTGAGATCGGCGGGGGCGTCGAAGACGGGATTGACGCCGACCATGAGCAGGAGATCGACCTCTTTGTTGTTGATGGCGGTCACTAACTCGCTGAGCGACTTGGTGCAATTGACCGGCTCGGGCTCGACCGGTTCGATATATGAGACGGTCTGGCCAAGGTTACCCAAGGCCGCGTTCATGATGTGGGCGAGGTGATGCACGTTGGGCGGCTGACTGTCGCCGGCGATGACAAGGGATCGGCCGGGATTTTGCTTGAGATCGGCGGCAACGGCGCGGACGAGTTGTGCGTGTTTCTGTAGCGGTTGCGGCAGGGGGGTGGGAGCGCCTTGGATTTCTCCCGCGATGACGCGAGCGAGAAATTCAATCTCGCTGGGCCTTAGCGCGAGGCGATGATCGGCTTTGGCGCCGGTGATCGTGTAACTGCTTTCAAACACGTACAGGCGGTTCATGTCTGCGGCTGAAGGGACTGGACTGGGCACTTGGTAGGCATTTTCTGTGCGTGCCGACTCGTGATGTGCGGTCAGGTCGTCCGGTTTCCAGCGAGGGGTGCGGCGTCGAATGAACTGGGCGGCGTAGCGGAGGCTGCCGGGATCGTCGGTGAGGAAGTTGGAATCGAGGGAGAGGATGCGGGTGGCCTTGGAGAAGTCGTAGACGACATTTGCATCGCGCCCGAGTGCGGCGCGGATGCCGGCGCCGGCGTTGTCTCTTGCGAAAGGGGACCACTGGTGCCACCTGAGGTTTTTATAGGTGGAGCGAAGGCGCTGGATTCGGGCGAAGAGCGTGGGGGAAGTGACGGGCTCGGTGAGCAGGCGAATGCGGACCTTTTGATTGCCGCCGAACTGTTGGACTGTCGCGCGAAAGTCGTTTTCAAAACCGCTCCACGTGGCGACGTTTCCGCGGTTGACCGCGACCTGCGAGCGGTCCGGGTCGCACAGCGCCAGCGGACCGGCTTGCATGAAGACGTCGGTGCCGCCGAGCGTGGAAGGGTGCTTGGGATTGCCTTCGACTTTGATGGCCCGGCCCATTTGCTGATCGACGATGACGCCCTTGCCGTATCCGGCGAGAGGCATGGCTGATGCGTATTGGAGGGCTTTGCCGGGAACAAGCTGCTCGGGCTGGATCACGTAGGGGACAATCTTTTCGGTTGGCCGGCGAGAGCATCCGTTGAGTCCCACCAGCGCCATGGAGGCGCCCATGAGCGCGAGGAACCGTCGCCTGCTGACGCCTTCTTTCCACAGGGACGCCGCGGCGGGGAATTCACGATTCAGCATCGCCTCGAATTCGGGCGTGTTGGAAAGCTCTTCGAGACTGCGCCAGAATTGGTTGGAAGGGGGCGCGGCTGATTCCGCGTCGCGATCTTCCTCATGATGATGCGGGCATGTTTCGATCATCGATGACACACTGAGCAGTTGGTGAGCTGCTCCTTCTTCACGTGGTATTTTTCAACGAGAGATTTGCCGAGCACCATCTGGTTTGGAGGGGTGATGTAGTTCATGTTGAAGACCTGGTCTCTCGGTCGGATGTATTTTTCGGGTTCGCGGTGGCATTCGAGGCACCAGCGCATTTGCAGGCTGGAGTACTGGACCATGAGCGGCATGCTGTTGACAGGCCCGTGGCAGGTGTTGCATCCGACGCCTTTGTTGACGTGGATGGCGTGGTTGAAGTAAGCGTAATCCGGGAGGTTGTGGACGCGAACCCATGGAATGGGTTGGGAGGTGCGCCAGCTTTCGCGGACGGGCTCGAGGATTTGGGCGTTGGTCCAGATCTGCGAGTGGCAGGTCATGCAGGTTTTGGTGGGCGGCATGCCGGCGAAGCGTGATTGCTCGACGGAGGTATGGCAATAGCGGCAGTCGATCCCCAATCCGCCGACGTGATGCTCGTGGGAGAAGGGGACAGGCTGATCCTTTACGATCCCCTGGCCGGTCGTATAAGGCGAGCGATCGAGGGTTGCGCCGACCCAGCCGATGAAGATGAGGAAGAAGACGAAGCCAAAGATGCTGGCGCGCGAAACGACGTTCATAGCCGGGTGAAAGATTTGCGACATGCGAAGGTGCCGATGGTAAGGCGCGGACGTGGGGGTCTGGAAGATACAAATTTTCTGGAGCGTACGATGCTATTCTGGAGGCGAGCGTAATCGCGGCTGCGCCGCGCCGCGACGCAGGCGTCGCCACTACATGGATTGGGAGGTCGGCGATGGCGTCGTTGCATTTAAGGTTATCGCGGAGTTGAGTGCGTTATCGGGGGGGGGGCGGGGTCATTGCGGGCTTCTTGTTGCGGGATACATTCTGGGGTCAGGTCGAGTTGGACGATGTCGCTGCCGAAGAGAATTGCGACGGTCCAATCGACCATGACGCGGATGCGGCGGCGCCATTGGGGCATTTGCATGAGGTAGTAGGATCGCCAGACCCACCATGCGATGAAGCCTTTGATTCGGATGCCGTAGATTTTACCGACGCCGCGATAATGGCCCAGAGCGGCGAGATTTCCGACGGTTTCGTAGACGAAGGGCTTGAGTTCATCACCGTTTAAGCTGGCGGCGATGTTGGCGGCGAGCACCTTGGCCTCGCGCAGGGCGTGCTGGGCGAGCGCGGGGTAGGGTTTTCCGGAAGGGCTGGGAATTGAGGCGCAATCGCCGAGCGCCCAAAGCTCGGGTCTGGTTTCGGATCGCATGGTCGCAGCTACAACAATTGCACCACGACGATCCTTTTCGACATCGAGTTCTCTGACCACCGGCGCTGGCACGACGCCGGTTGCGATGACGACCGTTTCGGCGGGAATGACTTCGCCGGTGGGAAGTTTCACGTGGCCGGGTTCGACCGCATCCACCTTGGCGTTGACCCGGATGTTGACGCCGCGCCGGGTGAGGAGCGCGGATGCGTAATCGACGAGCTTCTCATCGAACTCGGGGGCGATTCTTCCCGCTGCTTCGATCAGCTCGATACGGATTTCGGGCTTGTTGATGTTCGGGTAGATCGCGGCCAGTCGCTCCGTAAATGCCTCCAGCTCTCCCGTCAGTTCGACGCCGACGAAACCGCCGCCGATGATGACGAAAGTCAGCAGGGCCTTCTTGCGCTGTGGATCGGTCTCGACATCGGCCTGCTCGAAGAGTTGGATGATCTTGTTTCGGAGGGTGATGGCATCGGCGAGGGTTTTGAAGGTGAGGGCGTGTTCGGCGCCTTTGATGATGCGGGTGTTGGTAACGCCGCCGACGGCGAGCACCAGTTGATCGTAGGGGATCTCCAGCGGCTCGCGCATCACCAGTTTTGAATGAACCACCCGCTTTTCCAGATCGATGCGCTGCACCTCGGCCTCAATGAATTTCGTCCTACCGAGCAGGCTGCGAATGGGATTGACCGAATGGCGGGGTTCCAGGACGCCGGAGCCGGCCTCGAAGAGCAGAGGGGTGATCAGGAAATAGTTGTTTCGGCTGACGAGGGTGATCTGGACGTCAGGCTGGTGTTTGGTCAACTTCTCGAGATGGCGGGCGGTGTAGACACCTGCGAAGCCGCCGCCGAGAATGACGATCCGGGTTGCCATGGGGGGAGTATAGTCGGCAGGTCGAAGACTCGCTCCCTGAGGTCGGGTCAGCTTTAGCCGATGTATTGGGATCCCGCGGTCACTTGCTGCCTTCGGGGAGCAATCTGCCGGAATCCTTGAGGCGCTTGAAGTAGGCTTTGCGCAATTTGCGATACGGCTTGATGATGATGCGGTGCAGGTCGATGAGGATGCCTCGGTTCTGGACGCGCCGGCGTTCTTCTTCGGAAAGCTGGTCCGGGCGCATGTGTTTCTTGTGCTTGAGGACGTGATAGATGTCGGATTCCTGGAGCCGGCGGAGCCACCAGCGGTTGCCCCACCAGTTGCCGAGTTCATGCAGATCCCAACTGATCTGGAAGTCGATCAGGTGCGGTCGGCCGTCGTCGCCGAGAAGGATATTCTGGGGTTTGTTCGCGTCGACGTAGGCGATGCGGCGCTGGTGCAGTTGGTGGATGAGCGTCATCAGATCGGCGAAGAAGGTGTCGGGGAGGGATTCGTTTTTGTCGAGAGGATGACCTTCCACGAACTCATGGAGGAATCCGGTGTTGCCGATTTCTCCGAGCACGGCGGGCACGTTTTGGATATCCGACAGGGCCCGATAGAACCGCAACTCGCGGGAGCGGAGGAATCTGCCGGCCCAACTAAGCGGTATGCCGGCGTAGGGCTCGATGCGGGCAATCTTGAGAACGGCTTTTTTACCGTTCTCGCCGAAGTAGAAACCGGTGGCTGCCCAGAAATCGTGCTTTACGGTTTGGGTGAGGTGAAACTTTATGCCGCCGGCGTCGACGGTTTCGGGGAGGTTGTTTCGGCCGAGGGCTCGGAGCGCGTAGGCGGGGGGGCGGTTGCACTTCTGCGTCAATTGTAGATGGCGATCGGGCACGGATGCATTATGTCTTGTAGGGTGGGCATTGCCCACGGCGTTATTGAGGTGGACGGCGCCCACCTTACTTTTTTCCGAGGGCGCGCTGGGAGCGGAAAAACTGTCTGAGCAATTCGGCACACTCTTGCGATCTGATGCCGTCATGAATCTGCACGCGATGATTGAGCCGATCATCATCGCAGATGCGGTAGAGGGTCCTCACCGCGCCGGCTTTGGGATCATTGCAGCCATAGACGAGCTTGGGGATTCTTGCCAGCACGATCGCGCCGGCGCACATCGGGCAGGGCTCGAGCGTGACCACGAGCGTGCAGTCGAGCAGTCTCCAGCTTCCCAATTCACGAGCGGCGGCGCGAATGGCGGTCAGTTCCGCATGCGCGGTTGGGTCATCATGTGTCTCGCGTTGGTTGTGCCCCCGACCGACGATTTTTCCGGTTGGCTCGTGGACGATCACGCAGCCGATCGGCACTTCGCCGTCCGCCAGCGCCGCGTTCGCTTCAACGATCGCTTCGGTCATCCAGGCGTCAATTTGATCTGTGTTCATCCCCACTACGGAACGGAGATTACCTGCGTGACTTCCGGCACGCGCTCTTTGAGATTTTTCTCGATCCCGTCCTTCAAGGTCATGGTGCTGCTGGGGCATCCATGACAGGCGCCGTGATAGCGGATCGAAACCAGGCCTTCCCCTGAGACCTCGACCAGTTCGACATCGCCACCGTCGGCCTGCACCGCGGGACGGATCAGGTTGATGACGTTTTGAACCCGGTCGCGCAGGGGATGAATTGATGCGGGCGCCTCGGTGGCCATGGGAGTACCTCAACAAGCCAAGCCAAGATTATAGAGGCAGCTGGTGCCGGGGACAACTTTGTAGGGGCGACGCCTGTGTCGCGGTTGACGCGAAGCGTTGACATCACCCTTAATTCGCTGCGCCGCGACCGCGACGCAGGCGTCGGATCTACGACGACGGTCCATGCGGTGCAGGCTCTTATTCGCCGGCGCCTTGGAGAAAATGCAGTTTTCGGTCGAGAGTGCGGTAGTAGAAGCCGCCGTCGACGGGTTGCCATTGGTCGATTCCGGCGGGGTGGATGACGGGTTCGCTGAACTCGAGCATACCGGATTCCCTGGTGGAGCCGTTCCCGACGGGGGCTCGGGAATAGCCGGTAAGCCAGTGTCTTGCCGCGCCGGGCATGGGGACATTTGCCGGAGTGACCTGGCCGAGGAGCACGACGTGCTTTTTGCCGAAGAACGCTTCGCTCATGACCGGCGCCGTCAGATCGGCCTGGCCGTCCCAGGTATCGTCGACATCGTTGAGGTTTCGTCCGCAGACGGTCCTGCGGCTGACGATGTAGAGCCGGGGACCGAGCACGCGGAGCCAGACGTTCCAGTTATCAGAAGCTGAAGCCTTGGTGGCGATGGGCTGGCCGATGTCGCGCCCGCCTTCCAGCGAGAGCACGCGAACCATTTGCCCCATGTCGCTGAGCGCGAGGATCTTGCCATCGGTGACGACGAGTTGATCGGCCGCAATCGCACCGTTGAACATCTGTCCGCCGCCGCTCATGACGCGATCGCCGAACTTCAGGACCTTCTCCGGCTCGTAAAGATCCTTGCCAAAAACGCGATCCGGCATCGACCAGACGAGCGTTCCATCGGGGGCGAGGGCCATGTTCTGCGGCGGCGTTTCCGCGAAGCTGCGGCGCATCACGACCTGGCCGTTGACGGCTTCCATCGCGACGATCTCGGCGCCGACATCGCCGATCATTCGGACGGCGACGAAGTCGTCGTTTGCCAGCAATTGATCGATGCCAAGTTCGGCGACGCGCGCCTGCCAGGCGATTTGACCATTTGACAGTTCGACCGCGAGCACGCGGCCGGTGGATGTTCCGACGATGACGCGATCGCCGATGGGGAGGACGTGTTCGATGGTCTCGCCGGCTTCGGGCGCCCGGGCGGCCTGGATTGCCAGCCGCCGCTGCTGCATCGCGATTCGCGCCGCCTGCGCCCGCAGGCCGTTTCCTTCGAGCGCATTTGCGGGGCCCATGGATTCATCGGTGGCCTGCTCGTCGAGGGTTACTTCGAGCTTGGGCAGCGCTTTCACCGAAAGCTCCCACTTCGTCGCGGCGTGATCCCCCGAGACGAGGGTTAGCTTGCCCGCGGCATCGGTTGACCAGACGACCAGATCGTTTCCTGCCCAGGCGATGCCCTTGGGCGGGTCCTTGATCTGCGAATCCGTTCCCAGCGGCTGATTCTTGCCGATGGGATAGATCGACAATCCCTTTCCGGTGGCCCAGGTCACGAGCCGATCGTTGCGCGCGTAACTCTGCAAATCCCGGTCGGGCTTCAGCAGCTTGTCGACGTCGCTGATCAGCGTCTCGGGTTTCTCGGGTAGAAAGGCGCTGTCACCGTCGCCGCGCGGCATCTTCAGCTTGAAGTCGGGAAGGGTGGCGCTGGCCAATTGCGAACTGAACTGCTGGAGCAGATTCGCAGCTTCGGCGAAAGTTGACCCGCGAAGCGCCGTTCCATCGGGCATCTTGATCGGCTGCTTGAGCTTCGCGTTGCCGAGCCTTGCGCCTTCGAGCAATCTGCCGATGGCGATTCCTACTCCGCCGGGCAGTGCGAGATAGTTTCGGGCCTGCGCTTCGATGACGCGAGATTTATCGACGCTGAGATACTTGCGATAAATCTGGTTCAGCACGCGCGTCGCCTGGCGCGGATTGTTGGAAAGCTCATAGGCTTCGGCGGCCGCGAAGAGCGCATCGGGGGCGACCTTTGCCACGGGGAAGACCTGGGCCACGTTCTTGAGCTGCTCGGCATCGTGGGCGTTCATCGCGGCGGCCAGGGCATCAGCGGCCAGCTTTTCATAGGGGTCGTACAACTCGCGGCGCGTGCGAACCAGTTCGATCACCGCGCGCTCGGCGATCATCCAGGCCGCTGCTGGCACCGCGCCTTCACGCATCACCATGACGTTGCGCCACGGGGACTGCGCGAGGACTTCCTGCCAGAGCCGGAGCTCGGTGGCAAAATCATGTTTGGTATGGGCGAAGCGCGCCCGGCTCTCGCGGTAGCTCACGTGCTGCTGGGGGGAATATGCCGCCGAAGCGGCGCGATCGAACATCGGATCCGTCTGCGCCATGCGCTCGGGTGTGCTGGTTCGCGGGTCGGACATGCGCTGCGCAAACGCGAGCGAATCTGAGAAAACGCGATCCCGCTCGGGCCCGGGGCGCATGGACTGCACGCCGCCGAGCAAACCGATCGCCTCGTCCAATTTTCCCATCGCCAGATCGAACTGGCCGGACGCGAACATGACCTCCGCGTATTCCAACCTCGGGCTCGGCTCATTGGGCTTGGCCTGCACGGCTTGATCGAGACGCGCGCGGGCGAGCGCCATGTCGGTGTAGATATCGACGCTGTCCGCGCCGGCGATGATCACGTGATCCTGGGTTACCAGTACATTTCCAGGTCCCTCGTCCACGCTCCAGACGCCGAGTTTTGCCGGGTAGGTGTCTTCAGTCTTGCCTCCCTTGAGCGAGATGCGATGCAGGCGCCACTGTGTGGTGATGAAGACGGAATCCGCGGTGACGAAGCCGCGGCCGCGGATGGTGTCGCTGTTGCGATCGGCGCCGGCATCGGTGCCGACCAGCGGGCCGACTTTCCAGTGAAGCTCATCTTCCGGCGCCTTCTCCGGCGCGAAGGCTTCCCAATTGATGCAGAACACGCGCACGTCGCTGTTCACGATCAGTTGGTTGCCGTTGACGCCGAGAAGGGTTCGAGCGCCGTCGAAGGTGTCCATGAGAATGCGCTTGATCTCCTTGCCGGTTCCCGCTTCGTAGATGAGAGCGTGCCTGGAATCGGATGGCATTGCGAAGACTTTGCCGTCCTTCACGATGACCGGATTCTGCGACCAAGGCTTCCTTATGGTCATGTTCGGCTGCTGCATTCCAGCCTGCATCGCGGCGAAGTTCTGCTGCGGGCGCGGATAGAGATTGAGCCAGACAATCTGCCCGGTGAATGCGTCCACGCTTGCGACCGCGCCGAGTTCGGTGGAGACGTACAGGCGTCCTCCGTCGTAGGCGATGTGCGATGCGTTGTTCGGCGTCGAAGTAAAGCCCATCATGTTGCCGGCCGCGTTTCCGCTTGCGAGGTAGCAGGCCCAGCGCAGCTTACCGTCGCCGGCGCCGAGGCACAGGACGTAGGACTCCTCGAACTGCATCGGCTTTCCGCCGCGGGCGTTGATGTAGACGTTGTCGCCCACGACAACCGGAGATCCGCTCAGCTCCAACTGCTTCAGGTTCTGATCCGCAAATTGCCGCGGGGTCACGGCCCAGCGCTCGATTCCGGTTGCGCGGTCGAGGCAAACCATTTTCGTTTCGCCGTTCGGCTGCAACAGGTCGTTGATCGCGCCGGCGCCGTCCTGCGTTGGGATGCGCTCGAATTGCCGAACCACTGCCAGGACGCTTCGATCGGCCACCGTCACCGTCATTTGCGTGTTCGACGGCATCGGCTGCATGCTCGAGCTGTACTTTCCATCCTGCTCGCCGGGGTATGTGGCGAGCCAGCCGGGCAGCGCCATTCCGCTCTCGACGTTGCGCGCGTAGATGTACTGGTTGTCCTGGAAAAAAAGCGCGCCACGGTCCATCACGGGCATGACGCCAAGGCTCAAGCCCGCGATGCGCAGCTGCCTTTCTTCCAGTTGAGCGCGTTGCCGGATGGGTGCGCGAAGCACCGGCATGCTGGGGTGTTTGGAAAGCATAATCTGCCGCTGCTTGGCGCCGACGCGGCCGGTGGCGCCGCTGATGCGCCCGCGGGTTGCATCGCCGCCGAACATCGGCCAGCCATCGGCGGGCGCTCTGTGAGCCACGGGCGCGGGCGTCTTGATCACGTTCGCCAGCTCATCGGCAAGCACGACATCCTTCCCGCGGATATTTCCGGTTGCCTGCGGGAACTTCTGCTTCAGCTCATCGGCCTTCGCCTGGACAGCGGCGTCCGTCCCAAGATGCTCTGCGAGACCGGTGACGAAAAGAACCTGCGCCCGCTGGGCGCCAAGCTCGGGGTGATAGGCGAGCAATCGCTCGCCCATCCACGCGCCGGCCGCGAAGTCGCCGTTTTCGATATCCAGCTCCACCAGGCGGATGGCCGCCGTTTTTCCCGCGGTGGTCGCAAAATATCGAGCGCAAATCTGGTTGAGCGTGGCCGCGTCTTCGATGCCCGCGGCTTCGAGCAAGGCGGCGGCCGCACTTTCGAATCGCCGGTGATAAACCTCGAGCCCTTCTGCGGGCCAGACGGCCAGTCGCTCCTGCACCACCGCGGTCACATTCGCATAGCGTGAGCCGGCTGCGCCGTCCTTGTCCACGCTCACGATGCGATCGGAGTATTTATCGAGGACCTCCTGATACAGGTCCGCGGCCTTTTCCCATTCCTTCAGCCGCGACATCCGCTCGGCCAGCGCCAGCTTCTCGACCGCGCCACCGGAATCGCGCACGTACACGCCCTGATTCAGTTCCTTCCCCGGCTCATTCGGCGTCGGCGCGCGCTGCCCCAGCGTCATCGCCGCCAGCGTCGCGATCACCAAAATCCGCGCGACCTTCTTCATGGGTTCACGATTCATGGCTCACGTCTTGAAAATACTTCCCCCACAAGGGCCGAAGCTTTTCCACTTCGTCCCGGTCGATTCGGGACTTGTCGGACCATACGCCAAGCTCCAGGGCGTGCAGCGCCGGGCAATCCGCCAATCGTTCTCGCTGATTCGCCATCAGTTCAACAGTTTTCCGCATGACGGTTGCCGCCGCTTCGGATGCGGCCTTGAGGTTTCCCTGAATCTCCTTGAGCAGCAGATGCGGATCGATCTTCCGCGGCTCGCTGGTCTCAGCCGAGGGCGGCTTGGCTCTCCAGCAATCATAGTCCGTGACCAGGGCGACGAGCGCGTACGGAATCTCGGCTTCGCGTGCTAATTTTGCTTCGGGCATCGCGGTCATCCCGATCAGATCGCCGCCCCAGAGCCGATGCATCAGGCTCTCCGCACGCGTTGAAAATGCGGGGCCTTCCATGCAGACATAACAGCCTCGCCCGTTCACCTTCAGGCCCACTTCCGCCTTCTCTTCCTGCCGGGCGGCTTCCAAAATCATTTGACGCATGGCGAAATCAAAAGGTTCCGCAAACTCCACATGCACGGCGGCGTTCTCGAAGAAGGTTCCAGCCCGCCGGGTCGTGCGATCGATGATCTGATCCGGCACCACGAGGTCCCTCGGTCGGAACTCCTCGCGCAGCGACCCAACGGCTCCGGAAGCGAGGAGATGGGTGCATCCCAATTGCTTCAGCGCAAAAATGTTCGCCCGATAGTTCACCTGCGATGGATTCAGCAGATGCCCCGGCCCATGCCGGGAAAGGATCAGCACCCTGACGCCCGCCCAATGCGTCTCTAAGATCGTATCGCTCGGTTTGCCGAAAGGCGTTTCAATTTCGTGCCGATTCCCACCTTCCGCTCCCAGCGCCTCGCCTAATCCGGTCCCTCCGATGAGGCCAATCGTGATCTCATTCATCCTCCCAAACTTAACCTGTCTATTGAAGGACAAGCAATCCTGACGATCATGATGTTACCGGGCACTATCCAAAAGCAATTGATCGTGTCCTTGCTCCCGGGAAGGAAGACAAACCATGCTCAACCGCCGTGCATTTCTGATCTCGATGATTCTGCTTCCGCTCGCGGGGTGTCTGGTCAGCAGCAGTTCGAAGGTGAGTCGATCGGGGAACTACATTCCGGAGTCGACCTTTGACCGCATCGAGCCGAATAAGACGAGTGCCGCCTGGGTGAAAGCGACGCTTGGCGAACCCTCGTCCACTTCGAAGTTGGACGGCACCGCGGAGGTGTGGAAGTGGAGCTACACCGAAAAGAAGACCGGCTCCGGGACGCTGCTGTTCATTTTCGCGGGCCATAATGAAGACGAAAAAACGCACACCGCCTACGTCGAAATCAAAGACGGTGTCGTGACGAAGAAGTGGCGCGCCTAGCCGTTTGTTGAGCAGTCGTCCGTGCGGAAGCGTGCGCACGGGTCCATCCGTTCTTTCAGTACCCCCCGGCCTCATTCTTCTTCTGGTGATCGTGCTTCATCGTCGGATCCGCGATGGCGCAGCCCATCAGGCCGTCATTCATTGAAGCGATCATTCGCAGGGCGAAATTCCCCGCGTTCTTTCGTTCGTCGGCGCTGAGGAGCGCCGAGCAGGGGTTGCCAAAGCGAGGCATCGCGAATGGCAAGTGCGTATCCCCTCGCGCGAGGATGTGCGATCCGTTTGTCGCCCCGGTCAACGGATCCTTGGTGGGCGAAATCTCCAACTCGCCCGGCTCGTCCGCGCCCCATTGCGTGAACGATCGCGCGTTGCAGTAGTGCGAAACAAACGCCCGGCGAAACCGGTCCTTCGTCGCGTTCTCCTTGCTGCGATGGAGCACGTGCCCGTTGAAGAAAACCACATCGCCCGCCTTGGCGCTGACAAGCAACTGGTCATATCGATCGGCGACGCGCGACAGCATGTTGACCGAATCATCCGTGTTGCTGACGCCTTTGACGAAGGTGATGTCGCCGACGAGCTTGTCGCCAAACCCATATTCGACTTCGGGGCAGGGGGGATACACAGGCTCGACGCCGCTGCCTTTGGCGAACCACATCGCGCCGTTGAATTCATCGCAGTCATCGATCGCGATCCACGCGCCGCAGAGCGTGTCGGGATGGGTTGGGATGTAATACGAATCCTGATGCCAACCCTGTCCGGGCTTCCCCGGCGGCTTCAGGAAGAGCATGGTCTGAAGCGCCAACACATCCGGCCCGATCAAAACCTCCAGCACGTCCAGCACGCGCGGATGCAGCATGTATTTTTCATGCAGCGCCAGCTTTCGGTGCAGCATGTGGATCCGCAGGAAGTACTGCGCCTTTTCTTCAGGAGACAAATCCGCCGGCGGCGCTTCCAGATTCTGAACGGACACGCCGTGATCTTTCTCGAGCTCCCGCTGTGCCATCGTCTGGGTCTGTTCCGGAAGCCGCCCCTGCATCAGATCGTCGGTATGCTGCCGAAGCTCCCGCACGTTCTCGGGAGAAGCGAGCCCGCGAATGACGCAGAAGCCGTCGCGGCGAAAGCGGACGTAATCCTCGACCTTGACGTGATACCGGTCGGTTACCTTCTCTGCAATCACCGCAAAGTCCTTTCTAAAGAGTTCGCATTATATCACGTCTCGATCGTCCGCATTCCCCGTGCGTTGTAGGGGCAACACTTGACTTCGACGAGCTCAGTCGAGTCGTGTCGCCCCTACAGGATTGGCTGCCGCCCGAGAGTTTGCGATTTGTCGTGACACCGCATGCCCTAAACACTTCCGCCCGCAACGAGTAACCTCATTACAGGGAGCAGGCTCATTTCGAATAGTCGAACGGTGCACTCGAACGCTATGCTGCTGCCGTCATCGTCGAAGGAGCGCTTGTGCCTCGCAGTTTTGCCGTTCCGAACCTCCACCTCATCCTGATCCATTTTCCGATCGCGCTCTTGATCTTAGGAGCGGGGATCGAGCTGTTCGCGTTCCTTTGGCGCAGGTCTTCCGCGAGAATTGCCGCGCGGTGGATGATCCTGATTGGCGCGATTCTCTCTGTTCCCACGGCTGCGGTTGGGTTTTGCGACCTGTTGCGGCTCAGCCAGACGCAGGAGTTGCTGGAGCCGCCTCGAACGTGGCATGAGCTTCGCGCGACTTCTCCGCTCAACGATGAAGCGTGGACGACGCTCCGCAACCATGCGCTGATCACGTCGGCCGCGATTGCAGTCCTTCTGCTCACCTGCGTCATCTACATTGGCGGATCCGATACGCTCCGCCGCCGGCTTCAGTTGCCGCTGCTTGTCGTCGTGCTTGCCTCGGTTGCGGCGATTTCAATTGCGTCCTGGCGAGACGTGCCTGACACGATTTCGCCTCATCGAGCCACGGCGCGCCCGCTCGATCGGGCGTTGTCGCCGGTCGATATCCATGTCATTCTCGCCAGCCTTGCGATTCCCATCTGCGCCATTGCGCTGGGCCTGAGCTTTCGCGCGGCATCGCATTCTGGCGCGGATTTGTTTGTGAACATCCATCCTTCGCAGGCCCATTACGCCGCCGCTTTCGTTCCCCATGCCGCCGTCCCTACGGATTTTGACGTGCCACGCATCACGTATCATCAGGTCCCCTCTGCCCGCTATTGGCTTCTCGGCTCACTGCTCGTTATCGCCACCGCGCTTGCCGGTTTGTGGGCGATTGCTGTGATCACGGACACCTGGTCCTGGCGCGCGATCTACGACACGGTGGTGCAGCTTGATGCCCACCAGCGCCCGGAACCGACCCGCCGATTCGCCCACGCGGTTGGCGGCGCCGCTGTCGTCCTGCTTCCGTTGATTCTCGCGCTCGCCGCCCGGTTCTCTCCACGTCGAGGGTTTATTGCCGCGGGATTCGGCTTGCTTCTGTTTCTCGCGTTCGCGGCCACGCTCTGGACCGGCGCTCTTCTCACGATCGACTCTCCGGAAGGTCCGCTCACGAACCTGAATGAGCCGCCACCCCCTCCCACCACTCAGCACGCGCCCATTGAATTAGAGACACCCGAGCCCGCAACGCATCCCGCGACGAAAGCAACATCGGCCCCCGGAGCGCCCCCCGTCACGGCTCCGGTCGAATACCCCACGGATCTGTAGGCGAGAGCGTTCGACGAACCGGGACAATCTCGGCTGCAATCTGTGCACTTCCGGTTTTGCCTCTGTGTTCCAGACGCTTCTGTCGTTAAAACATTCCTCTTGAATACAACCACGAGGATGTCGATGCGAAGGATCGAACGGATTGCGTTGGTGGCGGGAGTTCTGATGACGCTGTGCCTGGGGTGCCTGGCGCAGAAGCGGGGGAACTCAGCGTCACAACCTGCGGCGCTTGATGGGCCGGCGCAGGCGAAGGCATCACCGCCAACCAATCCTGAGGCTCCTGCGACCCGCCCGAGCGGTTACGGGAAAGAAGAATATCGAATCGTCGAGCAGCCGGATGAGATTGTCTCGCGTCTGAAAAACGGCGCGGTGGTGATCGCCAAGCGCGTTCCATCGCCCGCCGTGGCGGTGCGCGGCTATGTCTACACCGGCGGCGTGTATGAGGGACCCTGGCTTGGGGGCGGGCTGTCACACCTGCTCGAGCATCTCGTGGCCGGTGGATCCTCGGTGCGCCGAACGGAAGCGCAGAACCGCGATCTGCTTCAGCGGATCGGAAATGATTCCAACGCCTACACCACCTCCGATCACACCGCCTACTACATCAACACCACGCCCGAGCACATGACCGAGGCGGTGGATCTGGTGACCGGCTGGATGCTGGGCGCGTTGATCACACCCGCGGAATATCGACGAGAGTATGAGGTTGTGCAGCGCGAATTGGAGAAGGACACCGGAGAGCCGGATTGGGTCTTCTATCAGTTGACCCAGCAGAACCGTTATCTCGTCAGCCCGGCTCGCGTGCCGGTGATCGGTTACCAGGAGGTGATTCGCGGCCTGTCGCGCGATGATGTGTACAGCTACTACAAGCAAACTTATCAGCCGAACAACATGGTGTTCTCCATTGCCGGCGACATGGAGCCGAAAGAGCTGCTCGCGGCGATGATCAAGAATCTGGACGATGCCGCGCCGGGTCGCGTGACGGATCGCAATATTGCGGATGAGCCGCCCGTGCAGTCGCCGCGAACGATGGCAACGACATTTCCAAAGCTCGGGCAAGCGCGAATTTTCATTGGTTTTCCCACCGTGAGGCTGACGAGCGCGGAGCTTTATTCGCTGGATCTATTGGCCACAGCGCTTGGCTCGGGCGAAAGCTCGATCCTGGTCGAGGAGCTGCGGGATAAGCGTCGGCTTGTTACTGCCATCTCCGCGGCGGACGACACCCCCGCTTACGTCGACGGCACGTTTGGAATTCAGATGGAGCTGGACCCGAAGAACATTCCGCAGGCGACCGAGGCCCTGCTCTCGATCCTGGATGGAGTTATCAAGTCCGGCATCCCGAGCGACCGCATCGCCAGCGCCAAGGTGCAGATGCGCGCCAACCGCGTGAAGTCGCAGCAGACGTCCGAAGACATTGCCGCGTCGATGGCGACGGATCTCATGAGCACGGGGGATCCGCACTTTCAGGATCGTTATGTTCGCCGGGTTGAAGCCGTCACCGCGGAGCAATTGCAGGCGATGGCGAAGAAGTATTTCGTTCGCGAGCGCATGCTGACGACGGCGATGCTGCCGTCAGAATTCACGGGCGCGGGTGGTCTTCCCAAGGCAGAAGATTTGCTGAGAAAGGTTGCCCCGACGACCCAGACCATCGCGCAAGCGACCAAGTCGAGCGTTGTGCGGATGGCGCTACCGGATGGGACGATCCTGCTGCATAAGCGAATCTCGACTTCACCGCTTGTGGTCATGCAGATGTTCGCAAGTGGCGGGTTGACGGTCGAGGATGCAAAGACGAATGGTCTGGGGAACCTGACGATGCAGTTATTGCCGCGCGGCACCAAGACCCGCGGCGCGCAGCAGATTGCCGAATTCTTTGACTCGATCGGCGGTGACCTCAGCGCGGGCCTCGACAACAACCACTGGTTCTGGTCCGCGCAGTGTCTCAGGGGCGATGTTGAAAAAGCCTTTGAGGTTTTTGCCGACATCGTGAAGAACCCGATTTTCGCTCCTGATGAGCTGACGCCGATGAAGCAGCGGGTGCTCGCGGCGATCGAGGGGCTGGATGCCGACTGGATGAGCGCATCCATGCGATTCTTCCGCAAGGCCTACTTTGGGCCGACGAAGTCTCCTTACCAGTTCATTCGAATCGGGACGAAGGAGAACGTGTCGGCATTTACCCCGGAGCAGTGTCGTCAGTGGTATGACCAGAAGATCCTGCGGGCTCCGCGCGTGCTGGCGATTTATGGCGATATTCCGTTGGATCAGGCGCAGGCGCTGGCGCAGCGGGCGTTTGCATCGAGCCAGGCGCCCGCTTCGAAAATCAGCCCGATGCGGCCGAAGGGCGAGGTGCCGAGCGTGGCGACGGTTCCGCAGCCGTCGGTTCAGGTGGAGCGGGTGGAACTGAACAAAACCGAACTTCCTGTCGCGGGCGTAATCATCGGATTCAATTCTAAAAGTGTTTTCGCGGCGCCCTCCACGTACGCGTTGGATGTCGGTGATACGATGGCGAGCGGCTGGGGTTATCCGACGGGTTACCTCCATGAGATTCTGCGCGGGCGGGGCCTCGTCTATGTCGTTCACGGCCAGGACATGCCGGGCCTGAATGAAAAATTACCGGGCACGTTCTTCGCGTACGCCGGCTGCGATCCGGATAAGGTAAACGAGGTGATCGATGTAATGCTTGAGAACATCGCGCGCTTGCAGGGATCAGCCGAAGCGATGAACGCCCCGTGGTTCAAGCGTTCGAAAGAATTGATTACGACGCTGGAGGCGATGAGTCGCGAGACGCCGTCGGAGCAGGCGCGAACGGCCGCGATGGATGAAGTGGATGGCGTCGGGTACGACTGGCACGACAAGCTCGGCGAGCGAATCAAAGCCGTCACGCTCGATCAAGTCCGTGGCGTGGCGGCGCAGCATCTAAAATCCTGCGTGGTGACTGTCACTACGCCAAACCCCGCGATTGTCAAAGTAAAGACCGGAGTGCGAACGTACAAGGATTTTCCTCCGGTTGATTTGACGCCGCGCGGCGTGCAGCATGATGCCAAGTAACCTGTAGCATGGGACTTCGGCGAGCTCAGTCGAGTCGCATCCTGCCCGCGTGAGCGATTCGGAACACGGGCAGGATGCCCGGGCTACAACAGATCATGTACGACGACACAACAACGATCGGCGATTTCTTGAACGCCACTGCCGGTAAGCAACCCGCCCCCGGCGGCGGCTCGGTTGCGGCGCTCGCGGGCGCGCTTGCTGCCGCGATGGGCGAGATGACCCTCAATTACAGCGTCGATCGCAAAGCGAGCATCCCGGAAACTGAGGGCATTCTCCGCCAGGCGCTGGTGGAGCTGGGGCGGGGCCGGAAGCTGATGTTGAACCTCATGCGCGAGGACCAGGCGGCATACGATCTGCACACGGCAGCCAAGAAATTGCCCGCCGGCGCGCCGGGCCGGCAGGAGCAGATCGACGTGACCCTCCTCGCGTGCATCCGCATCCCCCAGGCGATGGCGGCTTGCGGCTTGGCCATCCTCGAGCGCGTCGATCGCGTCTGGGAAATCTGCAACGTTTACCTGCTCAGCGATCTCGCGGTCTGTGCCGAGCTGGCCATGGCGACGATCCGCTCCGGCGTGTACAACGTAAGGGCGAACCTGCCCTCGGTCGTCGACGTGCAGGAGCGAATGCGTTTCGAAGCTGCCACCGAGCAGATGCTGGTGCGGGCGACGGAGATCGTGAAGCGGAACGTCCCGAGAATCTGGGAACGCTATCGAATGGAGATGTAGGGGCAACACGTGTGTTGCCCTGCGCCCGGGCGACACAAGTGTCGCCCCTACCCATGGAGGCATGAAACATGAGCACGGCTGCTCCAACCAAGCCACAGGGATCCGGGGGCTACGAGATGGGCCGCCCGACGGGCAAGTGCTCGATCAGCGGCGCGGACATCCATCAGGGCGAAAAGTTTATGGCGGCGCTGCGCGAGACTGCAACGGGTTTTGAGCGTCTGGATGTTTCGATGAGCGCCTGGCCGGACTTCGATCAAAAGGAAGTTGTCGGGTTCTGGCAGACGACGATGCCGGCCGCCGACACCAAGAAAAAGTTGTTTGTCGATGACGAAGTGCTTGGCGAGCTGTTTGAAAGATTGAAGGACACCGAGGAGCCGGGCAAGCTGAATTTCCGATTCGTTCTGGGTCTGATCCTGATGCGGAAGAAACTGCTCATCTACGATGGCAGTCGCAAGGAAGAGGGCAAGGACATCTGGACCCTCCACTTCAAAGGCCGGGAGGACAAGCTGGATCTGATTGATCCCAAGCTAAATGAATCTGCCATGGGGGAAGTCAGTCAGCAGCTTGGGCAGATTCTGAATGAAGAACTGTAGCCACCCTTCGACAGGCTCAGGACAGGCCTTCGACAGGCTCAGGGCAGGCCGATGAACACGGATGAACACAGATCGGAAAGCCGGATGAAAATATTTCTTCATCTGTGTTTATCGGTGTTCATCTGTGGTTCCCTTTTGGGCTGCGGGGGCAAAGGACGCCAGGCGGGGCGCGAGCCTTATATGGGGCCGACGTTGTCGATGTATGAGGCCGTCCAGAAGATCAACGCGAACAATTCGCAGATCCCGACGCTGTGGGCTTCGCTGGATATGGATGTCAGCATCGTCGACGATCAGGGAAAGCGCAGCAACGAAGTTCTTTCCGGCAATTTGCTCTATCGCTCCGGTCGAGATCTGTTCATTGCCGCGAATAAGGATCCTGTGGGCCGGGTGTTTGAGCTTGGCAGCAACAGCGATGTTTACTGGATGAGCATCATCAAAGTCGGGCCCGATACGGCATGGTGGGGGCATTACAGCAATCTCGGCAAGGAATGCTCGCAAACCATTCCGATTCGTCCGGACCTGATTCAGCAGGTGCTTGCGATCTCCACGATCGCGGAAGATTTCAACCAGTTGCCTGCGCCGACGATGCGGTTTAACAATGACGCGGACGCTTACATGTTGGTGTGGAACGGCAAGTTGCCGGACCGCTGGGTAGCGGTGCGGGAAGTCTGGTATGATCGCCAGACGCTGCTTCCGCGGCTGGTGCTGCTGTTCGATTCCAATGGGCGCGTGCTGCTTCGGGCGTATCTGGAGCGGCACCGGAAGGTGAAGCTCGACAACGTGCCGGAGTCGCAGTGGCCGATGGTCGCCACCAGCTTCCGGTTGTATTTCCCCGACAGCGGGTCGAAGCTGTCGATGCACATGACGGATGTTGCCCTGACTCACGGAGCCGGGTCGCGTGTGGTTCCGAACGATCGCTCGTTCCGCTTCGATCCCGAACGGACGCGCACCTCGAAAGTGATTCAGCTTGATGAAGCCTGCGGCCCGTAAGACTGTGATTCCCGCAATCCTGTTGATGTTGCTGATCGCGCCTGCTCTGCGAGGGGCGACGGTTCCGTATGAGTTGCTGGCGCATGGGAACGCGCAGGCGCTGTGGGTTGCCGAGGTGAGACCGCCGCTGGAGCCGCAGACGGCGGGGTCGGGGGGGGCGGGGGGCAGCCGCACGATTTTCCGCTTTCGCAGCCATGGTGATTTCGCCAACTGGCAGCCGATGGGCGAGGTGGCGGCGCGGGTGGTGCAGTTGTCCGATCGCGGCAGCGAATTGATCGTTCTGCTGGAAAGCGGCGAATGGATGATGGTCTCGGATTCGGGCGTGCGCTCGGGCGTTTCGCTGCCGGGTCGCGGCGAGATCGTCTCGATCGCGGGCGATGCCGAGTCGGTGTGGGCCATCGGGGAGCATGTCATCACGCCCGCCGCGACCGCGCCTTCCACGGTGCCTGCCGCGGGTTCGACCGCTCCGGCCTCCAATCAATCGATGACGACATCGACGGCGCCGGTAGCGCCGGGAGCGCGGGTAGCGCCGGTAGCGCCGTTTGGTCTTTTCAGTCTGGAGCAGGGCGAATGGCAGTTTCATTCGCCGCTGCCGAGCGGCACGGCGCGGGCTGATATTCGATCGATGGTTCTGCTGAATCATCAGCCGCTGGTGGCGTTTGCGGGGCGGGAACAAGCGCTCCGGCTTCAGACGTTTGGCGGCAAGGCGTGGTCCGAGGCCCATGAGATTCCCGTTGTCGGCAAGGGTTCGGACGTGGGCTTGCTCAACTTCGGGGGCAGGCCGTTGCTCGCGCTGCGGGAAGCGCACGGGACGTCGATGTATGTGGGCGGCGAGAAATGGACCGGCCCGGTCCGGCTTCCGCGAACGCCGGACATGGGGGACTGCAAGTACGAGGCGGTGGTGGCGGCGCTGGGGCAGTTGCGGGTGGTGTGCTCCGGCGGACCCAATAAGCTGGTCGAGCAGGCGTACAACCTCGATGGACAACCCGCCGGTCGTGCGATCAGCGCGACCCGGCAGCCGACGATTGCGATGGATCGGCTGATGTATGGGCTGATCATCACCGCGATCTTTGTGTTTTTGGGGGTGATGTTTGGGGCGATGGGCCGGCGGGCGGCAATCACCAAGGCGGCGGAGAAGTTGGCGGATCTGAATCTCGCGCCGTTGGGCGCGCGCTTCGGCGCGGGTTTCATTGATGCGACGCCGTTTCTGATTGCATCGTTTTTCGCGACGCCTTCGAATCTCGGTCCGGAGGCCGGGACGCACCTGACGGTCGAGCAAGCGCTCTGGCTTGCGGCGGGACTTGCCGTTTACGTGCTGCACACGGGGATCCTGGAAATGGCGACCGGGCGGTCGGTCGGCAAAATGCTGTTTGGCCTCCGCGTCACGGGACTGGATGGAAAGCGCGCCCCGATGTGGGCGATCCTCGTGCGCAATCTGCTCCGCGTGGTCGATGTCATCCTGCTGTTTCCGCTGACGCTGATGGTGTTCCTGCCGCTGCGCCAGCGCCTGGGAGATTTGGCCGCGGGGACGCTGGTGGTGGCGGACCCGCAAGTCGAAGAGGAAGAAAAGTCGGATCAGGGTGAGGGTTCGGCGTGAGGGTCTCAGGAATGTTCCCGATCGATTTTGAAAAGTGGGAAGAAGTGGGAAGTTTTGGGAAGTGGGGGTGGCTGTTGAGGGTGGCTGCTTTCGGGCAGAGACGCGGCGCGAAGGCGTGCGAATGGGGAGATCGGAGAATGGGGAGGGGATGGGGGGAGTCGCGAAGGCGCGAAGACGCGAAGAAAGCGCGAAGGGGGAGGAGATGTCGCATGTTTCATGTCGCTCATCGGTGCATGTGGGACAGGGTGAGACATATTCTGAAACGTGAGATGTGATGTGTGGGCGCGCGCGGAGAGGGTGAGGGTGATGAGGGGTCGAGGGGAAGGTGAGCGCGCGCATGAAAAACCTCCTTCTATGTTTACCTTGGCGCTGCGCGAAAAAGTGTCTTGGCGCGCAGCGCGGGGTTTATGGGGTTTTTTTCGGGGGAGAACGACGAATGACGTTTTCCTTGACCTCTTTGTTTTCCTCGGGAGAATCTTAAGAGAGCGCGAAGGCGCGAAGGCGCGAAGTCGCGAAGGAAGACGCGAAGGGGGAGAGGATGGAGGATGGATAGAGGATGGAAGGGGAATTCTAAGGGGACAGGATTCGTTTTGCCTGGCTGGGCCGCACCGACTGGATTATCCGCATGCTGCGGAAAACGAAACGAATCCTGTCCCCTTAGATATTCCTGTCCCCTTAGATATTCCCTTTAGACTTCTTCCCCTTTAGACTTCTTGGTCCGTTATCCATCGCTTAGCGACCCGCACGAGGAGATACCTTGAACGTTTGTCCGCAGATTGTTGGATCTCGAGTTTCGCTTTGTCTGGTTGCCGCGCTTCTGATCTGGCCGAACATAACGTGTGCGGCCGACAAGGCAACGACAAAACCTTCAACCCGGCCCGCCACAACCAAGCCTGCAGAGGAACGGGACCGGGAGCGATTGCTCGCCGTCCGTGTCGCCACGCTTGCCGCGCTCGACTACGCGGAGGCGCATGAAAAGACCATTCCAACCACAGAGCAATTGGCGAAGCAGATGGGCGTCGCCTCGAAAGAATTTCAGTACCGCGTGGTGCCAAGTGGCTCCCTCGACAAGCACATGACGCGCGTGAAGGGCGATTGGCCGGAGGTCCTGATCGCGGAGAATCAGGGCGGCGAGGACGGCAAGTGGACGTTCGGTTTCGTAGACGGCATGTGCTCCATCGAAACCGTTGAGTCGTATCGGGAAATGGAAAACTCTGCCGCGCTACAGGTGATCTCGGAGGCATCGACAAGGCCAAGCTCCGCACACTGAGCCGCGGGCGCGGCGAGGGGAACTGAAAAGGGGACATCCAGGAACTGAAAAGAACTGAAAAGGGGACATCCAGAATTTCGCTTTGAAAGCCCGCCATGGATAAGGTGGAGGTCCCCTTTAGACTTCCCCTGGTTATGCGACACTGGCAGCGCAACATCTTGACCGTGTGGTTCGGTATCTGTTTCCTGATCGCGCTAAACGCGACGGCGCAGATGTTCATCACGTTTGCGCCACAGAATCGTGACGACCCGGCGTTGGCGCGGGCGGAAACAAGAGCGATCGAGCGCGTGCGGCGAGTGTGGTCTGTCGGTGTATTCGCCTGCTCCGGCGCGCTGGTCATATCCGCCGGTCTCGCGCTGAAGCTCGCTCAGACGCGGCGAGGGGGACGACGCGGCGCGGGGGACGGGAGTCATTTCCGCTGAGACGGATTGAACATCGGATCGATCTCATAGAAAATGACTCCCGTCCCCTTGGTCTTGGCCGTCCCCTTGGTCTTGGCCGGCCGGCCACTGAATCCATTTCCGTTATGCACATGCAGCCGGACGTCGTCGACTACGCATCCGAACGCACGCCGCGCCGTCCGACCGACTGGCTCCGGCTCGCCCCGTCCTTCGCCGTCGTGTGCGCCGCCTTCGCCTGGCTCAAGTCGGTTCAGTATCACGGCCACGGACAACTGCGCGACGAGCAGATCGCAACGCTCTTGCTCGTGGTCCTGTCGCTGCCGTGCTTGGTCGTCACGTTCGCCCGTTTTCCGCGTTACCGAAGCGTCGGGCGGCGAAAGCTGATCGGCATGATCGTCCTTTGCGTTATCGTCCTCGCCGTCGACGCGCTGGCCGTGTGGAACCTGAGCACGGCAATCGTCGGCGCTAAGGATCGTCTGTTCTAGCGGCGGTCGAGAGACGCGGCGCGGGGAACGGGAGTCATTTCCGCTGAGACGGATTGAACATCGGATCGATCTCATAGACAATGACTCCGGTCCCCTTGGTCTTGGCCGAAGAAGAATTGACGATTGGGCGATTGAGTCATTGACGATTGAAGACCTGGCTTTTCAATCGTCAATGACTCAATCGCCCAATCGTCAATTCCCCCCCCCACTGACAACGGACAACTGGCAACTGACTTCTCCGCGTCTGTCTCAGCGGCTCCGGGTCTCCGCGGTTGCATTTGATTCATCACGCCTCACCCCGCCCCCTTCGCCCATTGGATCAGGACATCGGCGACTTCGGGGCGGCTGAATTCCATGGGCGGGCGCTCGCCGGCCTTGAGCATGTCTCGGACTTTGGTGCCGCTGAGGAAGACTTTGGTTTCGGGGCCGTGGGGGCAGGTTTTGGCGCTGACCATGCCTTCGCAGGTTTTGCACCAACTGCTGTGCTCGAAGTTGAGGGGGATGATTCCGATGTCTTTGGGGATGTCGAACTGGTTGAAGATTTTCTGGGCATCGTAGGTGCCGTAGTAGTTACCGACACCGGCGTGATCGCGGCCGACGATGAAGTGGGTGATGCCGTAGTTCTTGCGGATGAGCGCGTGGAGGACGGCTTCGCGCGGGCCGGCGTAGCGCATGGCGAGGGGCATGACGCTGAGCATCGTGTGCTTTTTGTTGTAGTACTTGTCGATCAGGACCTGGTAGCAGCGCATGCGCACGAGCGCGGGGATGTCATCGGATTTGGTTTCGCCGACGAGGGGGTGGATGAGCAGGCCGTCGGTGATTTCCAAGGCGCACTTGGTGAGGTACTCGTGGGCGCGGTGGATGGGGTTTCTGGTTTGGAAGGCGGAGATAGTGGACCAGCCGTTGGCTTCGAAGGCTTCGCGGGTTTTGGCGGGGGGGAGTCGGAAGTCGGGGAACTCGGGATTGGGATTCGGCGTGATGACGTCGATGGCGCCGGCGAGGCAGAAGTTGCCCTGGCCGCGGACGATTTTGACGCCGGGGTGGACATCGTCTTCGGTCTTGTAGACGCTCGGGATTTCGAGGGCTTTGTCGTGCGGGTATTTTTCGGTGACGGTCATGGTGGCGAGGACCTGGCCGTCCAGTGTGAGGGCGATCTTGTCGCCGGGGTTGATCCTGGCGGTGACGTCATCAGATGGGGAGAGAACCACGGGGATGGGCCAGACGGCGCCATCCGCCAGACGCATCTCGCGGCAGACGCGGGTGAAATCTTTCTCGCCCATGAATCCGGTGAGGGGTGAGAACGCGCCCATGGCGATCATCTCGAGGTCTCCGGCTTCGCGCGCGGAGAGGGGGATTTGGGCGAGTGTGGCGGCGGATTCTTTGGCGGCTTGTGCGGCATCGGGGGACAGAATGCGGTTGACGAGTTTGCCGCCGTGCGGGGGGATCAGAGGCATTGAAAAAGCTCCTTGGAGGTCCTGAGGGTCGGGGTTGAAAGGTCGCTACAGTAGCGACGATGCAACGGCGGGCAAGGGGTTCAGGCGATCGATCAGTCGTGGAATTCGCTGGTATCGATTGCACTTGTTGCGTCGGGTCATTTTTTCAACAGAATCCAGAGCTTGATGCGTCGGGATGCGAAAAAATGGGCGATGTTTGTGCTGCGATGGGGGATCGCGGCAGCCGGGATCTATTGGGTGGTGGCGAATATTTCGCTCCGCGATCGAGTCCTGGTTGCGGGCGCGGACGGCTGGCCGGTGTCGGCTCGGCTGGCGTCTGAGGCGAAAGACCAGGATCGGATCTACCGGATCTGGGGAACCAGCGGACGGGTCGTCGATGTGCCGCGGGAGGCGTTACTCGCGCGCACGGACCGGCGGAAGATCACGCTCCAGCGGAATGGGCAGAAGCTTTCGGTGCTGGGTCTGAAGGTTTCGGACGATCCCAATCGCGCGCACTGGGCGATCATCGCAGCGCCGCCGCGGAATCTCTGGCAGCGGTACTGGGATGTTCACAACGCGCCCGCGGTGGTGGTGCAGCCTGCGGAAGTGTCGGGGCCGTACAGCGTGGATGTGCCCTATCCGCTGGTGGATCGTGGGCTGTTGCCGATGGTTCGCGAGGCGAACCCGTGGAAGCTGGCGTGGGCGCTGATTATCTTTCCGATCACGTTCATCATCACGTCGCTTCGCTGGCATGAGCTGCTGAAGGTGGTGGGGATTCAGATGGGATCGGGAAAAGCGTTTGTGGTGACGATGGTGGGGGCGTTCTACAACACGTTCATGCCGGGGTCGACGGGCGGGGATGTGCTGAAGGCTTATTACGCGGCGAAGCTGGCTGCGGATAAGCGGACGCGCGCGGTGGTGTCGGTGATCGTCGATCGCGCGATCGGGCTGCTTGCGCTGATCCTCCTGGGCGGGTCGATGTCGGGTTATCTTGCGTACCGGGAGTTTCATTCGCCGGATCACAATGAGCTGCTGGCGCAGAAGTGTTTGCAGGTGGCGGTGGGATCGCTGGTGCTCATCATGGGTGGGGGGGTGGGATTGCTGGTGCTGTATAAGCCGATGCTGCGGCGGGTGACGGGATTGGATTTTGTGACCCGACGATTGCCGATGCAAGAGCAGCTTGCCAAAGCTAAGGAAGCGATCGTGTTGTATCGGCGGAATCCGCTGGTGTGCCTGGCGGCACTGATGGTGACGTTTCCGGTGCACATTGCGGTGATCATTTCCGCGACGTTTGCCGGAAAGGCGTTCGGGCTGCCGCTGGCGCCGTGGTATTACTGGGTGGTGGTGCCGGTGGTGGTGCTGGCGGGATCGATTCCGATTTCGCCGCAGGGCGCGGGCGTGATGGAGTTCTTCGCGATTCTTCTCACACGGCCGCAGGGTGCGACGGTGAGCCAGGCATTTGCGTTGACGATGTCGATCCGGCTGGTGCAGATTTTCTGGAACCTGACCGGCGGCATCCTGGTCCTTCGCGGCGGATATCATGCGCCGACGGAGAAGGAACAGGAGAGCCTGGATGAAGAGGCGCCGCCACAGGGCGCGCCGGCGTGAGGGCCAATGCTCAAACGAGTTGACCGAGTGATCGTTCGCGTACCGCAACTGGAAAGCGCGGTGCGGTATTATCGCGACGTGCTGGGGGTGAAGCTTCTTAAACAGACGAATGATCTTGCGACGTTTGCGCTCGGGGAGAGCGAGCTGGTGCTGCATGCGAATGCGGATCTGCCGGAAGAGGCGACGTATTATCTGGTGGATGACGTGCGGGAGATGTATCGGCGGCGCGAGGAGTTGAAGCTGAAGTTCAGCGGGGCGCCGGTGCCGGTGACGCGGGGGTATCGGGCGACGGCGAAGGATCCGTTCGGGACGCTGCTGCTGCTGCTGGATCGAACCACGGAAGCGGCGGGCGCGGCGTCGATCGAAGACGGGAGTGCGCCGGGATCGCTGTTTGCGGGGATTGAGCACAAGGTGGCGGTGAAGCGCGAGGCGCTGGTGCAGGCGTATGAGAAGATCGGTCGGACGGCGGATGATCTGCCTTATACACCGCATTTTGAGTCGCTATACGCATCGTACGCATCGCAATATCAGGAGCCGAAGCCGACGCGGCAGGAGGTCTGGCGGCATCTGCTGAACTTGCGTAAGGGGGGGAAATTGCCGCGGATGGGCGAAGCGAAGAGCAAGCCGCCGGAGGTGGAAGCGGAGGCGCGGGAGCGATTGCGGGAGATGCTGGGGGAAGATATTGGGAAGCGGGATCGGTTGCCGTATACGAAGCGGTTTGATGGGTTGGTGGATGAGTTTAACAAGACGCAGGGGCGTAGTTTGTCGCCGCATTTGGTGTGGAGATTGGTGGCGACGCTGGCGAAGTGAGGGTCCTACCATTCCGCACGATGCGATTTCTCAGTTCTTCCTGGCGTGCCGGATTGGTGCTGCCGCTGGTGTGCGTGTCGCTTGTGTGCGCTCAACCGCGGACGATCGGACCTTCGCTGCGGCTGGTGTCCGTCATCACGAAGATGGATCATCCGGTTTACTTCGTATCCGATGGGACAGAGCGGGTGTTTGTGGTGGAGCAGGCGGGGCGGATTCGAATGTTTGAGCGGAAGAATCTGGCGGGGAATATTTATCTGGATATCAAGGATGAGGTGTTTTATCAGGGGGAATGCGGGCTTTTGTCGATGGCGTTTGGGCCGAAGTTTTCGGAGACCGGTTTGCTGTACGTGAACTACACGAGCCGGAAGGGCGGGAAGCTTCAGACGTTTATTTCGGAATTTCAGGTGGATCCGAAAGGGACGAAGGTGAATCGATCGACTGAGCGGGTGGTGATGACGATCGATCAGCCGTATGCGAATCATAACGGCGGGCAGATTGATTTTGGGCCGGATGGGATGCTGTACATTGGGATGGGAGATGGCGGATCGGCGAACGATCCGGAGAAGCGGGGGCAGAATCTGGGATCGCTGCTGGGGAAAATTCTTCGGATCGATGTGACGCCGCGCGGGGCGTATCGGGTGCCGGCTGATAATCCGCTCGTGGGGAAGGCGGGTGCGAGGCCGGAGATCTGGGCGTATGGGCTGCGGAACCCGTGGCGGTTCTGCTTCGATCGCGAGACGAGGATCTGCTATACGGGCGATGTCGGACAGAATCAGTATGAAGAGGTGCACACGATTGAGAAGGGCGGGAATTATGGCTGGCGGCCGCGCGAGGGGCTGCACCCGAATCCGAACCTGCGTCCGCCGGAAGAGCTGAACGGGCCGGCGATTGATCCGATTGCGGAATATACGCACAAGGTTGGGCAGTCGATTACGGGTGGGTACGTGTATCGGGGGAAAGAGTGGCCGAAGCTTCGGGGGATTTATCTTTATGCGGATTATGCCTCGGGGCGGTTTTGGGGCTTGCGTTATGAGAACGGGAAGGTGAGTGAAGCGGCGGAGTTTGATGCGACGGTTGAGGGCAAATCCACGGTGAATCGGGTGCAGGCTTCGAGTTTTGGGGAGGATGCGAAGGGGGAGATTTATGTGTGCGATCACAATCGGGGGACGGTTTATCGGATTGAGAGCGGGGAGTGATGTGGATCTGGTTTAATTTCCGCGCCTGATTCTCGTTCGAAAGCCGCGCCCCGCAAGCGGGGCCGCTAACCCGCATTATTCACCGCGGAGGCGCAGAGGACGCAGAGAAGACAAGGCATGGAACGCAGTTAGCTCCACTTTTCGCCTCGTCGCGCAAAGGACAGGTTGCGCAGCTCGCAATTCTCATATTCTGTTGCGTTCTCTGCGTTCTCTGCGCCTCTGCGGTGAGTTCTGAATTTTTCGGGCTAACCAAAAAAGGCGGCAACCACGGGCAAGATGCCCGTGATACGGGGGAGGTTAAGGCTTCTTGATCCATTTGCCGTCGGCGTCTTTCAGGAATTCACCGGCGGCGGCTTTTTCGAAAGCGCGTTTGGCGTTGCGCTCGGCGACCTTTTCGGCGGTGGCGCCTTCCTTCTCGGCCAGGAGCTTGTAAAGCTCTTTGCGGTCGGCGTTCTCATCATCAATGAGGCTCTTGGCATCACCTTTCTTATCGTTCACGAAATCGACATAGCCCTCGAAGGTCTCGCCGACGGCGCCTTGTTTCTTCAACTCGGTGATCTTCGTATACCGGCCCTTGAAGCGATCGCGAAGTTCCTTGAGGCGGGCATCGTTGGGGGAGGCTTCGGGCTTGGACTCTTTGGGCTTTGCCGCCTTGGGTTTGTCTGATTTGTCTGCCGAGAACGCGCGCGGCGCGGAGGCCGCGATGGCGAACAGGGCGAGGAGCGTGAAGATGAATCTGCGTTTCATGGTGAGGATACTCCGTGGTTATGATTTAGTAGTCGGGGTTTGGGGTGAGGGTTGAGTCGTGGTGACGGTTTGAGTCGCGGGCTGCGTGGCGGCGGCGTTCTGCTCGAACGCGAAGAATTCATCGAGCTGTTTATCGAGCCGGATGTTGACGTCGTGGACGATGTGAATCGGCTTGCCTTCTTCGGTGCCGAGGTTCACGCGTACGCAACCTGACGCGATCAGCGGAAGTATCACGCACAGCAGCGAGAAGATTCGAGAGGTCGGATTCATTATTGAGCCTTTCCCTGTCCATTGTGCGGTGAAGCGAGCCCTTCGCGAAGCCTTAAAGTGGAGCGAATAAGGGGTTCGAGTCCGAACAGGTTCAAATCATACAGGATCGGCACTTTTGCGCCGGTGCGGCCGTGGCCTTTGATGCGGACATGGCCGACGAGGCCCGGCTGTTCGTGTCTCAGCTCGCCGGTAATCTGGGTGAACTGGAAGTCTTTGAGAGATTGAACCAGCTCTGCTTTCACTTGTTGCTGGGCAGTGCCTTTTGATAACCCCTTCGCCACTTCTCCCGCGATGTCTTCGGCTTCGTTGACCTGCAACGTTCCGGTGCCTGTGGATTGGAGCTGACCGGAAAGGATGTGCAGGATATTGTTGGTATAGGCGATTTGAATGTTACCGCTCAGAAATCCTTTGCCGGCGGCTTTGTCTTTGGCGAAAAGCGCGAGCACTTTTTCGAGATCAACGTGCCTGGCTTGGAGCATCATTTCCACATTGCCGTTCTGGATGGTGGCGTGGTTGGCGAGGACTTGACCGCCGAGCGTGTTCCACTGCGTGTGTTCGATCTGAATGGACTGAGGTCCGATCACTTGAAACTCCACGGTTCCGTCGATCAGCGTGAGCTCGCCGATTTTTGCCGTTTTGACTTTGACGATCTGGGCCGGCGGGCTGGTCAGCGGGACGAAGCGGATCAGGCTAACTTCACCCAGTACGCCATCGATCTGCATGCTCTGAGAGCGTTCGGTCAGGCTGACATCCTGCATTTTCAAGTGCATCGATGACTCAGCGGGGCCGAACACTCCTACGATATGAAAGACACCGGAGGATAGCTGCACGTTGGGATCTGTTGGGCTGGGTGACGTGGTGGCGGCGGTCGCTTTAAGCTGGGCATCCAGCGTGCTCCTGGCGTTGTCTCGATTAAAGATCGCGTGGGTTTGCAATCGACCTTGTAACCCGACGCTGAGGCCGGGGATGAAGGCGCTGGCAAGGCGGGTCAGGGCGCGGGCGTCGGCGTCTTCTGCCGCCAGCGTCAGGTGGACATCGGCTTTTGACGGATCGGCATCGCCGGTAACGACGAGGGGAGATCCCAACTCTGTTTGAAAGTTGATCTTGTAGAGGAATCCATTGCTGCTGCTCGCCGAGCCGGTTAAGGGGATCGTGGTTTCGTTCGTGGGCGACTTGATGGTGATCTGAGACGTTGCCAACTCGATGCGGTTTACGGGTATTGCGGCTGGCTCGGCAGGGCGAGTCGCAGGCTGGGGTCGCGTGCGACGCACGAGCGGCGCCAAGGGGCCGAGATCGACGGTTCCATCCGCAGCGACGTTCATCACCAAGTTTAATCCTTCGACGCGAAGTGAATCGATTCTGCCGCCGCTCAAGCTTGAGACGCCGTATCGCACGATCAAGCGGTCGATGTGGTTATCGCCGGTGCCGATTTTGACGTCGGTGATCCAGGCGCTGCGCACGGTCGCGACCGGGACGTGGAACGTGAATTGTTCCAGTCCTTGCGCGCGAAGGAGGGCGGTGAATCGGTTCCGCACGATCCAGGGCAGGAGAATGAAGTAAATCAGCACGGCGCCGAGCGCGAGGACGGCGAAGAAACTCGAAGCTGAGTAGAGGATGCGCCGGCGGCGGACGGTCATGGTTTGGTGAGACCCTTCTGATAACTCTATAATGACACCGGAAAATCAGGTCGACCGATGTCGACCGCCACGACAAAGACTTGTAGTGGCGACGCAGGCGTCGCGGTCGCGGCGCAGCTGCGAATCGTGTGGCACATTCGATGCTCCGCATCGACCGCGACGCAGGCGTCGCGAATACAAAGACAGGGAGTTTCATGCTTAAGTTGGCGGCATTCGCGGACGAAATCTCGGCCAACCTGGATGATCAGATCCGTGTCTGCCAGAACAATAGCGTCACGCATTTTGAATTGCGCTCGGTTGCGGGGAAGAACGTGCTCGATTTTGACCGCAACATGCGCCATGAAATCCGTTCGAAGTTGAGCGACAACGGCATGGGGGTGATCAGCATCGGCTCGCCGATCGGGAAGGTGAAGATTGACGAGCCGTGGGAGCCGCATTTTGACCGGTTCAAGCTCGCGGTCGAAACGGCGGAGTTTTTTACTTCGCCATTCGTGCGGCTGTTCAGCTATTATCCTCCCGAGGGGGGCGACATCCTGAAACATCGCGATGAGGTCATCCGGCGATTTCAGCTCAAGGACGAATACATGAAGGCGCACCCGAATGTTACGCTCGCGCATGAGAACGAGCGGCACATCTTTGGGGAGAAGGGGGCGCCGTGCCTCGATCTGATGACGACAATTCATTCGCCGCGGCTGCGGATGGCGTTTGATTTTGCGAACTTCGTTCAGGCGGGAGAAAAACCGTTGGATTGCTGGACGGACCTGAAGCCGTTTACGGCGCATATTCACATTAAGGATGCGCTGTGGGGCAGCGGAAAAGTTGTCCCCGCCGGCAAGGGTGATGGGCAGATTGTGCCGATCCTGAAAGATGCCTGGGAGAGCGGATATCGGGGATTCCTCAGCCTGGAGCCTCATCTTGCGGCACACGAGAAGTTCGGTGGATTCAGCGGCGAAGAGCTGTTCAATGTTGCGGCGGAATCGCTGAAGCAATTGTGCGCGAAGTTGAGGATTCCGCTGGCAAAATGATTCGTCATGCAGAAACAGGATGCACGGTCGAGGGTTGGACGATCTGACCTCGCGGGCTCGAAGACCCTCACCCCAGCCCTCTCCCGGATTACCGGGAGAGGGGGCAAGAGGCGGCTCAAATGACTGAAGTGCAGGTCCAATCGGCGAGGTATTCAGAGGGAACGATACCCGGGTTTGCGTCGCTGCCGCTCCCGGGGAAGCTGATGGTGCCGCTAACGAACGGGCTGGTATCGATGGAGCCGGGGGAGGTTCGTCAGGGGGTGGTGCGGCGGGGGGAAGCGCTCAGCGGATCCGATCTCGCGTCGGGATTCACGCCGGTCTCTCCCGCGACGGGACTGATCGTCGGAGTGCGCGAGATCGAGCTAACGACAGGGAAGCGTGCGCCGGCGGCGGAAATTACGGTGGCGACGGATCAGCCGGACGTGACGCCGGAAGAGCCGTTGCCTTTTGATGGGAAGCTGAGTGACGTGCTCGAGCGGCTGGGTTCGAGCGGCGTGTGGGCGGATCGAAATACAACTCCCGATCTCATTGCCCAGTTGCAGGCGGCGCTGAAGCGGCCAATCGAGACGGTGATCTGCAATCTTCTGGAAGCGGACGGCGCGCCCTTGAACGCGGCGCTGGTGCGCGGTGGAGCTGCGCAGGTGGTTGCGGGGACCCTGGCCCTTGCCAAGGCGCTTGCGGCACGGGCGCAGTTTGTGGTGGATGCCGAGGAGTACGATTCAGTTGCAGCCGCGATCCGGCAGGCGAAGGCGACGTACGCGCGGATGATCGAGCTGCCGAACGATTACCCGCAGGCGGATCCGACGATTCTAATCTACATGCTGAGCGGGCGGCGCCTGCGACCGGGTCGGTTGCCCGTTGAGCAGGGGGTTTTGATGGTCGATGGCGCGGCGGCGCTGGCGGTGGGGCAGGCAATCGTTGAGTCGAAGGCGATGCTGGAAGTGCCGCTGGCGGTCCGCGAGCGCGGGTGTGGAAGGGTGCATCTGATCAGCGCGGCCGTCGGCACATCCATTCGGCATGTGCTCGAGTCCCTTGAGATCCCGACGAAAGACATCGTGGTTCGGGCCGGCGCCGTGCTGCGCGAGCTGAGCGTGGGCCTTGATGCGGTTGTCGCCGGGGGCGAGATGCGGTTCGATGTCGGGCCGATCACGGTTGCTCCGAATCCCGATCCCTGCATTCGATGCGGCTGGTGCGTGGCCGCTTGTCCGACCCGGATTCATCCCGCCGGGCTTCTGGAAGCGGCGCAGCAGCGTGATGAGGATCTGGCGGAGACGTATGGTATTCATGGTTGCATCGAGTGCGGGATTTGCTCATATGTTTGTCCGTCGCGCTTGCCGCTGCTGGGCGCGATTCGCGGGCTGAGTCGTAAAATGAAGACCTCGATGTAGAAAGTCATTTTGATTGTGAATGGATTGCAACACGGGCAAGATGCCGGTGCTACGGGGTTGGCAACACTCGTTCCGCAGCTAGAATCATGGGCAATGACTGTTTACGAGACGACGAATCACAACACGATTTATCACTGGGCGACGAGCCGGGGTCTTTGGCCGGCGTCGGTGGCTGGAGAGCCGACGAAGATTCGATTGGGCGGCGACGAATTCTCGCCGGCGGATGAGGAGCTTGCGCCGATCGAATGGTGGCGGTGGTTTCAGGAGTTCGATCGACGCCGGCTCATGCTGATTTACGATCCCTCGAAGGGTTGGTTCACGCTGGGAAGCCGGCTCGCTCCGAGCGGAGCGTAAGAGGCACGAATGACTAAATCCCTACTTCTCTGCTCACTTGTTCTGGTCACGCTTATCGGTTGCGCGAAGAACGCTCCCGTCAACGACAGACAAGTCAGGTCGATCCAACCCGGACCGATTCTTTATCATCGCACGGGCGGGATTGCCGGAACTGACGATCGCGTTGTGATCTGGCCGGACGGTTTTGTCGAAGTTCATGGGAAGGTCCTTCCCGATGGTGAAGGGTGGGTTTCGAAGGAGTCGATGGAACAGTTCTGGAACCAGCTTCGCAACTGGGATTCGCTCGATCACGAGTATCTGCCCGGGAAGCCGGTCAACGATGCGTATACCATTGCGATTACGTTCAATGGCAAGACGGTGACCGCCAGCGATCTCGCTCCGGGCCTTCCTTCCGCTTTCCGGGTTCTCTTCGGCAACATCGAGAAAACCGCGGCGGAGATTTCCGCTGAACCCAAGCCCGCCCCGTGACAACCGGCGCGCCTTTGCACAAGATGCGGGCGATGACGCATTCGGGCAGGAAGATGGCGCCGCAGTTCGTGGCCGCGGGAATTGTCGTGATTCTCGCGGTGTTCCTCCTCTTGCCGATCTGGCAGGTCCTCCGCGTGGCGTTCTTCGGGGTTGCGGGATCGGCGCAATCCGGCTTTACGCTCGGGTATTTCCGCGAAATCTTCATCGATCCGGAACTGCGCTGGGGCCTGATCAATAGCGCGTTGATTGCAATTTGCGTGACCGCGCTTTGCACGGCCATCAGCCTGCCGCTTGCGGTGTTGTCGGTGCGGTATGATTTCCGAGGCAAGAGTTTATTCAGCGGCCTGCTGTTGGTTCCGCTGATCCTGCCGCCGTTTGTCGGCGCGATCGGGATGCGGCAGATCCTCGGTCGATTCGGGGCGCTGACCGGGTTGCTCCAAAGCCTTCACGTTATCTCACCCAACACGCCGGTCGACTGGCTGGGCAGTGTGCGCGTCGCAGGCGTGATCGTTGTCGAGGCGCTCAGCCTTTATCCGATTTTGTACATGAACCTGGCCGCCGCGCTGGCGAACGTCGATCCCGCGATGGAACAGGCGGCGGCGAACCTGGGGGCGACGCGATGGACGATTTTCCGGCGGATCACGCTGCCGCTGGTGCGTCCGGGATTGCTCGCGGGCGGGACGATTGTGTTGATCTGGAGCTTCACGGAACTGGGTACGCCGCTGATGTTCGATTACTACCCGGTGACGCCGGTTCAGGTGTTTCATCGGCTCGCCCAGGTGCAGGGGAACCCGCTGCCGTATGCGATGGTGGTGGTGATGCTGATTGCGAGCGCGGGGTTGTATCTCTTTATGAAATGGGTCCTGGGCCGGGGTGAATCAGCGACGATCGGCAAGGCGACGACCGCGTTTGTGCCGCGGAGGCTGCGTGGCCGGCAGGCGCTCGCGGCGCTGCTGCCGTTTGTGATGATCGTGGGACTGGCGCTGCTGCCGCATCTGGGGGTTGTCCTGATGAGCGTGAGCAAGGTCGGGTCGTGGTATCAATCCGCCGTGCCCAGAGTGTTCACCTCGGATCATTACATCAACGCGCTGACGCATGATGTGACGATGCCGTCGGCGGCAAACAGCATTCTGTACGCGAGCCTGAGCATGCTGGTGGATATTGTGCTCGGCGTGACGATTGCGTGGCTGGTTGTCCGGGCGAAGGTTTTCGGGAGCCGGGTCATCGACACGCTGGCGATGCTGCCGCTGGCGATCCCGGGGATTGTCATGGCGTTTGGGTACATCGCCATCAGCCTTCAGCTTCAGGTTCTGTTCAAGAACGCGCCGACGATTCGACAATGGGTCGACGTGCAGGAGAACCCGCTGATGTTGCTGGTGATTGCCTATGCGATTCGGCGCTTGCCGTACGTCGTGCGATCGGCGGCGGCGGGATTTGAGCAAACGCCGGTGGATCTGGAGCTTGCGGCGAGGAACCTTGGCGCCTCCGGGTGGATGACGATGCGGCGGATTACGATTCCGCTGATCGCGGCTAATCTGGCGGCGGGGGCTTTGCTGGCGTTCGCGTTCGCGATGCTGGAAGTGGCGGACTCGTTGATTCTTGCGCAAAAGCAGAGTTACTGGCCGATCACGAAGGCGATTTATGAATTGTTCCAGAGGCTGGGAGATGGGCCTTACATCGCGAGCGCGCTTGGGGTTTGGGCGATGGTGCTGCTGACGCTGACGATCCTGACTGCGAGTTCGTTTCTGGGAAAGAGGATGGGCGCGCTGTTTCGGGTGTGAAGTTCCCAATCAACCAACTCGAACAACAGATTTGGGAATGAGCTTCGATAGCCGCTGCATCAACTCGGGCAGCAGCGGACGAATGTCTTCGATTTTGTTCGTCTTCGCTTTCAGCACGACAACCGATAGAGCAAGTGTCGCCAGATTCTGCTCATAACGAATGCCCGTGTCTTTGGTGATCATCGCGGCAAATCCTTCGGCCGCTGCCTTCGCTAGCAACTCCCCATTCTCAACTCCGCCCCAACCCATATAACTGACGGTGAACACTTCATGCGGAGCGAGCAATGCTCGCAGCGCATGGGGCACATTCTCATCGAGAAGAACTTTCATGCCGCTGTTTCGCTCGCAGCGGCAGACTCAACGTATCGTTTGGATTGTTCCAGTAAAGTCAGAACCTGCTCCCGCTTAACGGTCGGGAACTGTTCGAGGAACCCATCAAGGGTATAGCCCCCTTCCAGATGATCGAACAGTGAGACGACGGGTACTCGCGTGCCGGAAAAGCAGGGTACGCCTCCTTGAATCTTCGGATTTCGCGTCACGGCATCCATACAAGCCATTGTACACTCGCAAGAGCGGTCTCTGAAACAAAAACGGCACGCTTTCGCGTGCCTTTTGAGGAGTGCGGCTGACAGGAATTGAACCTGCACGCCCTTGCGGGCACAAGGACCTGAACCTTGCGCGTCTGCCAGTTCCGCCACAGCCGCAGCGGGGAATTAACATCTTAGGAGGGGGTGGGGATGTGTCAAGAAATGAGGCAATCGGGCTGAGCGGGCGGTGGTGAAGATGAAGAGGGCGACACAGATGTCGCCCCTACAAATCGAAGGCGTTTGTCCGTAGCTTGATGTCATGTCAGATCTGGTTCCAGTTCGACGGGCTTTGATTTCGGTTTGGGATAAGACGGGACTCGCAGAGTTCGCGACGGCGCTTTCCCGCGAGTTTGGGGTGCAGCTCATCAGCACCGGGGGCACCGCGAAATTTCTCCGCGACAGCGGGTTGCCGGTGACGGATGTTTCGGAAGTCACGGGATTTCCCGAGATGATGGACGGGCGGGTCAAGACGCTGCATCCGAGAATCCATGGCGGCCTCCTTGCGCTGCGCGACAATGCGGAGCATGTCGATTCAATGAAAAGCCACGGGATCGACGCGATCGATCTGGTCTGCATCAACCTCTACCCGTTTGAGCAGACGATCGCCAAGCCGGGGGTGACGTTCGAAGAAGCCATCGAAAACATCGACATCGGCGGCCCGAGCATGGTGCGGTCGGCGGCCAAGAATCATCAGTTCGTGCTCGTGGTGACGAGTCCCGATCGGTATGAGAAGGTGATCGGGGATCTTCGCGAGCATGGGGGCAGCAGTTGTGGGAAGCATCGGCTGAAGATGGCGCAGCGGGCGTTTGCGCAGACGGCGGCGTATGACCGGAAGATTGCGGAGTATCTGGGGGAGAGGGTTCAGGGTTCAGGGGTCAGGGTTCAGGAGGGAATGCCGACTCAGATCGATCTGAAACTTCGAAAGAAGCAGGATTTGAGGTATGGGGAGAATCCGCATCAGAGGGCGGGGTTGTATGTGGATCAGCAGCAGACGCGCAAGGCGTCGGTGGCTCATGCGAAGCAACTGCATGGGAAGGAGCTTTCTTACATCAACCTTTTGGATGCGGATGCAGCGCTCAGTGCGGTGAAGGAGCTGTCGGAGCCGGGGGCTTGCGTCGTGAAGCATGCGACGCCTTGTGGGTTTGCGGCGGGTCGCAATTTGCGCGAGGCGTTTACCAAGGCGTATGAGGGTGATCCGCTGGCGGCGTTCGGGGGAATTGTGGCGGTGAACCGCGTGATCGATCGCGTGACGGCGGAGGCGATCACGGGAGGGCAGAAGTTTTTGGAAGTGATTGTTGCGCCGGGGTATGAGTCTGATGCGCTGGAATTGCTGAAGAATCGGTGGAAGAACGCGCGGCTGCTTGATGTTGGTGCGATCGGGGACGTCGAATCGAGCGAAGTATCGATGCATAAGATCGTGGGCGGCTACCTGGTTCAAGAGCGCGATCTTCCTGGCGTCGATGAAGGAAACTGGAAAGTCGTTTCGGCGCGTCAACCCACGGACAAGGAATGGGCGGATCTGAAGATCGCGTGGCTGGCGTGCAAGTATGTGAAAAGTAATGCGATCGTGATCGCGAAGGATCAGATGATGCTCGGCTCCGGTGCCGGGCAGCAGGATCGAGTCAGTGCTTGCCGGATTGCGGTGGCGAGGGCGGGGGAGCGGGCTCGGGGAGCGGTGGCGGCGAGCGATGCGTTTTTTCCGTTCCCGGATGGGCCGGGGATCCTGCTGGAGGCGGGTGTGACGGCTGTGATTCAGCCGGGGGGATCAGTGAGGGATCAGGAGACGGTGGATCTCGTGAATCGGGCGGGCGCAGCGATGGTCTTCACGGGGCAAAGGCATTTTCGGCACTAACCTGAGCCGGGCACGGTAGTAGCGGGAGCGTCCGATAACACCGCCAGGGCTGTTTCGAGCGCGTTTTTGTTCTTGCCCCGGGGCGATGTCTGATAGAATGCGGGTTCGCGTTGCTGGCAGCTTTGGCGTCGCAGGAGCGCGGGGCTCCTGCTGATCGCGGATGCGTCCGCTTCTTGCGGGTGTTGCATGATCGGGTAGCGTAAGAAGGCGGTGTGCTGGTTGATGATTTAGAACCTCTTCGCCGGTAAGGCGTTGTATGCCATAATCGCCGGCGTGCGCGATCTCGCCGCCCTGGACTGGCGCTCTTGAGCGCCCGCCGCGCGTTTGACACCCTTTGACGTTATTGTCTGGATATTAGATGGCTGGTAAATCCCCTGCATCCCACCACAGCATTTCAAGCGGCAAGACAGCCCCGACGCTGACCCCGACAGGGAAGTTCGCGGGCAAGCCGGAGGTTCCGCTGAGCCGAACCGTCACGCTGGTCGGCTCGGGCGCGGGGGCGCGGCTCCAGCTCATTTCCAGCAGCGTAAGCAAATCACATGCGCTGCTCGTGAACTGCGACCGCGGCGTGTATGTGCGCGATCTCGCGAGCCGCACGAAGGTGGTCGTCAATGGCAAAGACGTCCGCGAGGCGGTGCTGAACCAGGGGGATGCGGTTCAATTCGGGAAGTTCGCGTTCACGTTCAATGAGCCGCCGGGGCGGGATGAGGAAGCGCGCGATCAGGTGGAGCCGCCGGTCGCGGGGCAGATCGAGGTGACGGGGGTGGACAGCCCGATTCCGCTGAGCGAGCGATGCCTGCTGCTCGGGCGTCGCGACACATGCGATATTGTCGTCACCGATGATTCGGTCTCGACGGCGCATGCGGTGATTTTTGAAATGGACGGCCGGCGCTTCGTTCGGGATTTGGGTTCGCGCACCGGGACGTTCGTGAACGGGAATCAAGTTCACCAGGCGGAACTGGAAATCGGCGACACGATCCGCATCGGTCAAATCGATTTGAAATACCAGTCCGGCGAACAGGATATGTCCGCGGATCTGTTCGAGTCGGCTGATCTCGATGATCTCGTGCAGAGCCAGGATGCCGGGTTGGAAGACGCGGTGGCGGCAGCAATCGCGGCGAAGGATGTGGACGCGCCCGCGGATGAGGAGATTGCGGTCGAAGAGGTTGGCGTCGAGGAAGTAGCGGCGGAAGAAATGGCGGCTGAGGAAGTCGCGGTTGACGACATCGAAGCCGTCGAGATGCCGGCTGATGAAGAGCAGCTTGCCGAAGACGCGCTGGCGGATCTTTCGCCGATCGAAGTCGATGCAATCGAGGAAGAAATTGACGCGGTGCCGGTTGAGGAAGAAGTTGCCGTCGACGAAGCGCCGGCGGAGCCAGTTGCACCACCCCGATCAAGCCCGTTTGCCGACGATCGCAAGACCAGGAAACCGGACCGGGATGTTGTCGAGCCGGCGATGCCGTTCATGGCAATGGCGGGGCCTCTGGAGTTTGCAGCGCCCATCGATCTGCGCGACGTACCCATGCAGGAAGAGCGGGAGGCGGTCGCGCCTCCGTCGCCTGAACCGGTCAAACAAGCTGCGCCGGTGCAGGACATCGAAGAAGAAGAGGTCGCGGCTGTTGAAGAGGAGCTTGCACCGGCGGGGGATGAACTTGCGCCCATCGGTGTCGGTGACGACGACTTGGCCACAGTCGATATCGATGATGTGCTGGGGTTGGCGCCGGACGAGCATGCCGTTGAGCAAGAGACGACACAGCCTGAACAACTCGTTGCAGAAGATCTGATGGATGAATTGGCTGTGAGCGAGGTCGCCGCGGAAGCGCCGGTCGAGGAAATTGCCGTCGATTCCGAAAGGCTCGCACAAGCGGTGAGTGAGATCGAGCAGCCGGTCGAGATTGAGGATGCGCGGATCACGGACGAAGTACCGGTCGCTGCTCAGGAACCGATCGCTGCCGAAGAACCAACTCCCGTAGATGAGCTGATAGGAATTGAACAACCGCACGCTGCTGAAGCGGCCATACCGGTCGATGAAGAGGTCGAGGAGGACGCGCTGGCGGAGGTTGAAGACTCCGCACTTGAAGCAACCGATTCGGTTGAAGAGTCGGAGCTCGCGGAGCCCGTCGCGGAAATCGCAGCCGACGATGAGCTGGCGGTGCGGCCTGCTGATGAGCCAGCGCCTGCCGAAGCTTCCGACGATGAGGCGGAGACTGAGCCGGTGATGGAGGAGGAGGCGGAACAGGTCGACGAGGAACCCTCGATCGAAGAATCCGAAGTGCCCGTTTTCGAATCGCGGGAAGAAGCTGAAGATCCGGTGCCGCAGCTTGACGCGATGGCGATGGAGACCGAGTCGGAAGCGCCGGAGGAAGAACTCACCTTCGATCTTCCCGAGGTTGAGTCAGAAGCGTCCGCGCCGATGGCAGACATCCCGGCGATGGACGAGCTTGCGATGGGCGAGGCCGCAGGGGGACTGACTTTCGCGCCGACTCCGGATGAAGCGCCTCTGGATTTCGGCAGCGCCGCACAGGAAGCTGCGCTGGGTGTTTCGCCCGTGGCCGCGGATGAGATCGGGCAGGAACTGAATCTTGATCTTGGGGCCGATGCCGGCGATGTGTCGTTCGGCAGAGATGCGCTTGATGCCGATGCACTGAAATTGGATCTGGGCCCGGAATATGTGGTGCCCGTGGCGGTGCCACCGATTGCGGTAGCCGTTCCGGTGGAGTTGGCGACGCCGGAGATTCCGACGGAGCCGATGGTTAAAGCGCCGCCGAAAAAGGCCCCCGCAAAACCCAAACGCCCCGCTCGCACGCGAATTAAAGAGACGCCTCCAGCGCCAGTGGTTGAAGCGCCGCCACCACCGCCGGAACCCGAACCCGAGCCCATCGCTGAAGCGGCCCTGCCGCCGGAAGAGCCCGTGGCGGAACCGCCGCCCTTGCCGGTTGAGGAAACGGCTTTTGAAGAGCCAACCGGTTCCGTCGAGATTATCGAAGAAGCTTCGTCACCGCAGTCGGTGATGGAAGTCGAGGATGAGCTTTCCAAAGTCGACGTCGCGCCGGAATCCGTCAGTCCGATCGAGCAGGTCTCGGATCTCACCGACACAAGGTTCGGCAGGGCGGTCGAAGAGTTCACCGAAGACGCGACCACGGGGCCGCTGGTTGAAGAATCCGCTGCGGCTGGCGATGGCGAGGTTACCGAGGTTCAGCCGGCTCATGATGACGCCGCGCAGTCGGTCGAACGTGACATTGAAGAAGAATTCGGCATCGCGGAAGTTACCGAGACGAACACCGCGGATGATTTAGAAATCAGCCCCGCGCTGGATGCGCCTCTCCCCGTCGCTGAAGCGCCGTCATCGCCGGATGATTCGATGGCAGGCCTTCTTGCCGCGGAAGAGTCGAGCGAAGAGGAACTGGCGACCGATCCGATGGCAGGCTTCTCATCGTTCAACACGCTTGCGCGTTCGCTGGATTTGCCCGAGCCGGTGGAAAGCATGCCGGGGTTGGACGATGGGGCCGAAGCTAAATTCGGGACGCTCGAGGAGCCGGAGCTTTCGCCGCTGGATCATGTTCGTGACGATGAACTTTCGGCGGAACCGGCGGAGGTCTCTGAAGATCTCCCCGAAGTCACCGAAGAACCGGCGCTGTCGGAAAGAACTTCCGACGAGCCACTCGAGACGATCCTCATCGACGAACTGCTTGGGAGCAACGAGCCAGCGCGGATCGATGATGAATCGGCGCTGACGCAGGAGATTGAAGAAGCTCTGGCCGAACCCGTGGCTGAAACGCCAGTCAATGATGCGCCGCCCCTTCCGCCGCCGACGCGAGTGCCGGAGTCGCAGTCGCGGGTGGTTGAGATGCCGCGTCCGCGGGCGCCGGTGGATCCGAACTGGGGGGCGAACCAGGAACATTTTCTCGGCGGCATGCCGCTGCGGCTCGGCGATGTGGGAACACAACCCGCGCCCGCGCCGCTCGTGGCGCGGCCAGTGCCGGCAGCGCCGCGTCCCAGGCCCGCTGCCCAGCCGGGAATACCCGCGGAGCAAGCGCGTCCCGCCGCCGCCGCGCGACCGGCGCCGCCGTTACCGCAGCAGCGGCAGCGTCCGACGCCCAAGCCGCGCGGTCCTCATGCCGGTGGCATGGGTCTGGTGTCCGCACCTCCCGAGCAAGCGCCCGCGAAACAGGTGACGACCGGCTTCGACGGTCTGGCGATGGGATCGCCGCGCCAGGTTGATGTCTTCTCGCAGATGTCTCCGCCGCTCAGCGGCGATCCGTTCGCGGGTTCGGGTTCCACCGATGTCTTTGGCCGCCGGGGTCCGGCTTCCGCGCAGGGTCAGCCGCGGCCTCCGCGCAAAGCGCCAACGCGTCGCGTCGAGGAAACATCGGGCAGCGGGGCACAAAACTGGAATGCGCCGTCCGCTGCACCGCCAGAGCTTGTTTCCGAGCCTTCCGAGCAAACCGAAGAAGCATCATCGCCTCCGACGCCCCCCGAGTCCGAGGCGCCCAGGAAAAAGCGCCGCTGGTTCGGGCTCAAGAGCCTGCTGATTCTCATGGTTCTGTCGATGGCCGCGACCGCGGGCGGCATCTGGTATCTGCTCCCCGATCGCACCCTGGCGACCGGCCGGCTCAAGTTCAACAACTTCGCGAAGCTCACGGAGGGCGAACGCCGCGCGCTCGATCGCAAGCAGCAGGAACTGCTGGCGTCAGAGCAAGTGCGCAAGGAAGCGCGCGCGGTGCTGCTGACTTTGGGGAAGCATGTTGAGGCTGGATTTCTGGATAAACCCGCCGAGTTCGGCAAAGCCGTCGCCGGCGCCAAGCTCGATTTTGACAGCGGCGTGCTGTCCGTAAGCTACGCGGGCAGCGATCTTCAGAACGACAAGCCGCGGATGCGGGCGCTCATGCAGGCGCTCTACAGCGGTAACGAAGCCCTGACCCGGGAGGCGGGATCGCTTCGCGATGAGGTTTCCTCACTCAAGCGCGAGCAGCAGCGGAAGCTCAAGGAACTGGAAGACATCAAGGGCCAGCTCGAGCAACTTCGCCACGCCGCTGAAAGCCGGCCCGATCCCAGCGAGATGACCCGGCTGGAGAGCGCCGCCACGCGCATCGAAGGCGAGTACCACGATGCGGTTGCCGCCGTCGCGAGAATGTCCGGCGACATCGACAAACTCAAGGGACAAGCGACGACTTCGCCCCCCGGCGTTCCTGCCACGAACGCGCCAATCGTCGATGCACAACTGTCGCAGGATGAGAATGATCTCGCGAAACTGATTCAGCGCGTCGCGACCGTCAAAGACATGCGGACCCAGAAGGCCGCCCAGGCGAGAAAGACGCTCGATGCCGCGATGGCGTCATTCCAGAAACAGATCGAGCAGGCGCAGGCGGCCGTCAAAGGCAATCCGGATCTCGCGAAGTATTTCAGCTCGGCGCAGGCGCTTCAGGATTCGACGAAGGAGTTGACCGAACAGTTCCTCCGCCGCCAGCAGGAGCAGTATTCGCGCCTGAACGAGCTGAAGGTGCGGATGGACGAGAAGCTGGCCGCGCGTCGCGATGACGCGATGAAGAACGATCCCAAGCTCAAGGAGTATCTCGACCAAAAAGCGATCAAGAGCCGGCAATACAGTGCAGCCGTTGGGTCAAACCTGCCCAAGGATGCCGAAGAGATCAAGGCGGATCTCAGCCTGCTGGAACAGATGATCAAGGCCCGGCAGACGCAAATCGGCGACGACCAATTCTACGTCGACGCGATCGAGCAGCTTCAGAAAATAATCGTGACCACCGAAAAAGGGATCGTGGACGATCGCAAGGACACGGAGAAGGTGCTCGAGCAGATGCGGTTGGCCTTCGCGAAGAACCAGCCGAGCAAAGAGAAGCTGCCCGCGAACGAGAAGGCGGCGGCATCCGAGCTCGAGAAACAACTCGCCTCGGTCGAAGAAGCGCGCAAGCAATACGCCGAAGCGGCCGAGCGCGCCAACGCCCAGGCGGATGAAGAGATCGGGCAGATGGAGGCCAATGCCGTCGCGCTCACTGCCAGGATATCCGGTCGCAAACGGCACCTTCAGGCCGACCGCGACAAGAACTACGAGATCCTCACCAGCCGCGAGCGCCAGGCGACGCTGACCCAGAAGCAGCAGGAACTCGCCCGCGCCCAGGTAGTCCTTGCTACCGCGGAAGCGGCGCAGAAGGCCGCGCGGACACAACTCACCGATGCGGCGGCGCGTCTCACGGAAGCTCAGGAAGCCGGGTCAAAGCGCGATACGCTGATGAAGATTCACGATCGAACAAGCAGGGAGTTCGACCAGATCCGCGATCAGTTGGAGATGAAGCAGCACCTGGTGGATGCTCGCCCGGAGCCCAGGCGGATCGCCGAAAACGACGTGGATGTCATTGACCAGGGCAGCATGCGTTATCGCTGGATTTACACCCTCTCCTCGGCCGGCGTTGTGGCGGCATTGTTCGCCTTTTTCATCGTGATCACCGGCGCCTCCAGGCCCTCGATGATTCCCCCGCCGCCGTTCGCCGAACCCGGCGCGTTTGGCGCGGAAGCAGAGGCCTACGACGACAATCGAGTGGGCTATGAGACGATGGAGGACGACGCGATGGAAGAGGTCTCGGTCGACGATTATCTGCCCGAGGAGCCGCATCCATCCGAGGAAAGCGACGCGGCGGTGGTCTGATGTCGTGGCTCCGACCCGTCGAGATACATCGGGGATTTGTTGAAATTAGGGTTCCGTTTATAAGCGCGTGCATCACGCGCGCGGTTATCATGCTCGTCCATCTGCCGCTTCACGCGGCACAAGGAGCACGCTCATGGGATTGTGGGACAAGCTTCGCCAGGAACTGATCGACATCATCGAGTGGATCGATGACACGCGCGACACCATGGTGTGGCGCTTTCCGCGCTACGAAAATGAGATCAAGTACGGCGCGAAGCTCATCGTTCGCGAAGGTCAGGTTGCCGCGTTCATCAATGAGGGCAAACTCGCCGATCTGTTCTCGCCCGGCACTTACACGCTTGAGACTCAGAACCTGCCGATTCTCGCGACGCTTCGCGGCTGGAAGTACGGTTTCCAAAGCCCCTTCAAAGCCGAAGTTTACTTCGTCTCGACGCGCGCATTCACCGATCGGAAGTGGGGCACCAAGAATCCGATCATGATGCGCGATGCGGAATTCGGCCCGGTGCGATTGCGGGCGTTCGGCACCTTCGCCATCAAGGTCGGCGATCCCGCGGTTCTTCTCCGCAACGTGGTCGGTACCGACGGGCGATTCAGCGTCGAGGAGATTGGCGAACAGCTTCGCGATCTCGTCGTCGCGCGATTCGCGGACGTGCTGGGCGAAAGCAAGATCCCCGCGCTGGATCTGGCAAGCAACTACGACGACCTGGGAAAATTCCTCACCCAGCGAATGACGCCGGATTTCGCAACGTTTGGACTTCAGCTTGTGACGCTCACGGTGGAAAACATTTCGTTGCCGCCCGACGTCGAGCAGGCGATGGACAAGCGCACGAGCATGGGCGTGATCGGGAACCTTCAGCAGTACACGCAGTATCAAACCGCCAACGCGATCGGAGATGCCGCCAGGCAACCGGGCGGATTGGCCGGCAGCGCCGCCGGCATCGGCGCGGGTTTCGCGATTGCGAACCAGATGTCGCAGGGGATGGCGCCGGGGCAGAATCACCAGGGTTCGCAGGGGCCGCCACCGGTTCCCGGCAAGGTCGATTATTTTATTGCCGTGGAAGGCAAGCAGCAGGGTCCGATGTCGCTCGATCAGTTGCGCGAGAACATCACGACCGGATTCATCTCGCGCCAATCACTCGTCTGGAAGAGCGGCATGCCGGAGTGGCAAGCGGTGGATTCGGTGCCGGAGCTGGCGCAGGCGCTCGCGAAGAACACGCCGCCGCCGTTGCCGAAGCAATCATAAATACTTCGCTCGATTCTGTGGGTGGATGACCGATGGAAGCACCGGCGGCGGACGTGGGGCAGACGCAGTTCCCGTGTAAACAGTGCGGGGCGATGCTTCAGTTCGCGCCCGGCACGCACTCGCTCAAGTGCCCGTATTGCGGCATGCTGAACGAGATCAAGGCGAAGACGGATCGCGTGGGGGAGCAGGATTTTCAGGCTTACTTCGCCCGCGCCGCGTCGGAAGCACAAACGCAGGAACAGCTCACTGTTCATTGCCAAACGTGCGGCGCCGAGACCACCCTCAAGCCTAATGTCACCGCCGACCGCTGCCCGTTCTGCGGCGGCGCGATCGTCGCCGAGGGTTCGAGCAAGAAGCTCATCCGCCCCCAGTGTCTGCTGCCTTTTCGCGTGACGAAAGATCAGGCTGCGCAGTCGTTTCGAACCTGGATTGCCGGGCTATGGTTCGCGCCGAATGAACTGTCCCGCCGAGCCGACTCAGCGCAAATCACCGGCGTTTATGTCCCCGCCTGGACGTACGATTCCGACACAACCAGCCACTACACGGGCCAGCGCGGCGACGACTACTGGGACACCGAAACCCACACCGTCCGAGACAGCAACGGCAACATGCGAACCGAGACCCGCCAGGTGCGCAAGACGCGCTGGTGGCCCGTCAGCGGCACCGTCGACAACACCTTCGATGATCTGCTCGTGCTTGCAAGCCAGTCTCTGCCCGCAAAATATTCTGCTGCCCTGGAGCCATGGGATTTGGATCATCTCGTCGGTTATCAGGATGAGTTTCTCAGCGGCTTCGTCGCCGAGAGTTATCAGGTGGGATTGCCGCAGGGGTTTGAAGTCGCCAAGGGACTCATGGAGCCGGAGATTCATCAGACCATCGAGCGCGATATCGGCGGCGATCACCAGCAAATCTCCAGCGTCGATACGCAGTATTTCAACATTACGTTCAAGCACCTGCTGCTGCCGGTGTGGATCAGCGCGTATCGATATTCGGGCAACACGTACCGGTTCATGGTGAATGCGCGAACCGGCGAGGTGCAGGGCGAGCGGCCGTATTCATGGGTCAAGATTCTCTTCGCCGTGTTGCTCGCCTTGGCCGCAGTTCTCGTCGTTGTGCTGATTGCCAACCACTGACGATCGCCCGCTGCAAGCTCTACTTGCATTCCGCGGCATGTTTGGACATCAGCTCTTCAGCCCAATTCTCGCGCCCGGTTTCCCGCAGCCGCACACAGTAATCTTTCAGGTATCCCCGCGTGTGCAGCGGCCCGCCTTCCTTCATGACGGTCCACATCGGATCCACGGGGTGTGTTGCCGTGCGCATCATCTCCACGTGCCAGTCATCCAGCATCGCCTTGGATCGCGCGACTGATTCCGGGCGCGCGCTTGCCAGGTCGTGCTGCTCGTGCGGATCGTTCTTCACGTCAAACAGCATGAGATCCGGGAAGCCGTGATAACCATCGTGGTAGGATCGGATTGACAGATAATCTTCAAAGCGCACCGACCGCTGGCAGCTCCACGCGCCTTGCGAGATGACGAGATACTCCCGTCCCGACGCGACGCCATTCCTGAACGCTTCGGCAAATGACCGCCCATCCCAATTCTCCGGCACCTTCCCACCAAGCAGTTCGATCAACGTCGCGGCAAAATCAATGGGGTAGTGCAGCGCGTCGTCAACGCGCGACGCGCTCGCGATGCCCGGCCACTTGATGATCAACGGTACCCGCGATGTGATGTGATCCGCGGTCTGGTGATCCCCATAAACATTCAACTCCCCAAGATTCTCGCCATGATCCGCCGAGATCACGATGACGGTTTCATCCAACACGTTCAGGTCCGCCAGCGCGTTGAAAAGTTTCCCGATGTGCTGATCGGCATACAGCACGCCCGAGTCATACCCATCGAACATCCGCCGCACCTGCTGCATGGAATCCGCCTTCCACGGCTGAAACGGATAATCGCCGTAAGGCTCATCATTAAATCCAGGAATTTCCCGCGCCCCATGCGGCCCGCAGCCCGCCCAGTGCTGCTGCCGAACCTCATCGGTCAGCCATGCGGGCAGCGGTTCGTCTTTGAACGGATTCCCAAACGACGCCGGCGTGCGGTAGGGCGTATGCGGATCCCAGAAATTGACATGCAAAAACCAGTTGTCGTTTCGCCCGTTGCGCTCGATCCAGTCCATCGCCACCGGCGCGATCTCGTCCGCCCGCTCCAGTCCGCCCCGGCCGGTGTTGTAGATTTCGTTGAAGCCCGCGTACCAGCCGAACGCCGAATGCCGCTCGCCAAACGGAGAGACGGTCGCCGTCTTCATCCCGAGTTGTCGGAGGCAAGTCATCCAGTTCGTTCGCCCCAGCATCGAACGAAACATCCGCCCCGGTCCCTCGGGAAAGGGATCCGCCGCCGCGCCTCCATGATTGATCACGCCGTTGTGGATGCCGAATCGCCCCGACCACAGCGCGCTCCGGCTCGGCAGGCACGGCGCATCCGTCACGTAATAATTATCAAATCGCACGCCCCCCGCTGCGATACGATCAATGTTCGGCGAGGTGTTTCGGTGATACCCGTAGCAGCCGAAATGATCGGCACGCTGGGAGTCGATGTCGATGTAGAGGACGCGCATACGGGGGGATAATAAACCGGAATCACGGGCGAGTCGCGACTCGACTGAGAGGGTGAAGATTTGACTGTAGCACGGGCAAGATGCCCGTGCTACACGAAAAGTTCACATGCTCTGAGCTCGCCGAAGTCCCGTGGCACATTCATTCAAAAGTCGTCTCCAGGATCACCAGCTCTTTGTCGCCGGTGTATTGAATACGGACATTCGACGCAGCCGCCGGAAGCGGCGACTTGATCGTGATCGTCTTTCCCGCGGGCACCCCAGTCGAAGCCGGGGGTTGAATGCCGGTATCAACCATGATTGAAACATCCGTCTTCAAAGGATTCCGCAGCTTCGTGATCATAAGTTTGCGTCCCGCCGGAAGACTTGCCCAGAAGAACCCTGACCCCGTGGTGGAGGTTCGATTCAGATCCTTTGGCACCGTTCCCGTGGAGTATGTGTACGGCCCCAGCATGCGCACGCCGTGCGGGATGAATTGATCCGACGGCCGGGTATTCCACGCCCCCTGCGCTCGCGTCAACGGCGTCGCCTTTGGATCCATCTTCGGCGGCGTCCATTCCACGTTGATCAGCAGCCCCTGGATCGGCCCCGCCAGGACACCTTGCTGCGCCGGATAATCGCCCCATTTGATCGGCTGGGTCACCTTCGGATGAATCCCGTGCGGACGCTGATTGGCCGTGTAAAGTACGAGATTTCGCAACATCCGATCCGCCATCGGATCGCTTCCCGATCGCGCAACCAAATCCAGCGCCGACAGCAGCACCGATCCCGGCCCATCAAAAAACTCCGCCAGCGCAATCGCTTCGAGGCCGCGGTCGTAATCGATCAAGATCGCGGTGTTCGAGAGCGCTGTGTCCCCGATCAACCGATAACCGCGCGTCACCGGATAGATGCGCGGAAAACCTTCCCTCGTCTGATCCCAATCCGTGTAATCCGACCAATACTGGAGGCGCGCGCGCGGCACGCCATCGAAGATCGGATGCCCCGGCCGTTGCGGGTTTAAGTTCGATTGATCCCGCGTCGGTCGATGGGCAGGAGGATACGTGCTCTCATTCGCCGAAGCGGTAAAGAACTCAATCTGCGCCGGCAGCCAGTCCTTCCGCAGCTTCTCCGGATCCTGCGCCAAACACAGAATTCGTCCGCCCCTCTGCATAAATCCGGTCAGGTATTCCGGATTTGTATGCAGCGGCCCGCCCCACGCGTTCTCGCCGATCACCAGCGCCATCGTCTTCGGATCCAGTTCCGAAAGCTCGACATCTTTCCTGAACGGAATCTTCAATTGCTCCAGCGCGCTAGCCGTGGAACCAACAGGATCGTAAAGCGCGATCTCCGCCGCTGGTCGGGTCGCGGGCTGATCCTTCGCTTCATTCCCCGCCACATAAAAAACTTCCGAGTTGCTCGACACCTCTCGCTGCCCGTCGTGCACCGTCCCCTTCAACGTGTAGGTGCCTGTCGGCATCGTCCGCGGCAATTCCACCTCCAGCCGCTGACTCCACGTTCCGTAATAAGGCACTGTGGGAAGCGAAACCGTCTTGCCCACGATCGCTTTCCCCGCCGCATCCGACACCGCGTAAACAAGCTTCGGTTCCGTTAGATCCGAAAAATCCTCCGCGTCGTTGATGACATGCGCCACAGGATGAATCTTCGCGCCCGCATAAACCTGCGACGTCCAAAGCTCCCAGCTCATCAGCACCGGCTGATAGCTGGTCGCCATCTGCCCCATCGCGGGCTTCGCGTGCATATCGCTGAACGACTTGATTCCCTGCCAGTTGTCGAACAGGATCGTGAACGGCATCAACCCGGACAGCCGCGGATTGAGCGGTCGCATTCGACGAAAACTCTCTGCCGCGTGTTTCAGCACCCGGCACTGATGCTCGTTGGCAATCTGCGCCTGATTCTCCGCCCACCCGCACCATCCCAACGCCGCCCCAAGCTGCTTCTTCTCGATCAGATTGTATTCGCCCGTCGGGGCCGTGAAGTTCCCCACACACTCCGTAAAAGTCAGCGGCTGATTCTTCTCAAACTCCCCAAACAGCTTCACATCCCGCAGGTTGTAATACGTCAGGAACGAGTTGTAGTACCAACCCCAGTAGCGATGGATGTCATTGATGTCCCCCTCGCGACCCTGGCCGTAGCCGGCGTTTCCGATGTAGGGTCGCGAAGGATCCCAAGGCTTTAGCGCCGCATGAACCTGAGTGAGAAACTTGCTCCACCCCGCCCCGCGCTCGCCCGAGTAAGGCAATTCGTTCGACAGGATGTAGGTAACGATCGACGGATGATTCGCGTACTTCTCGAACAGATGCTTGTATGCCTCCACGCTCGATGCGACGTCGGTTGGCGGAGTCTGCTTGCCCGAGAATTTCTCGCCCACTCGAGCAGGCGGCGACCCGTACACCCCCTGGTACAGCATCATCCCCAGCTCATCGCACACGTTGAACCAGATGTCCGAGTCATGCTCCAGCCGAATGATGTTGACGTTCTGACTCCGCAGGAACTTCACGTAATCATGCGCAAACTGCCGTGATTCACCCACGGCCGGCGGGATGGTCCGCGCGGGCGGGTTGATCGCAATTCCACGAAGAAAGATCGGCTCCCCGTTCAAAAAGAAATGCTCGTCTCGCGCTTCGAAGGATCGAAATCCCACGCGCACGGACTTGCTCCCCATCTCCTTGCCCCCGTGCAACGCTCTGATCTTCAACTGATAAAGCGTCGGCGTGATCGGCGTCCAGAGCTTCGGCTTCAGACCCTTGATCGTGAACTTCGATGTTCCCGTTCCGGAAACATCCGCGGTTCCCAATTCCCCTTTCCAGATCGCCGGACCCTCGGGGATCGGCACGATTTCCCCCGACAGTTTCACGCCTTTGATCGCCGGGTCCGCACTGAGGGTCGCATAAACCACAACCTGATCCGCGGTCGGAAACGCCACAATCTTGTCGAGCGCTGCCGCGCCTGCCCCGCAGGTCATCGACAGCAACGTGGATGTAAAAACCAATCGGTGGATTAAACTCGTCATCCCTTCACGGCTCCCGTCGCAAGCCCCGCAATGAAATCGCGCTGCAAAATAAAAAACAGAACCGCCACCGGCAGAATGCTCAAGAACGTTCCCGTCATCAGCACCCCGTACGGCGTCTGATATTCCGGCAAACCCAGCATGTTCGTCAGACCGATCGGCAACGTGTATTTCGTCGGCGTCTGAAGCACGATCTGCGGCCACAGAAAACTGTTCCACGCACCCATAAAACTCAGCAGCGTATACGCCCCGGTCATCGGTCGAACGATCGGCAGCGCGACCTCCCACCACAGCCGAAACTCGCTGCACCCATCCACGCGACCCGCCTGAAGCAACTCATCCGGCACACCCCGCATCGCCTGCATGAACAACAACATCCCAAAAACGCTCACCGCCCCCGGCACCAGGATGGCGGCATACGAATCCAGCCACCCGATCCGGTACATCAGCAAAAAATTTCCCGACAACAAAACCTGCGACGGCAGCAGCATGGTCGAAAGCATGATGAGCATGAGCGGCTTCTTCCCCGCAAATCGATACTTCGCCAGCGCAAATCCGCCCAAACTTGAAAGCATCACGACGACCACAGTATGCGCACACGAAAGAAACAACGAATTGAACATCCACGCCGCGAACGGCCATTGTTCAAACAGCAATCGATAGTTCGACAACGTCCACCGCCCCGGCTCCGACCAAGGTAGAAACGCGTGCGTGAAAAAATCCTCATGACGCTTGAAGGTTGCGCAGATCAGCCAGAAAAATGGCGTCAGACTGATGATAGCCAGACAAATCACCACCGCGTGCAGAACAATAAACCCTGCCCATCCCGTCATTCTCGAACCGCCCGTAAAAGACGGCGCCAGGCATTTTGGCGCCTTCGCAATCGCCCGAGACGCTTCGATCGGCGGCAACATCTGCGTCATCGAGCATCCTCACGAAGGAGCCCGGTCACGCGAAGCTGAATGAGCGACACGATCAGAATCATCAGCACCAGTGCCCAACCGATCGCCGAGGCATACCCGATATCTCCCGATTCAAATCCGGTCTGGAAAAGGTACATCACAATCGTCACCGCCGTCGGCGGGACCGTCGGTCGAAACAGCACGTAAGGAAGCTCGAACACCTGAAACGACCCGATCGTCCCAACCAAAACCAGAAACGTCAGCACCGGTCGAATGCCGGGCATCGTCACGTGCCAGAACTGCATCCACTTCCCCGCCCCATCCACTTCCGCCGCCTCATAAAGATCGCGATCCACGGACTGGAGCGCCGCCAGAAAATAAATCATCCCATAACCCACCGACAGCCAAAGCGCCGCCAGCACAATCGCGGGCAAGGCCATCCGCGCGCTAAACCAGTTCGTCTCCGTGCCGATGGCCGGAATCATTGCGCCGAGTGCGCGATTCACCAGCCCATGTCTCGGCGCCAGCAGCAACCCGAAGATCACCGCGACAAATACCTGTCCTACCAGTTGGGGTGAGAAGAACGCGAACCGAAAGAAATTCCGGAACCAGATCCGCTTGCTGTTCAACATCAGCGCCAGCCCCAGCGAAACCGGGATCTGCAAGACCAGATAAGCAACAGTGAAAGCCACCGTGTTCAAGACCGCAAGCCAGAACAGTCGATCGAGCAGTAGAAACCTGAAGTTCTCAAATCCGGCAAACACCAGGTGCTTCGGGCCCGCCGCTTTGTAGAAGCTCAAGGTGATGCTGCGCCCCAGCGGGTACAGCAGAAAGCAGCAGAACAGAATCACGAACGGCGCCACGAACAGATACGGCGCGTAGCGATACTGCCAGGCCCAGAGCCGGTCGCGGTTCATTTAGTCAACCTTCCAATGAGCCACCCGCCGCTCCAGATCCCTCGCCGCGACATCGAGCATTTTCTGGCATTCCGCCTCAAGCCCCGCGGGTCCGTGATCCTGCACGTAATTCACGGCCTGCGTCAGAACAAACGTCAGCGACATCCCCGCGATCGTGCTCGCCGGCGTCGTGTAGCGCTCCGGGATCTGCCGCGCCAAATCAATAAACATCGCCTGCCCCTTCTGCCCACCGAAAAACGGATCCGGCTGCTGATACACCGGCTGATCCCAAACGCTCATCAGGGGCGGAATGATGTCCGTCGATTGCTGGCGCATCGCCAGTCCTTCTTCAGATAAATATAGAAACTCGATCAGCTTGAACGCGTCCTTCGGATGCTTGCAGGCCTTGGTGATCCCCATCATCGACCCGCCCCACGTGCTCGTCGCCGAATCCGTTGGATCAAATTTGGGCAGCGGCATCATCCGCATCTTCCCGCCAACTTGATCAGCATATCGTTTGATAATTGAGATGCGCCAGTCCGGTGTCATGAACGCGCACAGGTTCCCATCGTTCAAATCCTTCGAAAGCGGAGCGCCCGCCGCCCCCGAGCTCACTCCGCCCACCGCCCGCGGCCCCGCAACCATCTGCGCATAAAACGCAACCGTCTGCGTCACCCGCGGATCGTTGATGTGCACCTTGCTGTGCTGGTCCACCAGATTGATGTGCCGCTGCAAGAGGATCTGCTGAATGAACCCGCTGTCCCCTGTCGAAGCCTCGATCGCGTGGCGCTCCCTGAATCCGCGCCCGCGCCAATGCTTCTCGAACTTCAAACATGCCTCATGCAGTTCCGGCCAGGTCTTCACCGTCGAAAGATCGATCCCTGCCTCGAGATAAAGATCATCGCGATACGTCAGCGTCACCGGGTGCACATCATGAGGAATGCCGAAGATGATGTCGTCTTTCGTCCACGGCGCAAAACGCGATCGAATGATCTTGTCATACCACCCGGATTCTTTCAGCATGTCGTTGAGCGGAATCAGCCCGATCTCATCCACCGGCGGACGAAAATATTTCCCCACCCACCCAATCTCGATCTCCACAACTTCAGGCAACTGTTCGCTCGTCGGGTTCGTCATGAACAGCGACGACATCCGAAGATCCATCGCCTGCCCCGAGACCAGGTTGAGATTGACCGACAACCCCGTCCGCTCCTGAAACGTCGGCACCAGCTTCTCATACGTCTTGTAATGCGAATCGGCAAACACCCACAGTGTCAGGTCCGCCTTCTTCTGGTTCGGGCGATTTAACGCGACCGCCCCCGCGATCACCGCGATGAACAGCATGACGAGAATCGGCTTGCCCAGATGAAACGACATTGGCGAACCATATTACCCTGCTCGGGGGGACATGGGGTCCGGAGCCGATTATTCTCTTCTTCACCACGCCGGCCGCTGCTTCCGCTGTTCCGCCGAGAAATCCTCATCCCCGGAAATCGCCCGCGCATCCGCCAGGCTCCACACCGCCCCGTTTTCGTGGAAGATCCCGTCGATCGAGCCGTGCTTCCGCTGCGCCGCGCGATACGCCGGCCGCACCATCAGCGACCAGAAAAAATTGCCCATCGGATACGACTGAACGATCCCCGCCATTGATTCATAAGCCGGATGATCATCCTCAAACGCCAGCACTTCCTCATCCCATCCCAGCCCCTTGCTCCGCAATCGCTGCCACTCCGTCACCATCACCGGCCGGGCCAGAATCTCCTGCGTCTGCCGCGCCAGATCCAGCCGCTTTCGCAGATCACTTTCGCCGCGGTGAAAGTGTTCATGAATCTGCAGGATATCCACTCCCAGATCCAGCATCAGCCGCGAATCCTCAAACCGCCGCGCCCCAAACATCAGCGGCAAAATCTTCCGATGCCGTGACGCCCGCAAAAACATCTGCCGCGCAAACTTGAAATCATTCGTCGTCCGCGGCTCATTAATCACCTCCAGCGCCAGCACCCGATGCTCATGGCTCCAGCGCTGCATGAACCAGTTCACATAATCTTCAATCCCCACCCACGTCGAAGGGTTGTCCATCAAATCCGAACGGGGTGAGCGCACGCAAACCGCCGTCTCCGCATTGCGATCCGCACGATTCTCCTCCGTCGGCTCCACTCCATTGCATTCAAACAGCACCGGGAGAATCCGTATCTTGTGCGCCCAGGCCGAGTGCAGCATGTGATACAGCGAATTCTCCAGCCGCCCCCGATCCTCGAGCCAGAACTCATAGCTCAGGAAAACCCGCAGCGCGTTCAGCTTCAGCTTCGCCGCATAAGCCAGATCCCGCTCAATGATCAACCGGTCATAATCCCGCCACATCTGGTACGCGTTATAAGCGCGTGCCGAAATATAAACAGCGCCGCGGATCTTCGATGCCTCATCAATCGTCATCGCGCGTCCGGTCTGGTCGTCGGCCAATGCGCATGCAGCCGCTTCTTCATCTCCACCCGATCCGCCGCATGCGCTGGATCCTTCACAAGGTTCTTCGCCTCCGCCGGGTCGTTCTCTTCATCGTAGAGTTCCGCACCGTCCTTTCCCTCGTTCCATTCCGTATATCGATACCGTTCCCCGCGAACGGATCGGCCATCCCCTTTATTCGTGCGAATCACCTGCGTAAAAGCCGCGTCCTTCCCCGACGCCCTCGCATCGTTCAGCAGCGGCACAAAGCTCCTCCCCTCCAGCGTCGCCGGCGCTTTCAACCCCGCCAATTCCGCGATCGTCGGATAAAAATCCACCGACTCGACCAACCCCCGCGCCGTCATCCCGCGCTCCTTCATCCCCGGCGCCGCCACAATCACCGGCACCCGGCACACATTTTCAAACAGCATCATCTTCTGCCAGTCGTGATGCTGCCCCAGCAGATACCCATGGTCCGAGATGAACGTAACGATCGTATTCTCCGCCAGCCCCAGCTTGTTCAACTCATCGATCACCCGCCCGACCTGTGCATCCATGAAACTGGTCGTCGCGTGATACGCCCGGATCGATTCCCGGCACGCTCGCTCATCCATCCCCACGTCCAGCCTGCTGTGCTGAAACGCCATCTCCGGCTTGTCGTCCCGATCATCCGCCGTAACCTTTGGCAACTCAATCTTCTCCAACGGATACAGGTCAAAATACTTCTTCGGCGCCAGCTCCGGCACATGCGGCCGAATGAAACCCACCGCCAGGAAAAACGGCTTCTTCCGATTCTCCCTCAGCAGCCGAATCGCTTCATCGGCCGACTGGTAATCCGCCTGCGCATGTCCATCGCCATCGAGAATCACGCGCCGAAAGCTCTGCCCGTTTTTCGGATTCGGATCATAAAAATCCCCATCTTTCGAAAACTCCGCCCCCTTCGGATTGTACGTCGAATCCCAGCTCGCCGGATCATCCGGTCCCGCCGTCCCCACCCCGCCGGGAATCCCCAGGTGATAAATCTTCCCCACCCGCATCGACACATACCCGTTCTTCCGAAACAACTCCGGCAGCGTCACCAGATCTTTGATCTTGTACCGAACCGGCAAATCATTCTTGAGCACCCCCGTCGTATCCGGCCGCAGCCCCGACATAAACGAACACCGGCTCGGCCCGCACAACGGATACTGGCAATACGCCCGCTCCATCCGCACGCCCCGCTTCGCCAGCGCATCGATATTCGGCGTCTGAACCGGCGCGCCGTAGCACCCCAGATCGATCCGCAAATCATCGGAAACGATAAACAGAACGTTGGGTTTGCGAGGTGCAGTCTGCGCCTCCACCGCGGCCGAGAACCACATTGCCGCAACGAGGAAAATCCCGAAATGCCGCATGTCCTTCCTTTCGCTGCGTGGCTTGGGCGTCTCGCCCTTGCGCTTGTCATTGATTGGGCGAGACGCCCATGCCACGCACTACTGACTCAATCCCACCAGCGCCCACACCAACCGATGATTGGAATAAAACACGCCCGGATCATCCCGCTTCGTCACATAGTCCAGATCACTCGCCGCATCGATGACGTGTCCCTTCACAAAGATGTAATCCGTCCGCGTCGCCCCCAAACGCCTCGCTTCATCGATCTCTTCTTTCTTCCTGGAAAAGATCGAATCGACAAAGCCGCTGGATTGCGTCAGCGTATTCCAAAACCTCTTAGGCGTCCCCTCGCTCGTCTCAGACTTCCCATCGCCCGAATCCACCACCCTGGAGCTGTTAAAATCCCCCGCGATCACGAAATCCCGCGCCCCTTCATCCGCGTACGCCGCAAACAGATCCTTCGCGATCTGCGAAACCCACCCATTCTCCTCCCCCTTCGCCGCCGGCAGATGCACACTCACACCCGCCACCTTCATCCCGCCATCCTTCTCCTCCGCCAAAAGCCGCGCATGCTGCTTCGACTTCCCGCCCTTCACATCCGTCTGGATATAACCGCCCCCATCCATCACCTTCATCGTGTCCACATTCAGGATCACCGCGGTGTCCCGCACCACCCCCGGCGAAACCTCCGGCTTATCCCCCGGCTTCACCGCCACCTCGTACTTAAATCCCGTCACCTCGCTCAGAAAATTCGCGACATTGATCGCGCTCGCCCCCCGCACTTCGCTTACCAGCAGCATGTCCGGCGCCACCGGACACTTCTCTCGCACCCGATCCACAAAATGCTGCATGTCCGCCGGGTCAACGACATCCTCTCCGCTAAACGCCTCCTCCAGATTGCAACTGACAATCATCACCTGCCGCGGCGGCGAAGGCAGCATCCGGCTCTTCCGCGTCGCCTGCCCCAACGCACACGCCGTCCCCAATCCCAGCACCGCCAGCATCGCCACCGTTTTGATCATCTATTCATCTTTCGTCGAATGCCCGTCTGACGCAACCTTCTCGCCCCTGACTTTCTTCTGTTTCGCCGCGTCGCTCATCGTCGCGTACCAGTCGTTGATCGCCTTCTCCATCGCCTTCATCTCTTTCGGAAACACCGCATGCCGATCGATTCGCTCCGCCGGATCGGCAACCACATCATACAACTCCGGCTGATTTCCCCCGCTGATGATGCACTTCAGATTCCCCCGCATCGCCGCCAGTTGCTTGTTCCCGCTTTCATCCCACTCCCAGAAAATCGTTCGCTCCGGGCTCTTTGTCTTCCCCTCGAATACGTTCAGCATATCCACCCCATCCACCTTCCATTTCGGATCGACCTTGAATCCCGCCACATTGCAGAACGTCGGAAACAGGTCGAGCACATGCACGATTTCCTGCGACGTCTCCCCCGCCTTCACGCGCCCGGGCCAGCACACGATGCCCGGCACCCGCGTGCCACCCTCCCAAAGCGTCCGCTTCTGCCCGCGAAACGGTTTATTCGAATCCAGCGCCGCCGTCGCGCCCTTCTGTATCACCTCAAACGTCGCCCCGTGGTCCGAGGTAAACACAACCAGCGTGTTCTCGTCCATCCCCGCATCCTTGATCGCCTTCATCACCCGACCCACTTCTTGATCAAGCTGCGTCACCTGCGCCGCATAGATCGCGCACGTCCTCGCCTTCGCATCATCCGTATCTTTGAACTTCGCAAGGTGCGTGCTGATCTCCGCCTCCGGCGCTTCCTGCAATCCATGCGGCGCGATGAACGCCAGATACAAAAAAAACGGCTTCTCTTTCTGCCGAGCGATAAAGTTCATCGCATGATTCGCAAACAGCGTATCCGCGTACCCCTTCACCGGCTTCTCTTCACGGCCGTCAAACAGCTTGTCGGGAAACTTCTGCCACGCCGCATGCGCCTCGGTATATCCGAAAAACTCGTCAAAACCCTGGTCCATCGGATGCGTGTAAGCCTTATTCCCCGGCCGCGGACCGCCGTGATGCCATTTGCCAAACAGTGCGGTCGTATAACCATGCTCCTTGAGCGCCTCCGCAATCGTCACCTCATCGCTTGGCAGATCGAGCGAGCTGTTCCCAGTCACTCCATTGTGAATCGAATACCTCCCCGTCATCAGCGCGGCTCGACTGGGCGCGCACACCACTGCCGCCGTGTACCAGCGCTTGTAACAAGTCCCCTCCTTAGCCAACTGATCCAGATTCGGCGTAGTCCACTCGGTCCGCCCGTTGAACGAAACATCGCCCCACCCCAGATCATCCGCCAGGATCATCACAATGTTCGGCGCCCGATCCGCGGCCATCGCCGGCGCGCCGATCAACACCAGGATTAATAGAATAATTCGCTTCATCATAATCCTCACCTCGGCCACTTGAACGATTCGTCTTTCGTCCGCTTCAACCACTTGCTCAGCCGATTCGACAAATCTTGCCCCCCCCTCCGCACACATCCGATCCCAGTTCGGCGTATGAGTCTTCTCATTCCCCGCCGCCCCCAACGCATCAAACCGCTGATCATCCGAAATCACAAACACAATGTTCGGCCGCCTCGCCCCCTCCGCGGCCACGGCGCCGCTGAGCATCACAATAACGAACAACAGCAAACCCATCGCGCGCCAAGAAGTGCTCATAGATGACCACGAATTCTGCCAGAACCCATCAACTGGTGAAAGCCCGACCCCAGTCCCTTAACACGAAAGACTGCTGCCACGCCTACGCGAATGCGATACAGTCCGATACCTTTGCCTCTCATGGCAATCGAGTCTCAGGGAGTCGGATCATCAGCCAACGACTTGCGTCCTTTTAAACCTTCTTGACACGCCAACTGCGCCGGAGAAGATCATGAAGAAACAAAAAAAACCCTATTGGGAAATGACGACCGAGGAGCTTGCTGCCGCGACCCGGGAATTCGACGATCCGAATTACGATCCCCCGGCGAAAAAACCGACGCCCAAGCAGCTCGCCCAACTGCGCCTATGGCAACGCAATCGAGCGGTCAAGCGATCCACGCTCGCGATCTCCCTGGAACAGAATTTGATCGAGCAGGCCGAAGACTACGCCGCCACGCATGGCATCACGTTTTCCGATCTGGTTTCCGATGCGCTGCGACGACTAATGCGGAAGAAGTCCGCGTGAGGCCCGCCTGCAGAAACCCAATCGATATGCGTCCTTTTGGAACGCCTTCAGCGCCGGTCTCTTCGGTCCTGTGCTATACTCGCGGGACGTGATCCGGCTCATTGAACAATATCGCATTCAAATCACAGAACTCTGCCGCGCCCACCAGGTTAAGCGACTGGAGCTTTTTGGGTCGGCCGCGCGGGAAGATTTCGACCTGACAAACAGCGACTTGGATCTCTTTGTCGAGTTCCTGAGCGATGACTGGCACGGCGCCGCCGACCGATGGTTCGGCCTTCAAGAAGGGCTTGAATCGCTCTTCAAACGAAAGGTCGATCTGGTCAGCATCAAGGCCGCGAAAAATCCGTTCTTCCTCAAGATGGCGAATCGGCACAAAGTGGAGTTGTATGCGGCTTGAAGCGCAGAAGTTTCTTGCCGATGCACTCGATGCGGCGCTTTCCATCGAAGAATTTACTCGGGATCGAAGCTTTGCCGACATGGGCCAGGACAAGTTGCTTCGGTCCGGAATCTATTGGCAGTTCGCGATCATCGGCGAAGCGCTCGCGCAACTCCGCAAAATCGATGAGGCGGTGTTTAATCGCATTAGCGATTCGTGGCGGATCGTCGGCTTCCGCAACCAAATCGTTCACGGGTACGAAGCAATTCAGGACAACGTGACCTGGCAGATCATCCAGGACAAGCTGCCGATCCTGCGACGCGAGTTGGAGCAGTTGCTGCCGGAGTAAAGCGTCTCGTTGTAAGGGGTGAAACGGGGAAGAGGGGTGAAACGGGGACGTAGCTAGTTTTGACAGTTGTGCCCCGCGTAAGGGGTGAAACGGGAGGGGTGAAACGGGAGGGGTGAAACGGGGACGGGGGTGAAACGGGGACGGGGGTGAAACGGGGACGTAGCTAGTTTTGACAGTTGTGCCCCGCGTGGCTATTCTCTTGACCATGCCACGCACCGCACGCATCGCCCCCGGCGGGCTTGTGTATCACGTCCTCAATCGCGCCGTTGGCCGCATCCATCTGTTTCGCAAGGAGGCCGATTTCCAGGCCTTTGAGCGCATTCTTATCGAAGCGCACCAGAGATTCCCGCTGCACATCTGTTCGTACTGCATCCTCTCGAACCATTGGCATTTCATCGCATGGCCAAAGCAGGACGCCGACCTCAGCGATTTTTTTCGGTGGCTGACGCACACGCACGCGATGCGCTGGCGGGTGTCGCATCAGACGGTCGGCTACGGGCCGCTGTATCAGGGACGGTTCAAGAGTTTCCCGGTGGAGCAGGACGAGGCACTCTTCACCGTCTGCCGGTACGTCGAGCGGAACGCGCTGTCGGCGGGTTTGGTCAAGCGGGCGCAGGATTGGCGCTGGGGTAGTCTGTGGGCGCGAACGCACGGCAGCGCGGAGTTGCGGCACGTGCTGTGCGATTGGCCGGTGGATCGGCCGCGGGATTGGATCGAGCGCGTGAACACGCCGATGAACGCGAGGGAGATCGAGCGGATGCGGACGAGCATCCAGCGCAATCGACCGCTGGGAAGCGCGGCGTGGGTCGAACGCACCGCCAAGCGACTGGGGCTGGAACATACCATGCGATCCGAAGGCCGCCCGCGGAACGCGGAAAGCGGTGCAAGTAAAGAAAACTAGCTACGTCCCCGTTTCACCGTCCCCGTTTCACCGTCCCGTTTCACCGTCGATAATCTAATGTGTGCGGCCCAGTCAGGCAAAACGAATCCTGTCCCCGGGAAATGTGAGCTACAATGGTTTTTCGGAAGCCCCGGCCAGTGAAAGATGATCCGTTATGCAGCAGAAGGCGACCCAAATTCGCAAGCGGCGATGGCGTCCGGCGTGGTATTGGCCGACGCAGATGCTTGCGCTTGGACTCGTGATTTCACCCACCGCGCTGTTGCTGCTCCAACTTAGACTCGCGCCGGACGAGTTCCAGCATTCACCGAAGCTGCGGGTTCTCGCGCTCGGCGTCGTGTCGTTTGGTGGACTACTTTGGTTAGCGAGCGAACTAATTGGTGCCTTCTCCAGACCAAAAGCCCTTCCGGTTGGGAAATGAAACGGGGACATCCAGAATTTCCCTTTGAAAGCCCGCCATGGATCATGTGGAGATCCCCTTTAGACTTCCCTTAGTGCGCTCCTGACCCTTATAGTGCGCTCCTTTGAGCACACACACTATTCAAACTGTTCGCGGAAGTGCGGCTCGCGCGATGCGCATGCTGGGTGGCATGGCCGTCGTCGTTAGCCTACTGCTGGGATTGGCGCTTTGGCTCATCGTCAAGGACTCGACTGAGAAGAAGATCGCGGTTGAGGTCGCGTTTCTGCTCCTCATGGCCGTTCTAATACCCGGCGTGAGCGTCGCTGCGGCGTGTACCGTTGCCAAGGTGGAGGACGGCAGGTTGGACTTCTTCTTCTGTGGCATTCGGACGCGAACGTTCGCGCTCGATGGCGGCACCACGTTCGACTTGCACAAGATCGGTCGGATGGAAGTCCTACGCATCCAGCGCGGCAATCGAACCTACGTGCCAAACGGGGCGCTCGACGAGGACCCGATTGTTGATCTGCTTCGCACGAATGGTGTGGCGGAGCGGCACGCGAACTAACCCAACACTGAATGCCGAAGGGGTCAGGTCTCAATTCGAAACCGTGGGACTCTGCCCCACACCCCGCCCAGGGGAATTCCAAGGGGACAGGATTCGTTTTGTCTGGCCGGGCCGCACCGACTGGATTATCCGCATGCCGCGGAAAACGAAACGAATCCTGTCGCCTTAGGGCGCGCCTGTGAATGGATCACCAGCCCCTCCGCGTCGGGGCCTTGCTAAGATGCCAGAATGAAACGGTCGCTGGATTATTCGAAACCTCAACCCCCGGCGCCCTTTCTGACGCGGAGGCTAGGCTGGAGGACAGCACTGGGCTGGATCCTTGGGTTATGGCTCGCGGGAGTGGTCATGATGCAGGTGGACAGGCTCGCAACGCCTGCGCCTCCAACCGTTATTCAAATCGTGCCTCATGTTGCCCTGGATACCGCGTGGCTGGCAGCCGTCGTGTACCTCATCTGGAACGGCGCGAGGCGCGAACGGCGAGGCTGAGAATATCCCGCTCTTCCCTTATAAGAGAAGGGCGCGCTTAAGGAGTGAGGTGGGCGCGGCGAGGGGGACGGGAGTCATTTCTCCTGACGTTCCACGCATCGCGAATACAATGACGCCCGTCAGTTATCCGGCCATGGAAACATTCGGACTCAAAACGACTCGCTACTCCGTCGTGCTTCGACGGCTGATTGAAGCGTGCGCGCACGGCGCCGAGTTTCGAATCGACCGGCGACGTTTCACCGAGGACGACTTGCCGTGGTTGCTCGGGCAGTGGTGCACAAACAAGAATGTCAAGGCGACGCGCGACTTCGAAATCCGCCGCCAAGGCGCAGCGATCGCGGGTTTTCACGATGGGCCTTCGGAGCTGTGGGTCGCCGCTTCTGAGCGCCCGCTGGTCGATCAGCTGATAAGTGAGAAGCTGGCGCGGATGAATGCGCTGCCGTCGCCGGGCCGGATAACCAGCCGTATGCCTCGATTCGCGAAGCTACTTCTCGCGGTGGTCCTGCTGGCGGTGGCCGGGTTTTGTGTCTTCGGGTTCCTTGCCACTTACGAGTCGCCTGGCTTCGCCGTGTGGCGGGTGAGCTATGCCGCCGTGGGTCTGGTAGCGCTGCTTGGGGCGGGTGGGCTGATCTTCAGTTCGCGCGGCGGACCGTCTCGGAGGAATTAAACGGGAGCGTTAAACGGGAGAAGTCCATTTTGTTTCACCACATGGACACGTGATCCCGCCGCCTGGACTGCCTGGACGCGGCGAGGGGGACGGGAGTCATTTCCGGTAGGCTCATCCGAACTCGCAAAGGGTTTGGGACGAATGAAACGGGAGAAGTACATTTCGTTTCACCACATGGACACGTTATCCCGCCGCCTGGACTGCCTGCGGGTCAGGCCTGCGGGTCACGACAGCTGCTTCCTCATGACGCGCATCTCAGGAACGCCTTCGTCGCATCCGACATCGACCCACCCGTGCTTCTTGTAGAAGGCGATTGCACGCGTGTTCGTCGCCGACACCCGGAGCCACGCCGCGCCCAATCCGAGTGCCCCGAAGAAATCCAGGGCGTACTGCTCCAGTTGGCCGCCCAAGCCGCGGCCTCGATGGTCCGGCCTGAGGTAGAAGAGGTTCACTTTGCCGACCGACGGGTCGCCCGCACCCGCGCCCGCACCCGCGTTCCGCACCATCTCGATCTGTCCGACGATCTGCTCGCTGCGCCAGGCGTGGACGCAACTGCCGGGAAGGTCCTGCATGTACTTCGACAGCCGGGCGAGATAGTCACGGCCGCCCGGCCCGGCACGGGCGAAGAAGCGATCGGCGGTCCCGTCGCCGCAGACGTACGAATCGGCCCGGAACTGCACGCACAACTCCGCATCCCGGCCCAGGTCGATCTCGCGGAACACCAGTGGTGGATCTGTCATGGCGGGATAATGTAAGGCCGTTGAGCGGCTGCGGCGGCGCACGTACGACGCTCGACCGCAAGACGTAGAACCCCGCGACTGCCGGTTGAACCACGGCCAAAAGGATGGATGCGTAGCGAGGCATAACCTCTGAGTATATTGACCACCCGGTCCGTTGCGGTGCGTTGTTATCCGGCGGCCTCTTCGCCGAGCGGCGCGAATCGCTCCGGGTGCTCGCGGAACATCTGTTGGAACTTTTTGATGATCACGTTCTCTCCGCGAGTGAACCGGTAGTAGCGACTGTTGGAGTCGGCCTCTTCGTCCTCTCGATGGGGCGTGATGACCGCCGTCATTTCGTGAAGCCCGAAAAACTCATACCCCTTGATGCCTTCTGCCAACTCCTCCGGCGTCAGATCGAAGGCGTGGCCCACGCCACCGTTCTGGATGTAACCGTCAACGAGAATCAACGCGCCCAATGCAAGATCGCCTTCGCGAAGGTCGGTGCCCTCGCGGTAACAAGCGCGATTCCAAACGCGATCCGCGTCAGTGAGTTGTGGTCTCGCGGGCATCGTTCGCTCAGGCCGGATAACCTCCGATTATACTGACCGCCTGCTCAGCATAACATGCCGTGGTGCAGGGGCGGCGCGAGGCGTTAACTCCAGTCTGTATAACAGCCCGCTCGCAAAGCGGCACCACGCGACCGTAGGTTGCACCTGCCAGCTCGTTCAGCCCGTGCTGGATGCGAAGATCGGCACCACACTTCGACTCCCACCGCGGGAATTCTAAGGGGACAGGATTCGCTTTGCCTGGCTGGGCCGCACCGACTGGATTATCCGCATGCTGCGGAAAACGAAACGAATCCTGTCCCCTTAGATATTTCCAAGGCACTGCTTCTGTGTCTGAAAACTGGCGGTTTTGCTTAAAGCAGCGTCTTGACGCACACGCGTCAATTCAAATTGTCGCCGTCGCCGCTCTTACAACGCGACGGCTCGTTCGCAATGATAGACCTTTGCATCGCGCGCACAACATCACCCGCGGTGTGCCGCCACTTCGCTTATGTGCCTATCAATCTTCATCCGCGCCTATCCACTCTTCTCCGTGTTCCTCCGTGATCGCCGTGGTAAAAAAAATCCGCTAAAACCGCCATAAACCCCGCGCTGCGCGCCCGGCGCGCAAAACGCGCAGCGCTTCAAATCCTGAAATCTCAAATCTGAAATTTCTTTTCCCCCGCCCCGCACCCCAGACCGCGTTTCCCCAAAGATCGCTGCGCGCCAGCTTACTTTTGAGCGCAGCGCCGCGGAGGAGATAGCCGGACCAGCAAAGCGCGGACGTTCCGCGCTTTTAGAAAGGAGGACCGATGCGCGCCAAAAACGATCCCCGTAGCACGGGCATCCTGCCCGTGACCGCGCCGACAAAAAGTCCGCGCCTCCACGATTCCCAATTCCCCAAATTCCAATCGGATACCAACGGATATAAACGGATATGCTCACGCCGATTTCATTGCTTCCTGACGCTCTCCCCGTCTTGGCGACCTCGGCGCTTCCCCCAACTCAAATGTCCCAAACGGTCCCAAACGGCCCCTCCCACGCCGATTGCTTCGCGCCGCCTTCGCGACCTCACGCCTTCGCGCTCTCTTCTCCCCCCGTCCCCTCTTCATTCGTCAATGTCTCAATCACCCAATCGCCAATTCCCCCCGAGCCCCATCTTCCCAAATGTTCCCCAATCTACCTTGATCTCCCCTCCAAAATGCTACACCCTGCGGTCTCACACCTTCGTGGCACCCTTCGCGCCTTCGTGTCTTCGTGACTCCCCAATGCCCCCCCGCGCAGACATCCCGCCCAAAATCCCAATAATGTCGATCCAACAAGAACGGAGTCCCCACCATGACCGCGAACGAATTAGCCAGCGAAATCGGCGCAGAAGTATCCGGCGACGGCTCCCTCTCCATCCTCTCCTGCGCCACCCTCGAAGAAGCCAGGGAGGGCCAGCTCTCCTTCCTCACCAACCCCAAATACGCCCCCAACCTCGACACCACCAAGGCCTCCGCCGTCGTCTGCGCAGCGGGCATCAAGAACGACCGCGTCACCCTCCTGAAATCCTCCGACCCCCACTTCGCATTCCAAAAAGCCGTCGTCCGTCTCCACGGCCATCGCAAGCACCCCCACGCCGGCATCCACCCGGCTGCCCATGTCGATCCCTCCGCCACCATCGGCGAAGGCACCACCATCTACCCCGGCGCTTACGTCGGCCCCAACACCCGCGTGGGCCGAGACTGCGTGATCTACGCGAATGCCGTCATCTACGATCATTGTATTATTGGTGACCGCGTCATCCTCCACGCCGCCACGGTGATCGGCGCCGACGGCTACGGCTTCGCCACCCACAAGGGCGAACATCACAAGCTCCCCCAGATCGGCAACGTCGTCATTGAGGACGATGTGGAGGTGGGATCCTGCTGCTCCATTGAGCGCGGCGCGCTCGACAGCACGATCATCGGCCGCGGCACCAAGATCGACCAGCTCGTCGTCATCGGTCACGGCTCAAAGATCGGCCCCCATTGCCTGATCGTCGCCCAAACCGGAATCGCCGGCTCCGTCACCCTCGGCCACCACGTCACCCTCGCCGGCCAGACCGGGGTCGCCGGTCACCTCACCATCGGCAACAACGTCACCGCCGGCGCTAAAACCGGCATCATCGCCGACGTCGCCGACCAGAAAACCGTGGTAGGCCAACCCGCGATGGACGTCAGCCACGCCCGCCGCGTGTATCTCTATTTTACCCAGCTCCCCGATATTGTTGACCGCATCAAGCAGCTCGAACAACAGATTGAGGAACTTGGATCGGAAGATGACGACGCCGTCGTATAAGAATCGCAAAAGGGGGAAAAATAGCGCAGCATCATTCAAGGTTTCCTGAGTACCCTCCACCAGCAACTCGGAGACTCCCATGAAATCCACCATCACCTGGACGGTCGCCCTCATCGCTTGCGCCTTCGCGGCCATCACCCAAGCCGGCCCCATCACCCTCGACTCCGCCATCCTCGCCGCCGACGTCTCCCAGGACCTCACCACCATCGGCGGCGGCCCATCCGATCACAAGGAAGGTCACGACACCGGCAATCTCACCCAGCGCAGCGTCACCGCAGCCGCCACCGCCTCCCTTCCCTTCGGCGGCATCAACTTCGGCGCTTCTCGCGGCAACGCTGCCGCCAAGTTCGATCTTCTCAACGAAACAACCCTCACCGTCGACGGCCGGGTCGACTCCACCGTCTTCGTCAAATCATCTCCCTTCACCGGCAAAGGCAACGCCCACGCGCTCGCAACCCTTTTCTTCAAGGTCACCGGTATCGAGGAATACACCCTGACCTATGATGCCACCCTCAACGGTCAAGCTGCCGGCGCCGCTGGCCTGCGGATCAACGTGCTCGACGCCAAGCGCGCGATCAAGCAGAGCATCACTCTCGACGCCACCGATAGCGGCACCGCAAAAAGCGGGTTCCGCGCCCTCACGCTTCCATCCGCCGGCTACACCCTCGTGCTCGACGCCTCGGCCGCCGCCGACCCCGTCGCCGTCGGCAACGCCGCCGGTGATTCGACGCAGGTAAACTACCGCGTCAGCCTCCAACCGACCGGCGCCGCCGTCTCCGTCCCGCTGCCCGCGCCCCTGATCCCCGGCGCCATCCTCCTCGCCGTGGCCATCATTTGGACAGCAGGTAAGCGAGCAGGTTATTCAAATCTGTTTCGCTGAGGATTTCACCAAAGTTTGACGGCATCAGCGACGTGTTCGATTCGATCCGTTTCTTGATCTCGCTCTTCTGAACCGTGATCTCTTTCCCGGCCGCGTCATTAAACGTGATGGTTTTATCATCGGCCTTCCGCTGTAAACCGGTGATGAGCTTCGTGCTCTTGAGAATGATCGTGCTATACCGAAACAAGGGGTCAACATTGCGATTCGGATCCAGAATATCCTCGATCACCCGATCGACGCCGCGCTTCCCAATCCCATCAAGCTGCGGCCCAACGATCGTGCCCTTGCCCGCGATCTGATGGCATGTGGCGCAGTTTTTTGTGAAGATGACCGCCCCCGCCTCCGCCGACGTCTTCGCGGGATCAAACGCCTTGCGGCGCTGGTCAATGAGCTTGAGCAGCTCCGCCTTGGGCGCCTGAATCCCCTTCGTCAACTTGCCGGCTCGCTTATCAAGGTTCGAAATATTGGCGGCCGCCAGCTTGTCGAGCATTCCCGGATCCAGCAGCAGCCGCGCCGGCGCTTTGTTCTGCTCGATCGCCGCCATGAGTTGCTCGGAGCCGTCAGAACTGGCCGCGAGCGATTTTGCCAGCGCGCTTTGGAGCCGCTGCGGCGCGGTCTTAAACGCATCGACGAGGACGGCGTGGGCCGCTTTCGACGTTGTGGAACCCAGTGACGCCGCGATCTTGTCGCGGGAATCAGCGGGGATGGCGGAGTCCTGAAGCGTCTTGGAAAGTTGTTCCAGCGGCTGATCAGAGCCGAACGAGAGGAGAGCCGTGCCAAGCGCCAGCCGAGTATCGAGATCGTTGCCGGGTGCGGAGAATGCGGACGCGAGTTCATCCTTCAGCTCCACAAGCTTGAACGCCGCCGCGATCTGCGCCGCCTTCAACACTCGCTCCTGCACCGGCGGCATCTTTACCACCGCCGGCTCAATCCGCGCAATCGCGATCCATGCATACGCGCTGCCGTTGTCTCCATCCACAACTTCAATTTGCGCCTTTCGGCCCGCGCGTTCATGGAGCTCCCAAACCACTGGGTGCGCAACGTCATTCCGCGGCACCGGCGCTTCCGCAATCAACTTGCCACTGGCGACATCCCGCAAGCGAACAAGGTTCTTCGCCGGCGAAGCGAAATCAGGCGCTCCATTGTGCCCCGCGATGAAAACCGACAGCTTCGACGGCGCTGTGAACACGGCCGACTTCAAAACGCCGGTCTGCTGCTCGCCCATCGGCAGGCTGCTCAGAAAAGGCACCGGGCCAATGCCATCGGCGCACCGGCGCGGCTCATACTTCCATGCGTTCGTGACCACGGCCGATCCATCCAGCGCCGTCGCGGTCCAGCCGCTTTCGTCGGTTCGCGCACTGAGAGTCTGGCGCGCGAGCTGTTCTGCCCACGCACGCGTCTCGGCGCTGGGCTTCGTGCCGCGCTCGACACTCCCGGCGCGAATCGCATCGCAGAGATCCAGTTGCAGATCGGAATCATCGGCAAATCGATCGCGCATGAGCTTCACCAGCGGATCAAGTCCCTCCCCGCCCGCCAGCCGGGCGACGTGCTTGGCGCACTGCGTAAGCAGCCTGCGATCCCTGGCAAAGAGTTCCAGATGATTCCCGATGAAGCGCCCCGATTCCGGCGTCGTCACGGCCAGGGAGATGGACGCAAGATCATCCACATCCCGCGGCGAAACCGTCTCCTTCTCCACCGCCGCGTATCCCCCCGCCTCGCGAAACTGGTTTCGAATCGCCACGCGCGTTGTGTACAGAAGATGCGTATCCGCCGGCGCCGTTCGATGGAGGAGATCGAGCAGCGGACGGACATTGTCGGATGAAGGATGCTGCCCCAGCGCATCCGCCGCTCCGCGCTGCACCTGTGCATCGGCATCCTTCAACCCCGCCATCGCGAGCGCACGATGTTCACTGCTCCATTTCGCGGTCTCCGCCAGCATCCGCATCGCGTGCGTTCGGACGAGCGCGTCTTCATCCTGTGCCGCCGACGACAGCACCGGCAGCTCAAGCGCGCTCAAACGAAACAGCGTCCACATCGCGTGCAATCGCTGGACGCCTGCCTTGGACGGACTCTCTGCGAGGAAAGTTTTCAACGGTTCCACCGCGTCAGCCCCGATGCGATCCGAAAGTTGGTCCATCGCCAGCATCCGCAGCGAAAGGTTCGGACTGGCGAGCATTCCGATCAAATCGTCCGCACTTGCCTTCGTGAGATCGGCGGGCTGCGAATGATCGGCAGCTTTGTAAATAAGCCGCCAGATGCGCCCCCGCTCCCGATCCCGTCCCGGGTGATCGAGCGGGACCTCGTAGTGCCCGATGATCCGGTTGTAGAAATCCGCAATGTACATCGCCCCATCCGGCCCGAGCTGGAGGCAGTTCGGCCGGAACCACGAATCATCCGTCGAGACGAGATCCTTCTCCTCGTGCGCCACCGGCGTCGCGCCCATATGCGGCAGCGAATCACGATTCACCCGGCTCGTGATGACATTCCCCACGTAGCCGTTGTGCTGGAACTCGGCTGGAAACTGATTTGATTCGTAGATGCACACGCTGGAAATCGCGGTCGAGCCATGCAGGTGCTGCATCAGCGCGGGCGCGAAGCCAAGCCCATCGTGATCGCACCCGATGCCTTCGTAGTATCCGCCGCGAATGAGCTGATAAATCGGCTTCGAGTGCGAGTCGCTGGTATAAGCATTGCCCGCAACGTCGTAGCAAAATCCAAACGGATTTGTCTGCCCCCACGTGAACTGCGCGATGCTCGATCCATCGGTGCGAAAGCGATACGTGTTCCCCGACTTCATTGTGATCGGCTTCCTGTCCAATCCGCTCACGGTGGATGTGTTGTTAAATCCATGGCACCCGTAGATCCACCCATCAAACCCGCGCCGAAAATTACTCGCCATCCCATGCGTGTCGCTGCGAAACTCAAAATCGCCAACCATCGGCTCAACCTTGTCGCACTTCCCGTCGCCATCGGTATCGCGATAGAAGCTGATCTTCGGAATCGCGTAAGCGATCACGCCATCTTTGTAGGGATAGAGGCCGATCGGGATGTTCAATCCCTCAGCGAAGGTTGTCACTTTTCGAGCACGGCCCCTTTCATCAAAGTTTTCAAACACTTTGATGGTGTCGCGCGGCGCGCCCTTGGCCGCGAACGGATATTCCAAGCTGGAGGTCACCCACAGCCGGCCCTTGGCGTCGAACGCCAGGTTCATGGGCTTGTGAATGTCGGGTTCCGCTGCGACAAGCTGAATCTCAAATCCTGGGGGCAGATGAAAACGCTTCTGCTCCTGCTCGGGCGATTGGGCATCGGCGGTCCGAACATTCTCCGCAAAGCGATCGGCCGCGCTCGCGGCGACGCAGCAGCAAAGTACGAAGCAGGCGATGATCTGAAGACGCATAACAGTGTTACAGAATACCCGTCTTATCGTTGATCGTCCCATCCCAGGAAGCCGCGGCCCATGCGGCATTGCACGCGGACGTTCCAATGTCGAAGATGCGGGCATGATGCGAAGGTTGTTTGGATTCTGGATCTGCGCGATGCTGAGTTATTGCTCCGTTGCGATGGCGCAGAAGACGGTCTTTGGGCCGCCGGTGGTGCAGGATCTTGGCGTCGGGAATGTGCGGCTGGAAATGTACGGATGGGAGGATGCGGATCGGAAGTTCACGCCGAGCCCCGGCCTCTTCGCGGGAAATGGGTCGATGCACGATCAACTGATCAACGGGCGTTATCAGATGGCGCTGGCGGGGCGGTGGCCGGGGGGATCGAAGGAAGTGTTCGGATTTATCGGCGGGCCCTATCCAAACGAAAATCGTTTCGAGGTGACGCGCTTTGAGCGAACGGAGAACAACATCGACCTGGTGCTGAAGCGTTTCGAGACCGGCGGCAAGGGGGATGGATATCGGTCGTGGAAGATCGTTTATCTCTCGGCACTTGTGCCGGCTGATCTGCCGGAGGGGAAATACTCTGTGCAGTGCGCGGTGGTGGATGAGAAGGATCAGCCCGATGGGATGATGAAGGGTACGCCGCAGTGTGATGTGATTTGTCCGAACCCGCGGGAAGAAGAGGCGAAGGCATCGCGGGAGAAGCTGACGAAGGCATCGGAAGAAGAGCTGGTGCGAATGTACATTGACGCGGGGCGGGCGATGGGATCGTCGCCGCTGGCGCCGCGGGAGGTGGCGGTGCCGGATCTGCCGACCTGGGAATTGAATGATGTGCAGTATCTGAAGCTCGTGGATCTGACGGATGAGCTGGTCCGGCGCGGGCCGGCCGCGATTCCGTTTTTGATGGCGGCACTCGAGCGGCAAGCACCGATGAGCGCGCAGTCGCGCGGACAATATCCGTTTGGATTCGGACGCTCCATCCTGGAGATGCTCGTGAAGATCGACGACCCGCGGCCCGTGTCGCTGCTCATCGATGTCGTTGACGGATTGGACGGGAAGGCGATCGCGCCCGTTCGCAAAAGCGCGCTCGATGCAGTTGAACAGTTGACGATGATCACGTTCCGCCGGCAGACGCTCAGTGACGAGGGCGCCCGCTGGGCGGTGGAGGATCCGCAGGCGACGCCGGCCGATGCGCGCGATCCGGTGTTTGGCGCGCGCGGTCCAAATGGTCATGCGACCGCGTTTCGGGCGTGGATCGGTCGGGAAGGCAGGGATGCGAAGAAGTGGCTGCCGCTGGCGCGGGCACGGGCGCGAGACGCGATCGGCGGCCGTGATCTGCGGGCCATTTATGCCGCGGTGGATTTTCTGCAGAATGACGATCCGTCGAATGCGCGCGATGATAATCCGGCCGCGACGATGCGCGCCGTTGGAGAACTGCTCGCGCAAGCCAGGCAGATCGGATTTCGCGCCGGGAATTATGATTATCAAATCGAGGGGCGCCTGCTTCCTCTGACCGTCGCGGATTGGTCGGCAAAGCTGGCGCACTACGGCACCCGGGCCCGCCCATGGGCCGGGACCTTGGTCCGTTTCGATCGCGAGATCGCGCTGCCCAGCGGCAAGCGCATCGCGGAGATGACGCGGATCGGTGGGGAAGAGATCGTCGCGTATCTGGTGCCGCGCGTCGCGGAGCTTGAACAGCGACTGACGGATGCAAATCTGGACGCGCGGGCGAACGCTGACGGTCTGGGCGAAGAGCGGCAGCGACAAACCGTGCTGGCAACGCAAGCGGCGCGATGGGCGGTGGCGCGCTGGACTGGCCGTTCTTTTGATGACCCGCGGCAGTTTGCGACGTGGTGGGATGTGAACGCCGGAAAGTCTCAGGGGACCTGGCTGCGGGAATCGCTGGAAATAACAGCGGAGCGCGCGGACCGCGGCGATGCTCAGGCGCAATACCTGTTGCGCGTGCTGCTGCCCGAGCTTCCGCGGCAGGGGGGTGAGCGCGCTTTCACGCCTCCGCTCGAGCCGCGCGGATCAGAGCCGGCGAGTGAGCCGCTTCAGGCGTTCCGGTTGCATTGGGTTCGGGAGAAGCAGGTTTATCTCGGTTACGATCACGTCGCGGGCTGCTTTCGTGTCGATCCCCGCGCATTTCCGTAATCATTGTCGTGTCCACAAGAAGATGATCAGAACGCCCACCGCCGCGACGGCGACAATGCAAGCCGTCGCCAGCCATCGCGGCCGCAGGAGCGACATCGCCAACAGGGCGATCGCGACCAGCACGCCCATCGCGACGGTCATCGCCCGCATTCGTCCGGAAAGTCCCGGCGCGGATGCCACGAACGACGGCAGGATTGCAGAATGCGAAACCCGCAAGAGCATGTCGAAGATGATGATTGGATCGTACCGCATTTGCCACCCGCGCGATGTCCTTGTTTTACGGTCGCCGCCATCCGTTCCAGCCGGAACGTCTGCTGCACGATCGTCTGATCCACCTCACTCCTGTCCGGTTAATCCCCGGTGTTAGGTCGCGTTGGTCTCGAACTGACGCCCGTGTTGACGATTCAGACACGGGCAAGATGCCCATGCTACGGGAAACGTCTTTTGATCATCCGCTTTTTGTGTGAGTCGAGTATCTTCATTCGCACCCATGATCCGACCCTCCCGCTCCATCCTCTATCTCCTCTCCTCCATCCTCGCCTTCTCCTCCTTCTCTCAAGCCCAACCCCCCCCCGTCCACCCCGTCCACCCCGTCCACCCCGTCCACCCCGTCCACCCCGTCCACCCCGTCCACCCCGTCCACCCCGTCCACCCCGTCCACCCCGTCCACCCCGTCCACCCCGTCCACCCCGTCCACCCCGTCCAC
>JBBRYX010000019.1:0-100108 GCA_038237225.1 Tepidisphaerales bacterium | reverse complement strand
TGGGTGTGGCTGCCGAGGCGGCGGCGCTGCCGCAAGCAACGAGGCCGCGGCCGCTTTGGACCGAGGAGCGATAACGACGAGGGCCCTGAGGTGACGAAGCCCGTGAGGGAAAGCGGCCGCTGTCGGGGGTGCAACAACACCGGCAAAACGCTCAGAAGTCATTGACTGACAACGTGCTGTTCGAGTCTCACCTCCTCCCCTGTGTGGGGAAGGGTGTGGGGATACCCATCAAGCGGTGAGATCCACCTCGGATTGTCCTTGAAGAAGGATCTGAGTCTGTCAAACAAACCATCAGGGGTCGAACGGTGTCTCGGACACTCCGTTTTCCGAGTTCACGTCCTGCGCGTTCCCGCGCCGGTTTCACCAAGCGGCTGCAAGTGTCTCTACCCCTTCGCGTTGCGCTGATGGGGCAGCGCGGACTCGTCGAGTTCCAATTTTCACCGGGTGGGACGGGAGAAGGGGACGGTTGAACTCCTCGATGGGCTTTCCAGCGTTCCTGTTCCGTGCCCTACCACGTACGATGCGGGATCGCTATGGTGGGTCTCGAAATGGTGTGCGCGTGGGCGCAGATGGAAGGATGTGCAATTTGACAGAGAGTTCGGTTGTCTGGACTGGTGTCGAGGACAGCGGTGCCGCTGGGGAACATCTTGGTCGTCAGATCCGCGAGCAACTCAGGGGGAACCCTCCCGACGCCGTAATTCTGTTCGTGTCCCCGAAGTACGATCCTGCCAAGTTGCTCGCTGCCTTGAAGGAAGCCTGCACGCCCAAAGTCATGATCGGCTGCTCGTCGGCTGGCGAGTTCACCAGCGATAGTCAGGGTGTTGGACATGCTTCTGCGGTCGCAATCCGCTCGTCAGAGATGCGGTTCGCGTGTGTCATGGGGCGAGGATTGCACCAAGATCGCGCGACGGTAGCTCGAGAAATAGTCGCCTCGTTTGACGGCGTCGGAACGCACGGACTGGCTTACAAGTCGGCGCTGATCCTCACTGACGCGCTGGCGGGGCATGCCGACGAATTGATCGAACAACTGACCGTCCTCACAGGCGGCAACTATCAGTTCTTCGGGGGCGGCGCGGGAGATGACGCAAACTTCCGCAGGACGTTGGTTTTCTGCGGGACGGACGTCGCATCAGATGCGGTAGTCGCGTTAGAGATCTTGTCGAGCAAGCCGATAGGAGTCGGTGTTCAACATGGTTGGAAGCCCGCTAGCAAACCAATGCGGGTGACCGAGGCCCAGGGGAGCAGGGTGATCAGCCTGAACGCCACTTCTGCGGTCGAGGTGTTCCAAGAACACGCAGCACAGACAGGTCAACAGTTCAACCGGAAAGATCCAGTTCCATTCTTTCTTCATAACATTGTCGGCATTGAGACCGGGCAGGGGTACAAGCTGCGGGTGCCGCTGTCCGTAAATGACGACGGCTCTGTCTCGTGCGCCGCCGAGATTCCCACCGGTGCAACGGTATGCATCATGAGCACCGACGCTCGTTCCGCCGGAGAGGCGGCGGCAACCGCAACCCGCGCGGCAATCGAGCGGCTGAACGGGAACGCGCCGCAGGTCGCAATATTCTTCGACTGCGTAGCAACACGGCTGCGGTTGGGGCGAGAGTTCGAGTCGGAGCTGAAGGCGGTAGAAGAAGCACTGGGTACCACCCGCTTTGCGGGCTGCAACACGTACGGTCAGGTCGCTCGCGCGGAGGGCCAATTTGGCGGATTTCACAACTGCACCGCCGTCGTCTGCGTTATCCCCGGCTAGTGGGTTGGCTAAACCTCTCGCCGAGTTATACGGACTCGTCGGGCAGATGGCCGATCCCAGTGGTCGCAGCGCCACTGCGCGCGCTCTTGCGTCGGGCGCTGGCGCGGACGATCTGCTCATCCTCGTCAGGGATAACGAAATCGGCATTCTGCTTCCGGCTGCCGGATTTGCTCAAACCCTTCCCGACGCTCAGCGCTGGCGCGGCTTTGTCTCCGAGCTTGAGCAGCAGTCGCCTCTGGCGGGGTTTCTGCCCTACCCGGATAGACATACCGACGTGGCCGCACTGGGTGTACTCGGCAGAGACAAATCAGCTCTGATTTTTCTGGGCGGGAATCCGTCGCCGGAGGTGGCATCCGCGCTTGCCTTGGTCCTCCCGGCGTTGGCGGCGGCATTTCGCGGCGAGCAGGCGCTTGTGGCGGCTGAGGGTCATGCGGCAGTAGCACGGGAAACAGCGGGTCAAGCCAAGCTTTTGACCGCCTCCCTTGAGAACGCACGCAAGGCTCTCCAGGAAGCGCTGGCGAAGGCCGAAGCTGCCAACGCTGCGAAGGATCAATTTCTCGCGGTCCTGAGCCATGAGCTGCGCACGCCCCTGGCGCCGGTGTTGGCAGCCGCGACCACCCTGCTTACCGACGAGCAACTCCCCCACGAGCTACGGGACTCGTTGGAGATGATTCGACGGAACGTCGAGTTGGAGGCGAGGCTTATCGATGATCTGCTGGATCTGACGCGCATCGCCAAGGGAAAGATGCAGCTCAGATTCGACGTGGTCGATGTGAATGCCCTCATCACGCAAACAGTCGAGATCTGTCGGAGCGACATCTATCGGAAGGAACTTGACCTGTCCGTCCGGCTCGATGCGGCTGAACACCACGCCAAGGCGGATCCGGCGCGGTTGCAGCAGGTGCTTTGGAACATCGTCAAGAACGCCGTGAAGTTCACCCCCTTGAAGGGGCGCATTGAGATCGCGTCGCGCAACGAAGGCGACCAGCTCCACATCGAGATCAGCGACACGGGAATCGGCATCGAGCCTCAGCAGCTCGGGACGATCTTCAATGCATTTGAACAAACGAGCGACGACGTGACCCGGCGGTTTGGCGGCCTCGGTCTGGGATTGGCAATTTCAAACGCGCTTGTGCAAGCCCACGACGGGGTGTTGATTGCCAACAGCGGTGGCAAGGGCAAAGGGGCCACATTCTCCGTTCGCTTGCCGCTGACGGCGGCGAGAGCGGTGTCCACCTCAGCATCGAGCGAACGATCTGCTGGACGCCCGTCGCACACACTGAAGTTGCTCCTCGTGGAGGATCACGCTGACACGGCGAAAGTCATGGCGCTGCTGCTCCGAAGCCTGGGTCATGAGGTCACCACCGCTCACACGGTGGCCGCCGCCTTGGAAGTGGGCCAGGACCAGCAGTTCGATCTCGTCCTCAGCGACCTTGGGCTGCCGGACGGAAGCGGCTTGGAACTGATGCGAGCGCTGAGTCAGAAGTACGGATTGCGCGGCGTGGCGATCAGCGGGTACGGGATGGAGGAAGATCTAGCCCAATCCGAGCGCGCAGGGTTCTTCGCGCACCTGACAAAGCCCGTGAACTTTCAACAGGTACAGGCCGTGCTGAATCAGTTCGCCGCCACGAATGGGTCACAAAGTTAAAAGCGTGCGGAGGATTGGCTCCAAGGTGGCGACTTCACGCAGGAAAAGTTCTAACCGTGTTCCCTCCTCTCCGCTTTTGGCCTTGCTCATGGTTGCCGTATGCGATTCGCATGGGCACGGCTCGAATTGGTTCTGGGGAACGTACTTTCCTTGGCAGGTGTGCGAAACATGGCTGAAGCGCAACCGAGAACTCTGCCTCGATCTCACGTCAAAATCACCTTCAGCGGTGGCCAGTCCTCAATTGTTTCATACGGGGTAGCCCAGTTCCTCCGAACGCATTCTTTCTGCCGTGCGTTAGTGGCTACTGCAGGAATCATATGCGCATTAATTTGGGTGCTTGGATTCATGAGGCCTGGCTGGTTTTCATTCTCATACATCTTCGGCTTGACGCTATCACCTTGGCTGATGTATGTCGCCGTTATCGCGGGGCCCGAATTTGAGCTTACGTTTAGTCGAGCAAGCGGCGGCGGAGCGTCAACAAGCGGAAAAAACTTATGAGCAATCCAACACCCCACAGGACGCCTTAAAGCTCGATCTTAGCCGGCTAAACGAGTACTATGTAATCAGCCAAACGCAGGCACGGTCCAGCTTTCGGTGGGCTGTGGTAGCAATGTTTTTCGGCTTCGGAACCATAATTACTGGCATCTGGATCTTCTATTTCCAAAAGGAAAATCACAACACCTTCGTCGCTTCATTGTCCACAGCAGCAGGGGTAGTTGTGAACTTCGTCTCAGCCTTGTTCTTGTACCTGTATTCGAAAACACAAGACCGCTCACTCTTTTACTTCGAGCAGTTGTCTCGCCTCCAGCAGTTAAGCATCGCCATCCGTCTGGTGGATAGCCACATCGATCCTCAAGAGCAACAAAAGGCGCGGAACCTAGTGATCCGTGAGCTTGTCAAGCGTGCTGCCAATCGTTCACCGACCGGCTGACAAAGGAATAACTTCGAACTAGCACGGGCGAAGCATACGGACAAATGGGCCGCAAAACAGGACACTCAACATTGAAGGACCTCTCTTTGCCGTCCTTGACGCCTTGGCCTTCTTGGCGCGTCGTTCTTCCCCTTCGTGAAGATTCGTGTTCCTTCGTATTCATTCGTGGCCAAGCGAAGCGCCTTCCCCCCGCGTCTGTCCCAATAAAACAACCCCATTTTCCCGACGATCCCAATATCCATATTCTGCGCATTTCCAGATTAAATACTACAGTCGCACTGACGATGACTTTCGTGGAAACGCCTGCTTCACGCGATTCGCTTTGACTGATTCGGGATGGGCCTGAATCGGAAGAGCGGGTTGGGCGGGCGTTGAATTGTTCCATTCACGACAAGGAGCATCCCATGTCGAGAGACTGGATTGCCACGAAAGAATCGGAGCTGGTCACGCAATCGGCGGAGTTCAGTGCGAAAATTTCCGCTTCGCCAAGCACGTATGGTCTGGTGGCCGCGGATGCAACCGCTCTGGCGACCGATCAGAATGCTTATGCACTCAGTTACGGCCTCTCGGCGGACCCCGCGACCGGGACCAGGGTGTGGATTGTCGCGCGATGGTGTAATAATCGCGGGGAGCCGGGCCCCGTCGCCACGCCCGTGAGCGCGGTGATCATCAGCGCCGTCGCGGAAGCGGCATAAGCGTAGAACGAGAGTTGCCAGTGGTCAGTTGCCAGTTGCCCGTACGGAACTGCTGCTGCACCACTGGCGACTCATTGCCGTTTGCTGACAACTGACAACGAACAACTGACAACTCTTCCCCTTACCCATGCTCACCTACCCGATCCAATTCCCCCGCAATCGCCAGCGCGGACGACCCGCAATCGTCCCGCCCACGCCCGCGCCGCCGAGCGGGCCGCTGACGGTGATCAGCGTCACCGGTCGGGACGACGGCATCTACCGCTTCGCGTTCAGCGGCGTGGTCTCGCTCAGCGGTGGGGACATCTCAGCGATCGAGATCGGCATCCCGGGGGATGATCTTTGGTTCCCCGGCGGCGATGCGCTGCTGGTGAGCGAAACCGAGATCGATGTGACGATCGGCTCGAACAGTTTTTCCGACTGGCGAATCCTCACGCAGTCGGCGGCGATCGTGCAGCCGCTGGCGGTGCCGATGAGCGGGATGGTCGCGTAGAAAAGAAGTATAACAATTCGGAGGTTGGCCACCGAATCACACCGATGAACGCCGATCGGAACGGGAAAGAACAGAGTTTTGGCTTGTCTTGAATCTGTGTCCATCGGTGTCCATCGGTGTCCATCGGTGTCCATCGGTGGCTAAATCTCTTCTCCGCGTCTGTCCCCGCATCTCCGTGTTTCCGTGGCTGCATTTGCTTTCCCGCTTGCAGCGTGATCGTCACTCCGCGACAGCAGGCCGCGCTTTCGCGCGATCGATCAGCGGCTGCGCCTGTTGCTTGGTGAGCCAGTCCACATGGCCGTCGCCGAAGAGGATGTTGGTGCCGTCGTTGTGGTTCGTGAACGGCTCGTACAGAACGACGTCGGATTTGCTGGCGCCGCTGGTCAGGTTCTGTCCGATGTAGATGTACGAGACAGCGGCTTGCGCCAGGGTGGCGGATTGAGGGTTCGGAGCCGGCGTCGCCGCCTTATCTTTGGAGGCGGGGCAGACGAATTCGTTGGAGGTGATGGCCTGCGTTCTCAGGACGGTCGCCAGATCGGGGGGATAATGGCCTTTGTTCTCGTTGGCATAGTGCAAGATCGCTTGCCCGATCTGGCGCATGTTGGATGCGCACTTGACGCGGTTGGCGGTTTCGCGAGCGCGGGTGAGCGAGGGGAGCATGATGGATCCCATCATCGCAACAGCCACCCAAAGGAGAATCGCACAGGCGCTGACCGAGATGCCGGCGATGGAAAAGGATTTCCCTTTCACTCGAGGGTCGCGGGTCTTTTGCAGGCCGAGAATTCCGAGAACGATGCCGAAGAGCGCGGGAATGATTGGGATGCAGAAGAGAAGGCCGCAGATCAAGCTGATGATGGCGAGAGGATTCGATTGTTCGGGCTGCGGCGGCAGGTAGTGGGTCTGGGATTGCGGCTGCGGATAAGCCGGCGGAACGCCAGGACGATCGGACGTCGGGAAGGGAGGGACATGGGAGCCTGGCGCGGCGATGTTCGCGGGCACGGTGAAAGGTTTCTGGCACTGGGTGCAGGTGATCGTCTGTCCGGCGTACTGCGGAATCTGCTCCGGCGTGAGATCGTAGCTTTGTCCGCAGTTGGGGCACTGGATTTGGTTGGCCATGCGTGGATTTTAGCGAGCCCGCGGGGAAAGGGGAAAGAGACGGCTGTGGAGCGGAGTCGCTAACGAGTAGTGACTGCACCTTCCGCCAACACAAAATCGGCCGATGGATCAGCGGAGAAGAAGACATCACTGCGAGGGTTGAGGTATTCGGTGAGGATGTCGCCGTCGATGTTCATGTGCCCGGTTTTGATGTAATCGGTGGGGACGTCTACGGCGGCGGGGGCAGTTGGGTCGTCGATTCTTTGGGAGGAGCGGATGATCCAGAGACGGTCGACGAGACCGGCTTCGAAGAAACTGTGCGCCAGCGTCGGGCCCGGCTCGACCAGCAGGTCATTTCGGGAGGCGTGATGAATCCGCTCGATTGCTTTGGGAAGACTGAGACGACAATCCGGGGCGAGAGGGATGGGGGTGATGCTGATTCCTTTTTCCGCCAGCGCATCGCGACGATTGCGAAAGGGTTCATCGGTTTGGTGGCCGCATAGAATTTCCGTGGGGGCCTCGCGGTTCTGAACGATTTGCGCATCGAGCGGCGTGCGAAGATGAGTGTCGAGGATGAAGCGCGCGGGATGTCGCGCGCTCGTCGTTTTTCGCGCCGTGAGGAGCGGATCGTCGGTGACAATGGTATTGATGCCCACGAGGATGGAACCGCATCGGGAGCGGAGGTCGTGAATGAGTTGATTGGAGGTGGCGTTGGTGATCGCAAGGCGCCTGCCTCCCGGTCCGGCGATCTTGCGGTCGGCGGTCTCGGCCCATTTGAGGGTGATGTAGGGTCGTTGATGAGTGGTCCTGGCGATGAATGGGGCGAGGAGCTGCCTGGCGTGGTCTACGAGGAGGTCGCGCGTGATGGAGATGCCGGCGGCGTGGAGTTGGTCGAGGCCCTTGCCATTGACTTGGGGATTAGGATCGAGACATCCCACGACCACTCTTGCAATCTTCGCATCGATCAGTGCGGGCACGCAGGGCGGTGTTTTCTTATTCGTGTGACAGCAAGGCTCGAGGGTGACATACGCGGTTGCGCCTTCGGGAGATTCAGTGCAGTTCGCGAGGGCGGATGGCTCGGCATGGGGGCCGCCGAACCTGGCATGGAAGCCTTCACCGATCAGGCGGTGATCTTTGGTGAGGACGCAGCCGACCATCGGGTTGGGCTCAGCGCAGCCGTGACCGTTCATCGCGAGGCGGATGGCGCGGCGCATCATCCGGCGGTCGAAGTCTGGTTGGATCTCGGGCATTGTCATTCAGGCACGTTGCGACTGGGTCGGTTCGGGGGGGGATTGCGGGGATGATCCGGCGCGGCGGCGGGCTCGCGATTCGGGGAGACGAGGGTATAGATGAGCATGAGGGTAACACCGACGCAGAGGAACGAATCCGCGATGTTGAAGATCCAGGGGAAGATGTATTGCCAGTGCGGGAAGTAACTTCGCAGCGGGTTTTGCCAGCCCGGGAGGGCGTGGATCATGTCGCGAACGTAGCCGAAGAGGGCGCGGTCGTAGACATTGCCGAGGACGCCCGCGAGAAGCATGCCGAGGACGAGCTGGTAGAACCACTGTTTGGGTTTGCTGGAGAGGAAAAGGTAGCCGAGGAACCCGACGGCGGCGGCGGAAACGATGAGGAAGAGGAAGCGCTGACCCTGTCCGATGCCGAAGACGGCGCCCTGGTTGACGGTGACTTCGAAGCGCAGCCATCCGGGAATGAAGTCGTAGGTGCGGCTGGTGACGACGCAGGAGTTATCGGGGTAGCGGCTGATGGACTGAAGGAGCGTGTGGAAGGCGAGCCATTTCGTCCAGAGATCGAGAGCGAGCCCGAGGACGGCGACGAGCGCGAAGCGAGCGACGGCGGGCGCGTGACGAAGGGTATCGGAAAGGCGGTGCTTCATGATCGCACGCGCAGCGGGGCGTGGAGGGGAGATTGTAGCCGGAGAGTGAAACGATTAGCCACCGATGGGGCACCGATGAAATGGATCTGCTATCGGTGTGAATCGGTGCCCCATCGGTGGCAAGAGTCTTCTGGGTTAATACTTACGTCATGCGGCGGAAGCCTTGTTCTTTTTGACGGGCGTATTCGACGGAGACCCGGGACCAGGGTTGGATTTCGAGGCGGACTTTGCCGATTGGTTTGCCGGTGCCTTCGCAGATGCCGTAGCTACCGTCCTGAATCCTGGCGAGCGCCTGATTGATCTCGCGGAGGAGGTTGCGGTCTTTTTCAACGAGGCCGAGGGTGAATTCCTGCTCGTAGTTGTCGGTGCCCATGTCGGCCATGTGGAGGGGCAGATTGGAGAGGTTGGTTCCGCTGGCGGAGCGAAGGGCCTCGCGTTCCATTTGCGACATGTCGCCGACGAGCTCGCGGCGCTTGGTGAGAAGAAGCTCGCGGAAATGCTCGAGCTCTTTGGGCGACATCCCTGCCTGGTTCTTTTTGGGTTTCCCGTCGGTTGTGACCATGACCGGAACCGGGCGGTTGTTGAACGCGTTGCCCGTGGCATGTGGAGCGGTTGCGACTTTGTGTTTGGTACTTGATGCAGTCGCTTTGATGGGCGGTGGCGAGGATTTAACGGATGACGAAGGCGCCTTCGAGGGTTTCGCAGCCTTAATCGCCGGCGCGGGTTTGACCGGTGGGATTTTGGCAGGAGCCGCTTTCGCGGGACGTGGAGACGGAATGGCGGGAGCGCGCGTGGGCTTGCTCGTGGGTTTCGTCACCTTGGCGCTTTTGGCGCTGGTGCTCTTTGCCTTGACGCTCTGCTTCGCGGGTGCCGGCTTCTTGGACGCTTTTTTGGCCACGTTTGCCGCTCGCTCCTTTCAAGCTTGGACCGATTCCGGCGACGGGGTTAGCAACGGGACCCGACGCAGGTAGAGAATTGTAAGTATAATTCCGAAAGCAGCTTGCTGTCAAACTGGCAGAGGCTCGATGCGGGGGAAAAACGTTACTGACGGTAGAGGTTGAAGTTGAGATAGGCGGAGGTTGCTGGAAATAAGGAGGAAGGGTTGATTGGTGGTTCACCCTCCGCCGCTGCCGATCATGTCGGCTTGGGGCTGGGTCATGCGGCGGGGATTTAGGGCTTTGTCCAGGGCGGCATCGTCCATGTACTTGCGCTCCCTGGCGACCTGGCGGACGGTTTTGCCGGTCTTGTGGGACTCTTTGGCGACGTCGGCGGTTTTATCATAGCCGATGATCGGGGCGAGACTGGTGCACATGGCGAGGGACTGCTCGACGAGGGATTCGCAGCGCTCGCGATTGGCCTCGAGGCCGGCGACGGTGCGGTCGGCGAAGACTCTGGCGGCGCGGGAAAGCAGCTCGATCGATTGGAGGAGGTTGTAGGCCATCACGGGCATCATGACATTAAGCTCGAAGGTTGAACCGAGACCCGATGCGGCGAAGGTGATGGTGGCGTCGTTGCCGATGACCTGAGCGGCAACTTGCAGGACCATTTCGGACATCACGGGATTGACCTTGCCGGGCATGATCGAGGAGCCGGGTTGGGTGGACGGGATGGAGATTTCGCCGATGCCGCAGCGGGGACCTGAGGCGAGCCAGCGGATGTCGTTGGCGATTTTGGTGAGTGAGACGGCGATGGTTTTGAGTTGGCCGGAGACTTCGACGACGGCGTCTTTGGCGGCTTGAGCTTCGAAATGGTTGGTGGCTTCGACGAAGTCGATGCCGGTTTTTTTTGCGATGACGGCAATGGCTTGTTTGGCGAATTCGGGATGGGCGTTGATGCCGGTGCCCACGGCAGTTCCGCCGAGGGGTAGTTCCCTCAGGGCGTTGATGGCTTTGGTGGTGCGCGAGGCGGCAAGCCGCGCTTGGGCGGCGTAACCTGAAAGTTCCTGCCCTAAGCGGATGGGGGTGGCGTCCTGGAGGTGAGTGCGGCCGATTTTAACGATGTCGTCGTATTGATCGGCTTTTTTCTGAAGTGCATCGGCGAGATGCTCGAGCGCGGGGAGGAGGGATTCTTTCATGGCGACGGCGGCGGAGACGTGGATGGCGGTGGGGATGACGTCGTTGCTGGATTGCTGTTGGTTGACGTGATCGTTGGGGTGGATGGGGTCCTTGCCGCCGCGTTTACCGGTGGCGATTTCGTTGGCGCGGGAGGCGATGACCTCGTTGGTGTTCATGTTGGTGGAGGTGCCGGAGCCGGTCTGGAAGATGTCGACGACGAATTGGGGGTCGAGGGTTCCGTCGATGACTTCGGACGCGGCCTGCTGAAGCAGGGCGCGCCGAGGGTCGTCTAAAACGCCTAATTTGTGGTTGATCTCGGCGGCGGCGTATTTGATCAATCCCATGGCGGCGATGAATCTTCGGTTGAATCGGAGATCGGAGATGGGGAAATTTTCCACCGCGCGGGCGGTCTGGGCGCCGTAGTGGGCGCCCGCGGGGATCTGCATGTCGCCCATGGAGTCTTTTTCGGTGCGGAAATTCTGTTGAGTCATGACTGCATTATCGATGCAGGGGGAACCGAGGCAAGCCGTGGTAGATGCGGGTGCCGCGCGCGAGCGGGGTCTGCGTTACAATACAATGGATGGTGAATGCCTCGAAGATGCAGACTGTTGTGGGACCGCTGCTTAATCCGAAGGCGGGAGGGGAGGTTGAATTCATTTCCGACGGCGCGCTGGGGTGCGATTCGGCCGGGGTTATCACGTACTTGGGAGCGCGTTCTGGATTGAGCGGGCAGGCCGCGGGTAGCGCTCGTGGCGCGCGCGGACTCATTCTTCCTCCGTTTCTGGATGCCCACATTCATATCCCGCAGCATCCGATTCGCGGGAAGTTCATGGAGGGCGTGGGCGATAACCCGCCGCAGGGGCGGCTGCTGGCGGGGCTGAATCGGAACGTGTTTCCCATGGAGGCGAAATGCTCCGTGGATGAGCACACGCGTGCGACGGTTCAGGCGTTTTTGCGGGATACGCTTTCCAAAGGCGTCATTGGTGGTGCGGCTTATATGACAGTGCATGCAGATGCCGCACGCACGGCGCTGGAGTTGCTGCCGGCGACGTGGTCGGTGGGGCTGGTGCTGATGAACATGAACTGTCCGGAGTATTTGCGGACGAGCGAGGCATCGCTTGAGAAGGACATCCGCGCGCTGGCGGCGGATTTTGGACGTCGGCTGATTGTGACGGATCGTTTTGCGGTATCGGTGAATACACCGCTGCGGACGAAGGCTGCGAAATTGGCAGAGGAGCTTGGGCTGCGGATGCAGACGCATCTGAACGAGCAGATTTTGGAGAAGCGGTTTGTGGAGGAGGTGCTGTATCCGGATTACGAGAACTACACGGATGTGTACCTGCGGGATGGGCTTCTGGATCGTCAGCCGATCTTGGCGCATTGCGTTCGAATGTCGGAAAGTGAGTTCGAGATGGTAATGAAGCGATCGAGTGAAATTGCGCATTGTCCGACGTCGAACACGTTGCTGGGTTCGGGCGTGATGCCGCTGTCGGTAGTCCGAAGCATGGGTATTCCGTACGCGATCTGCACGGACGTGGGGGCATCGCCGACCACGTCGCTGCTGGCGGAGATGGCTCAGTTTTTGAAGGTCCACCCGCTTGGGGACGTGGAGGAAGTGATGGCGAGCGAAGCACTCTTCCGAAGTACGCTGGCGCCGGCGCAAATGCTGCGATTGGATTCGACTGGGGCGTCGTTCGAGATCGGGAAGCCGATGAGTTTTATCGAAGTGGCGGCGGATGATTTTCCGGCTGGAGCAACGGCTGATGAAGCGATTCAATTGGGTGTTTTGGGGATATCTCAGCAGACACTCGCGCGGTTTAGTGCGGGCCCCCATGCGGAGGCGGTGCGACAACTGCGGGCTGTCGGGCTGGATCACGGAGATGCTTTGACGCTGCTGGAGGCGGACACACGTCAGACGGCGGCGCGGCTGGAAAATAAAGTGCTGGCGGTGACGGTTTCGGGGGAAGAAGTTTTTCGCCGCTGAATGAAATCCACGTTATAATCGAACGGTTCGAGATCGCATGCGAGACGCTCTGATCATCTTCATTAACGGCCGGCGGCATGACGTCGGCGGCGCGCGAGCGTTTCAGACGCTGTCTAACTTTCTGCGGTACGACCTTGGGCTGATTGGAACGAAAGTGGTTTGTGCCGAAGGTGATTGCGGATCGTGCACGGTTTTGATCGGTCGACCCGATGGCGAGGGCGTTCGATACCGTGCGGTGACGAGCTGCATTCAGTTTCTCTACCAGCTTGATGGAGCGCATGTCATCACGGTGGAGGGGTTGAAATATGATGGGAAGCTGAATCCGATTCAGAATGCGATGGTGAAGTGTCACGGGGCGCAGTGCGGGTTCTGCACGCCGGGGTTTGTGGTGGCGATGTGCGGGCTGTTTAACGAGCGGAAGCATCAGGATGAACGGGCGCTGCGGGCGGGGCTGGTTGGGAATCTCTGCCGGTGCACGGGGTATGAATCGATCCTGCGGGCGGGGCTTGAGGTGCCGCGGCATGAGCTTCGGACATTTGATGATCTTTATCCGGCGGGTGAGTTGCTGCCGGGGATGAAGCGGGCGATGGTTGAGTCGGTGCGAGTGGAGGCGGGGGGGAAGACGTTCTTCAAGCCGACGACGGTGGCCGAGGCGGTGGAATTCAAGGCGGCGAATCCCGCGGCGATTCCGGTTGCGGGCGCAACGGATGTGGGCGTCCAGGTGAACAAGGGGATTCGCGAGCCGCGCGTGGTGCTGGCGCTGGGAAGCGTCGCGGAGCTTCGAACGATCTCGATCGAGAATGGCGTGCTATCCATCGGCGCGACGGCGACGCTGGCGGAGCTTGAGCGCCGAACGGAGGAGTTGTGCCCGGAGTTTGCGAAGATGCTCTGGCGGCATGGTTCGCCGCTGATTCGCAATGCGGGGACGCTGGCGGGGAATATCGCCAACGGCTCGCCGATCGGCGACACGATGCCGGCGCTGTTCGTGCTGAATGCGGAGGTCGAATTGACGGGGCCAGACGGGGCCCGGCGCGTGAACATGAACGAGTTTTATATTGGGTATCGAAAGTCAGTGATGACGCCGGAAGAGATCATCACGCGGGTTTTTATGCCTTTGCCGCGGGGAAGCGAGCAGTTTCGGATCTACAAATTGTCGAAGCGCCATGATCTGGATATCTCAACCTTCACCGCGGCGTTCTGGATCCGGCTGGAGGCGAATGTCATCGCGGACATCCGGATCGCGTACGGCGGTGTGGGGCCGATGATTTATCGGCTGGTCAAGACGGAGCAGGCGCTGAAGGGAAAGCCGTTTGTCGCGTCAGAGATTGAGAGTGCCGCCGAGATTGCGCTGACGGAGATCACGCCGATCAGCGATGTGCGAGGCTCGCGGGAGTATCGGTTGCAGCTTGCGGCGAACATTCTCAAGAAGTTCCATGCGGATCTGACGGGCGAGCAGATTTACGATCGCACAACGCCACCGTCACGCGCTGGGGTTCACCTCTCACGCGCGCCTGCCACCGGGAACGGCAACGGAAAGGCGGTCTAGTCATGGCTGTCGTCGGGCAAAATATTCCCCATGATTCGGCGGCAGGGCACGTTTCCGGCGAGTCGATCTTTCTCGACGATGTGGCGCCGGCGCGCGGGGAGTTGCTGGTCGATATCGTGGGATCACCGGTTGCTCATGGGGAAGTTTTGAACGTCGATGTTGAAGCGGCGCGGAGCATTCCGGGCATCGTCGCGGTCTTGACCCACAAGGACATTCCGGGGCACAACCGGATCGGGCCGGTGGTGAAGGATGAGGACCTGCTGGTGGAGAAGATCGCTCCGTTCCTCGGGGCGCCGATCGTCATCATCGCGGCCGAGACGCGCGAGGCGCTGGCGCTTGCGAAGAAGGCGGTGCGCATCGACGTGAAACCGCTTCCGCCGATCTTCTCGATAGATGAAGCAATCGCCGCCGACAGTTTTCACGGGCCTGAGCGCGTAATCCAGAGCGGAGATCTTGCGAAGGCATTTGCGAGTCCGGAGAACGGGCTGGAAGGTTCGCTGACGACCGGCGGCCAGGAACATTTCTATCTCGAGTCGCAAGTCGCCATCGCGTATCCCGGCGAGCACGGAACGATGACGGTGCACTCGTCGACGCAGCATCCGAGTGAAGTGCAGATGATGGTGGCAGAGGTTTTGGGCGTCGGCTTCAACCAGGTCACCTGCATCTGCAAGCGGATGGGCGGTGGATTTGGCGGGAAGGAAACGCAGGCCGCTCAACCGGCGGCGATGGCGGCGCTGGTGGCGCATCTGATGCGCCGTCCGGCGCGCGTCGCTCTCAATAAAGACGACGACATGCGGATCACCGGCAAGCGGCATCCGTTCAAGAGCTTCTACAAAGTCGTGTACACCGATGAAGGTTTGATTACCGCGCTGGACCTGAAGCTGTTCGCCAACGGCGGTTTTTCTCTCGATCTGTCGGCGGCCGTGTTCGAGCGGTCGCTGCTGCATGCGGACAACGCTTACTTCATCCCGAACTTCCGGGCGGCGGGAAGGATTTGCAAGACGAATTTGCCGAGTAATACCGCGTTTCGCGGGTTTGGCGGGCCGCAGGGCGTGATCAACATTGAGAATATCATCGAAGAGATTGCGCTGAAGCTGAAGAAGGATGCGCTGGACGTCCGGCGCATCAATGGGTACGGGATTGATGAACGAAACGAGACGCCGTATGGGCAGCTTGTGCAGAACAATACGCTGCCGCGGCTATTCGAAGAGTTGCCGAAGAAGTGTGATTACGCGCGGCGGCGGATGGAGATCCAGCAGTTCAACGCGCGGTCGAAGACGCAGCTCAAGGGCCTCTCTCTCACGGCTGTGAAATTTGGAATCTCATTTACCCGTCGCGCCATGAACCAGGCGAACGCGCTGGTGAATGTTTACCAGGACGGCACCGTCATCGTCTCGACCGGGGGAACCGAGATGGGCCAGGGGGTGAACACGCGCGTGCGGCAGATTGTGGCCGACGAGCTTGGGGTGACGTACGGCGATGTGATCGTCGCCGCGACCGCGACCGACAAGAACAACAACACCTCTCCCACGGCTGCCAGTTCAGGAACGGATCTCAACGGCGCGGCGGCGATTGATGCGTGCGAACGAATCCGCGGGCGGCTGGGGATTGTCGCGGCGAAGATGCTTGGAGACGCTGATGCGGGCTTGAGCCCAGAGCCAGGCTACATCGTTTTTCAGAACAACGAGGTGTTCGATTCCCGACGTCCCGCGCGCCAAGTTTTGTTCCGCAATGTCTGCTGCCAGGCGTATGAGCTTCGCGTCAGCCTTGGCGAGCGCGGCTTCTACGCGACTCCCGGGGTGGATTACAATCGCGAGACCGGCAAGGGGCATCCGTTCCTTTATTTCACCAACGGCGTGGCTGCGGCCGAGGTGCTGATCGATCGCTTCACCGGAGACTTGCGGGTTACGCGCGTTGACCTCCTGATGGACATCGGTGAATCCATCAACCCCGGCATCGACCGCGGGCAGATCGTCGGTGGGTTTATTCAGGGGATGGGATGGTGCACGACCGAGGAACTGATGTACTCCCCCACCGGGGAGCTTTGGTCGCATTCGCCGACGACGTACAAGATCCCGAACATTTCGGATGTGCCGGATGTTTTCAACGTGGATACGCTGCACAATCCGGACAATCATGTCTCGATCAAGCGATCAAAGGCGGTCGGGGAGCCACCGCTGCTGCTCGGCGCATGCGTGTTCACAGCCATCAAGAACGCGATCTCATACGCTTCCGCGGGCGACGTTCCCGCGCTTTCGCTGCCCGCGACGCCGGAGCAAATTCTGATGACGCTGACTCGGGTGTCGGCGAAAACTCTCTCCTCCGCTTCGGCGACGCTGTAACAATCCGTTTTTCGATGGACGCTTCGGTGCTTACCCTTTCACCGCACCCGCGGTGATTCCCTTGGTGAGATGCTTCTGGAGGAACAGGTACGCCAGCAGCGTCGGCAGCATCATCAGCACCAGCCCCGCGAAGGCGACGCCCCAGTCGCTTCGGTAGTTGCTGACGATCGTGATCTTTGCCAATCCGAGCGGGAGCGTCCGGAGGTTATCCGATGCGCGTCCGCTCAGGCATACGAAGGCGACGAAATATTCATTCCAATTGCCGAGAAACAGGAAGATCGCGACCGTGATCAATCCCGGCCGCGCCATCGGCAGCATCACGTACCAGAACGCCTGCGCCTCGCTCGCGCCGTCAAGCAGCGCGGCTTCGTGCAGGCTTGATGGAAGAGACTTGAAGAATCCGGTCAGCACAAAAATCGAGAAGGGGAATCCGAATGCCAGGTAAACCAGGAATAACCCAGGCCGCGAGTTGAGCAGTCCCAAGTTCTTCATCTCGAAGAACAACGGCACGATCGCGAGCTGGATCGGGATCATCAGCCCCGCCAGAAAGTAGAAGTACAAAGGCTTAGCGCCCAGGAAGCGGAAACGCGACAGCGCGTAGGCCGTCATCGCGCTGAGGAGCGTTGTCATCAGGACAGTCGACAGGGTCATGATTACGCTGTTGATGAAGTAGCTCTTGAAGTTGCCCTGGATCCAGGCGTGCGAAAAATTCTCCCAGTGAAGCGCGCTCGCCGGCGGCAACTGGAATGGCCGGAGAAAAATCTCCTGGTCGCTCTTGAGCGAGGAGTAGAACAGCCAGAACATCGGGTACATGACCACGATCGCGTAAGAGAGCAGCATCAGAAAGATGATCGGGCTGGAGAACGACAGTTTCGGCCGCGGGCGCGGAGGCTCCTGCCGCGGCGGACGCTTCAGCGTTGCCGGCCTGTCGGCGATTTCAGGCAGCATGGTCGTCATTACATTTCCACCGATTCGCGGCGCAGTCCTCGCAGCATGGCCGCGGTGCCGACGAAGATCATCAGGAACAGCATCACCGCCATCGCGGTGGCCTCTCCGACCTTGAACTCGTTGAACATGGTCTGGATCATCAGGGTGCTGATGACGTGATTCTGCGTCTGCGGCTGCTGGTTCGTGAGCAGCCAGATCGTTTCAAAAGCCTTCATGCCGCCGATGACCAGAAAGACCAGCGAAATCAGCAACACTTCCCAGATGAGCGGCACCGTGATCGTCCAGAACTGCCGGAACGCGCTGGCGCCGTCGATGCGTGCCGCTTCGTAATAGGTCTCGGGAATCGTTTCCATCGCCGCGAGATACAGGACCATGTTGAACCCGCATGCGCTCCAGATGCTGATGGGGATCAACGACCAGTACAGGTTTTTCGGCTCCAGCCAGGTGTACGCCTGAAAGCTCTGAAAATAGCCTGCAATCGAATGGATCCCGATTGTGTGCAACCCGCTTCCCAATCCCATCAGCGCGGCGTTAATCAGTCCTCCCTGCGGGTTGTAGACGTGCAGCCACAGCAGAGTGGCCGCCACGCCACCGAGCAGATTCGGGAAGAAGAACACAACGCGGAAAAACGTCGAGCCCAGCACGCCCCGGCTGATGCACGCCGACAGAAACAGCGCCAGCGGCACGACAAACAACGGCACCACCACCATCAGGAACAGGTTGTTTTGCAGCGAGATCCAGAACGTGTCGCTCTCGAGCAGCAGCCGTCGAAAATTCATCAACCCCTTGAACGGCATCCCCTCCAAGTTCGTCAGCCCGTTCCACTGATGCACGCTCCAGGCGAACGATCGCACGCAAGGCACGATGATGAACATCGAATAGATCACCACCGCCGGCCCGACGAACAGCAGCACGTTCCTGAACCGCATCGGTTGCAGCTCTTCCACCGGCGCAAGCTTTCGCCTGGCATGTCGCCGCATGCGAACCATCTGCGTCAGCGCCAGCAGCATCCCGCCGCCCAATAAAGTGAGCAGCATCGCGGGCTTCCAGCGATGATTCACGGTCACCTGATCCGGATTGTCGCCTCGAGCCTTGGCGGCGACTGCCTGCGATTCCAGTCCCTGCGCGATCTTCGCCGGCGTCTGGCTTGCGGAAATCGCTCGATACATTCCGTCCCGGTAAATCTGCTCAAACTCCGGATAGTTCTCTCCCGGCACCATGCCGTAGCTCGTCTTCGCGCGGTTGACGATCTGATTGAGCTCTTCCAGATCCTTGGAAAGATTTCCTTCATTCGCGCCGCGGATGCAGGTGGGGATGTCCTGCATCCGCGCGAACTTGCCGGCCATCCGGCGCGAGGTCATCAGTCGCAGGAAATCAACCGCAATCTCCGGATGCGGGCTTTGGGACATGACCACGGTGGCCTCCGTGTGCACGCTCACGGCCGTGGGATCAGCGATCCTGTTTTTAGAAACCGGCAAGTTGAAGCACCCCAGCTCGAAGCCATCGGGAATCTTCCCCAGCATTTCACTTTTCAACCATGCGCCGCATGGGATCATCGCCGTGTTCCCGAGGAAAAACTGGAGTTGCGATTCGGTATGGCTCATTCCCAGCGCCCCCGCCTGGAATCCCTCAACCGCGAGCTTTTGCAAGAGCCGCAGCGCTTCCACGCTCTCCGGTCTGCTGTAGCTGCCGGCGACGAGCTTCTTCTGCCCGTAAAAGGCCTTGGGCCCCGCGAGACTATAAAATGCGGCCTCATAAAGCGGCGCCGCGTAATAGGGATACCTCCCCTGGAACGCCAGCGGCGCGATCCCCGCCTTCTTCACCTGCTCGCACAGGGCAAACAACTCATCCCACGTCACGGGCGTCTTCCAACCGTGATCGCGGAACATCTTCTTGTTGTACCAGATGACCGATGCGTAATAACCGAGCGAAACGCTGTAGATCTTTCCGTTATCCACATACACATCGAGACTGCCGGGCAAAAAAGTGTCCCGCCATTTCGCATCGCCCTCCCAGTTGGGCTGATCCAGGAACTTGTTCAGCTCGAGCACTTTGCCGTTATGAATCAATGGCCAATAGTTGATGAACGCGTTGGTGATTTCGAAGAACGAACCCTCGAGGATCCGAACACGAACCTTGTCCTCGATGCGCGGATCGAGATACATGTCGACGATGACCGGATCGCGTTTCCTGCCGGAAACCCGCTGCGTCGTCTCGACGCCGCCAGCGCTGATTTTTACGTCTCCCGAAAAAGATTCCGGGTTTGCGAGGAGGGTTCCGACGAGCCGGTCAGCGGTGATATTCCAGCGCTGCCCGTCCGTCTCTGTCCGCACGTTCTCGTATTTCCCCAACTGGTCTCCCGCCAAAAGCTTCCCGTCGCGGAACGACCACACCGCTGCTTTCGCGCCAAGCATGACATCCCACGTCCCGCACAGTTCATACTCGCGCGCGCAATCCAGGAAAAAAGCCTTCCCCGCCCCACCCTCGAAGAGCGGCAACTCGATCTTGATCGGCGCCGCGCCCCGCGCCTGCGCTACGGCCACCAGCACGGTCAGCGCGATCAACATTTTCCGAGGGATCCAGTCCATGCGTTGCGACTACATTACCCGCCCGATTCCAGGCGACCAAACTTGTTTGAACCCTCCCGCCAAACACGTACATTGTTCCATCTGACGATGCCGCCCGCGCCGTTTATTCAACGCAACGTTCTGCTCGGCAAGATTCTCGTCTTTACCAGGGACACCATCGATCAGTTCAACTTTTAACCAGATTAACAGGGGGAAGATGGCTCGGAGTCTTAGCGCTGGTGCGATCGCACGCGTCCTCTCATACTCTGAAGAAGGAGGAAGAAGTGCCGCGCCTCCGCCCAAGCGCTTTCGTGGAAGCGCTCGCCGAAGTCAAAGAGAGATTCTGGCACGTCCTCGTTGGCGCAAGCCTCTCGGCAGCGTATGGTTATGTCCTTCATCCGTGGGGTCAGTGGGTCCGGAGAGGAAGAAACGTGTCGTGCCTTACCCTATTGCATCGGCGCGCGACAACTGACCGTCGCACGCGCGCCATCCGCAACGCACTCGAGCCACTCGAGGCGCGGCTGCTGCTTGTCAACACCCGGCTAGCGTTTATCGGGGACTATTCAGCCGAGATTTCGGGTCAGCCCATTCAGGATGTCGCCAACCTGGTTGCAAGCTGGTCGCCGGATGCGGTGGTCACGGTCGGTGATAACAACTATCCCGCCGGCGCAGCTGCGACCATCGATCAGAACATCGGGAAATACTACCACCCGTTCATCTATCCTTATGTTGGATCCTTCGGCGCGGGGGCAGCGGACAACCAGAATCACTTCTGGCCGGCGCTTGGAAATCACGATCTGGATACGAACGCTGGGCAGGCGTATTTCGATTATTTCACATTGCCGAATAACGAGCGGTATTACACGAAGCAGATCGGGAATGTTGCGCTCTTTGTTGTCGATGCCGATTCGCGCGAGCCGGATGGGCAAACTTCGAGCAGCGTTCAGGCGCAGTACATTCGCAACCAGATGCTCGCATCGACGGCGAAGTGGAAACTCGTCGTGCTCCACCAGCCCGCCTATTCCTCTGGTTTTCATGGTGACGACCCGCAAATGCAGTGGCCTTTCAAGGACTGGGGCGCAACGGCGGTCTTCCAGGGGCACGATCACGATTACGAAAGGCTCGAAGTCGGCGGACTTCCGTATTTCGTCGATGGTCTGGCGGGCGAAAGCATCGATAGCTGGAGCGCGATCGATGCCGGAAGTTTGGCGCGCTACAACGGCGACTATGGGGCGATGCAGGTCGATGCCACCGACACGTCGATCAGCTTCAAGTTCATTACTCGCACCGGCGCGCTGATCGACACGTACACGATTAACCAGTCGAACATCAACAGCACGGCCAACTACGTTCCACAGGCGGCGACGTGGAAATATCTCGACACGGGGGTTGATCCCGGCGGCGGCTGGAAGGTCAATGGTTTCGCGGAAACGGGTTGGAAATCGGGCAAAGCCCAACTTGGCTACGGCGACGGCGATGAAGCGACGACGGTTTCTTTTGGCCCCAGCTCATCCAACAAGTTTATCACGACGTATTTCCGTAACACGTTCAACGTGGTCGATCGAACAAAGGTTGCCGCACTCACGCTTAGCCTGCTGCGGGATGATGGGGCTGTGGTGTACCTCAACGGCGCGGAAGTTTATCGAAGCAACATGACCGCCGGTGGGATTGCAAATGGGACGACGGCGTCCAGTGACATCAGCGGCGTGAACGAACAGGCGTGGCTGGCGATTGGTGCGGATCCGGCATTGCTGCTTAACGGCTCGAACGTTATTGCCGTCGAGGTGCATCAATTCAACCCCAGCAGTTCCGATCTCAGCTTTGATTTCCAACTTTGCGGAACCGTTTTGCAGCCCGCTCCGACGGTGCCACCGGCTGCGCCGAGCGGGTTGTCTTCCGCGGTATCCAGCGCGAGCAGCATCAACCTGACGTGGACGGACAACGCAAACAACGAGAGCGGATTCAGGCTCGAACGCTCGACGAATGGCGTGCAATACACGTCGATCGCGCTGCCGGGCGCGGATATCGCGAGCTACCTCGACACGGTCGGTATCACGCCGAACACCCGATACTTATATCGCATTCGCGCCAACAACGCCGCGGGGGACTCGGCGTACTCCAACTTCACGAACATTCTGACGCCGACGATTCAGACGATCATCGCGGCCGGGAGCATCTGGAAATACCTCGACACGGGCGCGGCGCCTGGCATCACCTGGAAGAGCGATCCGAACTTTGTCGAGACGGGGTGGAAGTCAGGCGCGGCGCAACTGGGCTACGGCGATGGGGACGAGGCCACGATCGTCGGCTTCGGGCCGAACTCGGGAAGCAAATTCATCACGACGTGGTTTCGCAAGGTCTTCAACATCGCAAGTCCCGGCAGCATCTCGACGCTCACGCTCAGCCTCGTCCGCGACGACGGCGCGGTGGTCTATTTGAACGGCACGGAGGTGTATCGCAGCAATATGCCTTCGGGCACGCCCACAGCGACGACTACGGCGGTAAACGCGATCGGCGGACTGGATGAATCGGCCTGGTACGCGGCCGGCATCAACCCCAGTCTTCTCGTCGCAGGATCCAACGTGATCGCGGTGGAGATTCATCAGCAGTCCGCAGCCAGCACGGACATCAGCTTCGATTTTTCATTGATGGCGACATCGACCGCCCCAACCGGACCGCCGCCGGCGCCTGCGCTTTCCGCGCCGAGCGGTCTTACTGCCAAGTCTATCTCTTCGACGCAGATCAACCTGACCTGGGTCGACTCGACCACGGGCGAAGATGGTTTTTCATTGGAGCGATCGACGGACGGCACCAATTTCGCGCAGCTCGTGGCCCTTCCCGCAGGCTCGACCAGCTACAGCAACACCCCGATGTCCGCGAACACCACGTACTGGTATCGCATTCGCGCGTACAAGGGCGCGAGCGCGTTCTCGCTCTATTCCGGCCCGGTCAGCGCAACGACGCTGGCCGGATCGACAGCGCTGCCGACGGGGTTTACTGACGTCGATGTGAACGCGACGATTGCGGGAAGTGCGACGTACAGCAACGGCGCCTTCACGATCAAAGGGGCGGGATCACAGATTGGGTCGACGGCCGATGGGTTCAATTTTGTGTATCAAAGGCTGATGGGGGATGGGACGACCATAGCTCGCGTTCTGTCCGTGCAGAATACCAACGTGAATGCCGCGGCGGGGGTGATGATTCGTGAGAGTCTGGCGGCGGGGTCGAAACATGCAACGATGCTGCTGCGCGCGAGTAATGAACTCGCGTTCGTTCGGCGGACGGGCGCCTCGGAGCCCACAACCAGGACCAGGAAGCATCGCGCGGCAGATCTACTGCCTTGACGCAGGCGGCTGAGCGGACGTTGAGCTATCTCGGGTGATGGGGGATGGATGGCCTTGCAGACTGAGTTCTTGAATCAACTGTTGGGCGGCAACGGTTTGGGAGTCCAGCCGCAGGCAGATTCGCGCCTCCTGCATGGCTTGATCAGCCTGACCGGATTTGGCAAGTGACCGGGCGAGAGCAACGCGCCATTGAACCTGGCCGTAGTCGCTATCCAAAGCTCGTCGATAATGTTCGGCAGCGCCGACATAATCCTGATGATCCCAGCAGAGGCTTGCCGCGGTGGCGAACGTATCGGACGTAGCGCCAGGCTCTCGGCATCGCTCCTTCAGGAGCGTCATTGCCTCGAGCAGAGCGGCTTTGCGGAGTTCGACGTGATCCTCATCCAGCAGTTGGGCGACCTGGATCAACCAGCCGGCGTCGCCGTGGGCAACAGCGATCGCAAGGTCGGGCCGGTCGACTCGATCGAGGTAGACATGCACGGCCTGCTCGAGCATCGAATGGTTCAGGCGATTGGCCTTCTGCATGTGAGCGATCGATTCGTCGAAGCGTCCTTCGAGGGCGTCGATCAAGCCAACGTTGAAGCAGGCAAGGTCGTCATTCGGCTGGAGCGCCTGCGCGGTGCGGATATGGGCGTAACCGGCGGCGGTGTCCTCAAGGATGAAGGCTTCGATCTGGCCGGCCAGTCCGTACGGTTCTGGGAAAGTGGGGCAGATCAGGCGCTGGTCATTCAGGTCGGTGAGGATCTGCCGGGCGAATTCGGTGGACTCCGGCGACATGAGAAGGCTGCCGCTCTCGTCATCGGTCACGCGGCTGATGGAGCGCCAGCGATAGACGTTGAGCCAGTAACGGCGCGTCATGTCCTGGGGCTGAGCGTGCACCGCTGACTCGGCGGCGGTGAGGAGCGCGGCGAAGGCTTCGTTTGTGTCTTGCCAGTCTTTCTGTTCGAGATCCGCTGCGATGACTGATGCCTGATTGGCGAAAGCGTCCGCCTGTCGCGAGGCATTGAGATCGGACAGGGCGTAAAAGCTGACGAAGGCGACGGCAACGGTGGTCGCGAGGCGAAGGATCGGCGTGAACCGGGATGGGGTGATCATCGGGTCGAGGAATTCCAGCGTCGATTCAGTTCCGGGCTGGAGCCTTGAGAGGGTGACGAGCAGCCCGCACGTGATGGCGGTAAGGGCGCCGATGGCGGGAATGTGCTGACCGTAGTCGCTTGAGCCATGGAGCATGACCGCGAAAAGGCCGAAGCCGAGACCGAACGCGGCGACGCAGGTCCGCGAGGCGCCTTTTCGGATGCCGCGGGCGAAGTTAATCCACGTGAGCGTGAGAAAGGCGAGCACGAGAACGAGGCCCACGATGCCCATCTCAATGGCGGCCTGGGCGTAGTCGTTGTCGGCGTAGACCGAGACCGCGGAGGATTCGCTTCTGTCGAACATCGGGAAAATGACGGCGTTGGTGCCGAGTCCCGTGCCGACGATCGGAGATGTGCGCCAGGCGGTGAAGGCGTCGCGGATCGTTTGCCAGCGGTCGCGTGCTGACGTGATGTGATGGGCATTGATCCAGCGGTCGTAGGTGACGGAGAAGAGACCGTAGCTGAAGCCTGCCGCGAGGAAGAGCGCGAGAAGGAGCATGATCCAGCCCTGCGGCCGCATTCTGCGGTGGCGCGCCATCATGATGGCGATGAAGATGCTGGCAAGAAGGGTTGAGGTGATTCCGGCGCGGCTCATGGAGAGAAAGATGGCGAGGGCGCCGGTGACGATGACGAAGGCGCAGAGCCAGATGACGCGGAATTCCGGAAGATGAATGCGCTCGCCCAGGGAACTTGGGAGGAAGCGTGCGAGGGAAGTCATCTCGCGCAGGCGGATGAGCATCAGCCCGATCGCAGCGCCGATGGAAAGGCTCATGAACTGGCTGAAGTGGCTGTGGTTTGCGAACGGGCCTGAATTGGCGAATCCCGAAGGGCTGAGCCATTTGAAGTAGATCGCGTTCGTGCGGGCAACATCCTGGAGAAGAGCAAGGAGGATGACCGCGGCTGCGACGAGCGTAATGGCAAAGAGCAGGCGGCGGATCTGCTGGCGGCGGCGAAACACGTTGACGACGGCGAAGAAGATGGTTGCGCAGGAGAGCATAAGCCAGAGATCGTGTCGCGTGGCGAGAGGGTAGAAGCTTACGGTGAGTCGCTTGAGAGCGCTCGTGGGTTGGGGAAGGTCGCTTACGAGACTTGTTCGTAGAGTGAGACCTTGAGGCGCAATCGCGCCAATCAGGGCGCTCGGCAGCGATATCAGTTGCACGAGGGCCAAGAGGATGAAGAGCCCGACGGGAAGGTAGCTCCAGTTCCAGACGATTCTCAAATCGCGGCGCACCAGAAGCTTGAGCGCGAGACAAATCGCGATCCCCGCACAGAGGCCGACGAAGATTAGCTCGCTCCAGGAATGGACGACGCCCATTGCGGCGGGAGAAAAGATCAAGACGCCGTAAAGCAGCCACTCGATCGCAGAATCGAATTTCGTGAGAGGTTCAGCCTCGGCGGGCAGGGTGATGCGGGCGCGATCGAAATGATCATCACGAATAATCAGCGATGAGGATGAACCGGCAGCGACAGCAACCATCGAAGTGAAGTCTTTCGTCGTCCGTGCGCCTACCGATGGGACGACGGCTTGGCGTGGTGGTGCGTATGCTTCGGCGGCTTGGGTTTGGGAGGAGGAGGAGGAGGAGGCGGCGGGGGCGGACTGGGCTTCTTCGGGCTCTTGTCCTTGTTCTTGTCCTTCTCTTTCTGAACTTTGATGTCGTAATCAATTTTCTTCAGAGGCCCGCAGAAGGTCATGGGGTGGTTCAGCTTGAATGGGTTGAACAGCGCTGCCGAGATGATCGGCGGCAGGGGAAGCACGATCTTCTTCTTTGCGGCGGCGGCGTTGACGCCCACGCTCGCGGTCAATGCCAGCGCGCCAACGACGCATGCGACCGCATTGACGATCTTCCGGCGGCTGTGGTGGCGCTGTATCTCCGACATCTCCCGCTCCAGGTGGCAAATTGTTGACGAGGAACCTTCAAGCAAGAATACAAGCGGGAGGAACGGAAGCAATGAATTTCCACCCGCGAATCGCTCCGTTTGCGGTGCTGGGGGCGCTTTGGCCGTGCCTGGCGATACAATCGGCAGGGTCCACCCGGATTGACAAGCGCGCGGGCGTGGGCGAATAATGCTGTCGCTTCAGCCGGTTCGGATTATTTTTTTTGAAACGAGGACAATTATGCCAGATCGAAAAGCAGACGCGGTTTGGGAAGGCGGATTGAAGGACGGTAAAGGGACGGTCAAGCTGGGAAGCAGCGCCTATTCGGGACCGTATTCGTTCTCCAGCCGGTTTGAATCGGGGACTGGGACGAATCCTGAAGAGCTGATCGCGGCGGCGCAGGCCGGATGCTTTTCGATGGCGCTGTCGGCGGGTTTGGAAAAGGGCGGATTCAAGCCCACGCGCGTGGCGACGACGGCGACGGCAACGCTGGAGAAGGTTGGCGAGGGATTCAAGATCACGAAGATTCAGTTGCAGACGCAGGCGCAGGTGCCGGGGATTGATGAGAAGACGTTTGCGGATTTTGCGCAGAAGGCGAAGACCGGATGCCCGGTTTCGCAGGCGCTGGCGGCGACGCCGATTGAGCTGGATGCGAAGTTGATTTCGTGACGGTCGAACCGTAACCGACGAGATTCATGGCGCGGGCTTGCGGACTTGGTCGGCGCCGGTGTCGAAGGAGATGCCTTGGGCGAGGGGGAGGTCTTTGGAGTAGTTGATGGTGTTGGTGGTGCGGCGCATATAGTTTTTCCAGGCGTCGGAGCCGGATTCCCGGCCGCCACCGGTTTGCTTTTCGCCACCGAAGGCGCCGCCGATTTCGGCGCCGCTGGTGCCGATGTTGACGTTGGCGATGCCGCAGTCGGATCCTGCGGGAGAGAGAAAGAGTTCCGCTTCCAGAACGTTGGTGGTGAAGACGGCGCTGGAGAGCCCTTGCGGGACGGCGTTGTGGATCTCGATCGCTTCTTCGAAGGTTTTGTAGGGGATGACGTAGAGGATGGGGGCGAAGGTTTCCTCGCAAGCGACGGGGATCTGTCGCGAGGTCTCGACAATGGCGGGTTTGACGTAGGTGCCGCCGGTGGGGACTTTATCAGTCACACGACCACCGCCATGAACTTTGCCCCCCTGCTCGCGCGCGAGTTCAAGCGCGTGTTCCATGCTTTTCCCCGCTGATTCATCGATCAGGGGTCCGACGAGGATTCCCTCCTGAGTGGGGTTGCCGATCTTGAGCTGCGCGTAGATCGCGGTGAGGCGCTGGATGATTTCATCCTTGATACTCTCATGGACGATCAATCGGCGGAGAGTCGTGCAGCGCTGACCGGCGGTTCCGACGGCGGCGAAGACGATGGCGCGGGTGGCGAGTTCGAGGTCGGCGGAGGGCGTCAGGATCATGGCATTGTTGCCGCCGAGTTCAAGGAGGGATCTTCCGAGGCGGGCGGCGACGGTTTGGGCGACGGCGATTCCCATGCGCGTGGAGCCGGTCGCGGAAACGAGCGGGATGTGGGGCGATGATGCGAGCGCGCGACCGATTTCCTGTCCCCCGATGACGAGGTTCAGGATCGCGGGCGGGATTTCGGGCATTTCGTTGAGGACTTCCCCCACAACGGTCTGAACGGCGATGGCGCAGAGGGGCGTTTTTTCGGAGGGCTTCCAGATGATGGGATTGCCGCAGACCCAGGCGAGCATGGCGTTCCAGGCCCAGACGGCAACGGGAAAATTGAATGCGGTGATGACACCGACGGGACCGAGTGGATGCCATTGTTCCATCATGCGATGGCCGGGGCGTTCGGAAGCGATGGTCAGGCCGTAAAGCTGGCGCGAGAGACCGACGGCGAAGTCGCAGATGTCGATCATTTCCTGGACTTCGCCGAGCGCTTCGGCGGTGATCTTGCCGGCTTCGAGGGAGACGATCGCCGCGAGATCAGACTTGCGGTCGCGGAGTTTTTGGCCAACCCGACGGACGAACTCGCCGCGCTTGGGGGCGGGGATGAGGCGGAATTTCACAAACGCTTCCTGGGCGGCTTTGATGATGGTGTGGACGTCTTCGACGGTGGCGGATGCAACGGTGGCGAGGGTGGCGCCGTCGATGGGTGATCTGGCGGCAAATGATTTTCCGGTGGTGCGACGGAAATCAATGCCGATCGCGACACCGGAGTTGGTGGGATCGATGCCAATTTTTTTAAGAACTGCTTCGTGCATAGGAAAACCTGGAGGATTGAATTGTAGCACGGGCATCTTGCCCGTGTTGACGACTCCCAACACGGGCAAGATGCCCGTGATACAACAGACGTTGTTGAATAAAGCGCCGGAATGGATGCCCGGTCTTCAGCTCCTACTTTACGCTGTCGACGGCTTCTTCAAAAAGCTTCAGGCCCGCGTCGAGCTGAGTCGTCGTGATGCAGAGCGGCGGACAGAAACGGATGGTGTGCTCGCCGCAGCCGAGCATGATCAAGCCGCGGTCGAAACAGGCTTGGACGATTCTATCGCGGCGTGCGGGGTCGGGCTTCTGCGTGCCGGGGGCGAGCGCGTCCACGCCGCACATTAACCCCAGGCCGCGGGATTTGGAGAGCGTTTTGTGTTTCGCGGCGATCTGATTCAGGCGATTGAGAAGAATGGGACCGAGCCTGGCGGCATTGGCCATATAACCGGCTTCGACGAGGTTCAGCGTCGCGAGCGCGGCGGCGCAGCAGACGGGGTTTCCGCCGAAGGTGCTGCCTTGGGCGCCGGGAGGCCAATTCATGACTTTTTCGCTGGCGATGACGGCGCCGAGAGGCATGCCGCTGGCGAGGCCCTTGGACATCAGCACGATGTCGGGGATGACATTCCAGTGTTCGAAGGCAAACCATTTTCCGGTTCGGCCGGTACCGGATTGGATTTCATCCGCGATGAGCAGAATGCCATGCTTGTCGCAGAGCGAGCGGAGATAGGGCAGATAATCCGGCGGCGGGACGATGTAGCCGCCTTCGCCCTGAATCGGTTCAACGAAGATAGCGGCGACTTCGCCTGGCGTCATCTGGTAGCGGAACAGCGTCGCCTCGATCGCGTTAATGTCGCCGTACGGAACGTGCGCGGTCATCGGGACCAGCGGGGAAAATTTTTCTTTTTGCCGCGCTTTTGAGCAGGTGAGTGCAAGCGCGCCCATGGTGCGGCCATGGAATGCGCCGTGAAAGGCGATGGCGTACTTTCGTCCCGTGTGGTGTCGCGCGAGCTTGAACGCTGCTTCCACCGCTTCGGCGCCGCTGTTGGTCAGGAGAACCTTTTTGTCTTTGGTCCCAGGCACGATGGAGGCCAGCTTTTCCAGGAGCTCGACCATCGACGGGTAATAGAAGTCGCTGCCGCAGATATGAATGAGCTTCTCGGCCTGCTCCTGAATCGCGGCGACGACTCGAGGGTGACAATGGCCCGTGGCGCAGACTGCAATCCCGGCGGCGAAGTCAAGGAAGCGATTACCATCGACGTCTTCGACAACGCTGCCGAGCGCGCGCTCGACGACCAGCGGAAAGTCTCTCGTATACGATGGAGAACTGTAGCGCTCATCCCGATCGATCAGGGCTTTGGCACGCGGACCGGGCAGCGGCATGGTGATGAACGGCGCGACGCCGAGAGCGTCCTCCGGATTAATCTGAACATCTACCGCGGGGGTGTTAACCTTGAGCACGTGCGATTCCCTTCTCGGCCGCCGGCTGGTCTGACCGCCGAAGCGAAGCACGAAACTTGCTTCTCCGCGCCGCTAAACGCGGAAGATGAATTTAGCGTCTTCAGTGGATTCTAGGGCGAAAACTGAGACCGGCTATAATACATTACTGTCGGCATGTTCCGCCAGTGGGCATGATTTCGCGCGCGAGCGGGCGATTTCAGCCGATAAAGCGGCAATTTGAAGAGGATTTCTATGACCGCCCAGATGAGCAATCCGTTGGAAGCGTTTCAGTGGAACCGTCAGCCCCAGGCGGCGAAATTTGTCTCATCGCTGGTGGATGATTTCCTGGCCGGATGTCCGGTAGCGACGAAGCTGGCGCAGCGGATGCGTGATGAGACGGGCACGCGATTTTACGATTGGGTGGGTCACATCGCGCTCAACCGCCGGGATCCGAGATTGAGGGAGCTCAACGCGGTGGGATACAAGGCGCAGCACGATCTGAAGACAATGGCGATCTTCACGCATGAGGGTGGGATCTTTCCGACCATCGTGGTGTGGGATGGGATTTTCGAGCTGGCGCTGAAAGCGGAATCGGTGGTTGATTTCCTGGCGGCAAATCATCTGGATCTGCCGGTGCAGGGAGAGCCGTTGTCCGATGTGCGGCTGGCGAAAATCTGCGACTGCAAAGACAACGCGCTGATGGTGATCGAGCGACATGGGAATGCGAGCTTCAACCAGCGGGACGCAGCGCCGAAGCATTCGATCCAACGACTGCTTCATCTGGAGCGGTTTCGGACGCGCGAGCGGGATTTTTCATCTGAGGATGAAGGGTTCGCGCACGCGAATCGATTGATCGATTCCGCGATCGCGGCTCTGGGCGTGAATCTGACCTGCGACCTGTGGTTCGCGGCAGAGCGGGAGTTCTGGCAGAGACGCAACCGCGCAGCGCAGGTTCAATTTGCGCGGCAGCAGAAGCTGGGTTTGGGCTGGGGCAACCACGACCATCACACTTATCGTTGTTCCAGAAAGAGCTTTTCGAAGCTGGTGGCGACATTTGAGAAGCTGGGATTTCATTGCCGCGAACGGTTCTATGCGGGTCGCGAGGCGGGATGGGGCGCGCAGGTCATGGAGCAGCCGGTGACGGGGATCACAACCTTCAACGATGTGGACTTGTCCCCGGATGAGCTCATGGGCGATTTTTCTCATGAGCCGCTCGCGGAGCGCGATTCGCTGGGAACCGTGGGATTGTGGTGCGGGCTGCATGGGGAAAGTTTCCTTCAGGCGGGAATGCATCATCTCGAAGCGCAGTTCGATTTCGATGCGCTGACAAGCCAGTTGGCCGCTGAAGAAGGTGTGAAGACGATGAAGCCGTTCACAAATTTCCCATACCTTCGGCAGGCGTTCACCGAAGGCGAGCGCTGGACGGTGCCGCCGGAGCGGGTGCGGAGGCTCCTGGACGCGAACCTGATCACACAGCATCAGGCGAACCAGTTTCTCGAGCATGGGACGATCGGATCGCATCTCGAGAACCTCGAGCGGAACGACGGCTTCAAGGGGTTTAATCAGACCGGCGTGAGTGAGATCATCGCAGCGACGGATCCGAGACGGCATGCGTCTGCGGGGGCTTGATGGATCCCTGGGACGCGAGCATCTTGCCCGTGTTTGCGGCATTAAGCATGGGCAAGATGCCCGCGTCAGGATGTTCATTGCAAGTCGTACATTGAATTGTCATTGGAGAGGAACCCGGTGCGGGGGGCGACGACGCCGGGGTCCAACGGATCCTTGTTTGTGTAACGATTCCCGAGAGACTCGGCATGCCCGTCGCAGAACGCGACGTTGGTTTTCCGGCGGTGACGGAATCCTTGCGTGCCCGCAGTGTGGGGAACAAGAGCTGATTCACCCGGGACATAGAACGGAGCGCGCATGAACTTGTTCGCGCCCGTTCGGAGTTCTCCATCGCCAAACAATGCCGTAAGCGAGGGCTGGCGAACGTGGGTGGCCTTGGCGGGTGGCCGGATTGTCGTCGAGCTCATTTGCTCGCCGCCGATGTAGCTGGTGTTGTAATTGTAGCCGGTGTACGGATCGAACGGGGTGTTGGATTTGCCGTCGAAACTGGGGCACTGCTGCACGCGAACATCCGTCTTTCCCATCCACAGCGTTCCGGGAATCATTTTGGTCACGCCGGCGATTTTGTATCTGTTGAAGTCCCATTCCTGAAACCCGTTGGCGTCGGTGTAGTAAGCGAGAGGATACAGTCCGTGATTGGTGATGATGTAATTGTGTGCCGCGATGGAGAGCTGCCGGAGGTTGGAGAGGCATTGGACGCTCTTGGATTGCTCTCTTGCCGAGTTCAGCGCGGGCAGGAGCAGGCCGATCAGCAGGGAGATGATTCCGATCACGACGAGGAGCTCGACGAGCGTGAAAGATTTCTTGTGCTGGGACATGTTGGTCACCGTTTTTGAGCGCGGTTAAGAAGGAGGCGGCCCGGGACTTGAGGCCGCCTCCGTGCGCCGATCCCTATCTGCGGCGGCGACGAGCAAACAGGGTGGATGCGAGCACCGCCAGCAGGCTCCATGTGGCGGGCTCGGGGACCAGCGCTGTTGCCCTGAGAGGATTACCCTGGCCGAGGCCAAGGGCGGCGTCGATGCCGGTGTAGTCGGTGGCGTCGATAATGCCGTCGAAGTTGGTGTCGCCATAGAACCAGGAGATTCCGGGGTCGATGCTGGTCCCGATGTTGGCATCAATGGCCGTGTAATCCTGAGCGCTGACTTGGCCGTCGTAGTTGGTGTCGCCGATGTAGGTGTATTTTCCCGCGATCGCACCGGCGGCAATGGAATTGCCGCTGCCGAAGGGGAAATCACTGAAGCCCGCCAATGCATTATCGAAGAGGGCTAATATCGTGGCACCGCCGGCGACGGTCTGACTGTGCGTCGAGATGATGCCTGTTTTTGTGGTGTCGGGCGATGCTGAGTAGCCGGCCAGAACCGATCCCTGGAGGGTGGAGAAGTTTCCACCATTCACCACGAGATCATTGTCGTTCAGATCGAGCCTACCTCCGGTGGCGATGGACAGAATATCGGTGTAGAGCGCCTGCGTGCCTCCGGTCGCGCTGAGGACGGATCCGTTGCTGTTCACCTGCAGACCCGCAAGGTGCTGCTCGGAATTGAGCTCGATTTTGGCGCTCGCGGTGATGGATAAACCCGCGGCGTCGGTTTGGAACTTTGTTGTGCCCTGCATTGCGACAAACGCCGAGCCGGGGTTGTGATGCTGAGCGCCGTTGATGATCAGCGTGCCGGTCCCTGTTTTGGTGGTCGTGCCGGCGCCGGTGATGAGCCTTCCATTAAGTTGGATCGTCCCTTCGACCGTGGCGAAGTTGCCGCCTTCACTGTAGACGGGGACGGTGATCGTCATCGTCGGCCCGGTGGAACTGCGAATAGTGCCGTAGTTTAAGATTGCCGACCCTGCCTGCGGCGCTGCGCCGGGCACTGAGACGGTGCTCGTGTTCAGGAGCGTCCCGCGATTCGTAAAGATCGTGCCCTCCGGCGCCTCGACGATGGGCGACGTCGATACATTTCGTGTTCCGGTATTGAGCTGGTTGTCGGTGTTGCCGACGACCGAGTCGACGATCATCGGGAATATCGCACCGGCGGCGACGTTAAAGCGAACGTAGTTAATGCCGGCAAGCTGCGGCGCGGAGAGATCGAACCAATCACCACCGGCGGAGCCGTTGAGCGTCGTCAGGATCTGTGGCCAGTTCTTGTTGTCGAAGCTGGAGAGCGGCAGCTTGAACGGCTTCGCCCAATCGGCTTCTGCGGTGCCGGGCGCTTCCTGGTAGCCTGGTGTTGTAATGCCTTCTGAGTAGAAGTTGGTCGGGATGGTGAAGGTCTTGGAGCCGAGATCAACCCAATTATTTCCATCAAGGCTGACTTCGAGGTTCGCAATGCGGGGATTGGTGTAGGGTGCCGCGGTCGCGCCCGGGGAACCATTCGGCCAGTCGTTGTCGTTGATGCCGACGGCCGCATGAATGCCGAGCGAGTAACCCATGGACGCCGCGGTTTTGGCGAGTTTCAGCGTCAAGGAACCGCCCTTGCCGATGCCGGTGATCTGGCTGTCGGAGAAGGCGCCGTTGAACGGCGTGAGCACACCGAAGCCCGTGTCACCGGCGGATTTGCCTAGTGCTGACGAAGGGTTCAGCCAGAAGTTGTTGGGATCGTTCCCCGCGCTGTAGGCAATGACATCGCTGGCGAAAAACGCATCGCCAAAGGCATTGGAATGAAACGCCAAGGCCAGAACCGCGCCGGCAAAAGCGCGGCGACGAGAAACTTGCGACATGAAGCTGCTCCTGCGCCAGTTCGCGTGGCGCTAAAAAAGAACCCTCGCCCTCGCGATTCCCGAGTGAACGGGCAAGGCAAGGCCGAGGGTGAGCAGCTTCCGCGGTGATGCGTTCAGAAAAGGATCTGAACGATCAATCGAGGGGTGCTGTGCCCGGCCGTCCCATGGTCGCGAGGACGATTCGGAACATCGACCACAATTTGCGATCGACGCAACACCCTTCGAGCCGGTCTTCTGACTTAGGACGATCCTCGCCGGGTCAATTTCTTGAACCGTTGAACAAGCCTTCCCGCTTCGGTCTTGAGCCCGATAGCAGTGGCCTGTTCAGGACCACAAATGTCCATCACAGCGGCGCGTCCGTGGCGGAATTTCACCGCCTTCCCAAGTGTCCAATCGCATCCGGCGAACAGACAGGCCTCGCAGCCGCCCGAAGGTTTCGCCGAGACTACCGCGCGAGAGGCGAATTACAAGCCGCCTTATGGCGGAAAGAAATGGAACGCCTAAATACGCCGCCGCGATTCTCGAACGTCTGCGATCTCGAGAATTGTCCTTCTGAGCGCTATCCCGCGCAGGATCCGGCTGGAATACAAACAATGCCAGATGCTTCGGAGTACTTCAGCATGACAACGAGCGCTTGTGAAAATGTTCGAGAATCGAGGCCGTCTATTTAGGTGGCCGCTCGATGAACCGACAGCGGGATCAGTTGCGGTTGGGACAGTGACCCGCTGCGGAAGCCGCCGAGGTCAAGAGCGACGAAGCGATAACCGGCCTGTTGAATGCCTTGCAGAATCGCCTCCCTGAACTCGACGGCTCGCGAAAGTTCCTCGATCGGTATTTCGACGCGCGCAACGTCATTGTGATGACGCACCCGAAACTGGCGGAAGCCGAGTTCCGCGAGCACGTCTTCAGCGTTCTCGATTTGCCGCAACAGTTCCGGCGTGATCGGGGTTCCCGCGGGGACGCGTGATGATAAACACGCCATCGCGGGCTTATCCCATGCGGGTAAGTTAAGCGTCTGGGCGATTGCGCGAACATCGTCTTTGCTGATGTTGGCCTCTAGAAGTGGAGAGCGAACGCCATTTTCGCGCGCAGCGCGAATACCAAAAACATGGTCCTTCACGTCACCCGCATGAACGCCATCCGCGACGGCGTTCCAACCCTCGGCCTCGGCGAGCGCACGCAGGCAAGAATAGAGCTCGCCCTTACAGAAGTAGCAGCGATTGCCCGCATTGGCGGCATAATTCGGATCCTCACCCTCGTGCGTATCGATCAGGCGATACCGCGCGCCCAGACGCCGGGCCATGGCAATCGCATCGCGCTGCTCGCGCTTGGGATAGCTCGGTGAAATTCCAATACAGGCAAGGGACTTATCTCCCAGTTGCTCCTGCGCCACCGCGACCACCACCGCACTGTCAACGCCACCGGAGTAGGCGACGAGCACCGACTGCATCTCGCGGATGATGCTTCGAAGGAGATCGAGGTTCTGCCTCTGCTCAGGCTTCACGGTTTGCCGTCTCCGTTGCTGTTCGACGATGCTTCAACCGTTTCCGTGCATCGGGAGTTGATCGCCGCAGCCAGGTGACCGGCGCCGTAGCCGTTGTCGATGTTGACCACACCCACGCCCGGCGCGCAGGAGTTCAGCATGCCAAGCAACGCGGCCAATCCGTTGAAGCTTGCACCGTATCCAACCGATGTCGGAACGGCGATCAGCGGAGCGGAGATCAGCCCCCCAACCACGCTGGGAAGCGCGCCTTCCATGCCGGCGCAGACGATGACGACGTTGGCTTGCCGCAGTTCCTCCACATGTCCCAGCAGCCGATGCAAGCCCGCGACGCCGACATCGTAAATGCGCCTTGCCGCATGGCCCATCAAGTCGAGTGTGAGCGCTGCCTCTTCCGCGACCGGCAGATCACTGGTTCCTGCCGCGACCAGCACGACGCCGCTCTTTCGCGCACGCTGCGGCTCGCGATCCAGCCAGATGGCGCGGGCGGTCTCGTCATATTCCAGCTCCGGTACACGCCGCTGCGCTGCGGCGTACTGCTCACGACTCGCACGGGTGCCGAGCATGCGCGTGCTCTTCATTACCAGCCGAGACGCGATTTCGGCCACCTGTTCCGGCGTCTTGCCGGCGCAGTAAATCGTCTCCGGAAATCCCCGACGGAGTTCACGGTGGTGATCGATCTTGGCAAAGCCCAAGTCTTCGTAAGGAAGTGTCCGCAACGAAGCCACGGCCTCGTCGACAGTCTGCTCGCCACCGGCAACGCGGTTGAGGAGGATGCGGATGTGCTCTTCGTTCAACATGGATCGACCAAAACTACGATAGTGCACGGCCAAGCGGGAGACCAATGCTGAAAATGATCATGAGCATGCGAAGCTTACGATTGTGAAGCCTTCGCGCCGGCGCATGCTTCTTCAATGGCTTTGGAGCGGATGAAGCAGCGTCGTGCAGCCGGTTCGTTGTCCATCTCCAAAAGCAATCGGCCGAGCTGTGCAAGCCTTGCCGCGACCGAGACGTTCTGCTCGCCGTAGAGCGCGCGATCGATCTTCAGCGCGCGTTCGAATTGTTCGAGCGCGGGCTCGCGCATTCCCATCTCCTGGAGCGACAGCCCGAGATTCGAACAGTCGCGTGAGACGGAGGGATGCGTCTCGCCGTGCACCGCTTCATGGATTTCAAGCGCCTTCTCGAACATTCCCTTAGCGGCAGCGGCTTCGCCCATCGTCCGAAAAACGATTCCTTGATTGACCATAATACTTGCCAGGATGGGGTGGCTGTCGCCGTAAGTCATGCGGGCGACTTCCATCGCGCGATCGAAGTGAGTTCGCGCCGCTTCAAGATCGCCGTTCCCGATCAGAACGTAGCCAAGGTTGTTCACGACGTGTGCAATCTTTGGGTGGTCAGCGCCATAAGTTTTTTCAAAGACCTGGAGCGCCCGCTCGAAATGCTGCTGGGCCGCTTTGGCATCGCCGGATTCGTGCATCGCGATGCCCAGGTTGTTAAAGACGCTGGCCGCATGGGGATCGGTGTCGCCATAAACTTCGTGATCGATCGAGAGCGAGCGCTGAAAGCACGCCTTCGCTTCCTCAAGGTTCCCGATCTGCCGATGCATCCGGCCAAGATTGTTCGCGATCGCGGACACCCGAGGATGGGTCTCGCCATAGAAATCCGTCGCGAGCGCAAGGGCGCGTTCGAAAAGACCCCTGGCCTCCTCAAACTGAGCGCGCTTCGCAAGATACCGGCCCGCATTCTCCAGCACGTCAACCGTCGCGCGCGGCGCCACTCGATTCGCCTCGGCATGAAACGTCGAGGCCAGAGCGTGGGGCAGCAATGTCGCACAGTAATCCCAGCTCGCCAGATCCTGGCTATCAAACTTGAAGACATCCGCCAGCAGCTTGACCGCGCCGTCGGCCCACATCCGTTGCTGCCCCTCCGCAAGCCGATCACGCACGAGGTTGCCCACCAGCCGATGCATGCTGGTGGTGATGCCCTCGTCGCGAATCAGCGCATAGTTCGCAAGCGTCTGGATCGCCTGCTCCATGAGCGCCTCGTCGGAGACGATGTCGCTCAGCCCCTCGGGCAATCCTTCCGCGCCGCGCAGCAACTCGCGCGGGACCGCATCGCAACCGACGTACGCGAGTAAACTCATGAGGTCATAAGCCCGCGGCGATTCATCCTGAACCTGCCGGCACGCAAGCTCCCAGGTCATCTGAACCGAATCGGGATAGTCGCCGGTCTGACGAACGTCCCGCAGAAGCTCGCCCCAGTGCAATTCAAATTGACGAAGGTAGCCGCCGAAATCCGTCCGCGTTTGCGAGATGCACGCCCCCGCCTGGTCGAGTGCCAGCGGAAGGTCCCCCAGCGCCTGCGCCAGCGCCCCCACCGCACTATCGACTTTGCGTTTCCCGGTCCGCTTCATCAGGAAGTCCACCGATTCGACGCGCTTCAACGGACGCAGAGCGAATGGCCGGGCGATCTGGTCCCAGTTCGGGTTCCGTGAAGTGATGATCACATGGCCGCGCCGTTCATTCGGAAGATACGGACGAAGCTCTTCCACGCTCGCGGCATTGTCGAAGACCAGCAGCCAGTCCTCACGCTGATTGAGCGAGCGACGAACTGCCTGGCGAATGTCCTCCAGCGGCGTCCCCTCAGGCACCTCCATCCCCAGCTTCGTCGCTAAGCGCGCAAACGTCAGCGCCAGGTTGGAAGGTTCATCAGCCCCCATCCACCAAACGATGTTGTAGTTGCCCTTATGGCGATAGACGTACTCGAGCGCGAGCTGCGTTTTGCCAACCCCGCCCAGGCCCCATACCGCCTGCACGTGCCGCAAGGCATCGTGACTGACCAGCGACTTGCGCAAATCCGCCAGCTCATCCTCGCGACCGCTGAAGTATTCATTGCGCGCGTGCGGCAGATGCCAGACCGCCGGCTGGTGCGCAGTTCCCCGATCAAGATCGTGTGATGCAGACATAAGATGCCCCTTTTTCAAAACCACGGCGATCACGCCACCGTCGGCGCACGCATTGTAGCGTGCGGGCGCTCGCGTGCCTAGAAATCCTTGCCTCACCCATCAGGGCAATCGCAAACTCCGTTCGACCGATTTGCGTTGCACAGTGATTTAGACTTAATGATTCATCGTGGCTCAAAATAAATATCGCCGGTTTTCGGCGTAGGCGGCAAGTTTTGAACAGCAATATTCGACAAGTTGTGCGATGGGAGAATGGGGAGGCTCATTCCGGCCCCGACGAGCTTTCGCAAGAGGAGCCACTCGAGATCCGCGTGCGCGGGCGGGCGATCAGCGTCACCATGCGCACCCCAGGACACGATGACGAACTGGCGGCCGGTTTTCTCCTGACCGAAGGTCTAATCCGCGCGCAGACGGATGTCCTGCGCATGGAACCCTGCGGCAGAAACGAACAGGGAAATATCCTGAATGTCATCCTGGCCCCCGATGTGGTGGTGGACTTCGACCAACTCACGCGGCACGTGTTCGCATCATCCAGTTGTGGCGTTTGCGGAAAAGCAACCATCGAGTCGATTCACCAACGACACCCACCGGTGTCGGCCAACGTTCGTGTCGATGCAGAAGTGATTCTGCGCCTGCCCGCGATCATGCGTAATGCCCAAGCCACGTTCAGCCGAACCGGCGGCCTGCACGCAGCCGCGATCTTCAGTCATATCGGCGATCTGCTCGTGCTCCGCGAAGACGTCGGCCGGCACAACGCCGTCGATAAAGTCATCGGCTGGTCGCTGCTCCACGGAATGCTGCCGCTCGATCGACATGTGCTCGTAGTCAGCGGACGCTCTTCTTTCGAGATCGTGCAGAAAGCGTTAGCCGCCAGGATCGGAGTCATCGCCGCCATCTCCGCGCCGTCGACACTCGCGGTAGATTTCGCAACAGAGAATGGCCAAACCCTGATTGGCTTTCTGCGCGACCGCCGAATGAACATCTACGCGCACCCCGAACACGTGATCGGCATCGTCGACGCGACATGAATCTCCGTGCAACATTTGATCGACGCCCGTCCCGCGAGTCGCTACGCTCTATCCACTTTCCGGAGAGTTGTGGGTGCCTGGTGGCCCCCGCGGTCTTCAAAACCGCCGTCGCCCCGCCTCGCGCGGGACGAGGTAGGTTCGATTCCTACCCTCTCCGCTTACCCAGCCGCCCGTGAGTCATAACTTCTTGATTCACGGGCGTTTGCTTTTCTAGCACGTCGTTAGAACCACCCGTTTGTGGCGTTTTTGTGGCATTTTGTGGTGGGAACGCTCTCTGAGCGAAGGAGCATTCCATGCGCTCTCAACGAGCTTGGGCGCGCTAAACGGCGATGCTGTCTTGTGGATGAACCCAGACGACAGTGATGCAAACGCAGCGAGAGAAAATTTTGTAGAAGCGGTTCGTCTCTTGCCGTCACTAGACGTGATCCGTGATGCTGTCACAATGCGAACTGCGAAGCTGAAAGGCTCGCTTGCGATGGCGTCGTCGTTGTCCGGGGTCTTGGAGCGCGAGGAGTCTGGCTGGACGCTTGTGCTAGATTCGTCAACTTCGGTCAAAGAAGGGAACGTGACTGCCGTATCACCGATCGACAAGGTGGTGGTTACGGTTGGGGAAGTGAAGGGCGGCAAGTGGGTGCCGAATGAAGAGGCCCTCAGGCCATTCACAGACGGCACCATGGCATTCGTTTCTAAATAGCCGCAATCGCAAGCAGGCCACTGATTTCATGAACGACATTCAATATTACGTTCGCTCCCGAGGCAGAATTACTGGGCCGTTTCAGCTGGAAGAGCTGCAGAAAATGTCTCGCCGGGGAACATTGTCACGGGTTCACGAAGTCTCAGCAGACCAAGTTCAGTGGACGGCCGCAGGTGAGTACGAAGACCTATTCCCCTCAACTTATTCCGTCACGTCCTCCGGTGCGGCGTCCACGGCATCGACGGCTGTTGCTGTGGTAGATGAAGGTAAGGTCGAAATTGCCACTCAAGCGCCTGATGTTCTGGAATACGGAATAAGCCGTGCGGCCGAGCCCACTGCAAGGTCCTACTTCTTCTCCCAAGATGGCAGTGTGGTCGGTCCAGTCGCGGAAACAGTTTTGGTGACTTTGGCAGAGAATGGAAGCTTGTCGGCGGATGCCGCCGTCTGGCGTAACGACGAAACCGCAACGTGTGCTGCACGCCAGATTAGCTTTCTCGCTCCGATCTACCTCCGCCACAAAGGCAAGATGGATGCCACGGCGCATGAACCGTCGTATGCAGGGTTCTGGCGCAGATTCGGAGCAGCCTTTGTCGATGGGATCATCGGGACGGTGATCAGCATAATCATCATATTCATCGCTGGTTTTTTTATTGCGATTCTCCTTGGTGATCGAGTTCGTACCGACACCGCGCAACTGATGATCATTCTTATCGATGTCGCAGTTGTAGTGGTGAACTGGTTGTACTTCGCATGCTTTGAAAGCTCTTCCCTGAGGGCGACGCCTGGCAAGCTGGCATGTGGTATCCGAGTGACGGACACGAATGGGCGACAGATCTCGTTCCTGCGTGCGACCGGTCGGCATTTCGGTAAATTCCTTTCATCGATGACCCTGACAATCGGCTACTGTATGGCTGGATGGACTGAGAAAAAGCAGGCGCTGCATGACATGATTTGCGAATGCCTTGTTGTAAACCGTTGAGCATCGAGATCGCATTCGCTCCGGCCGAAGAATGCCTTAAGTAAGCTCCCCTCCCGGGGCCCTCGGGCTCGGAAGACCGCGCGGGGGATCAGCGCGTGCTTCGTCCGCCGGTCTGTGGTGGGGCGGCCATTGTAGGCGCTGCCCGCCATGCCGCTAAAGCACCCGTCCCACACCGGCGACCGAAGGCGACCAAGAATCAAATCTTGGAGAGGATCTGTTACAGCCGGCCGATCACCTCAAGCGTGAGCCGTGCATTTACGGCTAGCTCGCCATCGTCGATCGGGGCTGACATCCCGGAATCGTGCGCGTAAGGCGCGGTGTACTCGTTGAGCTGATCGAGATCGTCATAGATGGATTTGAACATTGCGAGCGCTGACGTCGAATCAGCTTCTCGGATCTTCTTCAAGAAGTCGCCGAGCCAGCCGTTGCCAGCCGGCGCATGGTCAGGGGCCATTTTCCGGATGTGGTTTTCCAGCAGCGGACGGATGCACCTCACCGTCGCCGCGGCGTTCTTGTCGTCGCCCATGTAGTAGCTGCGCAACTGAATGACGTCTTTGTCCACTTGGGCCGCCGCCTCATCATCGAGATCGAGCTCAGTTATGCGCGAGTCGATCGAATTGTGTCTGTCAATCTGCAGCGTCTTCAGTGCGGACTTGTCACACCTCTTTGCGATCAGCCGCAGGAAGTCCAGGCAGTGTGAGAGCACGATGACCTGCTTTGCGTCGAGTCGGGATCCGAGTACGTGTGATAGGTGTAAGAACCGCCGACGACCTCCCCAAGGCGATGCGGCAGCGGACGGAGCAATCGCCCCCCTCGGGGCTGATGTGCACCACCCTGTCCGGCGCCACGATAACCGTGGCGGTAATGGGCTTGCTCAGATCGATCGCGCCCGGCTCGACCATCTTCACGTCAATCACCTTTGCCGGCGACAGGACGGGAAATGTCTCGCCTCGCGGCGCATGCAGCGCCGAGACTTCCGAGTCCGCCAGCTTCAGCTGCTTCGCTTGCTCATCCGAAAGCTCCAGGACATAAAACTGCTCGCAGAAGCCGCTGATCTCCGTCGCCTTCCCCGACTTCATCAAGTCCTTTCCGAAACGAAGAGCAAAATCCTCGCGTTTCTTCAACGCGGATCCGACAAACTGCGCCATGGCGCGCACCAGCGGCGCGTTGGGTCCCGCTTTGTTATGCGCCTGAATCCAGCTCAAAGTGCGCTCGCCGAGGTTGCGGCGAAATGGCGTCGGCGATTGAAACAACTTCTCTTCAAGCTCCGGCAGCTCCATGTCGAATTCGTCGTCGCCCGTGAACTTCAACGAACGATCAAATGGCTTTCCACTCTCGGGCGTAAGCTGCACCTTCACATCCTTGCCCCTCGCCTCGACGATCGACCATTTTCCCGCGCTTCGCGCCGAGACAAGCCGATCCACGTTGACGCCGACTTCCCGTCCATTGCGCTTCAATACGATGCTGGTGAAACTTCCATCACTCTTAAATCGATAGCTGACGCGCGTGCCCAACGCGTTGGCACGGAGGAATGGAAGCTGATCCTTGGCGGTGGCCTCAAGAAAGTCGAGGTCGAGTGCAGGCGTGGCGTCCCAAATACCTACGATTTTGGCGCGAGCCACATTAACCTCAGCCGGAGTTGCGGCACTCGCTATCGCCGATGCAACTGTGAGAATTGCTAAGAAGGTGGTGGGCCAAGCAATCATGATCATTGGGGTTTTGGTCTCGACTAGATCCGCGTCCTTTGATCGCTCATAGATGAATCTTACGGGCTACGAATCCGCGATCTACCGGTTGCAAAGCGGCACACTCGTCAGCAGTGGGCGCAGACGCGCCTATCGTCCTCATTGTAACTAGTAACAGGGTTCTGATCGGACACCGATCGACACGGTGCTGTTAACTCGTGCGGCTACGCGAACAGAGAAAGAGAGAGTCACGGCCAATCTCTCGGCGCCGGCACCCGACTTCAGCGCTCGCGCCGCGCTCTATCGGAAAGCCAGGCGCTCTCTCCCCTTCGCCAGCCCCCACAAAATCAGGCCCAAAAAGCAAAGAACCCCAAGAGTTATCCTCTCAGGGTTCTCTGTTAACTGGTCGGTTACGCAGTTTCGTAACCGTTTTTTTCACTCCCCGTTCGAAACCCTGTTCGAACCATTCTCTCATCCAGCGTTCATAGTCATTCCGATTAAATCCTTGTTTTAGACACGTCATGCCTGTAGAATCGCGGAACTCCAATCAAAAGGGGCTCCGGGCATGATTCAACAGAAAAATCGACGCGCGATCATCGCGCGAGCTGCGCTTGCTGTATTCGCGGGCTTAGCCGGGTCCGCCGAAGCGGGACTGACTTATGACCTGCGCTTTTCGGACGGGTCGCACACGCAGTTCGCCAATGTCGGCAATTACACGCTTGAGCTTTGGGCACAGGTGAGCGGGACCAACACCGATCATACCGACGACTCCATCGTCAACATGACCGTGAACACCGCCAGCCTGCAGATCAATGGCGGCGCGGTGACTTCGGGAGGTCTTCAGAACGGACGTCTCGCCGCCCCGTTTGATTGGACCGGAGCTAATGGAACCTCAAGTGATTTGAACGGCGATGGCTTGATCGACTGGGGAAGTACATCCACTAAAATCGGCGATACAGGGTACATGTCCGGCCGGGCCCAGGTGGGAATCATTCTTGGTGGAGGAACCGTTGGCCATGCGGTCGATTCCCAAACTTGGGAATACAAGCTGGCTACCTTCACGCTCGGGGTAACAGGCGTCAGTTCAATCAACGGTAGTGAGACTGAGTTTGGCGTTCGCAAGCCACCCGTGCCTCCTACGACAGTCCCCTTAACGATACTCGGAGTTTTCTACGACGATCACAGCCCGTATCCGCAGTCCGTCACACCGAGTTATGGATATAGCGGCGTATATGGGGTGAGCGGGCATTCCGTCCGTTTCATTACGGCGCCTGCGCCGGCCTGGGATGGCGGTGCATCGGGCGACAATTCGCAATGGCTCGACGGGGCCAACTGGGCAAACGATGCAGTGCCGGCCGCTGATCGTCGCGCCTTGATTGACGCATCAGGGAGTTCATCGGTCATTGGCATTGACTTCGCCGGGGCCACCAACTTAGGGCTTGGGAAACACACCATCGGCACGATTGAACTCTCGCGTGCCGCTGCACGAGATCTAACCGTGAGTAATTTTTCGGCTGACATCGCAGGTGCGCTCACCATCAACGGCGTCGGCGGTCTGCTCCTCTCCAATGAGACGCTCGGTAACACCTTGGCGCTGCGAAACGGGAGTACCGCCGCCATGGATGTAGCGATCGGCAAGGCGGGCGCTATTCATGTTGAGAATCCTGACGCCACCGTACGAATTGACAGCACACTTAACGGGAGTAGCTCAATCACCAAGACGGGCCGCGGGAGGCTCGTTCTCAGCGCGGAAAATCCCTTCAGCGGGGACCTGATCATCGGAGCCGGCACCGTCGTCTTGGAAAACTCCAATGCACTCAAAAACAGCACGGTGATGATCGATTGCTTCAATGGCCTGGACCTAAACGGGGTGCAGACTGCTACCTTGGGAGGGCTCAGCGGGGGCGGGGCATTAGACGTCGGCAGCACCGATGTCGTCATAGGCGGGAACAACGGCAGTACGTCGTACACCGGTGTGATTTCGGGAAACGGATCTTTGACTAAGGTGGGCAACGGCACAACCTCACTGAGAGCATCGACCAACAATTCCAACTATCCTGCGGTGAACAATTATACAGGTGGCACCACGGTTCGAGGTGGTGTTCTTGAAGGGGATCCGCTCTACCTTCAGGGATTGATCGACAATCAGGCCGTTGTCAGATTTACTGGAGCCTCGACCTTTTTTGGGCAGATTACTGGGCCTGGGTCGGTTCAGGCTAGTGGGAGACCTCTTTTCAATTCGCCGCAGACGTATACCGGAAGCACGACGGTCCTTAGCGGTGGCGCCCTGACCCTTGGGTCCAGTGGCACATTGGCTAGCACATCAGTCAACGTGTCCGCTAGCAGTAATTTCATCAGCATCGGATCGCTCCCGTCATCCACAGTTCTCCGCGTTGACGGCACCGCGTTCCTTAACGCGGCGACCCAACAGATCGGGTCGATCACCGACTCTGGTGCCGGCACCGGCGCACTCAATCTTGGGTCCGCCTCTGCCGTTCTCGCTGATTCCGCCAACTACACGGGTGGCATCAGTCTCGGCCCAACCTCAACTCTATCATTCGGAAACGGCATTATTTCGGGAACGATCAGAGGAACAGGGAGCGTCCAGAAAACTGGCATCGGAACCCTTACCGCTCGAGGTTTTTTCTTCAATTCCAGTCCCACCACGGTGTCCGGCGGGCAGCTTCTGGTGGGGGGCGGCGCCAGCGGCGGGACGCTTGGTAACGTGGTCCTAGCCAATGGTGCCAATATCACGTTCGACCGTTCGGATCGAGCCATCATGCCGGGCGCTATCAGTGGAAACGGTTCATTGGTGAAGCGAGGCTCTGAGGTGCTGACGCTAAGTGCAGTTAACAGCTACGTCGGCCCCACCACGATCGAGAGCGGCGTGGTTAAGCTTAACACTTCAACGAGCGCCCCGAGTACTCCCAGCCTTTACTACTCCTTCGATGGGCTAAAGTCGGGGACCAACCTTGGGAGCGCGGGTACCTTCGCTGACGCCTCGGCTTCGTCTGCGGTCGTTGACCACGAACTGCGCAGCAAGGCGATTCCCTTGTTAACTGCCGGCTCTAATGTGACCCTGAACAGTGGTTATTCCCTAGGCGCTGCCTGGACCGAAGCCGCATGGTTCAATGAGTTGTACACGAGCGGTATCAGATCTCTCTCCCTGACGAACAATCTGCGTCGACCGATCGAAGTGTCCGCTACCAATCAATTGGGGCTGGCGGAAAACAATGTGTTCACCTCATCCGGTTTTGATATGAGCACGGTCAGCTTGGGGTGGCATCATATTGCCGCCGTCGGCAGCGCCGGTAATACGTCCTTCTATATCGATGGCGCGCTCGCGGGATCTGTGCCTGTCGGCGTCCAGAACATCGTTAGCCGCATCGGATCCCTCAATTCAATCGCCATGCCCTTTGCGCATTATATCGATGAAGTCTACGGCTACTCCCGCTCGCTTAGCCTTCAGGAGATCCAGCAGCTTTATCGTGCCACAATTCCCGGCAACGGCAGCTTGCCAAGTGGTACCGCCCTGCAATTGAGCTCCGCAGGCGCCAGCCTTGATCTGATGGACCACAATCAAACGATCGGGTCGCTTCAAGGTGCGGCAGGTTCGCGCGTGCTTCTTGGGTCTGGGACTCTCACAGTCGGAATCGACAACACATCAACCTCGTTTGCCGGCGTCGTTTCGGGCACCGGAGGCACCGTGAAAATGGGGACTGGCAGCTTGGCCCTAAGCGGAACAAACACTTACTCCGGCTCCACGACCGTGAATCAGGGCGTGCTGGTTCTTAATGCAGGCCTAGCAGGATCTGGTGGGACCGTCCGCGTGAATTCGCCTGCTGAAATCCGCGCGGGCGGAGACGTGCAGCGCCCGCTCGCGGGCAATGGCACTTTCACATCCCTGACCGCCCTTGCTGTCGGCGATGCGTCCAGCGCCATAGGCTTTGAATTCGACGGCATCCTGAACATCGGCACTCAGGCAATCACGCTGCAAGACGTTAACCGCGCCAAACTCGGCGCCTCCACGGTGCTTTCCGCAGGCGGGTCGATCACCGCCGCACATGGAATGACGCTCAATTCAGGCCGAACGCTCTCTGCAGACGGTCTCGCCACGATTACGGGTAATTTTACGAATGACGGAACCGTACATGGCCCCGCCGCAGCGGATCAGCTTCTGCTCTTCGCAGGCACCGTCGACGGTATCGGTTCCTACACCGGCAACGTCGAATTCTCCGGCGCCTTCAATCCCGGCCACAGCCCCGCACAGGTCACGCTCGATAACGTCGTCTTCGACAGCACCAGCACATTCACGCTGGAGATTGGCGGCACCCGCCCGGGCATTGACTACGATCAGATCATCCTCAATGGCACCGCACACTTCGGCGGAACCCTCAACATTGTCTTCATCAACGGATTCACTCCGTCCGCCGACCAGACCTTCACCCTCATTTCGGGCGGAACTCTATCCGGGGTATTTGATGCCATCACGGCACCGCCTGAACTGAATTTCGATGCGCAGCACTTCTACCAAACCGGATCTGTTCCGGAGCCGGCGATGTCGGTGATGTTTTGCACACTCGGGCTTAGCTCGATGCTCAATCGACGCCGACGGCGCGACTGATCTGCAGCCATGTCGTCGGCTCTCACAGTCTCAAAAAGACCACTACCAACCTTGGCCAATTTCCCCCTTCTTGGTCAATCATAGTTATGCACTCCTATGGCCAATCCGCACCAAGTCATCGATGAGTCCCGGCCGATGCTGGCGGAGTTCCTCGACGAAATCGGCATCTATCGCCCGGGTCAGCCCATTGCTGACGTGCAACTGCGGGACAGGTTCAGCGATTGGCTCGACGCGCAGCAGATCGGCGAAGACGATGTCTGGTACGTGGTGGCGCGCGTAGCAGCCTTCATCTGCGAGTACCTGATCGAAGGACATTCCGCGGTTCGCTACATCGTGGAGAAACGCATCCTGCTTCGCCTTCCGGTGGACGCGTCTCAGGATGTGTACCGAGACTTCGACCCGTATGCGGTCGCGGCGAGCCTCGTGCGCGAGAGGCGAAGCCTCAAGGAGTTCTTAGGGGCCCTCTGCGGCTGACGGCGGAGTGCATACCCAGACATTGCAGCGGACCGGGCGGGGCGCCGCGGTCTTCGTGAACGTCGGGTCCGTTATGCGGCGGACGCTGCGACGATGAAACGTCGACTGTTCAACCTCGCGACGTTCGTGTCACGGCTGCTGTGCGTGGCGACGGTGGTGCTGTGGGTGGTGAGCTACTGGTGGGCGATGACCCTGAGCCGGTCTGCGGGACCAACAATGTACTTGACGGACTACGTGATTTCAGTTGAGCAGGGTCGTTTCAGATTCTTCGTAGGTCATCGTGCGGGTGGTCAGCGAATCGAAGGCGTTGCGTGGAGGCTTAACACTCAGCCTGCCGAGAAGAGCAACGACCTGCCACCGGTTCTCAGATTCCATTACGCGAGCACCGCAGAACATTGGGGGATCGCAGTGATCGGAGTTGAGTTCCATCACAATCACTCCAGCAGCTATTCTTACTATTCATTCTTTGGTTACAACGATGTTCTTGCACTGCTGTTCGCAATACTGCCCATCGCATGGGGATGGAAGGCGCACCGACACCAGAAACAACATCAACGTGGCCTGTGCTCCTCGTGCGGGTATGACATGCGGGCCACGCCGGAGCGATGTCCGGAGTGCGGGACGGTCCGCAAGCTGCACCGCGACCGCCGCAAAACCCGCCGATGCAGCGGACCAACATGGCATCAATGGGCGTGGTAAAATGAAAGGTCGCAACGGCCATGTTGGCCGCTGATCGGCATTACGTTATCCCGCCTATGCAACTACGCACGGTCAAAGCCGGAGACGGGCCACTTCTGAAGGAACTTACGCTGCGCTCGGTCGAAGAGGCACCGTACGCGTTCGGTGGGCCCGAGACGCTCGAGGAGGAGCGAAAACGCCCGGACGCGCAGTGGGACGAACTTGCCGCAGAATGCGCGGGCGACGTCGAAGCGTGGCGCGACCGGTGCGTCGGCTATTTCATCCTGAATGGGGAGACGGCCTGTGCCAAGGCACTCGGTTACCTGTCCTTCAAGGTTCCCGGGCTCGCTAAAATGAGTGGCGTCTGGGTGGACCCTCGGCATCGCCGGAAGGGGCTCGGGCAAAAACTGGTGCGCGAGACGTGCAGGTGGGCTGCAAGCACGGGTGCGAACCGCCTGCTGCTCTGGGTCGATGACACCCTCGCGCGTCCACTCGGCCTCGCGCCAGAGGGTGCGAACCGCCTGCTGCTCTGGGTCGATGACACCAATCCGGGCGCAGCCCGATTCTACCAAGCGCTCGGTTTCAATCCCACGGGCGAGAGCCGACCGGTGAGCCCTGGCTCACCATTGCTTGAAAGCGGCTACGAGCGGCCCTTGCCGGCGGCATAACCACACGCTGCAATGGACCGGCCCCGCGTCGGGCGTTCTGGTAAAATGAAAGTCGGTTGGCGCGGTGCCGGCGGGTCGACACGTGGTCATTGGGGTTGGGTCTGTGGTACCGCAAGCGGAAACATGCGTATTAGCGCTTTCTGCACGGCGGGAATATGCAGGTTTCCGAGGTGGCCGCCCAAAGGGTAGACCGTGAGGTTCTTGCCTAACGTCGCGCGAAACCAAGCGATGTCGGAGGGGTCCAGAAGAAAATCGTCTTCGTTGATTTGAACTCGAACCTTGGGATTGTTCTTCAGTAACTTCGTACTCTCACTCAGATCAGCGGCGGCGAACATCGCAAAGGAATCCGCTTGATCATTGTTGACGCGGCCGGTCTTGATTAAATACGGAGCCACGAAACGGTTCATGTACTTCACATACGAGATCTGGCGGATCTCGCGATAAAGTTCCTGGCGGACGAATGAGTTGGGGTTCACTTTGAGCACGCCGAGGTTGTGACGGCGTTGGCTGTCCTCGATGGCGTTCATGAGCGTGTAGCGGAACACCAGGCCTATGAGGAACCTCGACTCTTCCGCGTTGAGCGGGATGTTGCCCGAAGCATCGAGGCCGTTCTGCGCGAGGTAGAGTGCTTTGTAGATGGCCTCCTTCATGCGCTGGCGGCGTTGATCGGGCGGCCAGTTCAGCGGGGCGTTGAACAGAGCATCGAGCTTCTCCAGGGAGTGTGTCAGGCTCACGGGCGGGTTCACCGCGACGTAGCGATCGAAGTTCAAATCGTCGAGTTTCCCCGCAGCTTCGCGCGCGGCGATCGTGAGCGTGAAGTAGCCGCCCTGCGAGACACCGGTCAGACTTACTCCCGTGATGCCGTCACCTGAGCCCCTCCCCAAAAACCTGCGCTCGCGCGCTTGCCACTGCCGCACGTCCGCCATAATCAATTTGAGATCGTTTTCCACGTCATCGCAATCCGCCGGACCGTAGCCGGGGACGGCCATCGTCGAGCCGTTCTCCATGAATTCTTTCTGGAACGGATTGGAGATGGCTACCACCGAGTACCCATGCCGGTAGAGCAGGTCCGCATAAGCCAGCGCGGAGCGATCGAGCCGGTAGGAGCCCAAGCCGGGGATGTAGCACACCAGCGGGGCCGGGGTTTTCTGCATCCAGCATGAATAAGGGAGCTTCTTTCCCGTCGCCGGGATGAAGACCTTGCGCGTGACGGCCTTGTTGGCAAAGTCTTTGGTGAGGGGCTTGAAGAGGACGGCTCCGAGGGTGGGATCGGGCGGTGATTCTGCGCCCCCGCTGCCGGCCGCGCTGGGCAGGTAGTCGATGATCAGCCGTTCGCGGTTGAGGGAATAGAGCGTGCGCAGCGCCTGGTAGGGATCCACCATGGAATCGAGCTGGCGTTTGATGTCCCGTGCATAGCCGCTGATGTTGTTGAGCGTGAACCCTGGGCGGAGGGTTCTGGGCCAGAACTGATCCGAATACGCAAAGCCGATCCAGGAACAGATATCGAGCGGCCAATCCACAATGCTGCCGATCGCATCGCGGCCATTGCTCGGGCCGATCAGCGGAATCATCAGGTAGAAGCCCGGGCCATTACCCCAACGACCCAGCGTCTGCCCGAAATCTTCATTGGATTGACCGATCTTCCACTTGGTGGCGGGATCGAAAATACCGCCGATGCCCACGGTGGAGTTGACGCCAAAACGCTTGGTCTCCTCCCAAGCGCCGGGCCACTTTCGCTGCAAGGCATTGTTCACCAGCCGCACCGGAAAACTCAGGTTATGGCCGATGTTGGCGATGGCGGTGCGAACCGGTTTGGGCGCGACCGTATTGTAGCCCAGGCTCAGCGGATAGATGACCCCGCGAAAGAGCAACTCGTTGAAGCCCCAGGAGACACGGTTGAATCCTTCAAGCGGGTCATTGACCGCATCGAAATAAGGCATCTGTCCCGGCGCGAGTTGTTCGGCGTGGTGCGTGGCAGCGGTCGCGAGCCTGCGCGCAGGCGCGGTGCCCATCGTATGACAGCCGGCTGTTATCATCAACACGGGACGCGCGAAGTGATACACGCCAGCTAGAATTCCCGAGGTGGCGGCACGCGAAATATTTGTTGGCCAGGCGGGATCAATGTTCCCCGGCGGGTTTAGACCCTCCGTCGCCTTAATGTACGCAAAGGTTCTGCCCTCACCTGCCAGTTGGTCCCAATTGGCCTGGGGCATTCCGCTCTCACCTTGAAAGTGAGAAAGGTCTACGCCAATTTCGCGCGCAAGCGTTGCAGAAGTGAATAGCGCGACGGCCAGACCGATCCATCGGAGCGTGAGAATGGGTCCGCCCTTCCACAAGTAAATCATGATCTCCTCCCGTGTGTTTCGATGACGAACACCGCAAATCGCTTGCGAACCCGACCACAAATTGACGTGCTGCGAACATCGACAGCACTTTGGATCGTGGCGCCACGAATTGTCGCATGTACTTCAATGCTATTAGCAGGCCAAGCGCCTGGGCGTTTTCGGCGACGCCCGCCAGGAAAAGTTCCATCCGTGTCCCCTCCTCTCCGTTTTTCGCGCAAGACCCTGCGAGGCGGGCCACCCTCGTTAATCCGCAGTCTTTGCAGACGAATACGCTTACCGGCGCCGTCGACGCACCATGAGGCTCATGCCCCCGAGCAGGAGCGTCAACGCGGCCGCGGGTTCCGGGACGGATGCGAGTTGCACGATCGTCACCTGGTCCGAAATGTTCAGATTCATTTGTGAAGTCAGCCCGAACGTGTGGACCCGATCCACCGACAAGTTAGGCTGGAAGATCCCGCCGTAAAAATCCTGAGGGAGGGACAGCGATACCAGCTGCGATGCCGGGTTCAGATCCGCTGCGGCAACCGGATCGTAGCTCAAGCCATCCTGCCAGATTGCAAGATAAAAGGTGCCATCACGCTTCTGCAAAAGCGTGTGATGAATCATCGAAGGATCGCCGCTGAGCGTTGTGAGCGTGAAGTTCAGCGCATCCGGGGTGAAACCAGCGCCCGGATCTTCAAGGATATCGATCAGGTTCTTAATCGCGGTGGCGGCCGGCTTATAAGTGAAGTCGGAATGGAGAATTCCCCAGTGGGGAAAGCCATTCAAAAAATTCGGATCCGGCTTCGAATCCATCAGCTCGTACGAGAACGTTTTCTCAACGCCCGCGTTGAAGTAGTCCAGGAAAAGGCGGGGAAGATACCGTCCCGATGCCTGCTCGGAAACCGGCGAGTTGTACTGGTTGTAGTGGACGGTGTCGTTGCGGTATCCGGTTTCGGATGCAATTACGCCGCCGCCGTTGGCTAGTTGAGCGCCGCGGGCGATGCCGCTGGCAAGATTATTGGTTGGCTGAAATCCGTACGGATACGAGTGAGTGTTTCCGCGATCGACCTTATTCGCCAACTCGGGGACCAGATTCGGGAAACCAACCGACGGCGCCAGAAATGGCTTGTTCAGAAGGAGCGGATCCGCCTTCGCTGCATCGTAGGTGGCTGTCTGGAAGGCCACGAGCTTGTCGCGCCAGTCCGGATCCTCGTGCTGCTCGGGCTCGTTCGGCCCCTCGAGGTACTGGATCGAATTGATCGCACGGACGCGGTTCATCACCGCGTTGACGCTGGTGATGTCGAGGATGTTATTGCCGTCGCGATCGAAGTTCTGAACGATCACGTCGATCTTCACGCCGGCGCGACTGCTCAGAATGTTGAGTGCATTGGGATCATGCGGAAGATCGCGCACGTAACGGATGCCAATATCCTTCAGCGCATCCGCCACGCGGTTGGTATCAGCGTAGACGTATTCAGGAATCCAGACGTGAGTGTTGATCCCAATGGTGTCGACAAAAGCATCTGATTGCTTGGCCCCTTCAACGGCACCGCGCGCAAAAGATCCCACAAGGGCAAGAATGGTCAAGGAACGGAAGATGGAGATCGACATAATCGGTAATCCCTCCGGGAGATGCCGCAGATTTCAATATAAAACGCGGGTGCGCAGAGTCAAGCAAATACCGTGAAAATTGCTCCATATGGCGCGAAAAAGAGGGCGTTGCCGCCTCAGCGGTAGTTCGTGAACTGGATGGGAATCTCCGGTGGATGGGCGCGAAGGTGTGCGATGACGGCTTGCAGATCATCCTTCTTCCCGCTGCTGACCCGAAGCGCCTCTCCCTGAATGGCCGCATTCACCTTCAACTTCAGCTCTTTGATCTGCTTCTGAATCGCCCTGGACGTGTCTTTGTCGATGCCATCCTTCAGCTTCACCTTCTGCCGAACGGTCTTGTGGGTCGCCTGTTCGATCTTCTGCGGATCCATACATTTGGGATCGACGCCGCGCTTGATCATTCGCTCGACAATGACTTTCCGCACCGCCTCGAGCTGCTGCTCGGCGTCGGCGGTGAACGTGAGCTCCTTATCCTTGCGGTTAAATTCGATCGTCGCGGCGGTGCCCTTGAAATCGTAGCGCGTGCCGATCTCCTTCTGCGCCTGGTTAACGGCGTTGTCCATCTCCTGAAGGTTGATCTCGGAAACGATATCGAAGGATGAATCTGCCATGTGTCGAGTTGTGCGGCGACCGCGGCGCCTTGTCAAGGTTGAAGTCTTACAGTGTCGAAGTCTTACAGCTCTTTCCTGGTGAAATGAAAGCGCACGCCCGCCGCGTCTGCCGCCGTCAGCAGCGCATCGACCGCCTTCAGGTCGCGGAGGATCGGGTTCGGCTGCTTGAAGTCGTTGAGATTTGCCGTCACCTGCTCGATCAACGCTCGAACCGTCTTCAGTCCCTCCGCGGCCGGGAACCACTGCTCCGGCGGAAGCCTCATTTTCGACGGATCAAACCCATCCGCCTGAAGCTGCGCGATCAGCACCGCCTGGCTCTCTGAAAGCAGCGATGTTATCGATGTTACGCTGCGACGCCGCGCGGCGCCGTCCAGCCGATCCGTCTCGCGAGCCAGCGCCTTCCCCGATCCCACCTTCGTATACGCAGCGGACTCCGGCAACTCTCGCTCAAGTGTGATAACGACCGCCAACGCCATGGTAATACTCCATAAAACTGGAATGCGCCTTCTGCCCCTACTCCACCGCCGCGCAATTCCACCGTATACAGGAGAACATGAAACGTCCCAAACGCAAACGCCGACGCTCGATCGACGAAGGCCGCTACGTTTGCCCAACCTGCGGCGAGTCGATTGTCATTCCACTCGATTCATCCGGCGGCGGTGAACAGCAGTACGTCGAAGATTGCCCAGTTTGCTGTAACCCAAACGTCATCCACGTGGAGTTCATGGAACCGGGCGAGCCGGCGCGTATCTGGGCGGAAGCGGAGTGAAGGTTGCTCGATGAATGATGCGGATCTGACGATCATCGGGGGCGGCGCCGCCGGACTCGCTTCTGCAATCTTCGCCGCGGAGGCTGCTCCAGCGAGCTACCGCATCATTCTGCTCGATTGCGCTAAGACACTCGGCACCAAAATTCTCGTCTCGGGCGGCGGGCGCTGCAACGTGACGCATCACCAGGTCCTGCCGCGGGATTTTAATGGCTCGCCCAACATTGTCCGCAACATCCTTGCCGCCTTCGACGCCGCCGCCACCGTCCGCTGGTTTGAATCGCTCGGCGTAAAGCTCAAGCGCGAGCCCACGGGAAAGCTCTTCCCCGTCACCGACTCCGCCCGGACCATCGTGAACGTTCTGCTCCGCCGCTGCGAAGAGCTGAAGATAGCGATTCAGACCTCAAGCCGTGTCACACAGATCATCCCCCCCACCACCGCCGACCCGTCCTTCACAATCGAACATGCAAACGGCGTCGTTCGCTCTTCAACAGTCATCATCTGCACCGGCGGGAAATCCCTCCCCCGCAGCGGGAGCGACGGCTCCGGCTGGCAGCTCATCCGCCGGCTTGGTCACACCGTCACACCCGCCTACGCCGCACTCGTGCCTCTCGTTCTCGCGCCGCAGATGTTCCACGCGGAACTCGCGGGGATCGCCCAGGACGTCGAGCTTTCCGTCTTTGTCGCCGGCAAACGCATCGATCATCGCACCGGCAGCATGTTGTGGACCCACTTCGGAATCAGCGGGCCAGTCGTCATGGATGCCAGCCGGCATTGGGTCATCGCTCAGGAGACCGCTCACCAGCCGAGGATGCAATGCAACCTTCTTCCCGGCGAAAGTTTCGAGCAGGTGGAGCAAGGGTTGATCGAATCCGCTGCCGCGCGCCCGCGCGCCACCCTCCTCAATCATCTCGCTGAGCGCCAGCCCGAGCGTGTGGCCGCAGCGCTGCTTCACCATGTAGGAATTAAGCCTGCCACCCCCGGTGCTCAACTTTCCCGCGAGTCTCGACGGTCGCTGGTCCACGCGCTCACCGCGCTCGTCCTTCCCGTGGTGCAGCACCGCGGTTGGAATTACGCCGAGGTCACGGCGGGCGGAGTTCCGCTCAGCGAGATCGATTATCGAACCATGCAGTCCCGCAAAATTCCCGGCTTATATCTCGCCGGTGAAATACTCGACTGCGATGGGCGCATCGGTGGCTTCAATTTCCAATGGGCGTGGGCCACCGGTTATCTCGCCGGACGCGCGGCAGCGAAACCTTGAGGGGGTCTAACTCACATTCCTGGTATCACCTTCACCCAAGCTGTCATCCTGAACGGTGCTCCGTGAAGGATCTGGCCCATGCGACGAGGGGCTAGATCCTTCTCGGAGTACCGTTCAGAGCTTGTGAACTTTTCCTGTAGCACGGGCATCTTTCCCGTGTTGGCGATACAGACACGGGCAAGATGCCCGTGCTACAGTCAAATCTTCACAGACTCTCAGGATGACAATTCTTCCAGGAATAAGCGCTAGACCCCTTGAGGAATCGCAACCGCGCTCGCGTTGAAAGCGCACCGCCCACTTCTATAATGCCGCCAGCACGGAAGTTGGAGCTTTGGGACGATCCACAAGGAGTCGGTCAGTGCGCGTCGGCAGGATTGGCATTGCACTGCTGGCAGTCGTTCTGGTTCGCGGGGTTGTCTTTGGACAATATCAGCCGCCAAGTGAATCGCTTCAGATCCGCGCCGGTCGCGCCGCGACCTGGAATGCGCACGGCACCAACGTGATGGAACTGCTCGGCGCTCCGCAGTCGACCGGCGGCGTCGTGATCGATCTCGATCGAACGCACCTGGTCGCCGACAACGCTGTCATCTGGCTTTCGCCTGTCTTGGGAGGTCAGCCCGATGAGCAAAACGTCACCATCGCGCTTCTCGGTCATGCGCAGCTTCAACAGCCGGAAGTAACGCGCAGCGGTGATCGTCTCATCGTCTCCGCCAAAGTCCGCGGCAAGATCTCGCTCACCGCCGATGAACGCATCGCGAGCAACGACAGCAATTCGCTCGTCTATCAGGACGCGCTCAACTTGCGAAATGAACGCCCCGCCGCATCCGCGCCGATGACCGCAACGACATCCGCGACATCCGAGCCGGCAACTCAGCCAGCCACCGCCCCCACAACACGACGTACTAAAACGCTGCCCATCCTGTTCCACGGCACCTTCCAAGGCATCACCACCAGCGATGGAAAACTTGCCGTGCTCTTCTCCAATGGCGTCAGCCTCTCACGCCAGCAAGGCAACGGCAGCGTCCTCGAATTCCAGGCCGATCGCGGCGTCCTTTTCACCACGCTGACCAAGCTTCGCGACGCTCAAGCGCTCGGCCAGGTTGCCGCAATCGAACAGGCCATCGTCGCGGCTTATCTCGAAGGCGACGTACGGATCGCTCAAGCCGGCCCCGCGATTAACCGCCCCCAGCAGCGCATGGAGGCCAATCGCGTCTATTACGATTTCACCACCGATCGCGCCTTTCTCACGAACGCTGTAATCCGAACGATGGATCCAAAGGCGACCTTGCCAATCATCATCCGCGCGCAGACGGTTCGGCAACTGTCCGAAGGAGAATATCAGGTCAGGAATACCGAGCTAACGACCAGTTCGTTCGCCGTTCCCTCCTATAGCATTCGCGCCACCTCCGCATACGTGCGCGAGGTCGACACCGGTGATCCCCGCTACGGCTCGCTCACGCAGTTCCAGGCGGACAACGTCACGATGCGAATGTTCAACGTGCCGTTCTTCTACTGGCCCGTGATGGGCGGGGAATTCACCCAACGCGGAGGCGCCCTGCGCGGCATCGAGATCGAGAGCAACAGGCGCTTCGGCTTCGGCGTTCGAACCGAATGGGGCCTTTTGGAAGCGCTCGGCTATCTCCCGCCCCCGGATCTGGATGCGAGCGTGCGCGCAGATTATTTCGCGGAACGCGGCGCGGCAGCCGGTCTGAACATCGACTACGGCGGCGGGTTCATCACCGACACCAGCAGGCAGGCTTTTAATTTCCATGGATCGTTCGATTCCTACTTCGTTCCCAGCGACCAGGGAATCGATGACTTGGGCCGGCATCGACGCGACCTGCCCCCGTCGGAGGAATTCCGCGGCAGGATTCGCTGGCAGCATCAGCAGTTCCTGCCCAACGACTGGCAAGTGCAACTGCAATCGGGCTGGGTCTCCGATCCAAACTTCCTCGAAGAATGGTTCGACGGTGAGTTTAACAATGGCCCACCGCTTCAGACCAGCTTCTACGCCAAGAAGCAGAAGGACAGCGAAGCGCTGACGTTGCTTGCGACGGTTCAACCGAACCACATCGTCACGACCTCGGACCTGTACCAGGATGTAAGAATGTTCGGCCCACGCATCGCCGGACAATTCACTTCAACCAACGATCACCCGTTCGAGATCGAACGCATTCCGGAGATTGGATATCACCGCATCGGCGAGAGCTTCCTGGACGACAAGCTGACCCTCTTCTCCGACAACACATTCTCCGGCAACCGTTTCATGACCGGCAAAGCCAGCCTGCTGGACCTCGGTTTCGTCGGGCCCGCGCCAAGAAGAGGCCGAAGGGCCGTCCTTCCCGGCATCCCCGCCCTCGGCACAACCGGGACCACCGACGAAACCATCTATCGCGCCGATCTTCGCCAGGAGGTCGACTATCCCTTCGCGATTTCGCAATTGCACTTCATGCCGTACGTCGAGGGCCGCTACACGGGGTACACCGATTCGCCGGATCAGGGGCAGCTCAATCGCTTCTTCACTGCCGCCGGCGTGCGGATTAACACGTCCTTCTGGAAGATTGACGAGAACGCGCACTCGGATGTTTTCGACATTCATCGCGTGCGCCACGTGATCGAGCCGGAGGTTCATCTCTTCACCGCGGCCGAGACGAAGGACCGGGAAGATGTTTATATTTACGATCCGGAGGTTGACGCGATCAACGACGTCTCTGCCGCATCGATTGCCCTCCGGCAGCGCTGGCAGACCAAGCGCGGCGGGCCCGGAAACGAGCGATCCGTCGACTTCTTCACGCTGGCGGTGGAGGCAAACTGGTTTACCAACAAGCCGCCCGATTCCGTGATTCCGCCAAGCGACTTCCGCGGATTGTTTTTCCCCACCCTCCCCGAAGCATCGATCCCCCGAGATTCCGTCAACGGCGAAGCCACCTGGCGCGTCAGTGACTCCACGGTCATCCTCGCCGATGCACAGTGGAACATGGAAAAGGAAAACCTCGCCACCGCATCCATCGGACTCGCGGCGCGTCGCGGAGATCGCCTCGGATACTACGTCGGCACGCGCTATATCGAAGAACTCGGCTCCGCGATCACCACCGTCGCCATGCAGTACCAGCTCACCACCAAGTATTCCATCTCGGCGCGCGAGAGCTTCGACTTCGGCGAACGCAAAAGCGTCTACGGTTCCCTCGGTATCGTCCGCAAGTTCGACCGCTTCTTCATCATCATCAACTTGTACCGCGATGAAGTGAACGACAATTCCGGCATCAGCTTCGCGCTCTACCCGGAAGGCCTCGGCCGCGCCGTCGGAACCGACGCATTGCAGACCGTCTTCGGAGCAGGACGATAAAACACCGCACCGACCGACCGTTTTCAACGCAAAAGGCAACTCAAAACGCCTTCAGCAACACCTTCACCACACGAGTCAATCCGCTCTTCGCGTTCCCAATGAATTGCTGGAAAATCTTGTTCGTCACCGTCATGAACTCTTCCATGCTCGATAAGCGCCCAAGCGTAAGCTGCACCGTTTCCTGCCGCGAGGCGACCTTACCCAACGTCGATTCCTCGAGCATCTGCCGGCACTGCTTGATGGTCTCGAGAACCGGATCCATCTCCCGGCGCTTTCGCTCCGCCGCGATGATTGAGAACATCTCCCACACGTCGCCAAGGCTTTCGAAATACTCCCGGCGCTCCCCGCGCCGATGCAGCCGCCGAATGATTCCCCAATCGCACAACGCCCGAAGCGACATGCTCGAATTCCCGCGCGAAATATGCAGCCGCTCCATCACGTCATCCGTGCATTGCGGCGTGCCGGTGATGTAGAGCAGGGCATGAATCTCCGCCATCGTGCGATTGATCCCCCACGTCGCCCCCATCTCGCCCCAGCGGCGAATAAAAAGATCCTGGGCGGTTCTTAGTTGCTGATGAACGTCCCCAAGTGCGGGCTTTTCAAGCGTCAGCGGCATGATGACCTTTCAGTAGTTACTGAAAGATAAGCAGCTTCCACCCTTCAGACAAGTTTCAGTCTCGGTGAAATCAGTGAAATGTTCGCGGTTGCCTGCCTACGTCGTAAGCAGTTGATCTCGATAAAAATCGATCATCTTGCCCAATCCCTCTTTCCGGGAGATCAGCGGCGTCCATTTCAAAATCTGCTTCGCCCGCGTGATGTCCGGGCAACGCACCCGCGGATCATCCGGCGGCATCGCCTGGTGGACGATCTTGCTCTTCGTCCCGGGGATCAATGCCATCACTTCTTTCGCGATCTGCAAAATCGTCACCTCATCCGGGTTCCCAAGATTGATCGGCTCATGAAAGTCCGATTCCATCGTCAGGTTGATCCCGCGAACCAGATCCGTGACGTAGCAAAGCGAACGCGTCTGCGCGCCTTCCCCGAAGACGGTGAGGTCTTCATGGTTCAGCGCCTGACGGATAAAACTGATCACGACGCGCCCGTCGTAAGGGTCCATCCGCGGGCCGTAGGTGTTAAAGATTCGGATGATTCGCGTGTCCGCCTTGCGCTCGCGAAAATACGCCATTGTGCACGCTTCGCTGAAGCGCTTCGCTTCATCGTACATCGATCGCAGGCCGATCGGATTGACGTTGCCCCAGTACGTTTCCGGCTGCGGATTGCAGTCGGGGTCTCCGTAGCATTCACTGGTCGACGCCATCAGGAAACGCGCCTTCTTTGCCAGCGAAAGCTCCAGCAAATTCCAGGTCCCTTCGCTGTTCACCTTCATCGTTGCGATCTGGTGCTTCACGTACCCGATCGGGCTCGCGGGCGACGCCATGTGGTAGATGCGGTCGATGGCGCCGGAAATTTCGAGCGGCTTGATCACATCGTGCTCGATGAAGTCGTAGCGCTTTTCATTTTTCAGGTGTGCGATGTTGGCGGATTTGCCGGTGATAAAGTTATCCACGCCGACGACCGAATCGCCCTGCGCAAGCAGCAGGTCAGTCAGGTGGGAGGCAAGAAAACCGGCACCGCCGGAGATGAGAATTCGCATAGGAGAACCGGTCAAGTTAGTTATTCCCAATGAGGTGTCAATCGGCTCCGATAAGCTCCGATCACGCCGACTATCGCCCGTGTCACGCAAAAAAGACGCTAGCTGTTCGAACTATCGGCAACAATGATGCCGTCCTCCATCGTGATGATCCGCCGGGCGCGGCGGGCGAGGGCCTGCTCATGGGTCACCATCACGATGGTTTGCCCCCCTGCCGCCAGCTCAGCGAAAATTTCCGCCACCGATTCGCTGTTCTTGCGGTCGAGGTTGCCGGTCGGCTCGTCCGCTAATAACGCATCCGGCTCGTTCGCAAGCGCTCTTGCAACCGCGACACGCTGCTGCTCGCCACCGGATAACCGATTCGCCCGGCGCCGCGCTTTGTCGCCCAAACCCAGCCGATCCAGCAGGCTGGAGGCTCGCTCCATCGCCTGCGCTTTATTGAGACGTCCCAGCTTGAACATCGGGAGGGCAACATTTTCCTGGGCCGTGAATTCTTTCAACAGGTAGTGGAACTGAAAGACAAACCCGATTTTCTGATTTCGGAGGAGGGCAAGGTCAATTTCGTTGAGTTCGCTCGTGTTTCTGTCATCGATGAAGATGGCGCTGACAGGATTGAAGGGATTGCCCGCCGAGTCGGCGCGGTCGGGCCGATCTAATCCGCCAAGCAGATAAAGAAGCGTGGACTTGCCGGAACCCGATGCACCGATGATTGAGATGTACTCGCCCCGGGTAATGCTGACCGACACGCCTTTGAGAATGAGCGTTTGCGCTTCGCCGGTGCCGAGATAGCGGTGGACGTTCTGCGCGCGCAGGAGACTCGCGCCGTTCGATCCCGCCGCGAACCCGCTGCGCTCTCGTCTGTAGTCGAGAGTTTCTGCGCTAGTGGGCGCCACGGATGACCTCCACCGGGTCGTACTTCGCGGCACGCCGCGCGGGGTAAACCGATGCGAGCAGCACCACCACGATCGAGCCCACCAGGCCTTGAACATACTGGCTTGGATGCTCGCTCATAAGCAGGCCTTCTGCTTTAACAAGGCCTTCCATGTGGATCGGAAGTCGTCGCAGACCCTCGACGCCAAGCTTGCCCAGCAGGAGGCCCAGCGATGCGCCGATCAGCGCGATGACCAATCCTTGAAAGAGATAGATCTGCGTGATGTCAGCGCGCGACATGCCAAAGCTCTTCAGGATGGCGATGTCATTAACGCGCTCGAGCACCGCCATGATGAGGATATTCAGCACCCCGAACGCCGCCACGAGCAAGAGCGCGCCGGTGATGAAGTACGTGATGATCGTCTGGATCCGAAAGATCTTCAGAAAATTCTCGTTCGCTTCCTGCCAGCTATAGGTTTTGTAGCCGCAAACGGATTCGATCTGCGCTGCAACCTCGCGAGCCTGCTTGTAATCGTCGAGCCGGAGCACGATCTCGTTGATGATGTTCTTGCGATTCAGCAGCGTCTGCGCGTTGTTCACCATCATGTACGCCCGCCCGTAATCGACAGGCGTTACCCCCGTGTCGAAGATCCCGACGACTTTGGCGATCGTGTGCCCCCCTTCCGGACTTGAAAGCGTCACGTTGTCATCAATCCGCGCGCCCAGCGTCTGTGCAACACCCCTGCCCAGCACAATCCCATCGGCGGTGGTATTCAGTCGTTCAAACGCCCCCTTGGTGACCTTTTGCCCGATCGTCGTCACAACCGTTTGCTGCTTTGGATCGACTCCAAAAATTTGCATGCCATACGTTTTCGTGCCGTATGTCGCAATCAAATCCCCCTTCACAACCGGTGCCGCGGCCTGAACGTGCGGCATCCGACGCAGCGTCGCGATCAAGCCCGTCGGGTTCTTGATCTTCTTCACCTGATCGCGCGGCTTAACCCCCACCATGCTCAAAAGCGCGTGCGGATCTTTGTACACGCTCTCCAGAATCTTCGTCTCCTTCTCCCGAGGCTCATCGTAGATCGTGACATGCCCCGACGACTCCACCGTTTCAATGATGAACTTGTCCGTAAACCCGTCCATCAACGACGTCATCGTGATGAACATCATCACCGAGATGGTCACGCCCGCGACGCAAACCAGCGTCTGGCGGAGATGAGACAGCAGATAGCGCAATGAAATAAACCAGCGCATCGGAACTTACTGGAAGCCCTTGAACGCTTCCTGGATCGGAGGAGGTTTGTTCAGACCGGCTGCCGCCAGCGGATCGATAAACGTTGTTCGAACGCGCTGCGCATCCCGAAGATCGCTCACGGGACTGATTGCGATGCGCTCGCCGGCGTTCAGCCCGGTGACGATCTCAGCGCGTTCGACGCTCCGGATGCCGACCTGCACGCTGCGCTTCTCAATCTTCCCGTGTCCGATGACATAGACGCCTCCCGCCTGAACCGCCTGGCTCGGCACCACCACGGCGCGACTCTTTTCCGCCATCACAAACGCAAGCTCCCCCGTCATTCCCGGCTGAAGATGCGTTTCAAGCTCGACCATCTTCACATCCACTTCAAACGTTCGACGGTCCGGATCCGCCTGGTCATAGACGCGCGTCACCTTCCCCGACAGCGCCCGCCCCGGAAACGCATAGAGCGTCATCCGCACCACCTGATCCGTGCGAACCTTCGCGATGTCCTCCTCATCAACCGCCGCTCGCATGATGAGCGATTCGGGCGCGACATTGGCGACAAGCATCAGCGGGTCGTTCACCGCCAGGCGGGTGCCGACGGAAGTTGGACGGTTCAGCACAACACCGTCGATCGGGCTTTTGATCGTCTGCTGCTCGAGGTTCCACGTTGCGGTGGATAGCGCGGATTGCGCGACATCCAGGTCCTTCTGAAGTTCCAACTCTTTGCTCGCCCGTTCACCTTTCAACGATTCAAACTCCGACCCATTCTTCTTCAGCCGATCCATCGCCAGATCCAGATCCGACTGCTTGGCGGCACTGCTCTGAACAAGCCCTGTCACCCGATCGACTTCACGCCTGGCAATCGTGACAAGGTCGTTGTATGCCGAGATCTGAGCCTCCAGGCTTGTCAGCACCGGCGAGCGCTTCGCATCCGCCCGCGCCACTTTTTCCTTCAGCTCCGCTTGTGCTTTATCCACCTGAAACTGAAGTGCCGGATCGGATACAACCGCCAGCACATCCCCCTTCTTCACGTGCGCACCCTTGTCCACGCGAACCTCCGTCACCGTTCCCGCGGCGTTTGCTTTGACAGGATACTCGCGCTCCGGCTGAATCGTTCCCGTTGAATAGAAAGCCTGGACGACAGGCCCTTCCACCGCTTCGGTGACTGAAATGGAGGGGCTGGTCAGAACAAAAATGCCCCAAATGGCAAACCCCAGCACAAGCAGCACGCCGGCGGCAATGAGAATGTTTCGGCTGGCGCTGGGCGCACGAAGTGCAAACATGGTGCGAACGATTATAGCCCTTTGCACTTACCTTTCCCGCCAGGACGCCCGACGCGCGCTTCCGATCTTTCTTCTTGACACAAATTCCCGTCACTTCTACTGTTCAACGAACCCCGGGAGCGCGCCATGTCTGTTCAAATGGAACTGCACAAGATCATCATCTCGGAGATGATGGATCAGCAGATCATCATGCTCAAAGAGGTCGATGGCGAGCGCAAATTCCCCATCGTCATCGGCAGCCCCGAAGCCATGGCCATCGACCGACGCCTCAAGGGCATCCCCATGCAGCGCCCGATGACCCACGACCTCCTCGCCAACATCATCGAGTCCCTCGGCGGAAGCATCGACAAGATCGAGATCAACGATCTCGAGAACCACACCTTCTTCGCCCGCATCTTCATCCGGCGCGACGGTCAAGTCGTCGAGATCGACAGCCGACCCTCCGATGCCATCGCACTCGGGATCGCGACGACCGTCCCGATCTTCGTCGCCGAACACGTGCTCGATGAAGTGTGCTAACCGATGCCTCTCCCAGTCGCCTAACAATTAGGCAAAGGGCCGTCCGCTTCATCCGTCTGCTGCGCCTTTGCGCACACCCACAGCTTCGACAATGCCTTTTCACGTTTCTAAACGGATTCAACCTCTGGCATGACGCTTGTAATGGCGCGGCACCGGGCGATTACTTCAATCGACGGCGACCAGGCGGTTAGGATACCGGTGGAACCGCTATCCCCTTTAGGTCACCAGGAGAGTTACCCAATGCAAATGATCGAAGCTGTGATCAAGCCCCACAAGCTTGACGCTGTGAAGACCGCCCTGGCCAAGATTGGAATTCTCGGGGTCACCGCCATCGAATGCAAAGGCTTTGGCCGGCAGATGGGACACACCGAGCGATATCGCGGCGCCAAAATGGACGTCGGTTTCGTTCCCAAGGTCCTCCTCAAGATCTGCGTGAAAACGGAAGAAACCGCGGCCGCGGTGAAATCCATCACCGAGGCCGCGCACACCGGCGAGGTGGGGGACGGCAAGATCTTCGTCTACCCCATTGTCGAAGCGGTAAGGATCAGAACCGGCGAACGAAACGAGTCCGCTCTGTAATCAAACGCTGGGCGAGACAGCGGCAGAGCTCAAAGTTTCGGTTGCCTCAACGCGGATGGAGATAGCATGACTTTCATGCCTGCGAAGTCGCTGCGCGCCCTCATCGCGGCGCCCGGCATATTCCTCATTGTCAACGCGATACCCGTTTACGCCCAAACCGCCTTCCCGGCGGGAACGCCCGCGATGACGGCGTCCGCGCCGGCAAAGATCGACACCGGTGACACCGCCTGGATGCTCGTCAGCGCCGCTTTCGTTCTCATGATGACCGGGCCGGGACTCGCGCTTTTCTACAGCGGCCTGGTCCGGCGTAAAAACGTTTTAGCCACCATGATGCAGTCCTTCATCCTGATGGCGATCGTCACCGTGGTCTGGGCCATCATCGGTTACTCGCTTGCATTCGGGACCGGAAACCGCTTCATCGGCGGGACCGAATTCGCTTTCTTACGCGGCGTCGGCGCCGATCCCAACACCGACTATGCCGCAACCATTCCGCACACAACCTGGATGGTCTATCAACTCATGTTCGCCATCATCACGCCCGGCCTCATCTGCGGCGCCTACGCCGAGCGCATGAAGTTCAGCAGCATGATGATCTTCTCCGTGCTCTGGCTGCTGGTGGTCTACTGTCCGATGGCCCATATGGTGTGGGGAAAAGGCGGGCTGCTCAACTGGGGATTGCCTCCCGCCGGCGGCGGCTGGGGCATCCCCGCTCTCGACTTCGCGGGCGGTACCGTCGTCCATATCTCATCCGGTGTGTCCGCGCTCGTCTGCGCGATCGTGATGGGCAGGCGGCGCGGCTATGGCAAAGTCCCGATGCCCCCGCACAGCGTGGTGTTGTCCGTGATCGGCGCCGCCCTGCTCTGGGTCGGCTGGTTCGGGTTCAACGGCGGGAGCGCCCTGGCGGCCAACGGCCTCGCCAGCGCCGCCCTGGTCAACACGCACTTCGCCGCCGCCGCCGCCACCCTGGGCTGGCTCTTCATCGAATGGATCAAGACCGGAAAGCCCACCGTGCTTGGCGCGATCTCCGGCGCCGTCGCCGGACTTGTCGTCATCACCCCCGCCAGCGGATTTGTAACCCCGATGTCCGCGCTCCTGATGGGTCTTATCGGCGGCATCGTCTGCTTCTTCGGCGCCACCGTCCTTAAGAACGCCATGGGTTACGATGATGCGCTCGACGCCTTCGGCGTGCACGGCCTGGGCGGTACGCTCGGTGCGCTCCTCACCGGCATCTTCGCCACGGGATCGATCAACTCGCTGATCGCCGGAAAGTATGAAGCCGGCGCAGGCCAGTTCGGCCGTCAGGCCATCGCCACCGCCATCACCTGGGGCATCGCCATCATCGGTTCATTCATCCTGCTCAAGCTCGTTGACGCGATCACCGGATTGCGGGTCAACGAAGCGGATGAATACGATGGCCTCGACCTCTCCCAGCACGGTGAATCCGGCTACAACCTCGAAGATGCCTTCGGCGGTGGCGGTTACGAAAGTCTCGGCCCAACCGTGCCCCGCGACAACCCATCCGATCACGCCTCGGCAACCGCGCCCGCAGTCTAAACCCAACCCCCCCTGCCCCCCCTGCCGCTGGCCTTGGGTGAGGCAGAGTTGTCAGTTGTCCGTTGTCCGTTGTCAGTTGTCCGTTGTCATTCAATCGGCGTTCGAAGTTCGGCGTTCAGCGTTGGGCGTTCGCCTTTTATTAAAACGATTTCTGTCCTTCGCGTCTTCCTTCGCGCCTTCGCGCCTTCGCGGACTCTTCAATTCTTCCCGCCAAAGGGCACGTGGTCCGTTGTCAGTTGCCAGGCCAAGACCAAGGGGACGGGAGTCATATTCCATGAGATCGATCCGATGTTCAATCTGTCCCAGCGGAAATGACTCCCGTCCCCCTCGTACCTCCCCCCCTCGTACCTCCCCTCGTACCTCCAGTCAGGCAAAACGAATCCTGTCCCCTTAGAATACCCCGGGTTATGCGGCTGGCCGAAGGGCGTGAAAACTCACTGCGTCACAGCGGGTGCGGCGACGAGTTTCAGCTCATCCCCGGCCTTGAGCTCGAGGGCACTCCACCACTCAACCGCGGACCTGTCTTCGTAAGCGATCGAGATCGAGAGCAAGTCGGGTATCGGCCCCCGGCTGTCGCCGCCTTGCATGACTTTCTCGATAACCATCGTCGTGACCGCGCCCTTGGCCTTCGGCAGGATGACGTGCATGCCAGGCTCGACCCCGCCGGAGACGACATTGCCGAAGAACCACAACTTGCCGCCATCCCTGCTCCGGCACGAGTTGGGTTTAATACTGAAGGGACGCGTAAGTCGGAAACGGGTCATATCGATTGCGATAGCAGAAGCGTAAGCCGCATAACTAGTGATTAACCTGACCGGCGATGCGGTTTAGCATCCGCGGCGCCGGGCGGGAGGATATCACGCTAAGCGCCTGTGGGGCAACGGCGTTGCGCCCAGAAGTGGGGTTGTGCGCGGGGGATGGAAATATCTAAGGGGACAGGATTCGTTTCGTTTTCCGCGGCATGCGGATAAGCCATTCGGTGCGGCCCAGCCAGGAAAAACGAATCCTGCCCCCTTAGTTCCATTCCCCTTAGTTCCATCCCCCTTAGTTCCATCCGAGATGCGGTCCTTTTGGAGGAATCGCAGAACCCATTTGCTCCATCGCAGAACCCAAACGTTCCATCGCAGAACCCATTTGCTCCATCGCAGAACCCAAACGTTCCATCGCAGAACCCATTTGCTCTGTCGCAGAACCCATTTGCTCTGTCGCAGGACCCAAACGCTCCATCGCAGAACCCATTTGCTCTGTCGAAGAACCCAAACGCTCCATCGTAGAACCCAAACGCTCCATCGCAGAACCCAAACGCTCTGTCGCAGAACCCAAACGCTCTGTCGCAGAACCCATTTGCTCTGTCGCAGAACCCTTTTGTTCCGTTGCAGAACCCTTTTGTTCCGTTGCAGAACCCAAATATTGCAACCTGCCGGTGTGATGCGATCGTCCAGGGCGGGTTTGGGGCGCAGCGCCGCACGGCCTGAATAATCTTCACAATCGGATTAAGCGGCCTCTGTCGCAAGACGATATCAGGCGTGTGGCATGGATTGGCGCTGATCGCGAATCGGTGTGATTCGTGAGTGTTGATTCAGCCATGCCCCGGGGGGGCCGGGGGAATGAGGAGTTTTGTGATGAGCACTATTGTTCCCCCGAGCGCCCTTGCCAAGGTGGAGTTCTACGAAGTTCACAACGCGCCGTTCTCGGCGAATGCCGTGGCCATCGGCACGACCGCCGCGGCCGTGACCGCCCTTAATGTGAAGACGGTTGCGGCAAGGACCGCTTATGCGACCCAGCAGTCGCTGCACGATCAGGCCAAGGCGGCCACGCAGAATTTCAAGGATGCGGTGGTCGCGATGCAGCAGTCCGGCAGCGAGATTATCAAATCGATCAAGGCCAAGGCCGCCGTCAGCGGCAACGGCATCTATACGCTGGCGCAGCTGCCGGTGCCCGCGATCCCCGCGCCGGTTCCCGCGCCCGGGTTGCCGGAAGGTTTCTCGGCTTCGCTCGATCAGCTCGGGGCGCTGACGCTCAAGTGGAAGTGCGTCAATCCGCCCAACGCCGCCGGGCCGGTGTATGAGATCGCGCGGCAGATCGGGACGACCGGCAACTTCATCGTGCTCGGGCTGTCTGGTGTGAAGAACTTCACGGATACGACCCTCCCGCCCGGCGCGGGATCAGGCACGGTCAGCTATCGCGTGATCGCGGTGCGCTCGACCGCACGCGGAGCGGCCGGTGTGTTCACGGTGCGCTTCGGCACCAGCGGCGGCGTGCTCACAGCCTCGGTCGTCGAGGGGATCAAGATGGCGGCGTGATTTGGACAGGCACGGTGGCACGATGGCAGAAGGCACGGAGGCACGAAGGCACGGAGGCACGAAGGGAGGGTGAAGGGAAGAAGGGTGAAGTGAATTCACCGGCTTCTCTTCACTCTCTCCCTGCCTCTGGGCCTCGTCCCTCCCTTCGTGCCTTCGTGCCTGCGTGCCTTCTGCCTCCGTGTCTTCCGCCTCCGTGCCTGAATTGAGGTCTTATGCTCTCTCTCTTCAACCCCCGAAAATCCCCACACCGCCGCAAGCGCACCGGCGCAATGATCGGGCCAACCCCGACCGGCTCTCTTACCGTGACGAGCGTCACCGGCCTCGAAGACGGCGGCTACCGATTCGGGTTCAGCGGGAGCGTTTCGCTTTCGGGCGGCGATGTCTCGGCCATCGAAGTCGGCATCGCAGGCGATGACCTCTGGTTCCCCGGCGGCGATCCGGTGCAGGTGAGTGCGAACGTGATCGATGTGGGGATCGGGTCCAACGGATTCACCGACTGGAGGATTCTTTCGCAGCCGGTGGCGATCGTGCAGGCAGTGGGTGTGCCGGTGAGTGGGGTGGTCGGGTGAGAAGAAAAGAGGCACAGAGGCACGGAGGCACGAAGGCACGAAGGCACGAAGGGAGGGATGAGGCAATCAGGCAGAGAGTAGGGAGAAGAGGGAGGGATTCACTCACTCCCTGATCCCTTCTCCCTCACTCCGTGCCTCAGTGCCTTCGTGCCTGCGTGCCTATCCGCGCTACGAGGCACGGAGGCACGAAGGCACGAAGGGAGGGATGAGGCAATCAGGCAGAGAGTGGGGAGAAGAGGGAGGGATTCACTCATTCCCTGATCCCTTCTCCCTCACTCCGTGCCTTCGTGCCTGCGTGCCTTCCCCTCCCATCCCCCGTCCCCCCGTCTGAGCAACGGACCACGGACAACGGACAACTCCCGCGCTGGACTCTTCCTCCCCGCCGCCCCAAAATGATCCCAAGGCCTCTGCCCAAAGCACAACCTTGCCCTCGCCCACTCATCACGTTCGTTCGGTCGTTCTCGGGTCCCTCTTCTGGATCGGGCTCTTCACCCTCGCCCTCTTCCTCGACCGCCCCATCGCCCAGCATCTCCACGACAGCGGCTTCGCCGCGCGCTTCGCTAATTCCTCGACCGCTGAGATTCTCAAGACCGGTGGCCTCTTCGGGTCCACCTTCGCGATCGCAATTCTCGTCTTCTTGACCCACGCCTGGCGATGGCGCGCTTCCGCCCTCATCCTCCTCGCCGGCATCGTCAGCGGAATCAACGGCCTGCTCAAATGGTCCATCGGCCGCTACCGCCCGTTCAAAGATCCCGCTCGACCCGGCGAGCTTCTCCCCTTCGACATCTCGCTCTTTCCCAATGGCCTCAAGCTCTCCGTCGCGTCCAACCAATGCTTCCCTTCCGGCCACGCCGCCCTCGCCTTCGCCACCGCCGAGATGCTCGCGATCCTCATCCCCAAATACCGCTACCTCCTCTACGCCCTCGCCGCGCTTGTCGCCGCCGAGCGCGTTCTCGAAAACGCCCACTACACCAGCGACGTCGTCGCCGCCGCGATTTTGGGAATCGCCGGCTCCAAAATCGTTTACGGGATCAGCAAACAACTCTTCACCCCCCAGCGTTCCGCGGCAACTGACAACGGACAACGGACCACGGACACCCACCTCGCCTGAACCTCATCTTCCGCTTATAACTTCCTCGTCGATGCCCAACGAAAATCCCTATCTCTCCCTCGTCATCCCCTGCTACAACGAGCAGGAAAACATCCCCACGCTTCTGGCGCGCGTCTGCGCTTCACTTGATCGAATCGGCAAGCCGTACGAAGTCATCATCGTTGATGACGGCTGCACCGATGATTCTCCAAAGCTTCTCGCCGACGCAATGAAAGCAAGCCCGTGGCTGCGCGTGCTCAAGCTCAACAAAAACTCCGGCCAGTCCGCCGCCTTCGAAGCCGGCTTCGCCGCGGCGCGGGGCGAAGTCATCGCAACGATTGATGCCGATCTTCAAAACGATCCGGAGGAAATCCCCCGCCTTCTCCCCATGCTCAATGACGGCGGGCAGGGGGGGTATGACATGATCACGGGCTGGCGGAAAGAGCGCGCCGACACCTGGTTCCGACGCCGCCAGACGCGCATCGCCAACCGCATCCGCAACGCCGTCAGCCAGGAAACCATTCAAGATTCCGCCAGCAGCCTCAAACTCTACAAAGCCCACGCGCTCAAGGGCCTGAAACTCTTCAACGGCGCCCACCGCTTCTTCCCCACGCTCGTGAAAATGCGCGGATACACCGTCCTGGAAACCCCCGTCAAGCATTCCCCAAGACACGCCGGCACCGCCAAATATGGGTTCCGAAACCGCGCCCTCCGCGCCTTTATCGATCTCCTCGCCATACGATGGATGAAAAGCCGCCACCTGCGCTACGAAGCCACCGAGCAGCAACGGACAACGGCCTGCAATGAGCCCAGTCGAACTGACGACGGACAACGGACAACGGACAACTGACGACTGACAACTGACAACGGACAACGGACACCCAACGAATGAACATCGCCGGTCACGACATCGCAGTCTGCTCCTGGTCTCTCGCTCCGAAAGACACCCAGGACCTCATCGCGCGCGTCAGGGAGCTGGGTCTCTCCCACGTCCAGCTCAACACCTCACCCTGGGTCATGCTCGATGACAAGCGCAAGCACTTCGAGCTTGGCCTCATCCGATCCTCCGGCCTCACCATCACCGCCACCATGATCGGCTTCCCCGGCGAAGACTATTCCTCCATCGCCGCCATCCGCCGCACCGGTGGCTACGTCGCCGACGACCTCTGGGAGCTTCGCAAAAAGCTCACCGAGCAGGCCGCCCAGATCACCGCCGAACTCAACGTCCCCATCCTCTCCGCACACGTCGGCTTCATCCCGCCCTCCAGCGATCCAAAATATGCCACGATGGTCGAGCGCATCCGCGCCATCGCCCAGATCCTCGGCGAGCACAATCTCACCCTCGCCATGGAGACCGGCCAGGAGACCGCGCCCGAGCTTCTGCAATTCCTCAACGATCTCACGCTGAAAAACGTCATGGTGAACTTCGACCCCGCCAACATGATCCTCTATGGTGTCGGTGACCCCGTCGACGCCGTCGGTGTCCTCGGCCGCCACATCGGTCACGTCCATATCAAGGACGCCGTCATGTCCGAAAAACCCGGAGTAGAATGGGGCGCCGAAGTCCCCTTCGGCATCGGACAAGTCCCCCCCAGAGAATTCATGAACGCCCTACACGCCGCAGGTTACCGCGGCCCCCTCGTCATCGAACGCGAAGCCGGCGAAACCCGAATGCAGGACGTCACCATCGCCATCGACACGCTGAAAAAATGCCTGCTGTGAGTTGTCGTACCCCTCGCCCCTCCTCGCCCGGTGCTCCGGCCTGCGGCGAGCCTAGTCGAACCGGAGAACGTTGGGATAAGGGTATGGCACCGCTATCGAAACATCCTCATTAACCCCGACTCCACACCCGTCCGATACGCGAAGAACGCGAGCACCAGCGCCAACCCCACATAAGCCGCCCCCATTCCCCACATCGCCGGTCGACCAATGTTGTAATACGGATTGTCCCGATCGCGCCCAATCAAGGTCTGCTTCACCCGCGGCCAGGCATACAGCAACACCAGAATCAAAATGAAATTCACCCGATGCCCCACCACCCAATCGCGCACCAGCAGCCCCGCAAGCCCCAGCAACCCCGGCAACCAGATCCACGGGCTTACCGCCGCCGTGATCCGTCCCCCGTCCAGCGGCGGAACCGGAATCATGTTGAAAAAGTTGATCATGAATCCCATGAACGCCAGCGGCAACAGGATCGACCAACCTGTCTTCAAGTAGATCGCGTAACACACCAGCGCCCCGACCGTTCCCAGCACGGGCCCGCCGATGCCCACCACCGCTTCCTCGAGCGCATCCTTCGGCCTCTCCCGCATGTTGATCAACGCCCCAAGGAACGGAATGAAAATCGGCGGCCCTGCCTTCAGTCCATAAAACCGCATCGCAATGACGTGCCCCATCTCGTGAATCAGGATCAGCACCACAAACACGCTCGCCAGGATCAGCCCCAGGATCCGATCGTCCGAAAAGAAAAACGAATACACCACGATGCTAATCAGCATCGACAAAAGCGTTTTGCCCAGCGCCACCGGCAACGGATCGTTCCGTCGCGAGGCCGGAGGCGGCGGTTGATAGTCGAGCGTGCCCGCCGCCCCGAACCCCGACGTCAGCATCCCGATGCGCTGCTGAACCTCCTGAGATTGCATGGATTCCGGCGGGAGCATACTCAGCACTTCCCGCCAGATTCGCGCCGCGGCCAGCGGATTCTCCTGCTCGGTCCGCACCGCCTCCGCCGCCAGTTCGTTCAGTCGCTGCGCATAGACGAACCCGCCGCAATTCGGGCACACCAGCGTCCCGACATAAAGAAGGCTCCCACACCGAGGACATGGAAACGTCGCCACCGTCGCTTGAGTCATGACCCCATTGTAGGACCGACGCCTGCGTCGCGGGTCGGCGCTACCGGCACTTCCCGGCGAAATATTGACGCCGTGCCAACTGCCTCGCAGGCGCCGCCGCTACATCAATTCGCGCGCGTAGGTCGCGACGGTTTCGCGAAAGGGTCGCGGCTCCCATCCGAAATCTCTTACAAACTTGCCGAGATCGCATGTGTTGTCTTCCTGGCTCATGATCACCTGATCGCGGTTGAACCCGAGAAGTCCCCCAATGCCGACCGCGGCCAGCGCCTTCGCCATCGGCACCGGCATCGACGCCACCAGCCGCTTGTGCCCCACCACCGCCTGGGCCAGTGTCTGGTGCAACTCAGGCCAGGTCACCACTTCGTTTCCGCCGAGCAGATACACTTCGCCAAGGGTGTCCGGTTTCTGCAATGCATCCACGAATGCACGCGCGACATCTCCCACATAGACGGGCTGGAGCTTGCCTGCTTTGGCGCCCCCGAAGTAAGGCATGACCGGCATGAAAAAGATCGGCGCGGGCGCTCGATGCCGCGCCCACTGCGCTTCCATCTGCATGAACTCGCCTTTGGGTCCATGAATCAACGATGGCCGGAAGATCGTCCAATCCAGCCCGCTCGCCCGCACATACTCCTCGGCCCTGAACTTGGTCTTGTGATACTCGCTCACCGCATCCGGGCGAGCACCCAGAGCCGACATGTGCACATATCGCCGCACCCCCGCGCGCTTGGCCGCATCCACGACATTCTTCGCACCTTCGAAGTGAATCCGCTCAAACGTGATCCCCGCCCGCGGTTTCTCCATAATGATTCCCACCAGATGAATCACCGCAGCGCACCCCTTCATGCTCTCCTCAAGAACCCTGGCATCGAAGAGGCCTCCCTCGATGTTCTTCACCCGTCGGTCGTCGAGATTGATCTTCCGTCGATGAACCAGCGCATTGACCTCGTAATCGCGCGCCAGCAATTCATCCACCAACGCGCCACCGACGAACCCGCTCGCCCCCGTGACAAAAATCCTCCCGGCCATTCGATCTCCTTCGATGTGTGACAACGAACTATAGAGCCTCCCCATTTCATAGCTTTCAAATCTTCCCGTAGCACGGGCATCCTGCCCGTGTCAGCGATCCGGTCACGGGCAAGATGCCCGTGCTACTAAATCAGAACCCCAACGACGCACGCGGCCATCAAGGACGCGAGTGCGCCACCGACCATCGCAAGCAAACCGATCTTCGACAGGTCATGTCTACGATTCGGCGCGAGCGAGGATATGCCGCCCACCTGAATTCCCACGGATGCAAAGTTCGCGAATCCGCACAAGGCGTACGTTGCCAGCAGCGCCGCCCGCGGCGAGAGATAGTTCCGATCCGCGGCCAGGTAATCTTTCATGTCGGAATACGCGATGAGCTCATTCAGGACCGTCTTAACCCCGAGCAGCGATCCGACCCGGCCGGACTCCTGCCAGTTCACACCGATTAGCCACGCGAAGGGCCGAAAGATCCAGCCCAGAATCTGCTCGAGTGAAATCGCGCCAATCCCCAGTCCCAGGTGACTCGTTCCCCATCCGAGCAGCGCGTTGACCAGCGCGACGAGTGCGGTGAACGTGATCAGCATCGCGCCCACATTCAGCGCGAGCCCGAGTCCCTCCGTTGTGCCGCGGGTGGCTGCGTCAACCAGGTTGGCGTCGATCCTCTCCACCTTGAATTCCACGCCGGCGCTGGTCACCGGCTTCTCGGTCTCCGGCACCATGAGCTTGGCGATCAAAAGCGAGCCGGGCGCGGTAATCAGACATGCCGCCGCCAGGTGCCCTGCCGCGTCCTGGACGAACGGACTGAGCCAGATCGTGTAGAGGCCCAGCACGCCGGATGCGATATTGGCGAAGCCGCCCACCATGATCGCCATCAGCTCCGACTTGGTCGCCAGCGCGATGAACGGCTTGACCATGAGCGGCGCTTCGGTCTGGCCCACAAAGATGTTTGCGGCGGATGACAACGTCTCGGCGCCGCTCGTCCCCATCGTTTTGCTCATGATCCACGCGAGCCCCTGCACGATGAACTGCATGATGCCGATGTGGTAGAGCACCGCCGTGAGACAGGCGAAGAAGATGATCGTGGGCAAGACGAAGAACGCGAAATAGCCTACATCGGCGGCCCATCCGATCACCACGCCGTTCGCATTCATGACCGCCGGCCCCTTGAGCGTCGACAGATTTCCAAAAACCAGGTGAGCCCCTTGAGCCGTGAATCCCAGCAGCGCATCGACTGCCGCGTTGATCGCTTTCAAAAACGTCCGGTTCCTCACAACGATCAACCCGAAGAGGAATTGCAGCACGATCCCCCAGAGAAGCGTCCGCGGCGAGATCATTTTGCGATGCCCGCGCAACCGCCCGATCGCAAACGGCACAAGCAGAAAAATGCCAAGCCCCAGCAGCGACTGCATCCGCTGGGAAATGGTGCCTGGGGGAATTGCCGGCGCGGAAGAGACAACGCCTACGAAGCATGACATGATTGAAATCAAGCGTGAGCAGGATACGCCTGAATCGCTACTCTGCAAAACCTCGAGCCCACCACGACAGCAAAATGGGTGTAACTCAGATTATTGGCACCTTGGTGGGGCAGACATTCCTGTCTGCCTCGGATGAATGTATTCATTCATCCGAATCTCGACTTCATGAGTACATCGAGTTCGAGGCAGACAAGAATATCTGCCCCACCGGTGTTAAAACCGTTTGTGCCAAAAACTTGAGTTACACCGCAGCATCATTGGGCAGACTCGCACCACCGGCGCCACATTGTGCGATAGGCCTCCTCCATCGCAATCGCAAAACCCTTGCCATCCATCAGCGGAGAGGTTTCCATGCGCTGCCGCATCGTTTCTCGAAGACGTCGTATCCTGTCCACATCGATGCCCAACTTCACAGCGGTCGCCACGTAGCCGTTGACATCGTTGGCACAAAGCTCCCCGAATCCCACGCTCGTGACCAGCGAAAGCCCGACGCGGGAGACGTGGCTGTTTCCGGCCATCGTCACCACCGGCACCCCCATCCACAGCGCCTCCGCGGTCGTCGTTGCACCGTTAAAGGGGAACATATCCAGCCCCACATCCACCCGCCCGTACGCCGCTAAATGCCGGCTCGTCTCCGCCTCCGGCGGCATCAGGTCCACCCGATCCACGGGCACTCCATGCCGGGCGAGCAAGGGCAGCACCTTCTCGCGCGTCCGATCATCCGCCAGCACCAATGCTTTCAAAAGCAGTCGAGAGTTCGGCACATCATTCAAGATCTTCGCCCAGCTCTCCATCAATGCGGGCGACAGCTTGCCAAGATTATTGAAGCTCCCGAAGGTGACATATCCATTCCGCAAGACCGGCGTTTCCGTCACCGCGGGGCCACCCTGCGGCGGGCCGTAGCACAGAAACGGCGCGCGGAGCCGATACACGCGCTCCGCAAAATACTTCTCCTCCCCATGCGGCACCGTCAGCGCATCGGCAATCCAATAGTCGATCTGCGGTAAACCGGTGGTGCCGAGCCAGCCGAGCCAGGATGCCTGCACGGGCGCCGGCTTGTGCGCCAGCGCGGTCAACCGGTTGCCGCCCGTATGGCCCGGCAGATCGATCAGCAGATCGACGCGATCCCGCCGGATCACCTCCGCTAGTTCATCATCAGATAAGCCGCCGACGTCCCGCCATTCATCCGCCACGTTCCGTACGCGGTTCGTGATGTCGTCCGATTTTTCGATGGTGGAATAGCAGAGCACATTCACGTGCCGTTTGTCGTGGTTCTCCAGCAGCGGCAAATAAAACCGACAGGTCGAATGCTCTCGAAAATCACCGGAAATGTACCCCACGCGCAGGCGGCGATGGGGATCTCGATCGTTGTCATGCCGCACATTCTGCCCCCTTCCCGCAGTATGCTGCCGCGCCCAGGCCACGTGCTCATCCAGAAGTTCCTTCGCGCCATAGCGTGGATCGCTATGCAATGTCCACAACATATTGCTGTGACACGCGGTCATGTCCGGACGAAGCCGCAGCGCCTCGCGGCTCATCGCGATCGACTCCGCCACCAATCCCTGCACCGAAAGCACGCCCGCCGCCGAGCACCGCGCCTCGGCGGTGTGCGGATCGATCGCGATGGCGCTCTGATAAGCCTCGAGCGCATCCTGAGTTCGATGCATCCGATGCAGCACATCCCCCAGCCGAGTCAGCGCCAGCGCCATGCCGCGTGGATTGGTCACGCGGCCCGCGCGCTCCAAGTCTACTGCACGCTGCGCGGCGACACGAGCCTCGTCAAGACGCGCCTGCCGCGAGAGCACATCCGACAAGCGCAGCCAATAGCGCGCATCCTCCGGGCGCAGATCAAGCGCGGTTCGCGCGGCGCGCTCCGCTTGCTCGAACTCACCGAGCCGCGACAGCGCGTTACTGAGATTGCCATGCGCTTCTGAAAAATCCGCGCGCAGCGCGATAGCCCGTCGATACGATTCCGCCGCGTCGCGCGCGAGAGATGCCTTCAGCAGGGCGTTCCCAAAATTATTGTGGATATCCGCAATCTCCGGCGGAAGCGCGATCGCCTCCTGATACGCCGCGATTGCTCCCGCCACATCTCCCTTCTCCAGCAATAGCGCGCCCAGCGTTCCACGAAACGGCCCAAAGCGAGGCAGCGCCTCGACCGCCCGCCGGACCAAATCGATGGCCTCATCCAGCCGGCCCTGCCGCTGCCGCAGCAAGCCGAGGAGGTGCAGTGCATCCTGGTGATTCGGCTGGGCCGCCAGCAGCGCCTGATAGCCACGCTCGGCCAGATCGAATCGACCCGCTTCGTGATGCGCGATCGCGTCGCGGAAGGTCAGATCCAGATCCGCCATGGGGACGATCTTATACGGATTCCATTTAATTCTCGCGCCTAATTCCGCGTTGGAAACCCGCGCCCCGCAAGCGGGCCGCTAACCATAGGCGCGGGAATTAAATGGGAAGCCGTATTACCTTTCGCTCATATCGATCGCGACCAGCTTTCCGTCGAGGAACTCCTGCAGGAACATCGCGGCCGCCAAGGCATCGAGCTGCGAATTTCGGCGCTTGCGCGTGAGCTTTTCGCCGGCGCGCTTGCGCGCGTTGAGATTTTGCTCGGCGGAGAAACTGCTCAGGCGCTCATCCACATAAACGACGGGAACCGCGGATTTTTCCGCGAGCTGTTTTCCCCACGCGATGACCCCCTTCGCCGCCGGCCCCATCGAATCATCCATGTTGATCGGGAGCCCGAGCACGACCCGCGTGACACCTTCGCTCGCAATCACCGCGCCCACCCGCTCCAACGCCGCCGCTGCCGATGATACCTCCACCACCTCATAAGGGGTGGCGAACTTTCCCCCCTCATCACTCAATGCCAGCCCGACCCTGCGCTGCCCGAGATCCACCGCCAGAGTCCTCATATTGCTTTCGCGAATGCAAATGCAACCGCTGAGACGCAGAGGCGCTGAGACAGACGCAGAGAAGAACTTCTTGTTTTGTTTCTCCGCGATTCCTCCGCGTCTCTGCGGCTCAGCGGTTGCATTTCATGCAACCACCCAGACCTAAACGTACCGATTCCCAAATTTTTCCCTCACCTTTCCCACCAGCTCCTTCACCCGCTGGGCATCATCCTTTTTGCAGATCATTGTCGTATCTTTCGTGTGGATGATGATCATGTCGTTGATCCCGACCGTTGAAATCAGGTGCTCCGGATCATCACTGATGATGATGTTGCTGTCGGCATCCAGCACCACGCACGCGCCGGCGTCGATCGCGTTATCGTGCGCATCCGTCGTCAGCGTCTCCGCCAGCGCCGGCCAGGATCCGACATCCAGCCAGCGCACGGGCATCTCGACCACGACCACCTTCGCCTTCCCCTTGCCCTGGCTAGCGGGCTCCATAATACCGTAGTCCACGCTGATCTTCTTCAGCTGCGAGTACGCTTCGGCCAGCACCTGATCACGCCTCGGCGTATCCCAAGCCTCGGCGATCCGCCCCACCGCCCGCGCGTTCTCCGGCAGATGAGCTGCCAACTCATTCAGAAAAGTCTGACATCGCCAGACAAACATCCCGCTGTTCCAGTAGTACCGCCCACTCTCGACATACCGATCCGCCGTCGACTTGTCCGGCTTCTCGCGAAACGCGAGGACTCGGAAAGCTTCACCGCCCCCCCCGGCGCCTTTCTTCACATTGATCGCTTCCCCGCGATGAATGTACCCCAGCCCTGTATGCCCATGCGTCGGCACGATGCCGAACGTCACCAGAGCTTCGGGGATCTCGCTCGCCACCGCGAAGGCGGTCTTGACGGCATCCTGAAATTTTTCGACCGGCTCGATGACGTGATCCGCGGTGATGAACGCCGCCACGGCGTCGGGATCGCGCTTCGCCAGCACCGCCGCCGGGAACCCGACGGCGTTGGCCGTATCCCGCCCCTCGGGCTCACCCAATAAATTCTCTTTCGGAAGTTCCGGCAGATTCTCGAGCACCAGATCCCGATGCCCCGCTCCGGTGCAGACAAAAATTCGCTCCACCGGGAGCAGTCCGCGCAGCCGGTCATACGAAAGCTGCAAGAGACTTTTTCCCTTGAGCACTTTCAAAAGCTGCTTCGGGCGATCCCCTCGCGACATCGGCCACAACCGCGTCCCTGCGCCCCCCGCCATGATTACGCCGTATTCCATAACCGTTCACCAACTCTGTCCGCTCCCCGCAACCTGTCATCCTGAGGGTACTCCCGAAGGATCTTGCCCGGTTAGCATACGAATTGCAGATTGAATTACCACGCAACCGCCGCGCGTTGTGCTTAGAATCCTGTATGCGGTGCAACATCGACGCCAAGGGAAAAGTCGTTCGCCTGATCTACGGCATCGCCCTGCTTTTCGCCGGAATCGCTCTCATCTTCTTCTGGTCTTACGGCTCCGCCAGCATCGTGCGCTGGATCGTTTCAATTGCGGTGATGCTCTTCGGCGCGTTCGGGGTCTTCGAATCCCGCAAGGGCTGGTGCATCATTCGCGCGATGGGATTCAAGACGCCGATTTGAATCGTCCGTTGTCAGTTCGACTGTGCTCACTGCAGGCAGTTGTCCGTTGTCGGAAACTTTAAGCACTAATGATGTGATCCCGCGATCCGTCGACGTTTCGCAGCGCGTTGCGCGTGTCCACGATCAGATTTGCATTGTCGGCAATCATCTGCCAGTCATACGCGGCATGATGGGTCGCGATGAGCACGCAGTCGTAGGACTTTAGCGCTTCCGGCGACAGCTTCACGCTCTCCATCTGCAGATCGTGATGACGCATCTTGTGGGTCTTTGCCACATGCGGGTCGTGGTAGTCAACGTGGGCGCCCAGGTGTTCGAGTTTTTCGATCAGCTCGAAGCTTGGAGATTCGCGAACATCATCGACATCCGGCTTGTAAGCGAGACCGAGGATGAGGATCTTCGCGCCCTTCACCGCCTTGCTGCGATCGTTGAGCGCGAGGACCGTGCGATTGACGACATAATCCGGCATCGAACGGTTCACTTCACCGGCAAGCTCGATGAAGCGGGTGGTTTGACCGACTTCGCGCGCCTTCCATGTGAGATAGAAGGGATCGATCGGGATGCAGTGCCCGCCCAGGCCGGGGCCGGGATAGAACGCCTGGAACCCGAAGGGTTTTGTGGATGCGGCGCGGATCACTTCCCACACATCGATGCCCATGGCCGTGAGCACCATCTTCATCTCATTGACAAGCGCGATGTTGACGGCGCGATAAATGTTTTCGAGGAGCTTCGCAGCTTCCGCGACTTCAGCAGTGCTGACCTGGATCACCTGTTTGACGGCCTTCTTATACAGGCTGAACGCGATGTCGCCGGAGATCGGATCGATCCCCCCGACCAGCTTTGGGATCGTCTGGGTGTTGAAGTCTTTGCGGCCGGGATCTTCGCGTTCGGGCGAGTAGGCGACGAAGAAGTCCTTGCCGCAGACCAGTCCCCGGGCCTCAAAGCGCGGCAGCATGATTTCGCGCGTCGTCCGGGGATAGGTTGTTGATTCGAGGACGATCAACTGACCCGGGCGCAGGGTCTTGGCGATATCGTCGGCGGTCTGCTCAACGTACGAAAGATCCGGCTCAAGATGTGTTCCCAGCGGCGTGGGCACGCAGGAGATGATCACATCCGCGCCCGCCAGCCTCGCGAAATCCGCCGTCGCGGAGAAGCGGCCGGTGACGACCATATCCCGCACCATCTCCGCTCCGAGGTGCTTGAGATAGTTCTCGCCGCGCGACAGCGCATCGATCTTGCGCGGGTCGACGTCGAAGCCAATCACCTTGAAACCCGCGGCATGAAATGCGTGGAGGAGGGGCAGACCGACATAGCCCAAGCCGATGATGCCGACCGTGGCGGAGGTGTTATCAATTTTTTCTTGCAGGTTCATTACGCGTCCTTGAGACTCAGGCCGCACATCGTAACGACACTGACGCCCTGAGTCATGGATTCGCTTCACCAGGATGCACGTCCGCTTTGAGCAGTCGGCCCATAATCATTTGAGGGAAGCTGATTCAGACTGATAACCCTCGTTTCCTGCGCGTCTGAGGTTAAGTGGGCAAGGTTGGGGGACGATGAAGCCCATAGCGTTTGTGCGGCCTGCGCGGCGTGCGCTGTTTGCGTGCGCTTGTTTGAAGTTTCCAGCGGCTGCCGCGGGATAAGCGGCAATAGGAGCAAGAGGACCATGATCGAACCCAATAATCCCATCTTGTCGAAGATGCTTGACCGGTTGTTCGTCTCCATGATGGACGGCCCGTCGATGAACTGCCGGCCGCATGCGAGCCGGCAGCGACTGGATCTGATTCAACTCGAGAAGCTGAAGGATCTGACGGCCGGACAAATCCTGATCACGGTGCTGAATGCGGGTGAAGCGAAGCTGACGGCGCGGGTTCCGCTCCCCAGCCGGGCGCCGCACGCGGCCGAAGGAAGCAAGGCGCAGAAGGCTGAAGAGAAAGCCCTCCAGCATTCGTGGAGCGAGCAGTACATGGTGCGTAACAAGCTTCGGTTGATCGCGGAAGATGCGCGCACGTATGAGCAGGACACCGGGGTTCATGCGCTGAACATTGGTTTCCCGATCATCAGCCTGCCGCCGGGGATTTTTGGTGGTCGCGTCGGCGCCGGTAGCCGCCGGGTGCTCGCTCCGATCGCGTTCATTCCGACGACCATGACGGTGAAGACCGGCTCGAAGCAGGCGGTCGACCTCAATCGTCGCGGTGAGGCCAACGCCAACCTGATCATTCCGAACATCGCGCTTCTTGCGTGGCTCGAGCAGCAGAGCGGTCGCACGCTGCCCGATCTTGAAGAGCTCAAAGGTGTTGACCCATGGGGCCAGCTTTGCGAGCTGACGCGCATTGTCGCGCAGCTTGTGGAATGCTCAGTGCCGACGGAACTCGATTGCGCGATGCCGTCTGATATCACGATGGTTGCGACACCAACGAAAGATGACGGCCTGCCGATCATCTCCGCCGCCGCGGTGCTGGGTCTGTTCCCGACCGCGAATGAAGGCCTTCTCCGCGACACGCGAGAGATGATCGCCAAAGGTGCGGCGGATGGTCCGATCTCGAGCTTCATCCGCCTGGGTGTGACTCTGGAATCGCTTGCCGCCAACGCGGAGAAGGCGAAGATTGCTAATGCCGTCGATCATGTCGTCAAGCGTGTTTTCGGCGAAGAACGCATGATTACCGAAGCGGATCCGTGCCAGGCGCGAGCGGTTCGACTTGCCCAGCTTTCTCGCGGCCTCGTCGTTCACGGCCCTCCGGGCACCGGCAAGAGCCAGACGATCACGAACATCATTTCCGATCACCTCGCCCGCGGTCAGCGCGTGCTCTTTGTCAGCGACAAGCGGACCGCGCTTGACGTTGTCGCCGATCGGCTGAATGTCCAGGGTTTGGGTGATCTCTGCGCCACGGTGCACGACCCGAAGACCGACCAGAAGGAGTTTTATCGTTCGGTGCGCGATCAGCTCGATGGATTGGTTGATGCCCCGACCAAGCCGCGTTCCGCGGAAATCCTGGGGCGGATCGACACCGAGCTTCAGACGCTGCACGACGATCTCCTCAGCTATCATCAGATCCTGATCGGGAACAACGGGGGCCCGGGATCCTTTCACCACCTCGTCGGTCTGTGGCTGTCGGAGATGGGCCAGAGCACGCTGAGCGTGGATGATCGCCCGCTGCGCGATCTGCCCGCCGGCGAGCTTGAGAAACACAGCACGCGCCTTAAGGAAGTCCTCGAGCGCGGCGAAAGTGCCGGCTATTCCGCCAATCAATGGAAAGACGCCGTCGGGGTTCCCCTGGTGGACTTCCTTTCGACCTCCATGGAATCGTATCGCAGCGCGATGAACGAATGCGTGCGCGATGCCGAGGCCGTCGACACCACCCGCGATCCGCTGGCGCCGGGCTTTGATGCCGATTCTGATCTTGCGACCGAAGCCGAGAGCCGGAAGCGTCTCGCCACGCAGCTCAAGCAGGTGTTGGCGAAGATCAAGCCGAGCGATGCGGCCGCGTGGTCGAACCGGCCGGACGGCGCGCTGCAAGCCGTCCGCGAGAAGATCGGCGCTGCACGCGAGTGGCTCAACGTTCTTCGATCGCGCCGGCTCGATCCCACTTTGCTGGGCGCTGCCCCGCGTCGGGCGAGCGCGAACCAGCTTCATCGTGACCTTGAAGTCCTCGGTCACTACCTCAAGACCTTCCAGGCGATGGTTGGCGATTTCGCCCGTGTGCGCCGGCTTGCCAAAGGCTCGGATGATCAGACGATTCTCAAGTGGATCAAGGCCGGACGAAAGGTCGCGGCCAGCGCGCTGAAGAAACTTTCCGGCGCAACCGCGCTGGTAAAGGCGATCGATCAGAACACGCTGGACACCACGCTTCTCGCGCGGCTCCAGCAGAACCCGATCGATTCGAAGCAGCTTATCGAATACCTCGGAACCCTCGACGCCTACGCGCAATCCCGCGGCAAGTTCTTCGGCCTGTTTGGCAATGACAAGAAGAGGGGCGCGGAGATTGTTGCCCGGCACTTCGGCATGGCGCTGAGCGCGCAAACGGCCGCGGATCTGAAGGATTTCCTCAACAAGCTCCAGCAGCGAATGGATCTCGCTTCGATCCTGACCAGCGTCACCGGCGAAACGATGGACAATCCGCCTGATGATGAGCGGCTTGTCACAGAATTCAAGAAGCATCACGCGGTGCTGTCTGCGCTTGCGGAAGAAAAGTCCGAAGCTCAAGCTCGTCCGGAGAACGTCTCCATGGATGATGAAGTTGTCGCGGCTCTCAATGAGCTGATTGATGATGCCGCTGTCCCGGCAGCGAAGATTCTTGCGGAGTATCGGTTGACCGCGAACCCCGCTGATGCATCGCGGCTGGACACGTTCCTGCGCGGTCTCGAGGCTCGCGTCCGCCTGACCCAGGTTCACGAGCAGCTCACGGAAGTCGCGGCCACCGATCTTGTTCCCGATGACGTGCTGCTCAAGACGATCGAAACGCACGAGTCGCTTTTCGATCTGTTGGATGCCGTTCGCGCCGCAGGCGCTTCCTCCAACGTTGCCGAAGCGATTCTTCGGGCGCTTGGTGATCCGAATGCCTCCGCGGGTGTGAGTCGCGCCCTTAGCGAATCCCCCGTTCGCGCCCAGGCTTTGATCAAGTTCGAGAAGAATCTGGACCGCGCCGGCGTCTTCGATCCCGAGTGGCTTAAGAAGTTCAAGGAAGAGATTCGCAACAACGGCGTCGCCACCACGATGATCGCCGCTTTGGCCGATCGCATTGGCACGCTGGAAGGCGTGCTCCGCGTTCGTGATGGCCTCCTGCGTCTGCCGGGCCCGCTGTCGGAATCCGCATCGACGCTTCTGGCCGGCAATGCGAACGCTTCGGAAGGGTATTCCGCGATTCGTCGCGCGGTCCTTTCCGGCGAGATTGCACGCCGGCTGCGGCAGGATCCTGAGCTGCAAGCCGTCGATGGCCTGCGCTTTAAGAGCACGTTCGATCGCTATCGCGAGCTTCTCGCCAAGAAGCAAACGCTGGTGAAGGACGTCATCCATCATCACTGGATCGACCGGCAGAAAAACCGCCTGCTCGCCAGCGGCGCGACTCGCCTGAACGGCTTGGGCGCTGATCTTCGCCGGCGCATCACCGGTCGCGGCGAGCGCGCGATGCGCCTGCGCCAGGTCATCGCGCACGGCGCCAGCGTCGAAGGCGGCGATCCGCTTTTCGAACTGCGCCCGGTTTGGATGGCGAGCCCGGAAACCGTCGCGCAGATGTTCCCGCGCGAGCCGATCTTCGACGTCGTCGTGTTCGACGAAGCGTCGCAGTGCCGGCTGGAAGATGCCTTGCCCGTGCTGACCCGCGCGAAGCGCGTCGTCATCGCCGGCGATCCGCAGCAGCTTCCGCCGACCCGGTTCTTCGAATCCACCGTCGCCGTCAGCGACGATGAGGAAATTGAAACCGAGCAGGAGCTGTTCGAGGCCCATCAGTCGGAAGTCGAGGACCTCCTCGGCGCCGCGCTTGGCCTGGACATCCAGCAGTGCTACCTCGACGTGCATTACCGCTCGCGCAACGCGGACTTGATCGGTTTCAGCAACGAGCACTTTTATCGCTCGCGTCTGCAGCCGATCCCGGATCATCCGCGGCATCGGACGGCCCATGCGCCGTTGACGCTCTACCGCGTCGATGGATTGTACGACAAACGCACGAATGAGGCTGAAGCGGAAGCGGTCGTGAAGATCGTGAAGAATCTGCTGGGCCGCGACAATCCGCCGTCGATCGGTGTCGCGTGCTTCAATCTTCAACAGCGCGAAGTGATCATCGACAAGCTCGAAGAACTGGCCGAGCAGGAGCCGGATTTCGCGGCGAAGCTGATGGCCGCCCGCGCGCGGCGCGGCGCCGGCGCCAGCGAAGGCCTCTTCGTGAAGAACCTGGAAAGCGTGCAGGGTGATGAGCGCGATCATCTGATCATCAGCACCACCTTCGGCACCGATGCCAAGGGCAAGTTCCGCCGGAACTTCGGGCCCCTGGGCGCAGCCGGCGGCGGGCGACGGTTGAACGTGCTTGTGACACGTGCGCGTCACGAGATTCATATCGTGACCAGCATCCCGCGCCATGCCTACGCGACGCTGCCGCCGGTCCCGGATGGCGTCGCGCCGACCGGCGTGTGGCTGCTCTTCGCGTACCTCAACTACTGCGAGCAGCTCCAGCAGGATTACGAGATCGCGTATCGCGTCATCCAAAGCTCCGGCGGCTCCGAGCGCGCGATCGTCGATGCCCGCAAGAGCAAGACGCCTTCGAACTTCTCGAAGGCACTTGCCGGGAGACTCGCCGGCACGCGCAATATCGGAAGCACCGTGCACTGGGGCAACGATGGTTTCTGCGTCGATCTCGCGCTGCATCATCCGGACCGGGCCGAGGATGTCACGATCGGCGTCCTGTGCGACACGACCCGCTACTCGTCCAACCAGGACGCGGTGGAGTGGGAAGTGTTCCGCCAGGCGATTCTCGAGCAGCAGGGCTGGAAGCTGCATCGCGTCTGGACCCCGCACTTCTTCCGCGATCCGAACGGATGCCTGGAGAAAATCAGCGAAGAGGTGCAGGCCGCGATGGAAAGCGAGAAGCACACGCTGCCTCCCGCCGCCGTTCAGTCGATCGCCGGCGCGGAGATCCGTGAATCGCTCGGCAACATTCAACCTCAACAGCAGGTGGACAAGAACGCCGCCTAAATGGCTGTGCGTGATTCGGCGCTGATTGTCCTCCTGAGGTACTCCGAAGGATCTGGCCTAGATTGCTCACCGGGCAGATCCTTCGGAGTACCTCAGGATGACCACGAACAGCGCGTGATCTTGCACAGTGAAATAACTGGAACCGATCGATGGGAGAAAAGCAGCCTGCGGGTACACCAGCCGCGGGCTTTCTTTTTTGCTCCTGTAGCACGGGCATCTTGCCCGTGTTAGCGATCCGGTCACGGGCAAGATGCCCGTGCTACGCAAAGATCATCCGGCCAGAACCCTCGCCTTCCGTCGCGCTTCACGATCGGCATCGATCCAGCGCTGGTTCACCTTCGTCGGATCGCCATACTTATTCCCACCCTTATCCTGCCCGCGCGCGAGATAGATTTGGAACGCGCCGAACCAGTCTGCCGGGCGGAACTTGCTGCTCGCCGGCACATAGCGCATCGTGTATCCGCACCGCCGCATGTTGCTGGTGTTGGCTTCTGAGCCGTGGATCGTCTCCGCGTGGTGAATCGAACAATGGTTTGGCTGAAGCGTGCAGTTCACAGCCTTGCTCTCATCGAACGACTCCTTCCTGATCTCAGACCCAAACACCTCCTTGCTCGCATCCTTCACCGGCTCGTACTGCGAATACCCGTTGTGATGCGTGCGCGGGATCACCTTCATGCACCCGTTCGCGGGGGATGAGGGATCAACCGCCAGCCAGACCGTGACGACCTCCATTGGATCCAGCACCTGCCCCCAATACGCCGAATCCTCATGCCACGGAACGCGCTTCCCCACGCCCGGCGGCTTCGCGATGAAATGGCTTGACCACAGCGCGATATCCGGCCCGATCAGGGACTCCACCACATCCAGCACCGAATCATCGAATAGCCACTCGAACAGCTTCGGATCTTCAAAGTGCGGCACGTCAAAGTGCTCGGGGGACTGCCCGCTTTTTTCGACGAACTCCACAACCCGTTTCTCGAAATGATTCTTCAGCGAATCAAACTTCGCCTGCGGAAACACGGGCTGATTGAACAGCAAATACCCTTCATCCTGAAAGAAATTCACCTGATCCGTGGAAAGACGTCCGGGCATTCAGCCTCCTGCTCGCAACCCTCAAAATCCTATCCACATGACTCTATTCATGCGAGTGCGATAACATAGTGGCATGCCGGTGCTGGCGGAATTTGATATCGAACAACTCGCCGATGAGCTCGCGCGGCGCGGGCATAAGCCGATCCACGCGAAAAAGATCCTGCGCGCTTTTTATCAAGCCAACGGAAGTCCCGCCTTTTCTGATCTTGAAGGAAGCCAACACCTCAAACGCGAATTGGCGAGCGACTTTGGCGGGACCCGCTCGACGGTTCTGTCCCGCCAAACCAGCAGCGACGGGACCAGCAAGCTTCTCGTCGGATTCCCCACCGGCGGCGCTGCCGAAGCGGTGTTGATGCCCGCGTACCGCCGGGATGTCGCCGCGGGTTGCGTGTCATCCCAGATCGGCTGCGCGATGGGGTGCGATTTTTGTGCGAGCACAAAGGGAGGACTCGAGCGCAACCTGGAAGCCGGAGAGATCGTCGAGCAATTCCTTCATTTGAAAGCCGCCTCCGAATCCCTCGGCAGAAAGCTCAAGACCATCGTCTTCATGGGCATGGGCGAACCCATGCACAATCTCGACAACGTCATCGATGCCATAAAGCGAATCGCCGATCCGGACATGGGCGGCGTCGGGTGGCGGCAAGTCACCCTCTCCACCGTCGGAATCGTCCCGGGTATTGATCGTCTCGCCGCCGCCGATCTGAATGTGCACCTCGCCGTCTCGCTCCACGCACCAGACGATGACACGCGATCCAAGCTGGTGCCGGCCAATCGACGCTATGCCGTTGCCGACATCATGGCCGCCGCGAAGCGCTTCCAGGACCGCACCGGGCGAATCGTCACCATCGAGTATTGCGCACTCGAAGGCGTCAATGATTCAGACGAGCAAGCGCACTTGCTCGCCCAACTCCTCGAAGGATTCCGCGCCCACGTCAACCTCATCCCCTACAACTCCATCGGTTCGGGCGTAAGTGGAACGCTCTATCGCCGCCCCACCACCCATCGCATCAACAACTTCCTGACGATCCTCCGCCGCCACAACGTGGTGGCTCACAAGCGCGACACCCGGGGCGACGACGTCTGGGCCGCCTGCGGGCAACTGCGCGCAGCGCAAACACAATCTTCAATCGCATGACGCCCAAATCGGACGTGTCGGTTCGATATACTCCCGCGCGCAACACAGCCTCGCGCGGTATGCCGCGCGAGGCTGCTTTGAGATCAAGTTGACAGAAACTTACTTGGTCTTCACTTCGACACCATGCGTGTCGCTGTCGCCCATTTTGCCGTGAGCTTCGCAACCGATATTGACCCAGATCATGCTGCCGAGCAGCGCGATAATGAGATACTTCATAGCCATTCCCTTCGAAAGAAGATCTTCGTCGGAGCGGCAGACCATCTGCTGCTTCCACGAGACCCAACATCCAGCAATATACGTGCCAGAGCCTGCTATCATAGCGGCTCGGTCGGATCATGAAGCGGTGCCAGCAACGCCCGGTCCACGCGCTTTAACAATTGTTCCACAATAGACTTGTGCTCCGGTGTCCCCAGCGAATCGGGAAGGATCCCAACCCGCGGCTGGCGAACGTATCGCGAAAACAGCGCGTCCAGCCGTTGGTTCGCTTCCATCAGTCGCGACTGCGACAAATCTCCGCGTTCGACCGCGCGAATCAGACAATCAATCGCACGGTTCTGAAGCTCCGCGCTATGACAAACCCAGAATAGATCCACTCCCGCTGCCGCGCCGCGAACGATGGCCTCATCAAATCCATAGTGATCCGCGATCGCCTTCATCTGCATGTCGTCCGACATCACAACGCCATCGTATCCAAGCTTCTTGCGCAGCAGTCCGTTCAGCACCGTCTCGCTGAGCGTCGCGGGATATTGATCATCCATCTGCGTGAACAACACGTGAGCCGTCATGATGCTCGCCACGCCGGCCGCGATCGCGGCCTGAAACGGCGGCAGTTCCACCCGCTCCATCCGATCCATCGCGTGCGGCAGCGTCGGTAAAAAGTGATGGCTGTCCTGGGTCGTGTCCCCGTGCCCCGGAAAATGCTTGCCGCACGCGGCCACGCCGTGATCCTGTAAGCCGCGAATCAGAGCCACGCCGAGCCTCGAAACCAGCACCGGATCCGGCCCCAGCGATCGTGGGCCGATCACCGGATTCGTTGGCGTCGTGTCCACATCGAGCACCGGCGCCAGATCCTGATCGATGTTGATCGCCCGCAGTTCAACCGCCAGGATTTTCCCCAGCTCGTAGGTCAACTTCTCATCGTTCGCCTGCCCCACCGCCCGCATCGGGGGGATGATCGTAAACGGCTCCCGCAGCCGCATCACCCGACCGCCCTCTTGATCGACGCACGTCAAGAGCGGCTCCGGCGACCGCATTTTCACTTCCGCCGCCAACTCCGAAAACTGCTGCGCGCTCTGCACGTTGCGCGAGAAGAAGATCGCCGCGCGCACGCCTCGCTTGATCAGTTTATCGGTCTCGGTCGGAATGCTCGTGCCGTCGAATCCAATTCCGACCATTCGCGATGCCAGCCGTTGCAGATCCGCCATAGATACAGCCTCGCCCGGAGCGTCAATGGTCCGATGCCACTTTCACGTTCTTCGTTTCCTCATCGTCCATCGGGATGATCAGCAGCGTCAGCGTCCCTGGAATGGTGAACAAGCACGCCGCGATAAAGACCCCCTTGTAGCCAAACACCGACTGCACGATGCCCGCGAGAATCGTTGCGAAGGTAATGAATAGCGCGCCAAGTCCGGTTCCGATCGCATAGTGACTCGTCACAAATCGTCCCCGCTGCGCGACGTGCATCAGATACACAAAGTATCCCGCGAACCCCACGCCATAACCAAACGCCTCGAAAAACACTACCGGATACAGCCACACCGGCTTCGGCAATTCATACGCCGCCCAGATGTACAACAGGTTGGGAACGTGCATGCACAGGACCAGCGGCCAAAACGCCCTCCGCAGCCCCACTTTGGAGATATACCATCCACCCAGGAGCCCCCCCACCATCAGTCCCGCGACCTGCCCGATGCCTTTGATGATGCCCAGTTGTTCGAGAGAAATCCCCATCCCCCCAAGCTGAGGTTTATCGAGAATAAACAGCGGCGCCATTGCGAAGATCATCGCCTCCCCAAAGCGATAGAACATGATGAACGACAGAATCGCTCCAAATCCCGGTTGGCGAACGTAGCTGACGAACGCATCGCCCATCGCGGTTCCCCGCACCTGCGCGCGAATCATAAACCCCAGGATCGGCAGCAGCACGATGCCGGCGCCGATTCGAATGAATTGCGTGCGGAACTCGTTTGTGTGCTCATCGACGATCAGGTTCCACGTCTTCGGCACCTTGCCCGCCGGCACTTGCGTATAGATCGCATACGCGATCAGCGCGAGCGTGCCCGCGATGAGGTAATACGCCACCACGCCGGTCGCGACGATCGTCAGCGTTCGCCAGATGTTCTTGACCCGCTCGCCTTCCGCCACGTCCACCGCGGGAACATCCGCCGCCGGCCGGGGAAGCGCGAAGAAGTTCCACACCGCACCCGCCGCATACACCATCGCCGCGATCCCGAGCGCCATCATCCACGCGCTCTGCGCCGAGATCCCTTTGTGGATCATCCGCCCGGCAAGCACGACCAGGATCGAATCGACGAAGAGCCGCCCCAGCCGTGAGAACGCGGCCATCACACCACTGAACGCCGCCTGCCGCTTTCGATCCAGCGACATCAGGTACAGCCCGTCACAGGCGATGTCATGCGTCGCCGATAGCGTCGCCATCACGAACATCGCGATCACCGTCGCGACGAAATATCCCGGCGTGTTGATCAGCCCCGCCGTCACCAGCAGCGTAATCGCCAGCAGCGCCTGCATCACCACCGTCCACCGGCGCTTCGTCGAGTTCAGATCGACCAGCGGCCCCCAGAACATCTTGAACGTCCAGGGTAGCGCCGCGAGCCCGGTCCACATCGTGATCTTGACGTTCTCAACTCCAAGGCTTTTGTAAACGGGCGCGAACAGCGACGTCACCAGCCCGTTCGGCAGGAACTGCATGAAGTACAGCACCGGCACAAACAGCCACGGGTTGATGCGGTTCTTTTGCGCTTCGATCGGCGCCGGCCGTTCGTATTCCAAGTCAGTCGTCACGAATGAGACCTCCGAGCCGCTCATCCTAACCGCCCCCAGGCGCGTGGCAAAATTCGCATCCATCCGTTAACTAAAGACTTGTCCAATGATCGGGGGCGATACCGGAGAGAGCATGGCCCTGGCGATCGACGCGCTGATTATCATCGTCTACTTCGTCGCCATCATCGGGATCGGGCTGTACGTGGGACGGCGCGAAGACTCTCTCCATGACTTCGCCTTAGGCGGACGCCGCGTCCCCTGGTGGGCCGTCATGGCCTCCATCATCGCCGCCGAGACTTCCGCCGCCACCTACCTCGGCACGCCGGGAGAGGGATACGCGATGCGCTCCCTCGCGTACGCGCAGATCGTAATCGGTCTGATCCTCGGACGAATCCTGGTCGGCTACGTCTTCCTCGCCCCCTACTACCGCTACAAAGTCTACACCGTCTATGACTTCCTCGGCGTACGCTTCGGCCCGATCTCCAAGGGTTATGTCTCCGCCCTCTTCCTGATCATGCGCACGCTCGCATCAGGCACTCGACTCTTCGTGCCGAGCGTCGTGATGGTTCTCGCCTGGCGCCTGCTTATCGGCAAAGGCGTCAGTTTTGACCAGCCCATTCCCGTGAGCGGGTATGTCGTCGCCATCGTGCTGCTCACGATCCTCACCTGCGTTTACACCGCGATGGGCGGGATCAAAGCCGTCATCTGGACCGATGTCATTCAAGCCGCACTCATGTTCGGCACCGCGATTCTCGCCATCATCACGCTCCTCTATCACGTCGGCGGAGACAGTTGGAATCTCTCAAACGGTTTCCGCGCCGTCGCCAACCACGTCCCGGAGATGACCCGCGGAGAGGGCTACTTCATCTTCGGCTGGGAACCCGCGCTCGTGAATCAATGGCTCGCCGATCATCACCTCGCGCACATGACCGCATGGGAATGGATCAAGCTCACGCTCGCAAACCCCTACACGCTTTGGTCTGCTTTGATCGCGAACATGGCGCTCAACGTCGCCGCGTTCGGCACCGATCAGGACATGGTCCAGCGCCTGCTCACCGCCGAGACGTATCAGAAAAGCCGCCGAAGTCTGATCACCGCCGCGATCATGGATCTGCCGATCTTCGCGACCTTCACGTTCATCGGCATCCTCCTGATCGTCTACTACGCCCAAAACCCCGCGTACAAACCCAAGAGCACCGCCGACGTCTTCGCATCCTACATTTTGAACGTGATGCCGGTGGGCATCCGCGGCCTGGTGCTGGCGGGGGTCTTCGCCACCGCCATGGGCTCCCTCTCCGCCGCCCTCAACGCACTCGCCACCAGCGCCACCAACGACTGGTACATCCCCTACCTCGCCCCCGGCAAGAGCGACCATCACTACGTCACCGTCGCAAGATGCTTCACCACCCTCTTCGCCGTCTTGATGATCGCCATCGCCGGCGCCTTCGCCTACGCCAAAGTCACCAACCCGAGCGTCCGCATCATTCCGGTGGTTTTAGGCATCGCCGGCTTCATCCTCGGCCCCATGCTCGGCGTGTTTCTGCTCGGCATGTTCACCCGCACGCGCGGCTCTGACAAAGGCAACGTGATCGCCATCACCGCCGGCCTCGTGACCACCATCTACTTCGGCGGCGTCCACATCGACCTCGCGAACTTAATTGGCCTCGGCCACTACGCCACCCCCCCTAACCCTCCCCCCCTCAAAATCGCCTTCACCTGGTTCGCATTGATCGGCGCGACGGTGGTGTTCGTGATCGGCATCCTCTTCCGAACACCAGCCCGCATCATCGCCTCCGCCGCCCGCCCGAGAGACGGAACCACAGATGAACACAGATGAACACAGATAAACGCGGATGAGCGCTTCCCGTAGCACGGGCATCCTGCCCGTGTAAGTTGCCTTGAATTACTACAGCTTTCCGCTCACAAACACCATCACGGGCAAGATGCCCGTGCTACACCAGCGCCTCCCTCCCCCATCGGTGTCCATCCGTGTTCATCTGTGGTTCCACCCCGTTCCCCTTTCAACCGATTTCCAAATCCCCTTCCCCCGTCCCACCCATCCCAAACTCGCTCTCATCCATCCCAACCCCGCTCTCATCCGTCCCAACCCCGCTCTCATCCGTCCCAAACTCGCTCTCATCCATCCCAAACCCGCTCTCATCCGTCCCAAACCCGCTCTCATCCGTCCCAAACCCGCTCTCATCTGTCCCAAACCCGCTCTCATCCGTCCCAAACCCGCTCTCATCCGTCCCAAACTCGCTCTCATCCGTCCCAAACCCGCTCTCATCCGTCCCAAACTCGCCCTCATCCGTCCCAAACTCGCTCTCATCCGTCCCAAACTGGCTCTCACACCCTGGAAGCGCGCACGCCACCCGCGCTCCCACCGCCGAAAACGCCAATCTTCTCGGCCCCGCGTTGGGTGAACGACCCGTCGCGGTTTTATGGGCCGTGCCCATGAACTTAGCCCCCCCTGAGGCTGAGCCGGATGCGGAGCGTTCCTACGCCGTAAGGGTTCGTCGCTATCTAGGCTGGGCGTTTGACCACGCCCCGAATCGCACATCGCGTTTACTACGTTTCTGACACACCGGGCAAGACTGTGTTGAAGGTCATGTTCCCAAACGCGTTGGACTCGTATCCCGATTGCCTTTAACCGCCGGCTCGTCGCTATATCTCGCTGACGGTTTCGTTCGATCTTGGCCCGCCAGAACTGCGAGTTGGTTTTCGGTATGTGCCCGCACTTCCCGCATCCGTGCCAGAAACATCCGTCGACGAACACAGCTAATCTATTGACGGCAAAGTAGAAGTCCGGTTTTCCAGAAATGTCTGGAGGATGCATCGTCCAGCCGCGGATTCCGGCGCGCACGAGGGCGAGGCGCAATGAGCGCTCGGTTGTCTTGTTCCCCTTCCCCTTCACCGCCGCCATTGCCTTGGACCGCTGGACCGTGACTCTGGCGAACCCGCCACCTGGCAGATGCTTACGGAGTGCCGCTTCCACGCTTTACACACCCTCGTCATAGAATGCCGACATGGCCGTGGCGAACCAGAACAAATGCATATCGGACAGGTCCGTCGCGGCCCAATCGGGCATAACCTGGCGAGGGAACATAAGCCGTTCCAGCCCATGAATGAGGGCCTTGATGCGAAGGTTGACCTTAGTTTGAAGGTCCGCGTTCTTCATGACCATGGCCAGCGCCTTGGTTAGCGCCATCAGGACCTCAAGGAAGATAAACTGGGATTTTTTCGGCTCAACGGGATTGCCGATCATGGCCCAGAAGTCCTTACCGATCTTACGATAGACCCGGATGGTTCCTGTCGCTTCGTCGATCAGCACTCCCGGCTTGTTCACACGGTCTTCCTCGATAAAGCCCTGCCCAATCAGCTTCACCAATATCTGGTTTTCCTTGTTGTTTGTGCTTCGGTCGGTGCCGTAGGTGATGCCAATGGCAATGTCGAGTCCCTTGACGTTGGGGTACTGTTTCTTTGTGGCCGCCATCCATTGCTTGTGGTTATCGATGATCGCACGAGTCATCGCCTGAACTTGGGAGTCGTTGATACAATTCGGCCCACTTTTAATGCTTGTCAAGTATCGGTGGTCCCCAACGACGCAGGACTTGTCAATTTCTCGCCAAACCGATGACGTTCGTTTCTTGGCCTTCTCCTCCCGACTCAACCCCTCATAGGTTGCAAATTCCGCTTCCTTCTCCGGCGGGTCGATCCACCGACATGTCGTCTTTAGGTGCAAGGGATAGCCCCGCACGACCGTTGATTCAATCGACTTACCAAACGACGTTTCAAGCCCTGCATACAGCTTCGTGTTGAACAGGAAACTGGCGAAAAGATTTCCTTCCTCCAACTTCATGACGTTCGCGCAGGTAAGCAACACGTACGGGTTGATCTTGTAGTCCGCCAGTCCTTCACGGCGTTCGATAGCAATGGGAAGGTTCAGCCCAACGTATTCTGAGAGCAGCCCGGCGAGTTTTTCCACCCGCCCTTGGTTTACTCTGTCGAATAACCGCTTGATTTCGTTCGATTCTAAGCGATGAAATGGAGTTCGGAGCAGATCAAAGAAAGGGTCGGTTTTCGACCGTCCCCGTGGCTTCACGGGAGGGTTCTCCACCAAACCGCCCTCCTCAACGAGCGAGGCTGCGGCTGACTTGCTCTTTTGGGCTGTCTTCTTTTTCATTTTTAAATCGACTTCACGCGCCGTTTCGTCTTTGGCGCACCGTAGCTGGCGTCTTCGTTCTCGTCGCCATCGTTCCAGATGATAGTCCTGCCGTTCTTGAACCACTGACGGGTTCGCACATGCGACTGAACATAAATAACTCGATAGCGCTCAGTGGCTTGGGGACAAATTTGCCAGCTCGCAACTTCTAGATTATCCATCGCCTCGGTTATGACGTCGCCAGCGACTTGTCCCAAACGGACCGGCACGGCGTTACCGACCTGCGCGTATTGCTGCGACGTCGTGCCACAGATCTCCCAGTCGATTGGGAACTCTTGGATGAGCTCATATTCCTTAATGCTCAACGCCCGTAGTTCGGTCGGATGACACAAGCTCGTTCCTGCATGGTTCGGCATGGTGACAAGGGTTGGACTCGGGAGATCGAAATTGAGTCGTCGCCACCAACCGGACCGACCCCCCTTTGCATGCCACACTTTGCCCATCGACTCCTTTTGGATATTCAGTGGGAGGCTTCGCCAGTTTGAACCCGGAGGAACCATCGCGAGAAATTTCTTCTTTCTGGGCGAAAAATCCATCACCACCGGGGCCGGCTCTGTCAAGCTGCCGATCGCGTCGCGCAAGGTCCGCCAAGGCTTAAGACTTGGAGACGGTCCAAATAAAGTGTCAGTCTCGACGGCGTCGTTGGCTGGGCCGTGGGTCGGATCGGGGAAGTTGACCACAGCGTTGAAGCGGTTGCCGATGAACAATGCCCGCTCTCGAAGCTGAGGCGCGCCGTAATTTACCGCGTTGACCTCGAAGCAATCCATGCGGTACGGAGTGCCGGCGATCACACCAAGATCCTTGGCAAATTGCCGAACGACGGAACCTGGCTCCTCGTCAACGGACAGAGGCGACCCACCGTGCTCGGGCCGGTCTTTAATTGGACGGTGCTTTATGCCCGCCGAGAGTAGGCCGCGAACGTTCTCCAGAAGAAAAAACTTTGGTCGCATCACTTCCACAAACCGTAGGAACTGCCACAGCATTGTTCCGCGGTGATCTTGGATGGTCCCTCGATTGCCGGCGGTGCTGAAACTCTGGCAGGGTGGGCCGCCACACAAGAGGTCCAATTCGCCCGGATTTAGACCTACTAGCTTAAGAATCTGGACAGGTTCGAGCGACGAGATGTCCCCTTCGATTACTTCCAACTTCGGATTAGAAAGTTTGCCACTGTCTCTGTTCAGCCGAATAGTGTCACAGGCAGCGCGATCTTTCTCGACGCACGCGAGAAGTTCGAAGCGGCCCGTACGTTCAAGTCCGAGGTCCAGCCCCATGGCGCCGCTGAACAACGAAAGGGCGGTGAAGCGTTTTGAGGGCATCATTTTCTCTTTTCTTCGCGCGCCGGTCGCCCACCAATTTTAGGCCGCAAGCGCAAGATCGCCAGAGCGTGGGCTTAGGGTGCCTCGCAAGAAGGGAAATTCTAAGGGGACAGGGAAATTCTAAGGGGACAGGATTCGGGAAATTCTAAGGGGACAGGAAATTCTAAGGGGACAGGATTCGTTTTGCGAGAAATTCTAAGGGGACAGGATTCGAGAAATTCTAAGGGGGGAAATTCTAAGGGGACAGGATTGTTTTGCGTCGGTGATCGCACCGCAGTAGATTATCCTCATGCCGCGCGGGCCACGCAATGCGCCGGGGGACTTGGTCTATCACGTTCTTAATCGCGGGGTGGCACGACGCAGGTTGTTTCACAAAGAACCGGATGATGCGGCCTTTGAGCGCTGTGTTCACGACACGCTGAGCGAGGTTCCCACGCGGCTGCTGGCGTACTGTCTGATGCCCAACCACTGGCATCTGATCGTCTGGCCGCGATGCGAAGGCGAGTTGTCGCGCTTCGTGGGTCGACTGACGCACGCAAGGACAATCCGGAGTATCTGAAGCTGGCGATCGACATTTATGAATGGGTGGCAACCAGTTTCACCGTCAAACAGGACGGGAAGCGGCCAATGGTCGGCGAGCAAACGATCTGCATGCCGGTGATGTCCGGGCATACGCTCCATTTCGCTCAGTTATGCCTCGATCTTCATCTGGCGACCGGAGAGCTGTATTACCGCGACGTGGCGCTCTCGGCGGCCAACAGTGCGTTCGACTTTTCACGAAGTGCGGGCGACTGGTATGGCCTGATCTTCTCTCCTCTGATCCATGGGATCGATTTTCAGGAGCGTTTGAAATGACATCTGATCGGCGGGACTGGCACCGGCCGTGCGCGCGAGGGTGTATCGGCCGGTTCAAGGGAGAAACAGAATTGGATAAATCTCAAATGACACATCGAACTTCGGCTCCGAGAGTTTCTCTTGTCTGCGTGTTGCTCTTGATCGGCTTGTCGGCTTCCCGGCCGAGCGTTGCATCGGCGGCGACGGATATTGCCGCATCGCTGGACGTCATTCCCACGCCGCGGAATGTTTCGGCGGGGGGCGCTCCGTTTGATGCGTCACGCGCCCGATTCATCGTGACGACGGATAGAGCTTCCGACCGGTTGGCCGCCCGGCTGCTTCAGGAAACGGTGCGGCTGACGCATGGCATCGATTGCGACATCGTTCTTCTGCCGGCCAAATCACCGAATGATCATCGACTCTGGTTGGGCAAGACATCCGGTTTCCCGGGCAACCCGCCCGCGCCGCCGGCGTCGGCGTCGCAGAGGTATGCCCTGAGCGTTGGCGCACCGGGCGTCGTCATCACGAGTGAGGCGGATGCGGGATTGTTCTACGGCGCGCAGACGTTGATTCAGCTTCTCGAACAATCGCAACGATCGCGCGCCGTCGTGCCCGCAATCGTCATCTCGGATTCGCCGACGTTTGAGATGCGCTGCCGCTATTTCGATGCCTCGCAATACACCAACACCATCGTGAACACGCGGGCCAATCTGGATCGTGAGATCAAATTGCTGGCGCGCT
>JBBRYX010000018.1:0-100695 GCA_038237225.1 Tepidisphaerales bacterium | reverse complement strand
TCTCGGATTCGCCGACGTTTGAGATGCGCTGCCGCTATTTCGATGCCTCGCAATACACCAACACCATCGTGAACACGCGGGCCAATCTGGATCGTGAGATCAAATTGCTGGCGCGCTACAAGCTCAATGCGCTGGTCATTGATCTTTACAACCTTGTGCCGTTCACGTCGTTTCCCGCCTGCGCCGATGCCAACACGCTGTCGGCCGGGGATTGGGAATATCTGGTCGAACTCGCTCATCAATACCATGTGACGATCATCCCCAGCTTGCAATCGTTCTCGCAGATGTATCAGGTGATCTGGACGTGTGAGGAAGGAAAACCGTATCGAGAATCAACCGCCGGCGGACTGATCTGCCCGAGTCGGCCGGAGAACGTCAAATTTTTGCAGGGTCTCTACAAGGACTTGATCACCACGTTCAAATACAGCCCGATCCTCGGCGTCGGGTGCAGCGAAGTGGGAATGTCGTGGACCAAACATTATTGCCCGCTCTGCCAGAAGCGCATCGACAGCGGCGAAACGCTTCAGGACATTTATTCCAAGCACGTTCGCGCCTGCGTCGAAGCGGTCGAGGCGGCGGGGAAGGAAGTCGGTCGGCCGGTGCGGCCGATGATGTGGGCCGACGAATTTTACATGGGGTACGACGGCAAACGCTGGGTGGGCCTCGACAACATTCCCAGGAGCACCGTCATGGGACACTGGATGTATTGGAAGCCGTACGATGGGATTGCCGGTTTGATGGAACGCGGGTTCGACGTCCTCTTCCTGTCGGCCGCCTATCAACACAACATCTTTCTTCACGATCTTTCGCCGCAAGACCCGGCGGACGGAAAATGGCCGCCGCTGGTGGAATCGGGCATTCGCAACATCGCCGATCAGACACTGCAAGCAGCCAACGACAAGAAGAAAAACCTGCCCGGCAAAATCATCGGCGGCGGCTGCGCCACGTTTTCGCAGCATGACATCCGAAGCTGGGATACGACCTGGTTCGCCTTTGTTTTGCAGGCCGAGTACGCCTGGGGTGATCCCAAGCCGCTGGATGACGAGATCAAATCCTTCACTGACAAATTCGCGGCCATCTTTTATGGTGCGCGTGATCCCGAAGCCGCGCAAGTGATCGCATCAGCCTATCGGGAACTGGATGCCGTGAAATCCGGCTTTGAGCGCAACAATTATCTGATCCGCGATTTCATCGGCGTCTATGACACGCAGGACACCTGCCTGACCGGCAATGATCTCGAAGCATCGCTCAAACTGATCGACGAACTGTCGGCCAAGCCAAAGGGCGAGGGGAAGACGATCGAAGACATCCGCAAGCGATGCGAGAACGCGCTGAAAGTCGCCGGGCCTGCAAGAGAGAAACTGGCGAAGACCACCGATCGCGTGCGGAACGTCCGCAGCCTGAATTATCTGATTTCCGCGCCGCACAAGATGGAGAATCACGCCCGGCGGACGCTGTTCCTGCTCGATCTGTCGGCCGGGTTGAAGAATTTGGATTCGGCGAAGGATGATGCCGCGCGACAGTCGGCGCGCTCGTCTCTTCTGGAATTGCAGAAGCAATGCCAGACTCTGACCAACGACACACGCGTGATCGCGGATGAAATGAACGAGCTGACCCACGCGGGCCGCTTGAACGCCGATGCGGTGGATACGGGCGGATACCAGAAGGCGCTGGCTTCACTGGACGTGTTCGAGAAACGACTCCAACAGGCGGCGAAGTAGAGGTGGGCTTTAATTACCAAGGTGTCGTTATGGTGAATCCGATGCATCGAATTACCGCCGTCGTGGGACTTGCGTGGTGCGTTGTCTCGCTCGCCATCGCTGTTTCAGCCTATGGCGAAGCGCCGTCCGCGGCGCGCGTGACGGCAAGAGAGTTTGCGACCAAGCCGATTTATCATTCACCGCAATCGCCGGGTTACACGGCGTGGACGACGCTGTGGCGGACTCCGAAAGACGAGCTTCGCGTGGCTTTCCAGCAAGTCACCGGGCCGGTGGAGGATTGGGCGAAGCGGAAGAATGTCACCGTCATTCTTGGCAGCGATGATGAAGGGACGACGTGGAAAACGATCCGCGAAGTGCCCGCGCGCACGAACGCGGGATCGCAAGGTCAGGGGATCTACGCCGCGCCGGGTAGTTCCGCGTTCTGCGGGCATGGATTTGCGGTGCTGAAGGACGGCGCGCTCATCACCGGCCTGTGGCCGCCGGCGGAGGAGCGGGGCAAAAGCGGATATGTGCAACGCTCAACCGATGACGGGCTTACATGGTCCGAGCCGATCTATTTTCGTGATCCGCAAATATACAAAACCTACCCGTCGCAAATTCACCAGTTACACGACGGCCGACTCGTGCTGGTGGCGGGGACGGTGAACCATGCCGATGCCCAGACTGCGAAGTTTCTGCTGAAGGAATTCTTCGAGTCGCGCGATGACGGCAAAACCTGGTCCCACATCTGGACCATGCCGGCCGACGTCGGGCTGTGCGAAGAGAGTGATTTCGTTGAACTGGACGGCGATGGAAAGGGCGGGGGCGACCTGCTCTTCAGCCACCGCGCCGAACATTACGCCGGCGACAAGTACATCAATTCCACCCGTCTCCAGAACATTTTCCATCGCAAGGGGGGCGGCTGGGAGATCGGCCCCGTCACCGAGGTGCCGATGCCGCACAGCGGGTTCCCCGAACTGCTCAAAACGCGCGAAGGCTCGATTCTGCACATCGCCACCGACGGCGTCTGGCAGACGAACCCTGATCTGCACACATGGACGCGCCTGGACCTCCCAGCCAGCCCGTACTACCCGCGAGCGATGCAACTGAAGGATGGCCGAATCCTCGTCGTGGGGCATGTCGGCGGGGATGATGAGTATGGAAAAGTCGATCAGACAATCGTGATGCAAACCTTCCGGCTGGATTCGCCGCGAAAGGAGGCGAAGGCCGATGTGCCGGTCGATCTGGCGCGAGGGCCGCAGTTGTTCATCGACGATTTTCTTATAGCCGAATCTGCCGGAATCAAAAAGGTCACGCGGCATCCGGCGCGCGCGCTCGATGCGCCGATTCTCGGCTGGAAAGAGCACACGACTCAGCCGTATGTCACTGTGCTTCGCGATGCGGAATCGGGCCTGTTCCGCATGTGGTACAACTACGACGGCGGCCACGACACGGCGATCGCGTATGCGGAATCAAAAGACGGCATCGCGTGGAGACTGCCGGCGCTCAAGATCGTGGGGCCGGACAACCGCCTCTTCAAAATCGGCCGATCCGCGGAACACGGAAGCTATGGCGTCTCCGTCGTCGATGATGGACCTAAAGCGTTCGATCCGCAGCGGCGATACAAGCTGATGTGGTGGTCCGGCACCAGTGAGCCCGCGGGCGCGTCGATGGCGTTTTCCCCTGATGGAATCCGCTGGACGCCGTATGAAGGCAATCCGGTCATTCCATTTTACCCGCTCAATCATCCAAAGGTCGCCATCGGCGTGGGCGATATCGTTGATTTGTTCCGCGATCCTGTCCGCGGCAGATATGGAGCGATGCTGAAGATGCAGGCGGTCGAAGCGGACGGCTGGAAAGCCGGGCCGCGCGCGGGCAAGTCATATCGCCGGCTGATCGGCGCCAGCTTCAGCGAAAATGCGATGCACTGGAATGAGCCGTGGCGCGTCATCACGCCCGAGCCGCGCGACGAGGGTTTATTGGAGTTTTACAGCGCCGGCGGAACCATCGCGCGCGGGCCGCTGCTCATCAGTTTCGTTCGCATGTTGCACGATGACTATTCTCCCGACTCCAGCCGCGCGACGGAAGTGCGGCCCACCCCCGGGTTGGGTTACACCACGCTCGCCACCAGCCGCGACGGCGTTCACTGGCAGCGACACAACGACATCTTCTTTGACCGCAATCATTCCCCCGGCACATGGGACCATGCCATGACGTGGATCGGCAGCGCTGTCCCGGTTGGCGACGAGCTTTTCCTCTACTACGGTGGCTACGCGCGCGGGCACAAGATCGAGCCGACAAAAGAGCGGCAGATCGGGCTTGTGAAGATGCCGATCGACCGTTTCGTCGCAATGGAACCCGACGGCGAGGGGCGCACCGGCTCACTCCGCACCATTCCGCTGCGCCTCCCGCCCGGCGCGGATTCGCGCCTCGTTCTCAACGCCGACGCAAAAAGCGGGCGTATTCGCGTGCAGGCGCGCGATTCGGCCGGCGCGATCCTTCCGGGTTTCGCGTTCGACGACTGCGCCCCGATCACTTCCGACGGCGTGAAGCTGCCCGTGAAGTGGAAAGGCGGCAGCCTGCCGACCGGTCAGATCTTTCAGCTCGATTTTGAGCTGACCGGCGTGAAGCTGTTCGCGTTCGATGTGATGCACGAGAAGCAAGATAAGGCGGAAGCGCAAGCTCCCGCCGCCGCGGCTCCATCGCTGACGGATTTCTGGGGTGGGAAGGCGGCGTGGGTGAAAGATGCTGAGATGGTCGGAGGCGCCTTTGGCTTTCACTTCCCATCGATCATTCCCGCGGGCGATGAGTTGTGGGCCTATTACATTCACAACCACACGGCGTCGGATGGGAAGTCCAAAATGGGGATCGGCCGGGCGCGCGGGACGGATGCAATCAACTGGACCGACGACGGAATGGTGCTGGATGTCGGCGGCGCGAAATCTTCCGCCGGCAAAGCTGTTTTGGCGTGGGACGACCGGCTCACCAGCTTTCCCGGCGTCTGGAAAGACGGCGACACATGGTATCTGGTCTACGAAGGGGCATCGGCCTAGCCAAAGGCCATCGCTTTGTCATCTCGCAGTTCTATTCCGAGCAGGAAAAAACCCTGCACGCAGCCTGGGGCGAGACAGTGGAATGGGAAGTGGCCGGGCAATCGGCGTGCATTTTGAAGATTGAGCCGTGCAACATTGGAGCAAAATAAAATGTGTAACAAGGCCGTTCTGGTTGCGATCATCCTGGGCGCGTTGTGCCTGGCGGACGGTGTTCAGTCGGCGATGGCGGATGCGGTTCCCTCCGCAAACCCGGTTCAACCGAGGATGCTGAAGGTGGACCATCGCGCATTGGTCTCCCGCGCGGACATCGTTTACGACAAGTTGGTGCCACGTCCCGAGGAAGGCCTCCCGATCGGAAACGGCAGCATGGGCGGCCTGGTCTGGGTCACGGGAAGAGACATCCAGATGCAGATCAACCGGCCGGATGTGTTTGGCAACAACAGTTATACCGCTCTATCCGCGCACGGGGAGTTGGGATTTGGCTGCGGCAAGCTGACGGTCGATCTCGGCGAAGGTGCATTTCCGCAAGTCGGTACGCGACAACACCTTTCTCTCTACGATGCCTTGGCCAAATACGAGTCGCCCGGCCTGGTCATTCAGAATCTTGCCTGGAGCAACGACGATGTGATGGCATTTCGCATCGAAGACCAGCGGGCGATTCCCGCGCCAGGCGTGGTGCGGCTTCAGATGCTCAGGGCGCCCGAACTCATTCGTGGGAAAAACAGGGCGATCTCGAAGCTCGGCGAGGTTCAAGGCCGGATTGTCCTGACGCAGGTGTACGAAGAACCGGCGGCCAACGGCATTATCGAAGGCGATCACTACTGCAGTTCGGCGCTCGTAGCAGGCCTGGCGGGGCGAGATGGCAGCGTGCGCATCGTGGACGAAAAAACCATCGAGCTGATCACGCCGGCGGGAAAAGGCGTTTCCACGGTTTTCGTGGCGACGGCGGCGACGATGGATCGGAAAACCGATGTCGTCGCGGTCGCCAATGCGAAGCTGAAGAAAGCCGCCGACCTCGGGTTCAATGCGCTGACAGAACAGAATCAAACATGGTGGCACGAATTATGGAGCAAGTCGTTTTTGAACCTTCACAGCGATGACGGCAACGCGCAGTTTCTGGAGAAGTACCGGACCGGCTGGCTCTACAACATGGCCGCCTCCAGCCGTGGAAAATATCCGCCGGAGTGGGGCAATCAGCTCTGGTACTCGCGGGGCGACCGTCACAATTGGTCAGGCGGGCGCTACTGGTGGTGGAACCTCATGTGCAACTACCGCGGGCTTGCCGCCGCCGATCACTTGGAGCTTGCGACCCCGGTTTACGATCTCTACAGCGGCGCGTTTGCGAATGCGGCCTTGCACGCGAAGCAAGTTCGCGGCTGTGAAGGGATTTTCCTCTCTGAAACGATGACCTGGAACGGTCCCGAAAAGTTGCCGGAAGCGATTGGCAATGAGTTGAGGGATTTTCTGATCGCCAAGAAGACCTTCGCGCAAACCAGCCCCGAATTCAAAGCCTATGCCCGGCAGCGGAATGCCAATGAATCCAGTTGGTGCTGGATCGAGTTAATTCAAGGCGACGAAGCGTCGCCCTATTCCTGGCACGCCCATACTTTCTCATCCGGCGCCAAAATCGCATGGCAGTTCTACCGGGCCTACGAATACACCGTGAGCGAGAAATGGCTGCGCGAGCGTGCCTATCCCATGGTCAAAGGGATGGCGGAGTTTTATCGAACCTATCCCGACGTGAAGAAAGACGAGGAGGGGAAGTATCACATCCATCACGTCAACAGCCATGAACCGCTTTGGGGTGCGAACGATACGCACGAAGAACTGAGCGCGATGCGCGCCATGTTCAATCTGGCAATCCACTGCTCGGAGATCCTCAAGGTTGACGCCGGTCTGCGTCCCAAGTGGAAGGAAGTTCTGGACAACCTCGCGCCGCTGCCGACGAGCGATACGCCGAACGCGGTCGGCGTGATCCGGCACCCGAGCGGCCAACCGGCGTGGGCGAACGGCGTCGGACCGCTGCGCGCGGGAAGCCACGATGATCTCACCAGTCCAACTTGGACGCGGCCTTGCGTCGACTACGATCTTTGGACGCCCGAGACCAATGACTCCGCGCTGACGGAGATCGCGCTGCGAACACTGGAAGCAACGCCGTGGTACCAGGATATGAAGAACGGGAAATCCATTTTCTGCATTTCGGAGGTTCCGCCGACGGTTGTGATGATGGGCCGGGCAGAGGAGGTCAAGACGTTCCTGCCCAACCAGCTCCGGGCCCAAGGGCAGGAAATACAATTGATGCCGAACTACCTCTACTTTCAGGATTTCGATCCGGCCCATGCCTATCTGACATCGGAAGGCGTCGGCTATAGCGCGGACAACTTGCAGAACGCGCTGCTCCAGAGCGTCGCGGCCGGGCCGGGGCAGGATCCGGTGATCCGGGTGTTCCCGGCTTGGCCAAAGGAGTGGGACGCCTCGTTTCAGCTTGCCGCACGGCGGGGATTTTTGGTGACATCATCCATCGGCAAAGGCGAGGTCGAGTTCATCGAGTCGACGTCGCGCCTCGGTGGAGTCTGCCGCTTGCGCAACCCCTGGCTAGTGAAAGGCGCGGATGTGTACCGAAACGGCTCCAAGGCCGAACAACTGACAGGCGAGGTCTTCGCCATACCAACCACACAGGGAGAAAACATCGTACTCGTGCCCACTGGGAACTCGCCGAAGCGACTTGCGCGAAAGGTTCCATAAGCGAACGGAAACGTGGATTGCCTTGACGTCACATGAGCCGGGTAACAAAGAAGCAAATTAAAATGAAGCATTCTCTTTCACATCACGCATCATTTTTGCGGTCGTCGGACTGGCCCCACGGCGGTTATTACCTCGGTTTCCTCACCCTTCACGACGAAGCAGGATATTTCCGAGTTCACCTCGCATGGAGCGCCGACGGAATTAAGTGGCAGCGACCTGCTTCGCGCCTCCCCTGGCTGGACGCTTTTTCGCCAACAGTTCGATTTCAGTTGGCAAACCCGCGCACTGTGATTGGGCGAGCGAAGCGAGTCGAAGGGCATCGGTTCGAACCCTGTCGTCGCCTCTCCGCTTTCCGAAACAAAAAGTCGTTCAAACCAACCGTTGAACAGCTTTCTTGTTGATATGGCAAGGTTCGTCGATGCACATCACGTTCGCTAGACGGTGATGGACGCAAGCCCGATCAGCCTGGCCGATTTGTGAATGGAGCGGGCGACGTGGCCTACGCCAAGGGCGACGTGGTGCGTTGGACCCTGCCCGGCCCAGCGATTCATCCAACTGGCGACGTCAAAATCGTCATCGCGACGGGGCGTAAACCGCAGCCGCGAGTTGGTGTTGCCGATGCGAAGAATTTCGCCGGGGAGGCTCCAGCCCTCGGCCACGAGCCACTTGAGCCGTCCGTCGCGCGTCTGGGTTTGTCCGAGGATCGTCACGGGTCCATGCTTCACCTGTGCTTCAACGCTCACGCCGTAACCGCGCTTGCCGTGATACAGCCCCAGACCGCGCAGGATCGGCCGGCCCTGGGCGATCTTGAGATGAAACGGTCCATCGTGGCCCATGAGGATGAACTTTTCGGCGAAGTCCATCGCGTAAAGTTCGGTGTAGCTGCCGCCGGCGCCGAGCGTGTCCATCACCTTCATCGCGCAGCAGTTTTTCAGATCGCCTTCGCCACTGCACGGGATGCCACGGGCAGTGAGCATTGAGCAGCCGAGGATGACGCCCGCGCCAAGGCGCTCGTAATCATTCCCCTCCCATCCACGGTGATAGTAGGCCAGACCTTGCAGATCGAAATCCTTCGCCAGCGCATCCAGCCCGACGGCGACGCGGCACGCCCAGTCGAGTTCCGCAGGCTTCGGCTTTTTCGCCAGTGGGTCGCTGGGGCTGTCTTCGCTCACTTCGAACATGCGGGTTGCTTCTTCGAGCTTCGACTTGATCTGCGCATCCGTCACCTGCTTGACGCGAGCCTCCAGATCATCCATCTCCAGCGTTTCAACGTGAATCCCAAGCTGACCGGTGTGCTGGGTGAAATCGGAGTACATGTCGAGCATGCCGGGATAGGTATGCCCCAGGAAGCCGAGGCGGCTGCGCGACAGCGCCTTCTGCACCTTGACCGCATCGAGCCATTCGTTGATCTCGCTCCACGCGCGCATCGCCGCGGGATCGGCAACGGTGATTTCGTTGGCGAACGCGCCGGGGGTTTGCTTCCCCAGGCCCACCAGTCCGGTGACGGTGTGAAATTCGATGCCGCATCGCTCAAACGCGCAGGCGATCTCCGGGACGCAGCAGGCCTGGCAGTTCGCCAGCCACTCCGCGGTTCCGGTTTTCGTATAGGCGAGTTGCGCCGTCGGCTGCAGGTTGAGGATCAACACCGGCCGCTTCACGCGCTGCACCGCCGGAACCACCTGGCTGCTGGTGGCATACGTCGTCACATAACAGACAACCAGATCGACGTTCTCGGAGATGAAGCGATCCCCGGCGGCCAGCGCGCCGGGCTGATCGTCGATCATGCCGGCATCAATCACTTCAGCGCCCATCGCGCGCATCTGATCGCCGACGAATTTGCCGTATCCGGCCAGCCGCTCGCGCAATCCTGGGAACTGCGGCCAATAGGCGGATAGGCCGATGCTGAAGAGACCGACTCTTGAGGTGGTGTGCATATTCGCTCACTCAAAGTCCAGTGCGTAAATCTTTGCCTTGTCCATGCGAAATCGCAGGACAACAGGCTGGGAGGCCGCAACACCGAGCTCACCTGCGCCCTTCCATTTCACCACGGTCCGGTATTGATCCCCGACGATCGGAATGGCGTCGTCGAATGTTCTTCCCTTGAGGGGGTTTCCTTCCAGGTCCGCGGCCTCGACTAGAATGCTGCCCGCGCGATCGGTGACGGCGTTGATCTTCAGCTTGGCGCTGGGAGCGAGAAATGCGACGGTGGTGAATTCGCCGCGTTCTTTGGCCTGAAGCGCCATCAACCTCCCCTTCGGCCACAGCGCCAGCCCCGGGTCATAGGCCCACGCGCCGCGCGGATATTTGTGCGGATAGATGTAGCCGGTGTAGGGCAACGCCCAACTCCCATCGGGCAGTTCCAGAAGGTTCGGCTGCGCAAAGACGCACCCGCCGTCCCATGGACCGAAATTGTTCGTGCGCAACAGCGGAGAGCCGGGGGCGCGATGCCACATCTTCCCGTCGTAGCTGGTGAACAATTCGATGCTCGTGGTGTCGCTGATCTGGTGGTAAATGGCCGGGAACATGGCGTGATGGTCGGGCGCGCAGGGAAGGGTGGTGTAGCAGTTGGTGTAATAGGTGTCGGTCGGCGGCATGTCGTTGCCGGATTCGATGATGACCTGCGAGAGCGGAAATTCCTCAAACTTCTCGCTCTCCGCGCGTCCGATCGCCCGCCGCTGCACAAATTGATGTCGGCGCGCCGTCGGCATGGTGGTCGCCTCCGCCCGTGGGCCGACCATATAGCTGCGCGTGAACATGACGTATTTTTTCAGCCGTGGGTCGTAGGTTGCGACAATCAGCGTGTCGCTAGGCTCAACGCTCATCGACTGCTTTAGCTCCGTCCAGTTCAACCCATCCGGCGAAACGGCTGCGCGGATCGCGTGGGCGCGGCCGGGGTCGGTCTCCGTCGCCATCACCGACCATGGCCGATGCTGTTTGTATTTCGGGAAATCAGGCGCATCACCTTCCTTGACCGTCTTGTACCGCGCCTCTGGCGGCGCGGTCGGATCAATGAAAACCGACGCGACGGGGTATGAGAGAAGATTGGTGTCTTTGCTGCCGTCGAATTCGACCAGCCCGAGATTGGGTCGTTCCCATGTCTTGCCATCCTTTGACTCGAAGTAGCAGGCGTAACGCTTGCCGGCGGCGTCTTGGCACGAACCCCAGAGGCGGAATTTCCCGGCGTCCTGAATGACCGTGGTAATGGCGATGCCCATTTTTTCCCACGGGCGATCGCGCGAAATGATCGGCCCGATGCGCTGCGCCGGCTCGGACACCAGTTCAATGCCGGACGGCGCGTCAATCAAGTTGAAGCGCGCGTCAAATGGACCATCTTTGACATCGGCCTTTGCGCCGGCGCTTTGGCCCGTGGCGCTCTGCCAATCCAACTGGCCGGGTCGCACGAAATACCAGGTCGTGAAGACCATCCGCTTGCCCAGTAGGTGATACGGCTCGCCGTAGGGCTTCTCGTGTTCAATCGCACGAGACGTTCTTGCGATCCCGAGAAGTATCAGGGCGAACACGACAGCCAGTATATTCCGTGTGAAAGTCGTCATATTTACGAATCATTCCGGTCGTCGCATCACGGCCGACCAAGTGAGTTGGTTCTGTTCATCCTTCACCACGCCGGGGATGCCCAGCGAAATCGCGTAACCGATACCCACCGTCGCCACCAGCCCAAACACCGTCGGCCAGATGAAGCCGATGGTGCTGAAAAAGGCGATGTAAACGGCGATGAAGGTTCCCAGCACGCCGCCGATCAGCACGCCGCCGTTGCGAGCGCGACGGGTGAACATGCCGAGTAGGTAAATCCCCAGCAACGGACCGGTGAACGACTGGATCACTTTGTTGCCGATCTCCAGCACGATGCCGATGCGCCCCACATTGGCGGCCAGCGTCATCCCGATGATGCCGAATGCGACCGTCGCCAGCCGGGAGACACGGAGCTGATGACGTTGCGAGTAAACGACAGGCCGCCCGCGCTTCAGCAGCCGGCCGTAGAAATCAACGACGAAGACCGACGTGCAGGAATTGATTGCCGAGTCGATGCTCGACAGCGACGCGGCGAGAATCGCCGCGATCACCAGACCGATGACGCCCGTGGGAAACACGGTGGCCATGAAGTGCGGGAAAATCTGGTCGGTGTTGGCGCGAATCTCCGGCGTGAGCGCGTGGAGCTGGAAATAAGCGAATAAAGCCAATCCGACAAACGACAGCCCCAGCGTCCAGATCGCATCGCCGGCGGCGTTGATGATGAATGCCCGCCGGGCGTCCGACAGTGATTTGGTCGTCTGAAAGCGCTGGACCATGACCTGATCGCTGCAATAAACCGCCATGCGTCCCACAACCGCTGCGATGAGAATGCCGGAAAATGTTGTGGAGGTTTGAAAATAGCTTCGGACTTGCTCGATAAAGCCCGCGCCGTCGGCACTGATTAGAGGCGCGGTGAAGTTGGTTTTCCCCGCCTCCGCGCCGAGGCGCCAGACCTCGGCGATCCCGCCGGGGATGTTGGAGAGGATGACGATGATCGTCACCGCCAAGCCGGTCAGCATGATGAAAAATTGCAGAACGTCGGTCCAGATGACCGCCTGGATGCCACCCATCATCGTATAAGTCGTCACGACGACGCCGAGGACAAGGATGGTCGGAAGGAGTGGGACTCGCCCGCCCGTGACAGCGCTGATCGCCAGACACGGAACATACATGGCCGTTCCCATCCAACCGATGCGCCACAACAGAAAGAGGCTTGCGGCAAGCGATCGCACCGCAAGCCCGAAGCGCTCTTCAAGATATTCATAGGCCGTAAAGACCTTCAACCGGCGGTAGAACGGCAGTGTAATCCACGCCACCCACGGATAGAGAAAAAACCAGGACAGGACAGTGACGGTGAAGATCAGGCCGTATTTTATGGTCGTGGACGGATTGCCAATGTAGTCGATGCCGCTGTTGAGCGCGGCCATGAGGGACATGCCGATGGGCAGCCAGCCCATCGTCCTGCCGGCGAGGAAGTAACCCTCCAGATCCTTTTGCCGTCGCGAAAAGTAAACACCGATCCCCGCGAGCAGACACAGGTACGCAATGATGATGGTTGCATCGAGCCAGCCGAAATGCGAATGCATGCGAAACCTCCCGCCCCATGATTTGCCAGGTGATCAGTTTGCCGCGCGCGTTTTCCCTTCAGTGTACTTCAGATTATCGAGCCACACCTCGACGAAACTCCCGCCTCGGTTCATGTTGAACAGGCCGAAGCGATCGAAGGCGGCTTCCGTCTTTTTGGCGCCGGGTTTCAGGTCCATCTCCTGAACGTGATCATCAAACCGCGCGGTGATGCGCCCGTTGCCGTCCGCGCCGCGCGGGTCATAGTCGAGCGACCAGGTATGTTTTTTTCCATCCGGCTGAATGACCGGGCCGATTTTCTCAAACCCGCCTTCGGCGCGTCCGTCGCGATAGCCCGGTCGAAAGTAATGGCCGACGCGGCTGGGACCTTCGATGGCGATTGCCAGCATGTTCGGCGCATGCTCGGTTTCACCGCGCGGGGCGCGATGAGACTCGGCGTTGAAGAACCCGATGTATGTGCCGCTGTCGGATGTGCCGGCGGTGAAGGCTATCGTCCCGGAGGCGTGCAGCGGGTCTTCCAGGTTGAACGGGCCTACTTTGTCCGCGTAGGACGCCGCTTCTCCGCCGCGCCAGATCACGCCACCGATCTCACCGGGCTTATCGCCGCCGGCGTGGGTGGTTTCGGCGTAGGCGAAGTCATGCCAGGGGCGGTGGACCCGGTCGGCAAATTCGATCCGATTCCCGCGAGCTTCCCAGTTTGGATCGGACGAGAAAGCATGTTTATCTCCATCGATGACCAGGTCATCGAAGTACGCCTCAATGCCATCGCCCGTGCTCTGCACGTTCATGATGCCAAAGCGATTGAAGATTACGCCGTCGGCCTTATGACCTTCCTTCAGCACGATGACATAGCCTTGGCCATCAAGCACAAACGTGATTTCGCCCAGTCCTTTGGCGGCGTCCGGGTCATACGTCAGTGACCATTCGTGGACGGTTCCGTCGGCGGGGAAGGGTTTGGTCTTCGTGGACTGGTAGCGGTCGCCCTCGAACGTGTCGCCGCCGCCGGTTTGGTGGTTCTGCGTTCCGTACTCGAAGTAGACCCAGTAGTTGTCGCCGTTGCCGTCGAGGCGGAACGCCAGCGAGTTGGGCGTGCGCCAGCCGCGGGAGTTCTCGTTAAACCACCCGAACAGCGCGCCGCTGCCTCCCTTGTTGGCGGTGACGCTGAACTTGCCGGAGGCCGAGAGTTTATCATTGAACGTCTTCGGCGCGATCGGCTTGGTGTACGATGCGGGCGTGGACGAGCGGTTGATCCATCCACCGATCTCGCCCGCTTCCCCGCCGGCGTAACGGGTGGCGCTGTATCCGAAGTCCTGTCGCGTGATGGGTGCCGGATCTGGAACCAGCCGATTGTGGTGGCCTTCCCAGTCCGGCTTTGCATCGAACGACTGCTTCGTCAGGTCATTGTCAGCGGACAGTTCGAATCCATAGATGCTGCCATCCCGCAATTGGAACTGAAGCGACACGGGTTGTTGATTCAATTCGTCAATCGAGCGTTTCCATCGGATCGGGGCCTGTAGGACATCCCGGGTGATTGGCTCGCAGTCGTCGAAATCAAATCCCGGCACGGGCTTCCCCTTCGCATCGAGCGCGCGCACGCGGAGTTCGCCCTTTATGTCAGCGTTCACCGTGATCGACTTCCCCTCCAGAACCGCAAGCGGAGTCGTCAGCATTCCCGCTTCTTTTCCAGCGACTCGAGCGACATATCGATCGCGCGGCATGTGCGCCAAACCGATCTGACGTTCGGTGAAACGCTCGATCTTGTGCCCGCGCTTGTAGCCGCCGTAGTAGAGGAAGGTTTCCGATCCGACCGGAACCTGACAGTCGATCCAGGTCATCGCCCGATCCCAGGTTCCGGCAGTGGGATTGCGATCAAGGAACGGCTCGCGGTCGCGCTCCCAGTGCAGGCCGTCGCGGCTCCATGCCAGAGCGGTGTACCCGATGCCGCGCACCTCGCCGCCCGGCTCGGCGGGCAGGTCGTCACGCAATACCTTGATTAACCCGATCAGCAGCTGGCCGCGCGCCAGGTAGCCGCTCATTCCGTAATATTGGAATTCGCCTTCATCGCGCGCATCCGGCGCGATCACTTCATGCGGCACGGTGAAGTGAGTCAGGTCGTCGCTGGTACTCTGAAACGTCCGCCGTCGTTTTCCCTTCGCCCCTTGTTTCTCGGTCCATCCCGGCTCCGGAACCAGCATGTTTACCGTCGCGATGTAGTGCTTGCGGATCGGGTCGCGGTAGATGTTGTTGATGTCGTGCGTGTGTACAAGCACCGGGGGTTTCGACGTGATCGGCGTCCAGTCAAAACCATCGGGCGAGGTCGCTATCATCAGCCCGTTGAGTGCGGTGGCATCCTCGAAATTCCATCCAAACTTGTACCGTTTCGAAAGATCGGGAAAGTGCCGCCCCTCGTCGATCACACTCGCGCCGAAACGGACCACGATGCCGGGCGGATCATTCAGAACGCGGTGCGGCCGATCAAAGTGGATGCCATCGGCCGACTCGATGTAAGCCAAGTGTGAAGGACTCGCCTGCTCTGGTATGGCAGGCACGCCGTACCACATGCGAAATCGCTTGGTTTGCGGGTCGCGGATGACCGTTACATACGGTTGGAAATTTTTATCCTCGGTGCCGGTGACAACCGGTTCGGGCAGGCGCGCAGGATGCGCCAAGCGGCGCTGCAAGCCCGATTGGCTGGCGATCAGGTAGTCGTCAATGAATAAGTGAGGTCCAAGCGGCAGCGAAATCGAACGTTTAGCTGCGTCATCGGCTCTGCCAGTTGTCGCGCCGGCAAGAAGCAACACGATTACGAATAGGTAGCCCACTCGGATCATAGGGCGGAAATTATGCCCCTGAGCAGGGTATGTCAATCATTTTAACGATAAAATATCATGACTATTGATAATTTTGTTAATCCAGTGATAATGTGGCCGCATGGATCATTCCCCAAAAATCAGTCGTCGAGGTTATTTGGGCGCGACCGCCACCGTGCTGTTGGTCGCGCCGAAGATGCAGGGATTCTTGCGCGCCGACGCTGCAAGTCAGAAGCTGTCCGCCCCATCGTCGCCGCCCATCCGATCTGCACACGATCAGGCTCCCATTTCAGTGGGAACCCGCGCACAACTTTTCTTCGACAACAAATTCATTGCCAAATCCAGTAACGTGACGATCACCATGAACCCGCCGACCAAGCGCGGGCCGGTGCTCAAGCCGGATTGCCTGTGGGAGGATTTTCGTCTCACTTCCTACTTCACGGTGGTGCAGGATGGTGAGTTGGCGCGGATGTATTACTCGTGCTTCGCCGTCGATCAATGGAACAACCCGGACGATCCGTGGAACAAGCACGCGTTCCTCTGCTATGCCGAATCAAAAGACGGCCTGAATTGGATCAAGCCGGAACTGGGCATCGTTGAGTACGAAGGATCGAAGAAGAACAACATCCTGCTCAAGAGCGTGGTGGACGGAACGGCCTTCATCGATCCAACCGCTCCGCCGGAGCGGCGTTACAAAATTTTGCACACGATCGGCCCGCACAAGGGTGGGTTGCGGGTGTCGTATTCCGCCGACGGCATTCATTTCGCCACGCCAAAAGAGCCGGCCAGCCCCTGGACGCCCGACAGTCAACAGAACGTCTTCTACGACCCGGCTCTGAAGAAGTATGTCGCGTATCTGAGGGCATTTCACGATGGGGGCATCGACTCGAAAAAACGCTCCGTCGCGCGCGTCGTTCTGGACGACATCGAAAAGCCGTGGGATGCAAAGCCCCAGATCGTGTTTTCAGCGGACGGTGACGACCCCGCGGACGTCGATTTCTATACCAACGCCGCGGTGAAATATCCGTGGGCGGACGATGCGTATTTGATGTTTCCAGCGGCGTATCACCATTTTGATCCGCGTTTCGGCAATGACGGCCTGCTCGACAGTTCCGCCGCTGTCAGCCGCGATGGCATCGTCTGGCAGCGCCCCGACCGTGGGCCGTATGTGCCGCTCGGGGAAAAAGGGGAGTGGGACGAAAGCTTCGTCATGATGGGCGTGGGCCTGATCCGGCGTGGCGACAAGATTTATCAGTACTACAACGGCATCGACATCAGTCACGGCGGCACGCGCAAGGAATCCAAATCCGGCGCGCAAGGCCGGACGCGCTGGGGCTGGATGGGCGTGACGGAACAGCGATTGGGCGGATTTTACTCCGCCGATTTCGCCTACGCCGGCGGCTCACTCGTCACGCCGCCGCTCATTTTCGGCGGCAATCAGCTTCAACTCAACATCAACACCTCTTCCGCCGGCAGCGCAAACCTCGCGCTGCGGCAACCGGATGGTCAGCCGGTTCCCGGCTTTTCGATTGACGACTGCGATGAGATCATGACCAACAACGTCGCCCACGTTGTCACATGGAATGGAAAATCCGATGTCGCCGCACTGGCGGGGAAACCGCTGCGGCTTCAGGTGGAAGCGCGATCGACCAAATTGCATGGCTTCCAGTTTGTGGCGGTGAACTGAAGTTTGGGCAAATGAGGTTTGGCAAATGAAATATAATCTGGAGATAATTTTCCCATGAGCACCGCGCCCAGCGGGGTCACTCGACATCAAGTGCGAGAGAACCTGCAACAAATGATTTTAAGCGGCGAGCGTCCATCGGGATCGAAGCTTCGCCAGCAGGAGCTTGCGGAGCGGTTTGGCGTCGCGCAGGGTGTGGTGCGCGAGGCGCTGCTGGAATTGCAGGCATACGGACTGGTCGAGACGATCGACCGAAGGGGAATTTTCGTCAGTCGGCTGGACCACGCCAAGACGCTGGAGGCTTTTGAGGTGCGCGAGGCGCACGAACGACTGGCCGTCCGCCTTTGCTGTGAGCGCGCCAGCCGTGCGGAACTCCGCGATCTTATGCTCCTCACCCAGGACATTTATGCCACCGGAATGGCGGGAAAACTGGATGAGATGGCGTCGCTGGACCGGGAGTTGCATTCACGGCTGGTTCATTTGTCCGGCAACAGCATGCTCATCCGACTGGCGGAAAATTACCGCATCCTGGGCAAGTTTGTTCGCGCGCACCGCGACATTGAAACTGTCCGCGATGAACACCTGGCCGTTCTGCAAAGCATCGCCGATGGGGATGCCGATCGCGCCGAAATCCTGATCCGACAACATGTGGCCGCGGCCCGCGCTTTGGTGGAGACGCAAATGGCGAACGGGGAATTCGTGCCCCAGTGGGTGGTGTGAGTTGAACCGTGATGGTGATCTGTTTCTCGATGCCTCTGGCAAGCCGCGACGGCTGCGCGGTGTGGCCGTCTACAGCGGTGCCACCAAGCTCGCGGAAATGGCGGCGCGGATCGGCTTTGAGACGGTCTGGATCGAAATGGAGCATGGGCCTCTGGATTTCAATCACGTCGAGATGCTCTGCATGGCGGTGGAAGCCGGCGGCGGAATCCCCACGGTGCGGGTTCCCGATGGGCAGCGCCATCATGTGTTGCGCGCTCTCGAAGTGGGCGCGCGGATCGTCGTCGTCCCGATGGTCAACTCCGTCGAGCAGGCGGCGCGGATCGTGGAGTACGGAAAGTTTCCGCCGCTCGGGGCGCGCGGATACAACGTGCGCAGCCGCGGCGTCGATTACGGTTTGGGTGACCGCGAAACACTTTTCAAATCGGCCAACGCGCGTTCCCACCTGTTCGCCCAGATCGAGACGATGGAGGCCGTCGAGCGCATCGGCGACATCTGCGCCGTCGCCGGTCTGAGCGGGATTTTCATCGGCCCGGGAGATTTATCCGTCAGCCTGGGACGCACTGGAGAGTTGGGCAATCGACATGTCATCGACGTCGTTTGCGATTGCATCCGCAAAGCCCGCAGCGCCGGCAAGCACGCGGGCATTCTGGTTCCGCCGGGTCCCATGTTGGATGCGGCGGTCGATGCGGGCTGCGATCTCCTCTTCCACGGCGGCGACGTCACGGAACTCGCAACGGCGTGGCGAAAACTTCTGGCTACGGTCAACTCTCATGGGGTCAACTCTCAAGGCGGACAAGCAACGCCATGATTTCATCGAGTTTACTCTCCAACATCGGCGGGTATGTCGGAGGACGCTGGATGCAGGCCCGCGATGGCGCATCGCTCCAGGTGATCAATCCCGCGACCGGCGAGGTGTTGGCAGATGTGCCGGACATGGGGAAGGCGGAAACGACGGATGCGATTGACGTCGCGGCCGCCGAACTGGAGCGCGATTGTCCTGCCGAACAGCGGCGTCATTGGCTTTCGCAATTGCACGACCTGATGATGCAGCATCAGCGCGAACTGGCGCGCATCATTACGCTGGAGCAGGGCAAGCCGCTGAAGGAATCCTTCGCCGAGGTCGAATACGCGGCCGGGTTCTTTCGTTTTTTCTCCGAACAACTCGCCCACCTCGATTCCGAACCGTTGCCCCGGCGAATTCGCAATCTGAAGTGGACACTGCACCATCGACCCGCCGGAGTGGTCGGGTTGATCACGCCGTGGAATTTTCCGCAGGCGATGCTCGCCAAAAAACTCGCCCCCGCGCTTGCGGCCGGCTGTTGTGTCGTCGCCAAGCCATCTGAACTGACGCCGCTCTCGACCATCGCCCTCTGGAATCTGGCGGCGCAGACGGGTGTCCCGGCGGGGAGGATGAATCTCGTCATCGGCCGACCGGAATCGATCGGCGACACGCTCTGCGCGCACCCGGCGGTTCGTCTCATCAGCTTCACCGGCTCAACCCACGTGGGAAAGCATCTGATCGCCCAAACCGCGCCGCACGTCAAACGACTTGCGCTGGAACTCGGCGGCAACGCGCCGTTCATCGTGCTGTCCGATGCCAACATCCCCGCCGCCGCCGACGCGCTGATGGCGAATAAGTTTCGCTGCGCCGGGCAGACGTGCGTGTGCGCCAACCGGGTTTATGTGCAACGAAGCGTCGCGGAGCCGTTCCTGTCCGCGATCTCCGAGCGCGTCCGGCGGTTGCGCGTGGGAAACGGGGCAGATGAGCAGACCGACATCGGGCCGCTCATCAACCGGGCCGCATTCGACAAGGTGGACCGGCATGTGAAGGACGCCCTGGCGCGCGGCGCCCGGCGAATTGTCGGTGTGGACAGAGATCGTCCTTCCGGCGATTTCGCCGCGTTTTATGATCCGACCGTCCTTGCGGATACGAATTCCGAGATGCTCCTCTCAAAAGAAGAGACGTTCGGCCCGGTCATCGCGGTCGGCGCGTTCGATTCCGATGACGATGCGATCCATCTCGCCAACGGAACACCGTATGGGCTGGCGGCATATGTCTTCAGCAATGATCCCGCGCGTGTTCAACAACTGATCAGCCGCCTGCGTTTCGGACATGTCGGCATCAACACTGGGATGGGACCAACGCCCGAAGCGCCGTTCGGCGGAATGAAACAGTCCGGCTTCGGCCGCGAGGGGGGCATCGAAGGGCTGCTTGAGTTCTTTGAGACGCAGACGGTGGTGAGTCCATGATGCTCAAGTCGATGCTCAAGTCGATGCTCAAGCCGCGACTGGCGATACTTAATCCCACCTGCCTCGATGTTGTCGAAGCACATCGCGCCTGGATCGAGGCCGCGGGTGTGGAACTGCTGGCCGACCAATCCAACCGCGATTTGAGTGCATCCGCCGTCACCGAATTGCTGCGCGACGCGGACGCGGTGATTCTCCCGGCGGGGGTGCGCAACGCGCCATCGGAAGAGCAGATGATCGCCGCGACACGGCTGCTGGTCTGTTCCATTGCCGCCAGCGGTTACGAATGGCTTGATGTCGCCGCCGCCACGCGCAATGGGATCGTCGTCGCCTTCTCGCCCGGTCGGGAGGGAGCGGAAGTGGTCGCGGACATGGCATGGGGTTTGATGCTCGCGGTCGCGCGGCAGATTCCCTTTCATCACCAGCGACTAGGCGTGGGTGATGCGCGGCGCGGCATGGGAACCTCGGTGTTCGGCAAGAAGCTCGGCATCATCGGTCTGGGAAACATCGGGAAATGCGTCGCGCGCCGGGCCGCGGGATTTGACGTCCAAATCCTCGCGGCCGAGCCACATCCTGACGAGGCGTTCGTTCGTGAGCATCACATCCGCGTCGTCTCGCTCGACAAACTGCTGGCCGAGTCGGATTTCATCTCCCTGCATGTTCGCCTTGACGAGAGTACGAGAAATCTGATCGGCGCGGAAGAATTCAAGCGAATGAAGCAATCCGCGATTCTGATCAACACCGCTCGCCGTGAATTGGTTAGCGAAGAAGCGCTCACGACGGCCATTGAGAGTGGGCAAATCGCCGGCGCGGGTCTGGATGATCCGCCCGGACCGGTCGCCGCGCGATTGCTGGGCAGGCCCAACGTCGTCTTCACGCCGCACATCGGAAACCGCGCCATCGAAGGCGTGCATGGCGTCTTCCGAATGGCGGTGGAAAACTGTCTTGCGGTATTTCGACACGAGCGGCCGCCGTTTCTCGTCAATCCGGAGGTCTACGAATCCGGCGTGCGCGTCGATCGAGGCCATGCTCTGGAGCGCAGTCCATGAAGATCACCAACATCGAGTGCATTCCCGTTCAAGCCCCCGGACGAACGCTCGTGCCGATCCTCGTCTCAACCGATGCGGGCATCATCGGCGTCGGCGAGGCGGGATTGCAGCGGCGCTGGAAGGCGATTGACGGCGCGGTCGACCATCTGCGCCGCTGGCTCATCGGCGAAGATCCGATGCGCATCGAACACCTCTGGCAACGCATGTTCCGCGGCGGTTTCTATCCCGGCGATCGGCTGATCGGATCGGTCATCGCCGGCATCGACATCGCCTTGTGGGACATCAAAGGCCAGATCCTTGGCGCGCCGGTGTACGACCTGCTCGGCGGGCGCTGCCGCGATCACGTGCAGTGCTTTCTCGCGCCGACCTACCGCGCATCACTCACCGCAAGCGCGAAAGACCCCAGGGATTGCTTCCGCACCATGACCACCACGCGCGACAGCTTCGATTCCATGGTCACGCTCGCCAAAGAGTGCATCGCCGAGGGTCATCATTACTTCCGCATCGGCCCTGACGCCCAAGGCGATCAATTCAATGGTCGAAAGGCGGCGGCGCGGTTGGCCGGGCAGCTTAAGGCGGTGCGGGATGCGGTAGGCGACGCCATCGAGTTGATGGTGGACCTGCACGCCCGTCTGGGTCCCGATGAAGCGATCTGGTTCTGTCGTGAGATCGAACCCTTGAATCTCTTTCTCGTCGAAGACCCGATTCGCGCCGAACATGCGGCCGGCTATCGCCACATCCGCGCCCATACGAACGTACCGCTGGCGGCAGGCGAGCAATGGGCCAACAAGTGGGAGTTCCGTCAGGCGATCGAGGAAGAACTGATCGACTACGCCCGCATCGATATCTGCATCGCCGGCGGCCTCACCGAGGCCAAAAAAATCGCCGCGATGGCCGAGACGCACCTGATCAAGATTTTGCCGCACAATCCGCTCGGGCCGATCTGCACCGCCGCGTCGCTGCATCTCAATCTGGCCTGCGACAACGCCGGCCCGCAGGAAGTCGTCTTCCCGCCCGCGACCATGCTCCCCGATGTATTCCAATGCGCCTTTGAACTGGACGGAACCCGGCTGACCGTGCCGACCGCACCCGGTATCGGCGTGAAGTTCAACCGCGACGCTGCAAAAAAATACCCGCCCGACATGACCGAGCCGCCGCACTTCCATCGCGAAGACGGCGGCTATACGAATTACTGAAGACGATCGGTTGATTGCTCTGCCGGTTATTTGATCATCTCCACAAATACCGGCTCATCCGACACCTTCAGTTCGGCCGCTTCCATCGTCTTCTCTTCATGCCGCAGTGTCGTGACCCTCACCGGACCGCGCACCAAACCAAATAACTCCACGTTCGGGGGCTTCAGCCCAGAGTATATAAATTGCCCTGCCGTCAGGAAGCATTGCGAGATATCGCCCCGGGCCGAGAAACAATATCCCCTGATTATCTCCAATCTTGGCAAGCAGCGTCCGAACGGCCGCAAACGACGGCTTTCGCGCTGGTGTTTGACCGGAAGGCGCATCCTCCAGAACGCCCTAGAGATCATTCTCTCCAAAACTCCAATGCCCATGAAGATGGACACGACAGACGCCGGTGGAGGCCGCGTGAAGCAGCAGCTTGATGTCTTGGGTCGCCTGTCGTGCGCGATCAGGCGAACGATCCCGCAGCCGACGCATCATTCAACGAACCCGGCCACGTCGATGCGGCGGCTTCCGATCTCGCTGCGATGAACCCACCACTGCGTCTGCCCGATCGCCGCTGCGACGTCGCGCTGCGTCAGACCCGCCTGTTCCCGCATTTGTTTAAGGTAAGCAGGGACTTTCCTGTAGGTTAGCGCGTGTTGCCGCTTGACCGCCATTCAAAGCGATGTTCGGGCGGAAAACGCTTCATGGCAGAATACCCGCAGCGTCACGTCCCTGGGCTATGGGCATCGGAGAATAAATGGAACTGTCGTTCGGGGCAAACCTCTCCGCTTCTGGCGGGATCGACTCGTCGGGGAGGTGATGCGATGAAGTGGTTAGAAAGGAACTCGTCATCGGGACGCAGCCGCACCACAAGGCGAAAAGCCTGGGGATCGACGCGGCCAACGTCCGCGGCTGGATCGACAGGTTCGCCGGCTATCAATAATCGCGCCAAGCGTGAACAGCCGGTACGAAGCGGAGCGCATCGGCCGCATCATACCGTCCGCCGATTCGCCGTCCCGCATCCCGGGCAGCGCGCGGAGCTGGCGCGGAGATCGTAGCAGCTCCGCGGCTGTGACAACTGGCTCCGTGACGTCGGCCTCCGCCGAGCGCCGGATCACAACATGCTGTGCCGCGCTGCGGGGTTGCTGCCCGGCAAGTTCCGTGTCGGGCGACTCTTGGACAAGCTTACACAGTGGGCGGCGACTGACAGGGATCGTCGAAGCACTCGTGAATCCTGACGTGCAACAGTGCCTGATAAGTCATCAATCGGGTCAAACAGGCACTGTTCGCACGCAGAATCAGCTATTCCAAGCGCTCGACACCCGGCATCCGAGGCGATTGCGACACGACCGATTCAAGTGCGGATTGCAGGGGGAGCGCGCTTACGAAGAAACGCAGCGGACCCGCGCCTTCCTATACACGTCGACGGCATTTGCGATCGGGTCTGCGCTCAACAAGACATCGATCATCGCTTACGAAAACGGCGTTACCGCGATCAATTTTCCGCGCCGCGCCGACCTCATGAATGCGCGTGCCAGCCGGACAACCCATCCGAAGACCATGTGGCTCATGCAAGAGTTTCTAACCCAGATTATTCGCTTAAGGGGGCGGTTCGCGCCGATCAAGCCAAAACACCCTCGTTGTGCCTCAGGTTCGCCACAACACAACTGGGATTTGAGATTGGGCGACTACCGTGAATAATCCGGGTTAGGCCAGATCCTTCACGGAATACCGTTCAGGATGACGAACCTTTTCATGCATCGCGGGTGCGGCCAAGCCGCATGATGACCCAGCATGACATATCGCCGCTTCCTTAAGAACATGTTTAGAGCAGCGATACCCGGCGAAGAATCTGGCCCGTGCGACGAGTGGCCGGGTTGTGGGATTCCAGCGGCAGGTGACGCGATTAAAAAGTTCGGATCCAGGTGCTCACGCCGCCGCGGTTTCCGCGATTCTGCCCTGGTTGTCCACTTGATCGAACTTCACCGCGACGCGCTTGCTGACCCCTTGCTCCTGCATCGTGACGCCATAGAGCACATCGCAGATTTGCATCGTGCGCTTGTGATGGGTGATGATGATGAACTGAGACAGATCCAGGAATTCCTGAATAATCAGGCCGAAGCGCTGGTTGTTCGCTTCATCCAGCGGGGCGTCGACTTCGTCCAAAATGCAGAAGGGGCTCGGCTTGGACTTGAAGATGCTCATGAGCAGCGCGATGCAGGTCATCGCTTTTTCGCCCCCTGACAACTGCGAGATCGTCGCGGGCTGCTTGCCCGGGGGACGGGCGATGACCTCGATGCCGGCTTCAAGGGCGTCGACCGTGCGCTTCACAAGCTCAAACTTGCTGGTGCCGTCTTCGGCCGTGACCTTCACCTTTTCTTCCAGCTCGGTCTCCAGATAAATGTCGGCGTTCCCGCCGCCGAACAGCTTGCGGAACATACCCTGGAAATGCTCGCGGACTGCATTGAGAGTCTGCTCGAAGCGGATCGAGCTTTCGGCATTGATCTCGTTGATGAGCTGCTCAAGCTGCTGCTTGCTCGTCGTCAGATCGGTGACCTGTGCGGAGAGAAACTGGCTCCGCTGCTCGAGCTCATCCTGCTCGCCGATCGCATCAAGGTTGACGTTGCCGAGCCGCTGGATCTTCTCGCGAAGCTCTTTGATTTCTTCCGCGATGCCGTCCCAGTCCATGTCGGCGGGCTGATAGCCGCCCGCTTGCTCGTGCTCTGAATATTTGCCGGGGAGATCGAGCTGAAGCTCTTCCCGGGTTCTTGTAACCAGGTTTTCCAGCCGGACCCGAAGCTCGGAATCTTTGACCTGAAGCTGGTGAAATTCCTGTTCGATCGAGCCGTGCTCGCCGCGGAGGGAATCGACTTGACCGGTCAGGCTGCGGACGAACTGGTACGATTCTTCCAGGCGACCGGTCACGGATTCGGATTGGCCGAGGAGGTCTTTCTGCTGCTCGATCAGCGCGGCCTCCGCCTGCCTGGCTTCCGCGAGCTCGTGCTCAACGCCACCTCGCCGAGAGGCCACCGATTCCGCCGAGCGGACAATGCGCGCGATCTGCTGTTCGATCTCCGCCCTGGCGGCGGCGCCGCGCTGGACCTGTTGCTGACTCGCAAGCTGCTTCTCCTGGATCTGGCCGAGAAGCACGCGGGCGGAAGTAAGTTGCTCGCCCCAAACTTTAAGATCCTCGGCAACCTGCACATGCCTGGCCGTAAGTTCTTCAACCGATTGTTGTCGCGCGGCTTGATCCGCATCGAGCGCGACGCGCCGGCCCAGCAACTCGTCTTCCTCCGTCTTCAACTTCCCCGTCTGGTCCAGGAGGTTCTCAAGCTCACGCTGAAGAACAGGCTCTTCCCGCCGGAGCGACGATTGCTTGTCCCCGATCTGCGTGATCTGGCTCGAAAGCTCGACCTTCGTCGTGTTCGACTGGTAGATCGTGTTGCGGAGATCCGAAATCTCCTGCTCCAGCGCCTTGGCGCTGGCGTTCGTCTCACTCAACTCGGCAGCCAGGATCTCAATCCGGCGATCCACATCGTGGATCTGCTGCATTAGCGCTTCCAGCTCGGAACGGCGCGAGAGAATGCCCATCGATGCGGTCAGCGGCCCGGCGCGGAGCGTCCCATCGGCTTCAAGGACTTCGCCCGCTTTCGTGACGTAGCGGTAATCCCGCGGCGCCGTGCAATGAAGATCAGCGGCGGTGGCAAGATCGTCCACGACGATCGTTGTGCCAAGAAGATGCTGAGCGATGACTTCGTCCTGCGCCTCGAACTTAATCAAGTCGATGGCGAGCCGGATGCGATGCGGATGCTGGTTCCAATCGTGCGTGTCCGTAGCACGGGCATCCTGCCCGTGTTCGGTGCTGGAATCCGCGGTCGAAGGCCCCCCTTGCTCAAGGGCATTAGACACCGGCTGGAAGCCCGTGCTACGGGCGAGGTTGCCGTCGACGCGGAGAACATTCACCCGCCCTTCCAGCTCTTCATAGGCTTCGCGCGTGGCGATCGTCGCGTCCCGATCGCTGGCGACGAGCCATTGATCGCGGCCATCCAATGCGGCTTCGATCACGTGGGCGTGTTCCACGTCCACCCTCAGCACGTCCGCGACCAGACCCCGGATGAACGGAAACTTCTGGTCGCGCTGCCGCAGAACGGACTTCACGCCTTCGCTGACGCCCTCGCGGCGAGCTTCGAGATCTTCCAGGAGCCTCTGGCGGGAGATCATCCCCGAGCGATGCTCTTTCGCGGCGCCGAGGTTCTCGCCAACCTGCGCGATCTGCTTGCCCAGGTGCGACGCTTGCTCTCGCTTCAATTCAAGCTGCGACTGCTGCTCTGTAATCTGAGCAATTACAGCTTCCAGCTTCGTGCTCAGCTCCGCTCGCTGGGCATCAAGCTGCTCGATCTCGGCAACCACAATTCGACGACGCTCCGAGAGACGCTGCTGCTGCTGAACGATGTTCTTCCGCTCGATCTCAATCGCGCCAATGCGGCTGTTCGCCAGCGCGAGCTTGCGCATCAACTCCAGGATCGCCGTCTTGTTCTTCTCAACATCCTGCGTGAGCTGATTGAGCTGAAGCTGGCCGTCGCGAAAGGCCTGCTGGCGCTCGTCGATATTCCGCTTGTGGTTCTCCAATTCCTCCGTCAGACGCTCAAGGGTTTCCGTTTCGGTTGTAAGCGATCGCGAAATCTCCGCAAGCTTCTCCTCGGCATCCGTCCGATCGGATTCGAATGCCGCTAGCTGCTCCGCAATTTGCGCGAGCTGCTGCTCGGCATACTGCTGGCGCTGCTCGGCGGATTGCATCGCCGCCTTCGCCTGCACCAGCTCATACTCAAGCTGCTGCTTCCGCTGCGCGAGCGCTTCGTGATCCTCACGCTTGAGCGCCAGCTCGTTCTGCGCGCGGGCGAGCGAGCTCGAAAGATCATCCAGACGGAACTGGGCATCATCCAGCTTCGCCTTCGTGTCGGCAGACTGGGTGTACTGAATGTGATATTCCTGAATCGCGTATGTCAGCCGCAGTTCCGACAACTTTGTCGAATGCTCCTGATACGTTCGCGCCCTCCCGGCCTGGATCTTCACGCTGCGCAGCCGCTTCTCGACTTCCTCCACAATGTCGTTCACCCGCAGAAGGTTCAGGTCAACCTTCTCGAGCTTGCGCTGCGCTTCTTTTTTCTTGACCTTGTACTTCGAGATGCCCGCGGCTTCTTCGAAGATCAACCGCCGCTCCGCGGGGTTCGCTTCCAGAAGTGCCGACACGCGCCCCTGCTCGATAACGCTATAAGCATCGACCCCAACACCAGTGTCCAGGAAGAGCTCGCGAGTGTCCTTCAGCCGGGAAGACTGGTTGTTAACCTGGTATTCGCTCGTCCCGTCACGAAAAAGTCTACGCCCCACAGCGACTTCATCGGCGTCGATATTCAGATGACGCGTCTCGTCGGCGCGTTTGGGATTCTCGAAAACCAGCACAACCTCCGCCATGCCCGCAGGTTTACGGCCACCGGAGCCGTTGAAGATGACGTCCATCATCGCGTCGCCGCGCAGGCTCTTGGCCGATTGCTCGCCCAGAACCCACTTGAACGCGTCGACCACGTTACTCTTGCCACAGCCGTTAGGTCCCACAATGCCCGTGATCGGCGCATCGAAGACAAATTCCGTGCGGTCAGCAAAGCTCTTGAAGCCCTGGACGATCAGTTTCTTGAGTTGCATGAGATGCGGTCCTCCGTGACCGGGAAGTATCGAGTCACCAGTGATGAGTCATGAGTCATGCAAGGCATCCTTGCACTCGCCGCTCGCTACTCGTTACTCATTATTCTTAAACGATTTCGCTCATTTCGCCAAGGCCGCCGGGTTTTTCAGTTCCGTGTTCGTTGATGCGCTGGGACCGGCGACCGATCCGCCCGCCTCCCGCCCGCTGGATACCGGCTTCGCGACATCACCCTGCGGACGCGATTGATCGGGGATCACCGGCGCATCGTAGATCGAGTCGCGCGTCTGCGGCGCTTCCTGAAGCATGAACGATGCCGGCAGCTTCGCCCCGTTCGCCACCGCCGTGAGCTTCTTGCTGTCCGCCATGCTCGAGAGAATCGCGACGATTTCGCCGTAATTGAAGTCGAACGGCTTGTCCCCTTCAAAACCTTCTCCCCCAAGCCGCGAAACAATTTCCGCGACATCCGGGCGGCTCACAACCTTGATCGGATCGGCGGCGCGCGCCGCGCCCGGTGTCGGCGGGCGATAATAAATCGTCACCGTCGAGTTGCCCGGATCAGACGAGATCGTCAGCCGGCTGTTCATCAGGCTGAACGTCGCGGGCGGCTCCACCGCGGTTTCCCGACCAAAGATCGCGATGCGCGGCCCGCCTCGACGCGTCGCCCAGATGAACGGAGCGCCTTTCGACGGAACGATATCGAGACGAAACCGCTTCTGGATCTCACGCGAGAAGATCGAGTGGTCCTCGTTGCGCGCGAGCATCTTATAAGCCTCGATGCGCACGAGCGTTTTTTCATTGTCCAACAAGGGACGAACTTTTTCGTTGATCGCCGGCGAGTTGGGTAGCGCCGCCAGCGTTCGAATCGCGTTGAGCTGGAACGGGTGCTCATCCGTCCGCGACATGCGGGCCAGAACCATCGGCGCTGCCGGATCACCCAGGAACGCCGCCGCGCGAGCCGCCGCAAAAGCGATGTCCGGCGACTTGTGCATCATCAACTCGCGGTCCCGAATCACCGCCAGCGCGGGCGCCCCAAGCCCTTCCCAGCAGTAGCTGATGTCCATCAACTTCGCATCAGGCTTGGCCGCTTCTTCCGCGAGCTGAATGGCTTTGTTCGTCGCGTATTCGCCCGAGTCATACATGTACAAATGCGTGACGACGCCCGCAAAATGCTCCCAATCCCCCTGATACACATCCGGAATGTAAAAGTTCACGACGCCATCGTCCTGCGCTTCGGCAAGACCGGGAACGTTGTTTGGCTTAATCCGATCGACCTCCTTCTGGAACCGCTGATCGATCCGCCGCTCAATCGAGCGCGACATGCTGTACTGCGGCTCAAGCAGCCGCAAACCAAGCGGCCGGTCTTCCTGCGCGCTCCCACCGTCCATGATCTGGCCGAACCGAAGGCTCCGCTTGACGTTCGGATCCGTCGAGCTGCGCTCCAGCGCATACGCGGGATTAACGAAGATCGGTCCTTCGCAGCGCGCATAAACGTTCACCGATCCACCCGGATCGCGCGGATCCGCGCCGTTCAGCCGAAGGTCCGTCCGCCACAAATCGCCCCCAGCGATGCTGGTGCTGGTGCTGTCCTTGATCGCGCCGACCTGAATGTCGAACCGCTGACCCTTCCGGATGCCGGGGGGCAGCAGGCCATTCACTTCCACAATCGCGAAGCTTGGATCCGCGAGATACATCTCCGGCGTGATCTTGCCCTGCCCCGGAATGTTCTTGCTCGAGACGCCATGCTTCAGCATCTGGTTGATAATGTAATTGCGGACCGCGGTGGGCGCCGTGGAATCGCCCGTGTTATCAAGTCCCGAGATGACGCCGAACCCGGAGACAAGCAAACCGTCCGTCCGAATAAGTTCCGTCCGCTCATAGATCGTGTCTTTCATGTACCCGGGCAGATTCTTCCGCGTCGGAAGCGCCTGGTAACGGGTCAGCGGCTTGCTCATGTCCGGCTTCTTCGTGCAACCCACTACCGCGATCACTCCTGCGATTAAGCACAGTGCCGCGGCGACGAACCGTAATGTGAAACCTGCGCGCATCAGATGCCTCCAGATGTTATCGGACCAAGGTGTCAATCAGCTTGAATGCGCTTCTTAGGTAGCATGGGCGTCTCGCCCATGCCGGCATGGCCGACACGCCCATGCTACGTGGGTTCAGCTTTCGAATCCTCCGGCGCAGACGCCTGGGGGTTACGACGTCTTCGCTGGCGCGGCGGGTCGGGTTCGTCAGCGCCGTTGCCGTTGGCTGACGCTTTCGCGGGCTCAATGAACAGCCGTCCCTGCCCGGGAACTTCGTATCTCCGGGCGTCGATGACCGCTTTTGCCTCATCTACCAGCTCTTCCAACGTCTTAAACTGCCGATAAACGCTCGCAAACCGCACGTAAGCCACCTGATCCACGCGCCGCAGTCGATCGGTCACCAGCCCCCCCACCACCGTGCTGGGAACTTCCCGATCGTAAGTCTTAAAAGCCTCTTCCTCCACGTCGTCCACGATCCGAAGAAGCTCGATCTCCGAGACCGGCCTCTTATAGCATGCCCGTTCCAGCCCCGAAATAATCTTCCCCCGATCCCAAGGCATCCGCCGCCCATCCTTCTTCACCACCACCAGCCGCACCCGCTCTTCAATCCGTTCATACGTCGTAAATCGCTTCTCGCATTTCAAGCACTGCCGCCGACGACGAATCGACCGCCCACCCTCGCACGTGCGAGAGTCAATCACCTTCAAACTCTCCTTCTCGGCATCGCAATAGGGGCAGTGCATGGAAGCAGACAAACGTACCGAAACTTCGCCGAAAAGGCAAAGTTTCCGGGGCTTTTTGCTTGGCTGCTGCGTAAGGGTTTGCGAAGCCTATGGGGCTCGGTCGAGATCGTACCAGACTCCGCCGGTGGGCTCATGCTTCTTTCCTGGAACGGTATAGGGCTGCCAAGTGCCGTCATCGAGATAGGCCGCGTTGACCGGGGCGGTGGCAGCGTAGGGATCGATTGCGCCCCCCTCACGAATCTGCTGCCACACGTTGGTGGCATCCTTCGGATGGTAAAATTGATCGATATCGACCCACTTTGCTTGGCCATTGGCATAAAGAACGTTGATCCCCTTCTTATGACGGGCCTGCACATACGTTACGTCGATCAGCAGGTCTGCGACCAGCGCTTTGTTTTTAAGCTGCGCCTGCCGCGGAAGGGTCACGTAATTTCCATCCGAGGGCAGGTAACACAACTTGTCCGCGGCATTCCATGTACTCCCATTGAGACCAGCGCCACCGGAATGTCCGTTCGCCGGCCAACTCACTTCCGGCCGACAGTTATATCCCAAGCACGTGTGACCGCTGCTGGTGGCGACCGGGATCGGCGGCCACGGATTCTTCGAGTAGCGGCCGGTAGGATTAGGCTGCCACGAGTAGCGTTCCTTCTCTTCCGACGGGCAGAAAAACGCCTTCGGATTCTTCAGAATATTCGCTTCCCACAGAAGTCCCATGGAAGAAAAACGAGGCAGTTGCGAGCCCGCGTTGTTCCAGAAAACGAAGTAGCTGAACGCCTTCTGGTCCATGAATCCAACCGGGCAATAGTCCTTGAAAGTCGCGCCGTAAATACGAAATGAGTTTGCAAGCTCGCGAAGATTGCTCAGGCAGACGGTCCGCTTTGACGCTTCGCGTGCCTTCGACAGCGTCGGCAGAAGGATGCCGATCAGAACGGCAATAATCCCAATCACCACCAGCAATTCCACCAAAGTAAAACCGGTTTGACGACGTCGCATACTGTGATTCTAACCCCGTATCCGTTGCTTCGCTACGCAAACTTATGTCGCTTGTGCAAAATCGGCAGCATCCGTACCGTGCCCCCATGCCCGAAAAGGCCTTCCTCGTCCAGAAATTCGCCCGCCTCAACTTCGGGCAAATCCACGTCGTCGGATACAGCGTCGCCGGCGAAGAGACCGTCGTCCAGACCCCCGAACTCAACGTTTGCTTCGACATCGGACGTTGTCCTCATTTCGCGCTGACCAGCGACATCGTCTGCATTTCCCATGGCCACATGGATCACCTCGCCGGACTCCCCTACTACCTCTCGCAGCGCTATTTCCAAGACATGAAGCCCGGAACAATCCTGGTTCCGCGCGACCTCGAGCGCCCCATCGACGGCCTGCTCCGCTGCTGGCGGGACGTCGAGCGCCAGGGAACGCCTTACAAGCTCGTCGGAATGACCCCCGGCGCGGTCCACGAAGTCCGCCGCGATTTCATCATCCGCGCCTTCGCAACCCACCACGGCGGCGGAAGCCTCGGATACGCCCTCGTCAGCGTCCGCGAAAAACTCAAGCAGGAGTACATCGGTACGCCCGGCCAGGAACTGGCCGAGATGCGCAAGCGCGGCGTCGAGATCCAGTATCGCGTCGAAGTGCCCCTGGTCGCGTATCTGGGCGATACCTCCATCGGCGATGTGTTTCAGCATCCCGACGTCATCAATGCCGAGGTCCTGGTGACGGAATGCACCTTCTTCGATACCGCAGACAAAGTGCGCGCCAAGGCCGGAAAGCATCTGCATGTCGATGCCTTCGCGGAAATTTTGCCCACGCTCAAGAACCAGCACATCGTGCTGAACCACGTCTCCCGCCGCACCAGCATCCGCAAGGCGCGCGCGATCTTAAAAAAGCGCGTCGGCGAAGACCAGATGAAACGAATCGTCTTCCTGATGGATTTCGAAGGCTCCGCCGACGCCGGATCGGTCGAGGATATCGGACCCCCGCCCCCGGATACGTCGGAATGAATCAACCTCGCCCGCACGTTGTCCCGGCCGCTTGCGGGACGCGGACCTCGAGCCCAAATCACGTGCAAGAATCAATTGGAAGCAGCCTTACGCCGCCTCGAGAAGCAGCCCGCGTTTCCCCGACCACCGCAGCGTGCGGTAAGTCTGCACCGTGACCTGATTCGATTGCAGCATCGGGCGCAGAGTCGCCGCCGACGAATCCGCCTGATCAATCAAAAGCGTCAACTGCGGCTACTGCTGCGAATCAATCGAAAACTGCGGCACCGCCATCCCAATAAGACCCCGGTTTTCGATCAACCACCGAAACGCATGGCCGATGTTCGGAAGCTCCGTAAGTCCCTGCCGGGCAACCGCGATCAGCACAATACGATGATCTCGAGAAACCGCGATCCGCCCCGTCGGACACATCGGAGGTGAGATGGGACATTCGATCAGATCATTTCCCTTAGCCTGCAACACCGCCGACAGAATCGAGCCGGCGCTGGCATCCTCGGGCAGATCGATCACATCATCAGACATGGTGCTTTCCATCGGCTTCATGGGAATGGGTCCCGAAATAGGAAGGGTCAGGGGCACAGTCTCAGTTTCGGCAACGGGCGTGGGCATCACCACTTCCGCGATCAGCCGCCGCGGAGGTTCGGAAGGCGTCAGCCGCTTCGCCCACTTCTTCGGATCCATGATCACGGAATCCTCCGCCGCCGAAACCTTGGATCGATTAACGAAGTCACTCAGGATCTGCCACTGCGGCGCGGCGGCAACCTGCGTCTTGTCGTGCACCGGCCGGCAGCACAGCACAAGTTGTTCGGACGCTTCCAACGCCGGATGAATCGACGTCGTGGACTCCACCGGCCAGGTCAGGAACTGCGCAAGGGTCGTCGACAGCTTGGCGGCGATCCGGGCCGCGTGATCGTCATCCGCCGCATCCAGCAGCGCCAGCGAAAGGCTTGGCCTTTTCTGCTCCTGCGGCCAAAGATCCGTCAGACCCTTGAGCGCACGGTATGACGCCACAACGCCGTCGTGATCGCACGTGCTGAGCGCAACCCAACGCGCAACTTCGCGAAGAATTGTTCTTGCTTCCGGCGTTCGCGGCGCGGGCAGCAGCAAAAGCCATTCGTCGACGTCGCAGCTCATCTCGTTGATCGCTTCGATCATGCGCCGCGACTCGAACGATTCGACAGTCTCGGGCTCCGGCTGTGCTTGCGACTCGCCGGAGCCGAAGCACATCAGCCGGAACTCCGATGCGTCCACCTCGATCAAGCCGATCCGAGAGCCGTCGGCCGTGAGGTGACGCGCATACTGTTTCGCGCGGTCAAGTTGTTTTCCGTTGAGATGCGATGCGATTAGCGCCGTGATTTGCGGAACCGGCGCTCCATCGCGATCAGGATTTTCTGCCTGCGCTTCTTCCGTGGAAACGCCGGCTAATTCTTCGGGGGTGAGATCGTTGCCGAAGTCCGCCTTCTGTCCCGGCGGAATCCGCCGCGGCGGAGTTTGCCCGTTCGACGCCTTCTGGCGAATGCTGCTGAGAAACAGGTGGCTGATCTCGCTAAGCTTTCGATCCTGGGGTGGCTGCTGGTCGGACATAGTTCTGTTTCCGTAGCATGGGCGTCTCGCCCATGTGGCGTAGAGACGTGCGTGGGCGCGATGCCCATGCCACGGGCTAGTCCACTTCGACAACGTTGTTCAGTTCACCGAACTGGTTCGCTTCAACGTATTGATTGTGCGGATCGGTGATCCATTTGCCGTCGACCACGAGGCGGTATCGGTATCGGCCTGGAGCCAGCGGAAGCTTGGTGGTCCACACGCCGGGTCTGCCATTGATGTGCATCGGGGTGGACATCGGCGACCAGTTGTTGAAATCACCGGCGATCAGCACCCGCTGCGCGGCCTCGAATCTCGCGGCAAAAATAACCTCGTGGCCCATCTGCTTGACGCCATAAAATTCTTCGATCTTCTGCTCGGTGGACTTGGGCTCGGGTTGGACAATGCGAGAGTCGACTACGCCGCGGGATTCGATGGCGCTCGGCATCTGGTGCTGTTGAGCAGCCGCGTTTGCGTTCAGTCCGACAGAGTTTCGACCAAACTGGAAGTTGGTGAGCTGTGCCAACTGCTTGGCGCGCTGCACAAGCTCCGCCGGGCGCGACAACTTCTCCGTCGGCGTCGGCTCGACCTCGGTCGGGCGATGCCCCATCAACTCGCGGGAGAGGTTCACAAAATCCTTATAGCCCCGGCTGCCCGGATCGTATTCCGTGATCGGCTGCCCGAAGCTTGCGGCCTCCTTCAGCTTCGTGTTGAAGTTGACGGTGCTCTCCATCAGATACTGGCGGAACTTGCCGCGCAGCTCCTGGAGCACTTCACGGGCGAGTTTGGTGCGCGTGTCGTAAAGCGTGGGGAGAACCCGGACCACGATCTGCTTTTCGCAGCGGTCCTTCATCATCTCCAGCGTCTCCATCATCTTGGTCAGCCCGTGCAGGCTGAAAAAGCCCGTCTCGACCGGCACGATGACTTCATCGCAAGCGCGGAGCGCGTTGAACGTGAGCAGCCCGACGGACGGCGGGCAGTCGATCACGCACCACTGATAAAGGTCCTTCACCGGCTCCAGAGACTTGGTGAGCCGGTCCTCGCGGCCTTCCCTACCCGCGAAGACCTGCTCGAATGCTGATAACCGAATGTTGCTGGGCGCCAGATCAAAGTCGCTGGCGATCTGCCAGACGATCTCCGGCAACTTCGCCGGCCGGCCGTCGCTGTCTTCAATGAGCGTGTCGTAAATCGTCCGCTCGATCTGCTCTTCCGGCACGGCCAGCCCGGTGCCGCAGTGACCTTGCGGGTCCATGTCCACCAGCAGCGTCTTCTGCCCAAGGCGCGCCATGCACGCCGCCAGGTTGATGCTTGTGGTGGTTTTCCCGCAGCCGCCTTTTTGATTGATGATCGCGACGGTTCGCATTGCAAACCTTCCTTGGCAAAGAGATGGACCAGTCCTTCGATCCACCTGTGCGATGGCGCCGCAACTGTCAGAGCCCACGAGCTCCGGCTGCACTGGCGCTGTTCTCAATGAGATTATCGGAGCTTCATGCCGAAGAACTTGAGCGTTATAGGACAAGCGCTACAACCGCCGATGAAACGCTCGTCGGCATGCGTCCTTAGGTTGCCGTCGTGGCACGGGACTTCGGCGAGCTCAGTCGAGTCGCATCTTGCCCGTGTAAAGCGATCCGGACACGGGCAAGATGCCCGTGCTGCAGGGAGCGGTCGAATATCGGACGTGAATATTCGTGTTCCCCGGCTTCGTGCGCCTCGGTGGCAAACTTGCCGCATCGTGACAGGCTTCCTTTCGAATTATCGCTCGTGCTGGAATTAGTGGGTTGCGTGCGCTGCCCCAGACTGTATTGATCTTACTCCCCCCTGTTTTTGGAGACATCTGATGCTTAGTCGTATCGTTCGCAATCTTCTTAAGACCTCTACCCTTTCGCCACAGGCGCCAACTTTCGAGCAGCTTGAAAATCGCCAGATGATGGCGGTGAGTCCGGTCTTCGCCGGGACCAAGCTCAAAGGCTCGAACCTTTCCTCCGGCGGGGTATCCACCAACTCCACGCTGATCACGATTCCGTTCACCGGTAACCTCCAGCTTGCCGACAAGAGCAAGATCCGCCTGATCGGGTACGCGATTAACCCGGTCTCGGGTGGTCAGAAGAAAGTCACCATCGGCGTGGTGAAAGCCGAGGTCCTGGCGGCGGATCATCGATATCTCCAGATCACGACCGATCGTCTGATGCGCAAAGGCGGCCAGATCATCCTCTCGAGTGGCGCGCTGAAGGACGACAACGGTGACACGCTTAAGGACCTGATCGTCAAAACCGTGAAGGGCCAGAACAAAGAGCGGTTCACGCTGGCTTGCCGGGGCTTTAAGCCGACGGATTTCGCAAAGTTCAGCAGCGATATTTTCGCCAGCTCGTCCGCTCCCACCGCCGCCAGCAGCGCCCCTGCCGAGGCGACGGTGACGGCAGCATTGGGCGCTTTCCTTCAGCGGAAGGTTGATAAGACGTTCATCACCGCAACCCAGCGCACCGCCGCCCTTGCCCGTTACAACAACGCAACGACCAAGTCGATCATTCCGGACGCCAACCTGCGGGCAGCGCTGGTTTCCCTCACCGGCACGCTGGCGGAAGGCGCCATCGCATCCTACCTCGACGGCAAGAACCTCTCCGGCAAGGCGTATACGATTATCGATTTTCAGGATCCCCCTGATCCCACCGCCCTGGTCGCGCAGTCGATCGTCGCCAGCAACGGGCGCATTCGCACGTTGGTCAAACCGGCGTTCCGCGGCGAGGCGTTCCAGGTTCTTTCCGCGTACCTCGCGCATGAAGCGCTGCACCAGGACACGGTCGGGAAGCTTCAGGAGGAGACGATCGCCAACGTTTGCGAAACGCTCACGTACGCCCAGCAGGCGCTGACGGATTCGACGTTCCTTTCCAACGGCACCACGCTGGTGGTCGGGGAGAACGAGAAGCTTTACGCACTGCTGGAATCGGGACGCGCTATTTTCCCGTATGTTGGCTTGCTCAACGGCCCGATTCGCAGCTCGGCCGGCGGAATCTTTGTCGGCGGCAAAACGCCGGCGACGGGCGGCGCGTACACGAGCTACATTGATTTTATCGAACGCTCATATCGCGCTCGCGGCGCTACGGACGGTGAGACGGCGACCAATGCGCTGATGTCGAGTTACTACACTGCCATCACCGGCAAGAAAGTGGTAACGACATTGAAATTCAGCGATTCCCTGATCGCCGACATCGACAGCTTCCAGCAGATCGTGTCGACGAAACAGGCGATTTCGCTGGCGGGAAGCCTGAGGCTCACGCTCGCGTAAGTTCTTCGAACACAATGGCCTATGACCAACCCCGCGCCGTTTTGGCGCGGGGTTCTCTTTTGACTTTAGCGATTGTTCCGCCTGGAAGAATCCGTGGATTGCTTGCAACGGAAACGGCTCAAAGAGACACTATTCATAGTAAGGCTAGGCTTGCGGATCCCATATTACCGATGTTCTCTAATACGTTTTTGACCCTGAATCTCTCTACTCGCACGGAGTGAATCCTATGTTGTCTCGTCAGACGCCCCTGTTCGAAAAACTCGAGAATCGCCAACTCATGGCAGTCAGCCCCGTTTTCGCCGGAACGAAACTGAAGGGCATTAACCTTTCCGCCGGCGGCGTCTCGACCAACCAGACGCTGATCACGGTCCCGTTCACCGGCAATGTCAAGATCGCGAACGCCAGCCAAATCCAGCTTCGCGGTTATGCGATTAATCCATTGGCGGGCGGGCAGAAGAAGATCATTATTAAGGTCGTAAAGGCCGAAGTTCTCGCGGCCGATCATCGCTATTTGCAGATCACGACGGACCGGTTGATGCGCAAGGGAGGTACGGTCATCCTCGGCAGCGCCGCGCTGATGGACGACAACGGCGACACGCTTGCCGCCCAGACGGTCAAGACGGTGAAGGGGCAGAACAAGGAACGGTTCACGCTCGCTTGCCGCGGTTTTGTTCCGACCGATCTGACGAAGTTCACCGGCAACAATTTCACCGGCGCCCCGAACCCCAGCCCCAACGGCACTGCCGTGCCGGAAGCGACCGCCCGGGCCCAGCTCGAGACATTCCTGAATAAGAAGACCACGGCCGGCACGATCTCCACCGTCACACGGACCAAGATCATGGCCCGCTTCGACGCAACCGTCACCAAGAACATCATTCCTGACGGCAACATGCGCGCAGCGCTTCTGTCGCTGGTGGGCACGCTCGCGGAAGGCGCCATTGCGTCGATCCTGGATGGGACCAACGTCTCCGGCAAGGCCTACACGATCGTCGACTTCGACGTTCCTCCGGATTCCAGCGTGCCGGTGGCGCAGACCGTGATCGCGTCGAACGGCCGGCTTCGAACGGTGATCAAGGCCGAGTTCAAAGGCGAACCGTTCCAGGCCGTTAGCGCCTTTCTGGCTCACGAAGCGCTTCACCAGGACACCAATACCGCGAGCCTCTATGAAGAGGAGATGGGCAACACCGCGGAGATCCTCGCTTACGGCCAGCAGGTTTTGGCGGACAAGACGTTTGTGTCGACCCAGTCGGCGCTGGTCAATCGCGAAAATGAGCGCCTGTTTGCGATGCTCGAATCGGGCAGGACGATTTTCCCATACGTCGGGGTGTTGCGCGGTCCGATCCGTCCGAATGACGGCGGGATCTTCACCAACGGTAAGACGCCGGCCACCGGTGGCGCCTATCTCAGCTTCAGCGATCTGATCGAGCGCGAGTACCTGGCTCGCGGCGCGTCGAAGGTCAGCAGCCCCGGAAATGCGCTGCTGAATTCTTACTATTTTAACATCAAGGGTAAGGCCGCCCCGGCGGGACAGCAGTTCAGCCAGGCGCTGATCGTCGATATTGACGGGCTCCAGTTGCCGATCTCGACGAAGAACGCGATCTCACTCGCGGGCGCCCTGAGGCTCGGCGTCTCGTAACCGGATCCTTTCATTACCTTAAACGAGAACCCCGCGCACCCGCGCGGGGTTCTTTTTTTCATGCGAGGAAACGTTCGGTGATTCCCGGCGGCGGAAGGGGACAGCGATCGGTGCGGCCGAAGATCCGGTAGCGGACACGCGCGATGATGTTGTAAGGGATATCGCGTATCAATTTTGGCACCGCGATGAAGACGTAGTACGCGATCCACCATGGAAAACGCAGGTGACGGGCGATCCGCAGCGCCGCCGTCGACCGCGTCGAAACCTGGTTGCCTTCGAGCAGCACCATCGTGCTCATGGCATCGGTCGGCAGGTGATGTTGCTCGAGCAGGCGCTTCCCAACCTCTGACTGCAACGGCGCAAAGTGGAACCGGCCGCTCTCATCGTGGCGGACGATAAAGCGCACGGAACTATTGCAAAAATTGCAAACGCCATCGAACAGGACCACCGCGTTGGATGCCGGATCTGGCTTCATTTTCCTATCCCAGTATAGCGGCGTCGGCGGTACGGTGCTTGCAGGAGACAGGATCATGAAGCCGGCGCCTGGACATCGAAACGCTTCCCGCGATTTGGTGGCGTTCACGCACGTTGAGAAGGTGATGTTTCCGGAGAAAGGCTACACCAAGGGCGACGTTTTGGATTACTACATGTCGGTTGCGCCGCTCCTCCTGCCGCATCTGAAAGATCGCCCGGTGACGCTGGAGCGCTTGCCGGACGGCGTGCGCGAAGGGGCGCCGCGGTTCTGGCAGAAGAACACGCCGAGCTATTACCCCAGTTGGATTCCGCGCGCTGATTTCCCAACTGAGGAAGGCAAGCCGGTGCAGTACGTTCTGATCAACGATCTGCGAACGCTTTTGTATCTCGTGAATCAGGGCGCTTTAACATTTCATACCTGGCTGTCGCGCGCCAAAACGCCCGATCGACCGGATTACGTGCTTTTCGACTTCGATCCCGGCGAGGCCAAGTTCATGGATGTGGTGAAAATTGCCCAGCAGGTTCGTGTGGAGCTGGAGGCGGAAGGTGCGAAAGCGCTCGTGAAGACGTCCGGCAAATCGGGTCTGCATGTGATGACGCCTTGGAAGTCAAAGGGCGGATTCGACGAAGCACGCAACTGGGCGATCGCGATCGCGCAGCGTCTGGTGAAGAAGCTGCCCAGGATTGCGACGATGGAGCGAAGCAAAGATGCGCGCCATGGCCGGGTTTACGTGGATGTGATGCAGAACGCGAAGGGGAAGCACATCGTGCCCCCTTACGTGTTGCGAGCGACGCCCGCGGCGTCGGTCTCAACGCCGCTGGATTGGAAAGAAGTGAAGGGGACGTTGAACCCGCAGCGGTTCGACATACCGACGGCGAAGAAGCGATTTGCGAGAAGAAAAGATCTTCTCGCGGGGCTGACTGGCGCTTCCTGATCTGCAACTGGACGCGCTCGCGCGCATGCCTATCATTAACCTATGCAACAATTGCACCCTGCAACTATCGCCGGCGTTTCGCCGGGGCGTTGCGCGAGGGAATTGATGGATGTTGTCCCCATGGTCATGCGGCAAATCATCACCCACATGCGCAAGGAACGGACTGCGGGGATGTCGGTGCCGCAGTTTCGGGCGCTGATCTTGCTCGATCGTCAAAGCCATTCACCGCTGACGGATGTGGCCGAGCATCTCGGACTGTCGGTACCCTCCGCATCGCGCATGATTCAGGGGCTGGTGGTGAAAGGTTTCATCTTACGCGAGCCGGGTTCATCGGATCGGCGGCAGGTGTCGCTGACGCTGAGCGAGCGAGGCCGGGCGGTCATGAAGAACGCGCAGCGCAAGACCGAGGCCCAGCTTGCGGAGATTCTTTCTCGACTCTCGGCTGACCAGCGCGGGGAAGTAACCCACGCAACCAACCTGCTTCGCGAAGCTTTCCTGGGCGATGCAGTTCCTATTCGGTAGACCTTATGAAAATCCGGATGTCTCGAATTCTGATTCTGATCGTCTTGATCGCCGTCGTCATCGGTGGTTCGGCGTGGTACTCAAGCTCGAAAAACAGCGGGGCCACCAGCTTTCGGAACATGCCCGTTCAGCGCGGCGACATCACCGCCACCATCACGGCCACCGGAACCGTCGAACCCGAAGAGGTGATCGACGTGGGCGCGCAGGTGGCGGGCCAGATCCTTTCGTTCGGCAAGGACAAGGGCGGCAAAGCAATCGATTATGGATCGCAGGTCGAAGCCAACATGGTGCTGGCCAACATCGATCCCTCAGTTTATGCGTCGGATGTCGCAGGCGCGACCGCTCAGCTTGAGCAATCCAGGGCGAGCGTTACGCGCGCGAAGGCGGACCTGGAGCAATTCAAGGCCAAGCTCTATCAGGCCGATCGCGATTGGGAGCGGGCGCAGGCGCTGGATCCGAAGACAAATGCGCTCGCCGCCACGCAGTACGATGCTTACAAGGCGGCGTACGATGGCGCCAAGGCGAACGTTGATGTCGCACAGGCCTCCATCGTCCAGGCACAGACGACGGTGGCGCAGAACCAGGCGAACCTCGACCGCGCCAAGCGAAATCTCGCGTATTGCACGATTATCTCGCCGGTGAAGGGCACGATCATCGATCGGCGCGTCAACATCGGGCAAACCGTTGTGTCCAGTCTGAACGCGCCGAGTTTGTTTCTGCTGGCGAAGGACCTGACCCGAATGCAGGTATGGGCTTCGGTGAACGAGGCCGACATCGGTAACATCCACGCGGGGCAGGCGGTGACGTTTAGTGTCGATGCGTTTCCGAATCGAAAGTTCAAGGGGACGGTCAACAAGGTTCGCTTGAATGCGACGATGACCTCAAACGTAGTGACGTATACGGTTGAGGTGACGACGGATAATTCCGATGGGACGCTGCTGCCGTACCTGACGGCAAATGTGTCGTTCCATGTCGACAAGCGAGAGAACACGCTGATGGTGCCAAATGGGGCGCTGCGGTGGTTCCCGACGGATGAAGAGCGCGTGGCGCCCGATGCGCGCGAGCAGATGGCGGCGGCGGACAGCGCGCAGAAAGGTCGTCGAAGTGGCGGTGGTGGTGGCGCTCCGGGAGCCAGCACGCAACCTTCCAATGGAGCCGGTCCGACGACCCGACGCAGCGGCGGCGATCGACCGCAGCGCGGCACCCTTTGGATTGAAGACGGGCAGTTCGTCCGGCCAGTGCAAGTTCGACTGGGTCTGACGGACGGCACCAATACGGAAGTCATGGCGGATGAGCTCAAGGAAGGGCAAGCCGTGGTCATTGGCGAAAACACCGCAAGTTCCGGCGGCGATGAAACCAAAAACCCCTTCGCACCGCAGTTCCGCCGAAGCGGCGGCGGTGGGAGAGGTCGATAACCCAGCCGGCCTGCCTCGCTTCAGCGAGCATGTCTTCAAAAAAGCAAATGAACCTCATCCGTCTCAACAACCTCACCAAAACCTACCACGTCGGCGAGCTCGATGTGCCCGTGCTGAAGGGCATCTCCCTTTCCATCGCGCGCGGCGAATTGGTCGCACTTATGGGCGCGAGCGGCTCCGGCAAGAGCACGCTGATGAACATCCTCGGCTGCCTCGATCGACCGACCACGGGCGAATACTGGCTCGATGGCGAGGAGGTCTCGCGACTGTCGACCGATCAACGGGCGCGGGTGCGGAATCAGAAGATTGGATTCGTGTTCCAGAATTTTAACTTGCTCCCGCGCACGAGCGCGCTGGATCAGGTGACGATGCCGCTGACCTACACGGCCGCGAACCTGTCCGAGCGCGAAAGTCGGGAGAAGGCGCAGGTCCTGCTCGAGCGGGTTGGCCTGGGCGATCGCATCCATCACCTTCCCTCCCAACTATCGGGCGGCCAGCAGCAGCGCGTGGCGATTGCTCGGGCGCTGGTGAACAACCCTCCCCTGCTGTTCGCGGATGAACCGACCGGTAATCTGGATTCGGTCACCAGCCGGGAGGTGCTCCAGATGTTTCAGCGACTCAATGATGATGAAGGGATCACGATTATTCTGGTGACGCATGATGCGAACGTTGCCGCGGTTGCCAAGCGGGCGATTCGTATCAGTGACGGGATGATTGAAGCCGGCGCGTACGGCGGAACGGTGGAGGTAACCCGTCCATGAGAACCGCGATTCGCACATTCCAGACGTCGCTGCGGGCGCTGCGCCGGAACATCATGCGCTCGGCGCTGACGTGCATCGGCATCGTGATCGGAATCGCGGCGGTGATCGCGATGATGGAGATCGGCAACGGAATCGCGACGCTGAACCAGCGCTCGATCGCGTCGCTGGGCGCCAACAACCTGATGGTGAGGCCGGGGCAGGCGGCCAGCGGCGGCGTGAGCTGGGGGGCGGGCAGCGTGATGACGCTGACGCCGGAAGATGCCGAGGCGGTTGGAAGAGAATGCCCGGCGATCAAGGCGGCCGCGCCGGAAGTCCGCGCGAACGGGCAACTCGTCTACGGCAACCGGAACTGGGTCCCGATGCAGATCACCGGGACGACGCCGGATTATTTGGATGTTCGGCAATGGCCGGTGGGGGAAGGCTCGTGCTTCACGGATCAGGACGTCCGCAACAGCAGTAAAGTGTGCATTATCGGCACGACGATTCAGCGCGAGATGTTCGGCACTGAAGACCCGATCGGCAAAGACGTTCGTCTGTCGAATGTGAGCTTGCGCGTGGTCGGCGTGCTGTCGAAAAAAGGCGCGACGATGTTCGGCAGCGACCAGGATGATGTCGTCATGGCGCCGTGGACGACCATCAAATATCGAATCTCGGGCAAGGCATCGGCACTGAGTTCCGCCGGCTCCAGCAGCAGCGGAGTGGACACGAGCGTGAACTCGCTGAGCAATCTCTATTCCAGCGATGCGGTGACGCTCTATCCCGTGCCCTCCGCGATCCAGCAGGCGGATACGCCGCAGCCGATCCGGTTTGCGAATATCAACAGCATTCAGGTGGCCGCGACCAGCACGCAGGAAATCCCGCTCGCGATGAAGCAGATCACCCAGGTGCTGCGCGAGCGCCATCACTTGCGGGACGATGATGCGGATGATTTTCAGATCCAGGACATGACCGAGTTTCTCAACACCCTCGCCAAGACGCAGGGGCTGATCAGCACACTGCTGCTGATCGTGGCGACGATTTCGCTGGTCGTCGGCGGCGTGGGGATCATGAATATCATGCTGGTCTCGGTGACCGAGCGCACCCGCGAGATCGGACTGCGGATGGCGGTGGGCGCGCGGGCGCGGCACATCCTATGGCAATTCCTGGTCGAGGCAATCGTGCTGTGTCTAGCGGGCGGACTCTTCGGGATCATGCTGGGTCGGGGCAGCTCGCTGCTGGTGCGGATGCTGTTGAAGTGGCCGACCGCGATTTCGATTCCGACGATTGTTGCATCGGTCGTGGTGTCGGGCGCGGTGGGGATTATCTTTGGGTACTACCCGGCCTGGAAAGCCTCGCGGCTCGATCCGATTGAGGCGCTGCGCTATGAATGATTGACGATTTGGTGATTGAGTCATTGACGATTGAAATATGCTGTTTCAATCGTCAATCACCCAATGACTCAATCGTCAATTCTTTCCGGCTTCGGATCTCTCGTCATCAAATCCGTTAGCGCATGAAGCACGTCCTTGTCTTCGAAGAGAACGGAGTGGACGGCATCCGTGATGGGCATGTCGACGTTGTGGCGGCGGGCGAGGGCGCGGACTGACTTTGTCGTGGGGACGCCCTCGGCGACGGAGTCCATGCCGGCGAGGATGTCGTTGAGTTTTTTGCCGCGGCCAATCTGTTCGCCGACGGTTCGGTTGCGCCCTTCAGGGGACACGCAGGTGGTGATGAGATCCCCCACGCCGGCGAGCCCATTGAAGGTGGTTTCCTGGCCTCCCATGGCCAGGCCGAGGCGGGTGATCTCGACGAGCCCGCGGGTGACGAGGGCGGCCTTGGCGTTGTTGCCGGCGGCAAGTCCGTCCAGGATTCCCGCGGCGATGGCGATGACGTTCTTGCTTGCGCCCGAAAGTTCGACGCCGACGATGTCGGTGTTGGTGTAGATCCGGAACCATTGAGTCGAGAAGGCTTGCTGGACCCGGCGGGCAAGTTCTTCGTCTTCGGCAGCGGCGACGGCGGTGGCGGGGAGATATTTCGCGAGTTCGGCGGCGATGTTCGGACCGGAGAGCGCCGCCAGTTGACCGGGCGCGGTGAGCACATCCGCGATGATTTGTGTGGGACGGAGAAGCGTTTGGGTTTCGATGCCTTTGGCGACGGAGACGATGGGGATGTTGCCGGGGTAGTGGGGCTTGAGCCGAGTCCAGACGGAGCGCATGTACTGGCTGGGGACGGCGGAGAGAATGAGGGTCGCGTTTTGAAAACATTCCGCGTCGTTGGCCGTGAGGCGGACGGGGTTGGGGACGCGCACGCCGGGAAGAAGGCGGCGCTGCTCCCGGTCCTGAATGAGGCGGTCGATCGATTCTTCGAACGCGCCCCACATGGTGACGTCGTGGCCGTTCTGGGTAAGGAGGATCGAGCAGACGGTCGCCATGGCGCCGTCGCCGAGGATGGTGATTCGTTCGGGCATGGGTGGGGATTGTAGATGAAGGGCCGGGTGGAGGCACGGAAGGCTCTTCGTCACGTTTCACGTTTCACGTTTCACCTTTCCTGTTCAACCAGATGCCGCGGAAAACTGCTTATGCCACGGAATGTTCTTGCACGGAGATTATTGTTAGTGTAAACTAACCAAATCAACGGAAAGGAAGTGGATCATGTCATGTGTTCGAATGGTGTTGGGGATTGGCTTGGCTTGTTTGGCGGGAGGGTGTGTTTCCAGTGGGCTGTCCCCTCGGGAAGTGCGGGGGCAGGATTATTCGACGCAGGTGTTTTCGATGTACGATGGACCGGGAGGCGCGGAGGGACCGAGGACTCTGACGTTACCGGCGGACGTGGTGGTGGCGCAGTTGGGGGAGGTGGCGCCGCCTTCGGCGATGATGGAGCGGTTGCGGAAGGACGCAAATTTTTCGCTGGTGCAGCCGATTCCGGGGCTTGTGGATCTGGAGGGGCGGATGAGGTTTGGCGGTGTGCCGGCGGACCGGGTCGGCGAGGCGCATCGCCTGGCGCAGGCGCAGAGCGAGCGGATGTTGCGGTATGCTAAAGACCTTGGGGCGAAATATTTGTTCCTGTTTGGCGGGACACTCGATCAGTCAACGACGGGAACGCGAATGAGTCTGGCAAACGCGACGATCGTGGGCGCATTTGTGGTGCCAAGCGACAGCGTGAAAGGAACCGTGCGCGGGAGCGGAGCTCTGGTGGACGTGGCGACGGGGCGGGTTGTGTTGTCGGTGAGCGCGGATTCGAGCCGGGAGATTCTCTCGGCGCCGGCGGCGCGGATAGGGAACGAACAGAAGCTCGCGCGGGACCTGCGGGATGATGTGACCATCAAGCTGGCGGAACAGCTTTGCGCGCGGGTGAAGGAGAAAGTGGCTGGGAAAGGGTGAGAACTACGGGTCAGAGAGGGAAGGTAATAGCCGGTCCGCTGAGGCAGACCCTACGAAAGCTGGAACAATTTCGCAGTTCTGTGAGAACACGCGCTAAATAGACGACCTCGATTCTCGAACATTTTCACAAGCGATCGTTGTCATGCTGAGAGCGTGTGAAACTTTCCCGTAGCACGGGCATCTTGCCCGTGCCTGTATCGCCAACACAGGCAAGATGCCCGTGCTACAGTCCAATTTTCACAGACTCTGAGGTACTCCGAGGCATCTGGCATTGTTTGTCATTCCAGCCGGATCCTTCGCGGGATACCGCTCAGAATGACAATTCTCGAGATCGCAGACGTTCGAGAATCGCGGCGGTGTATTTAGCGACCTAACGCGCGACCGGTGAGGGCTCTGGCGATCGTCGCCTGGCTGTGGGGGATGGACGAAGGTCCGTGATCGTCGACGAGTTGGGCGGTGAGGCGGCGGTTGCTCTCGACGGGGGGTTTGCCGATGACGGAGGCGATCTGGTTGACCTCGGCCTTTTTGGCGACAAGACGCTGCTCGAGCTCATCGAGTTGGGTTTCGATGGCCTGGTATTCCTTGAGCGCCTGGTTGTACAGGTGCTCGCCTTCGTGCAGCCATTCAGATAAAGACTTGGACAAGTTGAACCTCCGGCGGACTGATTATACATCGGCACGGCGGAAGTGGGGCACGAGGAACTTCGGAATTGGGAAACGGCTGGACCTGGAAGCGTGCGTGGTGCGCTCTTTAGGGGCGGCGCAGGGCGGTCTGATAATGTTCGCCCTACCCATAAGCGGGGTGTGTGTCTAAGATTCCGACCGAAGCGCGCACGAGCGCGCGACATACCCAGGTTCCGGTTTGATAAGGACAAGAAATGAAAATCGAAATGTTATCGGCTGTTGCGGGAATGATTGTCGTTGCGGCGGTGATGGCCGCGGAACCTGCTTCCAAGCCCGCCGCGACAACACAGGCGGCGCCGGCGGGAGAGAAGAAAACGCTGCCTTCGGGGCTGACCATTACCTCCATTCAGGCCGGGAACGGCGGAGCGCTGGCGGGAGATTCGGTGGCGGTGCTGTATGCGGGGAAGCTTCAGGACGGGACGGAGTTCGATTCATCCGCGAAGCATGGGAATGAGCCGATTGAGTTTATTCTCGGCAAGAGCATGGTGATCAAGGGATGGGATGAAGGCGTGGTGGGGATGCAGATTGGGGAGAAGCGGCAATTGATCATTCCGCCGAATCTCGCCTATGGGGATAAGGGCGCGGGCGGGGTTATTCCGCCGAATGCGACCCTGACGTTTGATGTGGAGTTGGTGGCGATTCGAAGACCATCGGGTGCGGCAGCGAAGTAGTTCTTTCATCGTTATCCACGGCGGAGGCGGAGCAGTGCGGCGGCGATGAGGATCGCCGCGGTGATGCTGAGGGTGGATGTGAGCGGAATTCTGCGCGTGGTGCCGGCGAGGTGGAGTGGCGTGGTTTCGGTTGGCCGAATGACTCGGCCACCCGTGCGGCGGGCGAGTTCATTGAGATTGGGGATGTTGTTTCCGATGTGGTCGAATTCCGCGGGGTAGCGGCCGGGGATTGAGCGACGATCGATGATCTGGTTTTTGTGCGTGAGGGTGAACAGCGTGGGGATGCGTGGGGCGGGGATGGTGAGTTCGTATCGCCCGGGGGCGGATTGGGGAATGTGTAGCATCGCATCCAGATCCTCACCCCCGCCCTCTCCGACTCGACTGAGCGCGCCGGAGTGCGGAGTACCGAGCGAGGGGATAAGACGAATTTCCAGATCGTTTAACGAAGTGTTGTTGTCCTGCGCGTCGATGGTGATGTGGAGGGTGCTGGTGGTGTTCCAGGAAATTTTGAATCCCGGGTCGTGCGGGGGGAGGGAGATTTGATCGACGAGCGCGGCGAGAATGGCGGAGTCGGGATGGTATGCGGCGGAAAGGGATTTTCCCTGGCCGAGGTTCCAGAGGGCGATCATCGGAGTTGGGTGATTGCGATACGGGGTTGTTGCGAGGATGGTGACATTCGGTTTTGACCAAGTGAGGTTCCAGCGGTTGACCGATTGCGGCGTAAGGGAGGCGAGCGGGCCGGTGAATGTGGGAGTGACGGGTTCGGTCATCAGGCGCGGCGGAGAGGCGGATCGGAACAGTTGCCGGAGGGAACCTGCCCAGAGTTTGGGATCGGCTTGGGCAAGGTAGGTGCCGCCCGTTTGGGTGATGAGCTGCCGAACGAGATTGGCGGAATCGACTTCGCGGATGGCGAGGAGGTGGATGCGAGTGTGCGCGCTCTTCAAATCCTCGGCGAGTTGGATCGCGTTTGGGATCTGGGCCTCGGCATCGGTGATCAGGATCAGTTCCGTGGGTGTTGGAGAAGACTTGCCGGAAGCAGCAATTTGTTCGAGGACAGCGGAAAGATTTGTGGGGCCGGTGGGATGAATCTCGGAGGGAACGATTTGCGTGGAGATGAGGGATCGGGCGGGGCGGGATTCAATCCACCAGCGGAGGTCGCGCGCGAAGCTGCCGAGGGAGACGTCGTCGTCCGGCGGGAGCGACGGGATGAGCGCGGCGACGGCGGAGGTCGCGACTTCGAGGCGGGTGGAGTTTGTTGAGGCGGGGGAATTCATGGAGCCGCTGGAATCGGTGAGAATGATCCAGCGGGTTGTGGGCGTTGGAGGATGGCTGGCGAGCGGAGAGAGGGCGTCGAGCGAAGTCCCGGGGTAGCCGCCGGCGGCGAAGGCGCTGCGGCCACCGAGGATGGCGATACCGCCACCGAGGTCGCGGACATATTGCTCCAAGCGCTGGAGCTGTGTCGTCGAAAAACCGTCGGCGGGGACGTCGTCGAGAATGATTGCGGAAGGAAGGAGGTAGGCGGCAGGATCGCTGGGAAGATCGTTCGGAGCAAAGCTGCGAAACGCGGTGGACGGCGGACGTGATTCGCTGACCCACCAACGCTCTCGGGCGGGGAGCGGGGGAGGTGCGAACGTAAGCGAGTCGTTTTCCGGCCAGAGGTCGGAAGGCGGGAGCCGCGCGGTGATTGAAGCAGATTGGGTCGTGGTCTTTGCGACGACCGAGGTGTGGCCGGGCGCGACAGGGAGGGTGGTCGGCGTGCCGCCGGAGAGCGTTACGAGGCGAGCGCTGCCTTGATTCGCGAGCGTGATCAGGACCTGCGCGTCCGGGTAAGACTGAATGTCGACGATGGCGGCATCGGGGGGATGTTCAAGTTGCGTATCGATGATGGGGAAAACGGGCGGCGCTGCCGCGGGAAGATCGAACTGACCATCGGAGAAGAGAATAATCGCGTCGGCGGGAAAAGGCCGGAAACCGGTGCGGTCGGACGGGAGATCGGCCAATGTATCTCCGGCGATCGAGGAGAGAGTTCCATCACTGAAGAAGATGATCTGATGCGGTGTTCGTCCCAGCAGTTGCGCGATCCGGCGATTGAGAGTGGCGCGATCGCGGTAGCTCGCGCCGCGCGTGCTCGCAGAGAGATCCACCATTACAGATACGGTGGCGGGCTCCGCGCGACGGTATTCGAAACCTCCCGCGGCGAGCGCGAAGAGGATCAGCGCGATCAAAAAGAGCAGCTTGCTTGCGCGCGGGATCGCGATTCGGCGGATGAGGGCCGTGACGAGAATCGCCGCAACGGCAGCCAGCGCGATGAGCAGGAGCCGGAACGATTGAATGTGCACGGGCATCGGGGTCTAACTCACATTCTTGGTATCACCTTCACGCAAACTGTCATCCTGAGTCGTCACGCGCTTTGCCACACCCACGATCGATGAAAAGGGATTGTCATCCTGAACGGTACTCCGTGAAGGATCTGGGTCGGTCGATAATCGATGCCAGATGCTTCGGAATACCTCAGAGCTTATGAACCTTTCCTGTAGCACGGGCATCTTGCCCGTGTTGGCGATGCGGACCCGAACATCGGGAGGAGGATCGGGCGGCTTGCCCGCGGAGGATGGACGCGGTAGAAAAGCCGGAAACCTCTGCCAAGAATGGTATCCGATGAGTCAGCGGCCGGCGAGATCGACAACGATTCTGAGCGTGCGAAGGGACGGGAAAACCGCGCTCGGCGGTGATGGGCAAGTCACGCTGGGGAACATCGTCGCGAAGTCGGATGCGATAAAGATCCGCCGGGTGGGAGGGGGAAAAGTGCTGGTGGGATTCGCGGGATCGGCGGCCGATGCGTTCTCATTGCTCGAGCGCTTTGAGAAGAAGCTCAGCGAGTTTCCCGACAACACGCGACGCGCGGTGATCGAGCTGGCAAAAGATTGGCGGACAGACCGCATCCTTCGGCGGCTGGAGGCGATGCTCGCGGTCGCGGATCGGGAGACTTCATTGATTGTGTCCGGGGCGGGCGATGTGATTGAGCCCGCGGATGGAATTATCGGGATCGGTTCAGGCGGCGCTTTTGCGCAGGCGGCGGCGAAGGCGCTCATGGTCCATTCGAATCTGGATGCGAAGCAGATTGTGGATGCGGCGCTGCGGATCGCGGGAGAGATCTGCATTTATACCAATACGAATATCAAGGTCGAGACGGTGGACTGATTCGTAGCACGGGACTTCGGCGAGCTCAGTCGAGTCGCATCTTGCCCGTGTTCGGATCGTCAACACGGGCAGGATGCCCGTGCTACGGGAAGAGCTTACGAATTCTGAGGGTGACTCGATGAGTTCAAAACTGGAAACGGTCGAGTCGCTGTTGCCGCATCCGGTGAGGATCAAGGTGGTGGATATCGGTGCGAACCCCATTGACCAGGAGCCGCCCTATAAGCGGATGCTTGAGCGGGGGCATGTGGAGGTCGTGGGGTTCGAGCCGAACCGCGAGGCGCTGGCGAAGCTGCTGGAGTTGAAGGGGCCGCACGAGCGGTATTACCCCTATGTGCTCGGGGATGGGACGATGCGGACGTTCCATTACTGTCAGGCGCCGGGGATGTCTTCGCTGCTGCTGCCGAACCGGCGGGCGTTTGATTTTTTTCACAAGTTTGATGAATGGGGGGAAGTTGTTCGGACGGAACAGGTACAGACCATTCGTCTGGATGATGTGGCGGAGATTGACGACCTTGATCTGGTGAAGATTGATATTCAGGGCGGCGAGTTGGATGTGTTTCGGAACGGCGCCGAGAAGCTGAAGAACGCGGTGGCGATTCATACCGAGGTGGGCTTTGTGCCCCTGTACGAGAAGCAGCCGATGTTTTCGGATGTGGATCAGTATCTTCGGAGTCAGGGGTTTATTTTCCATCGGTTCGCGCATCTGACGAGCCGGATTCTGGCGCCGATGGTGCTGAATAATGACGTCTATGCGGGCCTGAGCCAGGCGTTTGAGGCGGATGCCGTTTACATTCGAGACTTCATGCGCTTCGCGGAGTTGCCGGCACACAAACTGCTGAAGCTGGGGATCATTCTCCACGATATGTACGGGTCATGGGATGTGGCGTATCACGCGCTGGGTGCGCATGATGATGAGATGGGAACGGATCTGGCGGATCGGTATTTGAGCGCGCTGATGGGGACATAGACTGGTGCGCACACGAATCGAATAACCGGTCCGCGGAAGCGAACCCTGCGAAGAGTTACCCGGCGCAGGAGTCCGAACCGGACATCACGCGACCTCCTGAAGCTCTGTGGAACGAGATGGGTCAGAGGCTTTGTGGATCGGCAGATCGAAGTTAAAGATCGCGCCGCGACCCGGGCCATCGCTGGCGGCGGTGACGGTGGCGCCGACGGATCGCGCGCCGTTGGTGGAGGCATAAAGGCCGAAGCCGTGGCCTTCGCCTTTGGTCGTGAAACCGGCGAAGAACAACAGCGGAAGATGCTCGAGGGGGATACCGATACCGTTGTCGGCGATGCTGATGCGGGCGATTGAATCGTCGCCTTGACCCACCCGGGACAGCTCGATCGTGATCTCGGTGGCGTTGGCTTGTTGTGCGTTGCGGAGGAGATTCATCAGAATCTGCAGCACTTTGTTGCGATCCACCTTCATCGCCAGGCAGTCGTTGTAACGGCGCTGGATGTGAACAATCTGCTTTTCGAAGGACGCACCGGCGATGCGAACCGCTTCATCGATGATGTCAGTGAGATGAACCGTTTCGGCGCGCGTGCCCGACGCAAAGGACTGCTGGGTGGCGACGATCTGCTTGATCTGGTCAATGCTCTGCCAGAGGTGCGAGATTTCGGACGTCATGGAGTCCTGCTCGCCGGTGAGGAAATTCGCGAGCTCGTCGAGTTTTCTCGTGCGCAGCTTCCCGGCGACGTTGTCGGCGGTCGCGTTGAGCGATTCAAGCGCATGCCCCATCGTGTTCAGGACATCGGTGGAGATCTCGGGGGCAGCGGCGCGCTGAGTGACCTCCGTGAGTTGTTGCTGGAGGCGATCGCGCTCGGCCTCAGTCTGCCTGAGTGCAGTGAGGTCGCGCATGACGCTCAGCGCCGCCACGACCCGGCCTTGCGGGCTAAGGAGCGGGACCGTGCGCGCGTCGATGTTACGACGGGTGCCGACGTGAGAGATCAGATCAAATTGAAGCGACGCCGGGTAACCGTGGGACACGCTCTGAAGCATGCCGAGGAAGCTGTCGCGATATTCGAAAGCGACGTACGGGACAACCGATGCGTTGGCGAGATCGGTGGGCTTAACTTCCAGAAGATCGAGGCCGGCGGGATTGATGTCGAGGATGTCGCCGGCGGGGCTGAGGATCTGAACGCACTCGGGCTGAAGGTCGAGGATCGTGCGCAGGGGCGAAGCATTGCTTGCGACGTTCTGATGCGGCGCGGACAGCACGGCCACGGCGGCAACGACCATGAAGCCGACGCCGGCGATGCAGCTAAGGACGTCGGCGCGGCTCATGAAGCTGGCGAGCAACTCGGATTCGCGGGTAATTTGGGTACGACCGCCGAAAGGGTCGGGATTGTACTGACCTGCGAGTTCAGCGGCCCACGCTCCGCTGATGAGCAGGACGATCAGCAGAAGCCAGGCGTGGTGCGGAATGCGCTTGATCTTGTACCGGCGCCGAAGGCGCAGCCGGACAGCGCCCATGGCGCCCAGCACGATGAGTGCGCACACGACGGCGTCAAGGCGATATTCGATCAACAACTGCAACATCAAAACGCTCCGACTCCCTGCCGCGCAGGCCGTCAACCCATTGATCGGATGAAATGATCGGCCGCTGAATGAGCGGAGCGTTTATTCGGACGTTGCGACAAATAGGCTTTGTCTGAAACCGTGTCGGTTCGGCTTATTTATGGGCGGCGTGATTTATCGGACAGTACGCCGCTAGAATTGCGGACTATGGAGAACCTTACGCCGCGGAAGATTGTTACGGAGTTGGATCGCTACATCGTGGGACAGAACGACGCCAAGCGCGCGGTCGCGGTGGCGGTGCGAAATCGCTGGCGCCGGCAGCAGTTGCCGGAGGCCCTTCGGGGGGATGTGTCGCCGAAGAACATTCTGATGATCGGACCGACTGGCGTGGGGAAGACGGAGATCGCTCGGCGCCTGGCGGGATTGGTCAGCGCGCCGTTCATCAAGGTTGAAGCGACCAAGTACACCGAGGTCGGGTATCACGGGCGTGATGTGGAATCGATGATCCGCGACTTGCTCGACTCCGCGATCGGCATGGTTCGCGAGGAGATGACCGAAGAAGTGAAAGCGCCGGCGGAAGAACAGGTCGAAGAGCGGCTTCTTGATTTTCTGCTCCCCAGGGCCGGGGGCGCTTCAGTGCCCATCTCCGAAGATGATGAAGCACACGAAAAGCGAACGCGCACGCGCGAAAAGATGCGCGAGCAACTCCGCGCCGGCGAACTCGAAGACCGGCATATCGAGATCGCGATCGAAGAGCGATCGACGGTCGTCGGCGTGCTCGGACAGGCGGGGATGGAGATGGATGTCGAGTTCCAGAACATGTTCGAGAAGATGCTGCCGAGCAAGCGCGAAACCCGGCGGCTGACGGTCAAGGATGCGCGAAAACTTCTGCTGATACAGGAGGCGGAAAAGCTTCTGGACCGGGACAAGATCAACCGACTGGCGATCGAGCGCGTCGAGCAGACGGGAATTGTTTTTCTCGATGAAATCGACAAGGTCGCCGGGCCGGAAAGCAAGCAGGGGCCGGATGTTTCCCGGCAGGGCGTGCAGCGGGATTTGCTCCCGATCGTGGAGGGATCGACGGTCATCACAAAATACGGGCCGGTGCGGACGGACCACATTCTATTTATCGCGGCGGGCGCATTTCATTCCAGCAAGCCGAGCGATCTGATGCCGGAATTGCAGGGGCGGTTTCCGATCCGGGTCGAGCTGGCGGATCTGACGAAAGATGATTTCGTGCGAATTTTGAGAGAGCCGAAGAATTCGCTGACGATGCAGCAGGTGGAGCTGCTGGGTACGGAAGGCGTGCGCGTGACGTTTGCGGATGACTCGATCGAGGCGATGGCGCAGATTGCGTTTGATCTGAACCGGCGATCGCAGAATATCGGGGCGCGGCGGCTCTACACGATCATGGAAAAGGTATTCGAGCAGATCAGCTTTGAGGCTTCGGATGCGGGCGAGAAAAACGTGACGATCACAGCGGCCTACGTGCGCGAGAGGCTGGGGGAGATTTTGAAGGATGAGGATTTGAGCAGATTCATTTTGTAGACATGGTTTCTGGATCGAGAGCCGTGCCGACTTTGCGGTAAAAGTCTTTCAATCGCTCGATGTACGAGTAGTTAGCTTGAACATGATGGATCAATTGGAGGGGATGCCGTAACGCTTGTTGATGCGGTTATTCGAGAGGCGCTGATCTTTAACGAGGAAGACGCCGTCGTTTGCGTGGGAACGGGTGAAATCGAGCAACTCGATGGCTTTTGCCCGGAGCTCTTCAGGCTTGCCGTTCGATGCCCGCAGCTTCTGAATCTCAAGATCGCGGCGGAGGTATTCGCACATCAGCGCAAGTCTTTCGAGGGCACGCTTCGCAAAAGGATCGGTCGCGTCTTTGGCATCGTTGCGAATTTCTTCAAGCTTCCGCGCGCGGGCGAGGTCGTCATCGATCGTCTTCGCGGATTTGAGCGCGCTGTTCGGAATGCTCGAAGTGTTGCGCGTGATCTCTTCCAGCGTTGTGAGCACGGATGCGGCTTTGGCTGCGGATGCGCCGTAGCGCGCTTCGCAGAACTTTTTGATCAGCACATCCACATCGACATCCGGGTTCCACGCCAGTTGCGCAAGGACGTAGTGGTTCAGCTCATACGTGAACCAATCGCCCGGCTCGGCATAGGTTGAAATGCCCTGCACCGGCGCCTTCGCATACCACTGCAAATCCCTCTGCATGTAATGAGGAATGACCACCGGCAGCGAATCCCACGCATATTTTCGGTAGTAGGAATAAATGGAAACGTCGCCTTCAAACGCCTTACGCCATGCGATCAGGGCATCGGCATAGTTCTTGTTCTTGGTGGCGCCAGGGTCATTAATCTGCTGATCAAACTGCTGATTGATCGGACAGAAGTCGACGAGAACGGATTTGTCCACCTTCACATGTTCCGGCGGATCGAGGTACGAGGAATACGCGATCATCTCCAGGCGCAGATCCGGTCGGACATCAGACAATGCCTCCTTCACCCGCGCCAGCAAAATGGCTTGACGATCTGAAGGCGTGCCCAGCTTCTTGCAATCATCGCACTCGCACCACTTGGCTCCGTCCGGCGGCCAGAAGTCGTAAATCTGAATCTCCGGATGCGTCTTGATGTACCGGATGAAATTGTCGATCAGGTATTTCACCGCATCGGCATTGGACGTGTTGAAGACCCAGTTCTGCCCCTTCTGCCGTTTCCCATTAGCATCGACGGCGAACCATTCCGCATGTTGGGTGAAGAGCTTGCCATCCTCCATTTCGGCGCTGAGAAAATTCTGGTAGCCGTGCCCCCCAACCTCGATCGTGATGCCGCGCTTCTGACATTCCGGCGCGACTCTTTCGCGGAAGCTGTCCCACTTCACGCGGTCGTGACCCTGATAATTCGTGGGAACGACCAGCGTGTTGTAGCCGACCTTGGGCATCCACTCGACGATCTGGGCAAGATTCTCGTGTGTGTGGGAGTGACCTTCTTCGACGTAGATTTTGCGGAATTTCAGCATCGAATCTCGGCAATCCGACGATTCCGGCCCTGCAATATCACGCAGATGCGGAACGACCTCCGCGCTTTCGCGGTAGAACGCGAACTGGGGAGCCAGAAACCTGCAGCCTAACGCGTCAAGAAACATGTACACGGCATGAAGAGTCGCGCCTTCCGTCGCTCCGGTAATCCAGATGTTCTTCCCGTCCGCCATGAAGCTGCACTCGTCGAGCTCGTGTGGCAGAAGAACATTCAGACCCATTTCTCGCGTCTTGTCGTATTGAATGACGATGAGGGCATGGCCGTTGGCTGGCACTGTTTCGACCGTCTTGAACCGGATGCCCGACATTTGATTTAGGTAACGCGCCAGCTCCTGAGCAGCCAGCAGCTCCGTTGGCGACGCATTTTTCGGAGAAACAACCACCCAGTCGCTTTTGCCATCTTTGACGATGGGCTGCGTGGCGAAAATCGGTGACGCCAGGCACATGATCAAGGCCGCACCGAAAAGCAAATGTCGTTGCATGAGCGTTATTCCAAGACTTATTTTCCCATGAAGCCAAAGGCGGTGAGCGCCTCGATCAGCGCGATGCTGACCCCGCCAACAAGCAGCGCGGCGGCCAGACCTACCGTGAAAGGCTTCAAACCCAAACCCTTCAATTTCGCGAATCCAGTTCCAAGTCCAACAGCACCCAGCGCCGTCGCCAGCATCCAGGTCGCGTAAAACTTCGCGGACGGATCCACCTGAAGCCACCGCGCGACCGGAATAAAACCGAATGCGGAATGCGGGCTGGCGGCGGCTGTCGAATGATCACCGAGCGATCGAACGCACGCCATAAGAACGAATCCGATCACGAAGAGCGGGATGACCTGATGCCACGGTTGCTTGATGTGGCGCGCGCCTTTTTCGCCGCGACGATACAGAATCGCCATCAGCGGGATCAGGATCGACATGCAGAGGTTTCGCACGAGCTTTACGGTGACGGCGGTCTTCATGACAACATCGGCCTTGTATTGCTGGGCATAAGCGAGACCCGCACCGGAAACCTGCGACGTATCGTGGATCGCGGTGCCCAGAAAAATGCCCGCCTGCTTGAAGTTATTGCCGAACACCGCGTGCGCGAGGAACGGATACGCGATCAGGGCGATGAGCCCGAAGATCGTGATGCACGCGACGGCGTAGGATGTCTCATCTTCTTCGGCCTCGATGATCGGCGCGATGGCGACAATCGCGCTCACCCCACAGATGCTCGTGCCGACCGCGATCAATGTTCCCAGGCGGCGCGAGAGGCCCAGAGCGCGGTTCAGGAACGTGATGATGAGCAGCGCCGATGTGATGCAGCCGATGATGACGGGAACGCCCGCGATCACATCCTTGCCCAGCGCCTGCAACGACAGCGTCAGTCCGAGAACCACGATGCCAAGCCTCAGAATCGTTTTGATGCAGAGCCGCAGACCCGGCTCATACGTCTTGGGAACCCCAATCGAATTGCGGATCATCAGGCCCAAAATCACCGCGAGCGTGATCGGGCTGATGGGACTCTTGCCCCGCTCGTAATGCATGCGCGCGCCGATGAACTCCGACAGGAGATACCCGAAGTACGCGAGCAGGAACGCAAGGCCCACCCCGGGAAGCATCGTGCCGATCCAGTTGAGCGCTTCGTGGCAGAACTGCGTGAACCGGCCGCGCTCGGACAGGCTGACGCGCGGCTCGAACATATCGGGCACGCCCTCGAGGCTGTCGAGGCCCGCCCATTGGGAATTCAGATAAGATTCGTAGGTTGTGCTCATCGAATCATTCCTGTTCATTCGCCCGAGTTTGAAGTTCGACGCGGATGCGGGAAATTCACGAAGTATTTGGCATCCTCGCCACGCAACACCGCCGCCACGTCCCGGCAAATGCTGGTCACGACACGCTTCTGACCTTCATGCGAAAACGCTGCAATGTGCGGCGTGAGAATCACGTTCTCCATCTCGTTCAGCGGACCGGCGCCTGGCGGCTCGGTGGCGCGGACATCCAGCGCCGCACCGGCGATCCTTCTCTCCTGGAGCGCGCGAACCAGATCCGCTTCGTTCACCACTTCGCCGCGCGATGTGTTGATGAACAGCCCCCCCGGTTTCATCCGAGACAGCTTCGCATAATCAAAAAGTCCCATCGTTCGCAGCGTTTTGGGAATGTGCACCGAGATAATGTCCGCCTGCGCGAGCAATTCATCCAGCGACACCAGCGTTGCCCCGGATTCCGAAACCGCCGAAGAATCCGGACGCACAAACTCATCATGCGCCATGATCTTCATCCCGAACCCGCGGGCGCGCATCGCCGTCAGGAAACCGATCCGGCCCAGACCCACGAGTCCGAGTGTCTTTCCGAACAGCTCCGTGCCCGTGAACTTCTGCCGCTCCCATTTGCCGGCCTTCGTCGATTGATTCGCAAGCGCAATCTGCCGAGCGAGCGAAAGCATCAGGCCAATCGTGAGTTCGGCAACGGAGATGGAGTTCTGGTCCGGCGTAAATGCGACGACAATTCCGGACTCCGTCGCTGCCTTCGCGTCGACGTTATCAAGCCCGACGCCCGCTCGCCCGATCACCAGCAGCTTCTTCCCCGCGGCGATCAGTTCCGCATCCACCAACGTCTGATTCCGCACCACGATCGCCCGAAAATCACCGATGATCTGACGAATTTTCTCGGGCGACTTCCAAAGCTCCGGCTCCCACGCCACATCGAAGGCGCGCATCAGCGCATCCATCTCTTCGCCCGCGATGTTTTCGGTCACCAGAATATCGCGCATGCCTCAAGCCGCCGATTTTTCCTGGAGGGTAAAGGGAACGCCGGACTCGCGGCACAACTGCTCCAGCTCTTTTACGGTTGCATCATCCACCGGAACGCCACGCTTCAGATTCTCGCGCATCGTCCGCTGCGAGCGCTCGCCGGGGATGAGGATCTCCGCGACGCCCGGCCGTTTCTCAATCGATTTGATCTGATCGATCGTCCGATCGATCCGGCCCTTGAACGTCGCCACATCCATGAACGCATCAATGTCGAGCACGCAGAAGAAATGCCCGACGTCCTGCTTCCGATCGAAGTTTTTGTACATGGATCCGATCGATGAACCAATCGCCGCGCCGGACAAGACCGATGACAAACCCTCCACCATTAACGCCAGCGCATAACCCTTGTGTCCGGCCATGGTCAGAACAGTTCCCAGCAGCGCCTGCGAAGCATCGGTCGTCGGGTTCCCTGCCGGATCGAGCGCCCAGTTTGCAGGAATGGCCTGCCCCTTCTTCTGCGCCGCGACGATGTTGCCCCGCGCGACGAGCGACGTCGCCAGATCAATCTTGACATTAAATCCCTTGCCGGTCGGGAACGAAGCCGCGATGGGATTGGTTCCAAAGAACGCTTCGCGCCCGCCCTCGGGGCTCATCGCCGGTTCGCAATTGGTCATCGCCAGCAGGATCATGTCGCGATCCGCCGCGAGGTTGCAGTAATAAGACAACGCGCCGAAATGCTGCGAATTTCGGATCGTCGCCGACCCCACCCCGCACTTTTTCGCCATCGGAATCAACCGGTCCAGCACGCGCACCGCCTGCACCTGACCGACGCCGTTTCCCGCATCCACCGCAAGAGTTCCCGCGCGCTCCCGATCAATCTTCAACGACGCGCCAGGATCAATGAGACCTTTCCCGATGCGCTTGATGTAGATCGCGAGCCGCGAAATCCCATGCGTGCTCGTCCCCGACAAATCCGCCTTCACCAGCGAATCCGCCAGGATCACCGCATCCTCGCGCGGCACACCCGCCCAGACCGCAATCTCTGTCGCAAGGTTCTTCAGTTGATCGGGACAAAATCGTTGCATATTTGCGAACTGCATTTGTAGGAACGACGCCTGCGTCGCGGAGTCGTGCGAGCAACCGCGAGGCAGGCCTCGCCCCTGCATGTCGATGGGGGCGAGGCTCAAAATTAAGCGCTGCGATACAGTTTCGTCATCACATACTCGCGATGCCCCAGCGCCTCGGCGCATGTCAGTCGTCCATTCGCCGTCCGCGAAATCACTTCGATCAGCGCCTCGCCTGCTTGTTCCACCGTCTGCTCGCCGCGCAGAATCGCGGAGACATCCAGATCGATATGCTCCTTCATCGTCGAGCAGGTGATCGGATTCCCGGACAGCTTGATCACCGGCTCAACCGGATTTCCGATCACGTTGCCCTGACCCGTCGGGAACAAATGAATGACCGCACCGGACGCCATCCATAACGTGACGGCTTCCGCCGCCGCCGAGCTGGTATCCATGAAGTAAAGCCCCGGACCCTTCTTCGGTTCCTCGGCCGGCTTCAGCGCATCGATGAACTTCGTGCGCTTGCCAAGCTTCTCAATATTCCCCAGCGCCTTCTCCTCGATCGTCGTCAGGCCGCCGATGATGTTGCCCTTGGTCGGCTGACTTTCAGAAAGATCGGTGCCGGCCCGCTGCTCAAAAACCAGCTTCTGGTAATCGTCGAACATCGCCGTGAACTTCGCCTCGACCTCCTTGTTCGCGGCCTTGGCCTTGACGAGGTGTTCTCCACCCGTCAGCTCTGATGTCTCTCCGAACGAACCAATGCCCGCGTCGCAATGCTTGTCCATCACGTTGCCGACAGCAGGGCAGGACGACAAACCCGTTGTGGTATCGGATTCGCCGCACTTCACGGAGATGTAGAGCTCTTTAAAGTCGCAATCGGTGCGCTGGATTTCGCTCGCATCCTGGAGAAATTTTTGGGCGACGCGCGCCGCATCGGTCGCGGTCTGAAGATCGCCGCGCCGCTCGATCGCGAAACCCGCGACCGGCTTCCCAGTCTCCTTGATCCCATCAACGATCCGCTGCGTCCACCCCGGCTCGATCCCGATCACCACCACCGCCGCCACGTTCGCGTTCTTCCCCGTCCCGATGATCGTGCGGAAGAACAGATCGAGATCCTCGCCAAACTGCAACCGCCCGTAAGCGTGCGGCAGCGGCAGCGTGCCCGGCACCATCGCCGCCACCTTCTCAACGCATGCGTTGGAGATGTCATCGACCGGCAAAAGGATCACATGATTCCGCACGCCAACCTTGCCGTTCTCCCGGCGGTAAGCTTTCACTTTTCGATTAATCGCCATTGCTTTTCCTCTGTGGCATGGGCGTCTCGCCCATGTTTTTGATTTTCTCTCCGCACTCAACCAACCATCAAGCCCAGCGCTTCGTCTTCACGTTATGCACGTGAACATGCTCGCCCGTCTTGATGTCCTTCACGACCTTGCCGATATCGCACGAGTACTTCATGACGGTATCGCCCGCGTTGAAATCCTTCAGCGCGATCTTGTGCCCCAGCGGAATATCCATCGCCGCCTTCGCCTTAAGCGTCTTGTTCGACACCAAACAACGCCCCTCCACTTCCTGACCGCCCAGGATATCGACGACCGCCACGCCAACGTTGTCGTGCGCTGCATCATGGACCAGAAACTGAATCACAATCGAGCTCCTTTCAAAAAATCATTCTCAAAGCATGCATCGCGGGTTGCGGCGAAGCCGCGTCGCTCAGGATGATATTGCTCCTTACCACGCGCCTATCCTTCTGAAGGCCCGGTACGACCGAAACGCCTCCGCCGGCTCCACGCACGCCTGCGCGCCGCGACTTCTCCGGAACCGGTCCCGCCGGCAGACCTTTATCTCCCTCACACATCACGCAAATGGCGATCTGCGCGCCATCCTGTTTCGATCTCGCAAGCGTCCCGGCACACAGCAATTCCGCATCGCCGGGATGCCCCGTCACCGCCAGCACACGCTCGTCAGAGAAGCTCAGCCTCAACATCCGAACCGCCCCCAGCACGCTTTGTGCAAACCTTTTCTATCGGACAATTTCACGCATTCTAGCGATTTCATCGGCTATCTCAAGCGGATATCCGGAATCCCGGCAACATCGTCTGCAACGATGATTGAAGCATCCGGGTGACGACATAAAAGCGATGCCGGGCACCGCGCCGTCACCGGCCCTTACAACACACGCCGAACCACCGCACACTGCCACGACCCGTTACAGTAAAACCGTATCCGCCATATCCCGCGCCACATCCTGCATATCCCCCGCCATCCGCACGCGTACCCCACTCCCCTCGCCCAACGTCAGGCGCGAAATTGAAAGATACCGGGGAAACAGATCAATCATCATCTCTCGCCCCTCGCCCCTCACCCCTCGCCCCTCACCTCCGCCTCCTGCCTCTTACCTCTTACCTCTTGCCTCTTGCCTCTTGCCTCTTGCCTCTTCCTCTTGCCCCTTGCCTCTTGCCTTCACCCCCTCACCCCAATCGAAACATGCTTCGTCTCCAGGAAAGCGTCGAGACCCTCGCTCCCAAGCTCCCGCCCCCACCCGCTCGCCTTCATCCCGCCAAACGGCGCGTTGCTCGTCGTCGGCAGCCCATCGTTGATCCCGATCGTCCCCGCCTCCAGCTTCTCCATCACCCGAAATGCCCGATCCAGATCGCTGGTAAACGCATAGGCGCTCAGCCCGAACGGCGATTCGTTGGCCATCGCAATCCCCTGCTCCTCCGGCCCGAATCGCGCGATCGGCGCGATCGGCGCAAACGTCTCTTCATTCATGCAACGCGCACCGCTCGGCACATCCAAAAGCACCGTCGGCTCCAGGAAAAAACCCTTGCTCCCCGACCGCTTTCCGCCACACACCACGCGCGCACCCTTTCCCGTCGCATCTTCAATTTGCGCCAGCGCCGATTTCAACCCGCTCTCATTCACCAGCGGGCCGATATCCATCCCATCCTCAAGACCATTCCCCACCTTCAGCGCGCGAGTCTTCTTCAAAAACGCTTCCACGAATCGATCGTAGATCCGGTTCTGCACATAGATCCGATTGGCCGCGATGCACGATTGCCCGGTGTTGCGGAATTTCGCAAGAAGCGCGCCGTCCACCGCGCGATTGAGATCCGCATCATCAAACACCAGCACGGGCGCATGCCCGCCCAGTTCCAGCGATAACTTCGTCACGTTCCGCGCCGCGCCCGCGATCAGCTTCTGCCCCACCTCCGTGGATCCGGTAAACGTGATCTTGCGAACGATGGGGTTCGACAGCATCGCTTCCGCGATCATCGACGCAGATCCCATCACCAGTTGAAACACCCCGTCCGGAACTTTCGCCGCCTGCACGCACTCCGCAAACATCACGCAGCACGTCGGCGTCTGACTCGCCGGCTTCAGAATTACCGTGCACCCCGCCGCCAGCGCCGGCGCCACTTTTCGAATCGCCAGCACCAGCGGAAAGTTCCAAGGCGCAATCGCCCCGACAACTCCCATCGGCGACTTGATCACCAAATTCCGTTTCCCCGCCACTTGATTCGGAATAATCCGCCCATACGCCCGCCGGCCCTCTTCCGCGAACCAGCCAAGATGGTCCACCGTCATCGCCACTTCTGCGCGTGACTGCGCCAGCGGCTTGCCGTTCTCCACCGTGATCTCGCGTGCGATCTCCTCCCCACGCCGCTGCACTTCACCAGCGACCGCCAGCAGATCATCCCCCCGCGTCTTCGCCGGCAAATCCCGCCACGATTCAAATGCCGCCTTCGCATCCGCGATCGCCTTCTTCATCTGCTCCGCGGAAACCATCGACGCCCGCGCCGCAAGGTCTCCCGTCGCGGGATTAACCACATCGATTGCCTTCTCCGACCCCACCCACTGACCGTTCAGAAAATTCTTCTTCGTTTCCATGTCTCTGATTCCACCGCGGGCGGCGGTATTTCACAAACAATCCATCCCACGGTCGCACAATCGTTTATTATTGATTGCAATCGACAATGCAAGGAGATCACGAGGTGTTTTCTCAATGTAAGCGGGGGGTTGCATTGCGGCGCCGGATTTTATGCGGATGGTGGCTTGGGGACTGGCTGCGCCGAGCCCCCAGCAATCGTGCTTGGGTAATTGGCAAGGTAGCGTTCGGCCCCTTCAACACTATCAATGTGCTCACTTAGCTCATCGTCCGTTAGAAGTCGCGCCTTCGTCGATTTAGAGGGGTCCAAAATACCGATTTGCATGGGCCCGTTGATCCCCCCGGGATTAAGTTCGATCGTGTGTTGGAGCGCCCACGTAACCGCAAAAACCCCCTGATTCAGTCGTGGCATATTGTCTTTCCAGAACACCCGCCGCATCAACCCCAAGAAGGGATCCGTAATTGGCTGCCCGCTGCCCATAGAAACGTACCAGAGGTTCTTCGTCTTTAGTTCTGGTTGAAAATCCTTCACTTGAAATTCGCATAGATGAAACCCCTCCTTGGTTACGAAGGCCATCAATGCGCCGAACTGGCCCTTATCGCAAAAGGTCGACGCAAAATCCTTGATCGTCTCTGTTGCGACACTCTTCGCAACTTCAATCGCGTGCGGAGAACGTGGAAACGGACTTGTCTGTCGCAGCGACTGGACCTGCGCCGAAAACCTCTGCCCCAGGCCAACTTGGCCCGTTCCGGCAAGTATGACGTCATCGGCAACCACCTCAACCTTCTTCACCTTCTGCTCAATTGTCCGGAAATCCCCGATTGAGAAAGTGGCAGAACTGTCGGAGCCGATCACAACGCCGTCTTGACAAAGCACGCCGACCAGGACAGTCATGTCTGTCTCCGGAAAACGCTCTTCGCCGCCATTTCGGGATAGTGTTGATAGACGGTGGCTACAAGATCGGCGAAGGAAAGTCCGCGAACGAAACTTGACAGCCTCTTCACATAGTCTGCGTTTTCTGGACGCATCTGCGAAAGAATTTGCTCCCCCGCCACCTGCCCGGTCGGAGTCAAGCGATAACTACGCCTGCGAAGATCTGGGACTTGCTGAATTTCCGAAAGGGCTTCGGAAGACAGCGAATCAAGTTCCGAATACACCGTCCGATCAAACGGACCGTAATCATAAGGCTCGAAACTGAAGCCCGGCCCCTCCGTCACCAACTCGGGAACGTTTCTATCCAACAGAAACACTAACTTCTGTATCTGTACGGGTGAATGAGCCGCCCCGTTGGATGCGGCCATCGCGGCCAACACGGCTTGTTTTCTATTCATCGTCCTCGCCACCTTAACTATCTAATGTTTCAACTGCAAAATATCCAAACATTATCCTAACATAGTAGGCTGTTAGATGGTTTACGTCAAGTCCACACGTCACCACCAAATCCTCCGCGATTCCCATCACTTCTTCTCCTCCTTCGTCCCTTCACTCGCGCCCGCATCTTCGCTCGCGCCCTGCAATCGCTGCTCCTTCAGCTCGTGGTATCGAGCGCCGCCGTTACCATCAAACGTGCGTGACCCCGGCTCAACCAACACCACCAGATCGCTGATGTCATCATCCACTTTTCCCAGAAGCGCATAACCGTTCATCGCCTCATAGCTCGCATTATCCGCCGACGGCTTGTATCCCTTCACGCGCGGGATCAATTGCACCGTCTCCGGCGCCACGCCTTTGAACGCAAACTTCCCATCCTTCTCCAACTTGATCGTCTCCGAATCCCATGCCCCATCGCGGCTCAAGATCACGCTGGACCCCGCGGGCATCGGCTTCCCATCCGACAGCTTAACCTTGCCTGACACCGTATGCCCCGCCACCGCCTCGATATCCCCCGCATCCAGCGTCTCGCCCTCACCCATCGTCTTCCACCGGTTGATCGGCGTGCAAATTCCCTCCGGCAGCGACTTCCCCTTCGCCACCACGCAATACTCCTCATCAGGCTTCAGATTATCGATCTCGAACCCGCCCTGGTCATCCGCCTTCACCTCAACGACGCCGAGGAACGTTTCCGAATTCCGCTTGGTCTGCACCGCCGTCATCGCCACGCCAGGCAATCCCTTCCCATCCTTCACAATCCGCCCGAGAATCCTCGCGCCCTTCGTCAGCGCATACTCATGCACCTCTTCCCCCGGCGGCTGAAGATTGTTCAACTGCGGCGCAAACCCGCGCGCCATGATGCGGACATCCCGCGCCACGTCCAGATCCTTCGACGTAATCACGAACTCCCCCTTGTCGTTCGTCACCGTCACCACATCCACGCCCTGCGCCTGCCCATATGTATGATGCGTGCTGCTTCCCCACCCGGTCGGCGCCACCTCGGCGCCCCACACCGGCTTACCTTCCCCATCCGTCACCCGGCCCCGAATCTGCCGACCTGCCTCCTTCCTCTCCTCCGGCATCGCCTTCAACTTCGCCTTCACCTCCTTCGACGGATCGACTTTGCTCATCCGTACCGGCGGATGCCCCTCTGCCGCAAACAGCAAACTAAACCGCATCTCCCCGTCCACCCCCATAATCACAAACTGCCCCTCCGCATCCGTCAGCGCCTTCTTTCCCCAATCTGGATAATAAGGTCCGCTAAACCCATTCCCCTCCCTTGGACTTACGTGAATCACATACGCCGTCACCCCCGCCGCCGGCGCGCCTTTTTCATCGCTCACCACCCCACGCAAATCGACGCTACCCACCGAAGTCGTCTGCGCCCACGCCGCGGCACTCAAACTGATCAAGGCAATCAGAATCCACCGCAAGCTGCACCTCATTCCTTTTTCTCTTCGTTCACTCCGCGAAGCCGCGCCTTAAGCAGATCGGCCTGTGGTCGTCCTGCAATATCCTCTCCCCTATCCCGCGCTTTCTCCAGCAGGATCTCCAAGTCAGGAAGATTTTGGTCCACCAATCCAAGCAACCGCCAACCATTCAGCGGGTCAAGACTAAAATTCTGAGATGAAAGCTGATGGCCCTTCGCCTTGACCTCGAGCCCCACAACCTCATTCAATGGAACGCCGATGACTTTAAAGTATCCCGCCCCATCGATCGCAGCCGTCACGCTGTCGCGCGCATCCTCGCGCTCAAGGATCACCTGCATCCCCATCGGCAGCGCCGCCCCCTCCTCCGCCCGAATTCGTCCCGCCACCACACATCCGCTCTCCAGTGCCACCGCCCCCAGATCCGTCGTCTGCCCATCTCCCTCCATCTTGATCGCCTGCATCGACATCGCGCCGAGCGCCCCCGCGCTCTTCATCTTCGCGTAAACCAAATAGTCGTCGCTCGAGCTGACGTGTTCGATGATGAAAACACCCTGTTCATCCGTGACCGCTTCCCGATCCTCCGTCCTGCGCTCGAACGCCCGATCCGACTCCCTCGCCCCCACCGTGATCCCCGCCACCGGCTTCCCATCCTTGACCAGCTTCCCCCGAATCGTCGCCCCAACCGTCATCGCATAATCCTGCGCCGCCTCTCCTGGTTTGTGAAACCCCACGACTTGCGCCGCGAACGCCGCCCCTGCGATCCGCAGCGCAACCTCCTGATCCGGATCCCGCGAGAAAATCGCGAACTTTCCCTCCCGATCCGTCACGGTCATTCGATCGACGCCCGCCATCGCCTTTTGCCCCCAACTCAAATACTTTGCCGTCCGCACCGCAACCGGCTTCACTTCCGCCCCCCAGACTGCATTGCCCTGCACATCCACCACCCGCCCCCTGATCCACCGACTCTCATCCTTCCGCTCTTCCCCCGATTCCTTCAACTGCGCCACTGCCTTCTTTCTCGGATCCACTGTCTCTACCTGCATCGGCGGATACCCCGCGGCGGCCACCACCACGGAGTACCGCATTCCAACCGCCAATCCCTCCAGCACAAACTCCCCGGACGCACTCGACACCGCCTTCTTCCCCCAGTCGGGATACACCGACGCAAGATTCGCCTCTCCCTTGGTCGGCCCCAGCCAGTACACGTACACCGTGGCATTCGCCACCGCCCCACCTGCCGCGTTCCTCACCTCGCCGCGCAGATTAGCGATTGCCTGCGTCGTTTGTCCAAACGCATAACCTGACCAGCACAGGACCATCACCAGAATAGCTCGAGTCATCCAGTACCTCTCACATGCAAGATTGGAGATTCTCAAGTCTCCACTTATACTCTTCCCCACAGGACCCTTGCATGACACCAAATCAGATCGTCCAGAAACTCCAGCAACGTTTCAACGGCAAAATCGCCGCCGCCTTCCCCGACGACAAACATCCCCGCATTCACATTGACGCCGCCGACTGGCGGGAGATCGCGCAATTCCTCTATTCCGATCCCGACCTCAAGCTCGACTGGCTCGCCAACCACACCGGCGTCGACTACGTCGCCGACGACAACATGTGCTGCATCTACGACCTCTGGAGCTTCGACCTCCGCCACACCTTCGCCGTCAAGGTCTTCACCCCCCGCGACAATCCCAGCATCCCAAGTGTCGCCGACCTCTGGCCCGCCGCCGACTGGCACGAACGCGAAGCCTACGACCTCCTGGGTATCCTCTTCCCCGGTCACCCCGACCTCCGAAGAATCCTCTGCGCCGACGACTGGGAAGGTTTCCCCTTAAGAAAAGACTACGTCTTCCCAAGAGAATACCACGGCATCCCCGCCTCCGTAGAACTAGACTGGCAACACAAACCCGACTATCCCAAATGACATTCGCAACCGAACGAGAGCCCAGCGGCTCCGCCGCGGGTCCCTGCGTTCTCGCGTGAACCCGACTCTCCCTCACGCTACAATCCCCACAGTCACGAAAACAAGCGACGAAAAGCTACCCTCTCTCCCTCCCTTCGTGCCTACGTGCCTCGGTGCCTTCGTGCCTCTGACAACAATGTCCACCCACCTCATCGACATCCTCGATCACTTCCCCAACCACAAGATCGTCCTCGTCGGCGATCTCATGCTCGACCGCTACATCTTCGGCAACACCGAACGCGTCAGCCCCGAAGCACCCGTCCCCATCATCCACTTCCAACGCGAGGAATACCGACTCGGCGGCGCAGGCTTCGTCATGGCCAACCTCGCCACGCTTGGCGCTCAAGTTCGAATGATCGGCATCATCGGAAAAGACGATGCCGGCGCCCAAGTCCGCCGTCACCTAAACCAGTACACCACCGATCAAATCTCCCTCATCGAAACCGAAAACCGCCCCACCGTCCTCAAGGTCCGAATGCTCGGCTCATCCCAGGACCGCACCCCCCACCAGATGCTCCGCCTCGACATCGAATCGAATCAACCCCTCGACGGCGACATCGCCAACCAAATCATCGCCGCCACCGAGCACGCCCTCGACGGCGCCGAGCTTCTCTGCCTCGAAGACTACAACAAAGGCGTCCTCTCCCCCGAAGTCTGCACGCGCCTCATCCAGCTCGCCAACCAGAGAAACATCCCCGTCATCATCGACCCCGCCAACATCCCCGACTACTCCAAGTACAAAGGCGCAACCGCCCTCAAACTCAACCGCCCCGAAGCCGAACGCGCCACCGGCCTGCCCCTTCGCGCCCCAGAACACTACGCCCCCGCCGCGAGCGCGCTCTTAGAAAAGTACGACCTCCAAGCCGTCGTCATCACCCTCAACGAACTCGGTTCCTACCTCGCCACCCGCGCTCATTCCACCGATGAGCCGCGACCCCAGGGAGCGCTTGCTTCCGAGTCTTCGCGCAGAGCGGTCGGGCCGCAGCCCCACCCCCCCACTCACAAGTGGGTCCAAACCCGCCCCCGCCAAGTCGCCGACGGCACCGGCGCCGGTGACACCCTCCTCGCCATGTTAGCAATGGCAAGAGTCGCCGGCGCAGACTGGCCCGATGCCGTCGCCCTCGGCAACATCGCCGCCGGTCTCGAAGTCGAAAAACTCGGCTGCGTCCCCATCACCCCAGAAGAAGTCATCCAGGACCTCCTCGCCGAAGCCCACCAGCACCTCGGCAAGCAGCGCACCCTCACCGCACTCCTCCCCGAACTCGCCCGACACCGCGCCACCGGCAAAAAAATCGTCTTCACCAACGGCTGCTTCGATCTCATCCACCTCGGTCACGTCAAATACTTCCAGTTCGCCAAAGCCCAAGGCGACCTCCTCGTCGTCGGCGTTAACACCGACTGCTCCATCCGCCGCCTCAAAGGCGACAAGCGCCCCATCATCAACGAAGACGACCGCACCGCCGTCCTCGAAGAACTCGAAAGCATCGACTACCTCATCAAGTTCGACGAAGACACCCCCCTCAACCTCATCGAAACCATTAAGCCCGATGTATTGGTCAAAGGCGCAGACTATACGAAGGACAAAGTCGTCGGCGCCGATCTCGTCGAATCCCGCGGCGGCTCCATTGCCCTCGCCCCTCTGGTGGACGGGCGCTCCACTTCAGATCTCATCCAAAGAATCCTCGAAGCCTACAAGTAGTTGCCCCATCCCGTGGGGGCGACACTTGACTTCGACGAGCTCAGTCGAGTCGTGTCGCCCTCTTCATTTCAACGCCAAAAACGCCCACCCCTACTGACGACCTGTCGTTCCCGCCTGCCAAAACGGTCATCCATAAGGCAGCCGCTGCGCCTGGGGAAATTCTCACAGCTCATTTCCGCCCCCAAACCCAACATTTTCAGCGCTGCCGGGCTCGGCACTGGATTTGTACTATCCGATCAGACGAACGAGAAACAACACCCCGAAAGGAGTTCCTCATGTCCCGAATGAACGAAGGATCCGAGAAATCCGCCCCGGCCGGCGACCTCAAACAATCCGCCCAACAGGTCGGTCAGAACCTCCGCGACCTCGGCGGCCAAGCCCGCGATGCCGCCACCCAGCAGTACGACCAGCTCCGCGACCAAGCCACCGAATATTACGAGCAAGGCCGCGAACGCGCTCGCGAAATGGAGCAATCCCTCGAACAGTACGTTCAGGAAAAGCCGATCCAATCCCTCGCAATCGCCGCCGGCGTCGGTCTGGTGCTCGGTATCCTCTGGAAACGCAGCTAGTCGCCGACACTTGAGTGCACCGATCTCGCGCATTCGTTAGCGGGCACGCTTGCATGGCGCTCCGTCCGCGCAAGATCCCGGTCGTGTCACGGAGTAACGAAAAACGGAATCCCCGGCGCTCGCGCAGCGCCGGGCTCCTCATAAGGTCGCGCGCATGCAACAGCAACCTCACGACCCGTCAGGTGCTCCAAACTCCGGAGCCTCGGGCAACCCAGGCGGACGATTCGGTGCCGATGGCGACACCATCCGCACTCCCACAGACGCCTTCCGCGACGCCGCCAATCAATTCGCGGAGCTCAAGGACTATCTCTCCTACTACCTCGCCGCCAAAAGCGATGGCATCAAGACCTCCATCCGAAACCTCGGCCTCTACGCCGCCCTCGGAATCGTCAGCCTCATCGCCCTCTCCAGCATCATCGTCACCGCCTGCGCTCTCCTCATCTTCGGCGTCGCACGCGGTTTTACCTGGCTATTCAACGGTCATCGAGCCCTCGGCTATACGACCACCGGCATCCTCGTCCTTGCCGTTATCTTCGGCGGCGCGTTCCTCGGCATGTCGATCCTCACCAAATCCTCTCGAAAACGAACGGTGGAGAAGTATGAACAACGGAAAGAACAGCAGCGGGCAAAGTTCGGAACCGACGTACAGCGAAAAGCCGAAAACTCCCATCGCTGAATCCCAGTTCCTCAACGACCAGGCCGGCCAGGCCAGCGCCGCTATCGCTAATTCAATCAGGCACATCCAACAGGATCTCCTCAAGGGCGTCGATCCCCGCCTTTGGCTCAATGAACACCCGTGGATGACCCTCGCCGCCGCAACCCTCGGCGGGTTCGCCGCCGCCACCGTCACCGTCCCCTCCAAAGAACAGCAAGCCCTCAAGCGCCTCGAGAAACTCGAGCGCGCCCTCTACCCCGACCCGAACCGAATTCCCCAAGCCGACGGCGACGCCAAGAAAGACCGCGGCATCCTCGCCGGCATCTTCTCCCATGCCATGGGCGCCCTCCAACCCATCCTTCTCAGCGCCATCACCGGTGCCATCACCGGCAAAGTCGCCCAACCCGACCCAGATGACCTGGCCGCCGCCCAATCCCAATCCCACAGCTAATCTTCCTCACAAAACGCCAAGCCCACCCCTTCAGGGGTGGGACCGATCACATTCCCCAACAAAATCGCCTACTTCTTCACAACAGCAGCGCACAAACGCGGCCGCGCGAGCGCCGGAGCCTGCCTCGTCATCTCCCCCGCGCTACCCCAAACTTTCGATTTGACAACCGACACCACGAAATATTCCCAAGCCCGCCTCGAACCAGCCCCATCGTTATCCTTTACCCGTTCTGCCTGCTGCCGGAAATTCTCGCTGATGCGCAATAATTTTTCCGTTGGTCCCATACAAAAATCGGGGTAATCTCCATCCACTCAAGTTGGCTCGTGGAGCGAAAACCCAAGCCAAATTGCTTCCCGATAAGGCGTGTCCTATGCCCTCCCCCCTGCGGTCCGTCGGCCGTTGCCTACTCCTCATCGCCCTGGCTTGGAACATCACCCCCACACCACCGGCAAGGCCCCTCCCCACCAATGACGCCGTCGCCTCCCTCCCCCCCGAAGTCCGCCTCCGAAAACTCCACCTCGTCCGTCCCGACCTCATCCCCTTTCCCATCGCCTACGAAGTCTGCTGCTGATCTCCTCGCTCCCTGCGCTGCGGTGCGCGACCGCGCACGCCACCCTCGCCAATTTTCCTGCCGCTTTTCCGTTGCCGATTTGCTAACCTCCGCCGGTCAAAGGAGGGGAGCCGTGCAGTTCCGCGATCCACAACAAAGCGCCCCCCATCGTACCACGGGCTTCCAGCCCGTGTCAGCCACCCCTCGTCCACCCCCCCCGTCCACCTCAGAAGAATTACCCAAAATGACCCGTTTCTACCCAAATCGAAAGCCCGCCGTCAATCCCGTTACCCCTGCCGACACAAAACGACACAAACCAACACACTTCCAAGTACCCCCCGCTTCGCGCCGCCTTCGCGTCTTCGCGCCTTCGCGGTCTCCACTCTCATCTCGCATTATCAAAGCGCGTCCGGTATGGAGGCTTTCCCATGATTCATAAAACTCTCCTCTGCACGATCGCCCTGATCGCCCTCGCCCCCCCCGCCGCCCTCGCCCGAGCCCCCGCGCCCCCCGACCGCCCCAACTTCATCTTCATCCTCACCGATGACCAGCGCTACGACGCCCTCGGCTGCGCCCAGAAAGAGCAAGCCGACAAAGCCCGCTTCCCCTGGCTCCAAACCCCCAACCTCGATCGCCTCGCGCGCGAAGGCATCCGCTTCCGAAACGCCTTCGTCGTCAACTCCCTCTGCGCCCCATCCCGCGCCAGCTTCCTCACCGGCGCCTACAACCACATTAACGGCACCGTCAACAACCACACCCCCTTCCGCGAAAACAACCTCTCCCACGCCACCGAACTCAAAAAAGCCGGCTACACCACCGCCTACTTCGGCAAATGGCACCACGGTCAACAAAAGGAACGCCCCGGCTTCGACGTCATTTTCAGCTTCATCGGACAAGGCAAATACCACGACTGCCCCTTCAACGACAACGGCACACTCGTCCCCACCACCGGCTGGGTCGACGACGTCGCCACCGATCACGCCATCGCCTTTCTCAAAGAATCGCACGAAAAACCCTTCGACATGGTAATCGGCTTCAAATCTCCCCACGATCCCCGCATCCCCGCCGACCGCGCCAAGAACCGCTTCGAAGGCGCCGCCTTCCGCCCCGTCCCCAACTTGGAATCCAAAACCCCCTATCCCTTCGACAAAAAACGCCCCACCACCGCGCCCGCCGTTCCCAACGAACGCCGGCTCCAGGCCCAGCTCAACCACTTCCGCTGCATCTCATCCATCGACGACTGCGTCGGCAGAATCCTCGACACCCTCGATGAACTGAAACTCACCGACAACTCCGTCGTCGTCTTTGCCTCCGACAACGGCTACCTCTTCGGCGAACACGGCCTTTCCGACAAACGCGCCGCCTACGAAGAATCCATTCGCATCCCCCTCCTCATGCGCTACCCCAAACTGATCAAGCCCGGCACCCTTTCCGATGCCCTCGTCCTCAACATCGACTACGCGCCAACGATCCTCGAACTCGCCGGCATCCAGGTTCCATCATCCATGCAGGGCAAGAGCCTCCGACCTCTCTTCGCAAACGATCAGCCCGACTTCCGCGACGCATTCTTCTACGAGTATTTCTTCGAACGAGGCTTCACCACCCCCACCATCACCGCCGTCCGAACCGCCAAGTCAAAGCTGGTCCACTACCTCGAACATAATGAATGGACCGAGCTTTTCGATCTCTCATCCGACCCCTATGAGATGACAAACCTCGCCCAAGATCCGTCCAAATCCGGGCTTATGAAGGAAATGGAGGACCTGTACCGCAAGGAGGCAACGAAGGTGGACTTCAAGATTCCCGATGACGCGGATAAACCCCAATGAGCTTTCCCGCACAAACTCCTGGCAAACCGAAATATCCTTCAACCGGCGTCGTTCCTATTAGGTCTTAAATGACTAGGAGTCATCCATGAGTCGCCAGCCCATCTTCATGCTTCAGTCGCTCGAATCCCGCATGTTCCTGTCCGTCTCCTCGCTCGCGCTAAGGCCGCCGCCGCCCCCCGGTGGACAGCAGCCCCCCGACCAGCACCTCCCCCCGCCGCCAAATGGTCAACAGCCGCCCCCCGATCGACAGCAGCAACCGCCTCCCGGCGGTCAGCGGCAGCCGCCGCCGGGTGGGCAGCAAGGCGCGGGTCAATTTTCCGACGACCCCACCATCGTCGCCGATCGCGAGCAGCTCCAAAAAGATCAGCGCCAACTCCGAATGGATCAGCGCGAAGGCGAAGCAACGCTCCGCGCCGATCGCAAGGCAATCACCGACGAGATCAAGAAGCTCGCTGACAGCACGCCTGATCTTGAAGACCAGCTCAAATCTCTCCGCGACCAGCTCAAAGCCGATCAGAAGGCCGGCAACGCGACGCTCCACGACGACCAGAAGGCCATCCGCGACGCCGACAAACCCTGGGCTGCCGTCATTCGCGCCGATCTCAAAGCGGTTCGAAACGCCAGGCAATCGGGTGACGACGATGCCCTGACCAACGCTAAAAAGAAGCTTTCCGATGACCGCGCCGCCCACGAAGCCGCCATCAAGCCGCTGACCGACACGCTCAAGGCCGACCAGTCCGCCCTCAAGGCCAAGATCGACGCCGACCGCAAGGCCATCAACGACAAGCTGATTTCGCTCGACCCCGCGCTCGCGCCGCTCTTCGCAAAGATCGACACCGATCAGAAGGCCCTTGCCGAAAAGATTGCCGCCGACCGCGCCGCGATCAAGGCGGACTTGGAAAAGCTCGCCGCCGATCTCAAAGCGATTGCCGTCAGCACGACAACGACGACCTGAACATTCACAGGTCGTCAAGAAGTCGAGGATTTTCTCGAGCACCCTGGAGGACGCCGCGCTGTCGCGGCGTCCACCAGCGCGCCTGGGGGCCAAAGTTTTCGCAGTCAAACCACCGCCGTACAGCGGCCCGTATTGCGTCGACGCCTTCGCCCGTCGTCGCGATCGTGCGAATCGCCTGGGGCATCGAATCCACCCAGGCCAGCGCCCGATCGATCTTGTTGATCACCGGGAGGGAGATGGGGAATTGTTCGAGCAAATGAGACTGTTCCGAAAGTTCGATCGAAGCGTCGAGGACGAGCAGGACGAGATCCGCCGACGCCACCTGCTCTGCGCTTTGATCAATCGCTGCCCGCTCGATCGGGTCCTCAGTCGCCCGCAGGCCCGGCGTATCGACCAGCGTGACGACGAGACCGTCCAGATTCGCGCTCTCGCCAACCCAGTCACGGGTTGTGCCCGGAAGATCTGCCGCGATCGATCGCTCCTGCGCGAAAAGCTGATTCGCCAGCGTCGACTTGCCGACGTTGGCGATTCCGACAATCGCAACCCGCGGCGGATTCAGCATCCACCAAAGCCCCCGATCCGCAAGAATCGCATCGATCGTCCCACGCTCAATCCGCCCCTCTCGAAGTTTCTTCCAAGCTCCCGGCTGCGCCAGCAGCATCTCAATGCCTTCGCGACTTCGCGCCAGCGGCAGATACGCCGGCAGCTCACGCTCCAAAACCGATTCCCCATCCACCGCCTCCAAAGGCGGCGGCAATTCGCCCGCGCCGTGGACCGCGAAACCTTCTCGCGCCAACAGTTCAAGAATCGACTCCAAAACCCATACTCCGCCGTGGACATTCAGGTCCGCGCCCGCTTCTCCCGGCAGCAGAACGACAACGCCATCATCCAGCACCCGGTCCCCATCTCGTATCTCTCCATAAACGCAGCGGCCTTCGACCGCGCGCTTCGAAAAATGTTTCTCCAGGAACGCCCGCACGCCGGGCCCAACGATGCGGATGACCGCAATAGCGCCGGCGCCGGGCGGTGTCAACACGATGGCTCGGTGGGTGCTCACGGGTTACGAGTCGTGCTTGATGTGGTGGTTGGTGAACGCCAGCGCGATCCCGTACAGCGTCAGGTCCGGCGAGATCGCGTGAATCAGCTCCCATCCATCGAACAATTCTTTCGCGTCGCCGCCGGTCGCGATAATGTCGGGCCAGAATCCAAGCTCCGTGGCGTAGGCCTCGGCAAGCTCCTTCACCAGCCCGCGAACGCCGTGGTAGACGCCGAACTGAATAGCGGATTCAGTGCTCTTTCCGAACGCGCCCGAGGGAGCTTTGAAAGGCACGCGCGGAAGCTTCGCCGTGTGCTCATGCAGCGCATCGAGCATGACGTTCACGCCCGGCGCGATCGCGCCGCCCAGAAAGTGCCCTTCATCGTTGCAGCAGTCGACGGTGATGGCCGTGCCCGCATCGACGACGACGCACGCCTTCTGCATCTGCTCATACGCCGCCGCGACGTTCACGACTCGATCGATGCCCGTTTGCTCAGGCGCCTCCGTCAGCACCTTGATCGGCAGGTCCAGGTCCGGCCCCACCCACTGAACCTTCGCGCCCGTCACCTGCTCCACAAGAAGCTCGACCGGCTCGGACATCGATGGGTTCACGCTCGCCCCCGCGATGGCGGCATCCTCTCGATCCTTGATCCGCTCCCAAACGTCTGCGATCTTTCCCGCCCAATCCGGCCGCTGCGCGTGCGTCAGTCGCGTCACAAACTCCAGATTCCCCGCGACAAACGCGCCAATCGACAACCGGCTGTTGCCGACATTCAAGACCATGAGGTTGATGTCCATTCGATTATTGTAGGGTGGGCGCCGCCCACCTTCGAAATGCTGAAACGGAATACCCTACGCCAGGGATTCCCGAACAAACTTCAAATCGTCCTGCGACAAAGCGCGGCCTTGCCCGGCGACGTTGATTCTCGCCTGCCGCTCATTGCGAAATCCCGGAATGACGCACGCGACTCTCGGCATCGCAAGCACATAATTCAGTGCCATCGAAGCAAGCGCTTCAGTCGAATCGCCAAAACGCTGCTTGAGCTTTTGCAGCTTCGGCTTGAGTTTCTCAAGCTCTTCGGCGGAGAAGGCCTTGTTGCTTTTCCGATTGTCCCCAAGCTCGAACTGCGGCGGATTTTTCGGATCAAACTTGTCGAGCAATCGCGCTTGCGCGAGCGGGCTGAAGGCGACGAACGAAAGATTGTGCTCCTCCATCAGCCTGCTCACCGCGGAGCCGGGGCGGACGAACTGATCGTCCAACGCATGCGCCCAACTCTGCAAAACCTGGGGGCGCACGATCGGAATCGTCTTGGCGAAGTCCTTGTCGGAGTACGCGGATTGACCCTTGATGCGAACCTTCCCCTCCTTCACCAAATCGTCCATGACCCGGGCCGCATCGTGGAGGTACTTGTCGTCAGGACCAAAGTCGCCGTGATGAAAGTAATAGATGTCGATGTAATCGCGCTCCAGGTTGACGAGCGACTGCTCGCATTGATGGCGAATATGCGCCGGCTCATACGCATGCTCGGCGGTGCCGGGAAACCAGCCGATTTTGGTGGCGATGATGAAGTCGGTGGATTTCTTGCCAAGGCGCTTGAGGACGCGGGCCAACATGCGCTCCGCCTTGCCGTTGCCGTAGACATCGGCGTTGTCGAAGTGATTGACGTCCGCATCAATCCCGACCTTGATGGCGGCGGTGATTTCGTCCTCGTTGACGTTGGCCCAACCGTTGGGGGTTCCGTTGACCCAGTTGAGACCTCCCATGGTCCAGCAGCCGAAGGAGATTTCCGAGACTTTGACGTCCGTGGATCCGAGCGGGTGGTAGTTCATGACGGGAGTGTACGGTTGCGCTCATACGAACGTAACCCCGGTCTTCCGACCGGGGCTAAACGCAAAGTGTTGTCCGATGCGTGTTACAAGCGGATGGTATGCGTCACGTCGAAGTTCAGCGCGAGAGGAAGGAACCAATGGCCTCTATCGGAGTTGAACCGATACTCCCTTTCGGGAAATGGATTTTGAATCCATCGCGTCTGCCAATTCCGCCAAGAGGCCCGCAGTCTGCCCGCGGGGATAAAGCTTTCCAGTCTGGCGACATTCTGCCAATTCCGCCAAGAGGCCCGCAGTCTGCCCGGTGAGGATAAGAGAGAACCGGCATCGCCGCAATCGCCGGCGATCAGTGTGCCCTGTTGCAATAAAAGTGTCACCTTCAAAAAAAACAGCTGACCCTCTTGCCTCTTGCCTCTTGCCTTTTACCCCTTGCCTCTTGCCTCCCAAGCTCTTCTCCCTTACCCTCGCCCCGCAGTTTGAAGTTGACCTGAACCCGGTTTTTCAAGAGGCCGACTTTGCCTGCAACCGTCATCATTCCCGCCCGCTTCGCGTCCACCCGTTTCCCCGGCAAGATCATCGCCGCCGAGACCGGGAAGCCTCTCGTCCAGCACGTTGTCGATCAGGTCAATCGCTGCACCCGCGTCACGCAGATCATCGTCGCCGCCGACGACGCGCGGATCGTCGAAGCGCTCAAGCCTTACAACACGAAGGTGGTGATGACCTCCCCCGCCCACCAGTCCGGCACGGATCGAATCGCGGAGGTCGCCGAGAAACTCGAAGATGACATCATCGTCAACGTGCAGGGCGATGAGCCGGAAATCGAGCCCGCGATCGTCGATGGACTGATTCAGCGCCTTGAAGAGCGCGATGACGACATGGCCACCGCGGCTTGCCCCTTCCCCGAAGACTCCGACGTCAGCAATCCGAACCTGGTCAAGGTTATCCTCGCCAGGAACGGCCACGCGATGTATTTCTCGCGCTCGCCGATTCCATTCTGGCGCGATCGCACGGGCAGCGCGGAGGGTCCGCGTCCTGCCTATTATTTGCATCTGGGGATCTACGCCTACCAACGGCGATTCCTACTGGATTTTGCGAGCTGGGAACCGACTCCCTGCGAAACCGCCGAAAAACTGGAGCAACTCCGCGCCCTCGAACGCGCGCGGACCCTCTTTGTGTTAAAAGTCGATCGCGCCACCCACGGCATCGATACGAGAGAGCAATACGAAGCGTTTGTGAAAAGCTACAAGAATAGTCCGTAGTCCGTTGTCCGTTGTGAAAGACGGCAACGGACCACGGACCACGGACCACGGACAAAACTATGAGCAGCGAAGAACTTCTAGCCAGCCTGGCGAGCACCACCGATGAAACCGAGTTCTACACGCCGATGCCCGCGGGCTATAAGAAGGGTCATCCCCGTTACGTCGTCGTCGTCGGCACCGTCATGTCAGGACTCGGCAAAGGTATCTTCTCCTCATCCCTCGCCAAACTCATGCAGGACAAGGGCCTCAAGGTCGCCCCCATCAAAATGGAGGGTTACCTCAACATCGACTCCGGCACGCTCAACCCCTATCGCCACGGCGAAGTTTTCGTCATGGATGACGGCATGGAAACGGATATGGATCTCGGCACCTACGAGCGCCTCCTCGACCAGGACCTCAGTGCCGCCAACTTCACAACCAACGGTCAGATCATGTCCGCCGTTCTTAAAAAGGAACGCGAGGGATCCTACCTTGGCCGCGATGTCCAGTTCATCCCGCACGTCACCGGTGAAGTGAAGCTCCGCCTGCGCGAGCTTGCCGCCAAGACGGGCGCTGACGTCATCTTCGTCGAAGTCGGCGGCACCGTCGGCGACTACGAGAACAACGCCTATCTCGAAGCCTGTCGCCAGCTCGCCTACGAAGAAGGCGAAGGCTCGGTCATCTTCGTCGCGCTCACGTACATTCTCGAACCCGGCGCGCTCGGTGAACAGAAGTCAAAAGCCGCGCAGCTTGGCATCAAGCGCCTGATGGAAATGGGCATCATGCCCAACCTCATCGCCTGCCGGGCGGCGCACCCGGTCAAGGAATCGGTGCGTGAGAAGATCAGCATGTACACCAACGTCGCGATGAAGCGCGTCTTCTCCATGCACGATGTCGAGAGCATCTATCTCATCCCCGAATCCATGCGCGAAGCCGGCATCGACCGCGAAGTCCTCACCCTGCTCAATCTCCACGATCGCGTGAACCAGCGCAACGAAGACAAGGCCCGCGGCAAGTGGCTCTGGTTCACCAACCGCATCGCCCGCGCCTCCCGCGACTCCCGCGACTCCCGCGACCGCAAAGCGAACAAAGAAGTCACCATCGCCATCACCGGCAAGTACACCACCCTCCGCGACAGCTACGCCAGCGTCATCAAAGCCCTCGAGCACTCCGCCGTCCACGCCGGGGTCCATGTCAACATCAAGTGGATCGACACCACCATCGTCGATCCCCACACCGTCACCCGCCACTTGAAGGACGTCCACGGCATCATCGTCCCCGGCGGCTTCGGGATCCGCGGCACCGAAGGCAAAATCGAATGCATCCGCTACGCCCGCGAAAATAAAATCCCCTACCTCGGCCTCTGTCTCGGCTTCCAAACCGCCGTCATCGAATACGCCCGCAACGTCGCCGGCATCCCCGAAGCCAACAGCACCGAGTTTGATCCCCGCACAAAATTCCCCGTCATCGACATCCTCCCCGAACAAAAGAAAATCGAAGGCCTCGGCGGCAACATGCGCCTTGGCGGCAAAGACGTCGAAATCAAACCCGACACCCTCGCCTTCAAACTCTTCGACAACCAAACCAAAATCCGCCTGCGATTCCGCCACCGCTACGAGGTCGACCCCAAATTCATCCCGCAATTAGAAGAAGCCGGCATGATCTTCTCCGGCAAACACCCCAAGCAGCCCATCATGCAGATCCTGGAACTCCCCCAGGATGTGCATCCGTATTTCATCGGCACCCAGGCCCACCCCGAGTTGACCAGTCGCCCCTTGCGCCCCAGCCCCCTGTTCCTGGGTTTGGTCCAAGCCGCCATGCAATACGCCGAGCAGCCGAGGGACGCGGTGGGGATGGGAAGGTGATGGAAGCAGGCACGCAGGCACGCAGGCACGAAGGGAGGGACAAGCCACAGAGGGAATAGTGAAGACCCCCGGCTCCCTGACTTCCCTTCACTCCGTGCCTCCTTGCCTTCGTGCCTTCGTGCCTTCGTGCCTGATCCCCAACCCCTCCCCTCCCCCGCCTACCCGCCCCCCCGCCCCCCCGGGGCGAAGTTCCATTCCCCCAAGCGAGCCGCTCACTCGCCCGAGCGCGATGACCGCTCCCCCCAATGCGCTGCCCATTCCCCCAATGCGCTGACCGCTCCCCCCAAGCGAGCCGCGAAAGCAGGCGAATCAATCCCCCCGCCTACATCGTCCGGAGCGATCTTCTGGGACGAGGCCTGCGCGCATCCGAGCGGTGCGGTTTTATTGGGCACTTGATTCACCACTGAGATCACGGAGGCTCACGGAGTTGCGCTAGTCACCAGACGGGGGCTCGCCCCCCCGGCCGCCGCCCCCGGCCTACGGCCTCCCCCGCTCACCTCCCCGCCCCCTGACGCGCGCGCCGTTCCTCCACATCGGAGGGCTTGAATGGGGGAAGCCCCCCCTGCAAGAGTGGTGCGGAGAGGGCCCGGGAGAGGCCCCCCCGTGCGGCGAGCCCCCCTGAGACTTGGGGCGATTGGACGGAGGGGTTGTCTCACCGCTCCTTTCCCGGAGGGCGGGACGTTGGGGCTTACGGCTTTACGCTCAGACCGGCGGCTAAAGGGGACATTCAGAGTATCCTCAATACCCAAGCAAGAGGAATCAACGGTATGATATTCTGGATGTTCCCTTCTTGGGTTCCCATATCCGTCCTGTCCCCTGCGAGGCCGATCATGCCGCCATCCTGCAAGGTGTTCGCATACCCACCCCTCGCGTTGGAGACCCTCGAGCCGCGCACGCTGCTGAGCGCCGGGGATCTGGATACAACCTTCTCCGGTGATGGGGTCGCGAACCTGCCACTCGCGGGCAACGGAGTGGAAGTGCAGCTTCAGTCCGACGGAAAGGCCGTGCTGGCCGGCACCGCGCAAATCAACCAAAAGCGCACGCTCGTTGTCATTCGCTTCAATGCCGACGGCACGGTCGACAACAGTTTTGCCACGAGCGGCGTGTATCAGCTTGCGATTGGTGGAACTGCCGAAGGGACTGGAACCCACCAGGCGGGTCTGGCGATCCGATCGGATGGCAAGATCGTTGTCGCGGCCTCCAACCTCCTGCTCCGCTTCACCGCCTCCGGCCAGCTCGATTCAACCTTTGGTGGCGGCGACGGCATCGCCAAGGCGGCAACGCAGCTCTACGAGTTGGTCCTTCTCCCGGACAATTCGATCTACGCCGGTGGGGATGGAGCAATCTGGCATTTCAGCCCCGGCGGCGCTGTCGATTCCAATTTCGGCGATAACGGCGCCGTCAACATCACCGCCCTGACCGGTTCCACCTTCACGCTTGCTGATATCGCGTCGGCGCCAAACGGGAAGGTGGTTGTGCTGGGGCGGAATCTCGGTCCTGTCGTGCGCGTCTACGACTACAGCTACACAAGAGATGACGAAACCGTCCTTCGCCTGACCTCCACCGGTGACGTCGATTCGACGTTTGGTACCGGCACCGGCATGTATCGTGTCGAGCATGTTGGCGCCGGCCCGTTCAGTTGCGCCGTTCAGTCAGACGGAAAAATTCTGCTCGCCGATTATGGCGTTATCTCTCGCCTCAACGCTGACGGCACCGTTGATAAATCGTTTGGTGCCAGCCAAAAAGGTGAAGCGAAGATCCACGAGTCGCAGGTATTGGAACTGGCAATCCAACCCGATGGAAAGATCCTTGCTGTTACCGACACCTATTACGATTACTACTTTCGCGATGCCAGTCGCAGTGCAATACTTCGTCCCCCCGCGGTCGTTCGATTAAATGCCAATGGCACACAGGATAAGACGCTCTCGTACGATGGAATTGTGACGCTCCCGCTCGACCGACCCGATGGCAGGTCCACCGGCGTCGCCTTGGATCCAAGCGGGAAGGTCGTTGTTGCGGGGATTCAAACCACGGCCTATGGAGTTGATCAGCCCAACTTCATCTACGTCGCGCGCATTGAAACAGCCGGCCCAACGTCTGCTTCTTTCGCTCATGTCACCTCGACCGGCACGCTCGTCGTGACCGGCACCGCCAAGGCGGATCGGATCGACATCTTCAAGTCCTCCGACGGCGAGGACATCTTGCGCTACAACAATGAACTTCTGCGCTTCCAGAATGTGCAACGGATCTCGATCGACGCCGGCGATGGAGATGACACGGTCGCCGTCTACCCTTATGAGCCGACAACGATTCTCGGCGGTGCGGGCAATGACAGCCTCGATCTGACGGGCGACTATGGTGACGGTTACTTCAACGCTTCTGCTTTTGGAGAACTGGATGGCGGCCCCGGCAACGACTCCCTGGACGGCGCGGCCGGCGACGACACGCTGATCGGGGGCGAGGGCGACGATACCCTTCAACCAGGGTTTGGAAATAACGAACTCTTCGGCAACGCGGGCAATGACACGGCGGCCTACGATAAGCTCATTGAGGGCAATTGGGAAAAAGAAGTGGTGGTGGTCTCGCTCGATGATCTCGCGAACGACGGCTTTATCGGGAGCACCGATGAACGTTTTGTAAACCTCTCGAATATCCACAGCGACATCGAGAACGTAATCGGCAGCAAACTCCCCAACCACATCATCGGCAGCAATGTCGCGAACCTCCTCAAGGGCGGCCCGGGCGCCGATACCATCGAAGCGGGCGCCGGCAACGACACGCTTGATGGCGGCGCCGGGGCGGATCTTCTCAATGGCGGCTCCGGCCACGACTCGGCCGACTATTCCTCCCGCACCAAGCCCCTGATCATCACCCTCGGGCCGTCAAGCGGTGGAAGCGGTGAAGTCAAAGAAGGCGATCAGATCTCGATAACCGTCGAGCAGGTGCTCGGCGGCAGCGCTAACGATCTCATCGTCGGGAACAAATACAACAACCTCCTCGTCGGCAATGGCGGGAAAGACACGCTCTCAGGAAATGGCGGCAGAGACGCGCTCTTTGGCGGGGGTGGCAACGACAAGATGTTCGGCGGCGCCGGCAACGACTATCTCGAAGGCGGCTCCGGCAACGACACCCTCTCCGGCGACGCTGGCGCCGATACGCTGCTCGGTCAAGGCGGCAAGGATCTCCTCCTCGCCCTCGACCACTTTAAAGATACCCTTGATGGCGGTGCCGCGTCCAACCGCGCCTCTCGAGACAAAGAGCTCGATACACTGATCAGCATTCAAACCATTGCTTAGGAAAGGGGGAGCCCAAGGCGGTAGGAGTCATTTACGTCTCGGGACTATTGTACAAAAAACTGAAGACCGGAAGGGGTCATTCCGCTCGGTCTCCACCCTAGGTGTAGGAGTTGGTCTGCGAACCACGCCGTTCAAATTCATTGCATTTGCCCTCTGCCTAAAAACTCCGCCCATAACTTCTGCCCCAATGTGAAGGGTTCAATTGCAATCACCGCGCGGCAGGCGTCGGCTTCATCCCATCAGGGGGAGCGGGAGGTGAGCCGGGTCTGGGGCGGCGGCGAGCCCCAGCGTTTTCAACTTTCCATCCCAGCCAAAGCTTTCGGACGTTCCGCTTCACGCACCCAAGCTCGTGCGCCCTTCGCCATTCGGCGTGTTAACGCCCGTCCCCGCGCCCTCAATTCTTTTTTCCTGCCAGCAAGTCGCGCACTACAAACGCATCCGTCTGATGGCCGCGCAGAATTATATCGCCTTCACGGTAGCTTCGGCCGGCGTAAGGGCAGCAATAGCTCCCACTGCGGACAGTTCGTCGGCAGTCAGTCCAGCCTTCAGAATGGAGTTGAGTTTTGCTTGCCGCGCTTCATGGGTCATCGAATCAAACGTCGAGCTGATAACGACCCCTGAAACTCGTCCACCGGGCAGGTCCTCAAGCGCATCCTGCAATTCGCGGAGGTGCGGTTGCAACACGCGGATTATTTTTTTGTGGAGCTTAGCCATACTGCAAGTCCTTTCTTCTGAACGATCTCAGCAGCATCAACCAAATCTTTTGTTACGCCGCGCACGATGGATTCTACGCCACCCTTCTTACCTTTCACGTATTCTTTTTTTCTGAAATAACCAAGTAAGCCGTCAAAGGAGAGGTAACGTATCCCGTGATCCCACGGGGCGACGAGAAGATTCCATTCCGCCGAGCCTTTCAGCGCATCGTGCAAGGTAGAGGGGCACTTCGACAGCCACTTAGCCAGCGAGTGCTTCGCATCGTGCGCGGCGCCTCCGTGCAATGCGAGAGCTTGAAGAATCGATTCTACAGCCAGGTGTCAGCTATCAGCGATCAGCTGACCCCTCACGGATCCCACCGCCACTCCCCCCCATCATCCGGCAGCGGCAGAAACTCCACGTGCCCATCGGCGAACGCCACGCTGCCCTTGTGCCCATAGTGCCAGTCGAACCCGTAGAACAGGCATGCGTCGAAAAACACGATCGTCTTGCTCGAGCTGCGAATGCTCGAAAACTTCACCGCATCCAAGCCCCCCTCATGCCGCGGCGGCGGACGATGCGGATAGCCGTTCGCATTGAAATTGTAACTGTTCCCCACCCACTCGAATTGACTCGGCGCCGGAACCAGCGTGTACGAAGGATCATCCGTCCACGGCGCTGCATCATCTTTCGGACAGTGATAAATCTGAACCCGCCCCGCCACGTATTTGTTCAAAGGCCGCGGCGTCAGCCGGTTGAACAAACTCCCCGGATCATTGTTGATGTTCCCGATCTCGCGCCCGCCGTAACCGTACCAGTCCATCCCATCGCGCTCCAGATTCGCCGCCCGCCAGAACGCGACCCCCTGGTTCTCCACAAGGTACGACCCGAGCGCAATGCTGATCTGCCGAAGGTTATTGCCGCACTGAAGCGCCGCCGAAGACTGCCGCACGCGGCGCATCGCGGGAAGAATCAGCCCGATCAAGATCGCGATGATCCCGATCACCACCAGCAGCTCGATCAGCGTGAACCCCGCCGAATCCTTGTGCCCGTGCGGCTTCTCCACCGGATAATACTCCCCCTCAAAATCCTTCCGATCCCGCGGATCAAACGGCGCTGCATTCTCCAACTGCTCACCCGCCAGCGTCCGCACCGCTTCGCGCGTTTCGGCAGGTTGCGGAACGCTTCCGACAACCTCCCCTTCCTTAAGCTTGGCCTCAAGCGCCTCCTCCAGCGCCTGCCACTGCTCGCGATCGCGCTCGCTCAGTTCCTTCAGTTCCCGGGAAGGCGCTGATGCTTCACTGCGAAACCGGCTTAGATCAAAATCCGCTTCCACCACCCCGCGGCGCCCCAGCCCCGCTCCCAGCAAACGCGCCAGCACCATCGGCCACAAGCCCCCCACCACCGCCATCCCAGCGAGTGCCGCCGCCGACAAAACGATCCCCCGTTCCCTCCACCACGGGAACTGAATCGCAATCTTCCGTCCCGCCGGGATGCTCGCCATGTACGTGGCCACATCCGCCGCATTCGCCCCGTTCTTCGTCACAAACGGCCGCCGCGCATACAGAAAAAACGGCTTCCACCGAACCTCTTCCAGATACTCGCCGCTCACGAAATTCCGGCCGTCGGCCGCCGGCTCAATGCCCACGTTGCGAACTTCCGTCCCGCCGCTCTGCACGCGCCCCAGCAGGTCGACCCACTGCTCGCTCGTCATCGGCCGCCGTAGCAGCGGATCGCGCTCCGGCCCCGGGCTCATCCAGACCCACGCGATCAGCAGACCGAGCGCGCCGCCAATCAGCGCCCAGTGCCATCGCTTCAAGTCTTCAACGCTCATGTCATCGCCCCTGCACCGATAACGGCGGTCGCTTCCACACACCCGTATGCTGCGCGTTGCCACTAGCAGTCCCCCACTGCACCAGTTCCGGCGGGTAAGCCAGATGCGTGTTGTACACAAACACCCGACCGTCCCTGAGGCCAAACACCACATCCGCAATCCCATCCCCATCCACGTCCCCAATCGTCGGCTGCGTGACCGTATACGGGTTCCCGCTGATCATCGGAATCACAGTGCTCTTCCCGCTCTTCGGATCAAACTGGATCCAGAAAGTTCCCGCGAACAAATCCATAATCCCATCACCCCCCAGATCCGCCACCGACACGCCGCGGCAATCGGATGGCAGCCTCGCCAGGATCCCCTCGGCGTTGCCAACCCCGCGCCCGTCGCCGTGCCACGCGCGGAGCGATCGCGTGTTCTGATCGAAGATCATCACCTCCGCCTTCCCGTCCGCGTCCAGGTCCGCCAGGGTCGGCGCGGTGTACGGCGAAGAGATGTTCGCCCGAAACACACCATCCGGCCGAACCAGCGGCTTGCCATCCCACGACCACGCCCAGATCGCCTCGGTCGCCACGATGATTTCCATCTTCCCATCGCCCGTGATATCGCCCATCGAAGGCACATGCTGGTGCGGACCATTGACCTCCGACGCGCAGGAAATCTTCCTCGGCCACCCTGGCAGCGGCAAACCCAGATGCGTGTATGCCGCCAGCTCCAGCCCAATTTTCAGGCTGTAGATTTCGCAGGTTCCATCACCGTCGGCGTCTCCGATGCAGGCGCCAAAATTCCAATCCCGCGCCAGCTCATGAGAACCCTGCGGGAACCCCGTCACTTCCGAGCCGTCAAGATGATACGTCGCGCCACCCAGCATCAGCGCCATGTTTCCATCGCCCGCCAGATCCACCAGCGGCGCGGTCGACCACTGCCGGCCGCCGGGAAACTCGTGAACGATCTTCCCATCCGCGCTGATCACGCGCGTGCCGGACAAGTACGGACTCGTGAGCACCACGAACGTGTTCCCCTTCGCATCGCTGCACACCGATGGGCTGGAATACCACGACTCACCCCGGAGCATCACGTTCGATCGCTGGCTGCGCTGCTTTCCATCGAGCAGCTTCACCGGCCACCCCGGCACCGGCGTTCCATCGGCGTGCAGCGCCAGCAGCAACACGGATGGACCCGCGGCGGGATGCGCAAGCGTTACGTTCGCCTGCGCTTCGCAAGGCACGAGGATCGCCAGCTTGCCGTTGTGCTCGAGATCCGCAACGACCGGCGTCCCCGTCACCGAACCCGGTACCGCCCGGGGCCAGCCCTTCAGATAATCGAATCCGCTCGGCGCATCCACGGCCACCGCCGTCTCGGCTAACGAACTGCTCGACGCGAGTGCCAACGCACCTGCTCGCCTGGAGCTCACGATCGCGCCCGTTGTCGCGACGGCTACCGCGCCGGTCATCAGCAGCGTTACGACCAGCACGGCGGCGGCTTTCACTTGCGCGATGGACATTGCGGTAATCGTGCCGTTTGCAAGCGCCAAGGTCGTCGTAGTCGCGGGCGCGGCGCAAAGGACCACGGCACTCGGCGCCGCTGCATGGGTGGTGTTCGCCGCGAGCACGAGCGTCAGCGCGCCTGCCGCTGTGACGACACCCTTCCGCGCAAGCTGGCCGCGCAGTTTCTCCACGGCTCGATCCACGCGCTTCCGCGCCGCTTCTTCAGAGATCCCCAGCCTGCTCCCAATCTGCGGATAGGTCTGCCGCTGATAAAACCGCAGAAGGATGCATTCGCGATCATCGCCACCGAGCTTTGCAACCAGATCGTCCAGCAGCGGCCCGACCTCATTCCAATCTGGCTCGGCCCTCTGCTCGCGTTGAATTTCGGTCGTCATTGCCGCAGCCTTTTGCTCGTGGACCTTTCTCCGCCTCTCCCGACGCAGCGCCTCTAATGACGCATACCTGGCGACCTTGAACAGCCACGGCTCCAGGGCCCGCCCCTCGCCGATCGTGCCGCCCTTCTTCGCCAGCAGTACGAAAACCGTCTGAGTTACATCATCCGCCAGATGTGAATCGTGCACCTGCCGAAGCGCCGCGGAGTAAATCCAGTCGATATGGCGAGCGACCAGCGCATCAAATGCCACCTTCGAACCGGCGCGGAATTCCTTCAGCAGTTCATCGTTCGACATGCCAACCTGCACTACTCATTCTTACACGACTGGCCAATGAAAAAAGCGTACAACATTTTCGCGCATTGTTTGGCCTGAAAAAAACTGTCCGTTCTACGTCTAACAGGTCGTTTATTGGCGGACGCTCCAGAAATGCCGTTCCCGGGAGTTTGAAGTGCTTCACTCTGTTTTTAGAACCATCAAGTCCTTGACGATCTTTGTGATGCTCGTCGTTTCGCTGGTGGCGGTTTTCACACCGCAGCCCAGTGACACGGCCGCGGCGATCACGCATGCCGCCCGCAGCGGCGATGTAAGTACCCTTCAGAAGGTGTTGAACACCGGCTACGACTTAGAAACGCGCAACGCCGATGGCTTCACGCCGCTGATGGAAGCCGCCCGCGGCGGTAACTATGCCGCCGCGCGTTTCCTCGTCGCTCACGATGCGAATCTGGAAGCCCGCTCGCCTCTTCTGGGCACACCCCTCTGCCTCGCTGCCCTCAACGGGAACTCGGATATTGTCGACCTGCTCCTCGCGCATGGGGCCAATCCCGATGCCACCACCGATCGTGGGACCACGCCGCTGTATTTTGCATTGCTGGCTTCGGAACACTCAGCACAGATGACACACGCGCTTCTTATCGCCAGCGGAAGGACGGAGCAGGATCAGGAATCCAAGGTGCCGAACTCCAAACCGGCGGGCATCATCGGGGGACGCTCGTAGCTGACGGAGGGAGTGTAGTATTCGTTTGCCTGGGACGAAGCTAAAAACCCTTCCATGAGATCGACCACCGCGAGCGCTTGCTGGCCATCGCAGCGGAATCGTCGCCCGGAGCGAATTGCGTACGCCATATCCGCCAGGCCAAGCGACCGGCCGTAACCGGTGGAAAACGCGTGCGGCACCTCGCGCCAATCCTCGTCGGCATCCGTCCGGATCTGGACCGTGCCATCAAACGTGTTGGGATCGGGAACCTTCAGCGAGCCTTCGGTGCCGAAGATCGTGATCGGTGCTTTGCCATCGTGCGCTGCATACCGCACGGTGAAGCTCATCCCCATGATTCCAACCGCGCCGTTGGCAAATTCCATCGTCCCAAAAATGTGGTCCGGCGTATGGACCATCATCTTCGTCCCGGCCTTAGGTCCCGAGGCAATCGTGCGCTGGGGGATCGCGATCGTTCCCATGCCCGCGAGGCGCTTCACCGGACCGAGAAGATTCAGCAGTGCCGTGAGGTAGTATGGCCCCATGTCGAACATCGGCCCACCGCCGGCCTCGTAGTAAAACTCCGGACTTGGATGCCAGTGCTCGTGTCCCTTGCACAGCATGAACGCGGTGAAGCCGACGGGTCTTCCGATCTCGCCTGCATCGAGAACTTTGCGAGCGGTTTGCACGCCCGCGCCTAGAACCGTATCCGGCGCGCACCCGACCAGGACGCCGCGGGTTTTCCCAGCGTCCACGACTTGCTTGGCTTCCCGACGATTCACACCGAGGGGCTTTTCCGAATACGTGTGCTTGCCGGCAGCGATCGCCGCCAGCGCGACCCGCACGTGCGCTTGCGGCACCGTCAGGTTCAGCACCAGATCCACCCCATCATCCTGAATCAATTCCTCCACCGTCAGCACGCGCGGAACGCCGAATTCATCCGCGCGCTTCTGTGCCGCTTCACGGTTCAGGTCCGCGCAGGCGACGATCTCGAGGATCGAAAAATCCTTCGCATGCTTCAAATACGCGCCGCTGATCGCGCCGCAACCCACCACTCCAACTCGAACCTTCTCAGGCATGATTCCGGTCTCCAAAAACATTCAATTCATCTTCGCACCGCACTGGCAAACGAACAGCTTAAGCTGGTGCGGACGAATGGACGACGGCTTGATCACCTCGATCACGCACCCGCAGCGCGGACAGGAAAACGCCTGTCCCGCCTGCGTTTCCACCGCTTCGGGGGCATCGATTGGTGATTCATCCACCTCCAGCACATCACGCTTGCGGTCCATCGCCAAATTGGCGAGCTTGTCGGCGGTCTCATTCTTGTGCCGGAGATTGTGCTCGATCTTCGCTTCGTTGAACTGGTGAAGGAGGTGTTGCGCCTCATCGTACAGTTCCCTCAGATCCGGATGCTTCACACGGTATTCCCCGCGCATCTGCTTGATGATCAACTCGCTGTCGCCGCGGATCATGATTTTCTTCGCCCCAAGTTTCTTCGCTTCCTCAAGCGCGGTAATCAGCGCGCGATATTCGGCAACGTTGTTCGTCGCGCGTCCGATGAAGCGCCCGAGCGTCACGAGCGCCGTACCGTCGGCAGCGCGCACGACAACCCCAACGCCCGCGGGACCGGGGTTTCCGCGGGAGCCTCCGTCGAATTCGAGAGTTACGGTTTCATTCATGGGCCATTCCTCGCACGCGTTGCGTGCGGGGCTATCGTGAACCGGCGGAATCGCTGAAGCATTTGCGAATCCTCCCATGCTGGAAGCCCGGAGTTATTTCAAGGAGCGAAATCGCCTGCCCGCGACCCCTACTTAGGGCACCGGCGGCGCCGCTGGCTCTGATGCAGAAGGATCGGTCGAGCCTTCCTGACCGGTTTCCGTCGCCGCGCTCGACGATTCGGTCGCAGCAGGCGCTTCCACCGAAGCCGCGGCCGTCTCTTGGTCCTGCGATTTCGCCTCGCGGCGTTCCTTCTTCTTATTCACCGCCATCTCGGGCGGCAGATCGCCCGGAATAAACAAGATCCGCTGGCAGTTTGGACAGAACACCAGGTCATCCCGCGAGTGCAGCTTGTTGTATACATCCGTCACAAGATTCATGTGACAGACGGTGCACAAGTATTCTTCCCGGCGACGATCCGGCCGGGCGACGGACGACAGCGCCTCGCCGTCGTAACGTTCCGCCAGCCGCTCGAACGGGACTCGCGCCTTGGATGGCACCGAAGCCGCCGCTTGATCGCGCGCGGGCTTTAGTTGATCGATTTCAGATTGCAGTTGCTTGACCGTTCCCCCGATCTTCGCCTTCATTTGCTCGAGATTCGTCCGCTCGGTCTCGTGCTGTGCCGTCAGATCCTTCAGTTCAGCCTGAAGTTTCTCGACCTGTTCCATGACCTTGAGCGTTTCCTCCTCAACCTTCCCGCGATCCACTTTGCCGGTGTTGATCTCGATGAGGAACGCCTGGTATTCTTTGTTGTTCTTCGCGCTCTGCTGCTGGCTCCGCAGCTTCTCGATGTGCGCATCGCGCGTCTTGATGTCGAGTTCGAGATTTCCCCCCTTCGCCTGCTGTTCGCGCAACTGCGTCTGGGTGAGCTTGATTTGCTCGGCAAGATCGTTGGTGCGACGCTCCTGAATTCGCACGCCCTTCGATGCCGCGTCGAGGCGTGCTTGCGCCTCACGAAGTTCCTGATCGGCTTCAAAGAGCTTGACCAAAGCGAGATTGGTCGGACCCATAAGTGATTTCCTCTTGTCAAAGACTGCGGTGCCGCACTGAAGCAACGTCAGATGATCGAAAGCCCTTCAGTATCGCCATTCACCGCCGGATGGAAAGGGGCTTTCAGACACATTCCAGCGGCAGCAACTTCTTCCACCCACCAGGCTCAAGCCGGTAACGCTTCACCGAACAGGATGTACCAGTTTTTCTCAGCATTCTGTCGAAGTTCCGGTTCCTGGAGAAGCCTTTGGCCGGCACTACTCAATCGTGAAGCAAACGCCGATTGATCCAGCGCTCGTTTCAAAACCCGCAGGTCATCAAGGTCCTTGTCTCGCTTGCTGAACAATTTGCCTACCGCAGTGTCGTAACCGTCAACGATGAAGGCTTCGATCAAGTCAAATCGGCCGAGTGAATGGATTCGAGATTCCCACCCATCCGGCAAATAGTGCGATTGAAAGTGCGCCAGGCGCAGTTCGTACCGTTCCTGAAGCTTATTCAAAAGGTCTCGCTCTGATCGGATGGATGCCGGAAGTTCATCAACGACATCGATATCGTCCGTTCGGCGCAAGAGCAATCCTGCAAAAATCAGCGCGGTCGATCCGCCGATGATCACTTTGGCCGGTGATTGGATTCCCCTGCCAAGCTCGCGCAGAAACTCTCTCACAACTTCAGGATCCTGATAACTCATAAGTCGTCTCCCCAAGAATCTGAATCCAACTTCGCCAGGGGTCTCCGCCGCAAGCTTCGTAACAGTCTCGAAGTGCCCGCTTTGCTTAAGCATCTCCTCTAACCACGGGTCACCCCGCACGTCACGTAGCGCGGCCAGTGAATCCCTGATCAAGAGCCGCGTGCGAAAATCCAAGTCCGCCGATTCAACCTGCAACGCGATCGCGCGAATCAGATCCGTCGCTTCGATTGAAAGATGGTTCCGCGCCAACTCCCAGAGCGGTGAATCCGAAGCCGTGTGCTCCGATCGAGGTCGCATCATTCTCCAATCTATTCTACTCCAGCGGCCCGCATCGGCGCATCCCTTCCAATAGAACCCTCGGCCCCTACCATCTCTCCCATGAATCCCGCCCTCGTTGCGCTCATGATCTTTTCGCTTCGGATTGCCGATGTCTCGGTCGGCACCATTCGCGTTATCTACACCGTCCGCGGAAAACGCCTGCAATCCGTCGTCCTCGGCATTATCGAATCCGCGGTCTGGATCTTCGCCATCTCCAAGTGCATGAAGTACATCAACCAGGGCGACCCCTGGGCGATCGTCGGCTGGGCCGTCGGTTTCGGCTGCGGCACCGCCGTCGGAATCACGCTGGAACGCTGGAGGGGTCAAGGGTCAATCCTGATGCGCATCATCACCCAGCACAGCTCCGCCCACCCGCTTCGCACCGCGATCATGGCCCAGGGGTTCGGTGTCACCGCACTCCGCGGAGAAGCCCGCGATGGTGAAATCCGCCTGCTCTTCGTCGTCGCTCCGCGCAAGCGCGCGAAGGATCTGCTCCGCACCGTCAGACAACTTGATCCTCACGCCTTCATCACCATCGACCCCGTCAGCGAAGCCATCGGCGGGTATGTCCCCGTGCCCACCGAGGCGAGCGCGGTTCGAAAGTGATTCCAAATCCAACTGCTCGATCCCGCCCCGCGCGGTGAACGGCTTAACGCAAAGTCGCCTTTCGAAGGACATCCCGCGCCAGCCCCTTAATCGAACGCAGCAGGACTGACCCCACCATCACTATCCGCGCCTGTTCCGTCAGCGGATGATCCGGTGCGATTTCTTCCATCATGTTGAATGAGATCTGTGCCGCGCTATGCTGCTTGATCCGCAGGTAATACTCAACCATGAGCCGTGCAAGTCCGAGATACTCCGAGATGTGAAATAGATCGCGCTCGGGATACATCAGCTTCAGATCGAACTTTTTCTCAAAGATCGCCTCAAACTCGGCGATGTCGCCCCGCTGCAGACAGAATTGCGCCACGGTTAATTTCGCGAAGAGGTAGTCGGGATGACGCTCATATAAAACACGCGCCTCGCGCTCAGCGCCCCCATTGTCCCCGGCACTTGAATACGCGACGCTCAGCCAGTTCCGGAGCGTCCGTGAATCGGGGAAATCCTCGAGCAGGCTCTTGAGGCGCTCGATCGCAATAGGAGGATCTTCGATCAACTGTTTGTAAAGCGTCCGGTGATCGTCATCCGACATCCGATCGAGACCCGGATCCGCCTCCGCCGGAACCACGAGTTTTTCCGCGGTGACGTCGTAATTGAGAAATACGATTCCACGAGGCGCTCGTTCATTCCCCGCCAGCGCCCATTGGTTTTGTGGGCTCTGTCGTCCACGCGCTTTGCGCCGTATCCGGCGCCGCTGCTTTTCCGCACGGGACATGCTCGTCCTCCTTGACACTCCCCGCACGTTAATATTAAAAAAAAAGAAGTGGGCGGCCCAATGATGTCGGCGCTCCGGAAAATCGGATAAAAAATTCTGACGCCCCGGCTACCGCAGTTCATCACGCCGATACTCGAACCCGAGCGAACCCGCTTCGCCAATCAGTTTACCAAACCGGCGACCCGTTGTGTCAATAATTTTCTCGGTGCGCGAGATCAGATTTTAGCCCGAGGCTGTAAACAGCTCCCCCTTCCTGCGTCATTGCCCCGCTGTCGCGGGTTGGCCCCTTCTGAACTGTCTTGTCCTCATATTGAAATTGAATGCCCATCAGCCTTCCTCCCGCGGAATGGGGCATCTTGATGCGCCAAATGGATCGAGTCAACGTAAATTTGCCGGTCGGTAACCGCTGGTGTGGCAAGCCGGGTAGGGTTAACCACCCGGGTTTCGCGCGAGACAAGATCTCCTGCCCGCTACTTCTCCTGCCCCTGCTTGCGGCCCTGTTCGGCAAGAAGCTGCTGGAGGCTGGTCAACGACTTGAAATTACTCGATCCTTCGATCGCTTTCACCGCGATGTCCTGGACTTGTGTGTAAGCCTTCTCCGCCTGCTGCGACAGCTTGAGCAACTGCGCGCTTTGCTCCTTGACCGTCTGCTCCAGCGACGTAATCCGCGTGGTCAGCACGTTGCGCTCGCCGGCGAACTCGCGCTTGAGCAACTCGTCTCGCGCGGCCACATCGAGTTCCGCCTTTCGGGCGCTCTCCTTGACCGCTTGGGCAAGCGCGGTTTCGAGCTGACGCGGAGATGCCTCGGCCCGTTGACGCAGCGTAATCAATTCCTCCTCGCGCGAAGTGATCGCGCGCTCGCGATCCGTCAAATCCTTTTCCTGCTGCGATTTCTTCTCCATGAGGTCACGCTCCAGCTTGGCCTTCTCATCGACAAACTGGTCTTTCGCCAACTGCTGCTCGCGCGCAAAAGCGTATCGATATTCCTCCTTTTCGCGCTCGCGGCGTTTCTTCTCCGCCGCGTCCGCCTCCCGCGTCTCATGCTCGCGGGCGGACTTCTGCGTCTCCCATTCGTCTCGCGTCGTCTCGATCTCGCGGCTCAGCGTTTCCCGCTGGCGATTCATGTCCACCTCGAAGTCTTCTCGCTTGCGCTGCTGCGCTTCGATCAGTGCCGCGAGGGTCGAGGCGGATTTCTGAATCTCGTAGATCTCGACCAGCTCCTTTTCCTTGACGTCAACCGCCTTCTTGATCTGCCCATATTTGTCGATCTCCGCTTCGAGCTTCTCGGAAAGCTGGCCCAGGATTTTTCCGAGCGTCGAGCGAAGGTCCGACACGCCCTTGACCACCCCTTCGGCGAACAGCGCATCCGCCGCCTCCACCGCCTTGGCGACATGGCGCTCCTCAATCCGCTGCTCCGGCGTCGCCGCCGCCTCGCGCCGCTCCTGAACTTCCTTCTGCACATCGGCGATCGTCGCCTGCATCTCCTGCTTCACCGCAACCGCGGACCGACGTCGAGGCGGGGCTTTGTCAGCCATGGATCATCTCCTGGATAAGCCCGCGACCCTACCGCACCCCCCGCCGTGGATGCAAGCTTCGCGTAAACATCCGACAGGAATCGCACGTTGGAAGTAACGCTACCTGCCAAGTCCCGCCGGATCATGGGCGTTCTCGGACCCCCGGCCGCTTCGCGGTCGCGCGCTTACGCGCATCCAGCTCGCGCTCCACCTGCTCCAATGAAATCGGCTTCTCCCTCTTTGCCCGCGACTTCGCTTCGGCTTCCAAAGCCGCCGCAGTCCAATAGTCATCTTCGGTCTGCCGCTGAGCTTGCGCTGCCCTCGGAAGCCGAGACGTACCAAGAACGTGGGTTCTACCCCGCGGCGGATTTCGTGGTGACCACCATCCTCAGGAATGTTCAATGCGCGCCCCGAGGCGCAAAGCATCAACGCATGCAGCACTTCTTGTATTTCTTGCCGCTGCCGCAGGGGCAGGGTTCATTACGGCCGATCTTTGTGCTCGGTCGCACAGGCTCACTAGCCGGCCCCGAGGGCGCCGCGCCGAAAATGGGTGCGGGGCCGCGTGAGCGAGTCAAGCTCCGCCCGTCCGAACGCTTTCTCCTCCGCGGGACGGGGATGCACCTGAACGAGCTGCTCCAACTCCGCGTCCCCAACGTCCCCTTCGCGTTGCTCGCGCATTCTCTCGACGACCGCGTCCCAGTCGTACGAGGTTATCGTGGTACGCGCCTGGCGTCGGCATGATCAAAGACGACGAGTTCGAATTGGCCGAAAAGCCGTAAGAGCGCGACATAGCAGCGAAACGGGAACAAAGATCAGCCTCCGCGGGTGCCTCGAGTTGCAAATATCACCGCAATCGTCCATGTGGGGGCTAAATCGGCGAGCGGGAGCTGCTCCACGAGAAACGTAGGAAGAAATACGATGTGCCAACCGACGAGTGCGGTAAGCGAGGCTGCAACCGCCAGGTCGGGTAAGACTTCGAGCGGTGAGAGTATGCCTTCGAGGAAAAATGGGAACATTATGATCTGGAGGAAGTCGGCAACGACTGCGATGGTTCGGGCAGCCAAGACTCTTCCTGCTGCATTCGGTTTGCCCGCCCGAGCAGACGCCGGTGCTGACGAAGCGCGCACGTTAGATACGCGTGACAAAGCCAAAGGAATCCGTCTCGGTGCGTAGGACATGTCGCGCCAATCGCCGGTCGGCGGTATTTATTCTCTGTATCGAACTTCTGCCACCAAATCTTGTCCGAGCGCGTCTGCCAGACGAGCTACGATATCCTCTCTGAAAACGATCAGACCCCGGTCAGCAGCATGTGCCTGCAGCAATGGGTAGTCTTTGGCCGTTGCTAAGACGCGGGGGCGCAGTTCCGCTTTGGGTTCTTCTCGAAGAAAATTACCCTCACGACTATTGAGTGACGCCCATCCGACGTCCGTTCTGATTTCAATCTTGTTCGGGTCCGTCTGGACCTCAACCATGTCTTCGTCGAGCATTGGCTTTGGAATATTCACCAAGATAACCCGTCGCTGCTTGTCGTATTGGAAATCTTCCTGTTTCATGTCTTCCAGCGGGATGTAAAACTGAACCTTATTGTCGTTCGCTCGCAGTGTCACCACCGTGGTGCCCATATTCACCTTGCCGTAGATAACTCGAGTTTCCTTACTCTTCGTGATTTCCGCGCTTATCGGGACGTTCAACACGACGAGTTTCTTTACACCTCGAAGTGTTCCCACAGTGTTGTGAATAGCCGTTGTATACGTGCTTTGAGGCCCTAACCCCCTCACGACCTCCCCCGGAATGCTCGTAAACCTACCCACGAGGTACACCGTAGACGCACATGCCACCGTAAACATCAATGCAATAGCCCAAGGCCAGTGCGATCGCTTTCGGGACGGTATTCCCACCGATTCCGGGTTGATGGATGAATCGTACCCCGCGTCTATATCGGGGCGGTCAAGCAAGGTTCCCTCGCGTTTCATCGGCTGCCTTTCATTACAGGCTGACAATGCCACCGATCAGATGTTGCGTCAAATCCTGGTGCGTTCCGCAAAGATTTTGGCGACAAGAGTACATGGCGACGCTCCGCGATTCGCGCCATTGCTCATACCTCCGAGGCAGACTACGGATGCAGATTCGGATTCTCCACCCGCAAACCCTCCGCCGCGGCGGCGGCGTTGAGTTCGTCATCGGCGGAGACAAGGTAGAAATCCGGTGGCCCGGGAAGTTCAGCTCGCGACAGCAGAGCACAGGCAAGCTGGATCGCGTCAGCTCCGCGTAAGGCATGCTTGCGGGCCATGTGTACTGCGCCGTCTATCACTTGACGTTCCAGTTCCACCACATCGAATGAGTCATCCACCTCAGCGTCAAAAATGTCCAAAGCTATCCCGAAATCGTCTCCGCTTGTCTTTGATTCTTGCGCCCTTCGAACAAGTGCCGATGAAACCTCGACAATCGTTAGCCGCGCGATCAGCATTTGGTCGGTGGCCTTCATAAGTGCAGACAGACGATTCGATCCCACCTCATGGCGATAGCGCTTTACGAGCGCCGAAGAGTCGATGAAGCAGATCGACATGATTCACCGCCGATCGCGAATGATATCATCTGAGAGAGGACCGCCTGGCATCTCGATCGGGGTGAAATCGCGAAGAGGCATGCGCTTTTTTGGCCTTGTGATGGGTACTCTTTTCTCAACCACTTCGACATTCAGCTCGGCCCCCTCCGGCAGACGCGCCGGTTCATCGAGAGTGATCTGACCATTTTTGACGTGAGCTCGGTAAGTCATAACGGACGCTCCTGCTCAACCCATCCTAGCAGATAACCCGCGCAACAAAAAAGCCCGTCATCTTTCGATGCCGGGCTTTTGTCAATTGATCTTTGACAAGTGAATAGTCGGAAGCCATCCGTCGATGTCGCCATCGACGTTTCTGATCCGCGGGCTTTCGCCGTTGGGTCAAACGAGATTGCGCTAACATTTCACCACAGATTGCTCTGGGGATGATTCTAAGTATCCCTTAGAAAGGAGGTGATCCAGCCGCAGGTTCCCCTACGGCTACCTTGTTACGACTTAGTCCCAGTCACCGAACCTAGCGTAGGTACCTCTGTGATGAGGCAACTTCGGCTATTTCCGGCTCCCATGACTTGACGGGCGGTGTGTACAAGGCTCAGGAACACATTCACCGCGGCGTAGCTGATCCGCGATTACTAGCGATTCCAACTTCATGGAGGCGAGTTGCAGCCTCCAATCTGAACTGGGGCGTGATTTTTGCGTTTTCCATGAGCTTGCGCTTTAGGTTCGCTTTGTGCACGCCATTGTAGCACGTGTGTAGCCCTGGGCATAAAGGCCATGAGGACTTGACGTCATCTCCACCTTCCTCCGGTTTGAGTAACGTCCCGAGCCTCCTTCCATACGCGATCACTTTAGCCGACGCAATTGAATGCTGTACGTTTGATC